>CAWEJO010000001.1:0-131885 GCA_963809375.1 uncultured Chloroflexia bacterium
GCCGTCCGGCAGCAAAAAAGCCGACCCCTTCTCGACGCACTTGAACCGTGGCTGCGAGCAAAACTTGCTCTGATCAGTCAGAAGAGCAAACTCGCCGAAGCTATCCGCTATGCCCTGTCGCGCTGGCAAGGTCTGACGCGAAATTCATGGACGATAGTCATCGAGCTCGATAACAACACCGTCGAACGTTCCATCCGCCCCATCGCGCTCAACCGGAAAAATGCTCTGTTCGCCGGTTCCGATGGCGGTGCCGAGCACTGGGCCACCATCGCCTCACTGATTGAGACCTGTAAGCTCAATGACGTCGACCCGCTCGCGTATGGGCCGACGTCCTCACCAGGATCGTCAACGGTCATCCAAACAGCGAAATTGATCGGCTGCTGCCGTGGGCTTACCGAAAGCAAGACCTCAAAGCCGTGGCCTGAGTACGACGCTTACAGTACTTGCGCAATCGGTCGGTTTGCAGTGCAAGCGTGAAGCGGTCCGGGATGCCAATGGGGCTCGCTACGTCAAGCATTGCCCCGAGGTCAGTCATATTGCGGACCATGCAGTTAACGGCACCGCCGTCGAACTCAATAGTTCCGGCTTTCAAAACCCTATGGCGAATGGAAGCGCGTTTCTCCACCAAACGTTCCTCTGGCAAAAGCCGCCGCCGAGGTTGGGGTCGGCGACGGCCTCTTACCCTGGGCATGATACGCAACCAGCGTAATAATGTAGCGGGACAATCTGAATAAGTAGTTGAGCGTGTCTCGCGCTCGCATTCCCGGGCGTCCGCGACCATCATTCTCCCAGCCAAAGCCAGGATCGCAGCGGCTGGTCTAGCGTCTCGGCCCTGAGGCAGATTTTAAAAACGGGCTTCTTGGTCTCGTCCAAAAGCTCCATTTGCCATTCCGATCCCTGGGCTAAATGGCGCGCGATGCCGCCGACCAGATCGCCACAGACCTTCGTCATTTCAGTCCAAGCTGCATCACGGTCAGCAACCTCAAAGTTTTCTTCGATTCGACGGCGTCTCGTTCTTCCAGGCCGGCCGGGGCAACGCGGCCGTGCTGACGGTGAAGGCGCCGGACGGCTCGGTCGCGTTCAAGGGCGGGTCCCCGCTCGAGTACACCGACGACGCCGGGCGCAGCGCGGGCCTCATCGCCCTGGGCGCAGGCGGCGACTACATCGCGTACGTGGAGACCTCGCTCGGCGGGAGCGATCCCCTCGTCAAGCCCGACCAGGTCCTGATCCAGGTCTACGGGGCGGCCTCCGGCAAGCAGGTGGCCCAGCAGGTCATCGACCCGAACACGCCGACCGCCGTCGAGGGCTACACGTTCACATTCGAGCGCGAGACCAAGTTCTCGAGCTTCAGCGTCTCCGACGATCCGGGTGCTCCGGTCGTCTGGCTGGGCGCGTCGCTCCTGGTCGTGGGCTTCGCGGCCGTGTTCATGTTCCCGCACCGCCGCGTCTGGGGCCGGATCGTGGCCCGCCCGGGCGGCGCGCAGATCGAGCTGGCCTCCATCGGACGGAAGGAGTCCCAGGTCGGGTTGGAGTTCACGCACCTCGTCAACGACATCCGCGCGGCGTTCCACGCGCCGGTCAAGGGCTGAGGAAGGGAGTCACCAGGTGTTCAAGCTGTCGGAGTACGCCGCCGTCGCGGCGCTGCTCAGCGCCGGACTCGCGTCGGTCACCTACTGGATCTACGCAGTCTCGGGCTTCCGGGCCGCGCGGCTGCAGGCGGCGGGCGCGCCCTACGCCGGCAGCGTCGGGTTCGTCTCGGCGCCGCGGGTCCAGTCGCTCGGCAAGTACGCGACGATCTTCGGCTGGCTGTCGATGCTGGCACTGACGGCATCGCTCGTCTTCCGCACCATCCACACCGGCCACGGCCCGTTCGCGAACCAGTACGAGTTCTCGATGGCGTTCGCCTGGGGCATCCTCGTGACGTACTACTGGTTCGAGCGCCGCTACCAGCAGCGGATGATGGGCATCATCGCCCTGCCGGTCGCGTTCCTGATCATGCTCTACGCCCGGATGATCTCGACGAACGCGGACCCGCTGATGCCCGCGCTCCAGAACAACCTCCTCCTCACCGTGCACGTCGCGGTCGCGATCATCGCCTACGGCGCGTTCTCGGTTGCGTTCGGCGCGGCGGTCCTCTACCTGATCCAGCCCGAGGGAGGCCGCTGGGGCCTGCCCAAGCCCGAGCTCCTCGACGAGATCAGCTACCGGGCCGTGGTCGTCGGCTTCCCGTTCCTGACCCTCACGGTCGTCCTCGGCGCGGTGTGGGCACACGTCGCCTGGGGGACCTACTGGAACTGGGATCCGAAGGAGACCGCGTCGCTCGTCACGTGGCTCATCTACGGCGCCTACCTGCACGCCCGCGTGGTGCGCGGGTGGCGCGGCAAGAAGGCCGCCTTCCTGCTGCTCGTCGGCTTCGCCGCCACGCTGTTCACGTTCTTCGGGATCAACGTGATGGGCTTCGGGAAGGGCTCGCTGCACAGCTACTCCGGCCTGGGCAACTAGGCCGTCCGCACACACACGGGAGACTGCAGATGACCGCCACGCCGGCCACCGGGGGACCCCTGCGCCTCGGTGGCCGGCTGTCGACCGCGCTGATCGTCGGGGTCGCCGTGATTGCGATCGTCGGCGTCGCCCTCTTCATCGACAAGGGCGGCGACGGCAAGGCGACGGTCGCCGACGGCGGCGTGCCGAAGGTCGGGACGGCGCTGCGCGACTTCACCGTCCTCGCCCCCGATGGCAGCCAGGTGCAGCTGAGCTCGTTCGCCGGGCAGCCGCTCTGGCTCTCGTTCGGCGGGACGTGGTGCCCGGACTGCCGGTCCGAGGCCGCCGACGTCCGCGACGCCTACGGGCGGTGGCATCCCAAGGGCCTCGTCGTGCTCCAGGTCTTCGTGCGCGACAAGGCGGCCGACGTCGCGGCGTTCGCCAAGTCATACGGGTTCACGTTCCCGCTCGGCCTCGATCCGGCCGAGGACCTGGCCGCTGCGTACGGCGTCATCGGCTATCCCACCCACTTCTTCGTCGGGCGCGACGGGAAGATCGTCAGCGAGCGGTTCGGTCGCCTCACCACGGCAGAGATGGATCAGCTCGCCCAGCAGGTCGTCGAGTGATCCCGTGACCGAGCGGCCGCTCGTCACGCCGCCGCCGTCGCCCGATCCCGATCCCGCGGTCGCGGCGGGCTCCGGCGACGACCCGGTCGCGCCCGCGGCCGAGGTCGCGGTACCCGCGTCCGAGCAGACCGCGGCCGCCGAGCCGACCCTGCCCGCCGAAGCCGGCGGGTCCGCGGCCGAGGCAGCCGGCACTGGCGGTTCCGCGGCCGGCGCCGCGGGAGCGGGCGGGTCCGCGGCCGAGGCAGCCGGCACTGCCGGCACTGCCGGTTCTGCGGCCGGCGCCGCGGGAGCGGCCGCCGCCCCCACGAAGCCGAGGCGGTTCGCGGGCGCCGGGCGCCGGCTCACGCTGGTCACCGGCTTGATCCACCTGCCGCGCACGCGCCGCGGCCTGGCCGCGATGCTCCTCATCTTCGGCGGCCTCGGAGCGGCGAGCGTCTTCGGTGCCGCCAGCGTGATCGGCTGGACGGAGACGGCAGACTTCTGCGGCCGCTGCCACCAGATGGGCCCGGAGCTCGCCGGTTACAACGCCGGAGCCCATCGCGAGGTCGCCTGCGCCGAGTGCCATGTCGAGCCCGGCGTCGGCGGATTCATCAAGGCCAAGATCAACGGCACCCGGCAGCTGATCGAGGTCATCACCGGGACCTTCCCGACGCCCGTCCCGCCGCCCGACCACGCCATGCTGCCCGGGTACGCCGACACGTGCCTGCGCTGCCACTCGATCGACCGCCTCGCCACGTCGGGCGTGAAGACCAAGGTCCAGTTCTCCGAGGACGAGGCCAACACGCGGCAGTTCGTCGGCCTCCTCATCCGCCCCGGCGGCGGCGACGTCGGCAACGTCGACCGCAGCGTGCACTGGCACGTCCTCCAGAAGGTCCACTACATCGCCGCGACCCCGACGGCCCAGAAGATCGACTACGTGCAGGTCGACCGCGCCGACGGCACGACCGACGAGTTCATCGCCCAGGACCAGGTCCACATGGTCGACAACGTGGCGCCGGACCTCAAGCGGATCAGCCAGGAGGGCCCGCTCCGCACGATGGACTGCCTGGACTGCCACAACCGGGTCGGCCACCCGATCCCCAACCCGCGGGTCGGCGTCGACAACGAGATGGCGGCGGGCACGCTCGATCCGACGCTCCCGTACCTCAAGCGCCAGGCGATGTACCTCCTGAAGGGCGACTACCCGACCCAGGCGGCCGCCGACAGCGCGATCGCCTCGCTGCGCGACTTCTACAAGCTCAACTACCCTGCGGTCGCGCAGGCGAAGTCCGCCCAGATCGACACCGCGGTGACCGAGCTCCAGCACCTGTACCGGCTGACCGCCACCCCCGAGATGAAGGTCAGCGCCAAGACGTACCCGGACAATCTCGGGCACATGGACTTCGTGGGCTGCTTCCGCTGCCACGACGGCGGCCACTTCCAGATCGTCAACAACGCCGTCACCAGGAAGGCGATCCCGTCCACCTGCGACACGTGCCACACGTTCCCCCAGATCGGCAAGGCGACGGCCAGCCTGCCCTACGGCGCTCCGCCGGCGACCCACGCCGACTCGCTCTACGTCTTCAACCACAGCAAGGTCGCGAAGGGCATCGACCCCGGCACCCAGTCATGCGGCGAGTGCCATGCCCGGGACTACTGCGCCAACTGCCACGACACGGGCGCGATCAACGTCAAGCACGACGACATGCTCCTGAACCACGCCAAGGTCGCCCGCGACGACGGGACCACGGCATGCGCGTACTGCCACCAGCCCGTCTACTGCGCGCGCTGCCACAACGAGCCGGTGCTGCCGACTGGCGGGGCGCTCGTGCCGGCCCCCGGGACTCCGGTCGGGGCATCTCCGACGCCCGTCCCGGCCGGCCCGGGTGCGTCACCCGCCCTCGAGAGCCCGAGCGGGACGCCAGGCCAGGCACCCGGCAGCCCGGCGCCGACGCCCGATCTTCCGTACCCGTCGCCCGAGCCGCCGAGCCCGTCGCCCAGCGAGGCGCCCACGTCCCTTCGCTGGCCACTGCTGCCCTGACGGCTGCGCGCCGGGCGGCGCGCCCGGGCTGGGCCGGAGCCCGATCGCACCGGCGATCCGGCGGGCGCCGAGCGACGGAGATCAGGGGCGCTGCGGGACGGCGTCAGCCGACCGCGGCCGCCATCTCGGCGATCGCCGCGGGGCTCACCCGGCAGCACCCGCCGACAAGGCACGCCCCGGCCGCGACCCAGCGGGCGGCGGCTTCCCCGTCCGCGCCGGGGGCCGCGGCTCCGGCATCGTCCCGGGCGGCGGCATGGGCAGCCCTCGGGGCCGCGCCGGACCAGCGGCGCAGGCGGGCGTCCCACGCCTCACCCGAGTTCGGGTAGACCACGATCGGCTTGGCCGTGACCGTCCGGGCGCGAGCGATCAGCTCATCGATATGCTCCGGCGCCGTGCAGTTCACCCCGACCGCGACGACCGCAGGCGAGCCGTTCGCCAGCGCGACGGCATCCTCGATCGCTGCCCCACCGCGGAGGTGACCGCCGTCGGCGCAGGTGAAGCTGAGCCAGGCGGCCGCGCCGGGAATCTCGTCGAGCAGGCGGACCAGCGCCTCGCCCTCGGCCAGCTCGGGGATCGTCTCGCAGGCCAGCAGGTCCGCCTCGGTGGAGGCGAGCGTCGCCATCCGCTCGCGGTGGAAGTCCGCAAGCTCCCCGACCGACCGCCCGTACCGGCCGCGGTACTCGGATCCGTCGGCGAGGAAGGCGCCGTACGGGCCGATCGAGGCAGCCACGAGCAGCGGGTCCGGGTCGAAGTCGCCGCACTCCGCCCGGAAGGCATCGCGGGCGGCGGCCGCCAGCTCGACGCTCCGCCGCAGGAGCGTGGCCGCCTCGGCGTGGCCGATTCCCCGGCGCTCGAACCCCTCGAACGTCGCCTGGTAGCTCGCCGTCGTGGCGACCCGCGCCCCGGCGCGGTAGAAGGCAAGGTGGGCCCGCACGATCTCGGCGGGCCGCTCGACGAGCAGCCGCGCCGACCAGAGCGGGTCGGCGAGATCGTTTCCCTGGGCTTCGAGCTGGGTGGCGAGGCCGCCGTCGAGGACGACGATCCGCCAGTCGAGCAGCGCGGCGAGCAGATCCGGGCGCACCCAGGGACTCGATCAGCCGGCGGTGCCGATGTCGATCGCGTAGGCCTCCCAGACCAGGTCGGAGCCGGCCTGGCGGTGGCGGACGATCTTGCCCATGAGCCGCTGGACGTCGTCGCGAACGACGGCGAGATCGGTGCCCTCGGGGAACGGCGCCGCGAACCGGGCGACCATGTCGTCGATGTTCCGCCGCAGGACCGGGTGCTCTTCTCGGAGGCGGCGGGCCCGGGACGTGACGTGGACGTCCATCGCCTCGACCTCGTCGTACAGGCCGCCCTCGCGCTCGGTCTCGGTCACGTGGTCCGCGAACGCCCGGTCGAGGGCGTCGAGGCGTCCGGCGACCAGCTCGCGCCACGACTCGGGCGTGCGCACCGGCGACGAGATCGCATCCTCGAGCGACATGAGCGCGTCGCGCAGCTCGCGCCGGCGACGGGCAGCGGCCTCGAGGGCTGGGCTGGGCTGCGACTCGGTGGACATGGTCGACCCTCCTTCGGCGTGCCCCTCCATCGTAGGCGCTCGCGCCAGCAGCGCGGGCGCGCGCGGGAAACCCGCGCCCGGGCGAACCGGCGACCGCGGATCAGCCTCCCCCACCCGGCTCGGCGCGCCCGGAACGGACGCTCGGCAGGCCGAAGACGTCGCGCCAGGCGCGGGTGAGCATCCGGTACTCCGGGTCGGGGATCCGGTCGATCGACACGATCGCGCCGGCCGTCTCGGCGGCGCAGTCGGCGGCCTCGCGCACGGATGAACCCTGCGCGGCGTGCCCGAGCGCGGTGGCCGCCCGGGCGCGGGCCTGCTCGGCCGCCGCCAGGGCCCGGTCGTCGCGCTCGTTCTCGAATGCGCGCCGGCGCGCGTCGCGGGCGGCGCGCGGCGCCTTCTCGAGGCGCGGATCCCATGCGAAGGCCGCCCGGCGGCGCCCGGCCAGCCGCTCGGCGGTCGTGGCGTCGAGACGGGCGGCCGCCAGGAGCACGGCCTCGACCGCCGCCGCGTTCGGACCCCAGTCTCCCTCGAGGCGGATCCTCGCCCGGTTGCGGCGGCGGCGCCGCTGGTCGAACAGGTGCAGCCCGAGGATCGCCAGGAAGGCGCCCACGAGGGCGACCCAGACGATCAGCTCCGAGAGGACCGCGCGCTCCGAATCGGACATCGCCGCTCATTGTGCCGGAGCGGCGGTATCCCGCGAGCGCTCCGGCACGGTCCGGCCGGCGGGTCGGTATCATTCGGCCGTTCCCCCCACGGATGTCTCAGGAGCCCGCATGAAAGTAGGCGTTCCGAGAGAGACCCTGCCCGGTGAGCGCCGCGTGGCGCTCGTGCCGGATGTGCTGGGCCGTCTCAAGGCTGCTGGCGTTGACGTGATCGTCGAGCGCGGGGCCGGCGTCGCCGCTTCGTTCCCCGACGCCGCGTACGAGGAGGCCGGCGCGAGCGTCGCGTCACGCGACGACGTCTATGCCCAGGCCGACTGCATCGCCAAGGTCCAGCGCCCGACCGCCGAGGAGGCCGCGAACCTGCGCGGCGGCCAGGTCCTGGTCGCGCTCCTGTCGCCGCTCACCGAGCCGGCCGCCATGGCCGACCTCGCCTCCCGCGGCGTCACCGCGATCAGCCTCGATGCCATCCCGCGCACCCTGTCCCGCGCCCAGTCGATGGACGTGCTCTCGTCGCAGGCCAACATCGGCGGCTACAAGGCGGTCCTGGTCGCCGCCGAGGCCTTCGGACGCTACTTCCCGTTGCTCACCACCGCTGCCGGGACGGCGAAGCCGGCCAACGTCCTCATCCTGGGCATCGGCGTCGCCGGGCTGCAGGCGATCGGCACGGCCAGGCGGCTTGGCGCGGTCGTCAAGGCGTACGACGTCCGCCCGGAGACGCGGGAGCAGGCCGAATCCCTGGGCGCGCAGTTCGTGAAGCTGCGGACCGCGATCGACGCGACGGGAGCGGGCGGCTACGCCCGCGAGCTGACCGCCGAGGAGCGTGCGGCCCAGCAGGCCGAGCTCAACGACGTGATCGGCACGATGGACGTCGTCATCACGACCGCCCAGGTCCCTGGGCGGAAGCCGCCAGTCCTCGTCACCGCGGATGCGGTCCGCGCCATGAAGCCCGGCTCGGTCATCGTGGACATGGCAGCGAGCGCCCTCGGCGGCAACTGCGAGCTCTCCCGGGCGGGCGAGACGGTCACGACCGACAACGGCGTCGAGATCATCGCCCCGGAGAACCTTCCGGCGAGCGTGCCGATCTCGGCCAGCCAGTTCTATGCCCGCAACCTGCAGGCGCTCCTGCTCCACCTCGTGAAGGACGGCCAGCTCGTGCTCGACCCCGCGGAGGAGATCACCGCCGGCGTGCTGATCACCCACGCAGGCGCCGTCGTCCAGCCGGCGACCGCGCGGCTGCTGGCGCCGGCCGCCACTCCGGGAGGTGCGGCGTGAGCGTCGACTTGCTGACCCAGATCACGATCTTCGTCCTGGCCATCCTGGTCGGCTTCGAGGTGATCGCCAAGGTCCCGGCGACGCTGCACACCCCGCTGATGTCCGGGGCGAACTCGATCCACGGCATCGTCCTCGTCGGCGGCATGCTCATCGCCGCGTCGGCGACGGACCCGCTCGGGTACGTCCTCTCCTTCATCGCGATGGCGTTCGGCGCCATGAACGTGGTGGGCGGCTACGTCGTGACCGACCGCATGTTGAGCATGTTCAAGAAGAAGCCTGCGGCGACGCCGGCGCCGAAGGCCTGACGGGCGGCCGGGATGGACATCGAGACGCTCGTCCGGATCGCCCAGCTGGCAGGCGCCGTCTGCTTCGTCCTGGGTCTCCACCTCATGAACTCGCCGGCCTCGGCGCGGAACGGCAACCTGGTGTCGGCCAGCGGGATGGTGATCGCGGTGCTCGCGACGCTGGTCGGCCTGGTGACCCAGCCCGGCGGCCTGAGCGGCACCGCCTGGGCCATCATCGTGGTCGGCTTCCTGCTCGGCGGCGGGCTCGGCCTGTACGCGGCGCGCTCCGTGAAGATGACCGAGATGCCGCAGCTGGTCTCGCTCTTCAACGCGGTCGGCGGCGGCGCGGCGGCGCTCGTCGGCCTCCAGGACTTCATCGGACGGGTCAACGTCGGCGCCCCGATCTCGATCAGCGACACGCTGTTCATCGTCGCCGACGTCCTCATCGGCCCGGTCACGTTCTCCGGCTCGCTGATCGCGTCGGGCAAGCTCATGGGGAGGATCAGCGGCAAGCCGATCATCTTCCCGGGCACGCGGATCCTGACCGTCGCGATGGCGGCGGTCGCGGTCGTCGGCACGATCCTGCTGGGCCTCGACGCCGCCGGCAGCGTCGACCTCGGGTCCACGCTCCCCATCCTGGTCATCGTGGCGATCGTCGCGGCGGCCCTCGTCGCCGGCGTGACCATGGTCCTGCCGATCGGCGGTGCCGACATGCCTGTCGTCATCTCGCTCCTGAACGCGTTCACGGGCACGGCGGTCGCGATGGCCGGCTTCGTCGTCAGCAACACTGTCCTGATCGTCTCGGGTGCGCTCGTCGGCGCCTCGGGCGCGATCCTCACCAAGCTGATGGCCGACGCGATGAACCGCTCGATCCTGAACATCATGGTCGGCGGGTTCGGCGGCGGCGAAGGTGCCGGTGGCGCCGTCACGGCCGGAGGCGCGGGCGGCTCGGTCCGCGCGATCGGTGCCGACGACGTCGCGATCCAGCTGGCATACGCCGAGCACGTCATCGTCGTCCCGGGCTACGGCCTGGCCGTCGCGCAGGCGCAGCACGCGATCCGCGAGCTGGCCGAGCTCCTCGAGGCGAAGGGCGTCGACGTCACATACGCGATCCACCCGGTCGCAGGCCGGATGCCGGGGCACATGAACGTGCTCCTCGCGGAGGCGAACGTGCCCTATCCGCAGCTCAAGGAGATGGACGAGATCAACCCCGAGTTCGACCGCTGCGACGTCGCCCTCGTAGTCGGCGCCAACGACGTGACGAACCCGGCCGCCCGCAGGCCCGGCTCGCCGGTATCGGGGATGCCGATCCTCAACGTGGATCACGCCCGCTCGATCGTCGTGATCAAGCGGTCGATGGGCCGCGGGTACGCCGGCATCGACAACGAGCTGTACACCGATCCCAAGACGGGCATGCTCTTCGCCGACGCGAAGGAGGGCATCGGCCAGCTGATCGGCGCGGTCAAGGCCCTGTAGCGCGGTTGCGGCGGCGCCGGGCGGCGGCGCCGGGCGGCGGCGTCGACAGGGCGGCGAGGCCGGCGCGCCCTCCATCTCGGTGCCCGACCGCCCCAGCGATCCCGTGGGGCCATCTCGATGCTCGGCGGCCGACGTTCGTCGCGATCCAATCTGTCGGTTCGGGCGCTTCCACGGCCGGGGTCCGGCCGTTCCTGGAAGATCGTCACCCGACGACTGGTATCCAGCCGAGGTGAGCCCCGGTGCAGGCAGAAATGCACCTGGCACCTGGCTTCCCTGAACGGAGGCCAGAATGGCGTTCATGCGCGTTCGGAGCCGCGAAACGATTGAAGTCGAGCTGGATACGAGTCCCCGGGCGAATGATCAGCACGACTGGAGCGGCGCCTTGTCGGTCCGCCGGGCCCGGCCGATCTCGCCCCGATTCCGAACGCCGTCTATCCGGCCTTCAGGAACTCCGCGTACCGACGCTCGAGGCGGGATCCGTCCGGGCGGTCCGCACGACGCTTCGGCAGCGCGATCCGGGTTCCATGGATCTGCTGAAGGCCCACCAGCAGCATCGGGCCATCGTGCTCCGTCAGGATCGACGGCCGCACCTCGACGATGAAGTCCGGCCGGATCGCGAAGAACAGGCGGTCGAATGCCGCGTGGTGGAGCTTGCACAGCGCTACGCCGTTGCTGACGACGGGTTCTCCTTGGGGATCGCTGTCCGGCGTGATATGCGCGGCGTCGAGCAGCTCCAGGTGGCGCAGGCTACAGAGCGCGCACCGTTGCTGGTAGGCGCGGATCACGCGCTCACGGAACACGACCTGGTGCAGGCGTTGCCGAACCGTCCGCGTCACGTAGGCGCGGCGGGCTGCGCCCTCGTCGTCCGCGACACGCTCACCAGTCGGGCTTCCGGCCAACGCCACCGACAGGTCGTCGAACTGGATGGTGAAGGAGAGGCTCGCCGGGTCGTCCTGCGTCACGAAAGCCGGGTACTGGGCAACGTACGAACCCGGCTCCACGGCGAGGAAATAGACGAGAGGGACGCGCTCGAGCATCGCTCGCCGGAGGCCCACGTTGTCGCGATGGGCTGGGTCGTTGCCGCGGTACGCGTACCGCAGTGTGGCCGTTTGCTCGTCATAGCTATCTGCGTACGGACCGTTCGAAACGGTCGCAATCGAGAGCGGCAACTCGCAGGCGGCAGGCTTCCAGATCCCCTGCGGGCCCAGGAGCGGCACGCGCCGGTCGTCGAGGACGAACTCCTCGAGCATCCTCCGCGGCAGCGCTTCGCCGTGCTCTTGGCGCTGCTCCGTCAACCAATCGAAGACCTCGCGGCGGATCGAGGCGTCCGCGGTTCCGATCACCTCACCAGGATACCTGGGCGCCTGGACTCACCAGAGCCGCAGGTGCCATGTGTGGTGCTGCCACGCGGCGCCTCGTTGCACCGGGCCGCACTCGTCCGTCTTCTACGCACCCGGCCTACGGGCCATACTCGCCGTGGACACATCCACTCGACGCCGCTGCCAACGCACCCGGAGATGGCGTGACCTCGACCCAGCCTGTCCCGCCCGCCGCTCCCCGCCCTCGTGGCACTCCCGGTTCGTCGCGCGGTCGGCGGCCGGGCCATCCCCGGGCGGTGCTCGTCGCGAACCTCGTGCTCCTGCTCGTGATCGTGGGCGGCGCGAGCGCGTCGGTGGCAGTCTGGACCAACGCATTCGGCATGGGGGTCCGCTGGCAGCACCTGCTCGACCGGATCGAGCTCGCCCTCAACCCGCCCCCGGACCGCGCCACGGCCGACACGCTGACCGTCACGCCGCGCCCGGTCGGGACCCCGACCCCGCCTGCGACGCCGGTGGGAACCCTCGCCCCGGGCGCGACCCCGACGCCCCGGCCAACGCCGACGCCGACCCCGCGGCGCACCAAGGTGGACGTCAAAGTCGTCGCGAACCCGGCGAAGATCTTCGCCCACGAGGTCACCGTCGATATGTGCGCAGCCGCCGGCGTCCAGATCGTCATGCTCGCCCACGGCGTCGGCGACGCCTCGGATGCGTTCCAGCGCAGGCTCCAGCGCAAGGTCCCCGACTGGGAAAGCTGGAGGGACAGCCACAACGGCAAGTGGGGGCCTGGGGCGATGGTCGCCGCCCTCGATGCGTACGGTGTTCCGGGCTACGAGATCCGGGCCTATGCGACACGCGACGATGCCCTCCTCGACGCCGCCCGGGCGATCAGCCAGACCCATGCCCCGGCGATCCTCCTCGCCTGGCGCGGTGCCCACACCTGGATCATGTCGGGCTATCGGGCGACGGCCGACCCGCTGGTCTTCGACGACGCGAAGGTCACGGGCGCCTACATCCTCGACCCGTGGTACCCGGACATCTCATCGATCTGGGGGCCATCGGACCCGCCCGGCGCGTTCCAGGACACGTCGGAGATGGTCCGGAACTTCCTGCCCTGGAAGCGACCCGAAGGCCTCTATCCGCAGCGCGACGGGAAGTTCATCGTCGTGGCCCCGACCATCTCGATCGGCGGCTGACCCGTTCGGGCGCCGCTCAGGCCGGGCCGCGGAGATCCGGCGCCGCGCCGGCGCGGCCCACAGCGCGGGCGCGCGGCAGCAACGCGGCCGCCAGCAGCGCGACCTTGGCGACCATCCCGAGGGTGAACGAGACCGGGATCGCGGCGAGCCCGAGCGGCGTGATGAGAACCTGGGAGGTGACGACGGTGACGACGAACCCGGCGAGGGAGGCGCCCACCGGCAGGAGCGTCGTTCGCGTCGCGTAGAGCGCCCGGGCGAAGAGGTGCGAGAGCGATTCGAACGGGACTGAGATCGCCATCACGACGAGCAAGGCCGACGTCCGCGCGACGGCTTCCTCGGTGAAGCTCCCGTGGCCGAGGAAGACCCGGATCGCGAGGCCGCCGAAGATCGCCAGGCCGATGGCGGCAAGGATCGACAGGCCGCCGATCGTCAGCGTGTTGGTGCGGACGAGGCGGATGAAGGTCGGCCGGTCGCCCGCGGCGAACGCGCGCGACAGGAGCGGGAAGGCGGCCACCGAGATCGCCGCTCCGAGGAGGCTCACGGGGACGCTCTGGAAGTTGCGGGCGAAGCTCACACTCGACAGGCTGCCGGCCACCATCGAGCTGGCCAGCGCATTGAAGTACAGGAAGGTGAGCGGGTCGATCGGCTGGCTCGCCATCTTGGGGATCATGAGACGGACGAACTCGCGAACGGCGCGCGTCCTGACCTTGAGTCGGGCGCCGATCCGGAACCGGGTCCGCCGGATGCCGACGACCCGCGCCCCGAGGTGGAGCCCGGCGCCGAGCAGCGTCCCGATCGCCGGGCCGTAGATGCCGAGCGGCCCGCTGAGGACGACCGTCCCGACGATGATCCCGAGGTTGTAGAGCAGCGGCGCCATGCCGTAGGCGACGAAGTGCTGCTCGGCGACGAGGATCTCGCCGAGCGCGATGCTCGCGGCGAACAGGATCGGGCTCAGGAGCATGAGCCGGAAGAGGCCGATGTACAGCTCCTTCTGAGCCGCGTCGAAGCCGCCGACCAGCCAGTCTGCGGTCAGCGGCGCGAGGAAGAACAGCACCACGCAGCAGGCGGCCATGAACAGGACGGCGAGCGTCAGGACGGTGCGCCCGAAGTCGTGGGCCGCCGGCTCGTCGGAGCCGCGGAGGGCCGAGAAGATCGGCACGAAGGGGGCCGCGAGCCCGCCTGCCACGACGACGTCGAGGATGAGCTCGGGCAGCTGGAACGCGGCGTTGTAGGCGTCGAGCTCGGCGCCCGCCCCGAATGTCCGGGCGAAGATCACGTCCCGCAGCAGGCCCATCGTATAGGCGCCGAACGTGAGGATCGCGAGCAGGAGGGCGCCTTCCGGCAGATAGCGGGCGACGACGGCGCGGACGCGGGCCACGGCCCGGGAGTCGCGCCCGCGCGCCAAGGCGCCGCTCACTCGTTGGGCACTCCCCGTCGTGCGGCCCGGAGCACGGCCGGGCGCGCCCCATCATGACGAGCGGGCGCGCCCGGACGCAACGCCGGCGACGGGACGGGTTGCGCTCGGCGGCGCGCGGGCGCCCGGCCCGCGCCGCGCCGCGCCCCCACTGCGCGCGCTCCGGCTGGATCGCCCAGGCGCGGGATTGCACCGGCGGATCGCTCCTGCGGATCGCTTGCCGCTGGCCGCTCGCGCCGATCGCGCTCAGGCGCGGATCGCCGCCAGCACGGCGGCGATCGCCGGCGCGACGGCGGCCGCGACGGCAGGGGTCATCTCCTCGCTGAACGCCGCGACCTGGGCGGCCTCGATCGCCACGATCGTGATGCGTTCGGGCAGCGCCGCCCCGAGCGCCCGGCCGGCCGCGAGCGCGTCGGCCAGCGATGCGTCGTGGGCGGCATCGAGGTGGCCGGCCGCGCGGCCGGGGACCTGGCTGACGTCGAGCGTCCGGACCGTGCCCGGCGCGACGTCGCCGGTGAGCATCGCGTCGACCAGGATTGCGTCGCGATGGCCGACGAGACGCTCCATGAGCGTCAGCCCGCCGACCGCAAGCCGCTCGACCGTGACGCCGGTCCGCTCCGCGGGCGGGCGCGTCGCCAGCCACGCTTCGACGCCGTCAGCGACGCGCCAGCCGACCCCATCGTCGCCGAGGATCGGGTTGCCCAGGCCGACGACGATGACGTCGCCGGTCGCGCCCGGTTCGGTCACGAAACGCAGAACTGCCCTTCTTCAGTCCGGGTTGACCAGCTCCACCCGGATCCGCTTGTTGATGCGGCCCTTGCTCTCGTAGCCCGTCACCCGGATGGTGCCGACCTCGCGGGTGTTGGCAACGTGCGTGCCACCGTCCGCCTGGAGGTCGAGGCCCACGATCTCGATCGTCCGGATGGTCTGGATGCCCTCGGGCAGCAGGTTCACCTTCGTCCGGATCAGGTCCGGGATCGCGAACGCCTCTTCGCGCGGCAGCACGTTCACCCGCACCTCGCGCGCGCGCAGCAGCTCCTCGTTGACGGTCGCCTCGATGGCCCCGACGAGGTCCCCGGACATCCGCTCGAACTCGAAGTCCATCCGTCCCGCGCCGGCCTCCATGTTGCCGCCCGTCACGAGCGCGCCATAGTCGCGCCAGACGACGCCGCACAGGGCGTGGAGGGCCGTGTGGGTGCGCATCAGGAGCGCCCGGCGCTCCCAGTCGATGTCGACGCTGAACACGGCCTGGGTCGCCGGCGCCGGCGGCTCGACGCCAGGGGAGAGCTCGTGCCAGATCTCGTCGCCGGCCTTGCGTGCGCCGACGACCTCCCAGGCGCGGCCGTCGGGCGTCCGGAGCGTGCCCCGGTCCGCCGGCTGGCCGCCCCCGCCGGGGTAGAACACGGTCCGGTCCAGGAGCACCAGCGCACCCCGGCCCTCGGACGGCGGCGGCTCGACCGCGATGACGCGCGCCTCCACGGTCCGGGCGTAGGCGTCGACGTAGCAGACGTTGTCGCTCATCGTCGAAGGGTACCGCCGCGGACGGGCCGCGCGCCGCCGTCGATCGCCCCCGCAGGCCCCCTACTTGGCCGTCAACGTCCCGGTCATGTTCGGGTGGACGCTGCACACGAAGCCGTAGGTCCCGGCCGCGAGGGCGGGCACCTGGTACGCCTTGGTGGCGACGCCGCTGAAGATATCGCCCTTCCAGACCTCGGCGCCGGTCGGCGAGTCCTTGTGGATCGAGACGTTGTGGGGGATGCCGCCATCGTTGTTGTTGAACGTCAGGATGAACGGCGTGCCGGCCGCGACCTCGAGGCTCTGCTTGTCGTACGCGACGCCCGACGCCGTCAGCGTCACGCCGCCGGCCGCCCCAGGCACCTCGGTCGGGGCCCCGCCCGCCGAGGCGGCCGCCGATGCCGCCGGAGAGGCGCCCGCCGATGCGGCCGGCGACGATGGAACCGCGGAACCGGGGCCGCCGAGCCCGCGGCGACCGATGCCCCGGGCGTGGGCGGCGGGGTCGGCGCGTAGGTCCAGGCGGGCGCGGCGGCTGACGAGCAGGCCGCCAGCGACAGCGCGGCGGCGATGAGCGCGACGATGCGGCGACGGGCATGCATGGTGACTGCGCTGGCTCCTCGGCGATGCATCGGGCGGCGGCGCACCCCTCTGCGCGCCGGGCCGGCGGCCAACACTCTAGCGGGGCGTCGCGTTTCGCGCCGCGCGCCGCGAGGCGTCGGGCAGGTCGTCGACGAGGCCCAGGCGGATCGCCACGGTCGCGGCCTCGACGCGGCCCGCCACGCCGAGCTTGGCGAGGATGTTGCCGACGTGGACGCCGACGGTCTTCTCGCTGATGAAGAGCCGCTCCCCGATCTCCCGATTGGTGCGGCCCGCCACGATCTCCGCCAGGACCCCGCGCTCGCGGCCGCTCAACCCGAACGTCTCAGTCGCGGCCCCCGGCCGGCGGGCCGGAAGGGTCGCGCCGCGCGGGCCGGTCCGGGCCGGGTCGCCGCGGCTGGCTGCGTCCTCGGCCGCCGCGGCTACGCGGAGGGCGTCGAACAGATCCGCCGGAAGTGCGACCCTCCCGCGCTCCGCGAGGTCGTGGACCGCCTGGAGCAGCGGCAGCGCGCCGAGCTCCGCCCCCGTCGTGGCGGCCGCGAGCAAGGGTTCGCGGGCGAGCTCGCGGCCTTCGCGCCGCAGCCCGGCCATCGCATTCGTATCGAGGAGCGCTGCGCCCTGCCGCCACATCGCGAGCGCCTTGTCGTAGCGGCGGTCGAGGGACGCCCACGTGGCGGCGAGGGCGGCCCACGTCGCCGGGTCGTCGTGGCCGGCCATGCGGGCCCGGTGGGCGCGGGCCGTCGCGATCTCCGCGGCGGCCTCGCGTCGCGAGAACGCGCCTGGATCGACCTCCGCGCCCGCCACGAGGCGCTCCGCCTCGATCAGGAGACCGTCGCCCCACGCCCGGACGCCCGCCAGCGTCCCCATGTCGCGCCGCTCCCGGGCAGCCATTGCGATCTCCGCGCCGACCGCCAGCGCGATCGAGGCGGTCCGGCCCTGGAGGACCCAGTCCTCCGTCACCCGGATCCGGCCCCAGGCCGATTCGACCGATCGGCGGGCGTCGCCCAGGTCGCCCCGCCAGAGCGAGATCGACGCGGCGGCCAGGTACGCGATGATCGCGGCCTGCGCGTCGGCGACCGTCTCGAGCTCGAGCAGCAGGCGGCCGAGGATGCGCGGCGCCGCCGCTCCATAGGTCGTCTCTGCATCGACGACGAGGAGGTAGGCGGCCACGCTGACGAACGGGTGCCCGCTCGGGATCCAGGACAGCGCCCGGCTCGCGACCTGGAGGGCCTCGCTCCAGCGGCCCGCGTAGAAGAGGAAGTCGGTCGCCTGGCCGCGCAGCAGGTTTCCGTGCAGGTCCTCGAGACCGTCGCGCTCGGCGGCGGCGATGCCCGCGAAGGCGACCTCGACCGCCTCCGCGCGGCGCCCCTCAAGGCCGAGGACCGTCGCCAGGTTCGCCCTAGCCCGGAACGCGTCGTCGACCCGGCTGAGCTCGGTCGCGACGTCGAGCGCGGCCCGGAGGCGCTCGACCGACCTGTCGATCCGGCCACTCCAGCCGTCGATCACGCCGAGGGTGCACAGCACGTGGGCCGTCACCCCGCGGGCATCGTCGTCGGCGCCGACGGCGAGCTCGAGCGCTTCGTTTCCGAGCCGCTCGGCGGCCCGGAAGCTGCCCGCCAGCATCTGGACCTGGGCGAGCCGGGCAAGGATCCTCGCGCGGTCGACGGGCGCGCCGCCGGCCAGCAGCGCGCGGGCACGCTCGTAGGCGGCCAGGGCACCCTGCCGGTCTCCGGCCTCCCAGCGGAGGTTGCCGAGCCGCTCCCAGTGGGCGGCCGCCGCCGGCCGATCGCCCGCGACGGCAGGGCGAGCCAGGGATGCCTCGACGTACGCGGCCGCTCGCTGCAGGTCGTGGGCTGCAGCCGCGGCCTCGGCCGCCCGGAGCAGCAGCCGGGGCTCGGCGTCGGGATCGGCGTCCGCCTGGAGCGTGATCGCGAGCTCCAGGTGCGCCAGCGAATCGGCGTCGGCGCCGAGCGAATCGGCGGCGTCCGCCGCCGCCAGCGCCGCGGCCCGCGCCTCGACGTGATCGTGGGCGGCGAGCCAGTGCCGCTCGGCCTCGGCCGGCAGGTCGGCGGCGATCGCGGCCACGGCCGCGTGGACCCTGCGCCGTTCGGCAGGCAAGAGGTCAGCCGCCAGCGCCCCGGCGATCAGCTCGTGGCGGATCCGGTACCCCGGGTCGTCCGGGCCGACCGGCGAGGCGTCCGCGAGCACGAACCCCGCAGTCGATCGCCTCGTTGAGGCAACTCAGGATCTCGACGTCGGACACGGTCCCGCGACGAGCGCCGCTCGAGCCGCCGGCCGTGAGCGGCCGGGCGTCGGTGCCGTCGGAGCCGTGACCGCTCGAGGCCGCGAGCAGCCCCGCGAGCTGCGCGGTGCGGAGGGGTCCGCCCGCGACCGCGAGCGCCCGGAGGAGCTGCCGGCATCCCGCCGAGCGGCGTGCCGCGCGCGCCCGGACGAGCTGGTCGAGCGGCACCGCGAGCGATGCCGTCGAGAGCTCGCGGCGCGCGGCCAGGACCTCCTCTGCGACGAGCGGGCTGCCGCCCGATCGCTCGGCGACAAGGAGCAGCAGCGGCGCCGACGGGCGCTCGCCTTCGTGTGCCTCGATCAGGCCGGCAAGCTCGAACCGGTCCAGGGGGGCGAGCGGCAGGCGCAGCAGCGCCGTCGCGCCATCCTCGATCGCTTCGATCGTCGCGCGCAGGGGGTGGCCGATCACGAGGGCGTCCGGCCGGTGGGTGCCGACGATCAGCACGGGGCGGTCGCCGAGGGTCCGCGCCAGGAACGCGATGGCGGAGCGGGTGCCCGAATCGGACTCGTGCAGGTCCTCGACGACGAGGATCAGCGGCCGATTCCCGGCCAGGCGCGCGAGCAGGGCGCGGATCGCCTCGAGCGTTCGCTCGGCGCGATGCTCGCGCGGCGACGGGCGTGCCACGAGCCCGCTGCGGAGCCCGGCGTGGGGCAGGATCGGGAGCAGGATGTCGGCGCCGGGCTCGAGCAGCTCGGCCACCTCGAGCGGCGGCCGGTCCCGGAGGCCGCGTTCGAGCGCCACCCGGAGCGCCTCGAACGGCTGCGAGCGCCAGGCGGGGAGCGCGTCGCTCCGCAGCACGATCGGGTCCAGGGCGCCCGCTGCGGCGTGCCCGGCGGCCTCATGCCCGGCAGCCCCGTGCCTGGCGGCCCCGTGCCCTGCGCCGACCCGCCCGGCCTCCAGCCGCCGCAGGGCCTCGTCGATCAGGCGCGTCGACCCGAGGCCGCCCGGCGCCCCGACGAGCACCACGCCGCCGCGCCCGGCCCGCACGCCGTCGAATGCCTCGGCGAGGCAGGCGAGGTCTCGATCCCGGCCGACGAACGTGCCTCCGCGGGTGCCCATCCGACCATTCTACGAACCGGACCGTGCCCCGCGACCGATCATCGCCGCTGCCACGGTCGTCGGCATGGCCGGGATCGTCGTCGCGACACCGGCTGGCGGGCCGCCCGCCATACTCCGGGCATGCCCGGCCTCCCGCACCCCGCCAACGACCTCAACGACCTGGCCGGCGACGAATGGCTCTACTTCACGAAATCGGTCCTCACGACGGC
Source organism: uncultured Chloroflexia bacterium (assembly GCA_963809375.1). GTDB lineage: Bacteria > Chloroflexota > Limnocylindria > Limnocylindrales > CSP1-4 > CTSoil-043. The sequence goes on from CAWEJO010000001.1 coordinate 19,985, forward strand.
CTACCCGTCGGAGCTCGGACATGCGCTCCGCCGGCGTCACGGAGCCAACAAGCCCCCGCGCCTGATGGCCCGCCTGATCGAGTTCTTCACCCGGACGGGCGAGCTGGTCCTCGACCCGTTCGCGGGGGTCGGTGGCACGCTGCTGGGCGCCGCGATCACCCGCGGACCGCGCCGGGCGCTGGGAATCGAGATCAACCCGCGCTGGGCCGCGATCTACGAGGAGGTCGTCGCGACCCTGCGGGCGGAGCGCGACGGAGCCGGACCCCTGCTCGCGGACCTCGGAGCGGCCGATCCGGCCGGGACGCGCCGATACGATCCCTCGGGCTGCGAGATGCGGGTTGGCGACGCGCTGGCGCTGCTCCCCGGAATGCCTGACGCCAGCGTCGACTTCGTGGCCACCGACCCGCCGTACACGATCCAGCTGCCGCTGACCATGGCCGGCGGCACGCTCGCGGTCGCCCACGCCAACCGGCGGACCGACTACGCCATGCTGTCCGACGATCCGGCGGACCTGGCCAACGCGCCCTCCCACGACGCATACCTCGACGCCATGGAGCGGGTCTTCGCCGAGCTCTCCCGCGTGCTCCGGCCTGGCCGCTACGCCGCCGTCATCGTGCGCGACGCGTACATCGAGGGCCGCTACCGGTTCACGGCCGCGGAGCTCGCCGATCGTGCCGCGGCCGGCGGACTCGTGCCGAAGGGCGACCTCGTGTGGTACCAGGCGGGCACCCGCCTCCGGCCGTACGGCTACCCGAAGGTGTTCGTGCCGAACATCGCCCACCAGCACGTGGTGATCCTGCGCCGGCCCCCCGAGACCCGTCAGCGACGGCCGCGCGCGGCGAGGTAGGCGGAGAGCAGGTCGGGGCCGTCGTCAGCGTCGGCATCGTGCTTGCCGCCGTCGGGGTTCTCGCTGAGCACCATCCGGTGCACCCAGCCCGTCCGGCCCTCAGGGGTCAGGACGCGCCGGTAGGTGCCGCGGTTCTCGAGCACCTCCACCTCGTCGCCCGCGTCCAGCTGGCCGACCGTGTTGCCGAGCAGCTCATCCGGCTCGTCGAGGAGCTTGACGATCCGGTACCGGACGAAGAGGCGATCGCGCCGACCCTGGGTCGCGTCCTCCGGGTCGAACAGGAGGCGCGGCCGCGGATCGCCCGCGCCGATCGCCGGGTTCGAGGCCCGGGCCGCCAGCAGCGACGGGCGCCGCCAGCGCGGGAGGTCGATGTCGGTGCCACCGGTGCCGGGATCGACCCCGACGTAGGCCGGCACGAGCTCCGTCGGGAGGACCGGGTAGGGCGCGGCCGCCGCCGCGGCCAGGTCGGCGTCCGAGCTCGGCGGCTCCTCGTCGCGCCGGCGCCGGCCGAAGGCGAGGAACGCCATCGCAAGCGTGGCGGTGGTCGAGGTGAGCATCACCACCGGGATCATCCGCGCGGGGCTGCCCGATGGCCCGAAGGCATCCGTGAACGGGATGAGGTTCGACAGCCCGCCGGCCGATGTCGCGCCCGGGACACCCCCGGCGGATGCCTCGGCCCGCACCGGGACGAGCTGGCTCGAGGGCCGGACGGGAGCAGGGCTCGCATGCTTCGTGCGGCCGGTCGTCGCGGCGGCTCCCTCGGAGCGCCCGCCACCACCGGCTGAGGCGGCACCGCCGGGCGCGGCGGGGTCATCGCCGCTGACGGCGTCGAGCACGCCCCCGGCCGGCGCCGTGGTCGGGTTCGACCCGGAGGCGTCACCGCCGGCGTGCCCCGAACCGGCACCCTTCGTCGGCCGCGGGGTCGGCGACGGATGGCGGGGCGTCGGCCGGGCTGCCGGCGCTCCCGGGGTCACGGGGCTCTCCGGTGAGGCCGTCGCGGCGGGCGTGGGGGTGGCGGCGGGCGCTGCCGGATCGGCGGTCGGGGTCGGTTCCGGCGTTCGGGGCGCCTCGCTGGTCGGCGTCGGCTTGCGGGTCGGCTCGGGCGTTCGGGCTGGCTCGGGCGTGCGAGCTCCCTCCGGCGTGGGTGTCGGTCGCGGCGTCCGGGTCGCCTCGGGAGTCCGGGTCGGGCGTGGCGTCGGGCTCGCCTTCGCATCCGCGCCGCGAACGTGAACGTGGCCGAGCGGCAGGCTGACGGTGCGGCCCCCGGCGCGCGCGGTGAAGCCGACCGAATGCGTTCCGACGGGCAGGGTCAGGGTGAGTGCGTAGCGGACGCCGGTCGCCGCCGCTCCGGCGCCCCGGACCATGTCGGTGGGGCTGCCATCGACGAGGGCGCGGACCCACTGCGGGTCGCCCCCGCGCCCGTCCACGAAGGTGACCGCGAACGTGACCGGCGTGCTGGGCGTTGCGGCCCGCGGGGAGACGCTCGCCTGGCGCAGGTGCCAGGTCCCGTCGTGGGCCGTGACGGGGACCACCAGGGCAACCAGCCACAGCACGACGACCGCCACGGCGGCGAACGCCGCACGGGCCGAACCGCGTCCCGGTCGCACCTGGGGGTTGGGTTGCACAGACTGGCCTCTATGGGGTCGGGATCCGCCCCTACCCGGACAGCGCCCAGAATGGCCGGCCGGCTGCCTGACCGCCATGGTACGTGCGTCCCACGGCCCGGCCACATCCCCCCTGAGCGTGGTGCGTCGGGTCGACGTCCACGCTCGCGTACCAGGACCCGTGCCGCCGGCCGGGTGCCCGGCTGCACCACCTGGTTCCGGGCAGGCGACCCGCGCGCGGAGCGTGTCGCCAAACTGCAACTTGCACCGCGCGGCCCGATCGGGCACACTCCGCGGACGATGCAGATCACGACCGTCGCCTGGCTCATGTGCATGCGCTGGCGGCCCCGCCACGTGGAGGACGGGGCCTCGGGCGCGTGATCGACCTGCACGGTTGATCCGGGGGCCCGAGGTCGGGTCCCGGGGCCGCAGTCCAACGGACTGCGGCTCTTCTGTTCTCCGGGAACGTGAGGGTAGCCGCCGAAGCAGGTCGGACGGCCCGCACCGGCGCCGTCCCCGCCGACGAGGGATCCACGCCGACGCCCCCATCGAACATCCGGAGGAACATGACGATGCCTGATCAGCCGCAGTACCGCCCCGAGACCCTGGCCATCCACGCCGGCCAGAAGCCCGACCCGACGACCAACGCGCGAGCCGTCCCGATCTACGCAACCACCTCGTACGTCTTCAACGACGCCGATCACGCGGCGCGCCTCTTCGCATTGCAGGAATTCGGCAATATCTACACGCGCATCATGAACCCGACGACCGACGTCTTCGAGCAGCGCGTGGCCGCGATCGAGGGCGGCGTCGCGGCCCTGGCGTTCGCCTCGGGCCAGGCGGCCGAGACGGCGACGATCCTCAACCTCGCCCGGACCGGCGACAACATCGTCAGCAGCAGCAGCCTCTACGGCGGGACCTACAACCTCTTCCAGTGGACGCTGCCCAAGCTCGGCATCACGACCACCTTCGTCGACGGCTCGGACCCGGCCAGCTTCGCGACCGCGATCGACGCCCGCACGAAGGCGATCTACCTCGAGACGATCGGCAACCCCCGCCTCGACGTGCCGGACATCTCGGCCATCGCGGCGATTGCCCACGCGAACGGCATCCCGCTCGTCATCGACAACACGTTCGCACCGCTCCTGTCCCGGCCGATCGAGCACGGAGCGGACATCGTGATCCACTCCGCGACGAAGTGGATCGGCGGCCACGGGACCTCGATCGGCGGCGTCGTCGTCGACGGCGGCACCTTCGACTGGAAGGGGTCGGGCAAGTTCCCCGACTTCGTCGACCCGGATCCCTCGTACCACGGCGTCAGCTACGTCGAGGCGGTCGGCAACCTCGCCTTCATCATCAAGCTCCGGGTCCAGGTCCTGCGGGACACCGGGGCGGCCCTGAGCCCGTTCAACGCGTTCCTGTTCCTGCAGGGGCTCGAGACGCTGCCGCTGCGGATCGAGCGCCACGCCGAGAACGCCCTGACGCTGGCCCGCTGGCTCGAGCAGGATCCCCGGGTCACGTGGGTCAGCTACCCGGGCCTCGCCTCGCACCCGGCCCATGCGACCGCGACGAAGTACCTCAAGGGCGGGTTCGGCGGCGTCCTCGCGTTTGGCATCCGGGGTGGGCGTGAGGCCGGACGGACGCTCATCGACAACGTCGAGCTGTTCAGCCTGCTGGCGAACGTCGGCGATGCCAAGTCGCTGATCATCCACCCGGCGACCACGACCCACCAGCAGCTGAGCCCGGAGGAGCAGGCGTCGACCGGCGTGACCGACGACCTGATCCGGATCTCGGTCGGCCTCGAGCACATCGACGACATCATCGCCGACCTCGATCGCGGCCTCGCCCTCGCGACGCGCGAGGCGCCGAGCCCGGTCGGTTCGGGCGTCTGACATGCGCCGCCGGGCGGCCGCCCTTGCGGCGGCCGCACCCCCGGCGCCGAAGTGGAGCGCGATGACAGGTCTCCCGGACCCGGCCGATCGGCCGGCCCCGGTGCTCGAGCCGGACCCCCGGTTCGACACCGGGGCCGTCGAGACGATCGAGGTCGGCCCGTTCAGGTTCGGCGCCGGCGAGCGGATCGAGTCGCTCGAGGTCGCCTACCGCCACGACGGTCCGCCGCCGTCGGCGGCACCCCAGGTGCTGGTCGTCCACGCCCTCACCGGCAGCGCCGATGCCGCCGGTGACTGGTGGTCGCCCCTCATCGGGCCGGGCCGGGCGCTCGACACCTCGACGGTCGGCGTCATCTCGGCGAACCTGCTCGGCGGCAGGTATGGCACGACCGGGCCCACGAGCGTCGACCCGGCGACCGGGCGGCCCTATGGGAAGGCGTTCCCGGCGGTCTCCACACGGGACCAGGCCCGCGCCCAGTGGGCGCTCCTGGATCGCCTCGGGATCCGGCGGCTCGCCCTGGTCGTGGGCGGGTCGCTGGGCGGGATGGTCGCGCTCGAGGTGGCGCTCGAGCGGCCGCGGGCCGTCGCCTCGGTCTTCCCGATCGCGGCGCCAGCCGCCACCGGCCCCCTGGCGATCGCGTGGAACTCGATCCAGCTCGACCTGATCGAGCGCCTCGGCGACGACGGCCTCGACATCGCGCGGCGGCTGGCGATGACGACCTACCGCAGCGAGGCCGACTTCGACCAGCGGTTCGGGCGGGCCGCCGAGCCCGACGGGACGCCGTCGATCGTGAGCTACCTGCGCTACCAGGGCCACAAGCTCGTGGCGCGCTTCGACCCCGACACGTACCGGATCCTGGTCGGGGCGATGGACCGCCACGACATCGGGGCGGGGCGGGGCGGCGTCGACGCGGCGCTCTCCCGGCTCGCCGACAACGGCGTCCGCCTGACCGGCCTGGGCATCTCGGGCGACATCCTGTTCGGCCCCGACCAGGTGCTCAGCCTCGTCGAGGCCGCCGCGCGGTCCGGAGCGCACGCCCGCTACCTCGAGCTCGGCTCGACGAAGGGCCACGACGCCTTCCTGGTGGAGTGGGACGACCTCGGGTCGATCCTGGTCGACGTCCTCGAGGAGGCGATGGGTCCGCAGACGGTGATCCCGCCGCGCGCCTGACGGAACGCGAGGGCGGGGCCGCGAATGGCGATCCGGCGCGGCCTGGCGGACCTCCTCCGGCGGGCCCCGAAGGGCGGGCCGCGAATGGCGATCCGGCGCGGCCCGGCGGACCATTCCGCGTCGGAGGGTCGCGGGCGCCGCCGTTCCCTGAGCCGCTGCCGCCCGCTCAGCCGAGGTGCCGGGCCAGGAACCCGAGCGCGCCAGGGAGCGCGAGCTCGACCGCTTCGTGCGACGACGTCGGCGCCGGCGCATCGATGGGCGGGACTGCAGCGGGCGCCACGAGCACGTCGAGCCCGCTCGCCCGGAGGCGATCTGCCCATGTCTGCGCGTCGAGGACCACGGCCTCCACCTCCGCCGGGGGAAGGGCGAGGAACGCAGCCTCGGTCCGCGACCAGGCGTCATCCGCCAGGTCCGGTCCCGGACCGGCGAGCACGACGGCCGCGATGTCCGCCCGCAGCGTCGCGACGAACGCGGCGAGTGGGGCTCCCATCCCGAGACCGATCGCGCCGACCCGCTGCCTGCCCACGGCGGCATCCGCGCGCAGCGCATCGACGGCCGCGGCGAGGACTCTGGCGGCGTCCGCCGGGTCGATCGAGCGGGCCAGCGCCTCCGCGGCGTCGAGGTCGGTGGGCAGCCAGCCGGCGGCGAGATCCGGAGCCAGGACAACGTACCCGGCAGCGGCCAGCGCGTCGGCCAGCGCCTGGATGTCGGCGTCGAGGCCCCAGGCATCGTGGACGACGAGGATGCCGGCAGTCGGCGCGCTGCGATGGGGCGTGGCGCCGGGAACGGCTCGCCAGGCGACCACGCTCGGGACGTCCGACGGTGGCGTGGACGTCGCCGGCCGCGGGTCCGCCCGGACGGAGGGCCCGTGCAGCGGGACGTAGACAGGGGATCCCATTCCGGCAGCGTATCCGGGTGCACGACCGGGTGCCGACGCGGCTGCGACCGGTCGCCGCGGTCGCGCGACCTCAGTGCCCGATGACCACCCGCAGGCGAGCGGGATCGCTCGCCCGGCCGTTCGCGTCGACCGTGAACGCCCGGACCTGGTACGTCCCGGCAGCTGCCACCCGACCGTTGGCGCGGCCGTTCCAGCGCAGCACCGTCCGGGCCTGGACCATGCGGTCCCATGCCACGATCGCCAGCAGCTCGCCTTGCTTGTCAGTGATGACGACGCTCAGCCGGCCCGGCCCGTCGGGCGTCACCTCGATCGCGACGCCTTTCGCCGCGCCGGTGCTCGGCGGGCTCACCGAGAGCTTCGGCGCTGCCGGCCCGTCGCGCTCGACGAGGATCAGCGTGGCGATCGCGATGCGGGGGGCCGTCGCGGTGACCATGCCAGCCCTGACGGGGACCCGCAGGGCGACGCCGCCATCGAGGATCCCCACCGCGACGCCGATGTAGGTGACCTGGGGCGCCAGCAGGAGGGCCCGGTTCGACGGGCTCGAGAGGAGCTGGACGACGAGGGCGCTGAGCGGGTCGGCGTCGATCGGGCCGCCGGCCCAGGTCGCGACCTCGCCACCGGTGATCCAGCGCACGCCCTGGGCCGTCATGAGGTCGTCGACCGTCAGGCCGGTGGACGTCGTCCCGGGCGCAATCCTCCGCGTGCGCAGCCTGTCGAGCGTACGGGTGGCCGCGACCGACGCGATCCGGTCGGTGTCGACGATGAGTGTCGAGCGCCCTGCCTGCCGGCGCACCCGGTTCACGACGGACGAGAGGCGCGCACCAAGGTCCTGGTCGATCGACGGGGCCGCGGCCACGGCCTGCGTCGGCTGGAGCGACGACGCGGCCTGCCGCGAGAGCGCGACGGCCGGCAGCGGGGCGATCGCCGCCCAGGCGAGGGCGAGAGCGAGCGCCGGGGTTGCCGACAGGACGGCGCGGATCGGCTGGCGTGGCATCGGGACCGGGAGGCTCCGCGAACTCGAACGACGACAGGCCCGTCCGCTCGGACGAGCCCGGACCCCGGGCAGCGGTCCGCAGTGCCGATTGTCCGACCGGGGAGCCCCGGGCAGGGGGGTACGCAGGTCCCGGCCTGCTTCGCCGATCGTTTCCCATGCTAGGCTGGCTCGATGCTTCCCCTGCTGCGGCCGAGCCCCGATCTGCGGGAACGGGTGTGGGGCGGCAGCCGGCTCGGGCCGCCGCGTCGACTCCCGATCGGCGAGGCCTGGCTCGCCGGCCCGGCAAGCGTCGTTGCCGATGGTCCCGACGCGGGGCGATCGCTCGACCAGCTCGCGGCCCGCGAGGGCGCGGCGCTGGTCGGCCGCCAGGCCGTCGTCCGGACGGGCGACCGGTTCCCGCTGCTGGTCAAGCTGATCGATCCGCAGGAGTGGCTCTCGGTCCAGGTGCACCCCGACGACGAGACGGCCAGGCGCCTGGAGGGCCCGGATGCGATCGGGAAGACCGAGGCGTGGCTCGTCCTTGACGCGGCGCCCGGAGCCGAGCTGCTCATCGGTGTCCGGGAGGGCGTCACCGAGGCAGAGGTCCGGGCGGCCATCGGCGCGGCGGCCGCCGGCGGCGAGCCCCACGTCGCCCCGCTCCTCAACCGGGCGACGCCCGTGGCTGGCGACGCGTACCTGCTGCCCGCGGGCACGCTCCATGCGATCGGCCCCGGCGTCCTCGTGTACGAGATCCAGCAGCCGTCGGACATCACCTATCGATGCGAGGACTGGGGACGCCCGAGCACGCCCGAACGGCCGATCCACACGGCGCGGGCGCTCGCCAGCCTGGCGGTCGAACGTCAGCCGGTCTGGGTGTCGTCTTCCGGTGAGCGGCGCAGCGTCTCCGTCACATCCCCGCAGTTCGTGCTCGAACGGCTCCGGCTCGAGCCCGGCGAGATCGTCAGCCTCGAGCCGGCCGGGGAGTCCCTCCACGTCGTCACGGCGCTCGATCAGATCGTCGTGGCGGGCAGCGACGGATCACGCTCGGCGGTCGTGCTCCGCGCTCGCGAGACGGTGGTCGTGCCGGCGGCGTGGCCCGATTACACGATCTCGGCATCCGTGCCGGCCAGCGTCCTGATCGCCCGCATTCCCTAGTCGGACGCGGCCGACCGCCCTCTCGCGCAGGCGCGAGCCGCTGTGGGCGGAGGCCGGGACGCAATGGGGCCGCACCGGGTCCGTCGCGCAGTGTCGTTCGGCCGGCTGCTCGGGCCACCGTCCCGCAGCGTGTCGGACGCCGCCCGGCGCGACGTGCCGCCCACTCGACCGGGGCGCCTGATTCCGGGTCCCGCGGCTGGGAACGCCGGGCATCGTGCTTGCCTGCCCGAGCGGTAGGATGCGCCGACCGGCGCCGATCGGCACCGACCGGCGACATCGTCGAGCGCGGAGGAAAGCGTCCCGATGCCCACCGACGTGTTCTATGCGACCGTCGCGCAGATCGCTTCACGCTCCTCGGCCTGTGGTGGATCGTCGTGCAGGCCAGACCTGAATGGCGCCGCCGCCCCGCCCGGCGCGCGCTCGCGTATGTCGGCTCGCTCCACTTCCTCCTGCCGGGCGCGATGTCCGTGCTCTCGATCGCGGCGCCGGACGTCGGCCTGATCTGGCGGGCCTCCTTTACCGTCGCCGGCGTGACCGGCACCGCCGGCCTGCTGCTGCTCGCCAGGGCGCTCCGCGAGGACGCCGACTGCCCGCGCGTGGTCCGGACGATCCAGTGGGTTGGCCTGCCGATCTACCTCGTCGTCCTGCTGTTCGCGGTGGTCCCGGACCTGCCGGCGCGCCTCGGCTTCACGCTCACCTCACTCCAGGTCGAGGCGATCGTCGTGTCGATCCTGCTGCTCTTCGGCGTCCAGTCGGCCTGGATCCTGCTGGTCGAAACCGGCGCCCCGGCTGATGGCCGCGCCGAGCCCGGGTCGTCCTGATCGGGCGCGTGGTCCGAACGCAGCGGCCGGGCGGTCCACACGGCCGCGTCGGCTCCGTGCCCGGGAGGCTGGTAGGGGAGGAAGGATTCGAACCTTCGACGTGGCGTGTATAAGACGCCTGCTCTCACCGCTGAGCTACTCCCCCATCCGCTGGTCGGGGCGGACGAGTCGCGCCTGCGAGCGCGAACGCCATCCGCAGACGACATGACTGTAGACCATCGCGTCCCGCTGAGCCCTGGCGGGCAACCCTGGCCGCGCTGCCGACAGGTGCGCAGGCGATGGAGCCCGTCGGCGAATTCGAACAAACCTGCGCATGCCACCCCCATTTCACGGGGTCGACGGAGCGCTCGCCAGCGTGGACAATCCGTGGCACTCGGCTGGCCGGGCCGGTCGAGGCTTTGTGCCGCCACCTGCCGCGTCCCGCCATCACCTGGTATCGAAGGCCAGATCCGGCTGCGCCGGGTCGCATGCGCTGTGCATCGCGCTGTAGCGGGAGCATCGATATGCCGGATCCCATCCCTGCGCCACCCAGCCGCGGGCGCGGGCTCGGGTCCCCCGTGAGAGGCTTCCGGCACCCGCGCCGCGCAACGGCCGTGAGCGCCATGCTCGTCGCCGCGCTCGCTTGTGGTACCTCGGGCCAGTCGCCGGGTGGCATCGCGACCGCGGCCCCTGGCGCGACGAGCCCCGTCCGGGTCATCGTCCGGGAGGTGCCGGGCCGGGACGCGGAGGCCACCCGTGCCGTGGCGGCCGCCGGCGGTCACGTCGGGCTTCGGCTCGACCTGATCGATGGCTTCGTCGCCGAGGTTCCCGCTGCGGCCGTCGCAGGCCTGCAGCGTGCGCCCGGCGTCGCCAGCGTGAGCGCGGATCGCTCGGTCCGGCTAGCCAGCGAAGGCAGCACGACCGGACCCACGAGCTCCATGGCCCAGCTCGCCAGGGCCATCGGGGCCAACGACCTGTGGCACGACCACATCACCGGCGCGGGCGTGGACGTGGCGCTCATCGATTTCGGGCGTCGTCCCCGTGAACGGGCTGGCCGCCGACGGCAAGATCGTCAACGGGCCCGATCTCTCGTTCGACCTCCAGGCCGGCGCGCCGGCCTACCTGGACACGTTCGGCCACGGCACGCACCTGGCAGGCATCATCGCGGGACGCGACGATTTCGTCGCCCCCGGCGAGCGGCCCGGGTACGGCGAGTTCGCCGGCGTCGCGCCCGATGCCCGGATCGTCAACGTCAAGGTGGCGAGCGCTGCGGGCGAGACCGACGTGTCGCAGGTCATTGCCGCGATCGACTGGGTGGTCCAGCACCGGACCGACGGCGGGCTGAACATCCGGGTCCTCAACCTGTCGTTCGGGACGAACGCGACGCAGGACTACCGCATCGATCCACTGGCCTACGCCGTCGAAGTCGCCTGGCGCAAGGGCATCGTCGTCGTGACCGCGGCAGGCAACTCGGGCGACCTCGGCGGGCCGCTCGCCGACCCGGCCGCCGATCCGTATGTGATCGCCGTCGGCGCCGAGGACATGCACGCCACGACCACGAGCTCCGACGACACCGTTCCGTCCTGGTCGAGCGCGGGCGACGGAACCCGAGGGCCGGATGTCGTGGCACCCGGCGTCTCGGTGGTCGGCCTGCGAGATCCGGGTTCGATCCTGGATCTCGCCGCTCCGTCCGCGACGGGCTCGCGGTTCATCCGCGGGAGCGGGACGTCGCAGGCAGCGGCTGTCGTGTCCGGTGGAGTCGCCCTGCTGCTCCAGCGCCAACCCAACCTGACGCCGGACCAGGTCAAGGCCGCCCTCGTCGCGACGGCGAAGCCGCTGGCGGGCGCGAGCCAGATCGTCCAGGGCGCCGGCCTGATCGATCTCGAGGCGGCCGCCGCCGCCGACGTCTCGTCGGCCACCCAGAAGTGGCCGCGCTCGACCGGGACCGGCTCGCTCGACGCTGCTCGCGGCGGCCTCGCGATCCAGGCCGGCGGGGCCGGCCTCGATGGCGAGCGCGACCTCTTCGGCGCGCCGTGGGACGGCAGCGCCTGGGCCCAGAAGAGCCTGGACGGGACGTCGTGGGTCGACGGCAGCTGGAACGGCAACGTGTGGACCGGCACGTGCCTGTGCGCCGCGTCCTCGAGCGGCCCGGCCTGGGACGCCGTCCCGTGGTCCGGTCTCAGCTGGTCCGGCCTCTCGTGGTCGGGGCTCTCGTGGTCCGGCGTCTCCTGGTCGGGCGTGACCGTCTCGGGGCTGAGCTGGAGCGGCCTGAGCTGGAGCGGCCTGAGCTGGAGCGGCCTGAGCTGGTCGGCACAGTCGTGGGCAGGCCTGTCGTGGTCCGGGCTGTCGTGGTCGACCGCGGGCTGGTCGTCGCACGACTGGACGAGCGAATGAGCGCGCCGCAGCGCGCCTCGGTCGACCCTCCATGAGCGTCGCGGAATCCCAGCCCGACGCGGCCGTCGGGTCACGCATGCGACAGGGGCCCCGGCTGCGCAGCGCGTCACGGCTCGCTCCGCCCCTCGGCGCGTGGCTGTTCACGGCCTGCCTCGTGGTCGCGGCGATCGCGGTCTTCGTCGGGCTCATCCTCCCGATGCCACCCTACGACGCGGTCGCGCCACTCCCGTGGATCGTGTACCCGGTCCTGTTCGGGATCGCGGAGGTCGCGGTCATCCACCTGACCATTCGCAGCCAGGCCGTCACCATCTCGCTCAGCGAGATCCCGCTCGTCCTCGGGCTGTTCTTCCTGCCCCCGGCCGCCCTGGTTGTCAGCCAGCTCGTCGGGGCCGGCGTCGCGCTGGTCGTCCACCGCCGCCAGCCGCCCCTGAAGCTGATCTTCAACCTCGCGATCTTCATGCTGAGCGCGTCGCTCGGGATCCTGGCCATGCGGGCGATCGCCCCAGCCGCGCCGCAGCCGCTCATCGTCTGGTGGTCAGCCTCGTTCGTCGCCGTGGCGGTGGTCATCCTCGTGAGCGCGCTCGCCATCTCGGTTGTCATCTCGATCGCCGAGCGTCGCCTCGTTCCGACGGCGCTGCGGCAGGGGCTCGTGTTCGGGCTGCTGGTCGGGTTCGTCAACACGTCGGTCGGGCTGGTCGGCGTCGTCCTCTTCAGGGCGGAGCCGGGCGCGCTGTGGCTGCTGGCTGCGCCGGCGGCCGTCGGCTTCCTCGGCTACCGCGCCTTCAGCGCGCAGCGGCAGCGGCAGGCCCGCCTCGCCTTCCTGCACGACTGCGGCCAGATCCTGCAGACGGCGCGCCTCGACGCGCCCACGCTGGGAAGCCTGCTCGCGCGGACCGGCGAGATGTTCCGGACCCGGACTGCCGAGGTGCTGCTGGTGGGCGACGCCGGCGGCCGGCCCGCCACGCGAGTCGTGCGGACGGAGGACGAGGCCCCCGTCCTCGAGGCCGCCGGCGAGGCCCTGGTGACGGCGCGCCTGGCCCTGCTGGCTCCCGGCCGGGCAAGCCGGGTCTTCATGGCAGGCGAGAAGATCGGGGACGCCAGCTCCAGGGCGGGGCTCGAGCGCGGCGGGGCGATCGTGCCGCTGCGGGGCTCCGGCGACCTGCTTGGGACCCTGACGATCGCGGACCGGATGGGCGATCTCGACGAGCTGAGCCACGACGACCTCGACGTGCTCGAGACGCTCGGCTCCCGGCTGGGGGTCGCCATCGAGAACGCCTGGCTCATGGAGCGCCTGGCGGCGTCGCTGGCCGAGGTCACCCAGCTGGCGGACATCGTGGAGTCGTCGGACGACGCGATCGTGGCGATCACCGCCGACGACGAGGTCATCGCGTGGAACGCGGCGGCCGAGCGCCTGTTCGGGTACCGCGCCGACGAGGTGATGGGCCGCAAGGCGTCGGCGATGCTTCCCGAGAGCAGCAGCGCGATGCTGCGGGACGCGCTGCAGGCGATCATCGCCGGCGAGCCGATGCGATCACGTCCAGAGCGACATGCGGCGCCGGACCGGCGAGACGGTCCCGATCTCGATCGCGGTGTCCCCGATCCGCTCGGCGGACGGCTCGGTGTCGGGCGTCTCGGCGATCGTGCGCGACGAGACCGATCGCGCCAGCGCCGAGCTGGCCGCCCGGGAGAGCGCCCGCCAGCTTCGCAGCGTCATCGACGGAAGCCCGCTCGGCATGGGCATCGCGGGCGAGGACAACCGCTGGATCCGGACCAACCCCGCCCTCGACGCGCTCTTCGGCCTGCCCGCCGCGGCGGCGATCGGCCAGTCCGTCGACGAGCTGGTCCATCCGGACGACCGCCGGACGCTCCGGCTGCTCGAGGATCGGCTGTTCGCCGGAGAGGCCGCCCCGCGCTCGGTCGAACGGCGCTACGTCGCCCCGGACGGCCGGGTCAGCTGGACCAACGTGACGGCCCGCCTCGTCCACGAGCCATCCTCGACCACGCCGCTGGGGCTCTACATGATCGAGGACATCACCGAGCGCAAGGCACGCCCAGGACGTGGCCCGGACGACGGAGGAGCGCTTTCGCCGTGCGGCCCTGGCCATCAGCGCCGTGCAGGACCCGGCCGACGTCCTGCGGACGGCGATCAGCTCGGCCTGCGACACGCTCGGGGCGGAGTACGCGGCGATCGCCATCTTCGCCGAGGATGGCTCGCAGGTCGTCCAGCTCGAGGCCGAAGGCGCCGACGCCGCGGCGATCTTCGGGCGGCTGGGCCGCCTGCCACTCGGTCACGGCGTCCTCGGCCTCGCCCCGGCGCTGGGTGCGCCCGTCCGGATGCGCGACATCCGCGAGCATCCCGACTACCGCGGCACGCCGCCCGGCCACCCGACGATCACCTCGTTCCTGTCTGTGCCGATCGCGGTCGAGGGGCGCCGCCGGGCGGCGCTCTACGTCGCGAACAAGATCGACGGCGGCGAGTTCACCGAGAGCGACGAGGCGGTCGCGATCGCGCTGGCCAACCATTCGGCGGTCTGCCTCGAGAACGCGCGGGTGAGCGCCCGGGCGCTCGAGCTGCTGGCAGACCTCGATCGCGCCAACCTCGAGCTCACCCGGGCCAACAGCGCCAAGTCGCAGTTCCTGGCCAACGTGGCCCACGAGCTGCGGGCGCCGCTCCACGCGATCCTCGTCTCCGCGGAGCTCGTCCACGACCCGCCGGCCGGGCCTCTCTCGGCTCCCATGATCCAGAGGCTCGGCGGCGCGATCCAGTCGAGCGGCCGGCACATGGTTCGCCTGATCGACGATCTCGTCGACCTGTCGCGGATCGAAGCGGGCCGGCTCGAGCTGCGGCCGACCAGGTTCGACCTCGGCGTGCTGCTCCGCGAGATCGAGGCCGACCTCGCCGACGTCGCGGCCGAGCGCGGCGTGAGCCTCGAGATCCCGGAGGACCCGGGGATCGAGGTCTTCGCCGACGCCGTGCGGCTCCGCCAGATCCTCACCAACCTGCTCGGGAACGCGATCAAGTTCACCGATCGCGGCGGCCAGATCCGCCTCGAGGCGGACGAGACTGCGACGTTCACGCACATTGCCGTCCACGACACCGGGATCGGCATCGCCGCGGAGGACCTCGAGCGGGCGTTCCTGCCCTTCGAGCAGGTCTCCCGCACCACCACGCCCGGCGCCGGCCTCGGTCTCGCCATCGCGCGAAGCCTCGCAGAGCTGCACGGGGGCTCGCTGGAGGCGTCCAGCACGCCAGGCCTCGGCAGCACGTTCAGCCTCTTCGTGCCACTCGAAGGCGCGGCGGGGGCGCCGGGCGACGAAGTCGAACGCGCCGGGATGGCGAGCGCCACGAACTTCGGCCACGGAGAGCCGATCCTCGTCGTCGAGGACGACCACACGGCGATGTTCCTCGCCACGGAGATCCTCCGGATGGCGCGGTACGAGGTCTGGCAGGCAGAGAGCCTCGCCGAGGCGATGACGTGCCTCGATCAGGCGACCCCGGCCCTGATCCTGCTCGACCTTCGGCTCGGGGACGGCAACGGACTCGACCTCGTCCGATCCCTGCGGTCCGACCCGGGGCGGCGAGACCTGCCCGTGCTCGTGCTGAGCGCCGACACGACGCCGGACGACGTCCGCCGGGCGGAGGAGGCAGGCTGCAGCCGGTTCGCGGCGAAGCCGATCAGCCCACCGGCGCTCCTGAGCCTGATCCACGACCTGCTGGCCGACGCCGCGTCTCCGCGGAGCTGACCGCCGCGAGCCGATCGCCGACGGGCGCCCGGCTGCCGCGCGAAGTCAGGCCGTGGGGCGGCCGGCTGTCGCGAACGTCACTGGGCCGGCGGCTGGAGCCCGCCCTGGGTCAGGACGGCCTGTCCCGCGTCGCTCGAGAGCCAGGCGAGGAACGCGGACGCAGCATCGGAATTCGGCGTCGTGCGCACGACCACACCCGCGTACGCGGTGGTCGGGTTGAGCGATTCGGGCAGCTTGATGGCCCGCACGGCGTCACCGCCCGCCGCGACGTCCGTGGCATACACGAAGGCCGCGTCGGCTTCGGCGTTGGCCACGCGCGCGAGCACGGCCCGCACGTCCGCCTCGCGGCTCGCGACGTTCTTCGCGACCCCGGCCGCGTACCCGGCGGGAAATCCCTTGACCTTGCCGAGAGCCTCCACCAGCCCGGCGGCGTAGATCGAGATGGGATCCTCTTTGCCGGCCGCCGCGAGGTGCACCCCGGCCTTGGCGAGGTCGAGGGTGCGGTTGACCTTCGCCGAGCCGCGAGGAGCGACGAGGGCGAGGGTGTTCGCCGCGAACGTCTGCTCGGGACCCTGGGTCAGGCCGCCGTCGACGAGCGCAGCCGGGTTGTCGACGTCCGCGGACAGGAAGAGGTCCGCGGGATCGCCCTGCTCGATCCGCCCACGCAGCGTGTTCGACGCGCCGTACGTCAGGCTGAGGGTGACGCCCGGCGTCGCCGCCTCGTAGGCGGGCTTCACCGCGGCCATCACGTCCGTCAGGGACGCGTCGGCGAAGACGGTCAGCTCGACCTGGTCGAGGCCCGAGATCGCCGGGCCGCCGGATCCTGCCGCGGTGGGCACCGGCGAGCCGCTGGCCGCGGGCGAGCCACTGGCGACGTCGATCCCGCAACCGGCGACCAGCAGCGCAGCCAGGAGCACGACGACGGACCAGCTGGCCGGTCGAGCCGGCAGCGGAGCGCGATCCACCCGGTGAACCTCCACGAACGCGAACGTCTCCCTGACGATACACGGCCCGGTCGTCGTGCACGAGGCCGCGACGCGCGACCAGCCGGTGGCGGTCGCCGGCGAGGCGAACGAGAGGCTCGAGGTGCACGACGCCTGCGATGGCGCCGGCGTCACGGCGCGAACGGGGCGCGAACCGGCCATCGGGCCATGGGCGCGACCGGATGACGGCCGGGAGGCTCCGCGCGTGACGCCCTCGCGCGTGACGCCCTCGCTGGAGGCGCCGACGGGTGGGTCAGGCCTCGGCCGTGAGGACCAGGACGTGCGCCGCGAGCAGGCCGGACTTCAGGGCCAGCGGGCGGCCCCGGACGGTCGCGTAGGCCCGGCCGATGATCCGTCCGTCGCCTTCGCGGACCGATCCGTCGATCGACGCCGGGATGCGGACCCCCATCCGGGCCGCGAGCTGCCGCTCCTCGGCCGTCTGGCGGGTGAGGATCGGCAGGTCGTCGGGATCGAGCTTCCGCGGAGCCTCGGGAGCGGGACGCGGTGGCGGAGCCACGCTGACGTTGACGAGCTCGGGAAGGTTGCGCTGCGGATCGAGCTGCATCGGATCGGTGACCCCCTGACGAGACGGGCAGCACCGAGGATAGACCGGCCGACGTGCACCGCCACACCGTGCTTCCGTACCGCCGGCCTGGCCCGGATGGGCTATCGGCGCCCTTCCCGGATCACCCTCCGAGGAGCGGCTTGACGACCTGGAACAGCAACACGAGGGCGAGATAGGCGATCGGCAACGCGGCGAAGAGCCCGAGCGCGGCGCTCCAGCGGCTGCGCACGCCGGGCCGGCCGGGCTGGGGCACGACGAGATACGTGATCCAGGAGCCGAGGACGGTCACGGCGAGGACGAAGCCGGCCCCGGCGAGGGTGCGCAGGTCGCCGCCGGGCAGCGCCGCGCCGCGGGAGATCGCGAGGTCGTACGCGAGGTAGGCCACGCCGAGGATCGCCGCCACCCCGATGCTCGCCGCGACGGCGCGCACCACGGGCGGTGGCGCGTTGCGGAGCTGGCGCCAGCGGATCTCGAACCAGCCCCGCTGCCTGACCGGCGCCCGCCGCGGATCGGCCGGCCCGCTCACCCGGTGGGCGGCTGGTCGAGGAACTCGATCGCCGGGCGGGCCGGCAACGTGCCGGGCTGGTGGCTCGCGATCAGCTCGAGCGTGTCGAGAAGCCGGTCGAGCTCGGCCTCGGTCGTGAAGAAGCCGACCGAGAGGCGGACCGCGTCGAGCCCTGGGATCGTCCGAACGATCGCCTGGACCCGCCGCGCCAGCTCCTCCTCGACGGCCCGCGCGGGCCAGCCCTCGACACCGAACGTGACGAGCGTCGCCGGGACCGGCCGTGGCGTCACGAGGCGCACGCCGGGCATCGTCGCCAGGCGGTCAGCGGCCCGGCGGGCGAGGCGGTTCGCGCGGGCGTGGGCCCAGGGGAGCCCCACGTACATCGCGAGCCAGCCGGCGCTCCGGGCGAGGCCGGCAACGGCGACGCGGTCGAACCCGGCGATCTCGTAGCGCCGCGCGCCTGGCCACAGGTGATCGCGGCCGACGCGGTAGGGTGTCGCGGAGGCGTAGTAGCCGCCCGTGGGCGGCACGCGATCGGCGACGCGCGGGCCGACGGCGAGGACACCCGTCCCTTCGGGCCCGAGGAGCCACTTCTGCCCCGAGGCGGCGTAGTAGTCCGCGCCCATGGCGTCGAAGTCGACCGCCACGGCGCCCGGTCCCTGGGCACCATCGATCGCGCTGTCGGCCCCATGCGACCGCGCCAGGGCGCAGATGCGGGCAACCGGCAGGACCGCCCCCGTCGACCAGGCGACATGCGAGAAGGCGACCATCCGCGCCCCGGCCGCGAGGGCCGCCTCGAGCGCGACCAGCGTCGCCCCCTCGTCGCCACCGGTCCCGATGTCCGCCTCGACGACTTCCACCCCGAACCGGTCGTGGATCGCCGCCAGCGGCCCGAGGACGCCCGGATGCTCGAGGTTCGTGGTCACGACGCGATCGCCGGGCCGCCAGTCCAGCGAGCTGATCGCGAGGTTCATCCCGTCGGTTGTCGAGTGGGTCAGGGCGACCGATTCGATCCCGGTGCCGAGCACGGCGGCGAGCGTCGCACGGGCCTCGTCCATCGTGGCGAGGAGGTCCTCGTGGTCCGCGCCCGTCGCCCGGCCAAGGGCGAGCTGGTGCTCCAGCACCTCGCGCATGGCCGCCGCCGCCTCGGCAGGCAGCGGGCCGCAGCTGCCGGTGTTGAGGTAGATGCCGGCGCGCGTGGCGGGAAGGGCCGCGCGCAGGGCGGCGACCTTCGCGTCATCGTCCGCCCAGCCGGCGGGCGGGACCCCGGCGACGCTGTCGGGCGGCGTGTCTCGAGCGCTCATGCGGTTCGTATCATAGACGGCGATGGTCGGCGCCCACGCTCGCCCCGAGCTCCTCGCTTCGCCCGACTGGCTGGCCGAGAACCTCGGCCGCCCGGAGGTCCGCGTGCTCGACGTCCGGTGGCGGCCGGACGGCTCGGGCCGGATCGCCTTCGCCGAGGGGCACGTCCCGAATGCCGCCTACCTCGACTGGCGGACCGAGCTCAGCGTCGCCGGCGTCGATGAGCTCGGAGTCCTGCTCGCGCCGCCCGATCGGGTGGCCGAAGCGCTGGCCGAGGTTGGCGTCGGCGACGGCGTGACGGTCGTGGTCTACGACGACACGGCGAGCCTGTACGCGGCCCGGGCCTGGTGGAGCCTGCGGGCCTGCGGCCTCGATTCGGTCCGCATCCTCGACGGCGGGTTCCCGGCGTGGCTCGGGTCCGGCCGACCCCTCAGCCACGCGGTGCCGAGCGTGCCCCGCGCGACGTTCACGCCGCGGGTCGCCGTCCAGGTGCGGCTGACGACCGCCGACGTCCGGGCCCTGGTCGGCTCGCCGGACGCGCTGATCGTCGACGCCCGGTCCCAGGTCGAGTATCGAGGACTCCAGGCGAACGGCCGCCGCCTCGGGCACCTGCCGGGGGCACTCAACCTGCCGGCCGGCGCCACCACGGAACCGGGCACGCAGCGGTTCCTCGACGGCTCCGGGCTCCGCTCGCTGCTGGCCGCCGGGGGCATCGTGCGAGATCGCCGCATCGTCTGCTACGACACGTCGGGCGTTGGCGCCGCCAAGATCGCATTCGTGCTCGCGCTGATGGGCCACGACGACGTGGCGGTGTACGACGGCGGCTGGACGGACTGGTCCGGGCGGCCCGACCTCCCGATCGAGGTGGACGTCGCGCTGCGACGCTAGCACCCGCACGTCGGCCCGCGGCCCGGGCTGGGCAGGCGTCGGAGCCGGGCTGCGGGGCGTGGGCCTCGAATGTCCGCTCGGCGTGGGGCCCAGGGCAGCCCGTGCCCTCGCTCAGGCCGGGCCCGGCTCCCCGGCGTCGTCGGCGTCGGCCGGGCCGAGAGCGGTCCACCCCGGCGCCTCGTGGAGCGGCGCGAAGATCTGTGCCCGCGCCTGGTTGACGGCGACCATCGCGGCGACCTGCGGCGCGAGGTGCTCGCTCTTCGACCAGAACACCGCGTCGGTCACGGGCACGAACCTGCTCTGCAGCTCGCCCAGGCTCTCGCGCAGCGTCCGCTGGGGAAGCAGGTGGATGTTGCCCATCACGCGGAACGGCGGGATGGAGACGAATGCCCGCTCGGCCACCTTGGGCATCCGCAGCTCGCGGACCGGCTCGACCGCCTGGAGCGAGACCGCGAACAGGACCGACGAGAGGTTGACCTGGGCGAACTCGGCGGTCGCGGGCTGCGTCGGCGATCCGAACTCCTCGAGGGTCACGCCCTCGAGAACGAGGAATGGCGCATCGGCCGTGTTCAGGATGTCGGTCACCCGGTGGTGCCGGGTGCGGAACGTGCCGCGGACCACGAAGAGCTCCGTGTAGAGCGTCAGGGGAATCGTGCGGGTCGGCGGCGGCTCGAAGAGCATGCGGCAGAGTCTAGGTCGTGCGCGCCCGCGGTGGAACCGACCTGCCCGCACCCATCGTCACCAGCTGCGTGGCTCCGGGCTGGAGCTCGGCCCACAGGCGCTCCACGGTGGCCAGCGTGTCGGCATCGTGAGCGGCCTTGTCCGGACGGAGGCGCGCGATCCGCGGGAAGCGCAGCGCGAAGCCCGACTGGTGACGCCCGCTCCGCATGATCACGTCGAAGGCGACCTCGACCACCACCGACGGCTCCACGACCCGATAGCGACCGGCCCGCGAGATCGTGTGCGCCTCGAACCACGCGGTCATCTCGGCGATCTCGGCGTCCGTCAGGCCCGTGTACGCCTTGCCGATCGTCACGAGGCCGCCGTCGCCATCGCGAACGGCGAACGTGTAGTCCGACAGCACGCCGTGCCGCTTGCCGTGGCCGACCTCGACGCCGACCACCACGCAGTCGAGCGTCGCGAGCGCCTTCTTCATCTTCAGCCAGCCGTAGCCGCGCCGGCCGGGGGAGTAGACGCTGTCGGGGTCCTTGACCATCAGGCCCTCGTTGCGGCGGGCCCGGGCCGCGGCGAAGACGCGCTCGAGGGCCGCCTCTCCCTCGGCGGTGACGAGCAGCGAGAGCGCGAACCTGGCCGGGTCGGCGTCGGGCAGCCCGATCGCCTCGAGGTGTGCCCGCCGATCGCGGAGCGGCCGCTCCAGCATCGGCTCGACGACCCCGCCGCGCGGGCCGAGGGCGATCACGTCGAACGCCACGAAGGCGGCGGGCACCTCGGCGAGGATCCGGGCCGACGGGTTCCTGCGCCCGAGGCGCTGCTGGAGGGAGAGGAACGGGAGGACGGTCGAGTCCCTGAACCCGAGGACCTCGCCGTCGAGGATACCGTCCCAGGCGAGCGTCAGCGCCGCTTCGACGATCTCCGGGAACTGGCCGCTCACGTCGTGCAGGTCGCGGCTGTACAGCCGGGCGACGTCGCCCTGGCGATGGAGCTGGGCGCGGATGCCGTCGTACTTGTCCTCGGTCCAGACGGTGGCGCCCAGGCGGGCCACGATCGCCGCGGCGTCCTCGGCCGGCGAGGCGAGCATGAACCGGACGGGCCGGAACAGGCGGACCCGGGCGTCGTCGAGATGATCGTCGCGGGCCAGCTCCGCGGTCGCGCCGATGTCCCCGGTGAGCATCGCCGCCCGCGATACGGCGGCGGCGGGGCGGTCGAACGCGGCGGCGAGGGCCGCCTCGAGCAGGCCGTCACGCAGCCCGATCCGGAGCTCGCCGGCGAGGATCTTGACGACATAGGTCGCCTCGAGGGGGTCGCATCGGGCGAGCAGCGCCTCGAAGGCCGATGACTTGGCCGCGGGCCCCTGGGCCGTCTCGATGCCGGCAAACGCCTCCGCGATGTCGGCGACCCCGAGGCGGACTCCCTCCTGGGGGACGACCCCGTGGAGCGCGAGCACCTGCCCGACCGCCCGGCCGAGGTCCGAGAACCGGTCGTACGCGGCGGCGATCTCCGCCTGGTCGACGCCCGCGGCGCGCCCGACGGTGTCGGAGATGGCAGCCCAGCCGAGCCCGAGCGGGCGGGCGTCGGCCTCGGCAAACGCGCGACCGGTGAAGAAGACCACCGCCGGGGCGAGCCCGTCGGGCTCCACCTCGCGGAGGTACCCGGCGAGGAGGCGCGTCTTCTCGGAAGTCCTGGTCGTGGCGGCGATCCGTTCTGCGACCTCGCTCCACCGGCGCATGGGCCGGATGGTATACGCTCGTGCCCATGCGGGCCCGGAGCTGGTTTCCCGATTCGATCCCCGGTCGGACGGTGACGCTACGGCGCCACTCCAGCCGTAATCTCGGGGCGTTCCGGCGCTGGTACGCCGACCCGGAGGTGTGCCGGCTGACCCGCTACCAGGACGGCCCGATGTCGCCCGACGAGGTCGACCGGTTCTTCGAGGCGCGGGTCACGGGTCCCGGATCGCTGGCCCTCGCGATCCACCTGATCCCCGGCGACCGGCTCATCGGAACCTGCGCGTTCAGCCAGCTCGACGGCGACAACGGCTCGGCGCTCTTCCATATCACGATCGGCGAGCGCGACTGCTGGGGCCTCGGCTACGGCTCCGAGGCGACCGGCCTGATGCTCGAGCATGCCTTCGGAACGCTCGGCCTGCACCGCGTCGGCCTCGCCGTGTTCGCGTTCAACGAGCGGGCCATCCGGGCCTACCAGAAGGTCGGATTCGAGATCGAGGGGCGATCTCGCGAGGCGATCTGGCGCGGCGGGCGCTTCTGGGACGAGCTCCAGATGAGCATCCTGGAGGACGAATGGTCGTCCATCCGCGGACGGGTGCTCGGCCTGCCCGGCTGGCGCGCGCCGGGCCCGCGCACGCCCGACTGGCGGACGCCGGACCTGCGCGACGACGCACCGGCGCGCCGCGAGGCCGCCGGAAGCGGAGCCCCCTAGGCCATGCCAAGCACCGGGGCCGCCGCCGATGCCGCGCGGGCAACGTTCCACAGCCATGTCGACGCCAGGGGCCACGCCGTCGAGAACGCCCGCGCCGCCATCGACGATCTCGAGCAGGCGTTCGCGGCCGGTTCGCTGGCTCGGACGCCGGCGCTCGACCTGATGATCGGCGACCTCCGCGCGGCGCTCGACAATGACGCCGGTGGCACACTGGGCGGTAAGTCAGCCGATGCCGCCCGGCGAATCCTCGCGGCGATCGGAAGGGAGCTCGACCGCGTCTAGCCACGAACCAGCCGCTGCCGCTTCGGACGCCCCCGATCCCATGGACCCGCGACCCGCGCCGGTGCCCGCGATCCGCCGCGGCCCCCGACCGGTGCCGACCCGGATGATCGCCGGGCTCGTCGTCGTGCTGCTCGTCGGCCTTTCGGTCGCCGGGTGGCAGGTCGGATCGAGCCACCTCCCGGCAGCCCCGGGCGGCAGCGGAGCGGCGGTCCCGGCCTCTGTCGTGCCGAGCGCCGGCGCTGAGCCACCGGCGTCGCCGGCCATCGAGCCGTCCCCCAGCGCGACCCCGACCGGCCTCGGCGATCCGCCGATCGGCTCCGCGCTCTCGCAGATGAGCGGCCACCTGACGGGCGACGTGTACGGCTACCTCCCCTACTGGGAGATGGACAAGGACATCGAGCCGTACCTCGACTGGAACGCGCTGTCGACGATCGCGCTCTTCTCGGTCGGCGCCCGGACGAACGGGACGCTCGTGACGACCGCGCCCGGCTACACCGCCATCACCTCGGCGCTGGGGCGCCGGATCATTGCCACTGCCCGCAGCCGCGGCGTCCGCCCGGAGATCGTCTTCACGAGCTTCGGCCTGACCAAGAACACTGCCTTCTTCACGACCCAGGCCGCCCAGGCGCAGACAATCGCAGCGCTGCGCTCGCTCGTCGCCGCCGTCGGCGCGAGGGGGGTGAACGTCGACGTCGAGCTGCTCGCGGGGGCCCAGTTCCCGGCCTACGCTGACTTCTGCCGCCGTCTCCTGGCGGCGCTCCGCCTTGACGATCCGACCGCCACCGTCACCGTCGCCACCAACGCGAACACCTCGGGCGCGCGCATGGCGAAGGCCGCCATCGCCGCGGGCGCGGACCGCGCGTTCATGATGGGGTACGCATACCGCAGCTCCGGGAGCGCCCCCGGCGGCATCGCGCCGCTCGACTATCGCGGCAGCCTGACGAAGCTCGACCTCCGCGCGTCGCTCGCGCTGTACACGGCGGCCGGGGTCCCGATGCACCGCGTGATCCTCGGGCTTCCGCTCTACGGCATGAGCTGGCCGACGGTCGGGCCGGGCCTCGGCGATCCGCAGACGGGCGCCGGCTCCAGCTACATTCCGCGGCGGCACCTGGCCGACCTGGCAGCCAACGCCGCCTCGATCGCGCTCGACCCCGTCGAACCGGTCGAATGGTTCGCCCGTCAGGACCCCGCGACCCTGGCCTGGAACCAGGTCTTCTTCGACTCGCCGCGCAGCCTCGCCCCGAAGTTCCAGCTCGCGATCGACGCCGGCCTGGCGGGCATCGGGTTCTGGGCGCTCGGCTACGACCGCGGATTGCCGGGCTACTGGGACCTCGTGACGTCGATGTTCGGGCCGCCGAAGGTGCTCGCCGTCTCGGTCCCGGCGCGGACGCGCGAGCTCGTGGTCCCGGTGGCGGTTGCGGCGGTCGCGGGATCGCGGCCGCTGGCCGGCCTGCAGCTGTCGTCCGACGGCGCTCGCTGGTCGCCGACGCTCGCGCTCCCGTCGCTGCCTCCCGGCAGCCCCGAGACCGCGCTGCGACCCGGGCTCACGTGGACGATGGCGAGCGGTGCCGACGGCGTGCGCCGCCTGTGGGTCCGCGGGGTCGACACGTCCGGGTTCGCCGGCCCGGCGCGGATCGCGAAGGTGACGCTCGATCGGACCGGCCCGCTGCTGCGGTCGGCTCCGACGGTCCGCTGGAATGCGGCGCATCACGCGTGGCGGGTGACCTGGAGCGCCGCGATCGACGGCGCCGGGATCGCCGGCTACAAGGTGCGCGCCAGGGTCGGCAGCGGCGGATGGCGGATCGTGGCCGCCAGCACGACCGCCCGCAGCCTCTTCCTCCGCCGGATCCCGCGGACGGCGACCCTGCGGGTCGCGATCGCGGCGGTCGACCGGCTCGGCAACTGGGGAGCGGCTCGGGTAGGGAGGGGCATCCGGTGACGATTTCGCGACATTCCTCGGCGGGGGCTTGACTCTCGCCCGACCCGAGGGTTCACGATCGGCGCATGCCTGCTCCGCCCAAGCCCGGCGATTTACCCGCCGGCCCGACCGACCGCCGCGACGCCGACCCCGCCGGCACGGTCGACCGCCGCGACGCCGACCCCGCCGGCGCGGGATTCAACGAGATGCTCTCGATCGGCCGGTTCTCCCGCCTGGCCGGGCTGTCGATCGGGGCGCTCCGCCACTACGCGGAGCTCGACCTCCTGCGGCCCGCCCGCGTCGACCGGTCGACGGGCTACCGCTCGTATCGCCGCGACCAGCTGGAGCGTGCCCGCCTCATCGGGACGCTCCGCTCGCTCGAGATTCCGCTCGAAGAGGTGCGCCGGATCGTCGAGGCCGACGACGCCGTCGAGCGGCGACGTCTCCTCGCCGCGGAGCGGAGCCGCGCCCACGCCCGGGCAGCGCGCCTCGGCAGGATCGCGCACGCCCTGGCCCACCTCGAGACCGACACGGAGGCTTCGCCGATGTCCGCTCCACCTCGCCCGCCCGAGATCGACCCGGCCACTCGCCGCGCGCTGGCCGCCGGGCTCTTCAACCGGACCTGGGAGCTCCTGGAGATCCCCGCCCGGACCGCGGAGCAGGACGACGAGCTGGTCCACACCGCCCACGCGTCGCGCCATCATTGGGGCGAGGTCGGGACCCGCGCGAACCTGGCTCGCGGCGAATGGATGTGCGCTCGCGTCTACAGCGTCCTCGGGCGAGCCGAGCCCGCGCTCCACCATGCCCGGCGCTGCCTGGCGATGCTCGAGGGCGGCGACCCGGTCGGCACGATCGAGGACTGGGACTGGGCGGCCGCCTACGAGGGCCTCGCCCGGGCGTCGTTCGTCGCCGGAGACGCCGCGGCGGCGCGCGACTGGAAGGCGCGGGCGCTGGCCGCGCTCGAGACGGTCGCCGATGCCGAGGACCGCCAGGTGATCGCCCAGGATCTCGACGGCCTGCCGGACTGAGCAACCGCCCCGTGGACGGCGCGGCCGGGCGCGGCTGGCCCGGGGTTGTGGGCCGGGAGCTCCGGGGCGCGCGCCGCGTCCGAGCCGGACGCTGCCGCGTCGGAAGTCGCCGCGCGCCCACCGAGGACGACGGTGGGCGGGCGCTGCCGTTCCGAGGCCGTCGGGCGGCGGCGGGCGGACGCGAGTACGATCGGGCTGCCGCCGCCCGCCAGCCGGAGACAGCCCCATGGTCGACCCGACGTGACCGACGAGCCGCACCGCTCCGCCGCGGCGCGGGGCCTGGTCACGAGCCGGCGAGCTTCGGGGGACCCGGCTTGACCGTCCTGCTGACCGGCGGGGACCTTGACCGCGACGCCGTCCGGCGGGTCGCCCGCGAGGACGCGCCCGTCGCCCTGGCCGACGAGGCCAGAGCCGGCATGGCAGAGCGCCGGGCGATCGTCGAGGAGGTCCTCGCCGCGGGGGACGCGGCCTATGGCCTGACGACTGCGGTCGGCGTTCTCAAACGAGTCCGCGTCGACGACACGGCCGCAGCCTATGCCGCGTCGATGATCCTGGACCACCGCGTCGGGCAGGGCCCGGCAGCCGGCGGCGACGTGGTCCGGGCGACCATGCTCCGCCTCGCGAACGCGTTCGCCGAAGGATCGCCCGGCGTTCGTCCCGAGCTCGCCGATCGCCTGGTGAGCGCGCTCAACGCGGGCGAATGCCCGCCGGTCCGGATCCTGGGATCGCTCGGACAGGCAGACCTCGCGCCGATGGCGGATCTTGCGGCCGCCCTGTTCGCCGACGTGCCGCTCGCCGCGGGCGAGGGCCTGGCGCTCGTCAGCAGCAACGCCTTCGCGACGGCGTCCGCGAGCCTGGCCCTCGACGACGCGGCGGACCTCGGCGCCTCCCTCGAGATTGCCGGCGCACTCTCGCTCGAGGGCCTGGGCGCGAACCCGACCTGCCTCCATCCGGCAATCGCCGAGGTCCGCCCGTACCCCGGCATCCGGGCAGCGCTCGGGCGGCTGCACGCCCTGCTCGATGGGAGCGGGCTGTGGGAGCCGGGCACGGCACGCAGCCTCCAGGACCCGCTCACGTTCCGCAACCTGCCCCAGATCGCCGGAGCGTGGCGAGATGCCTTCGAGCATGCGGACGCGCAGCTGGCCATCGAGCTGAATGCCTCGGAATCGAACCCGATCGTCGTCGTCCGTGAGCGCCGGGTCGTGTCGGTCGCCAACTTCGAGATGCTCCCGGTCGCCGCGGCGCTCGACTACCTCCGGGTCGTCCTCGCCACCCTGCTCGCGGCCTCCGCGGAGCGCGCCGTGAAGCTCCTCGAGACGACCTGGTCCGGCCTCCCGACGGGCCTCGTCCCGCGGCCGGGTACGCCCGCGGCCGGCCTCGCCTATCTGGGCATCGCCGCCCAGGCGCTGGCGAACGAGGCGCGCCTGCTCGCCCAGCCCGTGTCGCCTGAGCTGACCTCCACGGCCCATGCCGAGGGGATCGAGGACCGCGCGACGAACGCGCCGCTCGCCGCCCGCCGCCTCGCCGAGCAGGTAGCGCTCGGGCGGCGCATCGCCGCCATCGAGATGGCCGTCGCATGCCAGGCGGGAGAGCTCCGAGGCATCCGCCCGGGCCGCGGCACCGAGGCCGCCCGCCGGACGATCCGTCGGCACGTCCCCTTCCTCGGCCCCGACGACCACGTGCCTGACCTCACGCCGCTGGTGCACGGGCTCGAGGCACGCGCCTTCGCGGGGATCCCGGGATGACGACCGCGCGGGACCGTCCGCCCGAGGAGGCCTCGGAGGACACCTCGTTCGCACGCGGCCTGCGGATCCTCCTCACGGTGGCCGACCGCGGCGTCGTCCGGGCGGACGAGCTCAGCGCGCTCCTCGACACGCCGCTGTCGACCGTCTACCGCTACCTGCGGACGCTGGCCGACTTCGGCTTCGTCGACCGGCGCGGGTCCGAGTACAGCCTCGGCCCGCGGCTCGTCATCGGCGCGCCGACCGTGACCTCGGCGATGCTCGCCCAGGCCGCCCTGCCCGTGCTGCGGGCCCTCGTCGAGGAGACAGGCGAGAGCGTGGTCCTGCTGCGAAGGATCGGCCTGACCGCGGTGACGCTCGAGGCGTCCGAGCCCGACAAGCCGCTCCGGGTCACGCTCCAGCCCGGCAGCGTGCTCCCGCTTCACGCGGCGGCCGGCCCGCGGGTGCTCCTCGCCTACGCGCCGCCCGAGGTGCTCGACGCGACGCTCGATGCCCTCCGCGACGGGCCGCAGCCGCCTGGCGCAGCGGCAGCGGACGACGTCGAGCTGCGGGCGGCGCTCGAGGAGATCCGCGAGTCCGGCATCGCCCGCAGCGCGGACGATCAGATCCCCGGGACGGTGTCGGTCGCGGTCCCCGTCCTGGGGGTCGACGGGATCGTGGCCGCCATCGTGGTCATCGGGCCCGAGTTCCGCTGCGGGATCGCATGGCGCGCCCGCGTCGCGCGGCTGCTCCCCGAGGCGGGGCGATCCGTCGCCGCGGCGATCGCCGGCCAGACCTGACGGTCAGGCGATCAGCTCGGCGTCATCCGCCGCCTTCGCCGCGGCGGTCGCGAGCCCGGCCGCGTCCGCGGCGGCCGGCACCACGTCGCAGAGCAGCGCCTTGTACACCGGGAAGCCGGAGATCGGGTCGACGTTGCCGAGATCGGTCAGCTCGTTGACGTTGGCCTGCTGCCAGGCATCCGGGCCGAGCGGGCCGCCGCCGCCCATGTTGGCTTCGACGGCGCCGCGCACGATGTCGCGGTCCACCTTGCGCGCGGAACCGGACGCGGCCGCGCGGGCTCACCACGTCGACCTCGTCGCCGTCGCGAATGCCGCGCTCGAGGGCGTCGAACTCGTGGAGGTGGACCAGCGGCCACGGCTGGAGCGCCACGAGGGACGTCACGCTCCGGTGCTGCGACCGGAAGTCAGCCTTGATCCGGGCCCCGGTGTTGAGGACCAGCGGGTAGTCGCGCGCCACGCCGGGCGACGCGAGCGGGCCCTCGGTCGGCTCCGTGTAGACGGGCAGCGGCTCGTAGCCGTGGCCGCGGAGCCATTCGGACGCGAACTCGAACCTGCCGCTCGGCGTGTCGAAGCCCGGCAGGCCGTCGGCCCGCAGCTCGCCTGTCTCCCACTTCCGGTAGCGCTGCGGCCCGCGCGGCAGCGCGACGCCCGTCGGGCTCGCGGCGAGCTCGGCGTAGGTGATGCCGGTGCCCTCGAGGGCGTACTCGACGATGGCGCGCTCGGACTGGGGCCAGCGGTCGCCGTAGCCGAGACGGGCAGCGAGCTCTGCGAAGATCAGGGCGTCGTTGCGGGCCTCGCCGACCGGTGGCAGGATCCGGCGGCGGAGCTCGACCCGGCCCTCGTACTCCATGAACGACTCGATCTCGAACATGGTCGTCGCCGGCAGCACGAGGTCGGCGTACGCGACGTCCGCGGTCGGGAACCGGTTGATGACGGCCAGGAGGTCGAGCGCCGCCGAGGGCCGCCCGCCAGCGGGCCGGGTCGGGCCACGAGGTGAGCAGCGACGAGCCGCTCACGATCATCCCGCGAACCGGATACGGGTCGCCGTCGAGGATGGCGCGCGGCAGGAGCGCGCCGTGGGCTTCCTGGCGGACCTCGTGGAACAGGGGGAACTCGCGGGAGCCGATGGCCGGCCGGGCCGACGCCGGCGCGGGCGTGGTCAGGCGGCGCAGCTGGACCCGGTCGCGGGGCAGGAACAGCTTCCCGCCCGGGCTGTCGAGGTGGCCGGTGAGGGCCTGGAGGGACAGGACGGCCCGGATCGCCTGCACCCCGCTGTTCGAGTACTCGAGCCCGGTGTACATGAGGATGGAGAGGCCGCGGGCCGCCGCGATCGTCAGCGCGAGATCGCGGATCGCCTCGTCGGGGATGCCGGTGATCTGTGCGACCCGGTCGGGCGTGAACGCCCTGGCGGCGGCGGCGAGCTCCTCGAAGCCATGGGTCCACCGCTCGACGAAGCCGCGATCATAGGCGCCGGCCTCGACCAGGAGATGGATCAGGCCGAGCGCCAGGGCGCCATCGGTGCCGGGCCGGATGCCGAGCCACTCGCAGCGCAGCGCGCGCGCCGTCTCGGAGCGCCGGTGGTCGATCACGATCACGCGACCGCCCCGCGCCTGGACGGCCTTGAGACGGACGAGGTTCTCCGGCGGTGAGGCGGTCGCCGGGTTGGCCCCCCACACGAGGACGAGATCGGCGGCGTCGAGATCCTCGTGCAGGTCGCGGTAGACCTCGCCGAAGCAGTCTGCGGGGGGCGATCATGCCCATCGAGACGAAGCACAGCGAGCCGACCCCGGTCGCGTTGGGCGACCCGAACGGGAAGAGGACCGCGTTCGCCGACGACTCCGTCGGCCCCTCGGGCGCGAACATCGCGTTGAGGCCCTGCTCGAAGTTGCCGCGCCCGGAGTAGACCGCCAGGGCCTCCGGGCCGTGGCGGTCGGCGATCGCGTGGATCCCCTCGACGAGCTGCTCGAATGCCTGGTCCCAGGTGATCCGCTCGAACCGGCCCGCGCCGCGTTCGCCGACGCGCCGCTGCGGGTAGAGGATCCGGTCCGGCGAGTGGACGATCTCAGGGGCGCGCGTCCCGCGGGTGCAGACAATTCCGCGCGGATGATCGGGCCGCGGGACGAGCCGCGCGATCCGGTCGTCTTCCAGGGTGACGACGACGCCGCAGCCGGCCGAGCAGACCCCGCAGATCCCATCGACGGTTCGCTCCGCATCCATCTCACGATATTAGATGAATGCGTCCCACAATGTGAGTGTCACGTGCGTTGTGAAGAGGAGTCGAAAGTACTATCCAGGCCTCGCCCCATTCTGTGAGACGACGCTGTCCTGCGAGGTGCGTCAGATGAGCCCGACGATCAGATCGCGGAGGTCGTCCCGGGCTGGCATTCGCGGTGTGTTGCCGATCACGGGGTCGGCAAGGGCATCGTCCGCGAGCGTCGTCGCGAGCGTCGGCGTCACGCCGAGCGACCCGAGCCGTCGCGCCATGCCGAGACGTGCGATGAGGTCCTCCACGGCCGTGACGGCATCCGGGGCGCCGAGAGCCGACGTCGCGCGCGCCAGTCGATCGGCCACCACGGGCCGGTTCCAGCGCAGCACGGCCGGCAGGACGGCCGCCAGGGCGGCCCCGTGCGGCACGCCGAGGCGGGCTCCGAGCGGGTGGGCGATGGCGTGGGCCAGCCCGAGCCCGGTCATCCCCTGGGCGATCCCGGCGAGGTGGGCCGCCAGCAGCATCTGCGAGCGGGCCTCCAGGTCCGAGCCATCGGCCACGGCGGGCTCGAGCGCCGCCCCGATCATCGCGATGACCTCGAGGGCGATCGCGCCCGACAGTGGGTTGGCGTGGATCGCCATCAGGCCCTCGAGGGCGTGGGAGAGCGCGTCGATGCCCGTCGCCGCGGTCGCGCCGGCCGGAAGACCGAGCGTCAGCTCCGGGTCGAGGACCGCCAGTCGCGGCCGGCACGACTCGTTGCCGACGTAGAACTTGCGGCCCTCGATCTCGTTCGTGATGACGCCGAAGGCGTTGGTCTCGGATCCCGTGCCGGCGGTCGTCGGGACGGCCACGAGGGGGAGCCCGGGCGCGAGGCTGGGGTTGCGGTAGTCGAGCTCGGTAATCGCCCTGCCCGGGTTGGCCGCCGCGAGGGCGATCGCCTTCGCCGCGTCCATCGCGGACCCGCCCCCCAGCGCGACGATCGCCGCTCCCGGGCCGGCGCCTGCCGGGGTCAGGGCTCCGGCTCCGGCCCTGATCGTGGCGGTCGTCGGGTTCGGCTCGACGCCGTCGAAGGCGGTCACGCGAAGCCCGGCCCCGTCGAGCGCCGCCACAACCCGCCCGGCGATCCCCGCGGCGACCACACCTGCGTCGGTCACCAGCAGCACGCGCTCGGCTCCGACCTGACGGATGGCGTCGGGCAGCCCCGCGACCGAGCCTGCTCCGAACATGAACCGGCCCGCCAGGGTCACGTCGAGCGACCGGCCGGCGAGCTGAAACGCTCTCACGCCGGGGCCTCCGCCAGCGTGAGCTGCCTCGCGCTCACGCCCCGGCCTCCGCCGGCGCCGCGGGCAGGCGCAGCCAGGTGCCGGTCGCCTCCTCGACCAGCTTGACAGCCGTCATCTCGCCGGCCCCGTCGCCATAGCATGCCCGGGCCCGGCGGTGGATCTGCTCCACCAGCGCGCTGACCTCCAGCGGCGTGCCGGTCTCCCGGCCGAGGTCGATCGCGAGCCCGAGGTCCTTGGTGACGAGGTCGAGCGTGAATCCCTCGTCGTAGTCGCCCGCCGCGAGCAGGCCGTCGATGTCGTGCTCGAGGAAGTTCGAGTTCGCGGGACTCGCGACGAGCGCCCGCCGCAGGATCGCGAGGTCCACGCCGGCCCGGACCCCGAGGACGAGGACCTCGGCGGCCGCGGCGGCGTGGATGAACCAGAGGAGGTTCAGGCAGAGCTTGACCGCGTAGCCCGTCCCCTTGGCACCGACGTGGAAGATGCGCTCCGGATCGCCCATCGCCCGGAGCACCGGGAGCACGCGCTCCACGGTCTCGCGGTCGCCGCCGACGAAGATCTGCAGCGTCCCGGCCGTCGCGCCCGTGGTCATCCCGCTGACCGGGGCGTCGAGGCAGCGGATGCCGCGCGCGGCGCCGAGGTCGGCGGCCCGCCGGCCGACGGTGGGCGTCGTCGTGCTCATGTCGATCCACGTTGCGCCGGAGGCCAGGCCGTCGAACGCGCCGTCGGGCCCGAACAGGACGGCCTCGACCTGGGGTGGCCCGGGCAGCATCGTGACGAGGATGTCGGCGGTCGCGGCGAGCTCCCGCGGCGTGGCGGCCCAGGCGGCGCCAAGCGCCTCGAGGGGCGCGGCGACCTCGCGGCGCAGGTCGTTGACGGTAACGGCGAAGCCGGCCCGCACGAGGTTGGCGGCCATCGGCGCGCCCATCCTGCCGAGCCCGATGAAGCCGACGCGCATGCGGGATCCCCTTTCGTCGGGACGCCGGGCGCCACGGGCGGCCGGCAGGCTGCCGGTCAGTCGGAGAGGTCGAGCCAGGTTGTCTTGAGCTGGGTGTAGCCGTCGAGGGCGTGCAGCGACTTGTCGCGCCCGAAGCCGGACTGGCGGAAGCCGCCGAACGGCACCGTGTGGTCGGCCGTATCGAAGGTGTTCACCCAGACCGTGCCGGCTCGCAGGCGGCGGGCGATCCGGTGCGCCTTCGTGACGTCCCGGGTCCAGACCGCGGCCGCCAGCCCGTAGGGCGAGTCGTTCGCGACGCGGACGGCTTCGTCGTCGTCGTCGACCTCGATCACGGTCAGGACAGGCCCGAAGATCTCCTCGCGCGCGACCCGCATCCGGTTGTCGACGCCGCCCAGGATCGTGGGCGGGACGTAGATACCCGCCGGTCTCCTCGCGCACGCGCCCGCCGCCGAGCTCGACGCGGGCACCTTCGCGCTGCCCGAGGTCGACGTAGCCGAGCACGGTCTGGAGCTGACGCTCGTCCACCATCGCGCCGAGGCGGGTCGCCGGGTCAAGCGGGTCGCCCGGCGCCAGCGAGCGGCCGAGATCGGCGATGCGCCCCACGAGCTCGTCGCGGACGCCGCGGGCGACCACCAGCCGAGAGCCGGCGTTGCAGGTCTGGCCGCCGTTGTAGAAGATGCCCCACCCGATGGCCGAGGCGGCCGCCTCCAGGTCGCGCACGTCGCCGAGCACGACCTGCGGGCTCTTGCCCCCGAGCTCGAGGGTGATCGCCTTCACGTCGCTGGCCCCGATCTCGCGCAGGAGGGACTTGCCGACCTCCGTGGAGCCCGTGAACGAGATCTTGTCGACCGCCGGGTGGCGGGCGAGGGCGGGGCCGACGACCGAGCCTGGACCCGGGACCACGTTGAGGACCCCGGCCGGCAGGCCGGCGTCGAGGGCGAGCTCGCCGAGCCGGATCGCCGAGAGCGGCGACTGGGTCGCGGGCTTCAGCACGACCGTGTTGCCCGCCGCGAGCGCCGCCCCGATCTTCCAGGCCGTGATGATCAGGGGGTAGTTCCAGGGCACGATCAGGCCACACACGCCGATCGGCTCGCGTGTCACGAGGGCGAGCGCGCCCGGCCCGGTCGGCGCCACCTCGCCATACAGCTTGTCGATCGCCTCCGCGTACCACTGGATCGTGATGGCGGGCTTGACGGCGTCAACGCCGAGGGTGTCGTGGATCGGCTTGCCACAGTCGAGCGCCTCGACCAGCGCGAGGTACTCGAGGTCGGCCCGGATGGCCTCGGCGAACCGCAGCAGCACCCGCTTGCGTTCCGCTGGCGCGACGTCGCTCCAGCGACCGTCGTCGAAGGCAGATCGCGCGGCCGCCACGGCGCGGTCGGCGTCGACTGCGTCGCAGGCGGCGACCTGGGCGATCTCGGAGCCGTCGCGGGCGGTGCAGTCGGCGTAGGTCCGGCCGCTCGCCGCCGGGACGAGCTGCCCGTCGATGACCGCGTGCGTCCGCGGGCGCAGCGCCACCGCCCGGCCGACCCAATCCTCGAACCCGTAGGCTCCCGGCCCGCCCGCCCGCGGCGGCGGGGCGGCGAACCGATCGCTGCCCGACATCCCGCTCACGCGGCGTACCTCGTCAGCGCGGCGGCGTCGAGGACGGCGCCGATCCCCGGCGTGGCTGGGACGCGCAGGATCCCGTCCGGGCCCGGCCGCAGGGGCCGCTCGAGCATGAAGTCGCGGCGCTCCGGCGTCCACCCCGGCGGATCGTACGGGAACTCCAGGAACGGGCCGCCGCCGATGCCGGCGACGACGTGCAGGTTCGCCAGGAGGCCGATGCCGTTGGTCCAGGTGTGCGGCGTGAACCAGCGGTTGCGCGCGAGGACAAGCTCGCCGAACGTCCGGGCACGCAGCATGCCGACCGCGAGGACAGCGTCCGGCTGGTACACGTCGAGGGCATCGGCGTCCAGGGCGGCCAGCAGGGCAGCCAAGGTGCGGGTCATCTCGCCGCCCGCGATGCGGACGCCGGTGGCGGCGCGCAGACCGGCGAGGCCGCGGTGGTCGGCCTCGGGAAGCGGCTCCTCCACCCACAGGACGCCGAGCTCGCGCAGCTCGGCCATCGCGGCGCGCGCGCCGGCCGGATCGAGCGGCCGCCCGAGGTCGCCCGCCATCCGCCAGCCCTGGTTGAAGTCGACCATGATCTCCATCGTCGCGCCGACGGCCGCGCGCACGGCGCGCACTGCCGCGATCCCCTCCTGCAGGCGGCGTGCGTCGACCCGGACCTTGATCGCGCTGAACCCCTCCTCGCGCAGGCGCAGCGCCACGTCCGCGCGGGCGGCCGGCGCGAGCAGCTCCCCGCACGAGGCGTAGACCGGGACTCCGTCGGTCGCCCCGCCGAACAGGCGCGAGACCGGCATCCCGGCGGCCTGGCCAACGATGTCCCACAGCGCGACCTCGAGCGGCCAGTAGCGCCCGGCGTGGAAGTCGATCGTCTCGAGGCGACGGACGTGCCGGGCGATCGCCAGGGGGTCGTCGCCCAGGAAGAGGTGGGCGAACGCCTCGAAGCCGTCCATCGTGTCGCCCGACCCGATGCCGACGAGCCCTTCGTCCGTCTCCACCCGGACGATCGTGGCGCCGAACGCGCGGCGGGGCACGGGGTCCCAGGCCGCGTTGAACGCGGGCACGAGCGGCTCGACGAGGCGCTGGAGGGTGATGCGGGTGATCTTCATCGCGGGCTCCGCCGGAAGAACGGGTTGGCCGGCGTCTCGGCAGCCGCGACCACGTCGGCGACGCCCGGCGTCCCGTCGACGGCCGCCCGGATCGCCCCGTAGGCCGACGCGCGGTTGTTCTCGAACACGAGCTCCTCGTCCTGGGCTGCCGGATCGACCCAGACCGCCGCCACGACCAGGAGGTCGTCCGCGTCGCCTGGCGGGATCAACCCTTCGGCGAGCGCCCGGGCGATCCCCGTCGCAACCCCCGCCTGGGCGGCGCCCCACGTCAGGAGGCCGTGGCGCTCGCCGTCGATGGCGGCCTTGTTGACGAAGAGGGTGAGGGGCTTGACGGGCAGGCCGGGACGCAGCACGGTGACGAAGGGCACGTGCCCGGCGCGCGGCGCGGCGAGCGAGCCGACCCAGGCGGCCTCGACGGCGCTGCCGCGTCGCCCGATCACGATGTTCAGGTGGGCCGCCTCGGCGCCGGAGCCGACGAACGACTCGCCGATGATGGTGGGCGATGCGAACACCGCGAGCGACCTCCAGAGCGGAGCTGGCCTGGCCCCGCCGGCCCTGGCGGGCAACGAGCCGGCGTGCCGGCGGGCGACCGATGCGGACAGAGCCTTCCACGGCTCGGACGCGAGAAGATCGAGCCGAGTTGTATGGTTCGCAACGATCCTCTGGACATCATGCACCCATCGTTGCTATCTTCGCAACATGGAAGATCGAGCGGGACCGCGCGACGCGGCCGGCGGCGCGAGTCGGCTGGCGCGTGACGTTGCCGCGGTCGCGGGCCCGCTGGCCCGCGACCTGGTCCTGCTCGAACGGATCGCCGACGCCGAGGCGGACGGTGAGCCGGGCGTCGGCGTCTCCGCCCTGGCCGGCATCGTCGGCCGGGACAAGAGCCAGGTGTCGCGCGCCCTCGCCCGCCTTGCCGACGCCGGCATGCTGGAGCGAAGCGCGGCCAGCCGGCGCTACCGCCTGGGGCCGAGGGTCTTCGCTCTCGCATCGCGCGCCGCGTCGGGCCGCCTGCTGGTGGCGGCCGGCGAGCCGATGCGGGCGCTCTCCCGCGATCTCGGCGAGACCGTCCACCTCGTGGTGCTTGCGGGACCGGAGATCGTGACGCTTCGGACCGAGTCGCCCCACGGCTACCGGGCCGCCGGCTGGGTCGGGCGGCGGGTTCCCGCCCACAGCACGTCGGCGGGGCGTGCCCTGCTCATCGATGCGCGCCCGGCGGAGATCGAGCGCCGCTTCGCCGAGGTCTCGTTCGCGTCCGGCGGTCCCCGCGCGAGCGTGCACGTCATCGGCGAGCTGGTCGAGGCCGTGGCGAGCGCGAGCGCGTGCGGGTTTGCCGCGGTCGACGAGGAATTCGAAGCGGGCGTGGCGGGCGTGGCGGCGCCCATCCGCGACTTCCGCGGGGCGGTCGTGGCCGCCCTCAACGTCAGCGCCCCGGCCGAGCGGCTCCGGGGCTGCTTCGCGGCCGCCGGCGAGCGCACGCGTAGCGCGGCCGACACGATCAGCCAGCAGCTCGGCTGGGCGGGAGCTCCCGGCGCTCCGCTCGGCGGGCCCAGCTAGCGCACGGGACAGGAGGCTGCATGACAGGCGAGACGCCCCGGGCCGCCACCGTGGAGTTCGACCACGTCACCAAGCACTATGACGCGGCGCGCCTGCGGACGGGCATGGGGGAGCGGTCAACGACCTGACCCTGGCCATCCCCGCCGGCCGGATCTGCGTGTTCGTCGGGCCGTCCGGCTGCGGCAAGACGACCTCCCTCAAGATGGTCAACCGGCTGATCGAGCCGACCGCC
Organism: uncultured Chloroflexia bacterium; assembly: GCA_963809375.1. Lineage (GTDB taxonomy): Bacteria > Chloroflexota > Limnocylindria > Limnocylindrales > CSP1-4 > CTSoil-043. Next base: position 57,516 of record CAWEJO010000001.1, read on the forward strand.
GGCCGGATCCTGCTCGACGGCGTCGACGCGGCCACGCGGAACGTCACGGAGCTCCGGCGCGGGATCGGGTATGTGATCCAGCAGGTCGGGCTCTTCCCGCACCTCACGATCGAGGAGAACGTCGCGACCGTGATCCGCCTGCTCGGCTGGCCCGAGCCGAGGCGGCGGAGTCGCGCGGAGGAGCTCCTCGCGACCGTGGGGCTCGATCCAGCGAAGTACGCCCGGCGCTTCCCGGCGCAGCTCTCGGGCGGCGAGCGCCAGCGAGTCGGGGTCGCGCGGGCCCTGGCCGCCGACCCTCCCGTGATGCTGATGGACGAGCCGTTCGGGGCGGTCGATCCCATCGTCCGGGAGCGCCTCCAGAACGAGTTCCTGCGCCTGCAGGAGACGCTCGCCAAGACGATCCTGTTCGTGACCCACGACATCGACGAGGCGATCAAGATGGGCGACCTGGTCGTGGTCATGGAGAACGGCGGCCGGGTCGCCCAGTTCGGCACGCCGGCCGAGATCCTGGGTCACCCCGCCTCGGAGTTCGTGGCCCGGTTCGTGGGCGCCGATCGCGGCCTCAAGCGGCTGTCGCTGTACCGCGTCGGCGAGCTTTCGATCAACCCCGTGGCGACGGCGCGCCCGGGCGACGACGCGGCCGACGCCCGGCGGCGGGCGCTCGCCGACCCGCTGCGCCATCTCCTGGTCGTCGACGGCGAGCACCGCCCGGTCGGCTGGCTCGCGCCCGAGGACATCCCGGCGGGCGGCACGCTCGGCGCCGACGGCGCCGCCGCGCTCTCGCCGCTGCTCGACCGCCGGACGACGCTCAAGGATGCCCTCTCGATGCTGCTCGAGGAGGATGTCCAGGCGGGCATCGTGGTCGATCGCCGAGGCGTGCTGCGGGGCGTCGTCACGATGGACCAGATCGCCGAGCGCGTCCGAGGCTCGACCAACCTCGAGCCGGATCGGGCGGCCGCCCGCGACGACCCCGACACCGCCCTCGCAGGATCGGCGCCAGCATGAACGGCGCGCCCCTCATCGAGTGGTCCTGGATCTTCGCGCACCTGCCGCTCATCTGGCAGCGCTTCGTGCAGCACCTGGAGCTGACCGTCATCCCGGTGGCGCTGGGGTTCGCGATCTCCCTGGTCGTCGGGATCGCGGTCCTGCGACGGGCACGGGCGTACGCGCTGGTGATCGGGATCGCGGGCATCCTCTACACGATCCCGAGCATCGCGGCCTACGTCCTGTTCGGGCGGATCCTGGGCCTGACCCTGGTGGCCGCCGTCATCCCGCTGACGACCTACACGCTCCTGATCCTCATCCGGGCGATCGTCGCGGGGTTCGAGGTCGTCCCGCCCGACGTGTCCGAGGCGGCCGAGGGGATGGGCCTGACCGCGCGCCAGCGGCTCTTCCGGGTGGAGATCCCCCTCGCCATCCCGCTCATGATCTCGGGCATCCGGCTGGCGACGGTGACGACGATCGGCCTCGCGACGGTCGCCGCGCTGCTGGGCGACACGTTCGGCGGCTTCGGCCAGTTCCTGACCGAGGGCGTCCAGACGTTCTTCTCGACGGAGATCTACCTCGGCGCGGCGCTGACCGTGGCGTTCGCCGTCCTCGCCGACGTGCTGCTCGTCCGGCTGGAGCGGCGCCTCACGCCGTGGGCGCGCGCCCGGTCGGCCGCCTGATGCCCGACGTCGTCGGCTGGCTCCTCGACCCGGCCCACTGGCAGGGCCCTGACGGGGTCCCCGTCCGGGTGCTGGAGCACCTCGCGATGGCCGGCGCGGCCGTCCTCGTCGCGATCCTGATCGGGCTCCCCATCGGGCTCTGGATCGGCCACACCGGGCGGGGCGCGACGACCGCGATCAACGTGGCCAACATCGGTCGGGCGATCCCGTCCTACGCCCTCATGGGCATCATCCTGCCGGTCTCGCTCGCGCTGAGCCCCGAGCTCGGCCTCTGGCTGATCCCCACGTTCGTGGCGATGACGGCCCTGGCGATCCCTCCGATCCTGGTCAGCTCCTACGCCGGGCTCCGCGAGGTCGATCGCGACCTGATCGAAGCCGCCCGCGGAATGGGCCTGACCGAGCGCCAGATCCTCGGCCGGGTCGAGCTTCCGCTCGCGATTCCGGTGGTCGTCGGCGGGATCCGGACATCGACGCTCCAGGTCATCGCGACGGCCACGATCATGGCGTGGTTCAGCGGGCCCGCTCTCGGGCACTACATCTACTTCGGGCTCCTGAACCAGGACTATGCCCAGATGGCGGCGGGCGCGGTGCTCGTGGCGGTCCTCGCCATCGGGGCCGACCTGGTCCTCGGCGCGGTCCAGCGGGTCCTGACACCCCGGGCGCTGCGGAGCGGCGTCCGCCGCCCGGAACCGCCGGACGTGCCGGGCCTTCCGCCGCCGACCGGCGGTGGCGCGTTCGTGCGCGCCGTAGGAGAATAGCGACCCCCAGGTATCGACACCGAGGGCGTCAGGTCGTGGGCGCCCCAGTGCCAGGAGGAGACATCGGCATGCGCAGCCCCCGCCTGCTCGCCATTCTGGCGACGCTGGCCATCGCCCTCGCGGCGTGCTCGGGAAGCAGCACCCCCGCGCCGACCCCGGCGCCGACGCCCGCGCCGGCGACCGCGGCGCCGGCGACGCCCGCGCCGACCCCGGCAGCCACCGAAGCGCCCGCGCCGACCCCGGCGGCGACGCCGGCGCCCACGCCCGCGGCGGCCCTGCCGACCGTGCGGATCGGCTCCGACAACTTCTACGAATCCAAGCTCATGGCGGAGATCTACGCCCAGATCCTCGAGCATGCCGGCTACACGGTCGACCGCCACCTCGGGCTCGGCTCGCGGCAGGCGCGCCAGCCGCTGCTCGAGGCGGGGCAGGTCGACATGGTCCCGGAGTACGTCGGGTCCGGCCTCGGCTACTACGACAAGGCCCAGACCACCGGGGACGGCCAGAAGAACCACGATCTCCTCGCGGCCATCCTCAAGACGAAGGGCGGCGGCATCGAGGTCTTCGGCTTCACCCCGGCCCAGGACACCAACGCGGCGGTCGTCCGGAAGGACACGGCCAGCTCGATGAGCCTCGCCAAGATGAGCGATCTCGCCGCGGTCCAGGCCCAGCTGAAGTGGGGCCTGCCGCCGGACTGCGATGCCAACCCGCTCTGCTCGGGCGCGCTCAAGGACTACGGGATCACCTACCCGCCCAAGCAGCGGACTGCCCTCGCCGCCTGCGATGCGCCGATCGCCCAGGCCCTCCAGGCCAAGACGATCGACTTCGCGTGGCTGTGCTCGACGCAGCCCGCGATCGCCCAGTTCGGCTTCGTCCAGCTGACCGACGACAAGCAGTCCCAGCCGGCCGAGAACATCGCGCCGCTGGTGCGCGACGACTTCCTGGCCAAGGTGCCGGACAAGGCCGCCTTCCAGAAGCTCCTCGACGACGCGTCCGCCAAGATGGACACGCCGACCCTGACCCAGCTCGGGGTGCGGGTCGGCGTGAACCACGAGGACATCAACGCCGTCGCCAAGGACTGGCTCACCACCAACGGCCTTCTCCAGTAAGGCCGCTCAGCGCGTCCGACCGATAGCGGCCCGCCGGCGACGGCGGGCCGCTTCTCTTGTGCGACCGATCCTCCTCGCCGGTCAGACGCTCGCTGCCTCACGAGCGCCGCTCAGGCGCTCACAACCTCGCGCTCCGGCGTCCGGCGCCAGCCGACCCGAGCGAGGGAGATCGCGCCGCCCACCGACGTCACGACGAGGATGACGGCGTGGACGAGGATCGCGAGCGCGAACGCCGGCTCGGCCGCCACGCCGAAGACGGCCGCGATCTCGACCGCGGCGAGCTCGAACGTCCCGACGTTGCCGGGTCCCGCCGGGATCGCCGTCGCGAGTGAAGCGCCGGCCCCCAGCAACGCTGCCTGGCCCCACGTGAGCTCGATCCCGACGGCCTGGCCGGCCGCCGCGAACGCGACGACCGTGGCGCTCCATGCCACGAGACTCCAGCCGATCGCGCCGGCCAGCGTCCGGGGCCGCGACGCCACGGCGAGGCCGCCCCGCAAGTTGGCGGCGATCCGCATGACGGCCGGCCAGCGCTCGATCGCCGCCACGACGCGATCCGCGAACGGGAGCCGGTGCGCGACGAGGGCCAGCGCCAGGGCGACGACCAGGGCGCCCGCGAGGCCGATCCCGAGCAGGACGACGCTCGCGACGACACCCCGCACGTGCAGCAGGAGGATCGCTGCCGATGCGATGGCGACCAGGACGGTCGTGTCGACGACCCGCTCGACGACGATCGTGCCGAGCACGGTCGACCGGCTGATCCCCTCGCGGTCCCCGAGGTAGTGGCAGCGGACGAGCTCGCCAAGCCTGCCCGGGAGCACGTTGTTGGCGAGGTACCCGATCAGGAGGTACGCCAGCGTCCGAACCAGCGGCACGTGGTGGATCGGCTCCAGGAGGACCTGCCAGCGAACCGTCCGACAGAGGATGTCGAGGAAGATGCAAGCGGCGACGCCGGCGATCCAGGCGGGGCTCGCGGTGGCCAGCACGTCGGCGACCGCGGCGAGGTCGACGCCGCGGATGACGATCAGCAGGGCGACGATCGAGATGGCGATCCCGATGAGGCCCCTGGCCAGCGGGCGGCGCATGGCGGGCGATCTCAGCGGTCGGGCGTGCGCGGCGTCAGCTTGGGGGACGAGCGAACGCGGACGCGATGGAGGATGAAGCGCAGGACGACCCGCAGCGTCGCGAGCCCGTAGACGACGCTGCGCCGGAAGCCCACGGAACTTGCTTCCTGGAAATAGCGCGTTGGAACCGCGATCTCGCCGATCTTGAAGCCAGCCGCAACGGCCTGGGCGGCGAGCTCCTGGTCGAAGACGAAGTCGTCCGAGTTGCGGTGGTACGGCACGGTCTCGAGCAGCCGCCGCGAGTAGGCCCGGAACCCCGTGTGGTACTCGGACAGGTGCAGCCCGAAGGCGAGGTTCTCGAGCCCGGTCAGGAAGCGGTTCGAGAAGTACTTCCACTTGGGCATGCCGCCGGCCAGCGGATCGCCGAGGAACCGGCTCCCGAACATCAGGTCGCACTCGCCCGCGATGATCGGGGCGATGAGGGCCGGGATGCGCGTGGCGTCGTACTGGTAGTCGGGATGGAGCATCACCACGATCTCGGCGCCCTCCTCGATCGCGGCGTCGTAGCACGTCTTCTGGTTGCCGCCGTAGCCGCGATTCTGGGGGTGGACGATCACCTGGAGCCCGAGCCGCTGCGCGATCTCGACGGTCTGGTCGCGGGAGACGTCGTCGACGAGGATGACGTGGTCGACGATGTCGTGCGGGATGTCGCGATAGGTGCGCTCGAGCGTCTGGGCGGCGTTGTAGGCAGGCATCACGACCACGACGCGCGGCGCGACGAGCGAGGGGTCGGGTGCGGCGGCAGCGGGCGCGGCGGCGCGGGTGCGGCGGCAGCGCGGTCGGGAGCGCCAGCGGGTGCGGCGGCGGGCAGGTCGGGATCGCTCGAGGGCATGTCCGCGCTAGGGTATCCGATCGGGCTGCCGGCCTTGGCGGCATTGGCGAGCCGCGGCGGACCGGCACTGGCGGGCTGTGGCGGGCCGCGGCGCGCTGTCGCCGGCGATCCCGACCCGGCGGCTGGCAATCGCACCGCGGCCGGCCGGACCCTGGAGGCCGGAGGCCGGGCCCCGAGACACACCGGGGCACGATTCGGATCGGCAGGGCATGATCGAGGCGGCGGACGCGTCCCGCCAGCCAGGGAGATCATCGATGTTCGATCGGCTGTTCGGCCAACGGGGCCAGGATCCCGCCGCAGCGCAGCGCACGCCGCCCGGCCAGTACCTGACCCAGAAGTTCCCCGTCCTGCACTACGGCAGCGTCCCGTCGTTCAGCCCGGCGACCTGGGACTTCCGCGTGTACGGACACGTCGACGCGCCGCTCACGCTCACGTGGGAGCAGCTCCGGGCGCTCCCGCGCAAGCAGGTCCACACCGACATCCACTGCGTCACGCGCTGGACCAAGCTCGACACCCACTGGGAAGGCGTGCCGATCCAGGCGGTCCTGGAGCTGGCCGCAGTGCGCCCATCGGCCACCCACGTGGTCGCCCATTGCGAGCAGGGCTACACGACGAACCTGCCGCTGTCCGTGCTCGACGATGACGACGTCCTGCTCGCCGACACGTACGCGGGGGCGCCCCTCGAGCCCGACCACGGCTACCCGCTCCGGCTCCTCGTCCCGAAGCGCTACTTCTGGAAGTCCGCGAAGTGGCTGCGGGCGCTGGAGTTCCTCGACCACGACGAGCACGGCTTCTGGGAGCGCTACGGCTACCACAACGACGCCGACCCGTGGAAGGAGGAGCGCTTCAGCGACGGCTGAAGCGCTGCCGAGCGGTCGCGGGCGAGCGGCCCCTACCGCAGGGCGCCCGCTGTCGCCCAGGCGTCAGGCGGACTCGGCCGGGCTGTCCGGCTCGACCACCACCACCTCGTCGACGATCGGGTCCGAGCTCGCGTGCTCGAGCCGCGCCAGGACCGCGAACGGCACCGCGACGGCCGAGATCGCGGCCCCGACCACGTACGAGGCAGCGTAGCCGTACACGTCGGCCGTCCGGCCCAGGAGCGGCTGCGCGACGACGCCGCCGGCGGATCCCATCAGGGAGTCGAACGACAGCACGGTCGCCCGCTGTGCCGACGGGATGAGCCCGTTGATGAACGCCTGGCGGAACGGGCTGGTGACCGCGAACACGATGCACCACGCGGTGAGCAGCACGAGGGCGAGCACGAAGCTGTTCCCCAGGCCGACCAGCGCAAGGAGGATCGTGCTGAGCACGCTGCCCAGGATGATCGCGCTGGTCCGACGGCTGAACAGGCGCCTGACCCGGGCGACGGCGAGCCCGCCCAGGATCTGGGCGCCGGCAACGAGGGCCGCCGCGAGCCCGGCGACGCCGTAGGCCGTCGGGTCGCCGTACAGCTGGAGGAGGTACGGCTGGAAGGCGTAGAACGCGTAGATCCCGACCCCGGCCGTGAACGGGGCCGCGAGCATCAGCCAGCGGACGGGCGGGTTGCGGAAGCCCCCGTCGATCGAGCCGCGCACGACGACCCGGACAGCCTCGATCGGGTGGGCGTCCCGCTGGGGCGTGAAGCCGAGGTCCCACATCGCGAAGGCCGCGACGAGCAGGGTGACGCCGAGGAACGCGGCGCGCAGGAGATAGGGGACGCCGAGGTTGGTCGCCTGCGCGACGAAGCCCCCGGCGACCGACCCGGCGAGCATGGCGCCGCCGCCGACCGTCTGGGCGCGGCCGAACACGGTTTCAGGTCGCCGCTGAACCCGGTGCGCTGCGAGGGCATCGACGAGCCACGCCTCGGTGGCGCCGGAGAAGAAGGTGAACCCGAGCCCGATGACCATGGACGCGACCACCCACCCCCACAGCGGGGCCCGGATCTGCCACATGAGGAGATAGAGCAGTGTCGAGACGAGGAGCGTGGCGGCGCCGAGCAGGAACGAGAAGCGCCGTCCGCGCGTGTCCGCCACGACGCCGGTCGGGATCTCGAAGATCAGCATGCCTGCCGGTGAAGGCCGCGTTGGCGGTGAAGGCCTCGGTGTTGTTGAGTCCGGCATCGAGGAGGAACAGGGTGTTGATGCCCCAGATGAACGAGGCGGCCAGGGTCGTGAGCAGCGTCAGCAGCAGGTAGGTTCGGACCACGCCGTGGGCGGTCGCGGTCGGGCGTGCTCGGAGGCACGCGTGTCGGGCGACTTCGCGTTCACGGTCTCGACCTGGTCCTCGGTCCGCGCCATGCCCCGCGCTCACGATCGCACAAATCCGCGCGGGCCGCCACGGCGCCGGCCGGTGCCTCGAGACCTGGAACGGCCAAGGCCCTGCCCGCAGCGGCGTCTTGCCCTGTGGCCCCGCGCATGCCGAGCTCTGGCGGGTCTCGGTGTGCGGGGTCGACCGCTCCGTGGACCCTTGCGTCGACCAACCGCAAACGAGGCGACGGGCGCCAGTGCCGGTCGCGGCCAACCCTGCGTCTGGCGCCGCCCGCGAAAACCCCGTAGTCCTACCGTGGCTCGCCGGTTCGTTCCCCGGCTACGGTCCGGCCGACGCGAACAGCGAAGGGAGGCAACGATGGCCGCATCGGCCGGCAGCATGGAATCGGGCGGCCCGTCGACCGGGGGCGAGCCCGACGAGATACGGGTCGGGCACGCCTTCGTCGACGCCGTGGTCGGCGGCGACTTCGACCGGATCGAGGCGCTCCTCGCGCCCGACGTCCGGTTCCGCGCGCTGGTGCCGCGCGAGACCCGCGAGGCGTCGGCGGCGGCCGGCGCCCGCGCGATCATCGAGGACTGGTTCGGCGAGACCGACAACCGAGAGCTGCTGGAGTCGAAGGTCGAGCTCCTGGTCGGCCGGCTCGTCGCGACGTTCCGGCTGCAGCTCAGGGAGGCCGGCACCTGGTTCGTGGTGCAGCAGGAGCTCGTCGCGACGGTCGCGGATGGAAGGGTCCACGACCTCGCCATGCTGTGCACGGGCTTCCGCCCGCTCCCGGCCGCGCCCAGTGGCGTCCGATCGCGCACCGGGGCGGCGCGCGACTCGAGCGGCGGCGCCGCCCAGCGAGGCTCGCCGCTCGCGACCTGGCCCCGGGCGGACGGACGCCTCGATGGGATCGGCCTGAGCTGCGCGACCCTGACCCCGACCATCCGGTCGGCGGTCAACGGGCTCGAGCCCGGCCAGGTCCTCGAGATCGTCACGGACGACCCGACAGCCGGGGACGGGCTCCGCTCATGGACCAGGCTGACCGGGCACGAGCTCGTCGCCACGGTGGCGGGAGGCGACGCCGCGAACCGGTTCTACGTGCGGCGAGCGTCGCCGCCGATCGCGAAGAATGCACGTGGAGGCACGGACCGATGACGCTCCTGATCAACGCGACCCATGGACCCGAGGATCCCGAGCGCGCGACGCTTCCCTTCGTCGTCGGGAACGTCGCCGCCACCGCCGACCAGGACGCGATCGTGCTGCTCACGATCGAGGGCGCCTGGCTCGCGGCCCGCGGCCGCGCGGACGCCGTCGCGTCGAACGGCCTTCCTCCGCTCCCCGAGGTCATGGCCCAGTTCGTCGCCGCAGGCGGCCGGATCTGGGCCTGCGGCGCATGCACCAAGCCGCGCGGCATCGTGGCGGACGACCTGGTCGCCGGAGCCACGATCGTGACAGCCGCCCAGGTCGTCGAGATTCTCGCCTCGGGCGCGAGGTCGCTAACCTTCTGAGCAGGTATGGCGACGCCGGGACTCATCGGTCGCGAGCTGGAGCTCGCCGCGCTCCGGAAGGCCGTCGCGGCCGCGGGCCGGCATCGCGGCGGCCTGGTCCTCGTCGTGGGTGAGGCCGGAATCGGCAAGACGGCGCTCGTCGAGCACGCGCTCGATCGCCGGCGCCGGGTCGTCCTCCGCGGGACCGCGCGCGCGCCGGGCACCGCTCCGCTGGGTCCGATCGCGGCGGCGATCCGATCCCACCCTGACTGGCCGGGGGTCGGCGAGCAGGCGCTGTGCGACATCGACGGCACGGGCATGACCGGCGATCTCGTCCGGTCCGTGTTCCCGGAGCTCGCGCGAGGTCGCGCCGAGGCGACGGCCCCGGCGGCCGGCCCGGCTGACCCGGCCGCACCGGCCGCACCGGCCGCTCCGGCCGCCCGGCGGAGGCATGCCGATGCCGCAGGATCGCGCGAGGCGATCGCCCGGTTCGTCGTCGCGCTCTCGCGGATCGCGCCAGTGGCGATGATCCTCGACGACCTGCACCGCGCGGACCATGCCACCCTCGACGTCCTGCCGGTCCTGGCCCCCCTGACCGAGCGCGAACCATTGCTCGTCGTCGGCATCTACCGGACCGACGAGCTGGCCAGGACCAGCCCCGTCCGCCGCCTGCGATCGGAGCTCCGCCGGGCGGGCCGGCTGGACGAGCTCGTCGTCGGGCCGCTCGACGTCGAAGACACGGTGGTGCTTGCGGCGCGGGTCATCGGCGCGCGACCCGACGCGAACCTCGCCCGACGCCTGGTGGATCGCAGCCAGGGCCTCCCCATGTTCGTGGCCGAGCTCGCCGCCGCCCTCGTCGCCGACGAGGCGATCGCCGTCTCGGACGGCGTGGCGACCCTGATCCGCGACGACCTGCCCGTGCCGGAGTCGCTGCGCGACAGCATCCTGGTCCGGGCCGACGGGCTGCCCGCCCGCCAGCTGGCCGCGCTCTCGACGGCGGCCATCCTCGGCGATGAGATCGACGTGGGACTCGTCGACGAGCTGGTCCACGGTGCCGGGGGGTGGGTCCGAGCCGGGCTCGAGCGGGGGATCCTCGTCGCCGACGCAGACGGCCGGGTCGCGTTCCCGCACGAGCTTGTGCGCGAGGTCTTCCTCGGCGAGGCACCCGCCCAGGAGCGGCGCGCACGCCACCGGCGGGTCGCCGCGATCCTCGCCGGGCGTCGCGCTGAGCCGCTCGTCGTCGCCGAGCACCTGATGAGCGCTGGCGAGCCGAACGCGGCGGTCCCCTGGCTCCTCGAGGCCGCCGAAGCGTCGTGCCGCGTCCACGCATACCGCGATGCCGCCGCCGCCTTCGCACGCGCGCTCGACGAGGATCGCGGCGCGATCCCGTCCAGGGTCGCCGTGCTCGAGCGACTGGCGGACTGCGCCGAGCTGTCCGGAGGCCTCGGCGAGGCGTCCCGGGCCTGGGAGGCGGCGGCGGCGGCCAGGGAGGCTGACGGCCGGCCCCAGCTGGCCGCCGAGGATCATCGGCGGCAGGCGCGGGCCCTCGAGCTCGGAGGCCGCTGGCGGCGAGCGATCGATGCGCGATCCGACGCCGCCGAGGCATACGACCGGGCGGGTCTGCCCGCCGAATCCGCGACCGAGCGTCTGGCGGCCGCGGCTCACCTTCGATCGGCGGCGAGCTTCAGCGCCGCGCTCGAGCTCGTCGCGGGGGCCCGCGCCCTGGCCGTGACGGCCGGTCGTGACGACCTCGAGGCGCGGGCGATCGGCCTCGAAGGGAACATCCGCGCACGGATGGGCGACCCTGAGCGCGGCCTTCAGCTTGTTCGGGACGGCCTCAGCATGGCCCTGGACCACGGCCACGTCGACGCCGCGGCCGAGCTCTACCAGCGGCTCGCCGATTCGCTCGAGCACGCCGGGAGGTATGAGCCCGCCCGCCTGGCGTACGTCGAAGGCGCGGACTACTGCCGGACGCGATCGATCGATCAGACGGCCCAGCTGTGCCTCGCCTGCATGGCGGTCGTCCTGTGGCAGACAGGCGACTGGTCCGGGGCGGAGCGGACGTCGCGCGAGGTGCTCTCCTCCGCCGACTCGGCGCCCCACGCGCGGGCCGTCGCCGAGGGGATCCTCGGGATCGTGGCGGCGATGCGGGGCAGCCCGGGGCGGGCCCGGCCGCACCTCGAGACCTCGCTGCAGGTCGGGCACCACATCGAGCTCGCGGCGATGGAGATCATCTCCGGCTGGGGGCTCGGGCTGTGCGACCAGCTCGAGGGCGACGAGGCGGGCGCGATGGAGCGCTGCCGTGACCTCCTGGCCCGTTGGGAGCGGACCGAGGAACGCCACTACGTCGTGCCGGCGCTCCGCTGGGCGGTCACGGTGTACGCCGATCAGGCGGATGCGGCCGGCGTGCGGGGGTGTGCCGACGCGCTCGCCCGGATTGCCGCCCAGACGGGACAGCCCGAGGCGGTCGCGGCGCTCGGGACGGCGCTCGGCGAGGCCGCCCGGCTCGACGGCGATCCGGTCGCGGCGGCGGCCCATCTCGCGACGGCGCTCGAAGCCGTCTCGTCGCGCAACCTGCCGCTCGAGCGCGCGGAGATCGGGCGGCGGGCCGGCGTCGCGCTGGCCCAGGCCGACCGGCGAGCCGAGGGCATCGCCGCCCTGGTGGCCGCGAGCCGCACCGCGCGAAGGCTCGGCGCGACCCCGCTCGGGGCGGCCATCGCCGCAGACCTGGCCGCCCTCGGCGAACGGGTCGACCACCGGATCGGCCGCCGCGAGGCACGCCGGCTGGCCGATCACGGCCTGACGCACCGCGAGCTCGAGGTGATCCGTCTCGCTGCCCGGGGGATGACGAGCCGCGAGATCGGGCGCGACCTGTTCATCAGCCCGCGCACCGTGGAGATGCACGTCGGCACGGCGCTCACGAAGCTCGATTGCCGGACCCGCGCGGAAGCTGTCCGGCGGCTGGCTGCCCTGGGCCTGCTGGACGAAGGTGGCGGCGCCGTCGCCGTCGCCGTCCCCCCGCCACGCTGAGACCCCGCCGCCCGACGGGTCTTTGCTCGCTTGCGCAACAACGCAACTCCGTGCTACGATTCGAGCGTCGAGAGCGAACCGTTCCTGACCTCCGGGGGTCGGACGGTCGAGGCCGAACCGCCCGTGGGCGCCCCTGCGCAATGCGCTGCCGTCCTGCGCGCGACCGCTCGTGCTGCCACGATGCTCGAAGCGATCGACCGGGCCACCCCGACGCGCGGTGCGGACGACCCTGCCGTTCGCGATCGTGGCGGCGGCGCGGGAGCGCCTTCGCCGCGCCATCGAGTCAAACGATAGGGGGCCCGCCGGCCGTCCGGGTGCGGCCGACGTCCGCTCTGCGACAACGCACGCTCACCCCAGGGAGTCGATCGTGGCACGCAAGACCGCAACACTCGTCAGCGAAGGCGACGGCCTCCGCTTCACCGCGACCGCGGGGAGCGGACATTCGATCGTGCTGGACGATCGCACTGGCGACACCGCCATGCGCCCGGCCGAGCTCATCCCGCTGGCCCTGGCCGGGTGCACCGCATTCGACGTCCTCTCGATCCTGCGCAAGAAGCGCCAGCCCGTGACGCGCTACGAGATCCGGGCCGAGGGCGTCCAGCGCGACGAGCCACAGCCCGCGCTGTTCCTCCGGATCGATGTCACCCATATCGTCGAGGGCGACGTGGAGACGGAGGCGGTGCGCCGGGCGATCGAGCTGTCGTCGACCCGGTACTGCTCGGTCGGCTCGACGCTCGCCACAGGCGTGACGGAGATCCACCACGCCTACCTCATCCGCCGTCCCGGCCAGCCCGACGAGGCGGCCGAGGTCAGCGTCGAAGGTCCGTTCTCGACCAGCCACCTCGAGACGGCCGCGGCAGGCTGAGGTCATCCGCGGCTGGCGGCGCCTTCACGGCCCGCGGTGCAGGCTCGGCCCCACGCCCGGCGGTGCGGCCACGCCTGGCGGTGCGGCCACGGCCCCCGGTGCAGGCTCGGCCCGCCCGCCCTCCTCAAGCCTCGCGCTTCCCCCGGGAATCGAACCGGCCGGCCCGTCCGGGCCGGCCGATCGTCGTGATGGTCAGGCCGCGGGCCCGCCGGGTCAGTGGTGGCAGGCCCCCGGGCTGCCCGACGAGTCCGCGGTCCGGAAGGAGGAGCCGCACCCGCACGCCGCGACGGCGTTCGGATTGTTGACCGTGAAGCCGGCGCCCATCAGGGTGTCGACATAGTCGATCTGCGAGCCGTTGATCAGGTCGACGCTGGCCGCGTCCACGTAGACGCGGATGCCCTGCGCCTCGACCATCCGGTCCTCGGCGGTCGGGGCGTCCTCGATCATCATCCCGTAGCGGAAGCCCGAGCAGCCTCCCGAATAGACGTAGACTCGCAGACCGACGTCCGGGTTGGTCTCGCCGGCCGTGATCTCGCGCAGCTTGCCGGCTGCGGCGTCGGAGAGGCTGAGGAACGTGGTTCCGCTATCGATCATCAACGTGTCGTCCTCCTTGGACGGCGGACTGGTTGCAGCAACAAGATACGCCGAAATCCTAGGCGGTCCGGGCAATTTCCACAAGCATCCCGCACGAAATCATCCGAACGGACGAGTCAGCGCCCAAATCGACGCGCCCTGAGCTGGAACGTCCGGATCGCCCGGAGGAAGTCGATCTCGCGGAACGCCGGCCAGTACGCCTCGCAGAAGTAGAACTCGCTGTAGGCGCTCTGCCAGGGCAGGAAGCCCGACAGTCGAACCTCGCCGGACGTCCGGATGATGAGATCCGGGTCCGATGAGCCCGACGTGTAGAGCTGGGCGGCCAGGCGATCGGCGGTCAGGGCATCGGCGATCGCGTCGGCTGGGGTGCCCTCCGTCACGAGGGTGCGGATCGCGTTCCGGGCGGCGTCGACGAGCTCGTCGCGGCCCGAGTAGCCGAGTGCCAGGGTGACCTGCAGGCCGGGCCGGCCGGCGGTCTCCGCCTCGCCCCGCTCGGCCGCCTCGCGCAGCCGCTCGGGGAGCATCTCGCGCCGCCCGATGACCCGCAGGCTCATCTCGAGACGCTTGACCTTGTCGCGCTCGGACAGCGTCTGGAGCGTCTGGCGGGCGATCTCGGTGATCGCCTCGACCTCCTCGGGAGATCGGTCGAGGTTCTCCAGGGAGAGCGCCCAGAGCGTGACCTCGCGGATCCCGAGGGCGGCGGACCAGTCGAGCAGCTCGATCGCCTTGTTCGCTCCGTGGCGGTGGCCGGCGCTCGCCCCGCCCATCCCGAGCTGCCGGGCCCACCGGCGATTGCCGTCCATGATCAGCGCGACGTGCGCGGGGACGGGGCGGGCGAGGACCTGGCGGCGGAGGCGCGAGGTGTACAGCCGGTAGATCGGGGCGAGCGCCGCGTGGCGCGCCATCGCCTCGGCGGTCCGGAGCCTGGCGAGGTTCCCGGATGACGAGCGGGGCGCGACCGCGAGCGACGGTGCGGACGGGGACTTCGACACTGATCCTCCGGGTGGCGCGGCGCTGCGACGGTCAGACCGGCAGGTCGAACCGATTGTGACGTCCGGCGCCGGGCGCATCATCCATCCATGCGCTCCACGACGGTGGCGATCCCCTGGCCGACGCCGATGCACATCGCGGCGAGGCCGTAGCGGCCACGCCTGCGCACCAGCTCGTGGACGAGCATCGTCACGAGCCGCGCGCCGGACGCGCCGAGCGGGTGCCCGAGCGCGATCGCCCCGCCGTTGACGTTGACGCGGCCGGGGTCGAGGCCGAGCTCGTCGATGCAGGCGACGGACTGCGAGGCGAATGCCTCGTTGAGCTCGACGAGGTCGAGGTCGCCCGGGCCGAGGCCGGCCCGCTCGAGGGCCTTGCGCACCGCCGGCACGGGACCGATGCCCATGACGCGCGGATCGACCCCGGCGACGGCCGTCGCGAGGACGCGGGCCATCGGCCGCAGCCCGAGCTCGCCGCGCGCGATCCGCGTCGACGAGCAGCACCGCGGCCGCCCCGTCGTTGATCCCGGAGGCGTTGCCGGCCGTGACGCTGCCGCCCGGACGGAAGGCGGGCGCCAGGCGGGCGAGGGCCTCGATCGTCGTGTCCGGCCGGGGATGCTCGTCGCGCGTGACGGCGATCGGCTCGCCGCGGGGCTGGGGGATGACGACCGGGCACGAGCTGGTCGTCGAAGCGGCCCGCCTCGACGGCGGCGGCCGTGCGGCGCTGGCTCTCGAGGGCGAAGGCGTCCTGGCGCTCGCGCGCCACGTGCCAGTCGTCGGCGACGCACTCGGCCGTCTCGCCGAGGCTGATCGCCGGGTAGGCGGCGTCGAGCGCCGGGTTCACGAAGCGCCAGCCGAGCGTCGAATCGACGAGGTCGTGGGTACCCCGCTCGAAGGCCGCCTCGGGCTTGAGCATCACCCACGGCGCCCGGCTCATCGATTCCACCCCGCCCGCGACGAAGACGTCGCCGTCGCCGACGGCGATCGCGTGGGCCGCCGAGTTGATCGCCTGGAGCCCGGAGCCGCACAGGCGGTTGACGGTCAGCCCGCCAACCGCGACGGGGTAGCCGGCCAGGAGCAGCGCCATGCGGGCGACGTCGCGATTGTCCTCGCCGGCCTGGTTGGCGCAGCCGAGGATCACGTCCTCGACGACGGCAGGGTCGATTCCCGTCCGTTCGACGATCGCGCGCAGGACGATCGCCGCAAGGTCGTCCGGGCGGACCCGGGCGAGGGCGCCGCCGTAGCGCCCGATCGGGGTCCGGACGGCATCGACGATCACGGCGTCGCGAAGGGGTCGGTCGGTGGGTCGCGTCATCGCCTCCGATTCTAGGGGGGCGGCGCCGGCCCCGCCTGGCGGGCCGGCCGGCCCGACGCTGCGGCCTGGTGCTCCCGGCGCGCCCTCCCGCGCGGCGCGCCGCGGGGACCGGCCGTGGCCCGCCGCTACAATCCGGAGCGGACCCGGCTCGCCCGCCGCCGCAGCGCGGACGGGCGGGCAGCAGCCCGGAGGCACGCGTGAGCGGAGCGGAGCGCCGACGCCGCATCCTGCTGGTCGACGACGACCACCGGCTGGCCGGGCTGCTCGGCGAACGCCTCCAGCGCGACGGCTACGAATGCGTTGTGGCGCGGACGGGTCCGGAGGCGCTGCGCCGCCTCGACGCCGCGTGGCCCGACCTGATCCTGCTCGACCTGATGCTGCCGGGGATCGACGGCGTCGAGCTCGCCGGCCTCATCAAGCGCCGGGCGGACATCCCGATCATCGTCGTGTCGGCCGTCGACGAGTCGGAGAGCAAGGTCGACCTCCTCCAACGCTACGCCGAGGACTACATCACCAAGCCGTTCGACTTCGACGAGCTGCTCGCCCGGGTCCAGCGCGTCCTGCGCCGGGTCGGGGACGCGATCCCGAGCCAGGCGCTCGAGCTTGGGCCCGACCTCACCTTGATCCTTGGCCGGCGCGAGGCCATCCGCGATGGGGAGCGGGTCAGCCTCTCGCGGACCGAGGCCCGCCTGCTCGCCACGCTCGCCGCGAACCTCGGGCATCCCGTGTCGACGGAGTCGATCCTGTCGCGGGTCTGGAGCGAGGCCGATGGCGCGGACCCGTCCTACGTGTGGGTGACCGTGCGCCGCCTGCGGCGGAAGATCGAGGTCGACCCGGATGCGCCGCGCCACCTGCTCACGGATCGGGCGGGCGGCTACCGCCTCGCGCGGGCGGACTGACCGGGGCCGACGGCTACCGCCGGGCAGAGCTCGTCGCCGGCGACACGAGCAGGGCGACCGCGAGGGTCGCTGCGAGGGCGAGCATCGCGACCCTCCAGGCGTCCGCGTCCGACTTCCCGGCGTCGGCCGGCAGCATCGCGGTCGGCGGCGGCGTGACGTGCGCGCGGTCGGCCACGGGGGCCAGGCTCGACCGCGCGCCGGCCGCACGGACCGCCGCGCCACCCCGCGGTGGGCCGACCCTGCCTGCAGCCGGCCTGGGCGTCGCGGCCCGCTGCGCTGCCGGCTTCGCGTCCGGCGTCGTCGGCGACGCGGCGCGCGCCGGCTGCGTCACGGTCAGCGTGCCATCGGCGGCCGGGCGAACGGCCGCGTCGGGCACCGAAGCGACCGCCGGGGCCCAGGCGAGCGCACCGATCGATCTCGCCGGCCCGCCGACGGCGAGCACGACGAGCGCCGCGATGGCGAGCCAGCCGGCGAGCCGCACGCGGGAGCGAGCCACTCCGCGACGGACGCGATGGGACGGAGACATGCGGGTCCAGTTTCCGGGACGCGGGTCGGTGGGTGCCGGTCGGTCGAGGGCCGATCCGGTCGGGTAACGGCCCCGATAGTACGAAAGTCTCATCCGCGGTTTCCGGGGTCCGCCGCGCCCGCGACCGCCCGCGCGGGGCGTCGGCGTCCGCACGGCACACCCGCGAAGGGCACCGGATCGCACCGGATCGGACACCGGGCCCGGTGCCCGGCTGCACCACGTCGTGCGCCCACGGCTGGCCGGCGGGCCCGGGCAACCCCGGGCGAGACCCGCGCCCGGCCGGACGGGCTGCCGCGCAGGGCTCGCGCGGACCCGGCGCTCTGACGCACCGCAAGCGGGTCCTAGGACCCCTGGGTCGTGGGGTTCTGAAATGCAGGGTGTTAGGTTCGCGGCGTAGCGTCGACGCCGGCTCCACCCCAGATGGCCGAGCCTCGTCGCCACTCGGAGACCATCGTGATCCATCGGCCCCGGCGCTCGAAGCCGCGAGACGGGGCGCCCAGCCGGCGCTCCCGCGGGCAGGCGCTTGTCGAGTTCTCGCTCGTCCTCCCGCTCTTCATGTTCATGCTGCTCGCGATCATCGAGTTCGCATTCGTGTTCAGCGCGATCCTCGGCGTGTCGTACGCGAGCCGCGACGCGGCGCTGGTCGGCGCCGAGGCTGGCACGGACGACTCCGCCGACTGCGCCATCCTCAAGCGGGTAGACGACGCGGTCAGCTCTCCCGCGAGCGACACGCGGATCACGCGCGTCGTGGTCTACCGGACGAACCTCCACGGCAACCTCGGGGCCTACCCGGGCCAGTCGGACACCTTCGTCCGGGGCGGGAACATCCACTGCACGTTCCCCGACGGGTCGACCTACGACGCGCCGTACACGCGGACGACGTCCGGCTATCTCCCGGCGACCCGCTGCAACGTCCTGGCCGGCTGTCCCGCCGGGACGCGCGAGCTCGACATCATCGGCGTCCAGATCACGTACGTCCACTCGTGGGTCACGCCGCTGCGCGGCCTCGGCGGTCCCGGCGGCGCGAGCACGACGATCACGCAGTCGAACGCCATGCGAATGGAGCCCCAGTCGTGAGGCGGCTGCTCCGCAGCGTGGTGACGAGCGGGGCATCTCGGTCCACGGGGGGGTCGTGAAGGGGTCCGCGACGAGCGGGGCAACTCGCTCGTCGAGTTCGCGCTCATCGTCCCGCTCTTCATGCTCCTGCTGCTCGGCATGCTCGAGATGGGCTTCGCCTTCGACCACGAGCTCACCCTCCAGTACGCCACCCGCGAGGGCGCCCGGGTCGGTGCCGCCCTCGCCAACGGCGGGGCGTGCGGGTCGCCCGAGGCCGATGCGGTCGACCCGACGATCATCGCGGCCGTCAACCGCGTCCTGAAGTCGCCAGGGAGCCGGGTCAAGGTGAACGACGTGCCCCAGATCCGGATCTACAAGGCCACCGCGTCGGGCGCCGAGACGCAGCGGGTCCGCCGACGTCTGGTCGTATTCGGCCGGCCTGGGGCCGCTCGTCGGCGGCGTCCATCTCGACTACGTGCTCTCGTCGACCGGCTGGTCCGCCTGCACCCGGTCGAACGCTCCCCGCCTGACTCGATCGGCGTCTCGCTCGTCTACACCTATCGGTTCGTCACGCCCCTCGGAGGCGTGATGCGCTTCTTCGGCGGGCAGCGGTGCCGCCACGCTCGGGATCTCCGACAAGACCGTCATGGCCCTGAACCCCACGCGAACTAGGTGCGCCAGCCGATGACGCACATCCGAACCGCTCCCCGGCATCCCGACGTCGCCAGCCACGCCATCCGGCGGCCCGGCGGCCCGGGCGGCCGGCGCGGACCGTCGCGGCGTCGCGCGGCCAGATCATCCCGCTCTTCGCGCTGTCGATCTTCCTGTTCATGGGCCTGTGCGCGATCGTGATCGACATCACCTGGTACTGGTCCAACTCGCCTGCGCATCCAGCGGGCTGCCGACGCGGCCGCGCTCGCTGGGGCGGTCATGCTTCCCGGGATCGCCCCGACGCGTTCGCCCGCGCCCAGGCCGAGGCCATCAAGAACGGGTACAACCACCGGAGTGCGGCGGGTCGTGGTCACGCCGCGGTCGATCCCGACCAACGCCCGTCGCCTCCTCGTCACGATCACGCGCCCCGTCGGCACGTACTTCATGCGGGTCGCTCGGCATCTCTCGCATCCAGGCATCGCGGACGGCCCACGGCGAGTACGTCCTGCCGGTCCCGATGGGCAGCCCCGACAACTTCTACGGGGTCTTCGGCAAGCTCCGGAGTGCGACATACACGCATACCTCACCGCAGTCCGGGTTCGCGTCGGCC
Organism: uncultured Chloroflexia bacterium; assembly: GCA_963809375.1. GTDB lineage: Bacteria > Chloroflexota > Limnocylindria > Limnocylindrales > CSP1-4 > CTSoil-043. Next base: position 77,251 of record CAWEJO010000001.1, read on the forward strand.
CTGGATGTTCGACCGCCATCCGAACCCACCGGGCGGCACGTGGACGAGCCCGACCAACGCTGATGCAACATCGAACTCGTCGTATGCGGTGAGCCCGACCGCGAGCGGCTCCGCGCAGCAGTGGTCTTCACGTTCGCGTTCTCGCCCACCGTCGACACCATCGACGGGATCGCGGTTCGCTTCAGGGCGCTTCCGGCCCCGGTCCGCCGCGCCTACGACGGACTGCGAGCTCGCCGTCGCGATGAGCTGGAACGCCGGCGCGAACTGACGACGACGCCGATGACGCAGGTGCTGTCGACCACGAACACGCTGTACACGTTGGGCAGCGCGACCACGACGCGGGGGCCGCACCTGGTCGTGCGCCCCGACAAACGAATTCTCGAATGCCAACTTCCGCCTCCGCCTCACTGGAACAAGGTGAGCCGCGCAGCGAGCCGGACGGTCTCGGTCGACACCCTCGAAGCGCAGGTGTACTACACCGAGATCACGAACGTGACCGTCACGGACACGACGAGCAATGACCTCAGGACTCCGGGCTCGCCATGCAGCCCCCTATCGTCCGGGGCCCCGGCCGATTGCTTCCTCCCTGATGGCACGGTGCTCGGCGGCTGGGGAACGATCAACACGGAGGGCGCCGCGAACCTGAACGGCGACGCCTACCAGCCCTTCTACGACACGCCGACGTCCCGGGCGGCGCCCGTGTGCACGGGGTCGTCGACGTCCGCCTACTATGACGCCGAGAACTACTACTACTACGCGGTGCAGTTGACGGCAGGCTCGTCAACGGCATCGTCTACGTCTTCGACCCGGGGTTCTGCGCGATGGGCTCCAACGGATCGGCCGGAACCGGCGACGGGCGACCAGCGGGATCGCACCGCCGTCAGCTCGTGGTACGAAGTCTGGGACACGTGGACACGCCGTGACGACATCACCGATGACCGCTCGTCGCGACGTCTGGAACCAGAGTTCACCGGTACTCTCTGTCCGACACCAGATGGGCGGGTCCGGTGGCAGCGAGCGCAGCGGACAATACCGCGTACGGCAACGGGCGCGACTACCCGACGCGTGGTACCGACTCACGGTGCCGCCCCGCCCACCGGGGCGCCTCGGCGAGACCTACGTCCCACCAGCGGCGACGACCGCACCACGCCGGCCGCTCAGCGCAACGACCAACGGCGAGCAGGAGCTTCGCACGGCCATCGGCGGCTCGACCCGACGGTGTACGGCCTTGGCGCGATGCAGATCTACAACAACCTCCACGCGGGCGCCGCGTACCAGCCTTCTACCTCGCCAGGATCGACATGCAGACCGTGCCGGCAAGACCGCGTGATCGACTCTTCGACGCCGGTGACGTGACGGCAAGGCCGGCCCAAGTCTGCCCCGGCGCGAACCTCCAGACCGAGTCGCGTTCACCGCCACGACCGGACAATCCAACGACACGGTCGACTCCACGGGTGGTCGGCCAGCGACACCTGCTCGGGCACCAACCGCACGCGATCTCCACCGCGATCGGTGGTCACCGAGCTTCGACAACACGTGGATCCTCATCGCATTCCACTGCCGGCCACGTACATCCAGGCGAGCCTGTGCCAGGACGGGTGGTGGAAGATCAGGTACGATGACCGGGCGGGCACAACGACATCACAACGTGGACCGCCGGTCAAGGGCAACCCCGTCCACCTCATCCTGCCGTAGCGACGCTGAGGTCGACGCGGCTCGGGCCGGCCGGCACCCGGCGCTCCCCCGCCCTGGCCGGCCGCGGTACGGGAGGCACGCCATGGAGCGACGGTTCGGGGCCGGGGTCCTCGCGCTCGCCAAAGGCGACATCACCACGTTCCCGGCCGACGCCATCGGCAACGCGGCCAACGCGCAGCTCGCGGGGGGCGGCGGCGTCGACGGCGCCATCCACGCGGCGGGCGGACCGTCGATCATGGCCGAGCTCCGGGCGCGACCGCGACGCGGCACGCCGACCGGCACGGCCGTGGCGACGGGCGCGGGGCGGCTGCCCGCGCGCTGGGTGATCCACGCGGTCGGCCCGGTCTGGCTCGACGGGCGGCACGGCGAGCCGGATCTCCTCGCCCGGGCCTACCGCTCGGCGCTCGACGTCGCGGCCGGCCTCGGGGCCCGGACCCTGACGCTGCCCGCGATCAGCGCCGGCGTCTACGGGTTCCCGGCGCCCGATGCGGCGCGGATCGCGGTCGCGACGGTGGCCGGTGCGCTGGCCGGCGGGACGCCGCTCGAGCGGGTGACGTTCGTGCTGTACTCGGTCGACATGCTCGCGGAGTTCGAGGCAGCCCTGGTCGCCATCGCCTGATCGGCACGTGCCCGGCCCCGCGGCGTCGGACCCGCGCCCGCGACGGCGGCGGACGCGGCAGCTCGACGGCGGCAGGCCCCAGCGGGCGGAGGCAGGCCCCCGGCGGGGCCCGGGCGAGCGGAAGCGCCGCGCTCGTCAGGGTTCGAACGGGGTGAGCTCGCCCCGCAGGATCTCGAACACGCGCCCGTCGATCGGGGCGTCCGCACCGGCCGCGTACGATTCAGCGAACCGCGCGAAGGGCAGCGCGAAGCCCGGATCCTCCGCCCCGAGCCCGGTGGCGACGAGCAGGTCCGCAGTCGGGACGGCAACCAGCACGCGCATGCCGGCGCCGCCGAGCGTCGTCGCCAGGTGCTCGATCGCCTCCGGAAGCAGGATCCGGGCGGCGTCCCACCCGTCGCCCGTGACCGACGAGAGCAGCACCTGCTGGCCGTCGCGTTCGAAGGTCCAGGGGGCGATCGCCGACCAGGCCCGGAGGTTCGTCGTGGCGATCCGGCGGAGCGTGTCGGGCGGAACCGACCAGGCCGCCAGGTGGTCGCCGTTCACCTGCACGCCGTAGCGACCCGCGTGCAGGATGTAGCCGATCCGCAGCCCGGCGGGCCCCGGATCGAGGAGGGGCCGCGTGTCTCCCGCGGCCGCCGAGGACGTCGCGAGATCGGCGAGCAGCCGTCCGGTCGTGCCCACGGGCCGCAGCACCGGGTAGACGAGCGGCATTGCGGCGGTCCAGGAATGCTCGGGCGCCCGGGAGACGGCCCGGTCCGGGTCATTCACCGTTCGTGGCTCCACCGCGGCGGGCGCTTCGCGAGGAACGCCGCCATCCCTTCGGCCTGGTCTGGCGTCCCGAACAGGCCCGCGAACAGGGCTCGCTCGACCTTGACGCCCTCGGCCAGCGGTCCCTCGGCCGCGGCCCGGATGGCGGCCTTCGCCGCCCGGACGGCGCTCGCCGGCAGCGCCGCGATCGCCGCGGCGAGCTCGAGGGCGTGGGACAGCGTGTCGGCCGCCGGGACGACCCGAGTGACGATGCCGAGTCGCTCGGCCTCGCCGGCGCCCACCTGGCGCCCGGTCAGCACCAGCTCCATGGCGCGGGCCGCGCCGATCGCCCGGGTCAGACGCTGGGTCCCACCGGCGCCGGGGATGACGCCGAGCTTGATCTCCGGCTGGCCGAAGATCGCGTCGTCACCGGCGATGATCATGTCGCAGGCCATCGCGAGCTCGGCTCCACCGCCCAGCGCGAAGCCGCGGACGGCGGCGATCGTCGGCACGCCAGCGGCGGCCACGCGGTCCCAGCCACGGAAGCCCTCGCTGGAGAGGAGCGACTCGGTGGTCTGACCGGCAAGCTCGGCAACGTCCGCGCCGGCGGCGAACGCGCGCGTGCCGGCGCCGGTGATGACGACCGCGCGAACGGCCGGATCGGCGTCGAGTGCCTCGACGGCATCGGCGAGCTGGCCAAGGAGCGCGAAGCTGAGGGCGTTGAGGGCACGCGGACGGTCGAGCGTCACGAGCGCCACGCCCGCGATCGGCTCTCCGTCGCCGCCGGCGGCAGGCCGCCGGGCAGGCAGCTCGACCCGCACCAGGTGTCCGTCGATCGATCCGGTCGCCGCAGGCCCGGTCGCGGCAGGCCCGGTCGCCGCAGGCCCGGTCGCCGGGGCATCGCCTTCGTCGGGACGTGGCCGCATCCGAGTCCTCCTTCGCGGGGCGATCAGGCCGTGGCCACGCCGGAGGCGCGTCGAGCGGCCACCGATTCCGTGGACCGATAGAAGCCGGCGCAGGCCTCGTTGAAGAGGATCGGCCGGCGCGCCGTCACCTCGTGGCCGCAGTCCGGAGCGACGAAGAGGCGGCCGGAGGGCAGCTGGCGCGAGAGGCGCCATGCCTGGTCGACCGGCACGAACGGGTCGCGATCGCCGACGACCACCAGCGTCGGCGCGTCGATCTCGTGGAGGTCCGCGGGTCGGAGCGTGGGCTGGCCCTCGACCATGCCGACGATCGCCGGGAGGAGCCGGCGCCAGCTGCCCTCCCCCTGGTCGCCGTCGTGCCGGCGGGCGAGCACCGCCGCCCAGGCCGGGTCATGGGCGTCGACGCGCGCCACGTCGGCGATTCGGCGGAGCACCGTCGTACGCGGCTCGCGCTCGGCCGAGACTCCCACGAGCACGAGCGAGAGGACCCGATTCGGGTGGCGGGCGGCGAACCCGAGGGCGGTCATCCCGCCCATCGAGAACCCCGCCAGGTGGAACGTGTCGAGGCCGAGCCCGTCGACGAAGCCGCTCAGGTCGGCGACAAGGTCCTCGTAGCGCAGGCCTCGCGCCGCATCCCACCGGGTGCGGCCGTGGCCCCGGGCGTCCGGGACGATGCAGCGGAACGCCCGGCCGAGCGAGGCCACCTGGGCTCCCCAGTCGTCCTGGCCGATCGACGAGGCGCCGTGGAGCATGACCAGCGGGGGCCCGGCGCCGGCGGCGTCGAAGGCAACCACGATCCCGTTGGCGATCACCGAGTCCACGGTCCGGTAGACGGGCGCCGGCAGCACGGGCGCCGGCAGCACGGGCGTCGACGGCTCCTCCACGGCGGTCTGCGGCTCCTCCACGGCCGTCTGCGGCTCCTCCACGGCCGGTCGCGGGGCTGGTCGTCCTGGCTGCACCTCGGCAGTCTACGCGGGGCGCCTCAGCGCCTCGCGACGACGGCCACGAACCGTGTCGTGAGCCGGACGTCGAACCCGGCCGCCGGGTCGAGGAGCCGCTGCTCAGCCGCCGCGAAGTCCGCCGGCGCGCGGTGCGGCCGACGCGCCGTCATCGCCTCCCAGGTGTCGGCGATGCCCACCACCTGCGCGGCGAGGCTGAGCGCGTCGCCGGCAAGCCCGTTCGGGTAGCCCGAGCCGTCGATGCGCTCGTGGTGGTCGCGCACGATCGCCGCGTAGGCCGGGACGTGGCCGAGCGCCTCCCGGAGGAGCGTCACGCCGATCTTCGGATGCTCGCGGATCCGCGCGAGCTGCCTCGCCAGCAGCGGGCCCGCGTGCTCCGTCAACGAGGCCGGCAGCTGGGTCATCCCGAGGTCGTGGAAGAATCCACCCGGGTGATGTTCGCGAGCTCCAGGCGGTCGATCCCGAGCGCGGCGCCGAGGACGATCGACAGGAGGCACGTGTTCAGCGCGTCGTAGGCCCAGTCGTGCCTTCGGCGGAGCACCGTCACCGACGTCTCGGCGGCCGTCGGATCGGCGAGGTGCCGGTCGACGAGGACGTCCATGGCTCCCTCGATCAAGCGGATGTCGGACTCGTCCGGATCGCATCCCGGCACGAAGATCTGCTCGATCGTCTCGATCAGCAGGCCGTACCCCTCCCGGTAGCCGACGACCGGGTCGTCAGGCCGCTCCGCGAGCGCCCGGGCGAGTGCCTGCGGAAGCATCGCCCGGACGACAGGCACATCGCCCGCTGCGATCCAGAAGCGTCCGGCGAGATCGGCGCGCCGAAGCATCGTCGCATCCGCGCCGGCCTGCGCGTACAGCACGAGGTGACCGCTGTTGCGCAGGAAGAGGGCGACCGGGATGGTGACCAACCTGCTGACGAGGCCGGCAGGGAGGTCGTCGAGGGGGACGCCGACGCTGGAGATCCGCCCATCCATGCTGCGGCGAGGCTACCAGACTGGACGGGCCGCTGGATGGCGCTCAGGCAGGCGGCGCCGCCCCGCGGCGGCCACGCTCGGGCGACGTGCTGACGGTCTGCAGTCGTTCGACCGCGTGGCGCCGCTCCGACAGGCTGCGCGCAGGGTCCCCACCACCGGGTGCCTCTGCATGCGCGGTCCACCTGCGCCTTCGAGGCGAGCGCACGGGTAGAATGCCCGCCATGGTCACGCCAGCTCGATGGGACGGCGCTGCTCTCGTTCCGACGACGGTCGATGGTGCCCGCCGCGCCGAGGTCGCCCAGCTGGCGCCTGGGCTCCCGAGCGTCACGCAGCTGTTCGACTTCATGCGCGACGCCGAGCTCCGCTTCGCCAGCCTCCGCCTGCGGCTCGTCGAGCGTTCCTGGGTGGCACGCGGCGAGGTCGTGCGGACGCACGAGCTGCTGCTCCGCCATCCCGGCCGAGCGCGCGTCACGATCACCGGAGACGACGCGGCCGGGGCCGACATCTGGCTCTCCGACGGCTCCATGATCCGGACGCTCCAGACGATCCACCGGACCGTGACGACGAGGCCGGTTCGCAGCCGGCTCGTCGGGCTCGAGGAGGACCGCGACCTGCCGGGCACGGGGCGGGCGTACCTGCCGGTCACGTCTGTCCGCGCGAACTCCCTCGTCGACACGTTCGTCCACCCGGCCGGCTTCTGCCAGAACGTCCTCGCCACCGGCACCTGCCGCGTCCTTCGCGAGGAGATGGCGGTCGGCCGGACGGCCATCATCCTCGAATCGCTCCACCCACGGACGATCGAGCTCGCCGGCGACCGGGGCGACCATCGCGTGGTCATCGCGGCCGACCGCGAGACTGGCCTCCTCACGGGCCTGGCTGAGTACTTCACCGATCAGCCGACCCGGGTGGTCGTGGCAACCGAGCTGGCACCCGACGCGGCGATCCCGGACGCCGCCTTCACGCTCCACGCCCCCGACGACGCCGCGTCGATCTACTGACGGGGCTGGCGCGGACGATGGCGAGCCGCCGCGCCTTCGCGCGGACGATGGCGAGCCGCCGCGCCTTCGCGCGGACGATGGCGAGCCGCCGCGCCTTCGCGCGGACGATGGCGAGCCGCCGCGCCTTCGCAACGAAGCGGTGCTGATGGCCGATGCAGCCCACCGACCAGCCGCCCGACATCGACCTCTACGCCATCCTCGGCGTGTCGCCGCGAGCCGATGCCGAATCGATCCGGGCTGCCTGGCGGGCGGGCGTCAAGGCCAGCCACCCGGACGTGGCTCATGATCCCCTCGCCGACGATCGGATCCGGGAGATCAACCTTGCCTGGGAGTGGCTCGGGGATCCCGTCCGCCGGCGGCGCTACGACCTCGTCCGGCTCGCCCGCACCACGCTTGCCCGCGGCGTGGGCGCCGCGCGCCGCGAAGCCGGGGGTCCCGGCGAACGACCCGACCGGCCGGTCGCAGCGGATGGCGAAACCGAAGTCCCCGCGAGCCGGATCCGCGCCTCGCGCCTGGTGCTCCTGGTCGCGGCCGCAGGGCTGGCGCTCGCAGCCGTCGGCATCCTCGGCGTGATCGCGGTCAACCCGGGAGGGCGGCCAACCGCTCCCGCCGCGGCGACGATCGGCGGGCCGCGCCCGACGACCTTCGGGCTGACACCCGCCCCCGGAGACCTCGGGGCCGCTGGGTCGCCGGGCGTTGGCGCACGGTCGCCGGGCGTTGGCGTGTCGTCGCCAGGCGTTGGCGCCGTGCCGGAGGCGAGCGCGACAGCTTCGGGCCGCCCAGCGGCTCCGACGGATGGTTCGGCAGGCGGGGGCCCGGCTACCACCCCGGCGCCCGGGGGAGCCACCGGAACCGCCGGCGGGGCGTCCTCGTCGCCGCTCACGGCGCCCGCCTCCGGGCGCCCGCTCCAGATGCCCCTCGGCGACATTCCCACGGAGTGCCGCACTCAGGCGGCGTCCGCCCTCCGGCTCGACGGCGACGTCGACCTCGACGGCATCCCGGACAGCATCTTCTTCGTCGGCCCGTGCCCAGACCTTGCGGGCGGGGCAGGCACGCTCGACCACGTCCTCGGGCCCTACATCTACGCATCGGCCCTGAAGGCGGGCGCGACCCCGGGCGCCGGCGCGGGCCCGGGCGCGGGCGCCGGCGCGGCCCCGGGCGCCGGCACGTCGGGCTGGCACCTCCTCGCGGGCGCCGGGCCGCTGGCCACAGGGTGGGCCGCCCACTCCGCGTTCGTCGGGACGATCATCCGGGCGCCCGCCGGTGTCACCGACCTTGGCGTCGAGCTCGTGGCGCCCGACGGGCACACCTCGACGCTGGCGGTCTACCGGGTCGCGGGCGGCATCGTGCGGAGGGCGTGGGATGCGCTCCGCGACGGGCACGCCTGGCAGGATGCGACCTTCTCGTTCGCGCCGATCCCGGCTGGCGCAGCCGCAACCGACGGGGCCCGGCTGCTCGTGGATTCGGGACCCCCGGACGCTCGCGTCCGCCAGCTCTGGCAGTGGACCACCGCCAGCGGCTCGCTCGAGCTCCGACTGGTCGGCTCCGGGCCGGCGCCGCCGAGCCCGTGACGCTGCCGGACGGTGGCGACCTCCGCTGGTCGACCCGCGGCGGTCAGCCGCCCGGCGCCAGGTCCGGCCGAACCCGCCGCACCCAGTCGCGAAGAGCCCACTCGGACGTTCGGAACGCGATCTCCGGCCAGGGAATGTCGTCGGGTCGGAACGGGCGGACCTCGAGCGCCTCGGGCGTCACGCTGGGCGCTCCGCCGACGATGCGGGCCTCGAAGGCGATCACGACGATCGCCGCCTCGGAGCGCGTGTAGAGCCCGACGATCGAGCCGGTCTCGACGACGAGGCCGGTCTCCTCGAGCGTCTCGCGGATGGCGCCCTGCTCGACCGTCTCGTCGATCTCCATGAACCCGCCGGGCTGTGCCCACAACCCGCGCGCCGGCTCGATGCCGCGGCGGAGCAGCATGACCTCGCCGCTGTCCGTCACCGGCAGGCAGGTCACGACGAGGCGCGGGTTCACGTACGCCACGAACCCGCATGCGTCGCACGCCAGCCGCTCGCGGTCCTCGCCAGCCACCGGACCGAGACGGAGTGGGGCGCCGCAGCGCGAGCAGTGGTTCAGCGTCGCGGCGAGCCAGGCGGGCACGCCGTGGCCCGCGCCGGCGGCGGCGTCGTCGGCGTCAGCGGGGAGCCGTTCGGGTGTCGCGCCGGCCGGCATTCGAAGGTCGGACGAGCCGTGCGGCATATTGCTCGTTCGCTGTCCGTGGCTCATGGGTGGCACCTCGACAGGCACATCATGCCCCGATCACCATCCAGGCCGCGAGCACGAGAATGCCGTACAGGATGACACCGGCAGCGGTCCATGCGAGGCGGAAGAGCCCGCGCCCTCGATCGACGGGCATCCAGGCCCAGGCCGATCGCCAGATCCGGACGATCGCATCCGCGTTGGCGATCGCGAGCAGGGGCGCCGCGACGATCACGCACAGCTTCACGAGCGGGCTCCCCGGGGAAGCCCCGACTTCGAGCGCCGTGATCGCGATGGCACCCAGGACGAGGGCCGGCGCCGAGAGCAGGACGTAGTAGCGCTGCAGCGGGGTGGGCTTCGGCTCGGGCACGCTGCGAGGACGCTCGTTCCCGCCAGCCGCGGCGCGCACGGGCTGGCGATCGAGGAGCGGCATGCCCGGCTCGTGGCGCGGGTCGCTCACTCCAGGGGCGCCCCGACGTTCGACGGATCGTCCATGACCGCGGCCGACTGGCGCTCGCGGTAGGCGGCCAGGCGCGCGGCCAGGGCCGCGTCGGTCAGGGCGAGGATCGCAGCCGCCAGGAGCGCGGCGTTCTCGGCGTTGCCGATCGCGACGGTCGCGACGGGGATCCCGCGCGGCATCTGGACGATCGAGAGGAGCGAGTCGAGGCCGCCCAGGTGCTGGGTCGGGATCGGCACGCCGATGACCGGCAGGATCGTCTTGGCTGCCAGCATCCCCGGCAGGTGCGCGGCGCCGCCGGCGCCGGCCACGATCACCCGGATCCCCCGGCTCGCCGCCGTCTCCGCGTAGCGGAAGAGGTGGTCCGGCGTCCGATGGGCCGAGACGACCCGCAGCTCGCAGGGCACGCCCAGGTCGGCCAGCAGCGCCTGCGCGCGCTCGAGGACCGGGAAGTCGCTCCGGCTGCCGCCCACGATCCCGACGGACGGCGGCTCGCCGGCCCGGTCGGGCGCGAACCGGTCGAGCGCCTCGAGCGCCGGGATCGGGGACGCCCCGGGAGACGGGCTCGGGGGAATCGCTCCGTCCGCCTCCGGGGAGACGGGCCCGGAGGCCGTGCTCGGAGAGTTCGCCCCGGCCGCCCTGAGGGCCGTCCCGGGCGTCGCGCCAGGGCGACCCGCGCCCGCCTCGTCAGCGTCGCCAGCGGTCTCCACGGCTCACTGGCCCTGCGCCTTCGTGAAGCTCGGCTCGCCGGCGAAGAGGTGGAGCTTCTCGACGTGGGTCCACGCGAATCGTTCGCCGATCCGCTCGAGCAGCGCGGCGAGCTCCGGGTCGGACACCGCCGCGCCGTCCTCGCGGGCCACGAACCGCGCTCGCAGCAGGCCGACGCTGTCGGGCCTGAGGCCGGTCTCCGGGTAGACCATGGTGCCCCGGCTCGAGACCATCTGGAGGGCGAGCACGTCGCCCGCCATGGCCTCCAGCGCGGAGCCGGCGTCACCGGGCGCAGCCCACGTCTCGAGGAAGACATCCGCCCCGATGGTCAGCCGCGGCACCGCCGCGCTCAGGGCTGGACCGTACGACCAGCGGGCCCGCGGGACCGCCTGGCCCGACGGGCGCTCCGATCCGACGCGCGCGGGGACCGTGGCGGGCCGGCGGCCCAGGTTCGCGATGATCGCGTCGGTGAAGCCGGTGGTGGAAGCCGCCTCCTCGACGTCGCCGCCGGTCTGGCGCGCCAGGTCCTGGGTCACCGCTCGACCGTCCTCGAGCGTCGCGACGACCGCGTCCTCGATCCGGTCCGCGGCGTCAGATTCCCCGATGTGGCGGAGCATCATCAGCGAGCTCAGGATGAGGGCCGTCGGGTTGATCACGTCCTTGCCGGCGTACTTCGGCGCCGAGCCGTGGACGGCCTCGAAGATCGCCACCTCGTCGCCGTAGTTGCCGGACGGGGCGAAGCCGAGGCCGCCGACCAGGCCCGAGGCGAGGTCGCTGATGATGTCGCCATTGAGGTTCGTCGTCACGACCAGGTCGAACTGGGACGGGTTCTTGGCGAGCTGGTGGGCGACGTTGTCGATGATCAGGTGCTCGGCCGTGATCTCCGGGTACTCGGGCGCCATCTCCTCGAAGACCCGTTTGAAGAGGCCCTCGGTGAGCTTCATGATGTTGGCCTTGGTCGCCGCGGTGACCTTCCGGCGTCCTTCCCGGCGGGCGTACTCGAAGGCGTACCGGATGATCTTCTCGCTGCCCTTGCGGGTGATGATCTTGAGGCACTGCCCGACGTCGGGCGTCTGCATGTGCTCGATGCCGGCGTACAGGTCCTCGATGTTCTCGCGGACGATCACCATGTCGACGCCCTCGCCCGAGTAGCGGGTCGGCACGCCCGGCAGCTCCCGGGCGGGGCGGACGTTGGCATACGTCTCGAACAGCTTGCGCAGCGTGACGTTCGCGCTCTTCTCGCCGAACCCGACCGGCGTCTCGAGGGGTCCCTTGAGGACCACCCGGGTCCGATCGATCGAATCACGCGTCTCCCGCGGCACCCCCGACGTGTCGCCGCGCTTGAAGACCTCGGCGCCGGCCTCCGCCGTCTCCCAGTCGACCACCACGCCGGCCGCGGCGAGGATCCGCTGGGCGGACCTGACGACCTCCGGCCCGACCCCGTCGCCGGGGATGACCGTGATCCGGTGGGGCTCGCGTGGCATGGGATCGGGTCTCCTGTGGCGCCGGGCAACGGACAGCCCGAGCGGGGACGGGCCGCCGGCTCGGGCGGCGCCGTGATTCTGCCGCATTCGGAACGGGATAGCGAACCCTTCGGGTGCCGGCACCACGGGAACGCGCCGAGGGCCGATGGCCGGCGCCACCCCGTCCGGCGTCGCTGCGTGCGGCGTCGGACGTCGATGCGCGATGCGTCACCGGCGTGCCGCCTCTCGCGTGCGGCGTCCGGCGTGCGGCGTCAACGGACACGAATCGAGAATCACGCGCGCCGAATCCGCCGTGACGCAGGCGGCCGAGATTCGCGACGCCCCGGGACGCTACTCCGTCGGACGTGACCGGCCGCGGTGCCGAACCGCCCTTCAAGAGCCGCGCTCTACGGCGCCATCGACGGGAGGGAGCGCGTCGGCAGCACCGCGGGGAGCGGCGGGGAGACCACCTCTGGGTCGCCCACGAGCCCGTTCTCCTTCGGGTCATAGAACGAGGCCTGGCCATCAACGACGACGCAGAACGGGTCGATACCCCAGTACCCGCTGGTCTCGACCCGGCCGACGAACTGGATGATCCACGCGGGCGATTCAGTCTTCAGCTCGCGTTCGACGCCGAAGAGGAGCACGTAGTCCTTAGCATCCCGGGCGTGCTCGATGCGCCCCATCGACTGGATCTGGTCGCGCTTGGCGCCCTGCTTCAGACTGACCCCGCATGCGGAGAGCGCTGCGAGGGCCTCCGCGCCGGGATTCGAGCGAGACACAGCGACTGATCGACCCGTCGACGGCGGGCGCTGGAGAGGCCGGCGACCTCGATGGAGATGGCGTTTCAGAAGGCGTCGTGGGGCCGGCCGCAGCCGGCGTCACGGTCGGGCCGGGGGCCGCGGAATCGCCGGGCGCGCCCACGCAGGCGCCGACGATCAATACGGCAGACGACAGCCAGGCTGATCCGGGTGCGCTTCATGGCTGCCTCGAATCCCACGTGTACCACGCTCTCACGCACCTGCTCGCTGCGTCGCCAACCGCGGCGCACGGGTCCCGAACACGCTAGTAGGTGGATCCGGTCGTCCTTCGCCAGCCACTCCCCGAAGACGACGGCAGCCTCGGCGCGCAGCAGCTGGCGGGTCGGAAGGCTGCGCGCCTCCGCCGCGAGCGGGACCTCGTCGTAGATGAAGGCGTCGTCGAAGCCGGCGCCGGCGGCGTCCTGCCGTGTCGCGGCGAAGACCAGCCGGTCGAGGCGCGCCCAGTAGGCGGCCGCGAGGCACATCGGGCAGGGCTCGCAGCTCGTGTACAGGACGCACCCACGGAGCTCGAAGGCCCTGGCCGCCCGGCAGGCCCGCCGGATCGCCACGACCTCGGCGTGCGCCGTCGGGTCGAGCGCGCTCGTGACCATGTTCCAGCCGCGGGCGATCAGCCTGCCGTCGCGCGCGACCACGGCACCGAACGGGCCGCCGCGTCCCTGCTGCATCCTGACCCTCGAGAGGCGGATCGCCTCCCGGAGCAGCACGGCATCGACATCCTCGGCTCGATGGACAGGGGGCATTCGCGTCACCTCGCGGGGAGGCTAGCCCGAAATCCCGCTCCCGGTCGAGAGCCAAATCGCAGGATGTGCGTTCGGGCCGCGGTGCGGGCGGAAGGCGTGCCGGGGAATGTGTCAGGGCTTTACAAATGTGGCACCGTATGGGCACGCGGCGAGATTGGCAAGCGGTACCGGTACGGACACAGGAGGGTCGATTCGTGGCCGACAGCTTCTTCTCCGAGGTGGCAGGGCGGATCCCCTTCGGGGGGCTCGGCTCCACGGACCCCCTGACGTTCAAGGTCTACGACCCCGACCGGCTCGTGCTGGGCAAGCGGATGGAGGACTGGCTCCGGGTCGGCGTCTGCTTCTGGCACTCGTTCGCCTGGGACGGCCGCGACATGTTCGGCCTGGGCACGCTCGACCGCCCCTGGCTGGCCGACGGCGTGGATGCCATGGCCGGCGCACGCATGAAGATGGCGGCGGCCTTCGAGTTCTTCACCAAGCTCGGGATCAAGTACTACTGCTTCCACGACCGCGACGTCGCGCCGGAAGGGAACAGCTTCGCCGAGTTCACCGCCAACCTCGACGCGCTCGTCGACGAGGCCGAAGCGCGCCAGGAGTCGACCGGCGTCAAGCTCCTGTGGGGGACCGCCAACCTCTTCTCCCACCCGCGCTACCAGGCCGGCGCCGCCACGAACCCGGATCCCACGGTCTTCGCCTATGCGGCGGCGCAGGTCCGGCACATGCTCGAGATCACCAAGCGCCTCGGCGGCACGAACTACGTCCTGTGGGGTGGCCGCGAGGGCTACGACACGCTCCTCAACACCGACCTGGGGCGCGAGGGCGACCAGCTGGCGCGCTTCCTGCACCTCGTCGCCGACCATGCGGCGAAGATCGGCTTCGATGGCACCCTCCTGATCGAGCCCAAGCCGCAGGAGCCGACCAAGCACCAGTACGACTACGACAGCCAGACCGTCCACGGCTTCCTCGCCCGGCACGGGCTCGACGACGTCTTCAAGCTCAACATCGAAGCCAACCACGCCACCCTGGCGGGACATTCGTTCCACCACGAGGTCGCCTACGCCGTCGCGACCGGCTGCTTCGGCTCCATCGACGCCAACCGCGGCGACCCACAGGTCGGCTGGGACACGGACCAGTTCCCGAACTCGGTCGAGGACTTCGTCCTCCCGATGTACGAGATCATCAGGGCGGGCGGCTTCACGACCGGCGGCTTCAACTTCGACGCCAAGCTGCGGCGCCAGAGCTCGGATCGAACCGACCTCTTCCATGCCCACATCGGCGGCATGGACACGATCGCGATGGCGCTCCTGGTCGCGGCGGACATGCTCGAGAAGGGGACCCTCGCGTCGATGAAGGAGGCGCGCTACGCCGGCTGGAACGGCGCCCTCGGCGCGTCGATCCTCGATGGGTCGGCGTCCCTGGCGGACCTCGCGGACCGCGTCCTGGCCGGCGAGATCGACCCGCAGCCGGTGTCGGGCCAGCAGGAGCTCTACGAGAACGTCGTCAACCGGCATATCTGGTCGGCGGACGGCGGCCCCGGGCACGCGGCGGGCTGACGCCGTGGGCCTCGTCCTCGGCATCGACGTCTCGACCACGGCGACGAAGGCGGTCCTGATCGACGAAGCGGGGGCCGTCCGCGGCATCGCCGCGGCCGAGTACCCGTTCGACGTGCCGCGACCGCTCTGGAGCGAGCAGGATCCGGCGCTCTGGTGGACGGGCACCGTCAGCGCGATCCGCGGCGTGCTCGCCTCGACCGGCCTCGCCGCCGCCGACATCGCCGCGGTCGGCCTGACCGGGCAGATGCACGGCGCCGTCCTGCTCGACCGGGCGGGCCAGGTCCTCCGGCCGGCGATCCTGTGGAACGACCAGCGGACCGGCGCCGAGTGCGACGCGATCCGGGCGGCCCTCGGCCCGGAGCGCCTGATCGCGATCACCGGCAACGACGCCCTGACCGGGTTCACGGCACCCAAGCTCGTGTGGGTCCGCGACCACGAGCCGGACGTATGGGCCCGGGTCGAGCACGTCCTGCTGCCCAAGGACTTCGTGCGGCTCCACCTGACCGGGGAGTACGCGCTGGACAAGGCCGACGGCGCCGGCACGATCCTGTTCGACCTCGCCGCGCGGGACTGGTCGCCCGACGTCCTGGCGGCGCTCGGGATCGACCCGGCCTGGATGCCGCCGGACCTTCGAGGGTCCCGTGGTCACCGGGACCGTCACCGCCGCGGCGGCCGAGGCGACCGGCCTGCGGGCCGGGACGCCGGTCGTCGCAGGCGGCGGGGACCAGGCGGCCAACGCGGTGGGCGTCGGCGTCGTCGCGCCGGGCACGATGGCGCTCTCGCTCGGGACGTCGGGCGTGATCTTCGCCACGACGGAGCGCCCGATCTTCGATCCGCGCGGCCGGGTCCACGCCTTCTGCCACGCCGTTCCGGGGCGCTGGCACTTCATGTCCGTGATGCTGTCGGCCGCCGGGAGCCTGCGCTGGTATCGCGACGCGCTGGCGCCCGGGGTCGAGTTCGGCGACCTGGTGGCGCCCGCCGCCGAGGTCCCCGCCGGCAGCGACGGGCTCCAGTTCCTGCCCTACCTGTCGGGCGAGCGCAGCCCGCACCCCGACCCGCTGGCGCGGGGAGCGTTCGTCGGACTGACGCTGTCGCACGACCGGCGGCATCTCACGCGGGCGGTCCTCGAGGGCGTGGCGTTCGGCCTGCGGGACGGCCTCGACCTGATGGTCGGGGCGGGCATGCCGGCGCCGACCCAGATCCGGGCGTCCGGCGGCGGCACGGTCAGCGCCCTGTGGCGCCAGATCCTCGCCGACGTGCTCGGCGCGGAGATCGCCACGGTCAACACGTCGGAGGGAGCGGCCTACGGGGCCGGCCTGCTGGCGGCGGTTGGTGCCGGCTGGTACCCGACCGTCGAGGACGCGGCGGGGGCGCTCGTCACTGCGACGCCGGTCGCGGCGCCGGGCCCGGACGTCGCGACCTACGCGGAGGCCCACGCCATCTACCGCGAGCTGTACCCCGCCCTCGCTCCGTCGTTCCGGCGGATGGAGATGGCCCGGCGCTAGACGCGAGCCGGAGGCGGGCGCGGACGCCTTCGGCGGCCGCGCCGAGGATCAGACGCGGCCGCGCTCGCTGGCGGCGCCGGGGATCGCTGCGCGGCGCCTGGCGGCCGCGCCGCTCGCCGGCGGCGCGGGGCGCCGTCAGCGATGCAGCTCGGCCAGGTCCTTCTGGGAGATCTCGCCGGGCAGCTTGCCCATGATGATCATCGCGAGGACCTCGTCGGTCGTGACCTTCGTCTTGTCGACCGTCCCGACCAGCTTGCCGTGCAGCATCACGCTGATGCGGTCCGACAGGTCGAAGACGTCGTGGATGTCGTGGCTGATCAGGAAGATCCCGATCCCCTCGCTCTTGAGCTGCTTGACCAGGTTGCGGACCTGCGCCGTCTCGGCCGGGCCGAGGGCGGCCGTCGGCTCGTCCATGATCAGGATCCGGGCGTTGAAGTGGACGGCCCTGGCGATGGCGACCGACTGCCGCTGGCCACCGGAGAGCGACTTCACCGGCGTCTTGAAGTTCTTGAAGCGAGGGTTGAGCCGGCCCATGATCTTGCGCGTTGCCGACTCCATCGCCGCGTCGTCGAGCGAGCCCGTCCGGCTCGTGAGCTCGCGGCCGAGGAACATGTTGCCGGCCGCGTCGATGTTGTCGGCGAGCGCGAGGGTCTGGTAGATCGTCTCGATGCCGAGGGCCTTTGCATCCCGCGGGTTCGAGATCGTGACGGGCTTGCCGTCGACGGAGATCTCTCCCGAATCGGGAGGGTGGGCCCCCGACAGCGACCGGATGAGGGTCGACTTGCCGGCGCCGTTGCCGCCGACCAGGCCCACGACCTCGCCCGCGTACAGGTCCACCGTCACGCCGTCGACGGCATGGACGCCACCGAATGCGATCCGGATGTCGCGCATCTCGACGAGAGGCGTCCCTCGTGTCGTCGCCTGCGTCTCGGTCATCGTGGCGTCTCCCGGGGTGGGGATGGCGGCGCTCATCGAGCGCTCCTCCGTCGCACGTACGTGTCGAAGCCGATCGCTGCGACCAGGACGACTCCAACGACGATGTCCTGGATCGGCGAGTCGACCCGCAACAGGAGCATGCCCGAGCGCAGCGACTGCATGACGACGGCGCCGAGCACGGCTCCCGGGATCGTCCCGATGCCGCCCGAGAACGACGTTCCGCCGATCACCGCCGCGGCGATCACGTCCAGCTCCGCCTGCGTCCCGAGGCTCGTGACCGCGGACTGCAGGCGCGCGGACTGGACGGCGCCGGCGAGGGCGGCGAGGCCGCCCATCACCACGAACGTCATCATCAGCGTGCGGCGGACGTTGATGCCGCCGAGCTCGGCCGCGTCCGGGTTGCCGCCGATGCTGAAGACATAGCGTCCGAAGCGCCGGCGCGTCGCGAAATAGGTCATCACGAGCGTGACGGCGATCAGGATGAGCACCGGGAAGGCGATCCCGGTCGCGATCTGGAGGCCGCCGGGCGGCTCCGTGATGCCGTGGGCCTTCGCGTAGTCCGTGGCGAGACCGGACGGCCACGCGTAGCTGTTCATGGCCCACACGAAGGCGAGGACAGCCGCGCAGGCGATCGCGTTGAGCAGCACCATCGCCCACATGGGGCGGACCGGGAACCCGTACTGCTGCCGCTTCCGGCGCGACATGAGCGCCGTGTAGATGATCCCCACACAGGCGAGGATCCCGAAGACCCAGCTCCAGACATCGCCGAGCGAGGCGGTCGGGCTGCCCCCCATCATCTGGAAGGTCTTGTCGAGCGGCGAGATGGTCTGGCCCTTGTAGATCTCGAAGACGATCCCGCGCCAGACGAGGAGGCCGCCGAGGGTGACGATGAAGGCGGGGACCCCGCCGTACGAGATCAGGACGCCCTGGAAGCCGCCGATGAGCGCTCCGAGCGCCAGCCCGATGGCCAGCGCGATGATCCACGTGTAGGGCTGGTCGAACCCGAGCCCGAGTCCCTCGCCGACCTTGGGGATCCACACCGCCTGGATCATCGCCATCACGTAGGCGGTCAGGCCCAGGATCGAGCCGATCGAGAGGTCGATGTTGCGCGACACGATGATCAGCACCATCCCGGTCGCCATGATCCCGACCGAGACGCTCTGCTGGGAGAGGTTGTAGAGGTTCTGCGGCGTCAGGAACTTGCCGTTGGACATGAAGTTGAAGCCGAGCCAGATCACCACGAGCGCGCCGACCATGCCGAGCATGCGCGTGTCGAGATCGAGCGCGAGCAGCAGCGATCGGATCGATCGAGGGGCCTGCTCCCGCGCTGCGTCCGGAGCGGTCCCGGTCACTTCAGTCATCGTCGAGCCTCACTGGCCGCGTTGCGAGTACGGGAGCGCCCCGCCCACGGGTGCCGTGGGCGGGGCGCAGTGGTCACGGGCGGTCGTCTGCTAGTTGCAGGCGGCCACAGAACCGGCCGGAACGCCCTGGCAGAGCGTGGCCTTGTCGATCCACTTCGCGTCGAGGACGACGTTCAGGTTGTCCTTGGTGATCGGCTGCGGGGTGAGCAGGATCGACGTCATGTCGTTCCCGCCGGGGCTCTTGAAGGCGCCCACGCCCTTGACCGACTTGATGTCCTTGTTCGCGCACAGCTGGGCTGCCGCCTCGCCGGCGGCCGTGCCGAGCAGGCGGGCGTCCTTCCAGACGTCGACCGTCTGGGTGCCGAGGGCAACCCGGTTGAGGGCGGCGGCGTCGCCGTCCTGGCCGGAGACCGGGACCTTGCCCGCGAGGCCGACGGCCTTGAGCGCGGCGATCGCGCCGCCGGCCATGCCGTCGTTCTCGACGAACGCGATGTCGATCTTGTTGCCGTTCGCCGTCAGGAACTGCTCCATCTCCTTCTGGGCGTTGGCCGGATCCCAGTTGTCGGTGTAGGTCTCACCGACGTTCTTGAGCTTGTCCGTGCTCTGGCCCACCGCCGGGACGCCGGCCTGGACCATGCCGTCGCGGAGGAAGTCAGCGTTGGCGTCGGCCTTGTTGCCCTTGATGACGACGAAGTTGCCGGCGTCCTTGACCTTCAGCAGGGCCTCGGCCTGGAGCTTCCCGACGAGGACGTTGTCGAAGGTGATGTAGAGGGCCGTCGGATCCTCGATCAGGCGGTCGTAGGCAATGACCGGGACGCCGGCAGCGATGGCTTTCGCGACCGATGGCTTGATGGCGGTCCCGTCCTGGGCCAGGATGATGATGACCTTGGCGCCCTGGCTGATCAGGTTCTCGACGTTGCTGGCCTGGGTCTCGGCGGACGACTTGGCGTCGTTCGAGACGTAGGTCGCGCCGCCGGCAGCCAAGGCCGCCTTGATGGCCGGCTCATCCCACTTGGCCCAGCGCTCCTCCTGGTAGTTGTTCCAGGAGACGCCGACCGTGCAGCCGGCGGCGGCCGGGGTGGCCTGGGCGCTGCCGCCGCAGGCGGCGACGGAACCGGCCGGAACGCCCTGGCAGAGCGTGGCCTGGTCGATCCACTTCGCGTCGAGGACGACGTTCAGGTTGTCCTTGGTGATCGGCTGCGGGGTGAGCAGGATCGACGTCATGTCGTTCCCGCCGGGGCTCTTGAAGGCGGCCACGCCCTTGACCGACTTGATGTCCTTGTTCGCGCACAGCTGGGCCGCTGCCTCGCCGGCGGCCGTGCCGAGCAGGCGGGCGTCCTTCCAGACGTCGACCGTCTGGGTGCCGAGGGCAACCCGGTTGAGGGCGGCGGCGTCGCCGTCCTGGCCGGAGACCGGGACCTTGCCCGCGAGGCCGACGGCCTTGAGCGCGGCGATCGCGCCGCCGGCCATGCCGTCGTTCTCGACGAACGCGATGTCGATCTTGTTGCCGTTCGCCGTCAGGAACTGCTCCATCTCCTTCTGGGCGTTGGCCGGATCCCAGTTGTCGGTGTAGGTCTCACCGACGTTCTTGAGCTTGTCCGTGCTCTGGCCCACCGCCGGGACGCCGGCCTGGACCATGCCGTCGCGGAGGAAGTCAGCGTTGGCGTCGGCCTTGTTGCCCTTGATGACGACGAAGTTGCCGGCGTCCTTGACCTTCAGCAGGGCCTCGGCCTGGAGCTTCCCGACGAGGACGTTGTCGAAGGTGATGTAGAGGGCCGTCGGATCCTCGATCAGGCGGTCGTAGGCAATGACCGGGACGCCGGCAGCGATGGCTTTCGCGACCGATGGCTTGATGGCGGTCCCGTCCTGGGCCAGGATGATGATGACCTTGGCGCCCTGGCTGATCAGGTTCTCGACGTTGCTGGCCTGGGTCTCGGCGGACGACTTGGCGTCGTTCGAGACGTAGGTCGCGCCGCCGGCAGCCAAGGCCGCCTTGATGGCCGGCTCATCCCACTTGGCCCAGCGCTCCTCCTGGTAGTTGTTCCAGGAGACGCCGACCGTGCAGCCGGCGGCGGCGGTCGGCGCGGCGGCGGTCGGCGCGGCGGCAGTGGCCGCCGGGCTCGGCGTTGCAGCGCTCGAACAGGCTCCCACGATGATCGCGATCACTGAGAGGCCCACCGCAAACCTGCGGTTGAACATGCTTGGCTCCTCCTCCAATGTAGATGCGACCGAAAAGACGGCTCGCAACCGGCGCTAGGCTACACCCTCCACTCGTGGTTGCCACGCTGAAACCCGAAAGACGGGTTGTCCGGGATCGTCGCGCGGCGGTCAGCGGTCACGCGCTGGCCCGCCGCGCTCGCGAATCCCGGAGCCCGATCCACGCCCCGGGATCGGCGAGGATCGGTTCGAACGCAAGCTCCGCTGCACCGAGCAGCGAGGCATCGACGCCGAGCGTCCCGGGCGTGACGCGGATCAGCGCCCGTGGCGCGAGCAGGGTCCTCCCGTCGAGCTCCTCCTCGATTGCGCCGATGACGTACGGGAACGCCGGGCCGAGGAAGCCGCCGAGCACGATGCAGCCCGGGTTCAGCAGGTTGACGAAGCCTGCCAGGCCGATGCCCAGCCAGCTGCCCACCTCGGCACAGGCGGCGAGCTCGCGGGCCGAGCCCGCGGCTGCGGCGGCCAGCACCTCGCGAATCACCGCCCGGCCACCCCCGGCCGAGCCGGCCGGCCCGCATCAGCAGCGCATCCTCGCCGACCTCGGTCTCCCAGCACCCCACGGAGCCGCAGCCGCACGGCCGGCCGGCCCGGTTGATCGGGAAGTGACCGACCTCGCCGCCGTAGCCGGCGACGCCCGTCAGCGGCCGCCCGTCGACGATGACGCCCCCGCCCACGCCGACCTCGCCGTAGATGTAGAGGACGTTGTCCTCCCCGACCGCCGCTCCCCGCCGGTGCTCGGCCAGGGCGCCCACGTCGGCGTCGTTGGCGACCGAGATGCGGGCGTCGTCCCGGAGCATGGCGGCCAGGCGGCGCCCCAGCGGGACGTTCCGCCAGCCGAGGTTCGGGGCCATCCACACGAAGCCGTCCTCGCGGCGGACCACGCCTTCGACGGCGACGCCGACGCCAACCGAAGCGCTGCCTTCGGGCTCCGCCCGCCGGACCGTCTCGATGAGGGGCTGGAGCTCGGCCAGGACCTGCTCGACCGACGAGTGACCGCGGGCCCGGTCGAGGCGCGCGACTGCGATGACGGTGCCGCCCAGCCCGACGAGCGCCGCCGCGACCGAGTCGACCGCGATCTCGAGCGCCAGGACGACCGCGGCCGAGCCGACGAGGCACACGCGAGGCGAGGGCCGGCCGGGGGTGCCCAGCCGTTCGGCCGCCTCCTCGGTCGCGAGGCCGGCAGCGACGAGCTCGCCGACCAGCCCGCGGATCGCGCTCCGGGTCAGGCCTGTCCGGGCGACGAGCTCCGAGCGCGAGCATGGCCCGCGGTCGTGCAGCGTGCGCACGATCGCGCTGAGGTTCGCCCGGCGAACCGTCTCGCTGCGCTGACCGACGCCGTCACGACCGATCATGGCGTGAGTTCGTGATCCTCTTCTACAAACCCCATGTGGTAGGCTCACCCATGGTCAGGGTCCGTGTCAAGACCCGATCGCGCGGGCGGTCGGCGGTCGTGCCGCCGGACCGGGCCCGCAGGGCGGCCGTGGCGGCCCGCGGGCGTCCGGATGGCGCCGGGTCGGCAAGCAGGGGCGGTCAAGGGATGGCGACGCCGCGCAGCAACCGCAGGATCGTGATTGCCGGGCTGGTGCTCGGCGTGGCCGTCGTGGCGAGCCTGGCGGTCTTCGTGGTCACCCGACCCCCGACGCGCCAGACGGCATGCGCCGCAGCCACCGCAAATCCGGAGTGGTCGGTCGCTCGGCGCTGGGACGAGGCGCTCCTCGACGCGATCCGGCGCGCCCTTCCCAACCCGCCTCTCCATGCCCGGAACCTGTACCACCTGTCGGCGGCGATGTGGGATGCCTGGGCGTCGTACGACGCGACCGCCGCCGGGGTGCTCTTCCACGAGCGCCACACGGCCGCGGACGTCGAAGCCGCCCGGGCCGAGGCGGTCAGCTATGCGGCGTACCGCGTGCTCACCTCGCGATTCATGTCGTCGGTCGGGGCCGCCGACTCGCTGTCCGAGTTCGACGACGTCATGGACGGGCTGTGCTATCCGCTCGACGTGACGACGACCGAGGGCGACTCGCCGGCGGCGGTGGGCAACCGCGTCGCCCGGACCGTCCTCGACTTCGGCCAGACCGATGGCTCCAACCAGGCCGGGGGGTACAGCGACCCCTCGTACAAGCCCGTGAACCCGCCCCTGGTCGTGGCCAGACCCGGCGCGGTGATGCTCGACCCGAACCGCTGGCAGCCCCTCCAGATCGAGCACATGATCTCCCAGAACGGCATCCCCGTGACGAACGGCGTCCAGCAGGCGGTCGGCCCGCACTGGGGCCACGTGACCTCGTTCGCGATGGCCGACGGCGGCGTCGAGGGCGTGCCGATCGACCCAGGTCCCCAGCCGCGGCTGGGTGACCCGGCGACCGACCAGGCGCTCAAGGACCAGGTCGTCGAGGTCATCCGGGACAGCAGCCTGCTCGATCCGGCGTCGGACGCGACGATCGACATCTCGCCGGGCGCGCGGGGTGCCAACTCCCTGGGCGCCAACGACGGGACCGGGCACCCGGTCAACCCCGCGACGGGCCAGCCCTACCCGCCGGACGTCGTCAGCCTGGCCGATTTCGGGCGCGTGATGGCCGAGTTCTGGGCCGACGGGCCCAAGTCCGAGACGCCTCCCGGCCACTGGAACGTGCTCGCCAACCTCGTCTCCGACGAGCTTGCGCCGAACCTGCGGATCGGTGGCACGGGCGCTGCCGTCGACCGCCTCCAGTGGGACGTCAAGCTCTACCTCGCCCTCAACGGGTCGGTCCACGACGCGGCGATCGCGGCGTGGGGCCTGAAGGGCCACTACGACACGTCCCGGCCGATCTCGCTCGTCCGCTACATGGGCGGGCTCGGCCAGTCGAGCGATCCGGCGCTGCCGTCGTACGACACGGAGGGGCTGCCGCTCGTGCCGGACCTCATCGAGCTCGTCACGAAGGAGACGACCGCCGCGGGCCAGCGCCACGCGCCGCTCGCCGGCCACGAAGGCGAGATCGCGATCCGAGCCTGGCAGGGCAACCCGAAGGATCCCCGAACCCAGGTGGGCGGCGTCGGCTGGATCCTGGCCACGACCTGGGTCCCCTTCCAGCTGCCCACGTTCGTCACGCCCGCGTTCCCGGGCTTCGCGTCGGGACACAGCACGTTCAGCCGGGCCGCCGCGGAGGTCCTGACCGCGTTCACCGGCAGCCCGTACTTCCCGGGCGGGGTGAGTGGCTACACGATCAAGGCGGGCTCGCTCAAGTTCGAGGCCGGGCCGTCGACCGACATCCGCCTCGAGTGGGCGACCTACGCGGACGCGGCCGACCAGGCCGGCCAGTCACGCCTGTGGGGCGGCATCCACCTCCAGGCCGACGACTTCACCGGCCGCCGGATCGGCTCCGAGTGCGGGATCGAATCGTGGGCGCGGGCGCAGGCGCTCTACGCCGGGGTGACGGGGAGCCGGTGAGACGGCCGGCGCGGCGGGCGATCGTCGCGATCGTCGTCGTCGCCCTCCTCGCCGCCATCGCGGCCGGCTCGATCGTGGCCCTCGCCGGCGGGTCGGCGACGCCCGGCGCGGCCCTCGGCCCACCCCGCTTCGTCGACGAGGCGGCAGCCGCGGGGCTCGACCACACCTACGAATCGGGCGCCGAGGGCGGGGCCTCCACGTTCTTCGTCGGGGGAGGAGTCGCCGCCTTCGATTGCGACGACGACGGCAGGCCCGACCTCTATGCGGCGGGCGGCAGCGGACCGGCGGCGCTCTTCCGCAATGCGAGCCCGGTCGGCGGCGCGCTGCGCTTCACGCGGCGTGGCGAGCCCGGTCACGGACCTGGCCGCGGTGATCGGCGCCTATCCGCTCGACATCGACGGGGACGGGAACGTCGATCTCGCGGTCCTGCGCGTCGGCGGCAACGTGCTGCTCCGGGGAGTCGGCGACTGCCGGTTCGAGCGCGCCAACGAAGCGCTGTCGTTCGACGGCGGGACGGCCTGGTCGACCGCCTTCTCCGCCACCTGGGAGGGCACCGCGAGCCTGCCGACGCTCGCCGTCGGCAACTACGTGACGCTCGACGCGAACGGCAAGCCGACGTTCGACTGCGCCGACAGCTCCCTGTACCGGCCGGATCCCGCGGGCACGGGATACGCGCCGCCGCTGGCCCTCACGCCCGGCCACTGCCCGCTGTCGATGCTGTTCAGCGACTGGGACCGCTCCGGGCGACGTGACCTGCGGGTGACCAACGACCGCCACTACTACGTCGAGGGCTCGGACCAGCTCTGGCGCATCGCGCCCGGCCAGCCGCCGCGGGCGTACACGACGGCCGACGGCTGGGTGCCGCTCCAGGTCTGGGGCATGGGCATCGCCGCCTACGACGTCACCGGCGACGGCTACCCGGACTACTTCCTGACCAGCCAGGGCGACAACAAGCTCCAGACGCTCACGTTGGGGCCGGCCCAGCCGACCTATCGGGACATCGCGGTGAAGCGGGGCGTCACGGTCGCGGCGCCGTTCACCGGTGGCGACATCCTGCCCTCGACGGCGTGGCACCCGGAGTTCGCGGACGTCAACAACGATGGCTTCGTTGACCTCTTCGTCTCCAAGGGCAACGTCAGCGCGGTGCCGGACCAGGCGGCGAAGGACCCCAGCAACCTCCTGCTCGGCCAGGCCGACGGGACCTTCCGCGAGGCGGCCGACACGGCGGGGATCCTCAGCTTCGACAGCGGCCGGGGGGCCGCCCTCGCGGACTTCAACCTCGACGGGCTGCTCGACCTCGTCGAGGTCAACGTCGATGCCCCGGTCAAGCTGTGGCGCAATGTCGGCTCGGGCGACGCGGCGCACCCCGCCGGGATGGGCGGCTGGCTCGCGATCCGCGTGTCGCAGCCCGGCCCGAACCGCGACGCGATCGGCGCCCTCGTCGAGGTCCAGGTCGGCGACGCCACGCTGCGCCGCGAGGTCACGGTCGGCGGTGGCCACGCCGGCGGCCAGCTCGGCTGGAACCATTTCGGGCTCGGATCGGCGAGCGCCGCCCGCGTCCGGATCACCTGGCCGGATGGCACGCTCGGGGCGTGGGTCCAGGCCGGCGCGAACCAGCTCATCGACGTCGACCGCGCTGTCCCGGGCGTCACGCCCTGGCGCCCGGCCGGCACGTGAGCCGCGGGCTGGCGGGCATCCACCACGACAGGAGGTCACCGTATGGCACGCGCGCGGCTCGCGACGATCGACCTCCCGGACTTCGGGGCCGACGAGGAACGACCCGAGCTCCCGGCGCCACTCCATGCCGCCCGCCTCGAACGGCTCCGCGAGCGCGCCGAGCGCCATGGCCTCGACCGGATCGTCGTGTACGCCGACCGCGAGCACAGCGCGAGCCTCGCCTTCCTGACCGGGTTCGATCCGCGCTTCGAGGAGGCCGTGCTGGTAGTCGGGCCGACCGGCGACCCGGCGATCCTCGTCGGCAACGAGTGCTTCGGCCTGGCCGGCGCGGCCCCGCTGCCCATGCGACGAGCCCTCTTCCAGGACCTCAGCCTGCCGAGCCAGCCCCGCGATCGATCGCGAGCCCTGGCCGAGATCCTGGGCGACGAGGGAATCGGGCCGGGCTCGCGGGTCGGCGTGGTCGGCTGGAAGTCATACGCGCGGCCCGAGATGAGCGACGCTCCCGCGTACATCGTCGACGAGCTCCGCAGGATGGTGGGACCGGCCGGGACGGTCACGAACGCCACCCACCTCCTGATCGACCCGGCCGACGGGCTGCGGGTGATCAACGAGGTCGAGCAGCTGGCCGTGTTCGAGCATGCCGCCTGCCACACCTCCGACGGCGTGCGGCGCGTGCTCGGAGGCCTGCGGCCGGGCATGCGCGAGCGCGAGGCGGTCCGGCTGTTCGAGTGGAACGGGATGCCGCTGTCCTGCCACGCGATGCTGACGGCCGGGCCCCGGGCGACGTTCGGGCTGCCGAGCCCGGGCGACCGGCGGGTCGAGCGCGGCGACCGGTTCAGCATGGCCTTCGGCGTCTGGGGAGCCCTGACCTGCCGGGCCGGCTTCGTCGTCGAGGACGCCGCAGAGCTGCCGGCCGGGATCGGCGACTACGTCGAGCGGCTCGTCGGGCCGTACTTCGAGGCCGTGGCGGAGTGGTACGCGGCGCTCCACGTCGGCCAGACGGGGGGTGCCCTGGCGGAGATCGTGGCCCGCCGGCTCGGCGACCCGTTCTTCGGGATCTTCCTCAACCCGGGCCACCAGATCCATCTCGACGAGTGGGTGAACTCGCCGATCTCGGCCGGCTCGGCGGTCGAGCTGCGATCCGGGATGGCGTTCCAGGTCGACATCATCCCGGCCACGGGCACGGACTACTTCACGACGAACATCGAGGACGGAATTGCCTTGGCGGACGCGTCCCTGCGCGCCGCGTTCGCCGAGCGCTACCCGGCGGCGTGGGCACGCATCGAGGCGCGCCGGCGGTTCATGGGCGAGGCGCTCGGGATCGCCCTGCATCCGGACGTCCTGCCGTTCTCGAACCTCGCGGCAGCCCTGCCGCCGTTCATCCTGCGGCCGGATCGGATGATGACGCTGGCGGGGTGACGGGCGCGCGACGTCCTATTGACATGCAAGCCGTGGCTTGCATATCATCGCGCCCAACCCATGGGAGACCCATTTCGGGCACTCGCCGATCCGACCCGTCGCCTGATCCTCGACGAGCTGGCGGAGCGTGACGGCCAGACCCTCTTCGAGATCTGCGCCCGCCTGGCCAACCGGCACGCCGTCGCGTCCAGCCGGCAGGCGATCAGCCAGCACCTCGACGTGCTGGAGGCAGCCGGCCTGATCGACACGCGCCGCGACGGACGCTGGAAGCTCCACACGCTCAACCCGGCGCGATTCGAGACCCTGCTGGACCGCTGGCGGCGCCCGCCGACCGCCACCCGAACGAACCCGGAGGCCGACTGATGCAAATCCACCTGGCAAGCCTCCTGGTCGATGACCAGGCCAAGGCGCTCGCGTTCTACACGGACATCCTGGGCTTCCTGGCGAAGGAAGATGTCGACTTGGGCGGCCCGCGCTGGCTGACCGTCGTCTCGCCCGAGGCGCCCGACGGCACCGAGCTGGTGCTGGAGCCGGACTGGCAGCATCCCGCCGCCGTGCCGTTCAAGCAGGCGCTCGTCGCCGATGGCATCCCGTTCACCTCCTTCGAGGTGGACGACTGCGCCACCGAGCACGAGCGGCTCGTGGCGCGCGGGGTCGTCTTCACCCAGCCACCCCTGGCGATGGGGCCGCTTACCACCGCAATCTTCGACGACACGTGCGGCAACCTGATCATGATCGCGAGCCAGAACGGCTGACGGTGCCGCAACGGCTGACAGTGCCGCAGACGCGGCCACCTGAACGCCGGGCGCGACGGGGATCGCTTGGCCACCGGCCCTCCCGACACGCTCGTCGTTCCTACCTGACACACCCTGGCAGCCGGCGTCGGGGACAATCAGCGGGTGAGCGTCCAGAGCAGCCCGCCGCCCGCCGCCACCGCCGCCCGGACCGCGTCCGCCGCGGTGGCCCGTCGCTTCCTCGCCCTCCACCACCTGCTCGCGCCGCCGCGCGCGCTGCCCGCGACGCCGGAGGCCGTCCTCGCCGTCGTCGACCGGATCGGGTCGCTGCAGTTCGACCCGCTCGAGGTCGCCGGGCGGAACCACGACCTCGTCCTGCAGGCCCGGATCTCCGGCTATCGGCGCGAGCTGGCCGACGACCTCCTGTACCGGCGCCGGCTCCTGTTCGAGGCCGTCAACAAGGCGCTCAACGTCCTCCCCACCCGCGAGCTGCCCTGGTATCGGGTCACCTGGGACCGCGCGCAGGACGGCCGATCGCCCGAGGTCCTCCGCGACAATGCGGAGCTCGTCGACATGATCCTCGCCCGAATCAGCGACGGGGGCCCGCTGCCCTCGAACGGCCTCGGCCGGACCGAGGCGATCGCCTGGCACTGGGGGCCGACGTCGGCGGTCCGGGCCGTGCTCGAGGCCCTGTACTCGGTGGGCCGGCTCGGGCTGGCGCGACGGGAGGGCAACCGGCGCTACTTCGACCTGGTCGAGCGCCTGTTCCCCGAGGACCTGCTCGCGATGCGCGTGCCGCCGCGGGAGCAGCAGCTGCACCGGCTCCTCTCCCGGTACCGGGGCCACGGGCTGCTCGGAGCGACCGGACGCTACGAGGTGTGGCAAGGCCTCGACGGTCCCGCCAGCCGCGCCGACCTGCGCGCCGAGCTGGTGGCGCGCGGCGAGCTGGTGCCGCTCTCCGTGGAAGGGATGCCGGGCGAGCGGTTCGTGATCGCCGACGAGCTGCCGCTGCTGGGCCAGGCGGAACGCGAGATCGCGAACGAGGCGTCCGGGCAGCCGGTCCGGCCCGGCGAGTCCGCCCCGGGCGTCAGCTTCCTCGCGCCGCTCGACCCGCTGCTGTGGGACCGCGACGCGATCGCCTCGCTGTACGGCTTCGACTACGTCTGGGAGGTCTACACGCCCCGAGTGAAGCGCCGGTGGGGCTACTACGTCCTGCCGATCCTGTTCGGCGACCGGCTGGTCGGGCGGATCGAGCCCCGCATCGACCGCCGGGGCCGGGCCGTCCGGATCCTCGGCCTCGGCTGGGAGGACGGGTTCGACCCGCTCGCGGCCGACGGGCTCGTCCCGGCCCTCGCGAGCGCCCTGCGCGACTACCTGGTCTTCGCCGGCGCCGAGCGCCTGGTCCTCCCGGCCGAGCGCCGGCACGCCGCCCTGCGCCGCGCGCTCCGGCGTTCGGTGTCGATCGAGGTGGCGCAGCCCGCCTGAAGACACGGCGCTCCGCGGGCCAGGGCGAATCGATCCTCCGGCGGGCCGCGGTCGCTGGCGGGGGGTTCCGCTGGACCGTTCACTTCCGATCACGGGCCCCGTAGAGCCGGCACCCCGCCGACCACGCCGGGCGCCCGATGCAGGGCTGCCGGTCTCACCGCCAGCTGAGCTTCGAGACGGCCGCCTGCGCTCGAGCGAGCGCCTCGTTCACGTCGGCCGCCCCGGTCAGCGTGAGGTGGCCCATCTTTCGCCGGTCGAAGACATCGCGCTTGGCGTACACGTGCAGGTGGACACCCGGATCCGCCAGCGCGAGCTCCGCACCGACGAGGCGCGCCGGACGATGGTCGCCCGTCCCGAGCAGGTTGACCATCGCGCTCGGCCCGTGGGCGGCGGGATCGCCGAGCGGCAGGCCGCAGATCGCCCGCACGTGCTGCTCGAACTGGCTCGTCCGGGCACCGTCGATGGTCCAGTGGCCGCTGTTGTGGACCCGCGGCGCCAGCTCGTTGACCACCAGCGAGCCGTCGCGCAGCAGGAACAGCTCGGCGGTCATGACGCCGACCACGCCGAGGGCCTCGGCAACCCGCCGGCCGAGACCGACGGCGTTCGCGGCGACGCCGGACGGAACGGGCGCCGGGGCGACCGAAGCCGCCAGGATGCCCGCGTCGTGGCTGTTGCGCGCGACCGGATACGCGGCGATGGCGCCGTCCGCCCCGCGGGCGACGACCGTCGAGAGCTCGGCGGCGAAGTCGACCTCGGCCTCGAGGAGCAGCGGCGTGCCCGCCGGCCGGGCCAGCCGGTCGATCGCCGCGGCGATCTCGTCGGGTCCGGCGATCCGGACCTGGCTCCGGCCGTCGTAGCCGCCGAACGGCGCCTTGAGCAGGACCGGGTAGCCCAGCGCGGCCGCCCCGGCGACGACCTCGGCGGAGGAGGCCACCTCGCGCCATGGTGCGGTCGCGATCCCGAGGGACGCCACGAACCGGCGCTCGGCGAGGCGGTCCTGGGTGACCGCGAGCGCCCGGATCCCGGGACGGACCGGGATGCGCGAGGCGGCGGCCGCGACCACGTCCGCCTCGACGTGCTCGAGCTCGTACGTCACGACATCGCTGGCTTCCGCGAGCTCGAGCGCCGCCGCGGCGTCGTCGTAGCCGCCCACGACGACCCGGTCGGCGATCGCCGCGGCCGGGCAGGCCGGATCGGGGTCGAGCACGAGGATCCGGTAGCCCAGCGCGCGGGCGGCGAGCCCGAGCATCCGGCCGAGCTGCCCGCCGCCGAGCACCCCGATCGTCGACCCGGGCGGCAGCGGGGCCGGCGGCCCGGCGGGCGACGACGGGCGGTCGGCGGGCGAGGCGGTCACGGGGCCAGTCTACCGGCGGCCCCGGGCCACGGCCGGCCGCGCCCCAACGTGTCCGCCCTCGGACCCGCGCCACCACGTGCGGAGCCCGGCGCGGCCGGCGGCCCACGGCTGGTCGCGCGGGCCATCCCATGGGAGACTGCGGGTCGACACCGGCGGGAGGAGGATCCACGGCCGGCACGAGGGAGGTGGGAGCACCGATGAACTGGCTCTCGCGGCAGTTCACGACGCGGGTGATCGTGCTGATCCCGATCGCCATCGCGATCAACATCGTGCTCGGCTACACGGTCCAGACGATCCTCAAGCTGCCGATCTACCTCGACTCGATCGGGACGATCCTCGTCGGCGTGCTGGCCGGCCCGATCGCCGGGGCCCTGACCGGCGTCCTCTCGAACCTGATCTGGCAATACGCCCCCGTGATCGGCGGCGGCACGATCGGGCCGTTCGCGGTGACCGCCGGCGTCATCGGCCTCCTCGCCGGACTCTGGGGCTACCTTGGGGTCTACCGCCCTCGGCCCGCGACCGGAGTCGCCCTCTACCTCGCTGCGCTGGTGGGCGCCGGGGTCATCGCCCTGCTGACGTGGCGCATCTACACCATCCCCGCCTACGGTGGTGACCCGGCGACGGGCGGCTACGGCTCGGGTGTCTATCCGCTGATCGTGGCGATCGGCGTCGTCGGGGTGCTGGTCGTGGGCGGGTTCACGCTCCTGCGGCACGACGCGGCGGGGGCCTGGGTCGCCATCGCGGGCGCTGTCACCGGGATCGTGGCCGCGATCGTGTCCGCTCCGATCGCGGCCTACCTCTTCGGCGGCGTCACCGGCTCCGGGACGGATCTCATCGTGGCGGCGCTTCGCCAGGGGGGCGCGGACGTGATGAACGCCTCGCTCGGGCAGGGCCTGTTCAGCGATCCGATCGACAAGACGATCACCAGCTTCGTCGTCTACATGATCGTCGCCGGCATGTCGCTGCGGCTGCTCGCCCGCTTCCCGCTCGGGGAGCGGCTCGTGGGGGACCGTGTCCGCTGACCGCTCGCCGGCAGCCGGCACCATCGACGACGCGTCCCGGGTCAGCCTGCCGGCATACGTCGTCCGCCTGCCGACCGGGCGCTACCGGTCGCTGAACCCGCTGACCAAGTTCGTCGTCGCCCTGGCGAGCGCGCTCGTCGCCTTCGGCGTGCGCGGCTGGACGGGACCGATCGGCGTCCTGGTCCTCACCGTCTCGATCGCGATGGTCGCCGGCGTGTCACGCTCGCTCGGCAGGTTCGCGCTGGCGACGATCCCGCTGGTCGCGTCGATCATCCTGGTGAACACGTTCTTCTACCCCGGGGCGACCGACGTGCTGTTCCGCGTCGGCCCGTTCGCGGCGACGGGCACCGGCCTCGAGGTCGCGGCCCAGGCGACCCTGCGGGTCGTCGCGTTCGCGCTCAGCGTCGCCGTCTTCAGCCTCACGACCGCGACCGACGACTTCCTGGCCGACCTCGAGCGGCGGGGCTCGGGCCGCCGCATCGTCTTCATCATCGGGTCGGCGATCGCGACGGTGCCGCGGATGGCCGAGCGCGCGGGCGAGATCGTCGAGGCCCAGCGTGCGCGCGGCCTCGATACGGAGGGCTCGATCCGGCGCCGCGTGCGCGGCATCCTGCCACTGGCGGGACCGATGGTCTTCGGCGCGTTCGCGGAGGTCGAGGAGCGGACGGTCGCGCTCGAAGCGCGGGCGTTCACCGCCCCGACCCGCCGGACCATCCTCCGACGGCTGCCGGACAGCGCCAGCCAGCGAGCGCTCCGATGGGTGCTCGGCGTCGGCGCGATCGTCGTCGTCGCCGCGTCGGTCGGCGGGTACGCCCGCCTCCCATGACGGACGTCGCGGCCGCGCGGCCGGCCCGGATCCGCATCGCAGGGGCAGGCTACCGCTATGCCGGTGCGCGCCGCCGCGCCCTCGACGGCATCGACCTGGAGGTCGAGGCGGGCACGGTCGTCGGCATCGTCGGGCCCAATGGGGCCGGCAAGAGCACGCTCTGCCTCGTCGCGTCCGGCCTCGCCCCGGTCGTCGTCGGCGGCGAGCTCGAGGGCTCCGTCACGATCGGCGAGCTTGCGACGACGTCGCAGCGACCCCACGAGCTGGCCCAGCGCTGCGGCGTCCTGTTCCAGGACCCGGCGGCCCAGCTGTCGGGAACGGCAGTGACGGTGTTCGAGGAGCTGGCGTTCGGCCCCCGCAACCTCGGGCTCCCGCTCGGCGAGGTGGTCGGGCGGGTCCGGCAGAGCCTGGATGTGCTCGGGATCGGCGCGCTCGCCGACCGCGATCCGGCGCACCTCTCGGGCGGCCAGGCCCAGCTGGTCGCGCTCGCCGCGATCCTCGCCCTGCGCCCCGCCTTCCTGGTCCTCGACGAGCCGACGAGCCAGCTCGACCCGGAGGGCACCCGCATCGTCGGCGACGCGCTCGCCGACCTTGCCCGCACGACGGGCTGCGGCATCCTCGTCGCCGAGCACAAGACGGCGCTCCTGGAGCGGCTGGCCGATCGCGTCGTCCTCATCGACGACGGGCGGGTCGTCGCCAGCGGCCCCGCGACGGTGCTGCTTGCCGACCCGGTCCTCGGCCGGCACGGCGTCGAGGC
This sequence comes from uncultured Chloroflexia bacterium, assembly GCA_963809375.1. Lineage (GTDB taxonomy): Bacteria > Chloroflexota > Limnocylindria > Limnocylindrales > CSP1-4 > CTSoil-043. Next base: position 110,880 of record CAWEJO010000001.1, read on the forward strand.
GCCGCCCCGCGTGCGGGTGGCTGCAGCGCTCCGGGCCGCCGGCATCTCGCTGCCGGAGCCGGTGGCGGCGATCCTGTCGGGGAGCGCGGGGTGAGCGCATCGGGCGTCGCGGTCCGGCTCGAGGAGGTCGTCTTCGACTATCCGTCCGGGGTCCGGGCGCTCGACGGCGTGACCCTCGAGATTGGGGCCGGCGAGACCGTCGCGATCGTCGGGCAGAACGGCAGCGGCAAGTCGACGCTCGTGCGCCACCTCAACGGGCTCCTCCGCCCGACGAGCGGTCGCGTCACGATCGACGGCACCGAGGTCGGCCGGCGCCATGTGGCCGATCTCGCCCGCCTCGTGGGGCTCGCGTTCCAGAACCCGGACCGCCAGATCTTCGCCGGCCGCGTGCGGGCCGAAGTGGCGTTCGGGCCGCGCAACCTCGGCCTGCGGGGCGAGGCGCTCGACGCGGCGATCGCGGGTGCGCTCGACGCCGTCGGGTTGACGGGCGCGGAGGACACCAACCCGTACGACCTCGGCTACTCGCGACGCAAGCTCCTGGGTATCGCCGCGATCCTCGCGATGGAGACCCCGATCGTGGTCCTCGACGAGCCGACGACCGGCCAGGATGCGCGCGGCGTCGCGAGGATCGAGTCGATCGTCGAGCGCCTCGCCGGCGAGGGCCGGACCGTGGTCACGGTCAGCCACGACATGCGCTTCGTCGCAAGCACGTTCGGACGGGTCGTGGTCATGCGGGCGGGCCGGATCGTGCTCGATGCGACCCCGGCGGACGTGTTCGGCGAGCCGAACTGGGAGCTCCTGCAGTCGACGAACCTCGAGCCGCCGCTGGCGGCCCGGATCGGGGCCCGGCTGGCGCTGGGCAGCACGCCGACGGAAAGGGCCCTCGTGTCGGCGCTCGTTGGTCGGGCCTGACCGCCGAGTCCGGCAGGTGCCGCCCGGCGCGGCGCGACACGGCTCGCGGCGCAGGCCTGACCGCTCAGGTCGCCGGCGGGTCGGCCGAGCCGGGCCGGGCCGCGTCCCCGCGCGCCGCTTGCGGCATTCCCGGTTCGTGCGGCTGCCCGCGGCGCGTCCCGAGGACGAGCAGCAGGAAGGTCGTCTCGACGACGTCGATGCCCGCGATCACGAGCGCGAGCACCAGCGGCAGCGGGTGTCCGACCAGCCAGCCGATCGCGGCCGCGAACGCCGCCACGCTCAGGAAGGCGAACCGGACGCCACGCACGACCCGGGCAGGCGCGGACGGCCCGCCCTCGCGGGCGAGCTCGATCCGGAGCACCGCGCCGCGCAGGAGCCACGCGGCGAGGACGACCGCCACGCCGACCAGGCAAGCGCGGAAGATGGCGGGCGGCGCGACCACGGCAGCCACGAGGCGGGCGTCCCAGCCGAGCAGCGTCCCGGCGACGACGCCTGCAACGCCGGCCGCAAGCGGGAGGAGATCGCCGCGACGGAAGTCGCGGCGGAGAGGGTCGCCGCGGCCAGGAACCCGGCCGTGTCGAAGGAGGTCGCGGCCGCGCATGACCCCGGCGCCGCGCATGACCCCGGCGCCGCGCATGACCCCGACGCGGCGAGGGGCGTCGCCGGGAGCCGGGCGGTCCGCCCGGGACGAGCCGTCGCCGAGACCGTCGATCACCGGGGCTCCGCCAGCTCGCCGACGAGCAGGTCCATCAGGAGGCCGTCGTGGAACGTGCCGTCGCGACCCCGCTCGTAGGCGCGCATGACGCCGACCGGGCGGAAGCCGACCGAATGGTACGCCCGGATCGCCCGCTCGTTCGCGGCCGCCGGATCGATGACGACCCGGTGGTGCCCGCGCGCCTCGAACAGCCATCGGGCGACCGCCCGGATCGCGTCCGGGCCGAGGCCGCGGCCCTGGGCGGCGGCCGACAGGGCGAGGTCGATCCCGCCGTGGAGGTACTCTGGATCGGCATTCTCGTACGCCTGGATGATCCCGATCACCGGCGAGCCCGCCGCGGACTCGCTCCCGGGCGCCTCGATGGCCCAGACGACCCGCTGGACGTCAGCGGTCGACGCCTGCTCGCGCCCCTCCTCGTCGGGATCGTCGGAGGGCCACCATGCGGCCACCGACGGCTCGCGAAGGATCGCCGCGAATGGCACGCCGTCGTCCGGCTCGGCTGGCCGCAACCGGACCTGCCGGCCGGCCAGCGTCGGCCGCTGTCCGGCGATCCCGATGGGCGGGCGCCCTCCGGCCGGTCCGGTCACTCGGTGTCCAGCCGGACTTCGACGGCCGCTCCGTCGGCGATGCGCCAGGCCCGCACGGTCGGAGCGCCCGAGGCCGGGTCTGAGGCGGCCTCGTCGAGGGAGACCAGGACGTGGAGCACGTCCGGCCACCACGCGGCACCGGCGATGTCGCTGGCAGACGGCACGGCCGCGGACCGGACGTGGCTGTGGACGATCGCCCATACCACCTCGTCGCGCGCCTCGAAGTCCACGAGCAGCCGCCACACCGCCCCGGGGTCGATCTCGAACCGGCGCTCCGAGGCCAGGCGATTGGGCGCCGGGTGCCACCCGGTCGGCGTCCCGCCATCGATGGCCGGGGCAGTGCCGGCGACGAGGCCGCAGGCCTCGATGGGCGCCTCCGCGCGAGCATGCTCGACGAGCGCCCCGCGCAGCGCCGCCGGCAGGCGGACCGTGGCGATCACGCCCGCGCGACGGCCTCCGCCGGAAGCCGCCCCGTCGCACGGTCGCCGCAGGCCGGGCAGGCCGGGTCGCGCCGGATCCGGATCTCGGTGAAGGACTGCTCGAGGGCGTCGAACAGGAGCAGGCGCCCGACGAGCAGGTCCCCGATCCCGAGCAGCAGCTTCATGACCTCGGTCGCCTGGAGCATCCCCATGACGCCCGGCACCACCCCCAGCACGCCGGCGATCGAGCACGCGGGCGCCAGCTCGGGCGGCGGCGGCTCCGGGTGCAGGCAGCGGTAGCACGGCCCTGCGCCGGGCACGAACGTCGACAGCTGCCCCTCGAACCGGAAGACAGACGCGTGCACGAGCGGGATCCCGGCGGCCACCGCCGCGTCGTTGAGCGCGTAGCGCGTCTCGAACGAATCCGTCGCGTCCAGGATCGCGTCGCACCCCGCGACGAGCGACGCCGCGTTCCCCGCGGTGAGCGCCTCGCGCCTCGCCTCCACGCGCACGTCGGGGTTGAGCGCCCGGACGCCCACCTCGGCCGAGGCGACCTTGGGCTGGCCGAGTCGCTCGGTCGAATGCAGGACCTGGCGCTGGAGGTTGGAGATGTCGACGTCGTCGAAGTCGACGATCCGCAGCGTCCCGATGCCGGCGGCCGCGAGGTAGAGCACGGCCGGCGAGCCGAGCCCGCCCGCCCCGACCACCAGGACCCGCGAACGCAGCAGGCGCTGCTGGCCGTCGACGCCGATCTCGGGCATCCGGACCTGCCGGGCGTACCGCTGCAGCTGCAGGTCGGTCAGCCCGTCGCCGGCCGGTCGCGTCCACGGGAGGCCCTCTCCCACCCAGCGCTGGAAGCCGCCGGCCATCGATGAGGCGCTGGCGTATCCCAGCCGGGCCATCGCCTGCCCGGCGAAGAGCGAGCGGATCCCCCCGGCGCAGTAGAGGACGACGGGCGTGGCGCGGTCGCGGACCTGGGCCTCGATCTCCTCCTCGAAGTGGCTCTTGGGGACGTGGACGGCACCCGGGATGTGGCCGGTGGCCCATTCGGAATCCTCGCGGACGTCCACCAGCACGACCTGCGGGTCGGCCCGCAGCTCGGCGGCGCGCGCCGGCGACACCTCGGGAACCTCGGCTCTTGCCTCGCGGAGGAGATCGGCGTAGGAGGTGGCCATGTCCAGCGCTGCCTCGATTGATCGCCGGGCGGGCTTCAGCTCGGGCGCGACGAGGTGGCGGGGCCTGCCGCGGTCGCGTCGGCCGCGGTCGCGTCGGCCGCGGTCGCGTCGGCCGCGGCCCCGTTCGAGCCGGCCTTCTCGCGGTCCTCGAGCGCATGGCTCACGGTGTCGAGCGACAGCAGGGCGCACTTGAGGCGCGCCGGGCTGATCTCGATGCCGAGGAGGTCCAGCACGTCGTCGGGCGTAAGCTTCGCCACCAGGTCGACCGGCTTGCCCTTGATCTCGTCCGTCAGCAGGCTCGCCGAGGCCTGGCTGATCGCGCAGCCCCGGCCGGTGAACGCGACGTCGCGAACGATCCCGTCGGCGATCCCGAGCATGATCGTGATCCGGTCGCCGCACAGCGGGTTCGCGCCTTCGTAGCGCGCGTCGGGCTGCTCGATGATCCCGAAGTTGTGGGGCTTCCGGTAGTGCTCGAGGATGTAGTCGCGGTAGAGGTCGTCCATTGGGAGGCGAGTGTAGCGCGGCAGGCCCATCCCGGTGCAAACCCGAGCCCGCCGGTCGGGATTGCCGGGACCGCGGAGCCGCGTGCCCAGCGGGGCCGATCCGGCCGCACGCCCGTGGCAGCCGCGCGGGTCCGGCGGGCGGGCGAGCGCCGGTGGCGCGCGAGCCCGATCGATCGGGCGTCAGCCAGCCAGGCGAACCGCCACGAGCTCGCCGTTGCCGATCGGCACGACGACGCCGGCCAGGCGAGGGTGGGCGAGCGCCTTCGCCCGGAAGACCGCGAGGTCGGCTGCGTGCGAGGTCAGGTTGTCGGCGACGAGCAGGCCGCCCGGCCGCAGGGCCCTGACCGCCAGCTCGAGGTATGTCTCGTAGTCCTGCTTCTCCGCGTCGACGAAGACGAGGTCGGCGTCGCCCACGACGGCGGCAAGCCCCTGGATGGCATCCTCGGCGCGAAGGTCGACGAGATCGGCGACGCCGGCCTCGTCGAACGTGGCGGCCGCGAGGGCGACCTTCGCCGGGTCGATCTCGAACGTGGTGACCCGTCCGCCGGTGCGCCGCGCGGCGAGCGCCAGCCACAGCGTCGAGTACCCGCCCGACGTGCCGATCTCGACGATCCGCCGCGCGTCGACCGCCAGCGCCAGCGTCAGGAGGAGCTGGCCGACATCGGGCGTGATCGCGCGGAGGCGCTCCGCCTGGGACGTGCCGTCGATCCGGTCGCGCTCGTCGCGCTGCTGGAGCCGGTCCATGACCGGCCGCATCGTTCGCGGAACGAGATCCACCGCGCTCCTCCCTGGCTCGCCGACGCCGGGCCTCGGGCCGGCCGGGCCTGCTTCAGACCCCGAAGACTCGCCGAACCTCGCGAAGCCCTGTCGCCAGCGCGTCGATGTCGGCATGCGTGGTGAACACCGAGAAGCTCGCCCGGGCCGTCGCGGCGAGGTCGAGGCGCTCGTGGAGCGGCATCGTGCAGTGATGGCCGGCCCGGACGCAGACGCCGGAGCGGTCGAGGATCTGGGCGACGTCGTGGGGGTGGATGCCCGGCAGGTTGAACGGGACGACGCCGCCCCGGACCTCCGGGCCCGGCCCGTACAGCTCGATCCCGGGGACCTCGCGGCGGAGGGTGTCGAGGGCGTAGCCGACGAGCTCGCGCTCGTGCTCGCGGACGCGGTCCATGCCCAGGGCGCGCAGGTAGTCGGCGGCGACGCCGAACCCGACGGCGGCGGCCACGTCCGGCGTGCCGGCCTCGAATTTCCAGGGGATCTCGTTGAACTCGCTGCGCCGAAGCTTGACCTCGCGGATCATCTCGCCGCCGGCGAGGAAGGGCGGCATCGACTCCAGGATCTCGCGTCGCGCCCACAGCGCGCCCGAGCCCATCGGGGCGAGCATCTTGTGACCGGAGAACGCGTAGAAGTCGGCGCCGAGCGCCTGCACGTCGACCGGGAGGTGGGGCACGGCCTGCGCCCCGTCGATGAGCACGAGGGCGCCCGCCGCGTGGGCCATCTCGACGATCTCGCGGACGGGGTTGATCGTCCCGAGCGTGTTCGACACGTGGGCCAGCGCGACCAGCTTCGGCCGGAGGCGCAGGAGCACCTCGAAGACGTCGAGCCGGAGGATGCCCTCGTCGGTGATCGGGATGAACTCGAGGTCGCCGTCGACCTCCTGGGCCAGGATCTGCCACGGGACGAGGTTGGCGTGGTGCTCCATCTCGGTCAGGACGATCGCGTCGCCGCGGCCGATGGTGCGGCGACCCCAGCTGTAGGCGACGAGGTTGATCGCCTCGGTCGCGTTGCGGGCGAACACGATCTCGTGGGGGTCGGGCGCGTTGATGAACGTGGCGACCGCCGCCCGGGCGGCCTCGTAGGCGCGGGTGGCGCGCTCCCCGATCGAGTAGATGCCGCGATGGACGTTCGCGTTGTACTCGCGGTAGTAGGTGTCGAGCGCCTCGATCACGGCGAGCGGCTTCTGGCTGGTCGCGGCCGAGTCGAGGTAGACCAGCGGCTTGCCGTGCGGTCGCTCGGCGAGGATCGGGAAGTCCGCCCGCAGCGCTTCGGCGTCGAGCGGGCCGCGGGCATCCGCCGTGATCGGCGCGGCAGCCGCACTCGGTGCGCCGCCCGCACCCGGAGAGGCAGCCGCGGTCGGCGCGGGTGGCGAGGCGGGCGCCGACGTCGCGGACGGCGCAGGCAGGCCGGCGGCCGCGGGCGCGGCAGCAGCCTGGGTGGCGATCGGGTCGAACGAGACAGTCACGGCAGTGATCACCCCAGCTGCATGGTCGAGCCGCATGCGACCGGTCGCTCCGGTGGAGTGCCATCGCCAGCGGCCGATGATGGTCCCGGGATCGGGCTCGTCCGCGCCGAGCAGGTCGATCTGGTCGTCGGGCGGCATCTCGCGGTAGGCGGTCCGGATCGCCTCGCGGCCGTCGAACGGGCCGGCAGGGACCCCGACGAGCTCGAGCCGCGCATCCGGGTCGAGCGCCTCGACCATGGGGTCGAAGTCGCCCGTCCGGACGCCCTCGTTGAAGCGCCCGAGGTGCGCCTCCAGGAGCCGGAGGCCGACGCTCATGTCGACTGCCATCGCCCGGCCCGCCCTCAGTGCGCCGCGCCCGGCGTGGCGAGCTCGGCGGCCTCGTCGGTCACGTCGGCCTCGTAGCCCGCCTCGAGCAGGACGGGGGCATAGCCTTCCTCCTCGAGCCGGAGCGCGAGATCGCGCCCGCCGCTCTTGATGATCCGGCCGCGGGCCAGGACGTGCACCTGGTCGGGCTTGATGTAGTTCAGCAGGCGCTGGTAGTGAGTGATCAGCAGGACGCCCATGTTCGGGTTGAGCATCGCGTTGACGCCCTCGGCCACGATCCGCAGGGCGTCGATGTCGAGGCCGCTGTCGGTCTCGTCGAGGATGGCCATCTCGGGCTCGAGGACTGCCATCTGGAGCATCTCGAGGCGCTTCTTCTCGCCGCCGCTGAATCCTTCGTTGACATACCGGGCGGCCATCGCCTCGTCCATCTTCAGGAGCGCCATCTTGGCCCGCATCAGGCGGCGGAAGTCGCCCATCGAGATGCCGCCGCGGGTCGGGTCGGCCGGGTCGATGTCGGGGTCCTTGTCGATCCCCTGCCGGCGGGCGTTGAGCGCGGTCCGGATGAACGAGGCGACCGACAGGCCGGGGATGGCGGTCGGGTACTGGAAGGCGAGGAACATGCCGAGCCGGGCGCGCTTGTCAGGGCTCAGGGCGAGGACGTTGCGGTCCTTCCAGGTGACCTCGCCGCCGGTGACCGTGTAGAGGGGGTGGCCCATGAGCGCGTACGCGAGCGTGGTCTTGCCGGAGCCGTTGGGCCCCATGATCGCGTGGACCTCGCCCTTCCCGACGGTGAGGTCGATTCCCTTGAGGATCTCCTTGTCGGGAGCGGCGGTCGGCGCAACGTGCAGGTCGCGGATCTCGAGGTATTGGTCGCTCACGGTCGGGTGGGACTCCTGTCGGTGGTGGCTTCGGCTCAGGGGAGGGCGGGCGCCGGGACCTCGCCGGCGGCCACGGCGGCCGGGCGTGCCTGGAGCTCGACGAGATGCGGGAATGGAACCAGGTCGGCGAGGTTGATGTCCTCGAGGACGCCGCTGATCGCATCGCGAACCCGTACCCAGAGCGCGTTGACGGAGCACGCGCCCAGGCGCGCGCAGATCGCGTGATGGGGGTCCTCGCTGGCGCAGATCATCGGCGCGAGCGGTCCCTCGAGCGCGCGCAGGGCTTCGCCGAGGGTGATCGCGGCGGGGTTCCGGGCGAGCGCATACCCGCCGCGGGCGCCACGGGTGCTGGCGACGATGCCGGCCTCCCGGAGGGGGATCGCGAGCTGCTCGAGGTAGGCCCGCGGCAGGTCCTCGTCCGACGCGACCTCCGCGAGGCTGACGGGGACCGGCGCGTCGGGCGTCCAGCGCCTGGCCAGCTGGACGAGCATGCGCACGCCGTACTCGCCCTTCGTGCTGAAGGAGATGGCGCCGGTCGCATGGAAGGTCCGGTTGCTCAGGGCTCGGGTCCTCGCGGGACGTCGGACCGGCGACGCCGCGAAGGCGCGACCTAATTCCGACCTATCTTGTCGGAAATGCTACACCGCCGGGCCGCTGGCGGCAAGCCCGCCCGTGGTCGCGCCACGGCGCGGACGGCCACTCCAGCGCGCGGCAGGCTGGCGCCGCGCCGTTTCTCGACGCGGCAGAATCGCGGCATGCCCGACCTGCCCGCGCTCATCGCTGCCATCGCCGAGGCCCGCTGGCGCCCGCTCACGATGGCCGACATCCCGGCGTTCGTCCGCCTCATGGAGGCCGCTCGCGTCGCCGACGGCGAGGAGGAGGTGATGACCGAGGAGGTCGCCCGCCACGAGTTCGAGGACCCTCACCTGCCCCTGAGCGACCAACAGCCTCGCGCTGGCGGACCCCGGCGGGACGCTGCATGCCGCCGTCGTGGTGCAGGAGCGGGTCGGCGGCGAGGGTGCCCGCCGGACGTTCATCTCGGGCCGCACCGACCCGGCAGTGCGGGGGCAGGGGATCGGCGGCGCGGCGTTCGGATGGGCGGCTGCCCGGGCAGACGAGATCCTGAGCGCCCAGCCCGCCCACCTGGCGCGCTACGCCGAGACCTGGGCCGACGCCGGCCGCGCCGACGCAATCGCCCTCTTCGAGGCCCACGGCTTCGCGCCGGTGCGCTGGTACCTCGAGATGCGCCGGTTCCTTGCCGAGGCGCTGCCGGACCCCGTCGCGACCGCGCCATGCCGGCTGGAAGCCTACCCCCTGGAGGCAGCTGAGGCCGCGGTCGAGCGCCTCCGCGTCGCCCACAACGAGGCCTTCGCCGATCACTGGGGCTCCGAGCCGATTCTCCCGGAGGACTGGGCCCGCAACTTCATCGGCGACCCGTTCTTCCGGCCGGACCTGTCGCTCGTCGCGCTCGACGGCGACGAGATCGTCGGCTACTCCCTCAACTACGTCGCCGAGTCCGACTGGCCCGCGACAGGCGTCCGGGAGGGCTGGGTCGGCCAGCTCGGCGTGCGACGCGCGTGGCGGCGGCGGGGCCTGGCGACGGCCCTCCTCATCCGCTCGATGGAGGTCTTCCGGGCCGCCGGGCTCGAAGCCGCGACGCTCGGGGTCGATGCCGAGAACCCGTCCGGGGCCGTCGGGATCTACGAGCGGGTCGGCTTCCGCCCGATCCGCCGGTCAGCCCGCTTCCGGCGCCTGTTCGGGGAGGCCGGACAAGACCCGGCCTGAGTCGCAGCCCTCAGGCCGCGCCACGATCGGCATGCGCCAGGGCGATCGCCGCGTACAGGGCAGCCCCGCCGGCCATCGCAGCCTCGTCGAAGACGACCCGGTTGGAGTGGTTCATCGGCGCCGTCGCCAGGTCCTGGCCGGCCGGGCGCGCACCCAGGAAGGCCATCGCTCCGGGCACCTCGCGCAGCACGTACGAGAAGTCCTCGGCGCCCATCTGGGGCGCGGCAGGGACCTCGACGGCGGCTGCGCCGAGGAGCCCCCGGGCGACGTCGAGCGCCCACGGCGTGAACGCGGCGTCGTTCACCGTCACGGGGTAGCCCTCGATGATCTCGGTGCTCCCGACCGCGTCATGGGCGGCGCAGACGCCGTCCACGACCCGCCGGATGGCCGCCTTGACGGCGCTCCGCGTCCCCTCGGACACGCTCCGGAGGGTGCCTTCGAGGAACACCGACTCCGGGATGATGTTGTCCCGGGTCCCGGCCTCGAGATGGGCGATCGTGACGACCGCGGGGTCGAACACGTCGACACGGCGCGTGACCATCTGCTGGAGGGCCAGGATGATCTCGGCGGCGACCGGGACCGGGTCGAGCGCCAGGTGGGGCGCCGAGGCGTGGCCGCCACGGCCGCGGACCGTGATCCGCAGCGTGTCCGCCGAGGCCATCATCGGTCCCGGACGCGCGGTGACGACCCCGGTCGCGTCCCTGGTCGTGATGTGGATGGCGAATGCGCCCGTCGGGGCAGGCTCGGCGGCGCCCAGGAGCCCCTCCGCGAGCATGAAGCGGGCCCCGTGGAAGCCTTCCTCACCGGGCTGGAACATGAGCACGACCCGCCCCCGCAGGGTCGCCCGGCGGTCAAGCAGGAGGCGGGCCCCGCCGAGCAGCATGCTGACGTGCGTGTCGTGGCCGCAGGCGTGCATCGCCCCCGCTACTTCGCTCGCGAACGGCAGGCCTGAGTCCTCCTGGAGGGGCAGGCCGTCCATGTCGGCACGCAGCAGGATCGTCGGCCCCGGCAACCCCCCTTCGATGACGGCCACGACCGAGCTCACCTCCGCGCCGAGCCGCGGCTCGAGTCCCATGCGCCGAAGCTCCGCCGCCACGATCGACTGCGTCTCGGGCAGGAGCAGGCCGACCTCGGGCCGGCGGTGCAGCCGCCGCCGGATCTCGATGAGCTCCGCGAGCTGGGCCCGGGCGGCGGGCAGGAGATCGACGGGTGCGGCTGGCGTCTGGGTCATCGCCGGAGTATGGCTCCGGGCTTCCGCGCCGGAGGCGGGCTCCGCGCCCGCGGCGTTCCGGGCCGCGCCGCGAACCTCAGCCCGGCCAGGCCCAGTTGCGGATCTCGGGCGAGTCCTCGCCCTCGAGACGGGTGTAGGCCCGCGCCTCCAGGCGCTTGTCCTCCATCAGCTGGCGGACGTGGCCGGCCCGCGGGCCGAGGCCCGGCACCCGGTCGATCACGTCCATCACGAGGTGGAACCGGTCGAGGTCGTTGAGCATGACCATGTCGAACGGCGTGGTCGTGGTGCCCTCTTCCTTGTACCCGCGCACGTGCAGGTTGGGGTGGTTGCGCCGCCGGTAGGTCAGGCGGTGGATGAGCCACGGGTAGCCGTGGTAGGCGAAGACGATCGGCTTGTCGTACGTGAAGAGCGAGTCGAACTCGGAGTCGGTGAGCCCGTGCGGGTGCTCCGAGCTTGGCTGGAGCCGCATCAGGTCCACCACGTTGACGAAGCGGACCTTGAGCTCGGGCAGGTGCTCCCGGAGCAGGGCCACGGCGGCCAGGGCCTCGAGCGTCGGGATGTCGCCCGCCGAGCCGATCACGACATCGGGCTCGCTGCCCTGGTCGTTGCTGGCGAACTCCCAGATGCCGATCCCGCGCGTGCAGTGGAGGATCGCCTGGTCCATCGTCAGCCAGTTCGGCGACGGCTGCTTGCCCGCCACGATCACGTTGACGTACTGGCGGCTCTTCAGGCAGTGGTCGGTGACCGAGAGCAGCGTGTTCGCGTCGGGCGGGAGGTAGACCCGGATCACCTCGGACTTCTTGTTGACGACATGGTCGATGAAGCCGGGGTCCTGGTGGCTGAAGCCGTTGTGGTCCTGGCGCCAGACCAGCGAGCTGAGCATGTAGTTGAGCGACGCGATCGGCTGGCGCCACGGCAGGTGGTTCGTGATCTTGAGCCACTTGGCGTGCTGATTGAACATCGAGTCGACGATGTGGATGAACGCCTCGTAGCAGTTCAGCAGGCCATGCCGGCCGGTCAGGAGGTAGCCCTCGAGCCAGCCCTGGCAGAGGTGCTCGGAGAGCACCTCCATGACGCGGCCGGCGCGGGCCAGCGAGTCGTCGCTCGGGAGGATCTCGGCCGCCCACTGCCGGTCGGTCACCTCGAAGGCGGCTCCCAGGCGGTTCGACGCCGTCTCGTCGGGACCCCACAGCCGGAAGTTGGCAGGGTTGCGTGCGATCACGTCGCGGATCAGGGTGCCCATCACCCTGGCCGCCTCGCTCGTGGTCGCGCCGGGTGCCGGGACGTCGACCGCGTAGTCCCGGAAGTCGGGCAGGTCGAGCGCCCGCAGCAGGCTCCCGCCATTGGCGTGCGGGTTGGCGCTCATCCGCCGCGTGCCGGTGGGCGGGAGGGCGGCGAGGTCGGGGCGCAGGGCTCCGTTGTCGTCGAACAGCTCCTCCGGCCGGTAGCTGCGCAGCCACGCGTCGAGGATCGCGAGGTTGGCCGGGTTCGTCCGGACCTCGGACATCGGGACCTGGTGGGAGCGCCAGTTGCCCTCGACCGGCTTGCCGCCGATCTCGCGGGGGCCGGTCCAGCCCTTCGGCGAGCGCAGGATGATCATCGGCCAGCGCGGCCGGGCCGTGTCCGCGCCGGACCGGGCAGCGCGCTGGATCTCCCGGATCTCGGCGATCACGGCGTCCAGCGTCGCGGCCATCAGCTGGTGCATCGTCGCCGGGTCGTCGCCTTCGACGAACCAGGGGTGGTACCCGTAGCCCTCGAACAGCGCGCCGAGCTCCTCGTGGGAGATCCGGGCGAGGACAGTCGGGTTCGCGATCTTGTAGCCGTTCAGGTGGAGGATCGGCAGGACCGCGCCGTCGTGGACCGGGTCGACGAACTTGGTGGAATGCCAGCTCGTCGCGAGCGGGCCGGTCTCGGCCTCGCCATCGCCGACCACGCAGCAGACCAGGAGGTCCGGGTTGTCGAAGGCCGCGCCGTACGCGTGGGCGACCGAGTAGCCGAGCTCGCCGCCTTCGTGAATGGAGCCGGGGGTCTCCGGCGCGACGTGGCTCGGGATCCCGCCGGGGAACGAGAACTGGCGGAAGAGCTTGCGGATGCCGTCCTCGTCCCGGCCGATGGCCGGATAGACCTCCGTGTAGGTCCCTTCCATCCACGCGTTGGCGACGATGCCGGGACCCCCGTGGCCCGGGCCGGTGATGTAGAGCGCATCGAGATCGTCGCGCTTGATCACCCGGTTCATGTGCGCGTAGATGAAGTTGAGGCCGGGGGTCGTGCCCCAGTGACCGAGCAGTCGCGGCTTGGTGTGCTCGGGGCGCAGCGGCTCGCGGAGGAGCGGGTTGTCGAGCAGGTAGATCTGCCCGACGGACAGGTAGTTGGCCGCCCGCCAGTAGGCGTCGATCCGGCTCAGCTCGTCGGCGTCGAGGGGAGTCGATTCGCCGGGCACGCTGGATGCATGGGTGACGGTCATCGCGAACCTTCCTCCGACTCGCCGAGGGTCGTGTCTCGCGACCGATCGTACCGCGGGAGCGTTAGCGCCCGCTCGACGGATCGAGGCGAATCTGCCGGCGCTCGGCGTGCAGCCGGTGCCACGGTTCGCTACCGTCGCGCGTGATGCAGGGAGTGACGGCATGACGGTGGAGCGCGGCGGCCTCGCGGACGATGGCGGCCCGGCGGGCATAGAGGTACGCGAGGCGCGGCCCGAGGAGTTCGAGCGTCTCGGCGACATCGTCGTCGCGGCCTACGACGCGCTGGGCGTGCTCGAGGGCGACGACGAGTACGTCCCGGAGCTGCGCGATGTCCCGCGGCGTGCCCGCGAGGCCGTCGTGCTGGCCGCGGTCGACGCCGCGACCGACGAGCTGCTCGGGTGCGTGACCTACGTCCCCGACGAGACGAACCCGTGGGCGGAGATGCTCGAGCCCGGCGAGGCCTGCGTGAGGATGCTCGCGGTCGCGCCCGCGGCCCAGGGGCGCGGGGCCGGCAGCGCGCTCGCGGAAGCCTGCGTCGAGCTGGCGCGCGCCGGGCGCCGGCGCCGGCTGTGCCTCCACTCGCTGCCGAAGATGACCGGTGCCCAGCGGATCTACGCCCGGCTGGGCTTCGTCCGCGACCCGGCGCGGGACTGGCGCTTCGCCCCGGGCGACGGCGGCCTGCTGCTCGCGTTCGCGCTGGACCTCGCCGTCGTACCGCCGACCGGGACGCCAGCTGCCTCGGCCTGAGGCCCAGGGCTGCACCGCGCCCCCGATCGGGTAGCGTTGCGGCGTGAGCCGCGACGTCGAGGACCTCAACCGCCGCCTGCTGCGTGCTCGCGACGCCATGGACCGCGCCTATGCGGAGCCGCTCGACGTCCGCGCCGTGGCCGCGGTGGCCCACTGCTCGGAAGCGCACTTCACCCGCTGCTTTCGCGCGGTCTTCCGGGAGACGCCGCACCGGTACCTCCAGCGACGGCGGGTGGAGCGCTCGATGTTCCTGCTCCGCGAGACCGACCGCAGCGTGACCGACATCTGCCTCGACGTCGGCTTCACCAGCCTGGGGACCTTCAGCCGGACGTTCAGCGAGATCGTCGGCGAGTCGCCGTCGGCCTACCGCGTGGGGCATGGCCCGATGGTCGTGCCCAACTGCTTCCAGATGGCGGCCACCCGGCCATGGGCTGCGGCGGGGACCGCCCAGCTATCGAGCAGCCCTGCCGGGGCCGCCCGGCAATCGAGCAGTTCTGGAGAAGCCCCGGCGGCGGCCGTCCCCTAGCATCGGGGCTCGTCGGAGTCAGATCGACAGCAGCGAGGAACCTGCGATGCCCACCACGAAGCAGCCCGCAACCCGGACCGGCAAGGCGTCCGAAGGCTTCACGGACGAAGAGCGACTCGCGATGCAGGAGCGCGCCCGAGAAGCGAAGGCGGCCTCGCGGCGGGGCGCGGACAAGGCCGCCGAGGCGGCTGCCGGCGAGGCCGAGGTGCTCGCGAAGCTCGCCGACATGCCGGCGCCGGATCGCGCCATGGGCGAGCGGCTGCACGCCATCGTGTTGTCCAGCGCTCCGAACCTGGCGCCGAAAACCTACTACGGGATGCCGGCCTACGCCAAGGACGGCAAGGTCATCTGCTTCTTCAAGCCGGCCTCGAAGTTCAAGGTGCGGTACGCGACCTTCGAATTCCAGCCGGACGCCGTGCTCGACGAGGGTGCCATGTGGCCGGTCGCCTTCGCGCTGATCGAGCTGACGGCCGCCGCCGAGGCGAGAATCGCGGAGCTCGTCAGGAAGGCCGCGAGCTGACCCAGGGGGCTCGCACAGCGGGGCCCGATCCGAACGAGGGACCGGGCTCCCTGCGCGCCGGCCGCGAGCCGCCGCACGGTCGCTCGCCGGCGTGCGTCGCCCGGGCGTGCGTCGCCCGGCGTGCGTCGCCCTGGCCTGCGGATGACCCTTGCCGAGGGAGACGGGGGGAGCCTCGACGCGTGAGGGCGGGACCGTCAGGCCGTCGTCTCCTGGCTGACCTTCGCCGGCTGGAGGATCCGGATGGCGTTGCCGAAGGGGTCGCGGACGCCCATGTCGGTGCCGTAGAAGTGGTCGGTGGGCTCCTGGGTGAAGTCGGTCACGCCGCGCGCCTTCAGCGTCTCGAAGAGCGCCCGGACATCCTCGGTCTGGAACGCGAAGAACCCGACGGCGCCCTTGGTGACCAGCTCGCGGAGCTGTTCGGCCGTCGCTTCGTCCTGCGCCGGCGGGCCCGGCTTCTCGAGGTAGATCTCGAGGCCCGGGTCGCCCGGGACGCGCACCGTCAGCCAGCGGACGGGTCCCTGCTGGAAGTCCTGGCCAACCTCCAGCCCGAGCTTGTTGACGTAGAAGTCGAGCGCCTCGTCCTGGTCGAGGACCTTCTGGGACGTGACGACGAGCTTGGTGATCATGGCTCGCGTTCTCCGTGCGAAGGGGACGACCCTCATCCTATGCAGGTGCTGCGGTGGCGGCTTCTCCGGAACTGCTCGAATGCCGGCGCCAGCGTGCGCCGCCGGCGCGGCCCTGCGCCGCCCTGCGCCGCCGGCGCGCGGCTGTCACGCCCCGTGCGTGATGATCCAGCGCGCGACCGCGACGTCGAGGCGGGCGAAGATGACGCCCGGAAGCTCCCGGGCGGTCTCGATCAGCCGCTCGAGCATCGCGATCCGCGAGCCCCGGCCGATCACCTCCGGGTGGAGCGTGAACGTGATCACTCCGCCCGGCGCATGGGCGTGCGCGTAGCGAAGCTCGGCGAGCCACGTCTCCTCGACGCCGGACGGCGCGCGCGGCGCCCTGCCCCGGCTCGGGCTCGAATGGGGCCCAGTCGCCCAGCACGTGGCTGATCGGGACCTCCAGGAGCCGGCCGGGCTCCCCGAGCACGGACCGCTCGACGGCGTTGACGTCGCCATGCCGGACGTGGGCCAGCCGGAAGTCGTCCCACGCGAGCGAGCTGTCGTAGGCGAACCCGGCCTCCTCCACGAGCCCGAGCGTCCGCTCCGAGAGCGACCAGTACGGCGCCCGGAACCCCATCGGCGGGCGTCCCCAGGCGGACCCGATCGCCTCGCGGCTGCGCTGCAGGAGGGCGCGTTCCTCGTCGACCCCGAGACGCGTGACATCCTCGTGCGCCCAGCCATGGCACGCCAGCTCGTGGCCGCCGGCGGCGATCGCGGCCACGCTGTCCGGGAACGTCGCGGCCGTGTGGCCTGGGATGAAGAACGTGCTCTTGATGTCGTGGCGCGCGAGCAGGTCGAGGACCCGCGGCACCCCGACCCGGACGCCGTACTCGCCGAGCGATCGCCGGAACGGCCCGTCGCCGCGTTCGACCGCCGCGCTGGTCGCGTCGTGGTCGAACGTCAGCGCGACGGTCAGGCGGGGAACCGACGGGTCGTCCGGGCCCGACGGACGAGGGCGCGGCGCGGCACGCGGGGCACGCGAGAGACCTGTCGCGCCCTCGGGCAGCGCGAACGACAGGGACAGGGGTCGCGGCTCGGGCATCTCCCTTGGGCTCCGGTGGGCTCCGCGGCTCGGGGAATTGAACGGCCCGGTCGATGTGACCGGGCCGTCAGGATAGCGAGCCAGGGCCGGCCCGGTCTCGACCGGGCCGCGGGAGGCATCCGGTTGTCAGCCGCGCGAGCTCCCGAACAGCCGGAGCAGCATGAAGAACAGGTTGATGAAGTCGAGGTAGAGGCGGAACGCGCCCATGACGGCGCCCTTCTCCATCGACCCGGCCCACGCCGCGACGCCGCCGCTCTGGATCTGCTGGACGTCGTAGGCGGTCAGGAGCGGTGAAGATCACCACCCCGGCCACCGAGATGCCGAAGCTGAGCCAGGTCCAGCCGATGAACAGGTTGACGACCATGGCGACGAGCAGCCCGATGAGGGCCATGAACAGGTACCCGCCGAGCCGGGTCAGGTCACGCTTGGTGACCGCGGCGTAGAACGCCGCCCCGCCGAACACGGCGGCGGCCGATGAGCCGGCCGCGACGACGCTGCCCAGCGAGTACACCTTGAGGATCACCGCGAGGGTCACGCCCATCGTCGCCGCATAGACGAAGAAGAGCAGCAGCCCGACCGTCGCGGGCATGCTCCGGAGGCCGAAGCCGAGGGCGAGGGCCAGCCCGACCTGCCCGACGATGACCGGGATCACCAGCCCGTGGAGCGTCGAGGTGGCGAAGCCCGAGGCGACCCCGCCCACCACGGTGGTGAGCAGCAGCCCCAGGAACATGAACGTGAACGCCTGGGTGAGGAACGCCTGCGCCAGCCGCGCGTCCGGCCGGACGCCGATGCTGGACGGTGGGGCATAGCGGTTGTACATCATGGTGCGGTTCGTGACTCCTGGTCGATCCGGGCCCGGTGGCCCGAGTTCGTGATTCTCGTGGCGTGGGTGGAGGGTGACAAGCAGCGCCTCCGGCAATCTCGAGGCTTCCAGTTCGCCGAAACCCGGCCGCCCGGACGCCTCCGCGCTCAGCCGCGCCGGCGCGCGCGGGGCGGGAGCCGCCCGCGCCGCCATCGGGAGCCGGGACTCGGCCTGCTCGGCGGTGCGGGCGAGGACCCACAGCAGGTCCGCCAGCCGGTTGAGGTACGGGATGAGGTGCGGGCCAGGGACCAGGCCGGCCCGATCGAGGGTCACGGCCCGCCGCTCCGCGCGCCGCAGGATCGTCCGGGCGACCTCCAGGGAGGCGCTCACGCGGGTCTCGCCGGGGACGACGAACTCGCGGGGCAGGTGCATCCGCGCCTCGAAGTCCGCGAGCAGCTGCTCGACGCCCGCGACCATCTCGGCCGAGACCCGGGTCACGCCGGCCTCGCTGGCGGTCCCACGCGTCCGGGTTCGTGGCGAGCTCGGACGCGACGACGAACAGCTCGCGCTGGAACCGGAGCACCATGCCCTCGATCACGGCGAGCGTCGGCGGCAGCTCGTCGAGGCTTCGCCGGAACCCAAGCTCCGCCCGGACGATGCCGAGCGTGGCGACGGCCTCGTCGATCGTGCCGTAGGCCTCGGTCCGCGGATCGTCCTTGGGAATCCGGGCCCGCCGAACAGGAGGCCCGGTCGTCCCGTCGTCGCCGCGCTTGGTCGAGACGGCCGAGCCGCGGCCCGGGCGCTCGGCGTGTTCCCCGTCGGCGTCCAGGCCGGTGGGGACGGCGAACGTGACGTCGGCCTCGCTCACCACATCAGGCCCGCGTCTCGCGGATCCCACCGCTCCGCGAGCAGCGTCACCTTGACCGGGTGGTCGAGGACGGATTCCGCCTGCTCCCGGACCTGCTGGATCATCGAGCCGGCGTAGGGGCAGAACGGGGTCGTGAGGATCATCTTGATCTCGGACTCGTGCTCACCGAGGATCACCTGCTTGATGAGCGCCAGCTCGACCACGTTCATCCCGATCTCGGGGTCGACGACGTCGCGCAGGGCGTCGAGGATCGCGAGCTCCGTCGCGCGGCGCGCGGGGTCGAAGGCGGGCGCCGGGGCGTCCGGGGTGGTGGTCGTCGGCTGGTCGGTCATGCGGTGCTGGAGGCTCCTTGGTGGACGAAGAGCGTATCACCGATCGGCCGAATGTCGAGTTGGCAGGTCGGGATTAGGCGCGCGTCAGACGACAGCCGGCGACGGGCCGTCGGGTCGAGCGTGACCGGCGTCCTGCGCCGGCCGATTCGTACAGCGCGGCGATGTCCGGGCCTGGCCGAGCGCGTCGGCGCGCCCGAGCAGCGGCTGCCCCGGCCGCGGATCGCCGCCGACAGGTTCTCGAGCTCGAGGCGGTAGGCGCTCGTCGTGTCGACCGCCACGGGCTCGGTCGTCGTGCTGGATCACGCCGCTCCGGACGTGCCACGGGTCGTCGGCCCGGACGACGCCCTGCGAGCCGATCGCCTCGAGGCCCGCGTGCTCGGTCGTGAAGCCCGTGACGAACGTCGCCACGATCCCGGACGGGAAGTGGAGCGTCCCCGCAAAGCGCGTGTCGATGCCGTTCGCCGTTGAAGGTCGACTCGCCGTACACGCGGTCGGGCTCCTGCCCGGCGAGCAGCCGCGGCGCCGCTCACGCAGTAGCAGCCGACGTCCATCAGCGAGCCGCCCGTCGAGCGCCGGCCGACAGCCGGATGTCGTTCGGGTCGTCGAGGACGAAGCTGAACGTCGCGCGGATCGCCTGGAGCTCGCCGATCTCCGGGCAGCAGCTCGAGGAACCGCCGGGTCTGGCGGCTGTGGCGCCACATGAACGCTTCCATCAGCAGGAGGCCGCGCGACTCGGCGAGGTCCCACGCGAGCGTCGACCTCTCCGGGTGCGCGCGTGAGTACGGCTTCTCGCACAGGACGTGCTTGCCGGCCTCGAGCGCGCGCAGCGTCCAGGGGTGGTGGAGCGCGTTCGGCAGCGAGATGTAGACGGCCTCGACGGCCGGGTCGGCGAGGAGCGCCTCGTACGAGCCGTGGCCGGTCGGGATCCCGTTGCTCGGCGGCGATACGGCGGCCGCCTCGCCCGCGTCGCGGCTGGCGACCGCGACGATCTCGACGCCTTCGGCGCCGCGTGCCCCGGCGAGCACCTTGGCGTTGATGCGGGAGGTGCCGAGGATCCCCCACCGGACCGGGCCGGCGGCCATCATCGGGCTGGAACCGTCGCCCGGCCGGACACCGTCGACGGGCCGGACGCCTCGGGCCGCTCGCGCGCGTGCGGGTGGTCATGTCCGGCTCCCTGCCGTCAGGCGCCGTGGCCGCGCCGGCCACGGTGATGCCCGGCCGCACCAGCTCCGGCGGCAGGCCGACGGCCTCGTCGTCGGAGTAGCCGGGTCCGCGCAGGCTGCCGTCGGGCGCGAAGAAGTCCGCGTACCGCTCGTGGTGGTCGGCCGCGAAGCAGAACGCGGCGGCGACGCCCATGCCGCCGGAGCTCCGGGTGGTCGGTGAGGATGCGGGTCAGCGTCGTACCCGCTCGCCCGCATCTCGAGCAGCTGGCGGACGGTCACCCGCTGCCATAGCAGAACGGCTCGCCGTTCATCACGAGCGGGTCGACCTGGACCCACTTGATGGTCATCGGTCAGGCGCCCCGGTAGATGCGCGTCGAGGATCCGGTTGCGCCTGCGCGCATCGCCGCCCAGGCGGCGATGCCAGCGCAGCACCGCGATCCCCTCGTCGAGCGCGGCGTCGGCGACGGCGCGCTCGTCGGCGGAGAGGACGGCGCCGACGGCGGCCCGCAGGCCCTCCGTGAGCGTCTGGACGTCGTCGAGCGGCGACGCGCCGGCGGCGGTAGACGGGCATGACCCAGTCGACCCATTCGCGGACCGGGCGCCGGATCGCCGGTGCGCGACCACGCCAGCGCGATCCGCTCCAGGTAGACCTCGGTGTCTCGCAGCAGCGGCGCAGGCCGTCGTCGCCGAGGCGCTCCCGGAGCGTCGGGTCGAGCTCGACGGCCACCTCGAGGGCTCGCACGCCGAGGCGGGCGTTCGCGGCGCGGAGGCGGTCGGCGGCGGCCGGGTAGCCGGCGTCGACGGGGCGGGGCAGCCCGAGCGACGGATGGCTCACGGCGGGCAGTCTACCGGTTCCGCGCCTCCGGATGGAGGGCGCCGACCCGGCGGGCGGCAGACGCCTGCCGGGCGGCGGGTACCATGGGCCGATGATCGAGCAGGGCGGCGAGGGGACTGCCGCAGGTCCGACCGAGGCGCAGGCGCCCACGCCGTCCGGCGGAGCGACCGCGCCGCGGCAGGCCCGCGCGGGCGGGGGCTCTCGGACGCCTGCCGACCAGGCCGTCGCTGCCGCGTCGCCGAGCGCCACCGCGTCAGCGATGGCCGGCGACCGCCC
>CAWEJO010000002.1:0-112488 GCA_963809375.1 uncultured Chloroflexia bacterium
CATCTGCGCTTTGCGCTCCTCGTCGAGCTCCACGACCTGCTTCTCGCTGAGCTGCGCGAGCGCCATCTCGACCATCCCCACGGCGCCCTCGACGATCCGCGAGCGCGCCGCGATGACGGCGTTGGCCTGCTGGCGCCGGAGCATCGCGTTGGCGATCTCGGGGGCGTAGGCGAGGTGGCTGAGGCGCGCCTCGGTGATCTCGATGCCGGCCCGCACGAGGCGATCCTGGATCTCGCCGCGCAGCGCGTCGGCGATCTCCTGGGGGTTCGAGCGGAGCGACATGTCGCCCTCGGCATGCGCGTCGTACGGATGGGTCATCGCGAGGTTCCGCAGGGCGGCCTCGGCCTGGACGTGGAGGAAGTTCTCGTAGTCGTCGACCTCGAACAGCGCCTCGGCGGTGTCGGTGACGCGCCAGACGACGACCGCCGCGATCTCGATCGGGTTGCCGTCGTGGTCGTTGACCTTGAGCTTGCTGCTCTCGAAGTTGCGGACCCGGACGGAGATCCGGCGCCGCTGCGTCAACGGGTTGACCCATTGCAGGCCCTGGGCGCGGATCGTGCCGTCGTAGTGACCGAACATCGCCAGGGCGCGCGCCTCGTTGGGGTTGATGCTGGTCAGGCCGCCGAAGCAGGCGAGGACCAGGATCCACGCGATCGTGTACGCGACGAGCGGCACGAAGTCGCCGAACCCCACCTGGGCCTCGCGACCGATCAGGTCGATCAACGTGACGGTGAACCCGTAGCTCAGGCCGAGCAGGGCCACCAGCAGCACGAAGAACATCGGAATGCCCGGAAGCCTGAAGGCATTTCGTTCCTTGATCATCGCGAGGTCCGCCTTTCGTGTCTCCGAGCGCCAGGGCGCGCTCTTCCGCGCTTGGCACCGTGATGAGATCGTTATGATATCACACCGATATAGCCTCGCAAGGCCGTTCGGGACGATCGAGGCGCGGCGATGGCCCGGTCGAATCGGGCCGCAGGACTCTGGTGGCCGACGATCGCGGTTGCGAACGTGTCGGTTTCGGCGGCGATCTGCGCGGCCGAGGAGCAGCTCCGGAGGCAGCGCGATGGCCGGTTTCGACGTCGAGAGGGGGCTCTCCCTGCAGGTCGCGCAGGAGGAGGCGGCCCGCTGCCTCTTCTGCTTCGACGCGCCCTGCGTGGCCGCCTGCCCGACCGGGATCGACGTGCCCCGCTTCATCCGCGGCATCGCGACCGGCAACCTCGACGGGAGCGCCCGGACGATCCTCGCCGCGAACCCGCTGGGCGGGACGTGCGCCCGGGTCTGCCCGGTCGAGTCCCTCTGCGAAGGGGCCTGCGTGCGCGGCCCGCTCGACCGGGCGATCCCGATCGGCGCGCTCCAGCGCGTGGCGATGGACGCGTACCGCGACGCCGGCCGGCCGTTCTTCACGGCCGGGCCCGCGACGGGCAAGCGGGTCGCCATCGTGGGGGCGGGGCCTGCCGGCCTCGCCTGCGCCGCGGAGCTGCGGCGTGCCGGGATCGACGTCACGCTGTTCGAGGCCCGGGCCCAGGCCGGCGGCCTGTGCGCCTACGGGATCGTGCCGTGGCGCCATGCCCGCGAGATGACAGCCCACGAAGTCGCCGAGGTTGAGCGCGCGGGCGCGGAGATCCGGCGCGGGACGCGCGTCGGGCAGGACCTCGCGGCCGCCGACCTCGTTGCCAGCTACGACGCTGTCTTCCTGGGCATGGGCCTGGGCCGCAACCGGCGGCTCGGGATCCCCGGCGAGGACCTCGACGGGGTCATCCCCGCCCTGCAGCTGCTCGAGCCCGTCGTCACGGGCGAGCCGGGCGGCACCCCGATCGGGGCCCGCGTCGGCGTCATCGGCGGCGGGAGCACCGCCCTCGACGCCGCCGCTGCCGCGGTCCAGCTGGGCGCCGAGGAGGTCACCGTCTTCTACCGGCGCAGCGAGGCGGAGGCACCGGCCTACCCGCACGCGATCGAGCTCGCCCGGTCGCTCGGCGTCCGGTTCGCCTGGCTGACGGCGCCGGTCGAGATCAGCGGCCGCGACGGGCGCGTGAGCGGCGCGACGTTCGACCGGATGCGCCTCGGGGCGCCCGATCGGAGCGGCCGGCCCGCCCCGACGCGGGTGCCTGACGGGGAGTTCAGCGTCGCCCTCGACTCGGTGGTGGTCGCCACCGGGCAGGAGTCGGTCGAGCGCCTCGTCCAGGAGTTCGGGGTCGCATCGCGCGGCGACCGCGTGACCACCGACCCGGCGACCGGCCGGACCGACGAACCCCGGGTGTGGGCCGGGGGCGATCTCGTCAACGGCGGCCGCGAGGTGGTCCACGCGGTCCAGGAGGGCAAGCTCGCAGCGCGCTCGATCGCGGCGGCCCTCGGCGTGGAGCCGGTCGCGGCTCATCCAGCTATCTCCGCGATCCCGGCACCCGACCGGGCGCCGGGCGTCAGCCTCGCCGTCGAGATGGCCGGGATCCGGAGCCCGAACCCGTTCTGGCTGGCGAGCGGCCCGCCGACGAACACCGGCGAGATGGTCTCCCGGGCGTTCGAGGCAGGCTGGGGAGGCGTCGTCTGGAAGACGGTCGGCGAGCCCATCACCAACGTGACCTCGCGCCTCGGGTCGCTCGACCTCGATGGGCGCCGGATGGTCGGCATCTCGAACATCGAGCTGATCAGCGACCGGCCCATCGAGACGAACCTGGCCGAGGTCCGCGAGGTGAAGCGGCGCTTCCCGGACCGGGCCGTCGTCGTCTCGCTGATGGTGGAGTCGCGCCCCGAGGCCTGGCACGACATCGTCCGGCGGGTCAACGACACCGGGGCCGACGGCATCGAGCTCAACTGCGGCTGCCCGCACGGCATGGCAGAGCGGGGCATGGGATCGGCGGTCGGCCAGGTCCCCGAGTACCTCGAGATGATCACAAGCTGGGCCAAGCAGGCGTCGGAGATCCCGGTGCTCGTCAAGCTGACCCCGAACATCACCGACATCACGGTCGCTGCCCGGGCCGCCCAGCGGGGCGGCGCGGACGGGATCGCGCTCATCAACACGATCAGCTCGCTCGTCGGCCTCGACCTCGACGCGTGGCAGGCGCGACCGTCGGTCCGCGGCCGGGGCTCGCACGGCGGCTACTCGGGGCCGGCCGTCAAGCCGATCGCGTTGAACATGGTCAGCGCGATCGCCAAGGACGCGCGGATCGGCATCCCGGTCTCCGGGATCGGCGGCGTCGAGACATGGCGCGACGCGGTGGAGTTCCTGCTCCTCGGGGCGAGCAACGTGCAGGTCTGCACCGCGGTGATGCACCACGGCTACCGGATCGTGGAGGACATGATCGACGGGCTGGCCGGCTACCTCGCGGAGCGCGGGCTCGCCTCGCCAGCCGACCTCGTCGGCCGCGTGATCCCGAGCATCGGCGACTGGGGCGAGCTCGATCTGAGCTACGCGTTGAAGGCGCGGATCGACGCGAGCCAGTGCATCCACTGCAACCTTTGCCACCGGGCCTGCGAGGACGGCGCGCACCAGGCGATCCGGCTCGAGGGGACGAACGGAACCTCGAAGCTCGTCGTCGACGACGCGGAGTGCGTCGGCTGCCGGCTCTGCGCGTACGTCTGCCCGGTCGACGGGTGCATCACGATGCAGGAGGTCGACGCGACGGTCCGCGCCGCGGAGGGCGTCGCGATCGGGTAGGCCGCGCCTCGCGGTCCCCAGGGCGCGGAGGCGAACAGGCCGAGGTTCGCGCTGCCAGACCATGCCGATCCCGCTGCGGCCCTACGGGCCGGTTCCCCGCCGATCCCGGTGCGGCCGCGCATGTGGTGTGCCTGACCGTCAGCCAGCCGTGCGGAGCTCCTGCTCGGCCTCGGCCACCTTCGAGAGGACGCCGGCGCGGAGCTCGTCGAGGCCGGTCCAGACGGCCTTCGTCGCGTTGCCGATCGAGGTGAGCTGGCTCTTCAGCTTGGTGATCGCGTCGAGCTGGGCCTTGATCCCGGCGAGGGCGCGTCCGATCGCGACCGCGTCGACGTCCATCTCGTGATCGTCGAGGGTGCTGAGAGCGAGGAGCCGGGCCAGCCGGATCGCGCCGCCCAGGAAGGCGGGCTCGGGCGCATCCGGGTCGACGACGCAGTAGACGTCGCCGCCGATCACCGTGAACGGGTCCACGCCCGTGGGCGCATGCGCTGGCGTGAAGACGATGACGCCGACCGCCGCGCCGCGGTTCTCCTTGGCCGCCGCGAGCTCCTTGCGGATCTCGGGGAGTGACATCCGCTTGTCCTTGGCCTCGATCACGAGGCGCAGGTCGCGGCCGCGGGTGAGTCCCGGGTCGACGGTGAGGACGAAATCGCCCTTGCGCGACTTGAGGACGGAGCCCGTGTCGGCCGCGGTCCGCTCGACGAAGTCCCCGGCGCCGCGGGCCAGGTCGCCGAGCAGGTCTTCGAGGAGATCCTCGTAGTCGGTGCCCTTGGCGGTGCCCTTGGCGCGTTCCTGGGCGCGGGCGCTGGCGGCCGCCTCGAGGGCCGTGATCCGCTCGCCGAGCCGCGTGAACCCGTCCACGACCTCGCCGCGGAACTGGTGGAGCGGCGACCCCGGCCCGGGTCGGGTCGAGGAGGTAGGCGAGCTTGCTCGCATCGCCGTCGAAGTACCGTCCGAGGAGCTCGCGGATCCGCCCGATGGCGCTGTCGCGCTTCGACTCGTCGAAGAGCTCGTCGGTCAGCGCACGCAGCTTGCCCCGGTCGCCGAGGAACGTCTCGAGCGTGCGCGGAAGCCGGCCGTCGCCGTCGGCGAAGTTCTGGCGCAGCAGGTGGTCGAGCGTCGTCGCGGCCTTCTCGTTGGCGGCCTCGGTCTGCCGCAGCAGGGACGCGAACTCGGCGCGGACCGCGTCGACGTTGACCGTGACGCCGGCGTCCATCAGCGCGGTCAGGCCGATCTTGAGGGCCTTCTCGACGAGCGCCGGTCGATCGTCGACAGGCCGCTCGCCGACGAACGCGGCGAGGCTCGCATCGGTGAGGGCGAGTCGC
Source organism: uncultured Chloroflexia bacterium (assembly GCA_963809375.1). Taxonomy (GTDB): domain Bacteria; phylum Chloroflexota; class Limnocylindria; order Limnocylindrales; family CSP1-4; genus CTSoil-043. The sequence continues at coordinate 4,975 of CAWEJO010000002.1, forward strand.
TCCACGACGAGGCGATCGTGCTCGACGGAGATGCGCGCGACGACCGGGCTTGCCGGCCCGATCGCGGGCGCGATGCTCCCCCTGGCGGCGCCTGCCGCGGCGTCGCGGGGCGCTCCGGGCGGCCCGACCGGCGCCCGGCCCGGCGGGCTGCTGATGCTGACGAGCGTTGCGACGGCTTCCATGCCCCGAACTCTGCGCCCGGGCTGTGCCAGCTAGGGTGTCACTGCCCACCCTGGCGGCGGGTGGCGGGTCGAAGAGCCGACTCGGGCTGGGGTCGCGCTTGCTCAACGTGGACCGATCGACCGACAATCCGGAGGCAGGTTCGGCATCCGCCCAACCTGCCGGCGGCAGCTAACCGGACAAGCGAAGGCAGCTGGGCAGACGGATGATCCTCCCCGAGGTCCGGGACCCCAGGCTCGTCACCGTGCGTCGCGGCGGCAGCCTCCAGGACGACGACCACCGCCTCCTCGCGGTATGGGCGGCCGACTGCGCGCAGCATGTGCTCCACCACTTCGAGCAAGCACGGCCGGAGGACGATCGCCCGCGCCGGGCGATCGACATGGCGCGCGCCTGGGCGCGGGGTGAGGTCACGATGACCCAAGCCCGCACGGCCGGCGGTTTCGCGATGGGCGCAGCCAGGGACCTGACCGGCGCTGCGCGGGAAGCGGCGTACGCCGCCGGTCAGGCCGCAGTGGTGGCGCACGTGGCGGCCCACGAGCTTGGTGCTGCGGCCTACGCGGTCAGGGCCGCCCGGGCCGCGTCTCACAAGGGCGAGCGCGACGAGGCTGGTCGCCGGGAGTGCCAGTGGCAGCGCGCCCAGCTTCCCGGCGAGATCCGTGAGCTCGTCCTCGACGACCAGCGGCTGCGCAACGAGCTGTGCTGGTTCGCCTTCGATTGCTGACCGCCCGATGGGAAGCCGTCGTCGCTCAGCGTCCTACGGATTCCGTTCGCCCTCTGCATCGACGGCTGCCGGCCGCCATGCCAGCCGCACGTCCGGCTGGCCCTCCTCGTTGGCGGACCCGTCGCCGAACACGACCTCAACGAAGCCGTGCCGCGCGTAGAACCGACGCGCCCCGTCGTTGACCTGGAACGTGTAGAGGTCGAGCCCGTCGGGCCGGCGAACCTTGGCGAGCGCCACGAGCCGGCTCCCGATCCGGCCGCCCGTCCAGCCGGGCGCGACGTACAGCTGGTCGAGCATGTCGCCGGTCAGCGCCATGAAGGCGACGATCGATCCGCCTTGGGCGACCGCGACCCAGACTTCGACCGTCGGCAGGAGGTCGTCCCGGATCCACGCGCGGACCTGGTCGTCCGTGTGCGCGAGAGGGAATCGGTAGGTCGCCGCGAGCGAGGCGAGGTACACGTCGGCGATCGCCGACGCATCGGCGGGCGTCGCCCGCCGGAGCTCGACGCCGTCCATCGGGTGGGCGTCGTCGCGTACCTACCGCGCCTTGACCGTCGCCTTCACCGCGTCGGCGGGCGTCCCCGCCACGGACATTGCCTTGACCAGGAACGACCCCGCGCTCGCGCTCGACTTCGCGACCGTCACCACGACCTTGAGGGTCACGCTCGCGCGCGCCGCGATGGCCCCGGTCGAGTAGGTCCCCGCCTTCACCGCCGCGGTGACATTGGTCGCCCCGCGGAAGTAGCGCACGGTGATCCCCCGCGCGCCGCCGGTGCCCTTGATCGTGTAGGCGGCTGCCACGAGGCCGTCGTTCTGGATGTTCGCGTAGAAGATGCCGGACTTCCCGCGGGTGACGAATCTCGTCCGCGCCTCGCCGACCGCCGTCGCACTGTAGACGGCGTTGCCGGTGAACGGCCCGGCGCTCGCGATGCCGATCCGGGTATCGGGCAGTGTGAGCGCATAGGCGGCGAGGAATTTCGCGCGGGTGTCGCCGCCGGCGCTGGTCATGTTGCCGCTTCCAACGTGGACCTTGCTCCTGAAGACCGCGAGCGAGCTGGCGGTCGCGATGAATGGACCGTTGCCGGCCCCGTCCGACCCGATCGGGCGCCAGGCACTGCCGTCGAAGTAGGCAATGCCGTCCGCAGTCGCCACCCCGTTTGCGTTCTGGAACGATCCCGCGGCGAAGACGAGGGATCCGGTCGTGGCCAGGGCGTTGATGAACGTGGTGGCCGGGAACCAGCCGTCGGTGCCGGACGTGTTCGAGCCCAGGGCGCTCCAGGCCGAGCCGCTCCATCTCGCCACGTGGTCCGCCTGCGCGATGCCGTCGATGTTGACCGAGTCGGTGCCCACGTAGACGTCGGTGCCGTGGGCGACGAGGCTGCGGACCGCCGAATCGATGGCCGGCGCCGGGCCCGATCCCATCGCGTGCCAGGACCCGTCGTACGCGGCGACGTGGTCGGCCTCCGGGATCGTGTCCATGTTGATGAAGCTGCCGCCCGCGTACAGCGTCCCGTTGCTGTCGGCCGTCAGGGCGTTGACGGAGCCGTTTACCTCGCTCGCGGCGACGGTGGCGCGCGCATCGCCGGTGGTCAGGTCGCAGGCCACGAGCTTGTCGGCGGCCGGAATCCCGGCCCCGTCCGCGAAGTCGCCCCCGACGTACAGGGTGTTGCCGATGATCTGGAGGGCATTCACCGTCGCGGTGATGGCCGGCCCGGGCACGATCGAGTTGCAGAACGGCGCCCAGCCAGTGCCGCTCCAGACTGCCAGGTGGTCGGCGGCGGCATTGCCGCCCGCGTCGGTGAACGTGCCGCCGACATAGACCTTCCCGCCGGCGTACGCGATCGCGCGCACGTCACCGTTCGAGATGCCCGGGCCGTTCAGCGCGCCCCACGCCGTGCCGTTCCATGTCGCGATCCGGGCGGTGTTCGCGATGCCGCCGGCCGAGGTGAAGGAGCCCCCAACGAGGAGCACGCCTGGGGCATCCACGTTCAAGGCGAGAACCGGGCCGTTGAGCGACGCCAGCGCGGACGTGGCGCCGACGCCAAGGTGGTCCCAGCCTCCCGGCCCGATCGCCGAGACCGTCGGTGCGAGCGGGATGGCGGCCGCGATCGCGACGGCGAGCACCAGAGATCGGGCGGCGCATGCTGGCTCCCTTGTCCTGCGGAGCGGCGAGGGTACGTCCGCGGCGGGCCATGCGCCGGCCGCGCGTCACCACGCGGGTCACGGTTCGAGTGGCGCGCCCGGCCCGGAGCCATGAGCCCGGCTGAAAGCTGCTTGCCCCGGCATAGAACGGCCCCGGCTCCACCATGGAAGCCGGGGCACGCGCCGGTCAACGCCAGGAACCCGGCCGGTCATCCGGTCGGGTTCCAGCGGCGCCGCCCGTGGCGGCTCATTCCAGTCGGGAATGGCGGTACCGCCGCCCGAATGGCCTACTGTCGAAGGCCGTGCCCGGTCTCGAGCACTGTCTTGAGACCGCTGATGATGAACGACCAACCGCCCGAGACCTGTGCGAACGTCGCCGGCTTGTCGACGAGCTCATCGTGGGTCACCACCAGGCGTGACACGCCCGGGACGTCTGAGTCTTCGATCTCGAACGTGACCCGGCTGGCGCCCTCGGCTTTGGCAGCTTCGTCCCAGCAGGCGGTGAAGGTCGTGACCAGCCGCGTCGGCTTGTCGGACTCGAGGACCTGGCCCTCGATCGCCAGCTCGCCGTGGTCGCGGTATCGGTAGGTCGAACCCGGCTGCCAGTCGGATTCGACAGTGTTGCCGTAGTAGTACTGCGTCGTGAACTCGGATTCGGTCAGGGCGCGCCAGATCGCCTCCGGCGTCGCGCGGATATAGATGGACGCCACGTGGTGCGGCGGGGTCGCGGTTGCGGTCATCGGTTGCGTCTCCAGGGCGAGCTGCAGGGCCAACAGGGAGGCGGCGTTCCGGGCCGTGAACTTGTCCAGCCACCGGTCGTGGATCTCGCGGATCGGCACCGGGTTGAGGTAGTGGTGCTTCTCCCGGCCCACGCGTACCGCGCTGACGAGTGACGCCGCCTCGAGGACGCGGAGGTGCTTCATGATGCCGAACCGGCCTGGCCCGCCGACCTCCCCGACCAGCTCAACGAGCGTTCGGCCGTCGCGCTCGAAGAGGAGGTCGAGGATCCGTCGCCGGGTCGGGTCTGCCAGCGCTCCGAAGACAGCCTCGTCGTCCATGCCGCGACAATAGGTGACCCAAAGGTCACCTGTCAAGTGGCGACACCAATCCGCGGTGCATACGCGGGTAGAGACAACGATGACGGTCTAGACACCGGGCAGCGGAGGGCCCAGGCATCGTTGACCCATGCGAGCGGGGTCGCCGATTGACACCGTGGCCCGCGTGCATGGACCCTATCGGGAGAGGAACCCGACATGGCACGCACCCCGTCACAGGACATGTTCGAGGAGGCCTTCGGCTCGCCCGACGGCCAGGCGGAGCACGACGGCCCGGAGCAGGGCGACCCGTCCCTCCAGCCCATCGACTCGCGCGACGTCGAGCTCGACTACTGGCGCCTCGGCGGCCTCTTCTTTCCCGCGACCCTCATCCGGCTTGGCAAGCGGTGGGTCGTCGCGCTCGACGTGCTCATCCTCGCCGCTCTGATCGGGTTCGCCGCCTTCGGGTCGCCGCTCTTGGCCGCGGCGATGCTGCTGGTGGCGGTCGTCGTGAGCGTCTACGAGCTCACCAGCATCGACCGCTGGACGGCCGAGCACAACGCTCGTGCTGCGGCGCGCCGGGCCGAGGCGCTCAGGCGCCGCGAGGGCTGACCAGCTCGCGTTCGAGGCAGGGCTGTGCCAGTGGCTGGCGAGACAGAACGCCGCAGCCGATCCGGCTGTGGCGCGATCAGAAACGCGCCCGCCACAGCCACGAGACGGAGGCCGCCGGGTACCAGACCCTCGTCGGCCGTCTCATGCGAGCGCTCGGTCGCGCGAGCCCCGGCAGGCCGGGCCGGAGCGCCGCGGAGCCGTGCGCCGCCTGTGGTGAGGAGATCGCCGCCGGCAGCACGTTCTTCTCCGACCGGCTCGCGACCGTCGACCCGTACGGCCTCGGCCTCAGCTCCAGATCTCGACCTGGGGCAGGCCAGCGATCCCGAGCGCCTCGTTCAGCTCGGCGATGTGGTAGACGTCGTGGCTGAAGACCCGCTGGATGACCCAGCCGCGCGTGTGCGTCCAATCTGGGCCGAGATCGTCGCGCCGGATCTCCTCGGGGAGCATCTCGAAGATCCAGCGGTCGAGGCAGGCCTCGACGATCCGGAAGGTCGAGTCGAGCGCCTCGACGAGCCGCTCCGCGCCGAGCACGTGCTCGAGGTCGTCGTCGCCGGGACAGTCGTACCCGGCGTTCGTGAACGGGTCGTCTCGGCGCCGGGCGCGCCCGCGACGTCGCACAGCCAGAACACGCGCTGGCAGGCCGCATGGCCGACGGTCGCCCAGATCGGCCATCGCCCGGGCGACGGTCGGAGCGCGAGCTGCGCTCCTGTCATCGCTGCGACGACGTCCCGAAGGCGCCGGTTGTACGTGGGCCACACGCTGAACGCCGGTCGAATCGTCGTGCCGCTCATGTCGCCCACGATACCCGCCGCCCCGCCGGGCCCTGTCAGGAAATCACGACAGCCCGAGTCCGGGCCGACATGCGGGCGGCTCTCACGCGTCTCCCGAACCTCGCGCTGCCCGTACGATGGGGCGTGCACGACCGCCGTCGCGATCGCGACGGCTCGTGCGGCGCGTCGGAGCGACATGGCCGGACGACCGGGGCGACGTCCACGGACACGAGCGACTCCTGCGGCGAACGATCAGCCGGCGACCGAGCCTGCCGGCGTCGAGGCTGGGGGCGGATCCGGCGTGGATGCCGCAGTCGAACGGCCGCGGCCAGAGCCGGCAGTCGAGCCCGCCGCGCCGGATGGCACGCGAGGCGCGCAGCCAGGCGAGCCCACCCCCGAGCCCGACGCCACGCCCAACGCCCCCCCGAACCAGCCGCGCCCAGTGTCGGCAGGCACTCCTGACGCCGCGCCCGCCGCGTCGCGTCCTGCGGCGGCGGGCACCGCTGCCGCACCGGACGCCACGCCCGAAGGGCCGACGCCCGCGCGGTCCGGAACGTCGCGGCGCGCGAAGCGGCCGGTCGGCATGACGGCCGACGCTCCGACACCGGCTGCGCCGACACCGGCCGCGCCGAGGCGCGGTGATCCCGACAGCCGATGCACCGACGCCGATCACCCCGACCACTGGCGGACCCGTCGTCCGCCACGCCACCGAAGTCACGCGACCACCGGCGTCCCGGCAGCTGCCGTGGCACGACCGCCGAGCCCGATCCAGCATCTGGGCACGAGCCTCCCGCCGTAGAGGATGCCGCTCAAGGAATTGAGGCCGGCGCGCCGCGATCGCCGGGGGCGCTCGATCGCATCGCGGCCAGGATGGCAGCCGCCCGCGCGGTCGCCGCGGCAGCGTCCCGGCGCGGCTTCGTCGCGCCCGACGCGCCAGACCCCACGGCCCTCTGGCTGCCGGGCGGAACGCCGGCGATCGGCGTCGAGCCGCGGGACGTGCGCGCGCCGGTCGGACCGGCCGCCGATGAACCACAGCCCGGCGGAGGGCCGGTCGAACCGGCCGCCGATGAGCCGCAGCCCGGCGGAGGGCCGTCGAACCGGCCGCCGATGAGCCACAGCCCGGCGGAGGGCCGGTCGAACCGGCCGCAGCAGCGCCAGTCGCACCAGCGGCCGCCGCCGCCGTCACCGAAGCGCTCCTGGTCGAGGAGGCAGCCGGCCCGGCGACGGCGTCGAGCCTGGACGACGCGTCCGTGGGTGGATCGAGCGCAGGGTTCGAACCGGGTGTCGAAGGTCTACCACCTGGGGAGGCGATGGCGCCCACCAGCGGGCTCGCGGCGAGGCTGGTCGCACTCCGGGCAAGCCTGGCGGCGGCGATGCGGCCCGCCGCGGTGCCGACCGATGCCAACGATCCGACCGCGATGTGGGGTGAAGGCAGGCGACCTGATGGTCCGACCGTCGATGCGTCCGAACCGCCGGCGCACGCTGCGGTGAGCGCTGCGATCGTCGAGTCGGATCCGGCTGACGCGAGCGAAGGCAGGGCCATCGACGCCGTGGCGCCGGCGGCCGTCGCCGCGGTCCTTGCGCACCAGGCCGGAGCTCCGCCCGAGTCGCCGTTGGATGCGGCCGCGGCGCCGCCGCCGCGACCCGAGCCGGGGACTGCGCCCGAGGCGCCGCCCGATGCGACACTCGGCCTGTGGCCCGCGCCCGCTGATATCCCTCCCCCCGTGGCGCTCGCGTCCGAGCAGCCCACCCATGGCCGGGGCTGAGCCCGCCGGCGGCCTGGAGGTGATCGGCGGCCCGATCGGGCCTGCGCCGCCGGCCGCTCCGGAGGTCCCCGAGGCCGAGGCGGCGGCGCTCGCCGCGGCCCTGGCCGCCGCACCCGACTTCGTGCCGGCGACACCCGTTCCCGGCGAATTGCCGCTCGGCGACGATGCGGTCGACGCCGAAATCGGGCCGGCTCCGGCCCCCGCGACTCCGTCGCTCCCGCGCAGGGCGCTCGGGTCCATCGGCGCGTTCATCGGGCGGACCGCGCGCCGCATCGTCGATGCGATCATCCGGACCCTTGAATCGGTCCGCCTGCTCCGGGCGCTGCTCGTGATCCTTGCCGTCGGCGTCCTCGCCGTCGGCGGGGGCGTCGCGATCGACCAGCTCGGACCCGTGACCGTGCGCGGCTCCATCGTGCTGACGGGTGGCCCGTTCGAGCCCGGCATCCCATGTGCAGGCTCCGGGAGCCTCGCTCCGGTCGCCGAGGGTGGCCTCGTCGAGGTTCGGCAGGCGGTCTCGGGGGACAGCGCGATGGCCCAGGGCCGGATCGGCGCGGGCACGGCGACGAGCGCGACGGAATGCCGGCTCCCGTTCTCGATCGAAGGCATTCGCCGCGGCATGGACCCGTACACGATCGTGGTCGTCGATCCCGTGGGCGACGCGCTCGGATCGGCGGCCGAGCTGGGCGAGCGAGACCTCTTCGCCCCGGTCGTGATCGAGATTCCATAGCGCAGACTGCGCCGCGGCTGCGACGGCGCCCCGGCCGCCCGGTCGCCTCGGCTGCCCCGCGGCCGGAGACGCGCTGCCTGCCCGGCGTCCGAACCCGGCGCTGCCTACCCGGCGTCCGAACCCGGCGCTGCCCCGATCTCGTCGCGCAACGGCGCCGCCACTTCCCGGGCCATCGCGGCGAGCCCGGCCGGCCCGAGCCGTCCGGGCGTGCCCAGGATCAGGTGGCCCGCGCCCGCCCGGAGGAACGCCTTCCCTGCTTCACGAGCCAGGCGGCGCTCGTCGGACGCAGACCCGCAGCTGATCTGCCCGGCGAACGTGAAGCCGGCGGGGTCGCGCCCGGCTGCCTCGAGCGCCCGGAGGATCTCGCTCCGCTTCTCCGCGAAGTACGCGACGTCGCCGGGCCGGTTGCCCGGCATGGGCCAGCCCTCGGCAAACTGCGCCGCCAGCGCGATGCCCCGCCGCCGCTGCCCGCCAAGCCAGATCGCGGGGCCTTCGGGCCGCACGGGCGGCGGCTCGTTGGTGGCGCCGCGCAGCGGGTAGTAGGGGTCGTCGAAGGTCACGCCCGGCGCCTGCCGCGCCGCCGGTGAGAACAGCGCGGCGAGGACGCCGACCGCGTGCTCGAAGCGCTCGAAGCGCTCGGGCATCGGCGGCAGGTCGATTCCGAACGCGTCGTGCTCGCCCGCGTGCCACCCGGTGCCCACGCCCAGGATGAACCGACCGCCGCTGACGTTGTCGATGACGGTGGCGGACTTCGCGACGAGCGCCGGGTGCCGGAACGTGTTCGCCGCGACGGCCAGCCCGACCCACATGCCGGGCACCTTCGTGGCGAGCGCCGCGAGCGTGGTGAGCGACTCGAAGGCGCCCCCGCCGCGCTCGCGGCTGGCGTCCGTCAGGTGGTCGCTCATCCATCCGGCATCGAACAGCCCGAGACTGCCCGCCAGCTCCCACGTCGCCGCCAGGCCGGGCCAGTCGATCCCTTCCGAGCTGGTGGCCGCGATCCGGAATCCGAGCGGGCCGACGCGGGTGGGCATGCGAACCTCCGGGGTGCCGTGCTGGGCGTGAGAGTCGAGCGTGGGGCGTCTCCAGTGGCTGCGTCAAGCGGTGCCTTCCGGCGCCGCGTCGGTGCCGACCGGTGGACCGGGGCTCGGCGCCGTTCGTGCAGGGGCGACCACCGGCCGCTAGGATCGGCCTGCCCAGGCTCGACCGGGCGAGCGGCCGCCTCGTGAATGCCGGTGCCCAGGCCGATGCGCGGCGGCCCGCCACGCCGCCACCGGGGCGGGATCGAGCGCCCGCCTGAGAGGGCGAGCTCGGGCGAGGCAGGCCGGTCGAGGGAGACCGGTCCCGGAGCGTCCGCAGGCGAATTCGGTCAAAGGCTGGGAGGAGGGAGTTCGGATGAGGGAATTCGGATGAGCGAGCCTGTCGCGCGGTCGGCCGTGAAGATCGAGCGCCGCACGCTGCTCGTCGGCGGCTTCGCTGCCGGCGCAACCTTGGCGACGTTCCTCGTGCGCGCCATGGGCATCTCGGAGGTGCTCACCTTCGTCGTCGCCGCGGTTGCCCTGGCGGCGCTCGCGTTCCTCGTGGGTGAGGGGACTGACGAGCTCGGCGCCTACCTCAACCCGGCCGCGACCGGGGTGGTCCAGTCCGCGCTCGGCAGCCTTCCCGAGATCTTCATCTCGATCTTCGCGCTCCAGGCCGGCCTCGTCGTGGTCGTCCAGACCGCGCTCATCGGCTCGATCCTGGCGAACAGCCTGCTCGTCCTCGGGCTCGCGATGCTGTTCGGTGGCATCCGGCACGGGACCCAGCGGTTTCGGGTCGGAGCAGACCCGGATGATGTCCGTGCTGCTCGTGCTGGCGGTGGCCGCCCTCGCCGTCCCGCTGCTGGCGACCGAGCCCGGCGCGCCGGATGCCGGCCACGCGCAGGAGCTCTCGATCATCGTGTCGGTCGTGCTGCTGGTCGTGTTCGCGGCCTCGATCCCGTTCTCGATCGGCGGCGGTCCGAAGGTCGGCCCGACCGAGCACCCGTCGGGCGAGGCGCCCTGGCCACTGCCGCTGGCCATCGGCGTCCTCGCAATCTCGGCGATCACGGCCGCATTCGTCGCGGACTGGTTCGTCGAGGCGCTCACCCCCGCGATGGCGAGCCTCGGGATGTCCCAGGCGTTCGCCGGCCTCGTGGTCGTGGCGATCGCCGGCAACGCGGTTGAGAACGTGGTAGGCATCCTCGCCGCGAGGCGCAACAAGATGGACCTCGCGATCAGCCTGATCCAGAACAGCAGCCTCCAGGTTGCCCTGGTCGTCGCGCCGGCCCTCGTCCTGATCGCCGCAGTCTTCGGCATGGCGCCGCTGACGCTCGTGATGACGCCGCTGCTGATCGGGGCGGTGGCGGTGGCCGCGCTGCTCGTCGCGTTCATCGTGTCGGACGGCGAGTCGACGTGGCTGGAGGGCGTCGCCCTGGTCGGCCTCTACGTGATCATCGCCGCGTCCGTCTGGTGGGGCCCGGTCGTCGCAGCATAGGGTCGCGAGCGCCGACTCCAGCGAGCGGCAACGCCGGCGCGCGATCCATGTCCCGGCCCGGCTGTCTCGTCCTGTCGGCGGCCCCGGCGTCCCCTGATCGGCGCGCCGGCAGCGGCGACGCTCAGGGCAGGTACTGGGCCTGGATCGACGTCGCGTGGCCGCCCAGGACGTTGATGCGCCAATACTCGGACGGATACCAGGCGGTCGAGGTCGGCCCTGCCTTGACGAGGTTCGCCAGCTTGACGAGCGTGGCGGGCTGGCCAGCCGGGCTCCCGGACGCGGCCGGCACCAGGATCACGATCTGGGTGTCGCCGTCCACGCTATAGGTGGCGGTCATTCCGAGCGGATGGATGTAGTAGTCGGTGTCGAGCATCTCGCCGCGCTTGATTGCGCCGTCGGCGACGGCGGCCGCGACTGCGGCGTCCCCGGTCAGCATCTCGGCGAGATCGACCTTCACGGCCTGCCCGGCGACGTCGATCGTCCTGATCCGGCCGAAGACGGCCTGCCCGGCCGCGTTGCTCGGCGCGGGGACGGGGTCGGGGCCTCGGTCGCGCGCGGAGTGCCCGTGGCGGGCGTCGGCGGCGCGGTCGCCGGACCGCTCGGGGTCGGGGTGGCTGGCGAGGCGTAGGCTGTCGGAGCGGGCGCGGTCGCGACGGGAGTGGAGGCAGGTGTCGGCGCGGTTCCCGGCACTCCGGTCGGTGCACCGGACGGAGCGCCGACCGATGGCGCGGTCGTCGGCGCTGGCGCGCTCGCGCATCCGACGAACGCCATCGCAGCCGCCATCGTCAGCGCGACCCATCCAGCTGCCCGCGCCGTGGTCGTCAAGTCCAAGCCCTCCCTCCATCCGGTCGTCACCCCCGCGAGAGGGTAGCGTGCGAAGGCGCGGGACGCCGCGGAGCCCCCGGCGCGGCCGCAGGCGCCCGCTTCCATGCAGCCACGCGCGCCCACGCTCGGCAAGCCGCGGCCTCGCGCCGGCGCGGTCCCGCACGGCGGCCCTCGACCGCCGGTAACCTCAGCCGCCGGTCAGGGGCGGATCGCCGCACCCAGGTTCCGCAGGAAGTTCACGCCGGCCTCGACGTCGGCCCGCGGCGCATACGGCCCGGGCATGAGGACGCATGGTCGGGCGGCCAGAGCGAAGCCCTCGACAAGGCCCCATGGCTCACGGATCGGGCGGTCGGCACACGCCTCCGCGGCCCGCTTGTAGACGAAGACGATCGCCGCGGGCCTCCACAGCGCCGCCTTCTGCCACAGCGGTCCGACGCCCGCCCGGAGGTCGGTCGGCGATGCGACGTCGCGCGGGGTCGGCACCTTCAGGACGTCGGTGATGCCGTGGCCAGCCGCGACGAGGGCGTCATCGGCTCGACCGACGTCGCTCGCCTCGGGCAGGATGCCGGCGCCGACGAGGCGCCCCCAGAACCGGCGCCCGAGCGGACCCTGGTGGTAGTGCCCGGCCTCCACGCTCACGGGCGACGGGTTGAGCCCCACGAACAGGAGGCCCCCTGGTTGCGGTGGCAGGTCGGCCAGGGTCTCGACGGGCCGCCCGTCGATGACGAGGATGACGCGGTGCGACGGCTCGGCGAACGGCATCGCCCGATCGTAGCGCCCCTGCGCGGCTGGCGACGGGTAGGCTTCCACCGGATGATCGACCGTTGGCGCCCCTACGCGGAGCTGCACCCGGAGCCGGGCCACACCGTGGTCGGCGACCTGCGCGTGCTGCCCGGCGTCGGCGGCCCCGGGATCCCGCCCAGGGAGATCCTCGCCCTGGTCCCGGCCGGCGCGGCGGCATCGGGGCTGCGCTACCCGGTGCTCTACTTCCACGACGGCCAGAACGTCTTCGACGAGCTGACCTCGTTCGCGGGCGAATGGCGCGTGGACGAGACGGTGGCCGACTTGGCTGCGGAAGGCATCGAAGCCATGGTCATCGGCATCCCGAATGCTTCCGGGCGCCGCTTCGCCGAGTACACGCCGTGGGCGACCGGCATCGAGGCGTTCGGGTCCGTGGCCGGCGACGGGCCCGCCCATCTCCGCTTCGTCGTCGAGGTGGTCAAGCCGCTCGTCGACGCGTCCTTCCCCGTCCTCGCGCGAGGCCGCCGCGACGGCGATCGTGGGCTCGTCACTGGGCGGCCTGATGAGCGCATGGGCGGGCTGGGAGCGGCCCGACGTGTTCGGGCTCGTCGGGGCGATGAGCCCGGCGCTCGGGTTCGGCCAGGGGCCACGGCTGCTTGACCAGATCGCCGCTGGCCGCGGGCGGCCCGGGCGGCCCGCGCGCCTCTGGATCGATATCGGCGGCGGCGAGGGCGAGGCCGCCGCGGATGGGGCGCGGCGGCTGCACGACGCGGCCGTGGCGGCGGGCTTGTGCGACGGGATCGACCTGCGCTACGTCGAGGAGCCCGGCGCCCCGCACCACGAAGTCGGCGTGGTCGCGGCGCTTGCCCGAAGCGCTCCGGTTCCTGCTCGCCGACGTTCGGCCGGTCGCCGATCCGGACGCGGAGCCGCGAGTGGCTGGCCGTCGCCCGACGGATCGGGCCTGAAGCCGCTCCTTCAGTCGCCGCGGACCTCGAGGCCCACGTGCGCCGCCAGCAGCGGGGCGAGATCGACCAATTGCCCCGCGTTGATGATCGCGCCCCGCAGGTTCGGGATGCCGCGCACCACACGTAACGTGGCGCCCGTCAGGTCGACCTGCGCGAGCTTCGCGCCCGAGATCGTCAGCGCGTCGAGCGTTGTTCCCGGGAAGGCGACCGACCGCACCTGGGCATCGGCGAGGTCCAGCTCGCCGATGACGCAGCCCTCGAAGGCCACGTCAGTGAGGCGCGAGCCGCCGAGGTCGACGAAGTCGAGCTTGCCTCCGCGCACCCGGACGCTCGTCCAGGTGGCCCCAGGTGCATTCAGCGCGCCGAACCGTCCGCCGGTCACCAGCGAATCGCGGCAGCTGGAGTCGCGGAGGTCGATGCTCACGGCGTGGCTATCCGCGATCAGGCAATCTGCGAAACGTGCCCGCCGCATCGAGATCGCGTCCAGGCGGCACCGTTCGATCCGGCAGCCCAGGAACGCCGCTTCGTCGGCGACCTGGTCGGCGAAGTCCCGGTCGACGAACGCGAGGGCCTCATAGTCGCCATGGACCTCGAGTGCCGCGCCCGCGAACGGTTCGAGTGCCGGCAGCGCGATCGCGTCGGGCGGTGTTGCCCGCTGGCCCTTCGTCCGTGCCACGCCCACCGACCCCTCGCTCGACCGTCACGCTCGTGCCGCGTGCGTGGCCACGGTACCGACCTGCCGCGCGTTGTCGCGGGCAATGGCGCGCGGACGCCGCCGGCGGCCCGCCCGCATCGCCGCCCATCGTATCGAACGTCGGGCGACCCAGTCGTCGGCTCGCCTGGAGCCCGCCCGCATCGCCCCCGCCGTAACGCACGCGATGGCTTGGCGGACGGCCGGCAGTGCGGTAGGTTGACTGCCCGTCTCGTCCGGGCGGGACTGCCGGAGGGCTGCCGCGTGGCCGACAACCGTTCAGCGCCGGGGGCGGAGCCGCTGCCTCGCGCGCTTCGGTGGCTCGCCCGGCTGGCAGAGGCCATCGCGGCAACCGAGCCCGCTTCGTCCGGGATCGTCCCCGGCCACGCCAGCGACCCGCTCGACCCGCGGCGCGTCGGGATCGTGCTCGTCCATGGGATCGGCGTCCAGAAGCCCGGCGCGACCCTGCTCGACTGGTCCGGCACGCTGCTCGCGGCCCTCGCCGCGTGGCGGATGCGGCTCCTGGCCGATGGGACTGCGGTCACCTGGGACCCCGCCGGCCCGTGGCCGGAGGACGGCGTGGTCAGCGCCGACCTCCACATCGACGGCCAGGCTCCGTCGACCATCGAGGTCGCCGTGCCAGGCGTCGCCGGGCTCGCCGGCGCCGCGGCCCTGCCCCAGCGCTGGCTGATCACCGAGGCGTGGTGGGCGGCGAACGTCGAGCCGCCGACCCTGGGTCAGGTTGCCGACTGGACCGGACGCGACGGCGTCCTCGGGCGCGTCGTCTTCGGGATCCTCGGCGGGCAGGCCGGGGGGATCCGGCGGATGGTCGCGCCCGGCCTCGGGCTCTTCATCTCGGCGAGCGCGTTCCTCGCTCTGCTGGGCTACCAGTTCCTGCGGGGCGTCGCCGCCCTGATCCCCATCACGAGCGTCAAGGATGCCCTCACCGCCCGGAAGGTCGGCAACTTCCTCGTCGACTGGTGGGGAGACGTGTACGTGCTCCTGCGGGACCCGGCCCAGGCGGCGAACGTCCGGGGGACGCTGGCGACCGCGATCCGCCGAGTGCGCGACGAAGGCTGCGACGCCATCGTCGTGGTCGGGCACTCCGGCGGGACGATCGTGACCTACACCACGCTGTCCGATCCGGACCTCGGCGACGTCGCGGCGGACACGTTCATCAGCCATGGCCAGGCGATCAAGCTGGCACGCACGATCGTGGACACGTCTCCGCCGCCGAAGGGCTCCACCTCGGAGGACACGCCGCTGGGCAACCTCCAGACGGAGCCTCTCGGGCCGCGGGTGACCGCAGCTGCCCTGCGCGAGCCGCTGCGCGTATCCCGCTGGCACGACTTCTACGCGAGCCAGGACCCGGCGACGTTCGGCCAGCCCCTCGAGGACTGCCTCGTGCCGGGCTCGGGTCGCGAGACCACCCGGATCGTCAACCGGGCGAGCGTGGGCGAGGACCACGGCGAGTACTGGACCAACGACGAGGAGTTCGTGGTCCCGGTCATGCGCGAGATCGACGTCGCCGGCCTGCCCGGCGAGGCATCCCGCTTCCCGGCGTCCGCCCCGGAGGCGGTCGCGCGGCGCAGGCAGCGCGTCGCGATCCGCTCCACGTGGCGCCGGGCCAGCGTCGTCACCCCGGTCGCCGCCATCCTCGCTTCGGTCGCCTACGCGTCGCCGGGCATCGGCATCGTCGGTGGCGCGGGGCAGCCCGCCCTCGGGCTCATCGGCTCCATGGGCCATGCCGTCGCCCAGGCGATCGGCGTGCTCCCGGGCGCCGACCTCGTGGGCGGGATCGTGGACGCGATCCACGCGGCGATCACCGGCGTGGCCCCGGGGTTCGACGCGGCTGCCGGTGTCCTCGCGGCATTCGCGCTGGGGACGCTCCTCCCGCTCGGCGTGGTCGCCGGGCTCGCCCCTGTCCGCGCCTGGCGCCCGTTCACGGAGCGAGGCGGGCGGGTCCTGGCCGGGGCCGCCGACCTCCTCCTGTCGCTGCTGGTCCTCGTCGCGGCGGTCGCCGCGGTCGCGGGGTGGGGAGCCCACCTGACCGCGATCCCGGATCTCGGCATCGCGCTGCTCGCGGGCGCGGTTGCCGGTCCCATCGCAATCGCGGCGTACGCGCTGCTCGTCGGGACGTGGGACCGCGTTGCGTCGGTTGTTCCCTCGCTCGACGACATCACCACGGGGATCGGCATTCTCGGGCTCGCCTTCGTCATCGCCTGCGTGGCCTGGAGCGCGACGTTCGACCCGGGTATCCAGGCCTGGCTCCTCGGCGTCGCTGCGGTCGCGGTCGTGGTGAACCTCGTGGTCAGGATCGGCCTGTCGCGCTGGGGCGTGTGGGACGCCCACGAGCGGGGTGCGGCCCGCCTCCGGCCGGACGACCCGGCATCCCCCGGGCGGCTGCGCGTGCTGGCGTCCGGCGTCGTCGGCCTGGGCGTGCTCATCGCGATCATCGACGCGGTCGCCCGCGGCGCTGGCCCCGAGCTCGTCGTCGCCGTCGGGGTGGCCGTCCTGTTCGGGATCGGCCTGGCGATCACGGACGTCGAACGCGCCCCGATGAGCCCGGGCTGACGCGAACCCCGACCGCGCCGGCCCAGCCGGCGCGGAGGCCGGCGGTCAGGCCGGTCCGTCCACCGGCCGATCGGCGTGCCAGGCCGGGTCGGCGTAGCGGTCGGCGAGCAGGCGCTCCGCGGCCGCGAGCTCGGCGGGCGACCAGGCGGCGGGGGCTGCGCCCGCGGCGCCGAATGCGGCGACGACCGCACGGTCGACCACGTCCGGCGACGGCGCCGATCGGCCGAGGATCGCCATCTCGGCAGCGATCGAGGTCACCGCCACGCGCCGGCTCCGCGTCCGCTCCCAGCGGGCGTCGCCGGGCGCGCCCGGCCCGGCGCACGCGGCGCGGAGGGCGTCCAGGTCGGCGTCGACGAGGAGCGTTCCGTGCACGAGCAGGGCTCGCCCGCCGAGCCAGGCGGCGATCCCGGAGAGCTTGCCGCGCGGGGTGATCACGTCGCGCTCGGTCGCGGACGCGCTCGCGACGCCCACGGCCCGGGCCGCCGCGGCGAGCGGGTCGAGGACGAGGCGGTAGAGGCCGGGAAGGTGGCGCAGCGACGGATCCGCGACGAGCATCGCGTCCTCGGGACGGAGGACGACCGACACGTTGAGGTTGCCCGGGTCGTGCCAGACGGTGCCGCCACCCGTGAAGCGTCGAAGGATCGGCGCGCCGAGGGCTGCGGCCGCCTCGGGGTCAGCCTCCGCCGCGGCAAGCTGGAATCGCCCCACGACCACGGAGCGCCCGCTCCGCCACAGCCGGAGGACGGGCGTGGTCGCGGCCGCGTCGGCGGCAACGCGGCGGGCGACCGCCTCTTCGCGGGCAAGGTTGATCCGTGGGTCCCGTTCGCCGTCGTCGAGCAGCAGCCGCCACATCGTCACGGACCGCAGCGTACCGCGGCGCGCTGCCTGCGGTCGCCGGCATCGTCGCCAGGGCTCCCGCCCCGGAGGTCCGCTTCCCGGCCCTGTCGGGATCGCGGGCATCGCCGGCGAGGCGCATGTTCGGGAGGCTCTTCCAGACGGCGGGGGCGCCCGGGCAACGGCCACAGGTACCTGGCCGCCGGCCGATCTGGCGGGTCGCCATGGCTCGCCCGGTGCGCCAGACTCGCGGCCATGATGGCGAACCCTCGTCGTGGTCGGGCCCGGCCCGGCGTGCGCGCCCTGGTCGCGATCGTCTGCGGGGCCCTCGTCCTGGCAGGGTGCGCCGGGCAGGAGCACCCGGCGCCGCATCTCGGCCTCGCGGGCGTGGGCGCCGGCGCGCCGGCGCCTCGCTCGATCGGCATGTCCCGACCCGCAGCCCCGCTCGAGCCGATCGCGGCGTCGCGCATCGCGACGTCGGGCATCGCGACGTCGAGAATCGCGACGTCGACCGGCGTCGAGCGCCACGTTGCTGCGCCGACCGTTGGCACGCGAGCCACCGCCGCGGTCGCCTCCCTCCCGCCGGTGCCGTCGTCCTGGCCGTTCTCCCGGTTCGAGCTCGGGATTGCCGACGGCCCGGGCGGCGCGGCAGCCCACCACGCCAGCGCGCCGTTCGGCTTCCGCTATCAGTATCTCGCCGGCGGGGTGAACACCGGCGGCGGCTGGCAGACGTGGAACACAGGTGGCCAGTTCGTCGACTGGTACGTCGCAGACTCGGCTGCGCATCGCGGTGGTGCCGGTCTTCACGTACTACATGCTCCTCCAGTCGAGCCCGGCCGCGGGCGCGGACGAGGCGGCGCGGGACCTCTCGAACCTGCGGAACGCGGCCACGATGAAGGCGTACTGGGCCGACGTGAGGGCATTCTTCCAGCACGCGAACGCGACCACGCCAGTGGTCCTCCACGTCGAGCCCGACCTGTGGGGCTACATCGAGCAGGCAGCGCCCGGCGACAGCGGGTCGACGGTGCCGGCGTCGGTCGCCTCGTCCGGGTTCGCCGACGTCGGCGGCATCGCGAACGACGCGACCGGCTTCGCGAAGGCGTTCGTCCACCTTCGCAACCTCTACGCCCCGAACGTCATCCTCGCGTACCACCTGTCGGGCTGGGGGACGAAGGTCGACCTCCATGCGAATGCGCCAACGGACGCGCAGACCGACGCCCTCGCGGCCAGGGCCGCGACGTTCTACGCGTCGCTCGGCGCCGCCTTCGACGTCGCGTTCGCCGACATCGCCGACCGCGACGCGGGATTCCGGCGGGTGATCAGCGGCGACGGTGGCGCGGCGTGGTGGAGCGCCCCGGACTTCGCCCGATGGGGGCGCTTCATCGGCGGGTTCGTGGCCACGAGCGGGCGCCGCGTCGTCGTCTGGCAGATCCCGCTCGGCAACACCACGATGCGGGCACTCGACGACACGTGGGCCCATTTCCAGGACAACCGGGTCGAGTGGTTCCTCGACGACAGCGCCGACGGTCACCTTGCCGCATGGCGCGACGCCGGCGTGATCGCACTGCTGTACGGCGGGGGAGCCGACGGCACCACCTGCGCCTGCGACGCCGCGCAGGACGGGGTCACCAACCCGCCGGCGATCAATGGCAATACGCGTCTGTCGCTCAGCGCCGACGACGACGGTGGGTACTTCCGTGACCGGGCTGGCGCGTTCTACCGCCTCGGTGGCCTGTCGCTCGAACCGGCCGCGCCGCCCCCAGGGGCGACGCCCAGCCCGACCCCGACACCCGGGCGCGACCCCGACACCCGGGGCGACCCTGCCGCCAACGCCCGCTCCGCCGCCGGGCGCGACCCCGACCCCGACGCCGTCGCCAACGCCGCGCTGGACGGTGTCGGCCCGCCTGTCGGCCACGACCGTCCACCGACGGCACTACCTCACGATCACGACGAAGGTCGCCGCGTCGCTGGCCACCCGGGCCCTGGTCGACGTCGAGATCTACGACCCGCGCGGCGTGCGGGTCGCCCAGCGCTGGTGGGACCGGACCGGCTTCCGGGCCGCAATCGCCCGCGGGTTCGCCTGGAAATGGTGGGTCGGATCCACTCGGCGGCTGGGCAGGTACACCGTCAAGGTCGGGATCTTCCGGCCCGGCTGGAGCGCCCTCCTTACCTGGCGGAACCGCGTCCGGACCGTCACCATCGCGCGGTAGCACAGCCGGCACGACCGGGACCTTAGTCCGCCCCTGGTTCCTGCGGGACCCGGACCATCGAGGGAGGGCAAGCCTGTGGTTGTGCGTGCAAGGTGGTGCCATCACGCACCGCCAGGGGCAGGTCGCGTGAATCCAGACCCGTACGGACGGCGATCACCGTGGCAGAGATGAGAGTCAACCCCGACCCGGCTGCGCCCACACTCGACGACGGCCTGCAGCAACGGATCGTCCAGAGCCTGGACGATGGTCTCTACTACGTGGATCGCGAACGGCGAATCCTCTACTGGACCGGCGGAGCGGAGCGCATCAGCGGATACGCCGCGGCGGAGATCGTCGGGCAGCACTGCTACGACAACCGGCTCAACCACGTCGACGAGAACGGCCAGAGCCTGTGCCACGGCAAATGCCCGCTGGCGGCCACCATCGAGGACGGACAGCGCCGCGAATCCGTGGTCTACCTCCGCCATCGCGAGGGCCACCGCGTCCCGGTCAGGGTGCGGACGTCGCCCGTGTACGACGACGCCGGCGCGATCGTCGGCGCAGCGGAGGTCTTCACCGACCAGGCGCCGCTCCCGGCCTCCCGAACGGACGTCGACGAGCTCCGCCGCCTCGCGTTCGACGACCAGCTGACCGGCCTGCCGAACCGGACGCATGCCGAGCGGGTGCTCAATGGACGCATCGCCAGCCTCGAGCGTCGCGGCTGGCCGTTCGGGCTGCTGATCGCCGATATCGACCGCTTCAAGGACGTGAACGACGAGCATGGGCATCTCGCCGGCGACGCGGTCCTGCGCGTCGTCGCCCGCACGATCGCCAATGCCAGCCGCCCGGAGGACTTCGTGGCCAGGTGGGCGGGGGACGAGTTCGTGGTCGTGGTGACAGCCGCGGACGCGGGCGGCCTGATGTCGGTGGCGAACCGGATGCGGGCGCTGGTCGCGAGGTCGCGCCCCGGGATCGACGGCGACAAGGTCGCGATCTCCATCTCGATCGGGGCCACGTCCGCCGTGGAGGGCGACACCATCGACACGCTCTTCGCGCGCGCCGATCGGGCGCTCTACGCGGCGAAGGAGGCCGGCCGAAACCGGGCTTTCCTGCAGGGCCCGGAGGATTCCCCCGCGCTCGCCTCCTGACGGCGCCGCCCTGCCGGCGCCCCACGCAGCGCGGGCGGCCCTTCGCGCGTCGGGCGGTCACACGCCCGGGCGGTCAATCCGACGCCCGTGCGGGCGGTCCCGTTCGCCCCGGGCGGCGCAGCCGGGTGCCGCGCAGGCTTTGACCGCCGCCGAGCGCCAGCGACCCGCCGCCGCTCCGTGACCGAACGTGCGAACATGGGGCCGTGTTGCGCAGGTGGGGGCTGCTCGCCGCACCCCTCGGTTTCATGCTGCTGCTCGTCGCCGTCGTCCCCGGTGCGGACCGGGCGCGCGCAGCCTCGGACCTGGCGCTCTACCTCGACCGCGGTGGGCTCGTGCTCGCCGGGGCGGTCCCGTACCGCGACTTCGCGTTCGAGTACCCGCCCCTGGCGCTCGTGGCGATGGTCGTCCCGCGCCTGCTGACGCCGTTCGGAGCGCCCGACCTGGCGACGTTCGCCTGGTGCTTCAGCGCCTGCGAGGGGCTTCTCGCGGTGGCGATCGGCTGGCTCGTCGGCAGGGTCACCGGCCGGTCCACGCCGGCCGCCGTGGTCTGGACCGCGATCGTGCTCGTCGCCCTGCCGTCGGTCGCCTGGCGGTTCGACCTGTGGCCCGCGGCGCTCGTGCTCGTTGCGCTGGTGGCCGCGGACCGGGGCCGGCCGGCCATCGCGGGGGCCGCGCTCGGGATCGGCACGATGATGAAGCTCTTCCCCGCGGTGGTGCTCCCGATCCTGGTTGCGCGATCGCTGGTGGTCGGCGACCGACGCGGCGTGGCGCGCCTGACGCTGGCCTTCGCGCTCGTCACCGGGGCCGTGCTCGCGGTCGCCTACGCGCTCGCCGGACCGGCGTCGTTCGGCTGGCTCGAGTACCTGGCGGCACGCGGCCTGCAGCTCGAGAGCGCCGGCGCCAGCGTCCTGCTTGTCCTGCACGCGATCGCCGGCCTGCCGGCGAGCGTCGGAGACGGGTACGGCTCCTTGCAGCTGACCGCGGATGGCGCGTCGCTCTTCGTCGCGGCGTCGCCGGTCCTCCAGCTCGTGCTGCCGGCATTGACCTGGGTCCTGGCGCTGCGAGCGTTCCGGGCCCGCGTGGCGGCCGGCCAGGCGATCGCCCTTCCCGCGGTGGCGGCCGCGACGGCCGCATCGATCATCGCGCTGCTCGTCGCGAGCAAGGTCTTCTCGGTCCAGTACATCGTGTGGCTGCTGCCGCTTGCGGCGCTCCTCCCACGGCGCGCCGCCGTCGGCATGCTCATTGCCGCGGCGCTGTCGACGGTCATCCACCCGCTGGGCTATGGCTACCTGATGAACCTCGAGCCCGCGATGGTCGCGGTGCTCGCCGCCCGCAACGCGTTGCTGGTCGGGATCGGGCTGTCCCTCGTCGGCCTGCGCGGAGGCCGCCGGTTGCGCTGGCCGCACGGCGCGACGGCCCTCGGCTCCGGGCGGACGCGGGCCGGCGTCCGCCACCGACGGCGCCACGGCCCCGGCCCCGACCCGCGGGCACCGGTCCGGGAAGCCGGGCTGGCGCCGGCTGAGCCGGCCCCGGCGAGTGCCCGGCGGGCCCCGTGCCCCACTCGCGCGTGCCGGGAGTACCGCGGGCGCCGGCCGGCATGCACGCCCGCCGAAACATGCCGAGGCGCCCGCTCGCGCGGGCGCCTCGGGCTGGGGACGCTGGCGGGCGCCGGGCTGGCGCCCGCCAGCGCGGGTGGGGACCGGGTGGATCAGAAGACGCGGTAGGCGATCTCCGCCGGGGCGAGGAGCAGCTCCTTGAGCTCCGCGTCCACCTTGAGCAGCGAGATGTGGGCGCCCGCCATCTCGAGCGAGGTGCAGTACTCGCCGACGTAGCTCCGGAAGACCTTGATGCCCTTCTCGGCGAGCTTCTTGTGGGCGATGCCGTACAGGAGGTAGAGCTCGCTGATCGGCGTGCCGCCGAGGCCGTTGACCATGACGGCGACCTCGTCGCCGCTGCTGAACGGCAGGTCGGGGACGATCGCGTCGAGCAGGATGTCGACGATCTCGTTTGCCGACACGACCTTGGTCCGCTGGCGGCCGGGCTCGCCGTGGATGCCGATGCCGACCTCCATCTCGTCGTCGCCGATCTCGAAGAGCGGCGTGCCGCGGACCGGCGGCGTGCAGGACGAGAGGGCGATGCCCATCGTCCGGACGTTGGCGATGACCTTCTCGCCGACCGCGACGCACTCCTCGAGCGTGCCGCCCTTGTCGGCCTTCGCGGCCGCCGCCTTGATCACGAAGAAGTTGCCCGCCACGCCGCGGCGGCCGATCGTCCAGGTCGAGTCCTTGACGGCCACGTCGTCGTTGACGAGCAGCCAGCCGATCTTCTGGCCCTCGGCCTCGCAGAGCTCCTTCGCCATCTCCCACGCGGTGCGGTCGCCGGTGTAGTTGTTGACGATGTAGAGCACGCCCGCCGGCGTGTCCATCAGCTTGGACGGTCTCGGTGACGAACTCGACGGGCGGGCCCGCGAAGACGTCGCCCGGGCAGGCGGCATCGAGCATGCCCGGGCCCGACGATCATGGTGTGCGCCGGCTCGTGGCCGGACCCGGAGCCCTGGATGATCGAGACCCGATCCTTCTTGGGCATGTCGGCCCGGTAGATCAGGTTGTACTTGGGCTCGTACTTCAGCGTGCCGTCGCTGGCCAGCTGGACGCCCTCGAGGAACTCCGCGACGAACTGCTTGGGATCGTT
Source organism: uncultured Chloroflexia bacterium (assembly GCA_963809375.1). Classification (GTDB taxonomy): domain Bacteria; phylum Chloroflexota; class Limnocylindria; order Limnocylindrales; family CSP1-4; genus CTSoil-043. The sequence continues at coordinate 28,096 of CAWEJO010000002.1, forward strand.
GACGAACTTCTTCACGCCTGTTCCCTCACTGTCCGTACTTCTCGCGCCAGTCGGCAGCGATGGCCTGGAGGATGACGCCGATGGCCGTGGCCCCGGCATCCACCGACCCGATGCTCCGCTCGCCGGTGTAGGCGGCCCGGCCGCGCATCGCGAGCATGTCCTTGGTGTCCTCGGCCGCCTTGACCGCGACGTCGGCAGCCCGCTGGAGCGCCGCCACGCCGTGATCCGCGGCCGTCGCCGGGTCCTTGAAGCTCTCCTCCAGGCTGTCGGTCGCCGGGACCAGCGCGTCGAGGAGGGTCTTCTCCCCGAGCGACGCGCCGCCGCGGGCCATGATCCCGGCGATCGCTGCGCGCAGGATCGCGATCACGTCGTCGGGGCTGAGCTCGGTCTTGTCGCCGGCGCTCGCGCCGGCCCGCAGGAAGGCGGTGCCCCAGATCGGGCCGCTGACGCCGCCGACCTTGCCCGCCAGCGTGACGCCGATCTTCTTGAGGATCGCGCCGACGCTCGAATGGTCGAAGGTGTCGTAGTCGCTGACGACGACCTCCCACCCGTTCCGGAGCGAGTACCCGAAGTCACCGTCGCCAACGATCGAATCGAGCTGTGCGAAGTAGTCCGCGTTGTCGACGATCGTCTTGGCCATCGTCTTCAGGACGAGATCGAGATCGTCGAGCGACGACTGTGTCATCCGAACCTCCCTTCGTGCCATGCGGGGTCTGACCGGGGCGTCATGCGAGGCAGCCCGCGAGATCCTCGAGCGTGATGTACGCGCCGGGATGCGCGGCGGAGCGGTTGGCGATCACGCTGGCGCGCTCGCCGTCGGGATCGCCGAGCGACGAGACGACCAGCATTGCCTCGCTGCTGTCCTCCTCTCGGTGTAGCCGTTGACCGTCATGAGGCAGCGCAGGCCGGCGGCGATCGCCGCCTCGAGACCGTTGCGCGAATCCTCGACCACGAGCACCTCGGCGGCCGGAACGCCGAGGCGTTCGAGCGCGAGCAGGTAGATGTCGGGCGCGGGCTTCTTCTTCGGGACGACGTCGCCGGCGAGGAAGAGGTCGAACCGGCCGGCCCGCTCGGGGCCGACCGCGTAGTCGAGGATCGCCCGGACGGACGGCTCGGCCGACGTCGATGCGACGCCGAGCTTCCAGCCGGCGTCCTGGGCTGCCGAGATGACGCGGCGGATGCCGGGCCGCGGCGGGAGCCTTCCCGCGGCGACCATCTCGGTGTAGATCGCCGTCTTGCGCTTGTGCCACTTCGCGATCTCGACGGCCTGGTCCTCGGGGCTGGCCGGGAGCCCGGCCGCGGCAACGAACTCGGGCGTCAGGAGGCTCGCCATGCGCTCCTTGCCGCCGCCGATCTCGAGCCTCCGGCCGTACTCCTCCTCGGACCAGTGGACCGGCAGGCCGAACTCGTCGAACGTCTGGTTGAAGGCGGGCAGGTGGCCGTAGCGCTCGGTGTCGGCCAGCACGCCGTCGCAGTCGAAGATGAGCGTGGTCACGCGGCCTCACCAGGCCTTTCCTTCGCTGCCGAACATCCGGATGTGGTGCTTCGCCATGTCCATGACCGCCGCGCGCTGGACCTTGAAGATCTTGGGCGGGTCGTACTCGCCCGGGTGGTCGGTCATGAAGTCGTAGCCCGACTGCATGAACGCGATCTTGAGCGCGGTGGAGATGTTGACCTTGGCGCAGCCGCGCGCGATGAGGTCGGTGAACTGGCCGGGCGACATGCCCGTGCCACCGTGGAGCGCGACCGGGATGCCGGTCGCCTCGACGATGTCGGTCACCCGCTGGGCGTCGAGGGTCGGCGCGGTCTTGTACGTGCCGTGGGCGTTGCCGATCGCGGGCGCGAAGACGTCCACGCCGGTCTCCCGGACGAAGTCGACGACGGTCTCGAGGCTCTGGACGTGCTGCGCCTCGTCGCCGGTCATCTCCTCGGTGCGCTTGAAGCCCTCGATCTCGCCCTCGACGACGGCGCCGTGCTGGCGGGCCTCGGCGACGACCTCGATGCACTGGCGCTTGTTCTCCTCGACGGTCAGCTTGGAGGCGTCGAACAGGACCGAGTTCCAGCCCGCGGCCAGGCAGGCGGTGATGACGTCCCGCTCCGGGCAGTGGTCGAGGTGGAGCGCGACCGGGACGGAGACGTGGCGGGTCATCTCGTGCCACATCGCGTACATCACGCCGACGCCCGTCATCTTCACGTGCTTGACCGACGTCTGGACGATGACGGGCGCCCGCAGCTCCTCGGCCGCGGCGAGGACGGCCTCCATCGTGAGGTCGTTGATCACGTTGATGGCCGCCACGCCATATCGCTCCGCGAATGCGCGGGCGAGGATCTCGTGGGTCGGCACGACTGGCACGTCACACCTCCTTGGGTGCACCTTCGGTGGAGTGGACTCGATGCAGGGTCGGGACGATCACCCCCTCTCCGTCGAGCCGGCGTGGGGCCTGTCGCGCGCGGGACTGCCGGGTGCGGCTCGCGACGACTGGCGGGACCCGGTGGCGCGGTCCGCCCGGCGGGCCGATGGTCGGTCGACCTGAGGACGGCCGGGCCGGACGGCGCGCCCACGCCCGCAGCCGCCAGGTCGAGGACGACGCGGGCGTTGGCCTCGTCGATCACCAGCACGTCGACGACGCCGGCCCGGAGGACGCCCACGATCGCCGGCGGCTTCTCCGCCTCGCTCACGACGGCGACGACGGTCGCGATCCGGCGGAGCTGCTCGATCGACAGCGCGACCAGCCGGCTGCTGTGGGGCGCTGAGATCACCTGGCCGGCCGAAGTCGACGTAGTTGCCCAGCACGTCGCCGACGGCTCCCTGGTCGCGCAGCCGGGCGATCTCCTCGAGCGAGAGGCAGCCGCTCCGGACCATCGTGCAGTCGTCGTCCATGCCGCCGATCCCGACCAGGGCGACGTCGGCCCGGGCGGCCTGGCCGAGCGTGTGCGCGACGGCTTCCTGGGCGAGGAGCCGGTCGCGCATCTCCGCGCTCTCGACGTACGCGGGCGCGTACAGGTCGAGCGCCCGGCCGCCGCAGCGCGTCGCCAGCGCCTGGCAGATCTCGTTCGGGTTGGTCGGCGTGTCGACGCGGGGCGAGCCGCCCATCGCGCTCGCGAACGTGACGTCGATGTGGCGGCCCGGCCGGAAGAACCGCGGGACCTCACCGGTGTCGCGCCCGTGGCTCACCGCCACGGTCGACCCGTTCCGCAGCCGCCGCTCGAGGTAGCGGGCCGCGTACCTCGCCACGCCCTCGCGCCGGGACCGGGCGTCCTCGTGCGGCGGCGCCACGATCACGTCGGTCAGCCCGAACGCCTCCCGCAGGCTCGCCTCGAGGTCGAGGTGGAGCCATGGCGGCGCCTCGATGTGGATGTCCACGATCCCGGACCACGCGGGCCCGCTCGAGCAGGCGCTGGACCTTCTGGCGCGACAGGCCGAACTCGCGAGCGAGCTCCTCCTGGGTCCGGCCGTCCATGTAGTAGCCGTGGGCGATGCCGGGCCAGCAGCTCGAAGTCCTCGGAGTTGCGGTCGTCGGGGTCCACGCGTCTCCGCCAGCGCGCCGTCACCCGTCGGGGGTGAGGCTTCCTCGATGGTCGTCAGGTGACCCGCGGCCCCGCCAGAGCCGCAGCCGGGTGAGCAATTGCTCAGATGTGAACGCTTGCTCAGTCTAGCAGCGGCGCGCGGCCCGGGCAAGCGGCCGTGCAGGGCGTTGCGCGGGACGGGCGAAGCGGCCGGCAGGGGCCGGTCCCCGGTCACGAGCTGCGGCTCACGGACGGCGACAAGGCGCCCTGATGGTCGTCCACAAGGGGACTTTCGGACTGCCGGCACGGGCCACGCCGCCCTGTCGGGCAATCGTCGCCGGCCCGTTCAATGGCGGCATGGTCGACGCGTCCCCGCCCACCCTCGCGCTCGTGTACCTTCGGCCAGGCGTCCCGTGCCGGTCGTCGCGGTCGAGCCGGCCGCCGCCGAGGCGCTCGGCGCGGTCGGGATCGTGGCGGGGACCACGCTCGCGGTCGAGCGCGTCATCCCGTTCGGCGGACCCGTGGTCGTCCGGCTGGGGACGCCCGGATCGCGCTCGGCCGGAGCATCGCCGCTTCGGTCGCCGTGGCCGGCCCGCCCGCCCTCCGCCGGGACCTGCCCGCCGGAGCCCGCGGTGAATCGAACCTGATGGAGCCATCCGCGTGAAGGGCCACGGGTCCGGTCGGCTGGCTTCCACGGCGACCGGCCTCCCGGTCATCGCCCTGGTGGGTCGTCCCAACGTCGGCAAGTCGACCTTCCTCGCCGGCGCGAGCGGCCGGTACGTCGAAACCTCCAACCTGCCCGGCACGACGGTCGCGCCAGAAGCGCGCCAGGTGTCCGGTCGTGCCGGGCAGGCGCTTCTCGTGGACCTGCCCGGCGCCCTGTCGCTGGTGGATCGGCCGGCCGGCGAGGAGCCCTTCTGGCAGACGCTGCTGGCCGTCGCCCCGGACGCGATCGTCCTCGTCGTCGACGCCGGCGACCTCGCCCGGCACCTGCCGTTCGCGCTCGCCTGCCGCGACCTCGGCCTGCCTGTCGTCGTCGCCGCGAACCTGTCCGACGAGGCCGCCGCGCACGGGGTCGATCTCGACACGGGCCTCCTCGCCCAGCGGCTCCTGGCTCCGGTGGTGCCGGCCGTCGCCCGGGACGGCCGCGGCATCGCCCGGGCCCTGGACCATGCGATCGCGAGAGCGCGGCGGCGGCGCGGCGTCGCGGCCCGGACGCACTCGCCGCGCTCGACGGTGCCGGCGCCCCTCTACCCGCCCGACGTCGAGGCGCAGCTGGCCGCCGCCACGGTCACGTACCGCGTCTCGCCGTCGCTGGGGGCGGCGGCCGCGCCGGCGACGCCGCTCGCGGCGGCGGTCGCCGATGGGCTCGTCTCGGCCCGCGGTGCCGCGTCCATCGCGCTCCACGACCTCCTCGCCCCGCATCGGCAGGCGGCGGTGACGCGCTGGGTCGCGGATGCGACTCAGCGCCGCGATGTCCCGCGCCCGATCGCGGACCGGATCGCGATCGCGAGCGTCGGGCCACTGACCGGCGTCCCGATGCTCGCGGGCGTGCTCATCGCCGTGTTCGCCGCGGTCGCGGTCTTCGGCGGGGCGGCCGCGGCGATGCTCAGCGCAGGGTGGGGGACGTTCGTGTCGCCGCTGCTCCAGGGCGGGGTCCGCGCCGCGGTGCCCGTCGCGCCACTCGCGAACGCGATCCTGTGGGCCGTCGATGACGGGCTGCTGGCCATGCTGAGCGTCGGGATCCCGTACGTCCTCGCGTTCACGATCATCGTGGCGGCCCTCGAGGATTCGGGCTACCTCGCGAGCCTGACGGTGCTCGCCGACCGGCTCCTGGGCGCCCTCGGGCTCCCCGGCCGGGCCGCGATCCCGCTGCTCGTCGCCAACAGCTGCAACGTCCCGGCGATCTACGCGACGCGCGTGCTCGCCACCCGTCGCGAGCGCGTCCTCGGGTCGTTCCTGGCGACGCTGGTGCCGTGCAGCGCCCGGTCCGCCGTCGTGCTCGCGGCGCTGATCCCGCTCGCCGGCCCGTGGGCGGCGGTCGCCGCCTTCGGCGTGATCGTCGGGCTGACCGTCGGCGCGGCCGCCGGCGCAAATGCGCTCCTGCCCGGTAGCCAGTCGCCGCTCGTGCTCGACCTCGCCCCGCTGCGCCTCCCGGTCCCGCGGCACGTCGCGACCAAAGCGTGGTTCCGGTTCCGCGACTTCGTGCGGACCGCAACGCCGATCATGCTCGCCGGATCGCTCGTCCTCGGGCTCGCCTTCGAGCTGGGTGCCGTGCGGGCCGTCACGCCGGTGGTCGGGCCGGCCATCGGCTGGTGGCTCGGCCTGCCGGCGGCGGCCGGCCTGGCGATCGCCTTCGGGGTGCTGCGCAAGGAGCTCGCCCTGCAGCTGCTGCTGGTCCTCGCCGCCGCCCAGGCCGGTGGCACGCTGGCGCTGGGCGAGATCCTCACGCCGGGCCAGGCATTCGTCTTCGCGATCGTGACGTCGGTCTCGTTCCCCTGCGTCGCCACGTTCGCTGCGCTCGCCGGGGAGCTCGGACGGCGGACCGCGCTGGCCATGACCGGGGCGTCGATCGTGCTCGCGATCGTTGCCGGGGGCATCCTGGCCCGCGTCGTCGGGATCGCCTGAACCGGACGCGAGCGCGACGCGCGCGATCCCGACCGCCCGTCACGGCTTGCGGCGCAGCTCGTCGATGCTGAACGCTCCCGTCGCGGACGTCCACGACGGACCGACGTCGACGCGCGTCGCGAGCACCAGCCGGGTCAGGCCCGAGACCGCGAACAGCACGGCGAAAGCGGGGTAGCCGACGGGCAGGACCGCCAGGATCGCAGCCGACGCAACCTGGCCCCCCGTCACGCCCGCGGACGTCCGGGCCACGAAGGACGCCTGCGCGCCGATGAGGTCCATGCCGCCGGTCAGCCGCAGGAGGCGCTCGTTCGCGGCCAGGGATCCGGTCGCCCAGCCGGCCGCCGCCAGGGCTGCGACGATGCAGACGACGAGCGGCGCCAGGGGATTCGCCGGAAGCGCCGCCAGTCCGAGGATCATCGCCCCGCCCCGCATCACGAAGCTCAGGCGCAGCGCTCGCGAGGCGCTTCCCCGGTTGAGCCAGCCGCCGACGATCGTGGCCGCGGCCAGCGAAGCCGCAGCCGAGATCGCGGAGAGGAGGATGGCGAACCCGGCTGGCAGGCCGAGCACGCTGATCGCGAAGATCGAGAGATACGGCCCGAATCCCGCGCCGAACGCGGCGATCGCGACGTCCCGGATGAAGCGGCTGGTCTCGGGCGTCCGGGCCGGGGCGTCGCCGCGGCGGGCTACCCGCACCCGTCCGGGTCGCGGAAGCCGCCGGACGACGAGCATCTCGGCGATGCCGAAGAACCCGGCTGCGACGAACACGAGGGCGTAGACGTTCAGCCCGATCGTCGCGAGCCCTGCTTGCACGCCGAGTGCCACCGGCAGCAGGAGCACGGCGCCGAGACCCTGGGTGAGGCCCTGGACGCGCGGGGCGACGAAGCGCCGCTCCCGCTCGGGGAGGATGGCGCCGTACCACGCCAGCAGGTTCGCGCCGCCGATCGCGGACGCTGCCCCGGCCAGGCTCATCACGACCGCGATCAGGGCGATGGCCAGCTCGGACGGGAGCAGGCCGACCTGGTGGAGCACCACGACCAGCGCGAGTGAGAACCCGCGCGTCTCGCCGACCGCGAGGATCGCGCCCGTCACGCCGCGCAGGTTGCCGTCGGTCCGCCGCAGGAGCGACGGGACGAGGAGCTGCGCCACGGAGAAGGTCATCGGCAGCACGCCGATCACGGTCGCGACGCTGGCAGGGGTCCCGAGGGCGAGCAGGAGCGGGATGGTGAGCCCGTCGCCCGCCAGGGCGAAGACCGCGGCCGCCGATGCGCCGATCCCCTGGAAGACGCGGTAGCGCCGGGTCCCGAACGCCCGCCACTCGTCGATCGAGCTGCGCGCGCCGGCCGGCACGCCCCACCGGTCGAACGCCGGGCGGATCCGCCGCATCGGCAGGTGCGGGTGCCGGACCCGGAAGGGGAGCCGGGGCCGGATCCTGCGGGGGTGGCGGGGCAGGGAAGGCCGGCGACGGCGATGGGCTCGAGGCACGAGCCCATCGTACGCGGCGGGCGCGGCGGCCCGCGGTCACTCGATCGTGATCGAGATCCCCCCGCCGTCCTCGTCGCGGACGTCGATCACCGGTCCCCGGAGCCCGTTCCGGATCGCCTCCCGGACGCGCTCGGCGTAGGCCATCGGGATGCCGGGAAGCGCCGCCGCAAGGTCGGCGAGCACGCCTGGCACCTCCATATCGACGACCGCCCGCCCGTTGTCGCGAACCTGGAGGCGGATCCGCAGCGGCCGCCGGTCGCCATCGCCATCCGACGGCCGGGACGCGCCCGCGTTGCGCGCGGGTCGGCGGCCCGCCCCGGTGGCGCCCGTCAGGGCGCCGATGAGCGGTGCGGCCTCGTCGGGCGTCAGGCGCCCTTCGGCGACCAGGCGCAGGACATCCTCGATCACGTCACTCATCTGACGCTCCCTCTCGGTTCACCTGCGCCGCGACGATGCGCCGCTCGGCCTCGTCCACGTCGATCTCGCCACGCGCGAGCGCCTCGAGGAGCGCCAGCGTGGCATTCCCGTTCTGCGCGTCGTCGGCGGACGCCGCCTGGCTGGGCTCCGCGGCGGGCGCGCCGGGCTTGGCTGCGGGCTCGACGGGCTCCGGGAGCGCGTCGGGCTCGGCCGCGGCCGCAGCGACGGGCAGGGTCGGCTCATCGGGCAATGGCGGGACGGCGGGCAGGGTCGGCTCATCGGGCAATGGCGGGACGGCGGGCAGGGTCGGGACGGCGGGCAGTGGCGGGACGGCGGGCAGGGTCGGGACGGCGGGCAGTGGCGGGACGGCGGGCAGGGTCGGGACGGCGGGCAGTGGCGGGACGGCGGGCAGGGTCGGGACGGCGGGCAGTGGCGGGACGGCGGGCGCTGCGCCGGGAGTCGGTCCCGGGCGGATCGGCGTCGGCCGGCCGCGGCGCACCTCGACGTCGCCGGACAGCGTCCTGACGGACAGCCGCGCCGCGCCATCGCCGATCACCACGGGATCGCGGCGGCCCCAGCCGCCGACGCGCTCAGGGTGGGCCACGTCGAGGTCGCCGGACACCGTCCGGACGTCGATCGTGACGCCCCCGTTGACGGAGAGCTCGATGTCGCCGGAGGTGGTCTCGATCGCGTGCACGCCGGCCCGTTCGAATGTCCCCGAGAGCTCCACGTCGCCGCTCAGGGTCCGGACGTCTGCGGCATCGAACCGCGGGCCGTCAAGCTCCACGTCGCCGCTCATCGTCTCGGCGCGGAGGCGAACCGGCGCCACCGCCTCGGCATGGAGGTCTCCCGAAGCGGCATGGAACGCGATCTCGCCGCCCACGCCGCGCATGGCCACGTCGCCGCTCGCCGTCCGGGTCCGGATCGCGCCGGTGACGTCGCGGACGCCGACGTCGCCCGAAGCCGTGGCGATGTCCAGCCGGGCGTCGCGGGGAACCTCCAGCTCGATCGTCGTCCCGACGCCGGACCCGAACCCGAAGCTCCCGATCCTGACGCCGAAGATGATCCCGCCCGTGCCGCGCTCAGTGCGCACGGCGAACCGCCCGGATCCGCGCTCGATGACGAGCCGCCGCGTATCCGACGGCGAGACGAGCCGGACGACCGTGCCGTCGACGCCCCGGACGCGGATGTCGTCCGTGGTCGTCTCGATGGCGACCGCGCCCCCTCTGCCGATGTCGTGCGTGACCTGGGCAATGACGACCTCGGACGGCGTGCCCGGCTGTCCGTTCGCGTCGCGTTCGCTCGACATGTCAGCCTCCCAGCCCGCGCAGCTCGGCAGCCGCGGCTGCCGCGTCGATCTCGTGGCGGGCCAGCCGCTCGAGGACGTCCCTCCGGGCGGCGGCGGTGTCGTCCGCGGACGTGGCCGCGGCCGCCGCCCGGGCGAGCGGCACCGTCGCGTCCGCGTCGGCCCGGCCCTCGGCGTCGGCGGGGGGCGTGTCGCCGAGGCCGAGCGCGCGCAGCAGGGCCTCCACACGGGCTCGGACGGTCGGGTAGCTGATCCCGAGCTCGCGCTCCATCTCCTTGAGGTTGCCGCGCGAGCGAAGGAAGCTCTCGAGCAGCGCGAACTGCTCGCGACCCAGGCGGGCGAAGCGGCCGACGCTGAACTCGCCCTCGAGCGAGGTTCCGCAGGCGCGACAGTGGAGGCGGGTCACCGACAGCTCGCCCGAGCAGATCGGGCACGTCGCGATCGCATCGTGGGGCACCTAGCCACGCTCCTTTCGCGGGCGCGGCTCGGCGCGCACCAGCTCGATCCGGCGGATGCTCTGGTCGCGTCGGCGGTCGGCCTCACGGCGAAGCTCCTGCTCGGCGAGGCGGGGGAAGAGAAGTCGGTAGTCGTACATCCTTGGGACTCCCTGCGTCTGGGGGACGGGCAAAGTAGAACACCAAGTGATGTGTCTGTCAAGCCTGTTTTCTATTTTGACATGTTGGCTTGCTAGTCGAGTTGGGAACAGGCTGCCGCAGAGCATCGACGGCGGTATGCACGGAGTGCGACCGGCGCTACCATCAAGGCATGGCGAACCGCCTCGCTGGCGAGACGAGCCCGTACCTGCTCCAGCACGCCGACAACCCGGTCGACTGGTACCCGTGGCGGGCGGAGGCGCTGGCGCGCGCGCGGTCCGAGGACCGCCCGATCTTCCTGTCGATCGGGTACGCGGCCTGCCACTGGTGCCATGTCATGGAGCGCGAGTCGTTCGAGGACGCGGCAACCGCCGCGTACCTGAACGAGCACTTCGTCGCGATCAAGGTCGACCGGGAGGAGCGGCCGGACCTCGACGCGATCTACATGGAGGCGGTCCAGGCGATGACCGGCTCCGGCGGCTGGCCGATGAGCGTCTTCCTGACGCCCGACGGACGGCCGTTCTACGGCGGCACCTACTTCCCGAACGCGCAGCGCCACGGCATGCCGTCCTTCCGGGACGTCCTCGCCGCGATCGTCGCGGCCTGGACGAGCCAGCGCGCCGACATCGAGACGACCGGGGCGGCTCTGGCCCGCCGGCTCCGGCGCCACGTCCGGCTGTCCGAGGGCGCGACGGCGCCGGACGCGGAGCTGCTCTCGGCGGCGGTCGGCGGGCTCTCGGCGTCCTTCGACGTCGTCAACGGCGGCTGGGGAACGGCGCCGAAGTTCCCCCAGCCGATGACGATCGAGTTCCTGCTCCGGCGGGCCGTCGCCGGCGACGCCCGGGCCCTTGCGATGGCGCGGCGCTCGCTCGACCGGATGGCGGCGGGCGGCATCCACGACCAGCTCGGCGGCGGGTTCGCGCGATACGCGACCGACGCGACCTGGCTCGTCCCGCACTTCGAGAAGATGCTCTACGACAATGCCCAGCTCGCACGCGCATACACCCACGCCTGGGCCCTGACCCGCGACCCGGCGTACCTCGCGGTCGCCCGGACGACGCTCGACTTCATGGTGCGCGACCTGCTCCTGCCGGACGGCGTCTTCGCGGCGAGCCTCGATGCCGACACCGGCGGCGAGGAGGGTGCCACCTACACGTGGCTTGCCTCGGAGCTGCGCGGGACCCTCGAGGCTGCCGGCCTGGGCGGCGACGCGGATCTCGTGGCGGCGGCCTACGACGTGCGCGAGGAAGGCAACTGGGAGGGGCGCGTGATCCTGCGCCGGGTCGCCTCCGACGAGGAGCTCGCCGCGCGCCCTGGGGCGGCTGGCGCAGACGTCCCGGCGCGCCTCGGGCGGGCCCGGACGGCCCTGCTGGCCGCCCGCGACCGGCGGGTCCAGCCGGCCCGCGACGACAAGGCGCTCGCCGGGTGGAACGGGCTGGCGATCGCCGCCTTCGCAGATGCGGCGATCGCGCTCGGCGGCAGCGACGACGCCGAGGTCAGCGCGATTGGCAAGGGCTATGCCGCGATCGCCCGACGGGCCGCCGAGAGCCTGCTGGCCGTGCTGCCCGACGAGGAAGGGCGCCTGCGGCGCTCGTGGAAGGATGGCCGCGCGCAGCACCTGGCCGGTCTGGCGGACCACGCGGCGATGGCGGACGGCCTGCTGTCGCTGTACGAGGCAACCTTGGACGAGCGCTGGTTCCGCGCCGCCCGCGATCTGGCGCAGGCGATCCTCGACCGCTTCGGCGACCCCATCGGTGGCTTCTTCGACACGCCGCACGACGGCGAGCCGCTCGTGTCGCGGCCCAAGGGCCTCGAAGACAACGCGATCGCCTCCGGCAACGCCCTGGCGGTCACGGTCCTCCTGCGCCTGGCCGCCTTCACCGGCGACGGTCGGTCGGTCGAGGCCGCCGAGTCGGCCCTCGGGCTGGTGGGCGCGGCGGCCGGGACCTACCCGACGGCGTTCGCGCAGTGGCTCGTGGCGATGGACTGGCGGGTCGGCCCGGTCGACGAGGTTGCGATCGTCGGCGACCCGGCCGACGAGCGCACGCGCCGGCTGCTCGAGGTGGCGCGCCGGGGCTGGCGGCCCCGCCAGGTCGTCGCCGTCGGGCCAGACCCGCGCGAGAGCGGCGTGCCGCTGCTCGAGGGACGCTTCGCCCTCAACGGTTCGCCCACCGCGTTCGTCTGCCGGGACTTCGCGTGCCGGCAGCCCGTGACCGAGCCCGAGGCGCTCGCAGCGCTCCTCGCGGGATGACGGCGGCAGCGCGGGCCTGCCTGGCCGACGGGGAGCCTCAGTGTGGGACTACCGAGGCGATGCGGCCGGTGGCATCGAAGCAGAAGCGCGCCCCGTCGGGGTATTCGTGGCCGAACGCCGGTATCCCACCCGGCGACGAGAAGGTGGCGGACTTGGGCCAGAGAGTGCCTTCGATCACGATCCCGACGCCACGCTCGACGCCAAGCAGACCGATGTCGCCGATCCAGCAGTCTGCCGGCAGGCCGTCCTGGTGGAGGAACGCGGCCACGAACGGCCCCTCCTGATCGCTTCCACCAATGACCGGGGCTCCCGCGGCGCCGACGCTCCGGCCGAACAGGAGACGCTGCTCAGGTTCCACCGTCACGGTTCGGCCGTCGCGGAGCGTCAGCACGACCGTCGAGTCCGCCATGATCTCGGCGGCCGCGCCGACCCCGGTCATCGTGATCCGGGCCAGCTGCAGAACGGCGGGGGTCGGCGTTGGCACCCCCGCCGCGCATCCGGCGAGGACGACGGCGACGGCGATGCAACCTGCCCGGCGGATACTCGGCAACCTCATGTCGCGTAGCGGGCGCGTCGACGAGGCGCTTGCACGACCGGCAGGCTGTTGACCGCGCGCCGCGGCCTGGGCCGGTTAGGGGTCCCGGGGGGCGTCGCGCTTCTCGATGTCCGCGCGGATGTCGTCGGCTTCCTTGCGGGCTGCGTGCACGCCGCGGCCGAGGACGTTGCCCCAGCGCGGCAGCGTCTTCGGTCCGCGCCAGATCAGCACGATGACCAGGACGACCACCAGGACGATTGCGACATCGAGACCCATGCGCGCATCGTAGCCGACGGGCCGCCGGTCGGACAGCCGGCACCCCGAAGGGCGAAGACGGGCTCGGGACCTTCGCTGCAAGAAGCTGCGGCGGACCCCTTGACACGTTAGTTAGTGAGCACTAACATACGGCCCATGGTCGACATCCGGTCCCGCCACCACGCAATCCACCATCGGGCAGGCCCGCGCCTGTCCGCCGACGAGCGGCGCGACGACATCATCCGCGCGGCGATCGCCGAGTTCGCCGTCGGCGGCTATGCCGGCACCTCGACCGAGGCGATCGCGCGGCGGGTCGGCGTCTCCCAGCCGTACCTCTTCCGCCTGTTCGGCACCAAGCAGGGCCTGTTCATCGCCGTGATCGACCGGATGTACGAGCGCATCAGGCTCACGTTCGAGGAGGCGGCCAAGCACCCGGATCCCCTCGAGGGAGACTGGTACAACCCGGTCCTCCGATCGATGGGCATGGCGTACGGCGAGCTGGTCGGCGACAGCAACCTGCTCCGCCTCCAGCTCCAGGCGTTCGCCGCCTGCTATGACCCCGTGATCGCGCGGACCGTCCGGGAGGGCTTCGCGGCCCTGACGCAGCAGGTCGCGCACCTGTCGGGCGTGCCCGTGGCCGAGCTCCGGCCGTTCTTCGCCGAGGGCATGCTCATGAACGTCGCGGCGGCGATGGGGCTCGACGATGCCCACGTCGCGTGGACCACGATCTGCGAAGGAGGGCCCGCCTGATCGACGACCGCGTCCCCCTTTTTGCCTTCCGAAGTTAGTGTGCAATCACTCACTTCTCAGCCTGACACGACCCACCACGCTCACCCACCCAACCGACCCACAGCTGCAGGAGAAGCCGCCATGTCGGACCGCCGACGAATCCTCTGGACGTTCCTGATCACCTCGCTCGCTCTCTTCATGACCGCCCTCGACAACCTCGTCGTGACGACGGCGTTGCCCGTCATCAAGCAGGACCTCGGCGCGACGCTCGCCCAGCTCGAGTGGACCGTCAACGCGTACACCCTGACCTTTGCCGTGCTGCTGCTGACCGGCGCCGCCCTTGGCGACCGGTACGGACGGCGGCGCGTGTTCATGATCGGCATGGCGATCTTCACGGCCGGCTCCGCGTTCGCCGCGCTCGCCCCGTCCGGCGACGCGCTCGTCCTCGCCCGCGCGATCCAGGGCGTGGGGGCCGCGTTCGTCACGCCGCTCACCCTCACGATCCTGTCGGCGGCCGTGCCCGCCGAGCGCCGCGGCCTCGCCCTCGGGCTGTGGGGCGGCATCTCGGGGCTCGCGATCGCGATCGGACCGCTCGTGGGCGGGGCGATCGTCCAGGGCTTCAACTGGCACTGGATCTTCTGGCTCAACGTGCCGATCGGAATCGTGGTCCTGCTGCTGGCCCGGATTGGCCTCGCCGAGACTCGCGGCCCGGCCTCCCGCCTCGACCTGCCGGGCGTGGCGCTCGCGTCGGCCGGCCTCTTCGCCCTCGTGTGGGCCCTGATCCACGGCAACGGCGACGGCTGGACGAGCCCGGGCATCGTCACCGCCTTCGTGGCCGCCGCCGTCCTGCTCGTCGGCTTCTTCGTCCGTGAGTCGCGGGCCGCCGAGCCGGCCCTGCCGATGCGGTTCTTCCGGGACCGCCAGTTCGCGGCCGCCAACGCCGTCAGCTTCCTGATGTCCTTCGGGGTCTTCGGGTCGATCTTCCTGCTCGCCCAGTTCTTCCAGGTCGTCCAGGGCTACACGCCCCTCGAGGCCGGGATCCGCACGCTCCCCTGGACCGCGATGCCGATCGTCGTGGCGCCGCTCGCCGGGATCCTCGCCCAGCGGGTCGGCGGCCGCCCGGTCCTCGTGGCAGGCATGGCGTTCATGACCGCCGGGCTGGCCTGGATGGCCGCGGTGTCGACGGCGACCGTCGACTACCTGGTGATGGTCCCGGGCCTCGTCCTCTCGGGCACCGGCATGGCCCTCTTCTTCCCGGTGACCGCGGCCCTCGTCCTCTCTGCCGTGCGGCCAGCGGAGGAGGGCCAGGCGTCGGGCGCGAACAACGCGATCCGCGAGGTCGGCGGCGTCTTCGGGGTGGCCGTCCTGGCGTCGGTGTTCGCGTCGCGCGGCGGCTACGCGTCGCCCGAGGCGTTCGTCGCGGGGCTCACGCCCGCGGTGTGGGTCGGGACCGCCGTGGTCGGGCTCGGCGTGCTCGCGGCCCTGGTCGTCCCGAGCCGCCGGCGCGCCGTCGAGATCGAGGTCCGGCCGGCGCTGCCGTCCCGGGTCGGCGAGCTCGCCCCCGAGGCGGTTCGCTTCGACAGGCTCTCCGGCTAGCGATCCGCGCTCTCTCACTCTGGCGCGGGACGCCGATCGGCGTCCCGCGCCTCTGCGCGACCCAGGGCCTGCCCGCATCCGCCGCGACTCGGCGCATCTCGGGCAGGTTCGGATCCACCCTCGCGCGCGAGCTCCGGCGCGCTAGGCTTGGCGTCGCGCACCGGATGCCCCGGGTCGCGCGAGATCGATGAGGTGGTCCTCGTGTCGTTGCGGGTCCCGGATCTCGGGTCGCTCCTCGCCGAGGCGCAGGCGCGCCGGATGGCCCTCGACGCGACGGGTGCCTACTTCGTCACCGACATCGACCCGGCCCACGCGGAGGACTTCGCGAAGACGCTCCTGCTGATGTGCGTTCCACGGGCCGGCCGCAGCGACGAGCCGATCACGGTCTACATCAACAGCGGCGGCGGCTCGGTCGGCGACGGCCTCGCGATGATGGAGATGATCAACCGGATGCGCCGCCAGTACCGCGTCCGGATCGACACCGCCGTGCTCGGGTACGCGTATTCCATGGGCGCGATCGTCAGCCAGGCGGGCGACCGGCGGACGATCGGCCGCTACGGCACGCTCATGCTGCACTCGTCGCAGTGGATCCTGTCGGGCGACGACGAACGCATCTTCAAGGACTACCAGCTGCTCTCCGAGCACTACCAGCAGACCGTCGGCGCACTCTTCGCCGGGCGGACCGGCCACAAGGATCCGGCCTGGTGGCGACGCTTCATCTGGTCGGGCCGCGAGCGCTTCCTGGGGCCCGACGAATGCCTCGCGCTCGGGCTGGTCGACGAGATCGTCGAGCCGACGCTGATGACTCCGCCTCGACCGAAGGATCCGCCGACGGCTTGACCGTCGCCCTCGCCACATTAGAACACCTGGTCGAAACTGACTGAGCGGCGTATACTCGCCGTCCCGTGGCTCCGCGAACTGGCCGGACCGCCGGCTCCCGAACCCCCGCACCCGCCGAGGATCCCCTCGCTCGGTTCAGCCCGCCCGTCGCCGAGTGGTTCCGCGGCGCGTTCGCCGCTCCGACGGCGGCCCAGGTCGGTGGCTGGGCAGCGATCGCGGGGGGCGGCCACGTGCTCCTGCACGCGCCGACGGGGAGCGGCAAGACGCTCGCCGCGTTCCTGTGGTGCCTCGACCGGCTCGTCCGCCAGCCGCGGCCGGCACGCCCGAAGGGTGTCCCGCATGCGCGCCCGACGGGCGCGCAGGGCTCGGTCCGGATCCTCTACGTCAGCCCGCTCAAGGCTCTGACCTACGACGTCGAGAGGAACCTGCGGGCGCCGCTGGCCGGCATCGCGCTGGCCGGGGCGCGCCTCGGCACGCCGGTCCACCAGCCGTCGATCGCGAGCCGGACCGGCGACACGCCCCAGGACGAGCGGCGCGACATCGCGAAGCACCCGCCCGAGATCCTGATCACCACCCCGGAGAGCCTCTACCTGCTGCTGACGAGCGGCGCCCGCGAGATCCTCCGCGAGGTCGAGCACGTGATCGTCGACGAGGTGCACGCGGTCGCGGGCACCAAGCGCGGCGCCCACCTCGCCCTCAGCCTCGAGCGCCTCGAGGCGCTCCGGGCGCCCGGCGCTCCGCCGCTCCAGCGGATCGGCCTCTCGGCGACGCAGCGACCGCTCGACGCGATCGGGCGCTTCCTGGCGGGCGTGGGAGCGGGCCGGGAGGTGACGATCGTCGATGCCGGGACCCGCAAGACGCTCGACCTCGAGGTCGTGGTGCCGGTCGAGGACATGAGCCGGCTCGGCGAGCTGCTGCCGCTCGAGGAGCAGCCCGGCGGCCCCGTGGCCGGCGGCGAAAGCCGGGTCAGCATCTGGCCGGCGATCCACCCCCGCATCCTCGACCTGATCCGGACCCACCGCAGCACGCTCGTCTTCGTCAACAGCCGGCGCCTCGCCGAGCGGCTGGCCCAGCGCCTCAACGACCTCGCGGGCGAGGAGCTCGTGCGGGCCCACCACGGGAGCATCGCCCGCGAGCAGCGCGTGGCCATCGAGGAGGCGCTCAAGGACGGGCGCCTGCCGGCCCTGGTCGCGACGTCCTCGCTCGAGCTCGGGATCGACATGGGCGCCATCGACCTGGTGATCCAGGTCGAATCGCCGACCTCGGTCGCGCGGGGGCTCCAGCGCATCGGCCGGGCCGGCCACCAGGTCGACGAGGTGAGCCGCGGCGTCATCTTCCCGAAGTACCGCGGCGACCTGCTCGAGTGCGCGGTCGTCGCCGAGCGGATGCGCGAGGGCAGGATCGAGACGACCGTGATCCCGCGCAACCCGCTCGACGTGCTGGCCCAGCAGCTCGTGGCGATGACCGTGATGGATCGCTGGGCCGCGGCGGACCTCCTGGCCGCCGTGACCCGCGCGGCGCCGTTCGAGACTCTCACCCGCGAGGCCCTCGACGGCGTGCTCTCGATGCTGGCCGGGGCGTATCCCTCGGACGAGTTCGCCGAGCTCAAGCCGCGCGTCGTGTGGGACCGTGTCGCCGACACGGTCGAGGGGCGGCGCGACGCCCGGGTCGTCGCGGTCACGTCCGGCGGCACGATCCCCGACCGGGGCTTGTACGGGGTGTTCATCGCGGGCGAAGCCGGCGCGCCCGGTCGTCGCGTCGGGCGAGCTCGACGAGGAGATGGTCTACGAGCTGCGGGCCGGGATGCACGGCGACGTGATCGTGCTTGGCGCCAGCGCCTGGCGGGTTGCCGAGATCACGCCCGACCGGGTGATCGTCACACCGGCGCCCGGCGAGCCCGGCAAGCTGCCGTTCTGGAAGGGCGACGCGGTCGGGCGGCCGATCGAGCTCGGGCGGGCCATCGGCGGCCTCGTGCGCGAGCTCGAGGCGGACCTCGCCGCGGGTTCGAAGGGCCGGCTGGCGGCCCTCGCCAGGCTCCGCGAGCGGCACCATCTCGACGAGCTCGCGGCCGAGAACCTGGTGGCCTACCTCGAGGATGAGCGGGATGCCGCGGGCGCCCTGCCCACCGACCGGCGGGTCGTCGTGGAACGCTTCCGCGACGAGCTCGGAGACTGGCGCCTCGTGCTCCTGACCCCCTTTGGCGGGCGGATCCACGCGCCGTGGTCGCTGGCCATCGAAGCGCGCCTCCGCGAGCGCCTGGGCACGGACGTCAGCTCGATCTGGTCAGACGACGGGATCGCGATCCGGCTCCCGGACGCCGATCTCGACGGGATCGAGGAGTCGCTCTTCCCGGATGCTGAGGGCGTGGAGGACCTGGTCGTCGGCGCGGTCGGCGGGTCGGCGCTCTTCGCGGCCCGCTTCCGCGAGAACGCGGGCCGCGCCCTGCTGCTCCCACGGCGCCGGCCGGGCTCGCGCACGCCGCTCTGGCAGCAGCGCCAGCGTTCCGCCGACCTGCTCGCGGTGGCCAGCCGCTACGGCAGCTTCCCGATCCTGGTCGAGACCTACCGCGAGTGCCTGGCAGACGTCTTCGACCTGCCGGCCCTGCGCGACGTCCTGCGGGGCATCGAGCGGCGCGAGGTGGCCGTCCACCGCGTGGAGACGCCGCGCGCCTCGCCGTTCGCGTCGTCGCTCCTCTTCGACTACGTGGCCGCCTACATGTACGAGGGCGACGCGCCGCTCGCCGAGCGCCGGGCCCAGGCACTTGCCCTCGACCGCGACCTGCTGCGCGAGCTGCTCGGCCAGGAGGAGCTGCGCGAGCTGCTCGATCCGGAAGCGCTCGAGGAGACGGAGCTGGGCCTCCAGGCCCTCCTCGACGAGCGCAAGGCCGGGTCGGTCGACCAGGTCGCGGACCTGCTGCGGCGCCTCGGCGACCTCGCCGAGGACGAGATCGCGGCGCGCACCCGAGGCGGCCCGCCCGCAGCCCGCGAGTGGCTCGAGACGCTCGTGGCGTCCAGGCGCGCGATCCCGGTCCGGATCGCGGGCGAGAGCCGCTGGATCGCGGTGGAGGACGCCGCCCGCTATCGCGACGGGACCGGGGCCCAGCCGCCGGCGGGGACGCCGGTCGCATTCCTGGGCGCCACGCAGGACGCGCTCGGGGGACTGCTGGCGCGCTGGGCTCGCACCCATGGCCCATTCCTGTCGGTCGACCCGGCCGTCCGCTGGGGGCTGCCGACGGGTGTCATCGAGGAGGCGCTCTCCCGGCTCGTCACCGCGGGGACGCTCCTGCGGGGCGAGTTCAGGCCCGGTGGCGCCGAGCGCGAGTGGTGCGACCCGGAGGTGCTCCGCACGCTCCGTCGCCGCTCGCTCGCCCGGCTTCGCCGGGAGGTCGAGCCGGTGGAGCAGGCGGCGCTCGCCCGCTTCCTGCCGGCCTGGCAGGGCGTTGTCCCGGCGGCCGGGCTTGCGTCGCCGCGCGATCACGCGGCGGGCGGCACCCAGCCAGCCCGGGTCGCGGCGGCGCCGGCCCCAATGCGAGGGCAGGCCGCCCTGGAACGCCTCGCCGAGGTCGTCGACCAGCTGTCGGGCGTCCCGATCCCCGCGTCGGTGCTCGAGCGCGACGTGCTGCCGGCCCGGATCGCGGGATACCAGCCGCGCCTGCTCGACGAGCTCGGCGCGCTCGGCGAGGTCGCGTGGGTCGGTTGCGGACCCCTGGGGCGCGACGACGGGCGGATAGCGCTCTTCCGGCCGGGCCGCGGCGACGTGCTCCACGCGGGCCTGGTCGCGTCGCGGGCCGCGGGGGAGCGGCCGGCCGGTCCGCGCCACGCTGCCATCCGGGACCGGCTCGCCGCCCGCGGCGCGTCGTTCTACCGCGAGCTGTTCGCGGCGGCCGGCGGGCCCGCGGCCGGCGATCGCGAGATCCTCGACGCGCTGTGGGACCTCGTCTGGGCCGGCGAGGTCACGAACGACACGTTCGCGCCGTTGCGGGCCCTGCGCTGGAAGCGCCCGGGCGGCGGCGATCGCCGACCGCGCCCCGGGCGCCTGGCGTCCCTTGGCCCGCCCGAGGCCGCCGGCCGCTGGTCGCTGGTGGTAGGCGCCGACCAGGGCGGCCCGGCTGGGGCGAGCGCACCACCCGCGACCGGCATGGGCGCGCAACCCGCGACCGGCACGGGCGCGCAACCCGCAACCGGCACGGGCGCACCACCCGCGACCGGCACGGGCGCGCAACCCGCGGGCGAGCCGTCCGCGACCGAGCGCCTGCACGCGCAGGCGATGGCGCTGCTGGATCGTCATGGCGTCCTGACCCGTGAGGCCGTGATCGGGGAGGGGATCGAGGGCGGCTTCGCCGGCATCTACCCCGTCCTGCGGGCGCTCGAGGAGGCGGGCCGGATCCGGCGCGGATACTTCGTCGACGGCCTCGGCGCGGCGCAGTTCGCGCTCCCGGGTGCCATCGACCGGCTGCGCTCCCTGCGCGAGGTCGACCAGGCAGCGCCGCGGGTCGACCTCCTGGCGGCCGCCGATCCCGCCCAGCCCTACGGCGCGGCGCTCGCCTGGCCGCGCCGGGACGACGCCGATCGGCGCCCGTTCCAGCGCGCCGCCGGCGCGTACGTGGTGATCGTTGACGGCGTGCCCGTGCTGTACGTCGAGCGGGGCGCCAGGTCGCTCGCGACATTCCCCGCCGGCGACGATCCGGTGCGGCTTGGCCTCGGCCTTGCGGCGCTGGTGGGGCTGGTGGTCGACGGCCGGGTTCGCGAGCTCGTCATCTCCAGCGTGGACGGAGACGGCGTGGGCCCCGGATCGCCATGGCGCGACCGCCTCGTGAAGGCGGGCTTCGTGGCGGGCTACCGCGGAATGGCGCTCCGGCCGGCCCGGTGAGCCGGATCGCCGTCGCCGGCAGCCGCGGACTGGCCTTGCGGCCGGCCCGGTGAGCCGGGTCGCCGTTGGCGGGCGCTGATCCGGATGCCGGAGGGCGACACGCTCTTCCGCACGGCCGCCCGGCTGCGGCCCAGGCTGGTCGGGCGCCGGGTGGCCGCCGCGCGCGCCCGCGTCCCCGGGCCGCGCGTGGAGAAGGTGCTCGGCGCCAAGGTCGAGGCGGTCGAGGCGCTGGGCAAGAACCTGCTCGTCCGGTTCGACAACGGGCTCGAGCTGCGGACCCACCTGCGGATGCGCGGGTCGTGGCACCTGTACGCGCCCGGCGAGCGCTGGCGGCTGCCCGCGAGCCGGGCGGTGCTGGTCCTCGAGGTGCCTGAAGCGATCGCGGTGTGCTTCGATGCGCCGGTCGTCGAGATGCTCGAGACGCGGGCGGAATCGCTGCATCCGCCCCTCGCCGGGCTGGGGCCCGACGCGACGGCGGACGCCTTCGACCGGTCAGCGGCGCTCGGGCGCCTCCGCGCCGCCGACCGGGTCCGGCTCCCCATCGCGGAGGCGCTGGTCGACCAGCGCGCGCTGGCCGGGATCGGCAACGTGTACAAGAGCGAGGTGTTGTGGATCGAACGCGTGCACCCGTTCACGCTGGTCGGGCAGCTGGACGATGCGACCCTGGGACGCCTTGTCGACCGCGCCCGGGCGCTGCTGCTGGCCAATCGCGACGTGGCCGCGCGCACGACGACAGGGCCCGCGGGCGGCGGCGCGATGACGGCCAGCGCCCTTCGCCCCGGGCGGGGCGGGCGCCTGTGGGTCTACCGGCGGTCCGGTCGCCCGTGCCCTCGGTGCGGCTCGCCGATCCGGTCGCGGGCCCACGGCGACGTGCCCAGGATCACGTACTGGTGCCCGGGCTGCCAGGTCGCCGGGGAGCCGCTGGCCGGCGAGGCGGAACGCTGAACGCGGACACGCCGCGCGTGCGGGTCACCCGGCGGCGTGGCGTCCTCGCACGTGAACAGCTCGCCCGAAGGGGACGGGTCAGGGCGCGGGTGGCTCGGTCGCTCGACGCTCCGCCCGCGACACCCGCGCCCCGGCCGAAGCTGCTTCCCGCCGCGCGGGGTACGCTGGGCGGGATGCCGAATACCGCGCCCGAGCGACCAGGCCCGTCGCTCGACGTTCGCTGTGGCCGATCCGGCGACGCGCTCGGCGGCTGGCTCTGCCTCGTCCGGACCCGCGACGGGTCGTTCGCGACGGAGCATCGCGTCACTGTGGCGCCGGCGGTCCTCGAGCGGCTCGACCCGGGTGCCGCCGACCCGGGCAGGCTGGTCCGGGTTGCCTTCGAGTTCCTGCTCGAGCGTGAGGCGGCGTCCTCGATCCTGCGGACGTTCGACCTCCCGGTGATCCGCCGCTACTTCCCGGGATGGGATGAGGATGTCGCGCGCCGCCTGCGCGGCTGAGGACCGGCGCGGTGAGGGGCGGCGCGGCTGAGGGCTGGCGCCGCTGACTGACCGAGCGGCTGACGGCCTGCCCGGCTGACCGCCCGGCGACTCGATACCATCACCGGCGTGTGCGAGCAGCTCGTCGCCCGGTCGGAGCAGCCGTTCGAGCTCGGCCGCCTCTGGGATCTCGTCGCCGGCCTCGAGCGCTATGGCCTGGCCGGGTACGGCTGGGGGATCGCCTGGATCCAGCCCGATTCGTCCATCGCCACGCACCGCGAGCCGCGCGCGTTTCGCGACGCCACCGCGCCCGGCGCCCTGGCAGCGATGCGGACGAACGCGGCCCTCGTCCACCTTCGCCGGCCGTCGAAGCTCTCGACGGTCGCGCTGGCCGACACCCAGCCGTTCGCGGATCCCGCCGGACGCTTTGCGCTCGGCTACAACGGCGAGCTGCGGGACCATCGCCCGCACCGGGCGCGGTTCGCGGCCCAGGGCCGGCTCCTCGGTCGGGCTGACACCGAGGTCGCGGCCCGCTGGCTCGAGGACGCCTGGCGACCCGATCGGCCTGCGGCCGCCCAGCTCGCGGCCCTCCACGCAACGTTCGGCGGCCTCGCCAATCTCGCGCTTCTGGCAGCCGACGGCCGCGCCACCCATTACGCAGGCAACCCCGAGAACCCTGTCTTCGGCTTCCGCCTCGACGACATCCGGTTCCTGTCGACGGCCGTCTATTCGATCGATCGGTCGCTCTTCCGGCTCATCGCACCGGGTGCCCGCGACCGCCACGTCATCCGACCTGGGACGGCCGCGACGATCTGACCGTCCTTGCGGCGATCGGCGCCGGCAGCCTGGCTAGAATGCGCGACACCGGCGGTGCGCGCCGACACGGTTCCAGCCACGCCGACCGGAGCGAGGATGGCGATCACGGCGACCGATACGGATTGTATCGCCCCAGTCATTGACCACCGAAGCGCAAAAGGCTTCGCTACGCAAGGAACTCCAGGTGGCGGCCGCCGTCTCCGGGGACCCCTCTCGCAAGGAGGGGACGGGAAGGCCGGACCTCCAAGGACGGGTTCTTGAACGCGAGCGACGACCGGGGCGCTCAGGGGGGATCCCCGGTCGCCCGCCGCGGATCGACGGCGCGCGGCGACGCTTCCGGGGACGCGCCCGGGGGCATCAGCGCGCTTGACACCGCGGGCCTCCTCCCGGATGGCAGCTGGCGGTCCCTGCTGCGCGAGGAACGGCTTCGCCTCGGCCTGACCCAGGCTGCCCTCGCCCGGCTCGTGAACATCGCCGAGATCACGCTCCGCAAGTACGAAGGCGGGGCGCGGATGCCGAGCCGCGAGATGCTGGGCCGGATCCTCGTCGCGCTCCAGGTTCCCCAGGAGCGGGCCGGCCTCCTCATGGAGCGGGCCGGCTATACGCGGCTCGACCGGATGACCCCGACGGCCCACCCGACGTTCTACTACACGCTCGAGGAGGCGCGCACCGCCATCGAGCGGGTCGCCTGGCCACGCTTCGTCGCGAACAACGCGATGGAGGTGGTGGCCATCAACCGCGCGATCAGGGACCTGTGCCAGTTCGATCTCGAGCGCGAGCGCCGCCGGCGCCGCCGGCCCCAGCTCCACTTCCTGAGCCTGATCGCGGAGCGCTGGTTTCGCGATCACGTCACCAACATCGACGAGGTGCTGGCGACCGTGATCTCGGTCCTCAAGGGCGTCCCGCGGGGCGGCGCGCGCCTCGACGGGCCCAACCCGCTCATCCAGGCGGTGCTCGACGAGTTCGCGACGGCCAATCCTGGCGCCGTTGCGCTCCTGCTCCGCATGTGGGAGGAAGTCCCCGCGATGGACTCCAAGGTCCAGTGGACCTACCCGCTCACCTGGGACGAGCCCGGCATCGGCCAGATCCACTTCCACTGTCTCGTGACCGATGCCGGCGAGACCGACGCCCTGGCGTTCAACGACTGGATCCCGGCCGACGCGGCGAGCCACCTGCTCCTCGAGCGAGCCCTCGAGCGGCGACGACGCCCCGCGGGCACGTCGCCCGTGCCATGATCGAGGGCGCGGGAGCCACCCTGCCGATGCGCACTTGACGCGCGGCGCTTCCGTCGCTTGTGATGGCTCCGCGGCGTCTGCGCCACGGCTGCCGCCAGCCAGCCCGGGGCGGTCCTGCCGGGCACCGAGAAACCGCGGCCGGGTGCCGGCGGCGGGGGGAGAGGTCGAGACGATGGTCGGGCGGTCGCGGTTCCGCGGCGCGATGGTCGCGCTTGCCACGACGAGTGTCGCACTGCTCGGGATCGCCGGCCCGGCCGCGGCTGCGAGTCCCTCGTTCCCGCTCGAGCGACCGATCCGCGCGACCAGCGTGCAACCGGTGGTCGCCGCCCCGATCGCGGTCGGGCCGGACCACACCTGTGCCGTCGTTCGCGGTGGCGTCGAGTGCTGGGGCGTCAACACCCAGGGCCAGCTCGGTGACGGAACCCGGGTCGGCCGCGCCGCGCCGGCTCCGGTCCTGGTTGCGCCCGGCGGCGCGCCCCTGGCGGGCGTCGCCGGGATCGCTGCGGGGTCGGGGTTCACCTGCGCGCTGCTGGCTGCGGGCGGCGTCGTCTGCTGGGGCGCCGGCGGCGTCGGCCAGCTCGGCAACGGCCGCCACGCCGCAAGCGCGGTGCCCGTGCCGGTCAGCGGAGTCACGACCGCGACGTCGGTGAGCGCGGGGACCTCGCACGCCTGCGTTGCACTTGCCTCGGGCGGGGTCGCCTGCTGGGGCCGCAATCGGCACGGCCAGCTTGGCGACGGCACGACTCGCGATCGTTCGACGCCCGTGCTGGTCCACCGGATCTCCAACGTGCAGCTCGTCGCCGCCGGCGGCGCGCACACGTGCGCGACCTACGGTCCCGCACGACAGCTGAAGTGCTGGGGCCTCAACTCGATGGGCGAGCTCGGCACCGGGACCTTCCGCGAGTGGCACCATCCAGTGGCCGTCCGGAACCTCTCGAACGTGACGGCGCTGGCGGCCGGGGATGCGCACACGTGCGCGGCCGCCGCGTTCAACGACTTCTTCGGCGTCTACACGCTGCTGTTCTGCTGGGGCAGCAACACGGCCGGACAGGCGGATCCCAGCTCCCGGGCGCGGCGTATTCCGCAGGCTGCGCCGCTCCTGTCGGTCTTCGACCTCCGGAGCCTCTCCGCCGGCGGCGCGCACACCTGCGTCGTGTGGGGCGAGGGAACCGCCTGCTGGGGCGCGAACCGCTCCGGCCAGGTCGGCGACGGCTCGCGCTCGGCGACGGCCATGAGCCGCGGGCCGCAGCTCGGGATGGTCGCGTCGATCGCGGCCGGCGGCGCCACGTCCTGCGCCTACGATACGAACGCGGCATACGACGCGGTCGTCTGGTGCTGGGGCGAGAACGGCGCCGGCCAGGTCGGCGACGGGACGCGGACCGACCGGTCGCGCCCGACGATCGCGCTTCGGGTGACGCCCGAGCCAGCCCTCACCCGCCTGGCCGGGGCCACCGGGCTCGCCGCCGGGAGCTACCAGTCGTGCGCGATCGTCGCCGGCGGGACCGTGCGTTGCTGGGGCGACAACAGCGTCGGCGAGCTCGGCGATTCGACCGCCGACGCCCGCGCGGTGGCGGTCCGGGTGCGCCGGCTCAGCGGCGCCGAGACGATCGCCGCCGGCATGGCCCACACCTGCGTGATCGCGGCGACCGGCGACGTCCTGTGCTGGGGCTACAACTTCTCCGGGCAGATCGGGGACGGGACGACCAACCACCGCCCGACACCCGTGAAGGTCCATGACCTCGGCGCGGTGACCTCGATCGCCGGCGGCGTCGAGCACACCTGCGCCGTGCTCGCTGACTCGACTGTGAAGTGCTGGGGCCTCAACGACGATGCCCAGCTTGGCGACGGGACGATCAAGGAGCGGACGACCCCCGTCGCGGTCGCCGGGCTGACCGGGGTGACCCAGGTCGCACCCGGGCGAACCTTCACCTGTGCGCTGCGTGGCGATGGCAGCGTGTGGTGCTGGGGCAGCAACGACAACGGGCAGCTCGGCGACGGGACGTTCGTTCACCATCGAGCCCCGGCCCAGGTCACCGGCGTCGCGGGCGCCACGGCGATCGCCGCGAGCTCGACCGGCTACGCCTGCGCGCTGCTCGGCGACGGCAGGGTGACCTGCTGGGGCCTCGGCGCTCCGGGGCGGCCGGCCCCCACCGGACCGTTCAGCCCCCTCCCGGCGGATCCGGAGGCCGCCCCACCGCCCTTCACCGTGGACGGCGTCATGGGGGCGCGCCAGCTGGGGGTGGGGGCCGCCCACGCATGCGCGCTGCTCGCCGACGCCACCGTCACCTGCTGGGGCGCGAACGACATCGGCCAGCTCGGCGACGGCACGCTCGAGTCGCGCGAGGGGCCCGTGCCGGTCGCCGGCCTGGCTGGCGTCGCGACGCTCGCCGTCGGCGACACGCACGCCTGCGCGACCCTCGCCGGCTCCGGCGCGGTCACGTGCTGGGGGGCGGGGACGCTGTGGCAGCTGGGAAATGGGCTCGTCGTCGACAGCGCGGCTCCCGCGGCCGTGCTCCTCGGGCCGTAGCCGCGCGTCGCACGGCGGCGCGCGAGAACGCGAAATCGCCTACATTCCGGAGTGCGCAGCGCGGGCGTCACGGCGGCCGTGTCGCCGGATCCACCGGCGTCCCCGCGGCGGCGCACTCCTCCGGAGGCAAGGGGCACCCGTGGTCGCGAATACGCTCAACGCCCCTCGCCGCGCGGCCGGCGTGCGCACGCGGCTCCTGATTCCCGCAGCCATCCTCCTCGTCGCCGTGTCCGCCCTTGCCCCGGCGGGCTCGCTGGCGACGAATCCGGTGCGCGGCGACACCGGTGCCGGGGCGTCGGGCGACGCGGTCCGCACGGTGGTGTCCCGGCCGGGCGACGGCGTGGCGGCCGTGACCGTGCCAGGCGGGTCGCAGCCCCGGGCCCAGCCGGCGCTGGCCAGCGGGAGCGCCGTCGCGCGCACGAGCCGCTTCCTCGTCCGATGGTCGGCCGATGCCCCGCCGGTCGGTGCTGACGGCGCCGCGGGCGGCGTGACCCGGACGCAGGCCCGCTCGATCGGCCGCCAGGCAGTCCTGCCGGGACGCCTCGCGTCGCTCCGCGGCGCCACCGGCGCCGCCCCGCGGTTCGTCCGCGTCACCACCACCGGCGCCGCGATCTACGACCAGGGGTCGCCGCTCGGGGCGGGCGCGGCGGCCACCCTCGCGCGGATCGCCGCGCTGCCCGGCGTCGCCTCCGTCGAGCCGGACCCGTGGTACACGATCGACGCGGCGACGCTTCCGAACGATCCTCGACGCGCCGAGACTGTGGGGCCTCATCGGGCCGCTGTTCGGCGGCCGGTTCGGGATCGATGCGCTCGACGCCTGGCCGACCCGCGGCGCCGGGGTCACGGTCGCCGTCCTCGACACCGGGATCGTCGAACATGAGGACCTCGCTGGGGTGACCGTCCCGGGTCTTGGCTACGACATGGTGAGCGACCCGGTCACGGCGGGCGACGGCGACGGCCGCGACGGCGACCCGCACGACCCGGGGGACTGGTGCCCCGCCTTCGGCGATCCCTCTTCGTGGCATGGGTCCCACGTGGCCGGCACGATCGCGGCGATCCCCGGCAACGGAATCGGCGTGTTCGGAGCCGCGCCCGACGCGCGGATCGAGGTCGTCCGGGTGCTCGGCCACTGCGGCGGGTTCGCGTCCGACGTCGCCGACGCGATCCGCTGGGCCGCCGGCGGCAGCGTGGTCGACGCGCCGGCGAACCCGAACCCGGCCCGCGTCATCAACCTGTCGCTCGGGGGGCCCGGCGCATGCGAGCCGTTCATGGCGGCGGCGATCGCCGACGCGCGGGCGCACGGCGCGGTGGTGGTCGTCGCGGCCGGCAACGAGTCGGTCGATGCGTCGCTCGCTTCGCCCGGCAACTGCCCCGGAGCGTTCACCGTCGCCGCAGTCGATCGGGACGGCAGCCAGGCAGGCTTCTCGAACTACGGACCCATGGTCGACATCGCGGCGCCCGGGGTCGGCATCTGGAGCACGATCGACAGTGGCACGACTGTCCCGGTCGGCCCGACGTACTTCGACTACGACGGCACCTCGATGGCAGCCCCGCACGTGGCCGCGGTCGCCGCGCTCGTGCTGTCCGCGCAGCCCGGGCTGACCCCGGCCGAGGTCGAGACGTTGATCCGGGGGACCGCGACCCCGTTCCCGCGATCCGCCGCCGCGCCATGCGCGGTCGGACGATGCGGCGCCGGCATCGCGAACGCGGCCGCCGCCGTGGCTGCCATCACGGACGCTTCGGCGCCGGTCGGCGACTTCTCCTTCGCGGGCCTGGCCGGCGCGGCGCCCCAGGCTCCCGACCCGAGCGTCCGGCTCTCGCTGGTCGCCAGCGACCCGCAGTCGGGCGTCGCCGAGGTCGAGATCTCGAACGACGGCACGAACTGGAGGCGGTACCCCGCCACGACTTCCGTCGCCTGGAGCCTCGTCGACCCGGCATTCGGCGGCTCGCCCGATCCCGGTCCCCGGATCGTCGAGGTCCGCTGGAGGAACGGCGCCGGCCTGGTGTCCGCGGCCGTGACCCGGGCGATCGAGTACATCGCGGCGCCCCGGGCCAGCCTGACGCCCCTCGAGCCGTGGAGCCGGAGCCGGTCGCTGGCGGTCGCATGGTCCGCGACACCCCGCGTCGGCACGGCCAAGGTCGCCAGCTTCGACGTGCGCTACCGGCGTGCGCCCTGGAACGGCGGCTTCGGGGCGTGGCGCGCGTGGCAGGCTTCGACGACGAAGGCCCGGAGCGCGTTCCGCGGCGAGCCCGGATCGACGTACTGCTTCGCCGTGCGGGCGACCGACGATCGGAACGCCGTCTCGTCGTGGTCGAGCACCTCCTGTACGGCGACCCCGCTCGACGATCGAGCGCTCGCCCGGCGCGGCGGCTGGTCAAGCCTCCGCTCGGCGGCCTACTACGGCGGGACCTACGTGGTGGCGCGCAAGCAGGGCGCGACGCTCACCCGGACGGGCATCGTGGCGCGCCGGATCGCGATCATGGCAACGACCTGCCCGAAGTGCGGTGCGGTCAGCGTGCGCTTCGGGGGGACGGTCGTGCGGCGCATCAGCCTCACGAGCCCCACGATCCAGCATCGCCTGGTCGTCGTCGCGACATTCGCCGCCGGCCGACGCGGAACGCTCGAGATCCGGGTCACGAGCCGGCTGCGGCCCGTGATCGTCGACGCGATCCTGGTCGGCCGGGACTGACGCCGCGGGAGCGACGGCAGCTTCTGACGCCGCGGGAGCGACGGTCGGGAGCGCTGGATCGGGCTCGCCCGCCGAGGCCTGCCCAGCCGGTCGCGGCGGCGCCAGCGCCGCCGGGGCGGCGATCGGTCATCGGCGGCGCATCTCGTCCACGCCCCCGTAGAGGCCGAGGAAGGCGTCGATGACGTCCGGATCCCACTGGCTCGCACGGCCGGCCCGGAGGACCTCGAACGCGCGCTCCGGGGTCGTGCCGTCCCGGTAGGGGCGATCGGTCGTCAGCGCATCGAACGTGTCGGCCACCGCGACGATCCGGGCCGCGAAGGGGATCGCCTCCGCCTTCAGGCCGTACGGGTAGCCGGTCCCGTCCCACCGCTCGTGGTGGTGGAGGATGGTCAGGACCGGGTCAGCGTGCATCTGGAGCGGCCGCACGATCTCGGCGCCTCGCTCCGGGTGGATCTTGATGACCTCGAACTCGGCCTGCGTCAGGGGACCCGGCTTCAGGAGCACGGCGTCCGGGATGGCGATCTTGCCGAGATCGTGGAGCAGCCCGCCGAGGCGCACGGATTCGACGGCGGTCCCGGTCAGGCCCAGCGAGGTCGCCGTATTGACGGCCCGTTCGGCCACTCGGAAGAGATGCTGCTCGGTGTAGTGGTCGCGCGCCTCGACGGTGCGGGCGAGCGCGATCAGGACGGCCTCGGCATCGACGAGCGAGTCGGTCATCCGCTTGGTGCGCAGGAGCGAGCGCACGCGCAGGAGCAGCGCCTCGGAATCGAACGGCTTGCGGAAGAACTCGTCGGATCCGGCCTCGATCGCGGCGTGGACGTCCTGGGCCTCGACGAGCGAGGTGACGTGGACCACCGGGAGCAGGCGGTGGCGCGGGTTGGCCTTGATCCGCCGGCAGATCTCGATCCCGTTCATGCCGGGCATCGTGATGTCCAGGATCAGGAGGGCAGGGTCCTCCCGGTCGACGAGCGGCAGCACCTCGTCGCCGTGCTCCGCCTGCACAACCCGGTACCGGTCGCGTTCGAGGATCCGGGTGAGCAGCGTGCGCACGCTCTCCTCGTCGTCGGCCACGAGGATCGTCGGCGGACCATCGTCTGCGCGATGGGCGCGCAGCCACGGATTGGCCGGCGTCGCGGCGGGACCGTCGGTCATCTCCGCCCTCCCATGCCGGCCATCATGCGTCATGCCGCCCTTCGCGCGCCACGATCCCGAAGAATCGCCGCGTGTGCGTCGCGACGGCCGCGACCGCGATCCCGGGATCGCGGCGCAGGGCCGTCGTCCCTGCCGCGACTCGAACCCTGAACGCCGGCAGGGCCCGCCGCCACGTCGCCAGGCGGAGGAACGCGAACGGGTCAGGCTTGCGCCAGAGCCACGGCACGAGCACCCACAGGTAGGCCAGGTAGTCGAAGCGGGGCGGCCGGGGAATCGCGAACAGGACCTGCAGCTGGACCATCGTGAGCGGCAGGGTGAGGACCGTCAGGAGCGCCGCGACCGCGAGCATCACGACGCCGTAGAAGCGGGCGCGCGGCGCGAGGAGGGGCAGGAAGACGATCGGCAGCCACTTCATGGCGGTCGTGAGCGCCCACAGGAATCCCGCCAGGCGGGGGCCCGCGAACTGGGCACCCCACAGCAAGAGCACCATCGGGATGTTGATGTTGCCGGTGTCGAGGTTGGCGAAGATCGGGAACGCGAGCACGAATGCGAACACCGCCGTGGCCAGCGGGCGCCGGCGGTATGCCCAGGCCACGGTCCACAGGAGCCCCACGAGGGTCGCTCCGCGCCAGACGAACCAGGCGATGTCGATCGGCAGCAGGGCCCACGGCAGGAAGAACGGGAGCAGCCAGGGCGCGTAGACGTACGGCATGAACGGGCCGGTCGGGTGGTACGGGTCGCCGGCGTTGAGCCAGATGCGGACCGCTGCCCAGTAGGCCCGCGCGTCACCCCCACCGAGCTCGCCGCGGGCCCACATGCCGGCCAGCCCGATTCCGCCGGCGAATGCGAGCAGCGCGATCGCCACGATTCGCTCGGGGCTCCGGAGGCGGGACGCCTCGCGACGCAGCGCCCGGCGGAACACGCCCGCGCGACGGCGCGCCTGGCGCCTGGCCGTGGTGGTCCAGACAGGTCCGATCGATGCCATGCGCCCGGAGTATTGCACCGCCGCGGGCGGACGCCGGGCGGGTGTGCGCAGGCGACCGCCGAGGGCTGGAATCCGCAGGAGGCAACGTTTCACGGCGGACGGGCGCCGTGTACGCTCGGTCCGTGCACGACCTCTCCCTCGATGCCGTCCGGGTCTTCGCCGGACTGACCCTCGCCGCGGCGCTGGTCGCGCTGCTCGCGGCGCGCCTCCGCGTGCCCGCCGCCGTCGGCCTCCTCCTGCTCGGCCTCGCGGTCGGCGCCCTGCTGCCGGCGGGGACGCTCGTCGTCACGCCCGACCTGGTGCTGGCGGTCCTCCTGCCTGGCCTCGTCTTCGACGCAGCGTTCCGCACGCACGTCGACCCGTTCCGGTGGGCGAGGGCGCGCATCCTCGTGCTCGTCGTCCCGGGTGTCCTGATCACGGCCGTCGTCGTGGCGGCGGTCCTCTGGCTCGCGGCGGGCGTCGCCTTCACCTCGGGCATCGTCGTCGGCGCGATGGTCGCCGCCACCGACCCGGCGGCCGTGATCGACACCTTCCGGCGGTCCCCGGCTCCCGCCCGCCTGCGGACGCTCGTCGAGGGCGAGAGCCTCTTCAACGACGGCACCGGGCTCGTCCTGTTCGCGATCGTCCTGCGACTCGCTGGCCAGGACGTCGGCGTGCCCGAGATGGCCGGCCGGTTCGTCGCCGCGCTCGTGATCTCGGTGCTCGTCGGCGCGGCGATCGCGTGGCTCGCGATCCGGCTGCATCACCTGATCGACGACCACCTCGTCGAGGGGGTGATGACCGTGGCGGCTGCCTACGGGGCGTTCGTGGTCGCCGACTTCGTGGGTTCATCGGGGCTGCTCGCGACCGCCGTGGCCGGGCTCCTGATCGGGAGCCGGGGGCGCAGGACGGCGATCTCGGCAGCGTCCGCCGAGGCACTGGATCTCGCCTGGGAGGTGGTCGCGTTCATCCTCACGGCGCTGACCTTCGTCCTCGTCGGAACCGCGATCCCGGTCGGAACGCTCTCGGCCGATGCCGGGCCGATCGCAGCCGGCATCCTGGCCGTGGCCCTGGCCCGCCTGATCGTCGTCTACGGCCTGCTCGGCGCGGGCGGGTGGCTCCTGCGGCGCGTCAGCGCGCGACGGCAGGCTGGGATCGCCCGGCCGGCGCCGGATGATCTCCCGGCCGGCTGGCTGCACGTCCTGTACCTGGCCGGCATCCGGGGCGCGGTCACGGTCGCCCTCGCGCTCGCGGTGCCCCTCGACTTCCCGGACCGCCAGCTGATCCAGGCCGTCACCCTCGGGATCGTGGTCGTGACGATGCTTGTGCTCGGGTTGGCGGCGGGCCCGCTCGTCCCTCGCCTGTTGCGGGCGGAACCGGTTGTGCCGGACTGGCCGCCCACCGACGGCGCGGCCGCGGACCCGGACCTCGCGGAGTCCATCGCCGAGACGGATGTCGTGCCGGTCGACCCCGAGGAGGCCTGAAGGTGGACGGGCCCTTCGTTTCGGATGCCGAGCTGGAGCGCCTGCGGCGCCACGTCGCGGCCGCCGAGCCGGCCTTCCTGGCGGACCTGGAGTCCCTGGTCCGGATCGACTCAGGCAGCTACACGCGGGCCGGCGTCAACGAGGTGGCAGGCTGGATCGCCGCCCGGCTGGCCGGCCTCGGCGGCCGCATCACCCGGCATGTCGATCCCGGCGGAGCCCTGGGCGACACGATCGAAGCGGTCTTCGACGGACTGCCGGGCGGCCCGCGGGCACTCCTGATCGGGCACACGGACACCGTCTTCGATCCCGGGACCGCGGCGGCGCGCCCGTTCCGGGTCGCGGGCGGGATGGCATACGGGCCGGGCGTCACGGACATGAAGGGCGGGCTGCTGACCCTGGTCCACGGCCTCGCCGCCGCGATCGACATCGGCGGGACTGCCAGCCTGCCGTACGACCGGCTGACGGTGATCGCCAACCCGGACGAGGAGATCGGCTCGCCAGTCTCGACCGCCCACGTTGGCCGCGTCGCCGCCGTCGCCGACGTCGCGTTCGTGCTCGAAGCCGCGCGCGCCAACGGGGACGTCGTCTCGGCACGCAAGGGCACCCTCGACTACCGGATCGTGATCTCCGGGCGGGCAGCCCACGCCGGGGTCGAGCCCGAGAAGGGCCGCAGCGCGATCCTCGAGGCGGCCCACCAGGTGACCGCGCTGCATGCCCTCAACGGGCGGTGGCCGGGCGTGACGGCCAACGTCGGGGTGATCGGGGGTGGACTGCGCCCGAACGTGGTGGCCGGCGAGTGCGTGCTCGAGCTCGACGTCCGGGCCGTCGATGCCGCGGGCCAGGACGCCGCCGACGCCGCGGTCCGGGCCATCGCCGCTGCGCCGGCCGTCGCCGACGTGACCGTCCGCGTCGAGGAGCGCCATCGCCATCGACCCATGCAGCGCTCGGCCGCGTCGGCTCGACTGGTCGATGCTGCACGCGAGCTCGCGGCGCGACTCGGGTTCGACCTGGCGGACGCGGCCACCGGCGGCGCGTCGGACGCAAACACGACGGCCGGCATGGGCGTGGCGACGCTCGACGGGCTCGGTCCGATCGGCGGGCTCGACCATAGTCCGGGGGAGTACCTCGACGTCCGGAGCATCGTGCCCAGGACGACGCTCTTCGCGGCGCTGCTCCTCGCGACGGGCCGCGATCCGGGCACGCGGCGATCGGCGGCGCCGGGCAGCAGCCGGAGTCGCTGAGCCAGGTCGGCCGCCGGCCGACGTCTCCGGTCGGGCGAAGGCCGGTGCGGAGCACCGGTCGAGCGCCGATGTCGATCGCCGGGCCGCGCCCTGGTCGCCGAGCGCCGCGGGTCGGTCGCGGGCGACCCGCTAGCTGTTGGCGGCCTTTGCGATCACCGACTGGGCAGCGTCGATTGGCACGGCGAACCCGATGCCCTGCGCATCGCTCGAGCTCGTGATCACGACGCCGATGACCTGCCCGCGCGCATCGAGCAGCGGCCCGCCCGCGTTTCCGGAGCTGACGGCCGCGTCGGTCTGGATCAGCCCGCTGAGCCGCGTCCCGGCACCCCGGCTGCCCCGTCCGCCGAGCGTGACGTCGCGCTGGAGACCGGACACGATCCCCTCGGTGACCGACTGCGAGAACGTCCCCAGCGGGCTGCCGATGGCGATCGCGATCTGGCCGATCGCGAGCCCGGCGGACGAGCCCAGGCGGAGCGCCGGGAGGCTGGCGTTCGTGACGCGGATGACCGCGAGATCCGTCGCTGGATCGGTTGCCACGACCGAGCCGGCGACCTGGCGGCCGTCGGGCAGCGTCACCGTCACCGCCGTGACGCCCGTGACGATGTGTGCGGCGGTGAGGACCAGCCCATCGTTCGAGACGACGAACCCGGAACCGCCCGCGACCGACAGGTTGCCGAAGCCGCCCCTGGTCGATCCCACCGTGATCGTCACGACCGATGGATTGGCGGCCGCCGCGACGACCGCCGCGACGTCCTGGGCCCGCACCGCGACGGGCGCCGCGGTCTGGTTCGCCGGGGCCGCAGACGGCGCGGCGCCCGACGGGGCAGCCGCCGGCGTCGCCTCGGTGCGCTGGCCCCCAAGCACGAAGAGGGTGCCGCCGGTCGCGAGCAGCGCGGAGAAGACGGCCGCCGCCAGCACGAGGGCGACCGACCCCCCGACGTCCGGGCGACGACGGGGTACCGCCGTGACGACCGGTTCGGCCGGGGCACGGGAGAAGGCCGGGATGGTCGCGCCCGGCTGGCCGGCGTAGCCGGTCCAGGTCGGCCCGGCGGCAGGCGCGGTTGCGGAGGTGCGCCAGGCCGGGTCGGCAGGGGCGACGTACGCGCTCCAGGCCGGCGGCGTCGGGTGGGCGCTCCTCGCATCGGCCGCCGGAGGGCTGGCCGGCGTCGCGCTGTCCCCGGCGTCGTCCGATCCTGGAACGCCGGTGGCCGGACCGCGGCTGACTGGTGGATCGGCCGTGTCCGCCGCCTGCGGGGCCGCCGCCACGACGCCCCAGGCGGGGTTCGGCGCGGCCGGGACTGCCGGCGAGCTTGTTCCGGCCGTGGCCCCGGCGTCGGGGCGCGGGACGGGCGGCGCCCACGGCGACCGCTCGGGGTCCGGCGTCCGGCTCGCGTCGGCGGGCAGGTCGCGGTCGCTCATCGGAGCGTTGGACGAGGCTGCGTCATGCGGATCCACGATCCCGTTCTACGTCGCGGTGCTGAAGGACGCCTGAACCGGCGAGCCTCCGTGGCCCCCCGCGAGACACCAAGCCTACGCGATTCCGGCCGCGCGCAGCCCCGCGATGACCGCCACGGCCACGACAAGACCGGCGAAGAGGTTGCGCCGCCACGCGACGATGGCGACGCAGACGACGACCGCGAGGGCCTCGTACCCGACATGGAACGTTGCCTGGCCGTCGGGGCCGGTCACGAGGAGCACCTCCCGCGCCGCGATCGCCCCGAGCACCGCCGGCCCGACCAGACGGAGGTACTCGAGCGCGCGGGGCGGCAGTCGCTCGAATGCCGGCGCCAGCAGGGGGACCGCCCGCGACGGGTAGGTCACCGCGCCCATCAGGATGGCGAGCACGACGAGGTTGAGGCTCACAGGCGGCTCGCGGCGGTCACGGCGCCATCCCGTCTGCCGAGCGATCCGGATGCGAGAACGTGTCGGGGTCGGCCGGGCGCTCATCCGGCTCGGGGACCGCCGGGTCGTGCCGCGGGACCAGCATCCCGACGACCGGCCCGAACACGCCGCCCGCGACGACGCCGGCGCGTGACTCGACCAGGATCCCGACGACGAGCGCGATGACCACGCCGGCTGCGCCGGCGACCACCTCGCGGCGGCCCGTCGCGAGTCCGACGGCGAGGCCGGCCATCGCGGCCGGGAACACGACGTCGAGGCCCAGGAGGCGGGGATCGGGGACGACCTGGCCGCCCAGCACGCCGATGAGCGTGGCGACGTTCCAGGGGATGAAGACGCCGGCGATCGCGGCGATCCAGTAGCCGCGCCGGTCCGCGAAGCTCAGGCGCCGGAAATGCACCAGGCTGAGGGCGAAGGCCTCGTCGGTCAGGACGTGCGCCATCGCAGCCCGCTCGGCGCGCGGGCGCCCTCGCAGCCAGGGGGCCAGCGCCGCGGCGTACAGGGCGTGGCGGGCGTTCACGAGGGCGGTGAGCAGCACGATCGCCGGCCACCCGAAGCCTGCCGCGACCATGCCGGCCGCGGCGAACTGGGATGCCCCGGCGAACACGATGGTCGAGAACGCGACCGTCTCGACGACCGAGAAGCCGGCGCCGCGGGCGGTCAGGCCGAAGACGATGCCGAAGCCGGCCGCCGACACGACGATCCCGAGCATGTCGAGGGCGAGCTGACGGCGGGCGGCGCGCAGCTCGGCAGGGCCGGGGACCGGGCCTTCGAGGCCAGCCGCCGACGGGTCCGAAGGTGGACGGGCAGGGGGGCCGGAGGGCGCGCTCAGCGGATGGCTCCGATCAGCGGAGCGCCGTCTTCCCGCAGCGGTCGCAGACGACGTACAGGGCGTGGCGATCGCGCGCGTAGCCCGCCGCGTGGAGCGTCCCGCCGCAGCCGGCGTGGTGCCACGTCCACCACCGCTCCTGGGCGTCGACCCCCGTCGCATCCGCCACGATGGCCGCCTCGAGCCCGGCATGGGCCGCGATCGTCGCCGCGATCGCCGCGGCGCGCTCCGCCTCCGTTTCGCTGGAGTACGGGTAGCTCTGCGAGATGTTCGACGTCACGTGGCTGGCTCCGCGTGGGCCGCAGCGGCGGCGTGGGCTCCGATCCCTGCCCCGAGTATCGCACGCGCGGCGGCCGGCGAGCCGATCGACGGGCCGCCCGGACCCGGAGCGCCATGCGGGCCGCCCGCCGCGGATCGCCACGCCCGCCGCGGAGCGCCACGCGGGCCGCCCGCCGCGGTTCGCCACGCCCGCCGCGGATCGCTACGCGGGCGGCTCGCCGAGCGCGGCCCGCCAGGGCGCCTCGAGGATGTCGACGGTCTCCGGCCGAAGCCGTCGCCGGAGGGCCGCCGCGCAGGCGACGTTCCAGCACGCGACGACGCCGACCCGTGGGTTCCAGGGCGCGGCAGCGTCGTTGATGAGGCCGATCGCCGTCTCCTGGCGTCGCTGGGCCGGCGTCTTCGCCCGGAACATGTCGAAGATTCCGCCCAGCGCGCCGCCGCCGCCGCTCGCCGCGAGCCCGACGCCGAACCGGGCGACGTCGATCCCGGTCAGGGCCGACGCGAGCGCCACCATCACGTCCGAGAAGAGCTCGTGGATCTCCGCCTGGTGCTCGCGGTCCAGGTTGAGCCCGTCGTGCCAGGCATACCAGAATCCGCGATCGGCCCGCCCCCGACCCTCCTTCGCCCGGCCGAGCTCGGTCGCCGCGGCGTCGAGCGCATGGAGCTCGTCGAGCGTGACCCGGCCGAGCCTTGCGAGCAGGGCTCGCCGCGGTCCGGCGTACAGGAGCGGGCGATCGTCGTCCATCCCGGTCACCAGGCCGCCGGAAGCCCGGCCGAGCGGGGATCGGTCGCGGCGGCGAGCGTGCCGCCGGCCGCCGGTCCGCCGTCGACGAGCTCGATCGCGTGCGCGTGGCCGAGGCCGGCGTCGAACGGCGCGGCGACCGACAGCTGGTGGCCCATCGCCCGGAGGCCGTCGAGCAGCCCCTCGCGGAAGCGAGGCTCGATCACGACGAGCTCGGGCGGGGCGAAATGGGCAGGCGGCTCGGGATGCCAGCGCGGCGCCGCGACGGCCGTCGCGACGTCGACCCGGCCGTCGACGAGGGCGCTCACGACCTGGGCGAAGATGGCGGGCTGGGCGTCACCGCCCATCGACCCGTGGACGACCCACGGTCGACCGTCCCGGAAGAGCATGCCCGGCAGGAGCGTGTGCAGCGTCCGCTTCCCGGGGGCCAGCACGTTCGGGTGGTCGGCCTCGAGGGAGAAGTAGCTGCCCCGGTTCTGGTACGCGATCCCGGTCCCGGGATCCACGATCCCCGAGCCGAACCCGGCGTAGTTGGACTCGATCAGGCTGACCGCGTTGCCGCCGCGATCGACGGTCCCGAGCCAGACGGTGCCACCGCCGCGCGGCGCGGTCGCGGCCGGTGGGCGCGACGCGCGGGCCGGATCGATCGAGCCGGCGAGTCGCTCCCCGTAGCTCCTGTCGAGGAGCCGTTCGATGGGGATTGCAGCGAACTCCGGGTCCGTCAGGGAGGCGTCGCGATCGGCGAGCGCCCGCTTGGCGGCCTCGATGCCGAGGTGGACCCAGCGAACGTCCGCGCCGGCCGTCGCGCCGCCGCCTTCCGGCGAGAAGGTCGACGGATCGGGCGGCTCGAACGCGCGCAGGATGTTGAGGAGCTCCAGGCCGGCGAGCCCCGAGCTGTTGGGCGGGTGCGTCGTGGCGATCGCCCCGCGATAGTCGAGCGCGAGCGGGTCGCCCCACGTCGACGTGTGGGCGGAGAGGTCGGTGTCCCGCAGGAGGCTGCCGGCGGCGGCGAGCCCCGCGGCCTGGCGGGCGGCGAGGTCGCCATCGTAGAAGTCGCCCAGCCCGGCGCCGACGAGGCGTTCGAGGGTGCCGGCCAGCGCCGGCAGGCGGACTCGCTCGCCGGGCAGCCATGGCCTGCCGTGCGGTCGGTAGGTGGCGTGCCAGCCCGCGGCCGCTGCCCCGAGATCGAGGTCGAACCGCTCCGCCGAGGCCTCCACGGCGGCGACCCACGCCGCGTCCGCCGCGAACCCGTCCGCGGCGAGCTCGATCGCGGGTGCGAGCAGGTCGGCGATCGACAGGCGCCCGAACCGGGCGTGGGCATCGGCCCACGATCGGACCGCACCCGGGACGGTGATCGTGAGCGGTCCGCGGAACGGGAGGCGGACCATGCCCGCTGCCCGCAGGCGAACCGCGTCGGCGGCCATCCCGGACCGGCCCGAGCCGTTGAGCGCGTGCTCGCGGCCGCCCGCCTCATCCCAGATCAGCCAGAACGCGTCGCCTCCGATGCCGCAGGCGGAGCCCATCACGACGCCCAGCACGGCGTTCGTCGCGATCGCGGCGTCGACCGCGTGCCCGCCTGCGCGCAGGATCCCGAGGCCAGCGGCCGTGGCGAGATGGTGCGGCGCGACCACGGCTCCCGAGCCGCCGCGCACCAGCGGCGCGGGTACCAGGGGCCGGGCGCCATGCATGGCCCGATTGTACGGGTCGCAGGTGGCGCGGTCCGGCACGTGCGGCCCGGCCCTGCGTTC
Organism: uncultured Chloroflexia bacterium; assembly: GCA_963809375.1. Classification (GTDB taxonomy): domain Bacteria; phylum Chloroflexota; class Limnocylindria; order Limnocylindrales; family CSP1-4; genus CTSoil-043. Next base: position 68,131 of record CAWEJO010000002.1, read on the forward strand.
GGTATCGTCGCGCCCATGGAGCGCTCGCTGTGGGCCGTCATCGTCGGCACGTTCACGCTGCGATTCAGCACGGGGCTGACGGGCGCGATGATCAGCTTCTATTTCAAGGAGCTGCACCTCCACGGCGGCGTGGAGGTCGGCGCCATCACGGTGGGCATCATGGGCGCGGCGTTCTTCGCGTCCGAGCTGATCCTGTCGCCGGCCTTCGGGTTGCTGGCGGACCGGATCGGCTACCACCGGGTCATGGAGCTCGGGCCGATGTTCGGCGGCGTCGCCGTCATCCTGACCGGGCTGACGACGGTGGTGCCGATCCTCGCCTTCACCCGCCTGCTCGAGGGAGCGTCGACGGCCGCGAGCGTCCCCTCGATCCTGGGCTTCATCGCGGTCGCTTCCGCTGCCGACGAGGGGCTCCGGGGACGCGCCGTGGCTCGCTTCGAGACGGCGACGGTCGTCGGGCTCGGGCTCGGGTTCGTCGTCGCCGGGCCGCTCTACCAGCTGCTCGGACCTGCGGCCTTCTTCCTCAACGCCGGCCTGTACGGCGTCAGCTGGCTGATCTACCGCCGGGGCGTGAGCGATCCGCGCGCCGAGACCCACGGACCGCAGGACGGCCATCGACCGGGCAGCGTGGCGCGCTATGTGCAGATCCTGCGCGGGTCACATGTCTGGCTGCTCGCGCCGACGTGGATCGCCGTCAACGCGTCGCTCGGCCTGTGGACCAGCCAGGCGCTGTTCCAGCTGGTCGGCAAGGGGAGCGAGCGATTCGGCGACCAGGTGCTGATGCGTGGCTTCGCCCCGGTCGAGGTGAGCGTCGGCCTCGGAATTGCCCTGCTCGTGCTGCTCTCCGGGTTCCTGTGGTGGGGCAACCGCTTCAAGGCGTTCCGGCGGACGACGATGATCTACATGGGCCTCGGTGGCGGCCTCCTGATGGTTGTGGGCGGCACGGCGTTCAACCACAGCCAGGACGTCGTCACGCCGATGGTCATCGTGTTCGTGCTGGTGGCGGGCGCCGGCCTGTTCATCCTGGCGGGCGCGACCCCCGCCGCCCTCGGCCTGCTGGCCGATGTCTCGGAGCGCTACCCGAACGACCGCGGAGCGATCATGGGCCTCTACAGCGTCTTCCTCGCCCTCGGCCAGATCGGCGGCAGCATCGTCGGCGGCTTCGTGGCCGAATGGTGGGCGATCGATGGCCTCTTCGGCGCCACGCTCGTGCTGGTCGGCCTCGCCGCGGTGCCGCTCTGGTTCCTCCGGGGCTACGAGCACCAGTTCGGCCCGCTCGAGGCGGCCCCAGCGCCCCCGGCGCCGGTCGCCTGACCCGGGTTCGCCGCGGCTCGTCGCCGGGAGCGGACGTCGCGGCCGAGGACGCCGTGGCCGAGACACCGGGACGCCGCCGCCGGGCCGTGGACGCCGGGACGGCGGGTGGACGCCGCGATGCAGTGACGCCGTGGCCGCCACCGGCGGCATCGCGTTCCGTATGATTCCCTCGATGCGCCCGCCGTCGCCCGACTACCCTATCGGCAGGCGCAATCGAGGAGGGAGCGTCCCAGCATGGCCCGTGTCGCGATCGTCACGGATTCGGCGGCCGATCTGCCGCCCGACCTGGTCGCCCGCCACGGCGTGTACGTGGTTCCGCTCTTCGTCCGCTTCGGTGCCGAGGAGTTCAGGGCCGGGGTGAACCTGTCGCCCGAGCAGTTCTGGGTCCGGATGACCGCTCCGGACGCGCCGTTCCCGACGACCGCCGCCGCGGCGCCCGGGACATTCGCGGAGACCTATCGACGCTGCTTCGACGAGGGCGCCGACGCAGTCGTGTGCATCTCGGTCGGGGCCCACCTCTCCGCGACGATCAAGAGCGCGCTCCTTGGCGTGCAGGAGCACCCCGGGCGCGAGATCCACGTCATCAATTCGATGACGGCCTCGATGGGCGTCGGTCTGCTGGTGGTCATGGCTGCCGAGATGGCGGCGACCGGCACGAGCGCGGCAGAGATCGCCGAGGCGATCCGGTCGAGGGCTCCCGACGTCGTCCTCTACGTCGCCCTCGACACCCTGGAGTACCTCCGCAAGGGCGGCCGGATCTCGGCGGCCCAGGCGGCCATCGGGACCGTCCTCTCGATCAAGCCCATCATCACCGTCCGGGCCGGTGTGGTTGAGACGGTGGACCGGATCCGGACGCGCTCGAAGGCTCGCGCACGGATCCAGGACCTGCTTCTCGAGGTACCCCTGACGTCGCTCACGCTCCTCCACGCGGGCGGCTCATCCGACGTGGACGGCTTTCGCGCCACGATCGCGCCGCGCCTTCCCGGGAGCCCTGACCCGTCGTCCGTGCCAGCGGTGCTGATCGGGCCGTCGGTCGGCCCCCACGTCGGCCCCGGATGCGTCGGCGGCGTCGGGCTGCGCGTGCGGTAGCCGCGGCCGGTCCCGGCCAGCCGGTGCGCGGCCTGTTGGCGCCAGGCCTTCGACTGGGCCGAAGGTCCCGGAGATCCGGGACAAAGGTTGCGACCCGGCTACATCGGCGTGGCGGTAAGATTGCGGCGGCAGCGGGCCGAATCGCCCGCCGCCCGCGTCCCCGTTCGGCACTGGCCGCGCGGGAACCAGGGAGCCAGAGTGCTCCTCATGCAACCCGTCGCAGTGCGGTGCCCGGCCGGGTCCCGCATCGCGGCCGGCCGCCGTCCCGGAGGCGGCATCGGCTCGCCCGAGGCGAGCCACGGCGGAGGCCCGCACCGGCGGGCCGACACAGGAGGACCTCCTCTCCATGACCACCGAGCAGGCGGCGCCCGCGATCAACGCCTGGCAGGTCGCGCAGCGCCAGTTCGACCTCGCCGCGGAACGCCTCAAGCTGGATCCCGGCCTGCGGGCCGTCCTTCGCGAGCCCCGGCGCGCGTTCACCTGCACGTTCCCCGTGAAGATGGACGACGGGACCGTCCGCGTCTTCACCGGCTACCGCGTCCAGCACAACCTCGGGCGCGGCCCGGCCAAGGGCGGCATCCGCTTCCACCAGGACGTCACGCTGGACGAGGTCAAGGCCCTCGCCATGTGGATGACCTGGAAGTGCGCGGTCGTCGGCATCCCGTACGGCGGCGGCAAGGGCGGCGTGATCGTCGACCCGAAGAAGCTCTCCAAGAAGGAGCTCGAGGCGCTGACCCGCCGCTACACGACCGAGATCTGCGATCATCATCGGCCCCGAGCGCGACATCCCGGCCCCCGACGTCAACACGACGCCCCAGATCATGGCCTGGATGATGGACACCTACTCGATGCACGCGGGCTACACGGTCCCGGGCGTCGTGACCGGCAAGCCGATCAGCCTCGGCGGGTCGGAAGGCCGCAACGAGGCGACGGCCCGCGGCTGCGTCTACACCATCGTCGACGCCGCGAAGCACCTCGGCATGGACCTCACCAAGACCACGAGTCGCCGTCCAGGGCTTCGGCAATGCCGGCGTCGATCGCCGCGACCCTCATGGTCGACGAGGGCAGCACGCGTCGTCGCCGTGAGCGACACCGGCGGCGCCATCCACAACCCGGCCGGCCTCGACATCGCGCGCGTCATCGGCTGGAAGCAGGAGCACGGGACCGTCGTCGGCTTCCCCGGCAGCTCGACGATCACGAACGGCGAGCTCCTCGAGCTCCCGGTCGACATCCTGATCCCGGCCGCCTACGAGAACCAGATCACCGCCCGCAACGCGGACAACGTCAAGGCCAAGATCGTGGCCGAGGCGGCCAACGGCCCGACGACCCCCGAGGCGGACAGGATCCTGGCCGACAAGGGCGTCTTCATGATCCCGGACATCCTCGCGAACGCGGGCGGCGTGACCGTCAGCTACTTCGAGTGGGTCCAGGACCTGAACCGCGACCACTGGAGCGAGACGGTCGTCAACGCCAAGCTCAAGGAGATCATGGATCGCTCCTTCGGCGAGGTCCTGGCCATGGCCGAGCTCGAAGAGGTCGACATGCGGACGGCGGCCTACCTCGTGGCCGTCAAGCGCGTCGCGGACACGACCGCCCTCCGCGGCCTGTACCCGTAAGCCTCAGCCGTGACGGCCGGCGCTCACGCGCGCCTGCCAGCGCGGTTCGCCGCGGCGAGCGCCGCCACGTCGTGACCTGAACTTCGCGCGGCATCGCTGCCGCCGGCTGCACCGGCTCGAACCCCCCGATCCCAGGGTCGGGGGGTTCGAGCTGTCTGCCGGGCTGCCACAGGTCCGGATCTCTCGCCGCCCGCCCGCCCGCGCTTGCGGCGGCTGAGAACGGCGTCTCCGCGATCGTGCAGCGCTGCTACCATCCCGACATGCTCGACCATGAAGAGAAGTTCCTGTTCAAGGAAGAGATCGTCCATCTCGCCACGGCGATGGGGGACTCGGCCGTCCTGGACAACGTCGAGGACCTGCTGACCGACGTCATCACGAGCCCGCGGTTCGATTCGGAGGTCTTCACGCTCGAGCGATCGCTCCAGGTGATGCTCGGCGCGCGGGCGGGGTCGACGCTGGTCGGGCTGCTCACCGTCGCGCCCGAGGTCTTCGACGAGGTCTCCGAGGTCCGCATCACGCCCGAGGTGCAGGAGCGGCTCGTCGCGTGGCGGGCCCGGTTCGGGCTCGCGATCGACAACGCCCTGAACTTCCTGAACAACCCCGACGGGATCCAGGGCCACAGCTTCGCGACCCAGATCGCGCACATCGAGGACCGCCGCGTGCTGCAGGGCCGGCTCACCCTCGTGCGCTACAACAACGAGCCGCAGTTCTTCGTGGCCGACGCGAGCGTCTTCCTCGGCCTCGTCGGCGACGTCCTCGAGCGCCTGGGACCCTACCTCGAGCCCGATGCCGTGGACGCGGAGGCGATCTCCCGCCTCAAGGAGGGGATCGCGCTCGTCGAGCGCAAGACCACGCCGCGCCACTGATCGCGGCGCACGCCCTCCCGGACGCCGGCCGATGCGTCACCTCTACCTCGCCGCCACGGGCCAGAACCGCGGCAAGACGACCGCAGCGCTCGGCCTGATCGACGGGTTCATCCGCTCGGGACTGGTCACCGGCTTCACCAAGCCGGTCGGCCAGCACGCCACCATCGACGCCGACGGGTCGCCGTGCGACGACGACGCCGTCCTGATGCGATCGGTCTATGGCCTCGCCGAGCCCAACTCCGTGCTCAGCCCGGTGCACATCCCGCGGGGGTTCACCAAGTCGTACATCGCAGGCGAGGTCGTCGAGGACCTCGGTCAGCGAATCCGGGCCGCCCATCGCGTGCTCGCCAAGTCGAAGGACCTCGTGCTGATCGAGGGCACCGGGCACGCGGGGGTCGGTGCCGTGATCGGCCTGTCGAACGCCGCCGTCGCGTCGATGCTGGGGTCGCCGGCCGTGATCGTGAGTGAGGGCGGCGTCGGCAAGCCGATCGACGAGATCGTGCTGAATGCGGCCCTCTTCGAGCGTCACGGCGTCCACGTCGCCGGCGCGGTCGTGAACAAGGTGGACGTCGACGCCGCGCCCGGCATGACCCGGGTCCTCGAGCGCGGCCTGGCGCCACACCGCATCCCGCTCCTGGGGGTGATCCCGTACCGGCCGATCCTGTCCAACCCGTCGCTCGCGATGGTGGTGGAGGGGACACGCGCCGAGCTGCTCGTTCCCGGGCCCGACCTGGACCTCGTGATCGGCGGCGCCTACGTCGCCGCTTCCGAGCCCCATCACGTCCTCCAGACGGCCCGGGATCGGCGCCTGGTGATCGTGGCGGGCGACCGGGAGGACGTGATCGTCGCGCTGGCGCGCGCCCACCGCGCGGAGATGCGCCGGCCGGCGGTCCTGCGCGGCGAAGTGCAGCCGGCCATGCTCGGCTTCGTGCTCTCGGCGTACCGGGCCCGCGACGTCGTGATCGACGAGATCCGGCGAGCCGACGTGTTCGCCTGCTTCATCGAAGACGACACCTACGGCGTCGCGTCGCGCGTCCACGACCTGCTCGTGAAGACGCACCCGTCGGACAGCGAGAAGATCGCGACGATCAAGGCGGTCGTGGGGGAGTCGCTCGACATGGTCCGCTTCCTCGACGCCGCCCGGCCCGTTCCAGCCAAGGTCCTGCGCGAGCACTGAGGCCGTCGATCCGGTGGTGCGCCCGCGCACCGGGCGACCGTGGCGAGAGCCGATTGAGCCACCAGATTCCCCTTGACAGGCACGCACGAACAGCTATTATCACTATCATGAATGATAACGGTGAGTTCCACGCGGCAACGCCGACCAGGGGCGGCGTCGCGGATCTCATCCTGCACCCGATCCGGCTTCGGATCGTCACCTCGTTCTCGGCGGAGTCGTTGACCGCGGGCGAGCTCTCCGAGCGGCTGCCCGACGTCCCGCAGGCGACGCTCTACCGGCACCTCAACACGCTCCGGCGGGCGGGCATCCTGGCGGTCTCGGAGGAGCGCCGCGTCCGCGGCGCAACCGAGCGGCGCTACGTCCTGCACCCTGGCGCCGCGAACCTGCAGCCCGACGACCTCGCGACCGGGACCTCCGACGACCACCTGCGGTGGTTCGCGGGCTTCGTCGCGGGGCTGCTGGGGGAGTTCGGGCGGTATGTGCGCCGTGGCCGGCCGGACCTGGTCCGGGACGGCGTCGGCTACCGGCAGGTCATCCTGAACGTGAGCGACGAAGAATTCGCCGCGATGGCGGTCGCCCTCAACGGGGCGCTCCTGCCGTACGTGGCCAAGCAGCCCGGAGTCGGCCGGCGGCGCCGCCTCCTCGCGACCATCAGCCTGCCCGTCGATTCGGGCGAAGGGAACGACGCGTGAGCACCGAGCAGATCCTCCTCCTCATCACCCCGATCATCCTCCTGCAGCTCGTGCTGCTGGGACTGGGGATCTGGGACCTCCTCAAGCCCGAGCGCCGGGTCCGGGGCGGCAGCAAGGCCCTGTGGGCGCTCGTGATCGTGTTCATCAACATCATCGGCCCCATCGTCTACTTCATGGCGGGGCGCGAAGAAGCATGACCGCCACGTTCGCGCCCGGTGCGATCAGCACGCACGGGCTCACCAAGCGCTACCGCCTGGACGTCGCCCTCGACAGCCTCGACCTCGAGGTTCCGGCCGGCTGCGTCTTCGGCTTCCTCGGGCCCAACGGAGCGGGCAAGACCACGACGCTGCGGCTCCTGACCGGCCTCGCCCGGCCGTCGGCCGGCAGCGCGACCGTGGCAGGCGTCGACGCGACGACGGGCGGCCGCGCCCTCGCCGAGCGGATCGGCGCGCTCGACCAGGACCCGCGCTACTACGGGTGGATGAGCGGCCGCGAGCTCCTCACGTTCGTCGGTCGGCTCCACGGCCTTGGCGGAGCCAGCCTGCGGGCGCGGGTCGACGAGGTGCTCGAGACCGTCGGCCTCGTGGACGCCGCCAAGCGACGGATCGGCGGCTACTCCGGTGGCATGCGCCAGCGCCTCGGGGTCGGACAGGCGATGCTGCCGCGGCCGTCGGTCCTGTTCCTCGACGAGCCGGTGAGCTCGCTCGATCCCGAGGGCCGGCGCGACGTGCTCGAGCTGATCGGGCGCCTGCGCGGAACCTGCACGGTGTTCATGAGCACCCACATCCTCAACGACGTGGAGCGGGTCTGCGACCGGGTCGCGATCCTCAACCACGGCCACCTGGTGACCGAGGCACCCATGGACGAACTGCTCGCGAGCCATGCCCGGCCGATCATCGAGCTCGACGCCGAGCCGGGCCAGGACGGCGCGGTCGCCGCGCTGGCGGACAGCCTGCGCGGGATGGCCTGGACGCGCGACGTCCGGGTGGACCACGACCTGGTCCGCGTGTTCGTCGCCGATGCCGAACGGGCCGCCGCCGAGACCCTGCCGCTGGTCGCGGCGTCGGGCGTGCGGCTCGCCCGCTTCGAACGGGTGCGGCCGACCCTCGAGGACGTCTTCCTCGCGCTCGTCGGGACGACCGGGGAGGTGCGCGCATGAGCGCCGTGGCCAGCTTCCGGATCCTCTTCGGCAAGGAGATGCTCGAGCAGGTCCGGACCCTCCGGCTCGTCGTCGTGGTCGCGGTGCTCGCGCTGTTCGGGGCGACCTCGCCGCTGCTCGCCAAGCTCCTGCCGGACATCGTCAAGTTGGCTGGCGCGCAGGCCGGCGGCCTGACGATCACCATGCCGCCGCCCACGATGGCCGACGCGATTGCCCAGCTCGTCAAGAACGTCGGCCAGTTCGGGGCCCTGATCGCGATCCTCGTGAGCATGGGCAGCGTGGCCACCGAGAAGGACCGCGGCACTGCCGGGTTCGTGCTCACCAAGCCCATCGGGCGCGGCTCGTTCATCGTGGCCAAGGCCACCTCGATCGCCGTCCTGCTGGGCGTCGGGCTCGCGGCAGGGTACGCCCTCGCCTGGTTCTACACGGCGCTCCTGTTCGAGGCGCCGCCGGTCGCCGGTTTCGTGGCGAGCGGCATCGCGCTGTGGATCTCGCTGCTCGTGGTCGCGGCCGTCACGTTCCTCTTCTCGGTGCTGGCGGGCTCGTCGATGGTCGCGGGCGGCGCCGGCTTCGTGGTGCTGATCGTGGCTGGCATCCTGGCGGCAATCCCGGGGGTCGGGCCCTACACGCCGACGGGCCTCTGGGTGCCCGCGACCAACCTCGCCCTGGGGGCGGATGCGGGGAACGTCGTCGGACCTCTCATCGTCAACGCCCTGATCTCGGTGGGGTGCGTGTCGCTCGCTGCGGTGGCGTTCAGGCGCCAGGAGCTGTAGCGCGGCGCCAGCTACCCGCACCGCGCGGGAGCGGACCGGCGCCGCGATGGCGCGCTTTGCGCGCCAAACCGGGTCAGCCGGCCGGCCAGAGCGCCGAGGCCTCCGACGGGCCGGCCGCCGACGCGGCCGGCGGGCCGACGGTCGGATCGCTCGGGCCCGTCGGCCGACGGCGCCGCCGCCGCACGACCGCGACGAGCAGGAGCGGGACTGCCAGCACCAGCAGGATCGGCAGGGCCACGATCCCGAGCCAGATCCCCGTCTCGGCAACGCCCTGGCCGAGGCCGACCAGGGTCGCCACCGCGCGGTCGACGACGCCCGCGGGGTCCCAGCCCGCCTGCACCGTCGCAACCGCGACGGCCGGCGGCAGGGACCACCCGACGGTCAGGGTCGCGAGCGCGGCCTGCTTCTCCAGGGTCTGCTGCTGGGCGACGAGCCGCTCGATCTCGTCGCGCGTCGACGTGAGCTGCACCTGCACGGAGAGGATGTCCGGGATCTTGGTCGCCTGGTCCATGATCCGCTGCAGCGCGGCCTCGGACGCCCGCAGGTTGGTGACCCGTGCGGCGAGATCGACGACCTGGGCCGTCACCTCGTCGGATGTGATCTGCTCGCCGAGGAGCTTGCTTCCGACGCCCCGGAGCGCGGCGAGGGTGGCGTCGAACGCGGCGGCCGGGATCCGGTAGGTGATCGATGCGGTGGCGCGCTCGCCGTCGCCGGTGCGCTGGCCGGCCGCGATGTAGCCGCCCGCCGCGGTGACGATGCCCTGGGCCTTCGCGAGCGCCGCGTCGAGGTCGCCCACCTGCAGGCTGAGCGTGCCGGTGCGGATGATGAGCGGGCCTTCCGCGGCAAGCTGGCCGTCGGGCGGCTGGCCGTCCGTGGCAGGCGCGCCGTCCTTCGAGGCCCCGGACCCGCTGCCTCCCAGCCGCGACGCGTCATCCGCCGCTGCCGCGGGGCTGGCGGCGGGCATCGCGGCTGGCTCGCCTGCCTGGCTCTCGGTATCTGGCGCCGCCGTTGCGGCGCTCGAACAGCCGGCGATCAGCATCGTGATGACGACCGCCGCCGCCAGGATCCGCGCGCCCGTCCCGGCGCGCCGCGATTGCAGCTTCATGGTTGAGTTCCCCGTCCGGCGGCGCGGCAGGCATGTGCCGCGTCCAGCCCGGGGACGCCGGGGCCGGCAGGCCGGTTCCCCAACCCGGGACGAGACGGGGCGGCCGAGGAGCCGCGTGCCGGACGATGGAGCCGAGCCGGGCGACGGCCAGCGCGCGCCGCGCGCGCCGAGCCGGGCGACGGCCCGCCCGCGCACGCCGCCGTCAGGCTTCGGCTTCGGCCGTCCCAGCGAGGGGGTGGAGGTGCCGGTTGACGGAGAGCACCACCGGGGTGAAGTGGGCCGTCCAGAACCGCGAGGCCAGCACGTTCGCCGATTCGAAATCGACGCCGACGCGTGCCGCCCCGCGCTGCCGCGCCCACGCGGCCGCGGCCGCCAGGAGCGCCCGGGCGATCCCCGTGCCGCGTTGGTCGGGGACCGTGAAGGCCCGGGAGATGCTCGTCGTGGCTTCGTCGCGGACGACGTGCGCGACGTCGTCGGCCGTGCGCCCGATCCGCAGGAACGCCAGCGCGGCCCCGGCCGGGTCCTCGGCGAGCAGGGTCGCGAAGCCCTCGTCGGCAAGCGTCGCGGTCCACTCCGCAGCATCGATCGGCTCGCCGATCACGAGATAGGTCGGCGAGTCGACGAGGTGGCGCCGGAGCCCGGCCTCCAACCTGAGCACGGCGTCGAGATCGGCGGGACCGGCCCGCCGGATGACGATCGCCGGCGCCTCAACGTCCGTGGGCCCCGCGCCAGGCAGCGATCCGACCGGTGCGAGCGCGTCGACCACGGCGATCCCGAACCCGAGCCACGCGAGCGTGTCGAGGAGCGTCGCGTCGTCGGCGATCACCGAGACGAAGTGGGACCGGAGACCCTCGGCGACCCAGTCGTGCTGGGCGGCCTCGGCGAGCCCCTCGACGATCCGCCGCGCCTCCCGGGGCTCGAGGTCCGGCGCCACGCCGGCCGTGGCCTCGGGGCAGAAGACGCGCGGCAGGCCGGATCGCACCGGCCAGCCAGCGAGCACCCCGACGATGCGGCCGTCACGGACGGCGGCCCGTCCGACGCCGCGGTCCGCGATCGAGGCGAGCACGTCGCCCCAGGTGGCCGCCGCGGCCCATTGCTCGGGCACCACCGGCACGCTCGCCCGGAGCCGGGCGGTCCGCGCCGCCGCGATCCCGGCGGCGCCGGCGATGTGCTGCGCCCCGAACGGCTCGTACGAGACGGGCGCCGCCACCCTAGGCCAGCCGCACGTTGTCGATCAGCCGCGTCGACCCGACGCGGGCCGCGAGCGAGAGGAGCGCCGGCCGGTCCACCCGGGACAGCTCCGCGAGCGTCACGTCGTCGGCCAGCGAGACGTAGTCGACATCGACGCGGGGTTCGGCCGCCAGGACGCCCCGGACAACCGCCCGGATGGTGTCGGCCGAGCGCTCACCCGCGTCGTATGCAGCTCGCCCGGCGAACAGGGCACGCGACAGGACGGCCGCCGCCACCCGGTCCTCGCCTCGGAGGTGCACGTTGCGCGACGACATCGCGAGACCGTCGGGCTCGCGCACCGTCGGACACCGGACGACCTCGGTCAGGCCGAGGTCACGGGCCATCCGCTCGACGATCCGCACCTGCTGGGCATCCTTCTCGCCGAAGTACGCCCGGTCGGGCCGGATCACGCCGAACAGCACGGCGACGACGGTGGTCACGCCGTCGAAATGTCCCGGCCGTGCGGCGCCCTCCAGGGGGGCCGCCAGGTCGCCGACCCGCACCGTCGTCTCGAACCCCACCGGGTAGACGTCGTCGACCGACGGCGTCCAGACGAGGTCGGCGCCGGCCGCGGCGCTGGCCGCGACGTCGCGGGCCTCGTTGCGGGGATAGGCCGCGAGGTCGGCGGGCCGGTTGAACTGGCGGGGGTTGACGAAGATGGAGACGGCGACGCTGGCGCACTCGGCCCGCGCCCGCTCGATCAGCGAGACGTGGCCGCGGTGCAGCCACCCCATCGTCGGGACCAGGCCGAGCGGCCGGGGCATGCCGGCCAGCACGGCACGAAGCTCCGCCCGCGTCCGGACCACGACCGGCGCGCCGGAGGCTGCCTCCACGGCGTCGATCAGAGGTCGCGGTCGAGCGGGATGCCCGTCTCGATGGGGATGGCGCCCGTGCTCCGGTCGTCCCGGGCCCGGCCAAGGACCTCGTCGAGGATGGCATCGTCCATGCGCGTCGACTGGGCCTCGCCGGGGAACGTGCCGGCAGCGACGTCGTCGCGGTACGCCGCCGTCGCCGCCAGGATCGTCTCGCGCAGGTTCGCGTATCGCTTCGCATGGCGCGGCAGCCACTCGCCGACCCCCAGGAAGTCGGTGATGACCTGGACCTGCCCGGAGCAGCCGGCCCCTGCCCCGATGCCGATCGTCGGGATCCGCAGGCGCGCGGTGATCGCCGCGGCGAGCTGCTCCGGCACGAGCTCGATGACGAGCGCGAACGCGCCGGCCTCCTGGACCGCGAGGGCGTCGTGGAGCAGCGCCCGCGCCGCGTCGCGGCTCTTGCCCTGGACCCGGTGTTTGCCGAGCGCGTTGATCGCCTGGGGCGTGAGGCCGATATGGCCCATCACCGGGATGCCAGCCCGGACCAGCGCCTCGATCGCGCGGGCGGTCCGGACGCCGCCCTCCACCTTGACGGCCTGGGTGCCGGCTTCGCGCAGGAAGCGGCCGGCGTTCGCGATGGCATCCTCGGGGGTGGAGTAGGACAGGAACGGCATGTCCGCGACGACGAGCGCCCGCTGCGCGCCCCGCACGACGGCCTTGGAGTGATGGAGCATCTCGTCCATCGTGACCCGCACGGTGCTCTCGTAGCCGAGGAGCACCTGGCCGAGCGAATCGCCGACCAGCAGCATCGGGATGCCGGCCTCGTCGAGCAGCTTCGCGGTCGGGAAGTCGTATGCCGTGAGCATGGCGATGCGTTCGCCGTCGGCGTGCATGCGGGCGATGTCGAGGACGGTGATTCGGGCTGCGGCGGACGGAGCGCTCACGGGTTGCTGGTCTCCTGCGGGAGCGTCAAGTCTGCGCCAGCCCGTCGCGGGCGTCCAGCGCGGCCCGCACGCGGTCGAGGATCCGGTCGGCGACCTCGCGCTTGGGCAGGAGCGGCAGGGCCTCCTCGCCGCCGCCCGCGGCGAGAATCGTGACGCGGTTGGTCGGGGTGCCGAACCCCGAGCCCGCCTCCGCGACGTCGTTGGCGACGATGAAGTCGACGCGCTTGCGGGCCAGCTTGTCCGCCACCCGGGCGAGGCTCCCCGTCTCGGCGGCGAAGCCGACGAGGATCGGGGCCGGCGTGCGTGCCCGCGGGACGGGGGAGCCATCCTCAGCGACGCCCCGCACGCGCCGCCCGATCTCGGCGAGGATGTCGGGGTTGGCCACGAGCTCGAGGGTCAGCCCCGCGTCGGTTCGGGCGAGCTTGTGGCCGGCGGGCGCCGCCGGGCGGAAGTCGGCGACCGCAGCCGCCATGACGAGCGCGTCGAAGCCCGCGGCGAGCTGGTCGAGGAGCGCCGCCCGAATCTCGTCGGCGGTCTCGATCCGCACGATCGCCACGCCCTGGGGAAGCGCCACGCTGACGCTGCCCGCGATCAGCGTCACCCGGGCGCCCCGGTCGCGGGCCGCCTCCGCGATCGCCGCGCCCATGGTCCCGGTGCTCCGATTGCCGATGAACCGGACCGGGTCGATCGGCTCGATCGTTCCGCCGGCGGTGACCACGATGTGGCGGCCGACCAGGTCGTCGCCCGGCCGGCCGAGGCCGTCGCCCTCGGCACGCGAGAACGCCGGGGGCCGGTCGTCCGGGTTCGGCTTCCGAATGGGCCTGCCCGCGACCGCCGCGACCGCGGCGTCGACGATCGTGGGCAGCTCGGCCAGCCGGCCGATCCCGACCTGGCCGGACGCAAGCGCGCCGCTGTCGGGCTCGACGATCGCGTAGCCGAAGTCGTCGCGAAGGCGCCGGATGTTCGCCTGGGTCGCCGGATGGACGTACATGTCGCCGTCCATGGCGGGGGCGACGACCACCGGCGCGGACGTGGCAAGGCAGGTCGCGGTGAGCGTGTCGGCGGCAAGGCCGTTCGCCATCGCGCCGAGCCAGTGGGCGGTCGCCGGCGCGACGATGACGACGTCGGCCGCGTCCGCGGTGATGACGTGGCCGATCCGGCCGTCCGGCAGCAGGTCCAGGACGTCGGTGTCGACGGGGTGCCGGGAGAGCGCGGCGAGGGTGAGCGGCGCGACGAACCGCGTCGCCGAGGGCGTCATCAGGACCGACGACGTCGGCGCCCTCGGCCTTGAGGAGGCGCAGGAGGTCGACGGCCTTGAAGGCCGCGATCGAGCCGGTGACGCCCAGGGCAACCAGGCGCCCGGCCAGCCGGCCGCCGGCGTCGGACCGGTCCGGACCCGTCGATGTCATCGCTCCGCCTCGGGCCCCGCGACGGCCCGGTGGAACAGGGCCAGCCCACGCAGCGTGAGGAGCGGGTCGATCGCGTCGATCCCCTCGACGCTCCTCGCCCAGGGCTGGTTCGAGAGGCCGCCCGTGAGGATCGCCCGGATCTCATGCGGCCCGACGCCGGCAGATCGGGCGAGGTCGCGCCGGATGCGCCCGAGCAGTCCCTCGATCATTGCGCGGTGGCCGAGGACGGTGCCGGCCCGGATGGCGGCCGCGGTGTCGAGGCCGATCGAACGATCCTCGGTCCGGAGCTCCACCCGGGGCAGCGCGGCCGTCCGGGCGGCGAGCGCGTCGAGGCCGAGCTCGAGCCCCGGGGCGATCGCCCCGCCGACGAACGCGCCGTCGCGGTCGACGGCGTCGAACGTGGTGGCCGTCCCGCAGTCGACGACCACGGCGGGCGTCCCGTGGAGGTGTGCCGCGGCATAGGCGTTGACCAGCCGATCCGGACCGACCTCGGCCGGGTGGTCGACGCGGACCGCCATCGGCAGGGTGCCGGCGGACGCGGTGACGCAGCGGACGCCCCGCCGCGCGGCGAGATCCTCGACGGCCGTCGTGAGCGACGGGACGGTGCTCGCCAGCGCGATCGCGCCGATGCTGCCCGTGGCGGAGGCAGGGCCCGCCGGCTCCGGCAGGCTGGGCGCGAGCGCGTACCCATCGAGCGCGAGCAGGCCGTCGAACAGCAGCTCCAGCTCGTCGCTCGTCGCGCCCCGATCGGTCCGTGCCCGGCGGGTCGCCACGAGGCCGCCATCGCGGGCGATCGCCAGCCCGATGTTCGAGTTCCCGATGTCGATCGCCAGCAGCATGGCCCGATCATAGGCTGCGCCGGGGACCGTCGCGGGCAGGGTTGGCGTGCGACCGCTCGGCACGCCCACGTGCGCGGACCGTCGCCGCCCGGCGGCCCGGATCCGTGTCGCGTTCTCGGGCGGACCGCCGGCCCCGGCCGGGGTGCCACGCACAGGCAGGATTCCGAACCGAAACGCAACGGCACCCGCCCGCGGCTGCCGGCGTGCGCTAGGATTCAGCCGATCGCGGGCCGACGGACGGGGGTCGCATGCGCGACCGGGCGCGCGCCACGAACCGGCCTTCCACACGAGAGGAGTCCGCGGATGACGCGCCCCGATCCCGTCAAGTTCTTCGTGAACAACGGCATCGTCTCGTCCCGCGCCGACGTCCACAACCTCCTGCGACCGCTCGTCAAGCAGGCCGTCGCGTACCACTACTTCCGGGGCCGTGACCTCGTGTCCTCGGGCACCGCGTGGGTCGAGAAGGTCGTGATCGACGAGCCCGAGACCTCGACGTACTTCACGCCGGTGTCGATCTGCCTCAACGTCGATTCGTTCGAGCACCTCGACTTCGAGACGCGGGCCGACCAGCTGATCGTGTACACCCTGGTCCAGGGCGACGAGCGGGTGGTGATGGAGTACGCCCCGCTCGGCGAGGCGTCCGAGTCCGCCCATGCGCCGGGCCAGCTGGCGTTCGACACGAGCGGGTTCGTCCAGATGGAGCTCCTGGGACCCGAGGGCGACGAGCGCGCGTAGGCGGGCCGCGGCGACGAACCGCCGACCCTCGCGGCGGCGGCCCGCGGCGACGAACCGCGCTCAGTGGCCGCGCTCGCCCCGGACGTACGGCAGGCCGAGCGCCGCCGGCGCCCCGATCCGCTTGCGGACGGCCTCGCGCGAGCCGACGACGAGCACGAGGATCACCAGGATGTAGGGCGCCATCCCCAGGAAGAACGTCAGCGAGTGGACGTCGTGGAACGGGTTGGCCATCCCGAAGAGGGTGGGCGGGCCCTGGATGTCGAGGATCGAGCGACCGATCGCCCCGAAGAGCCATGCGCCGATGGCCGCCCGCAGGGGTGACCACTGGGCGAAGATCACCAGGCCGATCGCGATCCAGCCCCGGCCCCCGACGGTGAGGTCGGCGAACCACCCGGGCTGGATCGCCAGGGTGATCGTGGCGCCGGCAAGGCCGGCCAGCACGCCGCCGAGCAGGACGTACACGTAGCGCTGGCGATACACGTTGACGCCCAGCGAATCGGCGGCCGACGGGTTCTCGCCGACCGCCCGCAGGTGGAGGCCCTGGCGGGTCCGGTTGATCCAGTACCAGGACGCCGGGATCAGCAGGTAGGCGAGGTAGACCAGGATGCTCTGGTCGCGGAAGAAGATCGGGCCGATCACCGGGATCTCCGAGAGGACCGGGATCGTGAGGTTCGGCAGCAGCGACGTCGCGCCGGCCTTCGAGAGGCCTTCGCCGAGGACCCGCGCCAGGCCGGTCCCGAGCAGCGTCAGGGACAGGCCCGACACGATCTGGTCGGCCTGGAAGTGGATCGTCACGATTGCGTGGAGCAGGCTGAGCGCGGCCCCGGCGATCATCGCCAGCAGGACCCCGAGCCACGCGTTCCCGGTCGCGACGACGGTCGCGAAGCCGGCCACGGCGCCCATCAGC
The DNA here is from genome assembly GCA_963809375.1 of uncultured Chloroflexia bacterium. Lineage (GTDB taxonomy): Bacteria > Chloroflexota > Limnocylindria > Limnocylindrales > CSP1-4 > CTSoil-043. Next base: position 84,795 of record CAWEJO010000002.1, read on the forward strand.
ATCATGCCCTCGACGCCGAGGTTCACCACCCCGGCGCGCTCGGCGAAGATCTCGCCGAGCGCCGCGAAGAACAGGACCGTGCCCGTCCCGACGCCGGCCGCGAGGATGACGATGGGATCCATGCTCAGGCTCCCCGGCGCAGGCTGATCCGGTATCGGACGAGGACGTCGCTCGCGATCACGCAGAACAGGACGATGCCCTGGATCATCGCCGGGATCCCGGACGGCTGGATCTCGCGCCCGGCCAGGATCAGGGCCCCGAAGAGGATCGACGCGACGACGACGCCGAGCGGCTGGAAGCGGGCGAGGTAGGCGATGATGATCGCCGTGAACCCGTAGCCCGGCGAGAAGTTGTCCTGGAGGCGATGGACCACGCCGGACACTTCGCTCATGCCGGCGAGGCCGGCGAGGCCGCCCGAGACCACGAAGACCAGGATGATGTTGCGGCCGGATGTTGACCCCGGCGTACCGGGCGGCCTGCGGGCTGTCGCCGACGAGCCGGATCACGTAGCCCCAGCGGGCTCCGGGCGAGGACGAACCACAGGATCCCGGCGGCGACGACCGCGACGACGAGGCCGAGGTGGACGGTCAGGCCGCCGAACGCCGGCACGGCCGTGGCGAAGTCGGTGAGGCGGGGGAGCCAGGCCTCCCTGGGGAACTGGTGGGTCATCTGGAAGCCGCCCTCGCTCCACGGCCCGAAGACCCAGTACTGGATCCAGAGCAGGGCGACGTAGTTGAGCATCAGGGTGACGATGATCTCGTTGACCCCCAGGAACGCCTTGAGGGCGCCCGGGATGAGGCCCCAGAGCGGCACCGCCCGCGAACCCCGCGACCATCATCGCCGGGAGCAGGATCAGCGCGGGGGTGCCGGCGGGCAGCAGCGGCGCGAGGACGACCGCGCTGGCGGCCCAGGCGCCCATCAGGAGCTGACCCTCGGCCCCGATGTTCCAGAGGCGCATCCGGAACGCGAGCGCACAGGCCAGCCCGGTCAGGATCAGGGGCGTCGCCTTCACGAGCGTGTCCGAGATGACCCCGATGCTGCCGAACGCCGCGTTGAAGATGTGGGCGTACGAGCGGATCGGGTCGCCGCCGACCGCCGCGATGATGAGCCCGCTGATGACGAGGGCGACGAGGACCGCGACCAGCGAGATCAGCGGGGTCCAGGCGGGCGGCTCGAGCCGGCGCTCGAGTCGCAGCGACCAGCGCCGGCCCCCGGCAGCGGACGGGGCGGCACCCGCGCTCACGGAACCGGGCCCTGCTGGTCGGTCGGCGGCGAGGCCGGGGCGGGCGCCGGGGGCGGAGCGACCGCCGCGGCCGGGGCGGGCGCCGGTGCCGCGACGCGCCCGGCGCCGGGGCGCCGCCGCCGTGCCGCCTGCCCCCGCGGGCTCCCACTCGCCGCCGGTCATCATGATCCCCAGCCCGTTGACGTCCACCACCGCGGCGTCGAACGGGCCGTGGAGGCGGCCCTCGTACATCACCGCCACCCGGTCGGCCAGCGCGAGGATCTCGTCGAGGTCCTCGGACACGAGCACCGTCGCGCAGCCGCTGTCGCGCCGCGCGAGCAGGAGCCGGTGGACAGCCTCGATCGCGCCGACGTCGAGGCCGCGGGTCGGCTGGACTGCGACCATCAGGCGCGGCTGCAGGTCGATCTCGCGGGCGAGGATCAGCCGCTGGAGGTTGCCGCCCGACAGGAGGCGGACAGCCGTGTCCACGGACGGCGTGCTGATCTGGTACTCCACGCGCAGGCCCTCGGCGACCTTGTGCGCGGCCGTGGTGTCGATCACCCAGCCGTGGCCGACCGGGGCGGACCGGTAGCGCTTCATGATCAGGTTGTCCGTCACGGACAGGTTGGGGGCGCTGCCGACCCCGGTCCGGTCCTCCGGGACATGGGCCACGCCGCGCCGGATCACGTCCGCCGCCGACTTCGAGGGCGACTCCTCGCCGGCCACCGAGATCAGGCCACGATGCGGTCGCAGCCCCGTGATCACCTGGGCTAGCTCGCTCTGGCCGTTGCCGGCGACCCCGGCGATGCCCACGATCTCGCCGGCGCGCACGTCGAGCGAGACGTCGCGCAGGGCCGGGAGGCCACGATCGTTCTCGGCGCCGACGCCGCGCAGCGACAGCAGGACGGCGCCCGGGTTCGCCCGGGGTCCGTTCGACGACGTCGAGCACGGACCGGCCGACCATCAGGCGGGCGAGGTCGGGCTTCGTCGTCGAGGCCGCGGGAATGCCCGCCGCGGTCACCGCGCCCCGGCGCATGACCGTGATCCGGTCGGCGATCGCGACGACCTCGGCGAGCTTGTGGCTGATGAAGACGATCGAGTGGCCGCCGGGCCGTCATCGCCCGCAGCGTCCGGAAGAGCTCTTCCACCTCCTGGGGCGCAAGGACGGCGGTCGGCTCGTCCATGATCAGGATCCGCACGCCGCGGTAGAGCATCTTCAGGATCTCGACGCGCTGCTGCTCGCCGACCGACAGCTGCCAGATCTTGGCCCGCGGATCGACGTGCAGGCCGAACGTCTCGCCGAGCGCCGCGATCTCGCCATCGAAGCGGTCGAGGTGCAGCCGGAAGCGCGGCCGGCGAGGCCCAGGAGGATGTTCTCGGTGACGGTCTGGGAGGGCACCAGGGTGAAGTGCTGGTGCACCATCCCGAGGCCGGCCGAGATCGCGTCGCGCGGGGAGTGGAAGTCGACGGGCGATGCCCTCGACCCGGATCGCTCCCTCGTCGGGCCGGTAGAGGCCCGCCAGGACGTTCATGAGCGTGCTCTTGCCGGCGCCGTTCTCGCCGAGCAGGGCGTGGACCTCGCCGGCCCGCAGGTCGAAGTCGACCCGGTCGTTGGCGAGCGACGCCCGGGAACCGCTTGACGATCCCGCGCATCTCCACGGCGAGCGGGGACGCTGCGGCGAGGCCCGCGGGGGCCGGTTGCTGCGAGGCGGCGACGGAGGGTTCGGTCACGGGAATCGCGGGGCCCGCGGCGGCTGCCGCGGGCCCCGTTCGAACGAGGCGCCTACTGGGTGGGGATGGTGGCGTTGACGCCGTCGGCCCACCAGTGCATGCAGACCGTGCACTCGGCGCCGGGGGCCGGGCGGGAACTGGTCGAGGTCGGCCTGCTCCAGCTTCTGGCCCGCGGCGAGGATCTCCTTGCCGGTGTTGTCCTTGATCGGACCGGCGAAGACGATGTCGAAGCGGGTGGTCTTGCCCGTGTCGGGCGCAGCATCTTGGCCAGGGTGTCCTTGACCAGCTGGACGTCGGCGGCCGGCAGGTCCTTGATGCCCGGCTGGGGCGTCTGGCCTTCCATGAACCCGAACAGCCCGAGGGCCTGGTGTCGGCGTCGAAGTACTCGTAGCCGGCCTTGTAGGTCTTGGCCTGCGACCTGCGTCGGCGATGTTCGCGTAGGCGGGGCCCCAGATCCAGTAGATCGTGGTCAGGCAGTGGTCCACCTTGCACGAGCTGTAGTGGTCGTAGGTGATGCCCCACTTGCCCTTGGCCTGGGCGACGTCGGCGACGGCGGGCGTGTCGGCGCCGGTCAGGACGACGTCGGCGCCGGCGTCGAACAGCGACGCGGCGGCGTCCTTCTCCTTGACCGGGTCATGCCAGGTGTTGATCCAGCGCACGTCCATCGTGCACTCGGGGCAGGTCTTCTTGGCGCCCAGCATGAAGGCGTTGCCGAGGCGGAGCTCCTCCGGGATCGGGAACGTGGCCATGTAGCCGAGCTTGGGCGTCTTGTCGACCTTGGCCCGCGACCCGGCCAGCATGCCGGCCAGGTACTTCATGTCCTCCATGGCGCCCATCAGGTTGCCGAAGTTCTTGCCGTTCGACTTGTAGCCCGTGAGGTGGAGGAACGTCTGGTTCGGGAAGTCCGTCGCGACCGTCGCCATCGGGTCCATGTAGCCGAAGCTCGTCCCGATGATGAGGTCGAAGCCCTTGCGCGCGAGGCTGCGGAACACCTGCTCGGAGTCGGCGCCCTCGGGGACGTTCTCGATGTAGGCGACGTGCGTGTTCGGCCACGTGCTGGCAGACGTAGAGCAGGCCGTCGTAGTGGGCCTGGCTCCAGCCGCCGTCGTCGTGCGGCCCGATCAGGACCATCGCCGACGTTGAACTTCCCGGCCACGACGTCCGGGATCTGGAGGCCGCCGCTCGCGGCGCCGGCCTGGCACTCGGCGGCGGCCGGCGTCCCGCCGGGCGTCGCGGCCGGAGCCGGTGTCGCGGCCGGTGCGGGCGTCGCCGGTGCCGGCGTTGCCGCGCCCCCGCATGCGCTGGCGACCATCGCGAGCGATGCGAGCAGCGCCATGAACGATCGGTGTCGCGTCGTCATGCTTACTCCTCCTGCCGGTCCGGATGGCGAGGGGGCCCTGCGAACCGTCCCGATCCGCGGGGCTGCAACCACCCGGCCGCCGTCCTTTTCCGCGGCAAGGATACGTCCCGGAGGAGGTCGCCGCGAGCCCTCTCCGCGCGCCCGCGGACGACTGCCGGGCGCCCCGCCGGCCGCGGCACGGACCCGGGCCGGGCGGTCCGCTTTCGGGTAGGCTTTCCGCGATGTTCGAGCGAACGGTGCTGCCCGACGGGCCTCGCGTCATCACGGCGCGACTCCCCGGATCACGGTCCGTCACGATCGAGGCGCACGTGCTCGCGGGCTCCCGCCACGAAGCGCCCGACCAGGCGGGGTGTGCCCATTTCATGGAGCACATCACGTTCAAGGGAACGCGCGACTACCCGTCGACGCGCGCGATCTCCGAGGCCGTCGAAGGCCTCGGCGGCTCGTTCAACGCGTCGACCGACCGCGAGTCGACGGTCTACTACGTGCGCGTCCCGGCCCGCCACGCCGCGGTCGCGATGCACGTCCTCGGCGAGCTGATCGTCCGGCCGCGGCTCGATGAGCACGAGATCAACAGCGAGCGCGACGTGATCGTCGAGGAGATCCGCTCGTACCTCGACGATCCCTCCGAGCACGTCAACGTGCTGTTCGATCTCGCCATGTTCGGCGACACGCCTCTGGGGCGGGAGATCGCAGGCTCGGAGGAGAGCGTCCGGGCGCTGCCCGCGGCGGCGATCCACGGCTTCTGGGAGACCCACTACCGTCCCGCCAACGTGGTCGTGGCCGCATCCGGCGATCTCGGCGCACGATCGGTTCGTCGAGCTCGCCGCCGCATCGTTCGGCACGGGCTCCTGCCAGGCGCCCGGGTACGCGCCGGCGCCCGGCCTGCCGGCCGGCGAGCGCGTGCGGCGCGCCACCCGCTCGACCACCCAGGCCCAGTTCGTGCTCGGCGTGCCCGGCCTCCGGCGCGACCATCCGGACCAGTGGATCCTCTCGGTGCTGAACGCGGTCCTCGGCGACGGCATGTCGAGCCGCCTCTTCCTGGAGGTCCGCGAGGAGCGGGGCCTTGCCTACGACGTCGGCTCGTCGATCGTGAGCTACGCCGATGCCGGCGGGGTGTCGGTCTACGCGGGCGTCGACCCCGCCAAGCTTCGCCCGACGATCGCCGCGGTGCTCGCGGAGCTGGCGCGCCTGCGCGACGAGGAGGTGCCGCCGGCCGAGCTCGTCAAGGTCAAGGCGTACCTCGCGGGCCGGCTCGAGCTGCGGCTCGACGAGACGCGCTACCTCGCGTCGTGGGTCGGCACCCAGGAGGCGCTCCACGATCGGGTGATGACCCCGGACGAGGCGCTCGCCGAGATCGACAAGGTCAGCGCGACGCAGGTCCAGGAGCTGGCCGGGCGGCTCTTCTGCGACGACGCGCTGCGGCTCGCCGTGGTGGCATCGGCCGGGCGCGGGCGCGGCCTCGAGCCCACGCTGCGCCTGCCGCCATCCGCACGCGACGGGGTCGTGGCGGCCAGCCGAGCGCCACGGGCGTCGCGGTCGCGGTCGGCGTCCGGCCGATCGGCGCCCCTCGAGCGCCCGCCGCCGCCATCGGCACGGGGAGTGCGACCGGGGTCGAGCCCGTCGCCGCGGCCGCGCTGGCCGCCGCCTCCCACGAGGGCGCCCCGTGACGGTCGGCGACCGGACCGCCGGGCGGGTCGACGCGCTGCGCCTCGCCGGTCTCCACGTCCGGACCGGCGCCTACCGCCTGGCCCGCGTCGAGCTCGAGGAGATGGCCGGGCGGGACGCCCTCGACGCGCCAGCCATCCTCGACCTCGCGGAGGTCCGCTGGCGCACCGGCGACCTGCGCGGAGCAGCCGCGGCCGCGCTCGCCTGGCTGGCGACCGAGGACGCGGGCGACACGTCCGGCCGGGCGCGCGCCATCGCGCACGCGATCGTCGCGGAGAGCGCCTTCGTGCGCGGCCGCGACGACGACCTCGCCGAGCATTTCCGGGCCACGCTGCTGGCCCTCGGCGCGCCGGAGGCTGCGATCCCGCCGGTCGCCCCGATCGAGGGCGGGCTCGGGTCCTCGTTGGGCGCAGCGACCGCCGGCCAGGCCGAGCCCGTTACGCCGGTCGATCCCGGAGGCGCCCCCGACGGTCCGCCCGCGATCGCCGGCCCGACGGCCGTGGCGCCGTTGCCGTCCGCGGTGGAACGCGATCTCGATGCCCTGTTTGCGGGCATCCCACCGCGCGCCGACGCGTGGCCCGCGTTCGGGCCAGGGCGGTGCCGGCCGGGACGAGCCGGAGCCGGGGAGCGGCGCCGTCGACGCGACGGTCGCCTCGTTCTTCGAGCCTGCCGCCCGGGCCCAGCTCCTCGCGGCGGCCGACGCACGCCGGCGCGCCGGCCAGCTGCCCGCGGCGGCGGAGATCCTGGCCCTCGCGCTGCGCGACGAGGATGCGTCGGCGGTCGAGATCCTCGCCGTCGCCGAGGCCGGGCTCCGCGACGCGGACCGGGCAGGTGCGGCCTCGTGGGCCCGGCTCGGCCTCGTGCTGGTCCGGGCCGATGCGCTGCACGTGCTCGGTCGCCACGACGAGGCCGCGATGGCCTATGCCGCTGCCCGCCGCCTCGCCCTGGCGGACCTCGTTCCCGTGGGCGGCTCGATGCCGCTGCCGGGTCCCGACCGCTGCATCGGCGCCGGGCTCGAGCCGGCCATCGACCCCCTCTTCGCCTGCCCAATCCCATCCGACCGGAGGATCCCGTGACCGAGCGCTCCCTCGTCCTGATCAAGCCCGACGGCGTCCAGCGCCTCCTCGTGGGCCGGATCATCGCCCGCTTCGAGGACAAGGGCCTCAAGCTGACCGGGCTCAAGCTCGTCCAGGTCTCACGGGCGCTCGCCGAGGAGCACTACGCGGTCCACCGCGAGCGGCCGTTCTTCGCCGGGCTCGTCGACTTCATCACCTCCAGCCCGCTCGTCGCGATGGCCGTCGAAGGCCCGAACGCGATCTCCGTGGTCCGCTCGATGGTCGGGGCGACGAAGCCGTGGGAGGCTGCCGCCGGCACGATCCGCGGCGACTTCGGGGTGGTCGTGGCCCAGAACCTGATCCACGCGTCGGACGGCCCCGAGACCGCGCAGACCGAGCTCGCCCTGTGGTTCCCCGAGGGCACGCTGGCGTATCCGCGCGACGTGGACCGCTGGGTGCTCTCGCCGGGCGACTGACCTGGTCGCCGCCGGGACGATCCCAGCCGCGTGGCTGCCAGCGCGACGCATTCCGAGCCGCACTATCCCAGTGCGTGGCTCACGGCCGGGGTGATGCGGCCGGCGACGAGGTCGGCGTCGCAGGAGTCGTCGGCCGGGACGATCCCGACGGGGCGGGCGATGGCCCGGACGATGCCGATGCGCGCGGAGATCCGGCCGGCGAGGGCGGCACGGACGCGGCGGCCGAGGGCGAGGGCCCGGCCGATCCCGAAGGTTGGACCGACGACGACGGCCCGGCCGAGGCGGACGGATGGACCGACGACGACGGCCCGGTCGATGGCGCGATCGAGGGCGATGGAACGCTCGATGCCGAAGGCGCGGCCGACGCCGACGGCGTGGCCGACTCGAGTGGGCTCGCCGAGGCGATCGGAGACGCGGATGGAGCAAGCTCATCGCTCGCACCGGTCGCCGATGGCCGAGCCTCGGCCGCGGCCGAGCGCAATCCCAGGCCGCCGGCGCCCACGGCCATCGCGAGGGCGGCCAGGACGAGCACGCCGAATGCCCGGAGCGGCGCCCGGTTCAGTCGCAGGATCGCCCGCGCGTCGCGCGCCGCACCCGCGGCCGGGACACGCGGGACCTCGCGCGGCGCGGCGGTCACCGTGGCGCTCGGCCGCCGGACACCGAGGGCCACGACGCGACCGACTGCGAGAGCGGTTCCAAGGCTCGCCGCATACCCGACAACCCCGAGGAGACCCCCCGTCGAGCCGTCGATGATCGCGGCGCGGGCATCCCACGCGGCGAGGCCGGGCCAGCCGATCCCCGCGACGGCGATGAGCACGAGCGATCCGGCGAGCACGGGAGCCCGGCGCACCCAGCCTCCCGTGTCCCGCAGCCGGCCGGTCCCGAAGACCGCCCGGAATGCGATCGCCCAGCCGAGCAGCGCACTTCGGCCCGCGATGAACACGACCAGCCACACGTGCACAGGCGCAGCCGCCTCGACCCGCAGGATCGCCAGGGCCAGCAGCGCGAAGCCGCTCTCCGCGACGATCGCGTAGCCGGCGACGTGGGCCACGTCGTCCTGCAGCAGGGCCGCCACCGACCCGAGCGTGAGCGTCACCGAGCCCCGCAGCGACCGCCAGGCCGCGCTCGATCGCGAGGCCGTCGGCGTAGCCGCCGATCGCCGGCAGCGCCCAGCCCAGCAGGACCACGCCCCAGGCGGCGGGCACGATCACGAGCAGGGCGGGAAGGTGTGCCGATGCGGCCGCGTCGCCCAGCCGGGCGACCCGGGCGTGGAACGGGATCGCCCCGAAGCGATGTGCGAGAACGACCGCGGCGGCCACGAGAATGAAGCCGGCCAGCGCCGGCTCGACGGGCAGCCCGCCGGCACCCGATCCCGGCGTGCCGTCACCGAGGAGGGCGGTCGCGGCGAGGCCCACCAGGACCCCGACGACCACGCCGCGGGCCTCGCGCGTGAGCGCGGGGCGCCCCGCGTCGCCGCTCGACACGAGCGCGATCGCGGCGGCGGCCAGGCTGGCGGCGGCGACGAGCAGCAGCGCCACGCCGAAGTCCGAGCTCGCTGCGGCGAGCGTCACGCCGGCCACCGCCGCGAGAAGCGCCGGCGCGGCCGACGGATCGGGTCGATCGACCGCCGTGACCAGGATCACGAGCAGCCCGACGAGGAGTGCGACGCCGCCCAGGGTCCGCGCGTACCGCGTCTGGACGAGGCCGATCCCCTCGAGCGTGAACGAGGCGGTGCCAGCAGCGGCGAGCAGGACGACCGCAGCGGCGATCAGGGCGACGATGCCCGCGACCACGCTGGCCGTCGGCCGGCGCACGAGGAGAAGCGATACCGCCATCCCCCCGGCCACGACGGCGAGGAACGGCAGGACGCTCACGCCGCGCCCTGCGCTCCCGAACCGGGATCCGCCGGTCGCCCCTCGCCGCTGCCCGCCAGCGCGGTCCCACCCGTGGTCCGCCCGGTGGGCACCATGACGGCGACCGCGATCGCCAGGGCCACGAGGAAGACGCTCTCGGCGACCTCGTCCATCGCGGTCGGCGTGCCCCCGAGCGCCGCCCGCAGCATCAGCGTCCCGCAGGCGGCGACCAGCAGTCCGCCACCGATCCGGAACGGATCGCGCCCGAGCACGACGGGTGCCGCCGCGAGCACGAGCATGGCCAGGCCCGCGGCGACGGCGGCCTCAGGGCCGCTGCGCTGGACGACGGCCGGCGTGACGCCGAGGCCCGCCGCGAAGGCAGCCACCGCGGCGGCGACCGTGGCGCGGGCTCCGAGCGGCGTGCCCGCACCTGCCGGGACGCGGCGCACGGCGATCCGGACGACGTAGGCCGCGAGGATGCCGGCCACCACCCGGAACGCCATGGCGGCAGGCGGCGGCGGCGGCCCGACGACGAACGCGGATCCCGTCAGCACGACCGCCAGCCCGAGGCCGGCGAGACGCGCATCGCGGACGGCCACCGCGAGGACCCCGCCGGTCGTCACGATCAGCGCGGCCAGGAGGATGAACGGGTTCACGGCGTCGCGGGAGACGGCGACGCGACCGTTGGCGTCGCGGGGCCGGGCGCCGGAGTGCCGGGCGCCGTAGCTGCCGGCGCTCGTCACGTCGCCGTTGCCGACCGGCGGCGGGTAGGTCGGCGTCTGGAGGATCCCGAACGTGTCGAGCGGCCAGTAGCGCATCCAGGCCCGCCCGATCACGCTGTCCCGCAGGATCGGTCCGAACGATCGCGAATCGGACGACGCGGCGCGATGGTCGCCCATCACGAACAGCTGGCCATCGCCGATCACCCAGCGCGATGCATCGCCTGTCGTCTCGGTCGGCTGGCCGTCGAACACGTACGGCTCGTCGAGAGCGGTCCCGTTGATCCAGACCTTCCCGTCGTGGACCTCGACGGTCTCGCCCGGCAGCCCGATGACGCGCTTGATGAACGGCGTGCGGCGGTCGCTCTCGAAGGCGGCCGGCGGGTCGAACACGATCACGTCGCCCCGGCTGTAGGCGTCCCAGCGCGGCGTGAGCTTGTCGACGAGGACGTACTGCCCCTCCTCGAAGGATCGCTCCATGGAGCTCATCTCGACCCGGTACGGCTGGGCGACGAAGGTCTGGATCACGAAGAAGATGATCAGGGTGAGGACGAGCGTCTCGACGATCTCGAAGAGGCACCCCAGCGGACGTTGGGTCACAAGTCCGGCAGTATAGGGCCTCCCCCAGGTCGCCCCCGCCCCCCGCGTGGCGTCCGCGTACTCCGGCCCGGGCTGGGTTACTCCCGGACTGCATATCCGGGCCGATATGCAGTTTGACCCCCGATTTGCCGCGACGGTACACTCGCCCCCGTTTGCACCGAGCACCGCCGTCCGGCGCACATGGGGACCCGGACCGGCGGCCCAGTCATGCCGAAGTCCGGGCGCGCAGGTCGCGCGGGTCCCGGGGCGCCCCGCCAGGAGGTACACGCGCAGCCGATGGATTCCACCACGCTCCAGCTGATCATTCTCCCGGCGGGAGTCATCGCGATCCTCTTCGCCCTGTACCTGGCCCGTGACGTGATCTCGCGCGACACGGGGACCAAGGAGATGGCCGACGTCGCCGCGATGATCTACGAAGGCGCCGTCGCGTTCATCCGGCGCCAGTACACGACCATCGCCGTCCTCGCGATCGTCGGCGCCGTCGCGATCGGCGCGATCATCACGGTCTTCGAGACGGAGAAGGTCGCCGACACCGCGACCTACGGGATCTCGGCTCGGCTGGCGAACGGCCCTGGCCTTCCTCGTCGGCGCGGCCTGCTCCATGGCCTCCGGGATCATCGGCATGTTCGTGAGCGTGAAGGCGAACCTGCGCACCGCCGCGGCCGCGCGCCGGAGCCTCGTCGAGGCAGTCCAGGTCGGGATGCGCGGTGGCGCCGTCTCCGGGTTCCTGGTGGTCTCGCTGTCGCTCCTGGGTGTCTACGCCATCTTCAGCCTGTTCGGCGGCCTCGCCGGCGGCCAGGCGACGCACGACGCACCGTTCCTCATCGTCGGCTTCGGCTTCGGCGCCTCCTTCGTGGCCCTGTTCGCCCAGCTCGGCGGCGGCATCTACACCAAGGCCGCCGATGTCGGCTCCGACCTCGTCGGCAAGGTCGAGGCCGGGATCCCCGAGGACGACCCGCGCAACGCGGGTGTCATCGCGGACCTCGTGGGCGACAACGTCGGCGACTGCGCCGGTCGCGGCGCCGACCTGTTCGAGTCGACGGCCGCCGAGAACATCGGCGCCATGATCCTCGGCGTCGCCGTCTTCAAGATCGCCTCCGACGCCGGCTGGCCGAACCCGGCCGCCTGGATCTTCTTCCCGCTCGTCGTGCGCGCCTTCGGCCTCCTCTCGACGATCGTGGCGATGTTCTTCATCCGCGGTCGCGAGGATGAGAACCCCATGAACATCCTCAACCGGGGTTACTGGGTCACGACGATCCTGAGCGTCATCTCGCTCGCCCTCGTGACCAACGTGATGATGAACACGGGCACCCAGACGGGTGCCAACGGGATCCCCACCTGGGTCTGGTTCTTCGGCGCCGGCGTGGTCGGCCTGGCGACCAGCATCGCGTTCGTCTACATCACCCAGTTCTACACGGCGGGCACGTTCCGACCGGTCAAGGAGATCGCGGAAGCCTCCAAGACCGGGCCCGCGACCAACATCATCAGCGGCATGGCGGTCGGCTTCGAGACGACGTTCGTGACCGCCATCACGATCGCGATCGCACTGCTGCTGAGCCACTGGCTCGGCGAGCAGGCGGGCCTGGTCGACCAGGCCGGCCGCAACGTCGGCGGTATCTTCGGCACCGCCGTCGCGACGATGGGCATGCTGATGACCACGGCCTACATCCTGGCGATGGACACCTTCGGCCCGATCACCGACAACGCCGGCGGCATCGCCGAGTTCAGCCGCGCGGAGGCGTCGGCACGCGAGATCACCGACAAGCTCGACGCGGTCGGCAACACCACCAAGGCCCTCACCAAGGGCTACGCGATCGCGTCGGCCTCGCTGGCCGCCTTCCTCCTCTTCTCGGCCTACATCGACAAGATCAACCTGATCCTGGGCAACGCCGGACGGCCCCTCATGTCCTCGGTCAACATGGCCAACGTGGCGGTGTTCGTGGCCGCCCTCATCGCGGCGATGCTGGTGTACTTCTTCAGCTCGCTCGCGATCCGCGCCGTCGGCACGACGGCCTCCGCGATCATCGTCGAGGTTCGCCGCCAGTTCCGTGAGATCCCCGGCATCATGGACTACACCGCCAAGCCCGACTACGCCCGCGTCGTCGACATCACGACGCGCGCCGCGCTCCGCGAGATGGTGGCCCCGGGGATCGTGGCCGTCGCCACGCCGATCATCGTCGGGGTGCTGCTCGGCTACGAGGCCGTGGCAAGTCTCCTGATGGTCGGCACCATCGCCGGGGTCCTGCTCGCCACCGTGCTTAACAACAGCGGCGGCGCCTGGGACAACGCCAAGAAGTACATCGAGTCCGGCCACCTCGTCGGCGAGAACGGCGAGGTGCTCGGCAAGAAGACGCCCGCCCATGCCGCGGCCGTGGTCGGCGACACCGTCGGCGATCCGTTCAAGGACACCGCCGGTCCGTCGCTCCACGTCCTCGTGAAGCTTCTCGCGACCATCACGCTCGTGATGGCGCCCCTGTTCATCCGCTAGCCGGAGAGAGGCTCTCGCGGGCCGCGCCCGACGCGCGCGGCCCGCAGCGCCGTCCCATGGACCCAGTCATCCAGGCGTTCGTGATCGCGATCGTGCAGGGAATCACGGAGCCCATCCCGATCTCGTCCTCGGGGCACCTGATCCTGGTGCCCTGGTTCCTGCACTGGAACGACCCCTTCATCAACTCGCTCGAGTTCTCGGTCGTCCTCCACATGGGCACGCTCGTGGCGATGGTGGCCTACTTCTGGCGCGACTGGGCGCGCCTCATCCCTGCCGGCCTCGCCACGATCCGCGATCGCTCCTTCGCGGGCGAGCCGGACCGCCGGCTGGCCTGGGCCGTCGCGGTCACCCTTCCGCCGGCCGCGCTGGCGGGCTACTTCCTGAACGACTTCTTCGAGGAGCAGGTCCGCCAGCCGCTGCTGGTCGCCCTGACGCTGACCATCGGAGCCGGGATCCTGTGGCTCGCCGACCGGCTGGGCCGCCGCGAGCGCGACCTCGGCTCGCTCGGGTTCGGTGAGTCGTTCCTCGTCGGTTGCGCGCAGGCGGTGGCGCTCATCCCGGGCATCAGCCGCAGCGGCATCAGCATCAGCGCGGGGCTCGGGCTCGGGCTCACGCGCGAGGCGGCGGCCCGGTTCTCCTTCCTGATGGGCGCCCCGATCATCGCCGGCGCGGGCGTCCTCGAGATCCGCAAGATGCTCAGCGGGGCGGGTCCGACGCCCAACGCGGGCGCGCTCCTCGTCGGCTTCGCGACCTCGCTCGTCGTCGGGCTCGTAGCGATCGACGTCCTGCTGCGATACGTCCGCGGCCATTCGCTCAACGTGTTCGTCGCCTACCGGCTCGTCCTGGCCGCCCTGGTCGTCGTCGTCTTCCTCGGCGCCTAGAGTTCGGGAGGCGGGCAGGTGCCTGGCGTGACCGACCGGAAGGACTCGCGATGGAGGTGATGAAACAGCTCCGCCAGCGCGCGATCCGCGACCTCGTCGAGCGACGGGCGCTCCGGACCCAGCAGGAAGTGGCCGCGGCGCTCCGCGAGCTCGGGTTCCGCGCGACCCAGGCGACCATCAGCCGCGACATCGCCGAGCTCCAGCTCGAGAAGGTCAATCGCGACGGCACGTCGGTCTACGCACCGCCGTCCCGGGCCGCCGACGATCCGTCGGGCGAGGAGCGCCTCCGGCGGATCTTCCGCGACCTGCCCGTCGAGATCCGCGAGGCCGGCCTGCTCGTGATCCTGGTCACCCTGCCCGGGTCCGCCCACGCGATCGCCGCGGCGCTCGATCGCGCCCGGTGGCCGGAAGTCGTGGGGAGCATCGCAGGGGACGACACGGTCTTCGTCGCGTGCGGCGATCGGCCCTCGCTGCGCCGCCTGCGGCTGCGGCTCGGCCGGCTCGCTGAGGCGTAGGCCGGAAGGGCCGCCCGGCTCCCCCCGGCCCCCCCGGCCCCCCCGGCCCAACCGGGCGCGCTCCCGCGACCCCTTGGGGCGCGCTCCCGCGACCCCTCGGGGCGCGCCCCCGCGACCCCTCGGGGCGCGCTACGCTCGCCGTGGACGGCCGCCGGCCGCCGGGAGGGAGGTTCGCGTGCCGAACATCGGGCCCACAGAGATCGCGATCATCGGGCTGATCGTGCTCACGTTCATCGCGCTGCCCGTCGCGATCGTCCTGCTGGTGGTGCACCTGCTCCGGACGACGCCCTCGCGGCGGCGCGTCGAGGCCGACCATGCCGTCGAGATCGTGCGCCTTCGCTTCGCGCGCGGCGAGATCTCGCAAGCGGACTTCGAGGCGGCACTGCGCGCCCTCGGACGCGAGCCCCGCCCGTCGACGCCGGACGTCGCGATGCGCGGGTCGGCCGAACAGGCGCCCGATCGCCCGACGGAGTAGCGCACCGGGAGCCGGCGCTGGCGCCGCGCGGCACGCGGGCGCTCAGTTGATGTCGAGGGGCGCGAACTCATCACATGCCGGTGTGGTTGGCATTAACGCAGGTCGGGCGGCGGCGATCCGATCAGGTGACGATGTGGTCGTCGTTAACGCGGCATCACGAGCGTGGCCGGAGGCGAGCTGAGCGTGGCGCCCGGCCCCTGGTCGGCGCCGACCTGCAATAGCGCCGTTCACGGCGACATCTGCGCACGTCGGCGCGCCCCGACCTTCGACAGCGCCATCCGCGGCGACACTTGCGCAGGTCGGCGCGCCCCGACCTGCGTCGGCGCCGGCACGTTCAGGTGCCGAATGCCGCCGCCATGGCCAGCTCCGCCTCGGCGAGCGACGGCTGGCTGCCGGTGCCGCCGCTGCCGCGCGTCGACAGCGATCCGCAGGCCACGCCGAGCGCGAGGGCATCGGCGACCGATCTCCCCGCGAGCCACCCGGCAAGGAAGCCCGCGTCGAAGGAATCGCCGGCGCCCGTCGTGTCCACGACCGCTACGCCGAGCGCCGTCGCCTCATAGCACGCGCCGGACGCGTCGACCGCGATCGCGCCGGCGGCGCCCCGCTTGACCGCCACGACGCCCGGACCCATGGCCGACAGCGCCGCGGCCGCCTCACGGACGTCGGGGAGCCCGGTGATCCGGGTCGCCTCGGCCTCGTTGGGAAGGAACACGTCGATCGTCGCAAGCGTCGCCCGCAGGCCGCCATCCCATCTCCCGGCGGGATCCCAGTTGCAGTCGAGCGACGTCGTCGCGCCAGCGGACCGCGCCGCGGCAAGGAGGCCCGGCAGGTCGGCCCGCAGCGCGTCGAGGAGGAAGTAGCTCCCGACGTGCAGGTGGCGCGCCCGCGCCAGGAGGTCCGGCGGCACGTCTGCCGCCTGCAGGAGCGGCAGCGTGCCCCGCGCGGTCAGGATGGCGCGGTCGGCGGGCGACGAGAGGATCACGCTCGCGCCCGTCGGGACCGCCGGATCGACTCGGCAGGCTGCCACGTCGATGCCGCGGGCGGCCATCTCGGCGAGCATGAACCGGCCAAGGGCGTCGTCGCCGACGACGCCGACGAACGCGACGCGCAGGCCGAGCCGCGCCGCGCCGCAGGCGAAGATCGCGGACGAGCTCCCGACCACGAGGTCGATCCCGTCCACGAAACGCTCGACCTGGCCGAACACCGGGCGCGGATCGGCCGCCCGGACGACGATGTCGGGGTTGACCTCGCCGAGGACGAGCAGGTCGAGGTCGCGCGACGCGACGGTCATGGCGGGGAGGCCTCGGGCGATGGTGCTCGGCGGACGACCGGTCACGAGTGTACCAGCGTCGAACGGCCGGCCGCAAGCGAATCTGCGCGATTCGCGCAAGGTTCTTGACCGAACCGCGCCAGGAGCCTTGACATGCGAGCAGGATCTTGCGCAGGATGCGCGCATGCCGCGCACCTCACGCCGCGACCTGCTCCTCTCTCGCCTGCGCGACGACGGGTCGGCCTCGGTTGCCGGGCTGGCGCGCGACCTTGGCGTGACGCCATCGACGATCCGCCGCGACCTCGCCCGTCTCGCCGGAGACGGCCGTCTCGTCCGGACCTACGGTGGCGCCACGCTGGGTGCCCGCGGGGCCCGGGCGGCCGCCGCCGGGTCGCACGCGGACGCAAAGCGCAGGATTGCGCGCGCCGCCGCGGGCCTTGTCGAGGACGGCCAGACCATCGCGATCTCGAGCGGAACGACCACCCTCGAGTTCGCCCGGCGGATCGTGGACCGCCGCCTGACCGTGATCACCAACGCCCTCGACGTGGTCCAGGTGCTCATCGACCTGCCCGGGATCGAGCTCGTCGTGCTCGGCGGCGTCGTGCGCGCGGGCATGCACTCGACCCTTGGCCATCTCGCGGAGCTGGCCCTGCGCGACCTCCGGGCCGACACCCTGTTCATGGGCGCCGGAGGCCTCGGCGTCGACACCGGCCTGATGAACGATTCCGTCCCCGAGATCCTCACCGACCGGGCACTCCGGCGGAGCGCGCGAGCCTGCGTCGTGCTGGCCGACGCGTCGAAGCTCGGCGCGGTCGCCCCGGCGTTCGTGTTCGGCCTCGACCAGGTGACCACGCTCGTCACCGATGATGCGGCCGACCCGGCCGACCTCGAGGCGCTGCGTGCGCGGGGGGTCCACGTCCTCGTCGCCCGAGCAGAAGGAGATTGAGGTGATCGAAGGGCGGGTGCCCGCGGAGATCTTCGAGGAGGCGGCCGCCATCCGGGCGACCGTCGTCGTCGCCCGGCCGGAGGCTCGGGCTGCGGCCGATGCGCTGCGTCGGGCGGGCACGCGCCGGATCCACCTGATCGGCAACGGCACGTCCTTCCACTCGAGCGTTGCGGCCGCGACGCTCTACCGGCGGGCTGCCCGGGCGGACGACCCGATCGCGATCGCGCTGACCGCCGGCGAGTTCCGGACGTACCTGCCCGCCCTCGGCCCGGGCGACGCCGTCGTCGGCATCAGCGCTTCGGGCGAGTTCCGGGACGTGCTCGCGGTCGTCGACGCCCTGCGTGGTCGCGTCCCGACGATCGGCATCGTCCACGTGGCGGGCAGCACACTCGACCGGACGGCCGACCACCGGGTCCACTCCGCCGGCGGAGCCAGCACCGTTCCGGTGATGACCAAGACGTTCGTCGCCACCCTCGCCGCGACGCACCTCCTGCTGGGGGAGGTACTCGGCGGCGAGCGCGCCGACGCCGTCGCCGCCGACGTCACCGCTGCCGCGGACGACGTGAGCGCTGCCGTGGACGCTGCGGCGCCTCGCGTCGAGGCGCTGGCCCGGTCCATCGTCGAGGTGGAGCACGTCTTCGTCGTCGGCAGCGGCAACGCGGCCGCGGCCGCCTTCGAGGCCGCCCTCAAGCTCAAGGAGATGGCCCTCGTCCACGCCGAAGGCACGGAATCGTGGGAGATGGGCTCGGGCGCCGCGACCCTGATCCGGCCCGGCATGCTGGTGGTCGCCCTCGCCCCGACCGGTCCTGGCCGGGCCGCGACCCTCGACGTCGTCCGGCACGCGGCCGGCTGGGGCGCCCGGATCATCGAGGTCGGCCCGGGCACGGGCCCGGGCGGCGGCCCGGCGATCGACGGCGCGGACCACCTGCCGCTTCCGGCGACCGCGCGCGAGGATCTCGCGCCGCTTACCGCGGTCGCTCCCGTGGCGCTCCTCGCGTTCGCGCTGGCCCGCCTGCGCGGTCACGACCCGGACCACCCGGCCTGGATCGAGCGCTACCACGGCCAGGGCCTCGACCACATCCTGACCGGCGACTAGGAGGAGATGGCGTGCCCCGGATCGTGCTGGTCGGCGCGGGAAGCGTCGAGTTCACGCGCAACCTGCTCGGTGACCTGCTGTCGTACCCGGAGCTCGGCGGCGCCGACATCGTCCTCCACGACATCGACCCGGACCGGCTTGCGACGGCCGACCGGATGGCCCGCTGGACGGCCCAGGCCCTCGGCGCCGACCCGCGCATCTCGGGCTCGCTCGACCGCCGGGAGGCGCTCGCGGGCGCCGACTTCGTGATCAACACGATCCAGGTCGGCGGCGCACGGGCGACCCAGCTCGACTTCGACATCCCGGCCAGGTACGGCCTGCGCTACACGATCAACGACACGATCGGCGTGGGCGGCGTGCTGCGCGGCCTCCGAACGATCCCCGTGGTCCTCTCGATCGTCCGCGACATGGCCGAAGTCTGCCCCGACGCGACGTTCCTCAACTACACGAACCCGATGGGGATGCTGGTGCGGGCGGTCGACCTCGTCGGCGGGCCGACAGCGGTCGGCCTGTGCCACTCCGTCTACTGGACCGTGCACACGCTGGCCGGCTACCTTGGCGTCCCGTTCGAGGAAGTGGAAGCCCTCTCCGCAGGCGTCAACCACCTCGCGTGGATCCTCCGCCTTGAGCATCGCGGACGGGACCTGTACCCGGCGCTGCGCGAGTTCATCGACGCGGGACGTGCCCCCGACGACGACCTGGTCCGGGCCGACCTCTTCGGTCGGTTCGGCTACTACCCGACCGAATCGTCCGAGCACCACGCCGAATACAACCCCTGGTTCATCCCCAAGGGCAAGGTGGACGAGTTCCACGTCCCGATCGGCGAATACCTCTCGCGCGTCGCGAACAACCTGGCCGAGTTCGAGGAGACGAAGCGCCGGCTCGACGCCGGCGAGCCGTTCGAGTTCGAACGGAGCGGGGAGTACGCGGCGGTCATCGTCCACGCGATGGAGACGGGCCAGCCCGCGCGGATCGTCGCCAACGTCATGAACCACGTGGACCCATGGGGCTTCGGCAGCGGCAGCGGGCAGTTGATCCCCAGCTTCGAGCGCGAAGCCTGCGTCGAGGTGCCGGCCCTCGTCGACGGGCTGGGCGTCCACCCCGTCGCGGTCGGCCCGCTTCCGACCCAGTGCGCCGCGTACACCCGGCCAGCGGTCGACTGCCAGCTGATGGCGGTCGAAGCGGCCCTCAGCCACGGGCGCGACTTGGTCTATCACGCCGTCCTGACCGATCCCATGGTCCAGGCCCGCCTGTCGCTGGACGAAGCGTGGCGGATGACCGACGAGCTGATCGCCGCCGAGGCCGAATGGCTGCCCGGGTGGCTCGACGGCAGCGCGCCGGACTAGCTCGGCTGACCGGCAACCCAGCGTCCGAGACCCATGTCGACCCGTCCAGAGGAGGAGACGCAGATGAACCGGAACCCGAAGCCGCCGCGCCGGTGGCTCGTCGCGATCGCGGCGGCGGCAACTCGTCGCAGCCGCCTGCGGCGGCAGCGCCACGCCCGCACCTGCGACGCCGGCGCCTGTCGCGACACCCGCGCCCGCCGCGCCCACGCCTGCGACCGCCGCGCCCACGCCTGCGGCGCCCAGTGCCACGGCCGCTGCGTCGCTCCCGGCGCCCAGCGCCACGGCCTCCGCGTCCCCCGCCGCTGCGTGCGGGTCCTACGCCGGGCCGGCCGCCACGATCAACTACGCGATGTGGGGTGACACGACCGAGCTCGCCAACCAGCAGAAGATCGTCGACGCGTTCATGGCGAAGAACCCGACGATCAAGGTCAAGGTGACGGTCGCCGACTGGGACACCTATTGGGACAAGCTCCAGACGTCCCTCGCCGGCGGAAATGCCCCGGACGTCTTCCTGATGGACGGCCCGCTCTATCCCGACTACCAGACCCGCGACCAGCTCCTGGATCTGACCCCGCTGATCGCCCGCGACGGGTTCGACACGAGCCAGCTCGCGGATCTCGCGGTCGAGGACTTCACGGCGCCCGATGGCCACCTCTACGGGCTGCCCCGCGACCTCAACACCATCGCGCTCTTCTACAACAAGGCGATGTTCGACGCGGCAGGGATCTCCTACCCGGACGCCAGCTGGGACTGGGCGATGCTCGTCGACGCGGCGACGAAGCTGACGAAGACCTCGGGCGGCACCACCAGCCAGTGGGGCTTCTACACCGAGACCACCGACATGGAGAACGACTGGGCGTCGCTGGTCTGGCAGGCCGGCGGCGACATCCTGAGCCCGGACAAGAAGACGGTGGTGATCGACAGCGATCAGGCTGCCGCGGGGATCCAGTTCCTGCAGGACCTGATCTACAAGCACAAGGTCATGCAGCAGCCGACTCCGGGCGGCACGGGCGACCTGTTCGAGAACGGACAGGCCGCCATGGAGGCCAACGGTTCGTGGCTGGTCCCCACCCACACGGCGGCCGGCATCGACTTCGGCGTCGCGCCGCTCCCGAAGGGGCCGGCCGGCCAGGCAACCTCGGTCAACCCGAGCGGCGTCGTCGCCTACAAGGGCACCAAGTCGCCGGACGCGGCCTGGGAGTTCATCAAGTGCTACACGGGCCCGGAGATGCAGGCGATGATCGCCGATCTCAAGGCCTCGATGCCGGTCAACAAGCAGGTCCTGACCGGGCAGTACGCGACCTCGTTCGACGGCGGCAGGACGTTCGCCGATGCGCTCGCCTACGCCCACCTGAAGCCGTCGTTTCGCGGCTACAACGAGTTCAACACGATGCTCCAGGACGAGCTCGACAGCAAGGTGTTCAACGACAGCGTCATGACGGCGAAGGCCGCCCTCGACGAGGTCACGCCGAAGCTGCAGAAGCTGCTCGGGCAGTGACCCCTGCCGCGCTCAAGGCCTCCGCCTCGCCCGGCCCGTGAGCGTCCTGCCGCGCGCACGGACCACCGATACCCGCCTGGCCGCGGGTCGGCGCGGCGCCGGTCCCCGGACCGGCGAGGGGCGCTGGGCGCTCCTCTTCCTGGCGCCCACGCTGATCGGCCTGGCGGTCCTGTCCGCCGGGCCGATCCTGGCCACCCTCGGGATCAGCCTGACGAGCTGGGACATGCTCACCCCGCCGAAGTTCGTTGGGATCGACAACTACCTGAACCTTCTCGACGACGACCGCTTCGGCACCGCGCTCCGCAACACGTTCTTCTACACGGCTGTGTCTGTGCCCCTCGGGCTCGTCCTCGCCCTCGGCCTGGCCAGCGTCCTCAACCGCCAGATCCGCGGCATCGCCTGGATCCGGACCATGTACTTCCTGCCGCTCGTGACCTCGGCGACCGCGATCGCCCTCGTCTGGCTGTGGATCTACAGCCCGACCGGACTCCTCAACCAGGCGATGGCGTTCCTCGGCCTGCCGCCCCAGCGCTGGGTGTCCGACCCGACGCTCGCGATGCCCTCGATCATCGCGATGAGCGTCTGGCAGGGCCTGCCGGCAAACGTGATCATCTTCCTCGCCGGCCTCCAGGCGATCCCGTCCGAGTACTACGACGCCGCGAGTGTCGACGGCGCCGGCCGGTGGGCCGGGTTCCGCCGGATCACCCTGCCGCTGCTGACCCCGTCGATCTTCTTCACCGGCATCCTCGCCCTGATCGGCGCGTTCCAGGTCTTCGACCAGGTCTACGTCATGGCCAACCCGGGCAAGCCGGGCGCGGCGACGATCACCCTCGTCTACTTCATCTACGAGAACGGCTTCCGCAACTTCAAGATGGGCTACGCGGGCGCGGCCTCGTGGATCCTGTTCCTCATCGTGGCCATCTTCACCGTCGTCTACTTCCGGACGCAGAACCGATGGGTGCACTACCAGTGAGGCCGCGGCGATGAGCTCGGACATCGCTCCGGCGGACGCCTCCCGACTGGCGGCGCCGGCCCGGCCGCGGAGGACTGCCCGCCTGGCCGGCACCTACGCTTCGCTCGTCGCGGGCGGTCTCGCGATGATGATCCCCTTCCTGTGGATGCTCTCGACCTCGCTCAAGACCCGGGCCGAGGTGTTCTCGAGCGCGCCCTTCTCGTTCCCGACGGGTCTCCACTGGGAGAACTACGCGCACATGTGGAACGCCCTGCCGGGCGTCACGTTCGGGACGTTCTTCCAGAACTCGTTCGTGATCGCGGCGCTGGCGACGGCCGGCCAGGTCATGACCTGCGCGATGGCCGCCTACGCATTCGCCGTCCTGCCGTTCCGCGGCAAGCGCATCCTGTTCGCGCTGATCCTGGCGACCCTGATCATCCCCTTCCAGGTGGTCCTGGTCCCGAACTTCGTGCTCTATCGCTACCTGCCGTGGCCGTTCAGCGACAGCGGGAACTGGATCGGGACCAACCTTCCGCTGTGGGTCTGGGCCTTCTTCGGCGGGGCATTCGGGACGTTCCTGCTCCGCCAGTTCTTCCTGACGATCCCTGGCGAGCTGGCCGACGCCGCCCGGGTGGACGGAGCCAACCCGTGGCAGATCTTCGTGCGCATCTACGTCCCGCTGGCCCGGCCGGCGCTCGCGACCCTGGCGATCTTCCAGTTCATGTGGAGCTGGAACGACCTGCTCGACCCGCTGATCTACCTGCGCGACCTGCCCACCTACACGACCACGGTGGGGCTCGCCTTCTTCCAGGGCCAGTACGTGGGCAAGTGGCCGGAGATGATGGCCGGCGCACTGGTCAGCCTGCTGCCGATGATCATCCTGTTCCTCGTGGCCCAGAAGTACTTCGTGCGGGGCATCGCGCTAGTCGGGCCTCAAGGGGTAGCCGGCAGGCGGCGCGTGGCGCGGGGCCTGGAGTGGTGGGACAATGAGCGAGCCGTCGTGATCCGCAGCGACGGTGTCGGCGGCGTCGGTCAGGACGCCAGCAGCAGGCTCTTCGCTCCGTCCACCTCCTTGGTCCGTCATCATCGGCCGGCCGGTCAAGCAGGGCCATGGAGCCCTCGGCGAGGTAGCGCCGCTCGGCGATCTGCCACTCGTCGTGGACCTCGAGCAGGACCGCCCCCGCGAGGCGCAGGACGGCGGCCTCGTTGGGGAAGATGCCCACCACGTCGGTGCGGCGCTTGATCTCCTTGTTGACCCGCTCGAGCGGGTTGGTGCTCCAGATCTTCTTCCAGTGGCGCGACCGGGAAGGCGGCGAAGGCGAGCAGGTCCTCGCGGGCATCGGCGAGCATCGCGGCGACGACCGGGAAGCGCGGCGCGAGCTTGTCGGCGATCTCGTCGAGCTGCTCGCGGACCGCGGCGGCGTCGGGCTGGGCGAAGATCGTGCGGATGACCGCGAGCACCATCTCGGCGCTGCCCTTGGGGATGCGGGCGAGGACGTTGCGCAGGAAGTGCACCCGGCAGCGCTGCCACGCGGCGCCCAGGAGCACCGCCGCGATGGCGCCCTTGAGGCCCTCGTGGGCGTCGCTGATGACGAGGCGCACGCCCGGCGAGGCCGCGGGCCCGCAGGGAGCGCAGGAACGCCGTCCAGAAGGCGCCGTCCTCGGAGTCGCCGACCGCGAGGCCCAGCACCTCGCGGTCGCCGTGCCGCGGTCACCCCGGTGGCGATCACGATGGCCTTGGACACGACGCTGGCGCCCCTCGTGGGCCTTGACGTAGGTGGCGTCGAGGAACAGGTACGGGAAGCGGGCGTGGTCGAGGCGGCGCTCGCGGAAGGCGCCCACGACCCCGTCGAGCTCGGCGCAGATGCGGCTCACCTCGCTCTTGCTGATCCCGGCGTCGATGCCCAGGGCGGCACGAGGTCGTCGACCTTGCGGGTCGACACGCCGTGGACGTAGGCCTCCATGACGACCGCCCAGAGGGCCCGGTCGATGCGCCGGCGCGGCTCGAGCAGGGAGGGGAAGAAGCGAGCCCTCGCGGAGCTTGGGGATGTGCAGCTCGACGTCGCCGGCCTTGGTCGACAGCAGCCGGGTCCGGGAGCCGTTGCGGTGGGTCGTGCGCTCGTCGGTGCGCTCGTACCGGCCGGCACCGATCGCCTGGGTCGCCTCGAGCTCGATGAGCTCCTGGAGCACGAGCGTCATCGCCTCGCGCACGACGTCGAGGCGCCGCCCGCGCGGATGGCGTCGAGCAGCTCGGACAGGGCAGACTGTGAGAGGGCCATCGGGTGGTCTCCTCGTCGTGATCCTTGGTCGGAACACGTCGCCTGCGTGCTCGCGCGGCGGGCCTGCCGAGGTCAGCGCGCTTCTACGAGCGTCCTGACCGGGACGACGCCGGTCGACGAGTACTTCGCGCCGGCGCACCTGCGCCGCGTGGTCGGACTCGGCAGGTTCGCGCGGATCCTGGCCGCCCGGCTGCGGCGCCGAGCGCCAGCCGTGGCGCGGATGGCCCCTGCGCCGCTGACCCGTCCGGGCGCAGGATAGGGACGCCATGACCGACGACCTTCGCCTCGCCGACTACCGGCCGCGGCAGGAGCTGCGGGTCCACCGCGACGGCGCGCCCGAGCGCCCCGGGTTCCCCGTGATCGACGCCCACAACCACCTCGGGCAGACGCCGTTCTCCGGGGCGTGGGCGACCCGCGACGCGGCCGCTCTTGAGGCTGCGCTCGGCCGATCCGGGATTGCCGCGCTCGTCGACCTCGACGGCCTGCAGGGAGACTCGCTGCGGCGCGAGGTTGCTCGCTGGGCACCCCTCGGCGGGCGTGTCGCGGTCTTCGCCGGCCTCGACTACCCGATGTGGGCTACCCGCCCGGACTTCGGCGACGAGGAGGCCCGGCGGCTCCGGGACGCTGCGGCCGCCGGCGCCCGCGGCCTGAAGGTGTGGAAGACGCTCGGGCTGAGGGCCCGCGACGCGGGCGGCGGGCTGGTCGCCGTCGACGATCGGCGGCTCGGGCCCGTGTGGGCGACGGCGGGCGAGCTCGGCCTCCCGGTGACGATCCACGTTGCCGATCCGATCGCGTTCTTCCGGCCGCTCGACGCCACGAACGAGCGGTGGGAGGAGCTGCGCGCGCACCCCGACTGGCAGTTCTGGCCCACCCGTCCACCGGGCGCGAGCGCGAACGCGCCCGGCTTCCCGCCGTTCGACGAGCTCATCGACCAGCTGGCCCAGGTGGTAGCACGTTTTCCCTCCACGACGTTCATCGGCGCGCACGTGGGCTGCGCGGCCGAGGACCTGGGCCGCGTTGGCGCGATGCTCGCCGACTTCCCCAACTGGAACGTGGACATCGCCGCGCGGATCGCCGAGCTCGGGCGCCAGCCGCGGGCCGCCCGGGAGCTCATCATCCGCTGGCGCGACCGGGTCCTCTTCGGGACGGATGCGCCGCCCGACGCGGACGCCTGGCAGACGCACTTCCGGTTCCTCGAGACGGACGACGAGTCCTTCCCCTACGACCCGGATGGCGGCCCGGGTTCCCAGGGCCGCTGGGCGGTCCACGGGCTCGCGCTGCCGCCCGGCGTGCTGCGGGCTGTGTACGCCGGGAATGCGCGCCGCCTGGTCTTCCCGGGCCTGCCGATCGCGGCGGTGCCGCACCGCACGCTGCACCTGCTGCCAGCGGCGCGCTGGGAGGCGTGGCGGGACGGGCCCGCCGACGAGCGCTACACGCCGCGACGCGTTCGCCGCCGACGGCTTCGTCCATTGCACCGATGGCGCCGACGAGATGGTCGCGGTCGCGACTCGCTACTACGCCGGCGATCCCGGGCGCTTCGCCGTCCTGACGCTCGACCTCGGCGCCCTCGATGTTCCGTGGCGCTACGACGACGCGGACGGCCGCTACCCCCACGTGTACGGCTCGCTCCCGCGCGCGGCGGTCCGGGCGGTCGCGCCGATCGAGCGCGGTGCCGACGGGCGCTTCGAGGCGGTCGGGACGGCGACCGCCCTCGGTCCGCCGACCCCACGCTCCGGCTGAACGGGCGCGACGGTCGGTCATCCACGCGCCGCCCGTCGTGTGGCGGCACGCCCTGCGCCGGCGTGCGCTGGCGGCGCGATAATCGGCGGCGGGTGCGGGGGCCGGCGCACCCCCCGAGCGGGTGATCGAGCCAGGCACGACCCTCCGGCCATCATGTCGAGGTGGCTTCTCAGGCTGCGCCGCACCCTGCCCGGAGACCCGATGGCCAACGCAGACCCGGCCGCGCTCGTGGCGGCCCTCCCGAATCCGGCGCTCGTCGTCGACGACGAGGGGATGATCGTCGTCTCGAACGCGCTCGCCGATGCGCTGGCCGGAGGGCCGCTCGGCGGCCGCAGCGTGGACATCCTGCTCCCGGAGCCGCTCCGGGGCCGCCACGTGCGTGAACGCCGGGCCTTCGCCCAGTCCGAGGACGTGCGCGAGATGGGGCGGGGCCGCGACCTGCCGTTCGTGGCCCTCGACGGGACGGAGATCCCGACCGAGATCGGGCTGTCGCGCATCGTCACCGACGCCGGCCCGATGACGCTCGCGATCGTGGTCGATGCCCGCGAGCGGCTCGCCCGCCTGGCCGCCCTCGAGACCCGGGCCCGGACCGACGCGCTGACCGGCCTCGCGAACCGCGCCACCGCCGACGACGAGCTGGCCCGCCGCCTGCGGGCGAGGGCGCGCTTCTGCCTGCTGGCGATCGACCTGGACGGGTTGCGCGATGCCAACACGCGCTTCGGGCACGCCGGCGGCGACGAGATCATCCGTGCCTTCGCGCACCGCCTGCGGTCGATCCTGCGCGAGGAGGACCTCGTGGCGCGGACGGGGGGCGACGAGTTCGTCGTTGCGGTCGGCGCGCCGCTGGCCGACGCGATCCGGGTCGGGGCCGGATCACCGGGGCCCGGGCCGCTCCCGTCGAGATCGGGGGAGCGCCCGTCCCGCTCACGGCGTCGGTCGGCATCGCCGAGCGCCAGACCGGCGATACCCAGGCGCTGCTGGCCGCGCGGGCCGATCGGGCGCTCTTCGCCGCCAAGGCGGCCGGCCGCTGCGCCGTCGCTGTCCTCGACGAGCCCGACGGCACGCCCCGGATCGTCGCCGAGGCCCCGAAGGATGGCGAGTCGGACGAGTTCACCCCCGGCCTGTAAGGCTGGCGATCGCACGCGAAGCCTGGCGCGCCGTTCGGCGCCCGCGTGATCCGCCTCCCTGGCGCCGCCGGCCGGCGGGCCACGACAGCTCGGCGGCGACGATTTTGACACTCGGACGCGAGCGGGATAGCATGCCCCGGACCGGACTTCGGGCAGGCCGCCGACGTGGGGCACGGCCCGAGGTTCTTGGTTTCTCGGGCGCCCTGCGCCCGCCCAGCCGACAGCTCGCCGGGAGCGCCCGAAGGGGGTTCGCTACGACCGTGAACATGAAGCCCACGTACCTCAGCAAGGACGGCGAGGCTGCCCTCCGTGTGGAGCTGGCCCAGCTCGTCAACGTCCGGCGGGCCGAGGTCGCCGCGCGGATCCACGACGCGAAGCAGCACGGCGACCTGTTCAT
>CAWEJO010000003.1:0-19256 GCA_963809375.1 uncultured Chloroflexia bacterium
ACGCCGGTCGCCACGCCCAGCCCGGCCGCCGTCGCGAGCGCATCGCCCACGCCCGCGCCGACGGCGAAGCCCAGCCCGACGCCGTATGCCTTCATCTCGAACGCGTACGGCTACCGGCTCGACGTGCAGCCGACATGGCTCGCCGACCAGGCGAAGAAGCCCTGGGACGGCACGGCCCGGATCGACTCCAACGGGCCGTACATCGACTCGATGATCCTGCCCGGCAGCATGCAGCTCTTCGTGTACGGCGCCCCGACCGACCTCGGCCTCGACGCCTACGCGGCGAGGACCCAGGAGCAGATGGTCGCCTGGCACGAGTGTCCGGCGACGCCGGAGGCCGCGACCGACCTCGCGCTCGACG
Organism: uncultured Chloroflexia bacterium; assembly: GCA_963809375.1. Classification (GTDB taxonomy): domain Bacteria; phylum Chloroflexota; class Limnocylindria; order Limnocylindrales; family CSP1-4; genus CTSoil-043. Next base: position 362 of record CAWEJO010000003.1, read on the forward strand.
GCACCCCCGGGCGCCTGCACCAGATGACCTGCCAGGGCCTGTTCGTGCCAAAGCTCATGGTCGTCCGCGACGGGCAGGGCCTCGTCGTCAACATGCTCGCCCCGCCGGGCAGCAGGTCGGAGGCCCAGCAGCTCTTCCGGGAGCTCGTCGCGACGATGCGCTGGCCCGCCTGACGGGCACGCGATCGCAGGCCGCAGCGGGGACGCGGCCCCGGCGTCGGGTGCGCGGCCGGCCGGCGCGGGGGGTGCCGGCCGCCGCGTCGGGTCCCTGCGCGGCCGATGGCGACTCAGAACATCGTGGCGCACCACGCCGGGCGGTCGGCAGCGAAGAGAGCATCCGCCCGGCGCAGGGCCCCCGGCGTGCGCTCCTCCACCCTGCCGGCGTCGGCGAGGTCGGACAGCCCGAACGTCCCGAGATACGCGGCGCCGAGGTCCGCGACATCCACCACGAGGTCGGCCGGACCGTCGGTCCGCTCGACCGTCCCGGCGGCCGCGCCGGGCTCACCGGCCGTGGCCAGGCGCCAGCGGCCCGCGTTCCAGGGGCAGAAGGCGTCGCTCACCTCGAGCACGAGCGCGTCCAGCGAGCCGTAGCGCCGCGCGGCGAGCGCCGCTGGGAGGTCGACGAGGCGGACCCAGAGCCCGTCGCCGACGGTGAGGCCGAGCGCCCGCGGGTCGGCGAGGGCGAGCTGCAGCGGGTGCGGGACGACGACGCGGCCGGCCTTGGTCGTGCGCATAAGGTCGATCCCGAAGAGGAAACCCCAGACCCCGCGCTCCGCGCGCGGCGTGACCGCCATGGCCTCGACCACGAGCACCTGGCCCTTCGGGCCGCGGTCGTCCCAGTCGCTCTTGGGGCGGAAGATCGCGTAGCCCTCGGCGGCCCCGTCCACCTCGTAGAGGTACCGGAACTTGGGTCCGGCGCCGCCCCGGCGCATGTGCTCCGCGTCGTGGAGGATCCCCCAGCGCCACCAGGTCTCGGTCCGGCTCAGGGCGCCCGGCGTGACGGCGCGCATCCGCTCGTAGACGGCGGGGAACGTCGCCAGCGCCTCGGCCGCGTCGACCAGCCGCATGCCTCCCTCGGGCGCCCAGGGGCGCAGCCAGGCCGTGCGACCGCGGTCGATCTCGAACGAGCCATTCAGGGTGCCCAGCCCGTAGCCGAAGCGCTGGTAGATGGCGCTCTCCGACGCCCACAGGATGGCGACCGGCTCGCCCCGCCCGTGCACGTCGTCGACCTGGTGGCGCATGAGCGAGCGCAGGACCCCCTGCCGCCGGTGGCCCGGCTCGACGCCGACCACGGTGACGCCGGCGGCGGCCACCTCGCCGCCCGGAATCGTCATCGTGAAGGTGTAGGCGCCGGCCGTCCCGATCGGCGTCTCGCCGTCGATTGCGGCGATCAGCCGGCCGGGCTCGAGGAGATGGTTCCACTCCTCGAACTCGGCGTCGCTCAGCTCGTCGCCGAACGCCGTCATGGCGGGTGCGAGGAAGGCCCGGACCGACTCCGGGGTCGCGGTGCGGATGGGGTGGACCGACGTCTGCTCGCTCATGGCGCCATCGTGCCACGCGTCGCCCCGCGCGACCAGTCGGGACGAACGGCCCCGGCCGATCGGGACGGCACACCCTCACGCGGCGTGGCCCGGGGACCCATCCTGAGGGCATGAGACGGCCCGTGGACGGGACCTCGCCGAACGCCCTCGCGCCGGACGACCGGGTGCCGGACGCCCGGGGTCCCGACGCGCTCGACGGCGCCGCCGGGGCATGGGCTCGCGACGCCCTCGAGGTGGCCCGCGCGCTCGGCACCGACCCGGTCCGCGGCCTGAGCGCCGACGAGGCCGCCACCCGCCTGCTGCGCTTCGGCCGCAACGAGCTCGTCGAGCACGGCCGGAAGCCGCCCTGGCGCCTGCTCGTCGAGCAGTTCACCAACGCGATGATCGTCGTCCTCATGGCCGCGGCGGTCGTCACCGCGCTCCTCGGCGACCTCAAGGACACGCTCGTCATCCTCGCCATCGTGGTCCTGAACGGGATCGTCGGTTTCGTGCAGGAGTACCGCGCCGAACAGGCCCTCGACGCCCTCAAGCGGATGGCGAGCCCGACGGCGCGCGTCGTGCGCGGCGGCGAGACGCTCCTGGTCCCGGCGCCCGAGGTCGTGCCGGGCGACGTCGTCCGCCTCGACGCCGGCGACATCGTGACGGCCGACCTGCGGCTCCTGGAGGCGCGTGCGCTCCGCATCAACGAGGCCGCGCTCACTGGGGAGTCGGAGCCGGCGGAGAAGACGACCGATCCGCTCCCCGGAGTGCCCGAGGGGGTCCTCGCCGACCAGCGCAACGTCGCCTTCAACGGCACCGCGGTCACCTACGGCCGCGGGGCGGGCGTGGTCCTCGCGACGGGGATGTCCACCGCGCTCGGCCGCGTCGCGGAGCTCCTCCAGGAGCACGCCGGCGGCCAGACCCCCCTCCAGAAGCGCCTCTCCACGCTCGGGAAGGGCCTGGCGATCCTGGCTCTCGGCGTGTGCGCCGTCGTCTTCGCGGCGGGGGTCGCCCGCGGCGAATCGCCGGAGACGATGTTCCTCGTGGCCGTGAGCCTGGCGGTCGCGGCGATCCCCGAGGGGCTGCCGGCGGTCGTCACGGTCGCCCTCGCGCTCGGGGCCCGGCGCATGGCGCGCCGCAACGCCCTCGTGCGCAAGCTCCCCGCGGTCGAGACGCTCGGCTCCGTGACGGTCATCTGCTCGGACAAGACGGGCACGCTGACCGAGAACCGGATGCTGGTCGAGCGGGCCTGGACGCCGGCCGGGTCGTTCACCATCGGCGGCGACGGCTACGCGCCCGCCGGGGCGATCCAGCTGGACGGCGCGATCAACCCCGACCCGGAGGCGGCGGGGGTGGCCGCACCGCCCGTGACCATGCTCGGCACGGATGGCGCCTCGCCGACGCTCGGCCCTGCCGCGGAGGCCGCCCTCGACCGGCTCGCCCGGATCGCCGTCGCCTGCAACGACGCCACCCTGCGCGGACCCGAGCGGGCGGGCGGCAGCTGGTCGATCACCGGCGACCCGACCGAGGGCGCGCTCCTGGCCTTCGCCGGCAAGCGCGGCGTCTTCGCCTCCGACCTGCTCGCCGAGCATCCGCGGGTGGAGGAGCTGACCTTCGACGCCTCCCGCCGCCGGATGACCACGCTCCACGCGTTCGACGACCACGTGCGGGTCGCCTCCAAGGGCGCCCTCGAGGCGCTCGCGCCGCTGCTCGACCCGGAGGACGCGCCGCTCCTCCCGGCTGCCGAGGCGGCAGCCCGCCGCTACGCCGCCGACGGCTACCGGGTTCTCGCCCTGGCCTACCGCGACATCGAGGCCGTCCCCGCCGATCTCGAGCGCGCGGAGTCCCGCCTGCGCCTGGCCGGCCTGGTGGCGATGGCCGACCCGCCGCGAGCCGCATCGGCCGCCGCCATCGACGCCTGCCGGGCCGCCGGGATCACCCCGATCATGATCACCGGCGACCACCCGCTGACGGCCGCGGCGATCGCCCGCCGCCTGGGGATCCTGCGCGAGGGCGGGGAGGCGCTCACGGGCGTGGAGCTCGACACCCTCGACGACGCGGCGTTCGCCGCCCGGGTCGACCGGGTCGCCGTGTACGCCCGGATGAACCCCGAGCAGAAGCTGCGGATCGTCGAGGCCTGGCGCTCGCGCGGGGCGGTGGTCTCGATGACCGGCGACGGCGTCAACGACGCGCCGGCGCTGCGCCTCGCCGACATCGGCGTGGCGATGGGGATCACCGGGACCGAGGTCAGCAAGGAAGCCGCCGACATGGTCCTCGCCGACGACGACTTCGCGACGATCGTCCACGCGGTGGAGGAGGGGCGCCGGATCTACGACAACATCCGGCGCTTTGTGCGGTACCTCCTCACCACGAACTCGGCCGAGGTCTGGGTGATGTTCCTGGCGCCCTTCCTCGGCCTCCCGATCCCCCTCCTCGCGGTCCAGATCCTGTGGATCAACCTCGTGACCGACGGCCTGCCGGCGCTCGCGCTGGGCGTCGAGCCGGTCGAGCCCGACGCCATGCGCCGCCCGCCGCGCCCGAGCGGCGAGTCGATCCTGGGCGCGGGCCTGTGGCGCCAGGCGCTCTGGGTCGGCCTGCTGATGGCGGCCGTCGTCCTCGGCGTCCAGGCGCTCGCGATCGAGGCCGACTGGCACTGGCAGACGATGGTCTTCACGACGCTGGCGCTCCTGCAGCTCGGGAATGCCCTCGCGGTCCGATCCGAGCGGATCTCCGTCTTCCACCTCGGCCTCGGCACGAACCGGCCGCTGGCCGTCGCGATCGGCGGCACGCTCCTGGTCCAGCTCGCCCTGATCTACGTGCCGGCCCTCCAGCCGATCTTCGTGACCGAGGCGCTCGGCGGGCTCGAGCTGGCCGTCGTGCTCGTCGCCTCGACGGCCGCCTTCGTCGCCGTCGAGCTCGAGAAGCTGGTCGTCCGCCGGCGCGGCCGCCCTCGCGCGTAGACGCCCCTGCCCAGGCGGTCGCTTGCCTGCATCCCGCGAAAAGGCGCGTCGCGTGGTGCCGCCGCGGACCCTCCGGTCGATGATCATCCTGCAGGCGGAGGGTCGATCGATCCACGGGAGGACGCCCGTCAGCGCAGGCTGGGGCATCATCGGCGCGTGAGCGCTTCGGGAGGCCGCCGACGAGCGTGGCGGCCCCTTCTCGCATCGGCACTCGATCCGGCGATCGCCGTGCTCGTGGTCGGGCTCGGCCTCGTCTCGGCGGTGCTCGTGCCGCAGTCCATCGGGACGATGCCGCTCGGTCTCGCCGTCGTCCTTGCGCTCGCCACGGGCGTCCTCATCGCGGTCCGCCGCCGCTGGCCGGTTGCGGTGCTGGTGGCGACGGCCGGCGCGCTCCTCGTCGGGCAGGCGTACGGCACCTCCCTCAACTTCGGCGGGTTCGCCTTGCTGATCGCCGTGTTCACCGTGGCGTCCGAGACGCCGCGCCGGACCTCGCTGGTGGTGCTCGCCGCGCTGCCCGCCTACCTGGTCGTGGCCGTGCTCATCTTCAACACGGCGCACCCGAACCCGACGTCGACCGTCCTGGCAGATCTCGTCACCGCCATCGCCATCTATGCCACGGCCTGGCTGGTCGGCGATTCGCTGCGAAGGCGCCGCACGCGGACCGCGGCCCTGGAGGCGCGCGCGGAGCGGCTGGAGCGCGAGCAGGAGCAGGCGGCCCGCGTCGCGGTCCAGAACGAGCGGGCCCTCATCGCACGCGAGCTCCACGACGTCGTCGCCCACAGCGTGAGCGTGATGATCGTCCAGGCCGGTGCCGCCCGACGGGTCATGGACGAGCAGCCGGGCGAGGCCCGGGCGGCCCTTGCCTCGATCGAGACGACGGGTCGCGAGGCCCTGGCGGAGATGCGCCGGCTGCTGGGCATTCTCCGGTCGGACGATGGTCCCGCGCCCCTGGCTCCCCAGCAGGGGCTGGCGAACCTCGGCCAGCTGCTCGCCAACGCCCGCTCGGCCGGCGTGAGCGTCGAGCTGTCGATCGACGGCGACCCGCGGCCGCTGGCGCCCGGCATCGACCTCGCCGTCTACCGGATCGTCCAGGAGACGATGACCAACACGATCAAGCACGCCGCGCCGACTCGTGCCACGATCCGGCTGGCGTACGAGCCGTCCACCATCGTCGTGGACGTCCGTGACGCCGGCCCTCCGTCTGCCACGGGAGCCGTCGGCAGCGGCCACGGCCTGGTCGGGATGGAGGAGCGGGTGCGCATCTACGGGGGGAAGCTCGAAGCCGGTCCGTCGCCCGACGGTGGGTTCGCGATCCTCGCCCGGATCCCGACGGGCGATCCGGGATGACGATCCGCGTGCTCCTGGTCGACGACCAGGCGCTCATCCGCACCGGCTTCCGCCTGATCCTCGCCAGCGAGCCCGGCATCGAGGTCGTGGGTGAGGCCGTCGACGGCCGCGACGCCATCGATCTCGCCCGGCGCGTGCGTCCCGACGTCGTGCTCATGGACATCCGCATGCCGAACATGGACGGCGTGGAAGCCACCCGCGCCCTTGCCGGGGCCGGCGTGCGGGACCCGGTCAAGGTGGTGATCCTGACGACGTTCGACCTCGACGAGTACGTGGTCGATGCCCTGCAGGCAGGTGCCTGTCGGATTCCTGCTCAAGGACACGCCGCCGGAGGAGCTGGTGCGCGCCATCCATGTCGTCGCGAGCGGCGACGCCCTGCTGGCGCCCTCGGTCACGCGGCGACTCCTGGACCGGTTCGCGTCGCAGCGGCTCCCGACCCAGGCGGTCGCCGCCCGGACTTGCCGAGCTCACCGAACGCGAGCTGGAGGTTCTCAGGCTCGTCGCCCGCGGGCTGAGCAACGCCGAGATCGCGGAGACGCTGGTGCTCGGCGAGACCACCGTGAAGACGCACGTGTCGCGGATCCTGTCCAAGCTCGACCTTCGCGACCGGGTCCAGGCGGTGGTCGTCGCGTACGAGGCGGGCCTGGTGCAGCCGGGGGCGTCTCCCTCGCGCTGAGCGTCGGTCGCCGCTCCAGGCGGCGGGACCTGTGCTGCCCCTCGCCGACGCCCCGCGCTCCATCTCCCGCAGGCGGACCCCGCGGCCGGCAGCATCCTCCGGGCGGACGACCCCTCCCCACACCCATCCGTCGTGCGGAGGAGGCGGGGTCGGAGCACCGGGCGAACGCCGAATCACCCTCACGCCGGACGACGTGGCAGGCATCCCGAGGGAGGCTGTGCGCCAACGAGGTCGCGAGCGCGATCTCCGCCGATCCGATCACACGATCGGCGCAGCCCACACCCATGGAGGTGGCCATGTCCCCCGATTCGCAGCCCGCCGTCACGGTCTCGGACCTCACCAAGCGGTTCGGCCGGATCACGGCTCTCGACGGCGTCACGTTCGACGTGCCCGCCGGCTCCATCTACGGGTTCCTCGGCCCGAATGGCGCGGGCAAGACGACCACGATCAAGATCCTCGCCGGCCTGACTCACGCGACCAGCGGCGCCGCCGCCGTCGCCGGCGTGCCCGTCTCCGCCGAAGGCGCGCATCGCCGGGCGCTCGGGTATCTCGCCCAGGATCCCCGGTTCTACGACTGGATGACCGGGCGCGAGACCCTTCGCTACGTCGCCGGCTTCTACCCCGGCATCGAGCGTCCCGAGCGGCGGGCGAACGAGCTCCTCCGACTCGTCGGCATCGCCGAGGCCGCCGATCGACCCGTCAGGACGTACTCGGGCGGGATGCGCCAGCGCCTCGGCATCGGCCAGGCCCTGGTCGGGCGCCCGGCAGTCGTCGTCCTCGACGAGCCGGCTGCCTCCCTGGATCCCCTGGGCCGACGCGATGTCCTCGAGCTCCTGCGCGACCTTCGCAACGAGGCGACCGTCCTCTATTCGACGCACATCCTCGAGGACGTCCAGCGGGTGAGCGACCACGTCGCGATCCTCGATCGAGGGCGCCTCGTGCGCGCCGCCGCCACGGCCGACCTGCTGGCCTCGTTCTCCCAGGACCGGCTCGCAGTCGTCCTGGGCGGGGCCGGCGACGCGGCGGCGGTCGAGCTCGCCCGGCTGCCCGGCGTCGCCGGGGTCACGCCCACGGGGCCGAAGGACGGAGGCCTCGGCTTCGAGGTCGCGACGCGGCCCGACGCCGGAGCCGCGGCCCAGGCCGCGATCACGCGGTACGCCGCGGACAACGGCCTCGTCCTCCTGAGCAACCAGCGGGAAGTGCCGGACCTGGAGTCGGTCTTCCTGCGCCTCGTCGATCCCCGGGAGGTGGCGGCATGACCGCGCTCAAGACCCTGCAACCGCTCGCCGTGTCCGCGTCGTGGCGGCCCTCATCGCAGCCGTCGCCGCTCCTCGGCGCCGGACCGTTCCTTCGCAAGGAGCTCCACGAGTGGCTGAAGTCGTGGCGGGCCGTGATCCTGCTCGTCGTCACGAGCCTCATGATGGTGCTCAACACGCTCAGCGCGCGGCTGGCCGAGATGTCGGCGCACGGCGCGAGCGTCGGCGTCCCCACCGCGATCTCCTTCGACCCGACGACGAACGTCCTCCTGAAGTGGCCACAGTGGGTCTTCTTCTTCGCGATCGTCTTCAGCGCCAACCTGTTCATCGTCGAGCGCGACCGGGGGACGCTCGCGTGGACCCTCTCCAAGCCGATCTCGCGGACGGCGCTGCTCGTCGGGAAGTGGACGGCCGCGATGGTGATGTTCACGACCTTCGGGATCGCCGTGCCGATGGCGGCCTCGGTGGTCGCAGCCGACGTGGCCTACGGGATGCCGGACCTGCGCGAGGTCGCCGTGGCGACGGTCCTGCTGACGGCCACTCCGGCGTTCTTCTTCGCGCTGACTTTGGCGCTCGCGACGGTCCTGCCGAGCCAGCCGCCCGTCGCAGGCGTCGCCGTCGGCGTGGCGATCGCCCCCGGGATCCTGGGGTCGTTCGTGCCGGGGATCGCGGACCTGCTCCCGCCGACGATCGGCCCGTGGGCGGTTGCCGTGGCGACGGGCCACCCGGTTTCGGCGGTCACGCCGATCGCCTGGGCACTTGGCACCGCCGCGGCGGCCGCGTTCGGGATCGCGAGGCTGCGCCGGGCCGACCTCTAGGGCGGGGCCGAAACCCCGCCCCCGATTCCGCGCTCTGCACCGAAAGGCCGGCCCGGCAACGGGCCGGCCTTCGCCCTACTCCAGGTAGTCCTTGAGCTTGCGGCTCCGCGACGGATGCCGGAGCTTGCGCAGCGCCTTGGCCTCGATCTGGCGGATCCGCTCGCGGGTCACGTTGAACTCGCGGCCCACCTCCTCGAGCGTGCGGGCCCGGCCGTCCTCCAGGCCGAAGCGCAGCTGCAGCACCCGCCGCTCGCGCCCCGTGAGGGAGTCCAGCACCGCCTCCACCTGCTCCTTGAGGAGCTGGTGCGAGGCCGCCTCGGCCGGCGCCAACGCCCCGCGGTCCTCGATGAAGTCGCCGAGGTGGGAGTCCTCCTCCTCGCCGATCGGCGTCTCGAGGCTCACCGGCTCCTGGCTGACCTTCATGATTTCGCGGACTTTCTCCGGGGTGACCACCACCTCCTGGCCCTTGGACATCGCCTCGGCGATCTCCTCGACCGTCGGCTCGCGACCCAGCTCCTGGAGCAGCTGCCGGCTGACGCGGATCAGGCGGTTGATCGTCTCCACCATGTGGACCGGGATGCGGATCGTCCGGGCCTGGTCGGCGATGGCGCGGGTGATCGCCTGCCGGATCCACCACGTGGCGTACGTGGAGAACTTGAAGCCTTTCTCGAAGTCGAACTTCTCCACCGCCCGGATGAGGCCGATGTTGCCCTCCTGGATCAGGTCCAGGAACGACATCCCGCGGCCGATGTACTTCTTGGCGATCGAGACGACGAGCCGCAGGTTGGCCGACGTGAGCTGCTCGCGCGCGTCGCGGCCGATCCGCACGATCTCGCCCTTGCGGTGGGCGAGCTTCGTGTTGAGCGGCACCTCCGGGTCGTAGCCCATCTTCTTGAGGAGGTCGGCATCGTTGTCGGCCAGGATCCAGCGCTCCAGCGCCGGGAAGGCGACGCCCTCGCGGGTCCAGTCGTAGATCGCCCGCAGGCCCACGTTGTCGCGCGAGTCGAGGTCGCCGTTGTGGACCGCGAGATAGGCCCAGTCGAGGAGCGTGACGAAGGCCTCCGGCGACAGCGACTCGTTGTACGCGGCGAGGAGCTTGCGGGCCTCCCGCAGGAGCTCCTTGGTGCCCTCCGACTGGGCGTCGCGGCCGGCCTTGACGAGGTGGAAGTCGGGGTGCGGGACCAGCAGGTCGAGCGCGCCCTCGTCGGCGATCGCCGCGCTCACCATCCGGTGGGCCTCGTCGCCCAACGGGAGGCGGTGCTGCGGCTTGGCGGTGCGCGTCTTGCGCTCGGTGTCGTGGAGGGTCCACTCGTGGAGGCTCACCATCGCCTTCCACGGGAACTCGACCATCCACTCGCCGAGCTCGATCGCCTTGGCCAGGACGACCTCCTCCTCGGCGGTCAGGAGGGCGACCTTGCCGATCTCCTTGAGGTACATCCGGACCGGGTCGTCGATCCCGATCATGTCGGCCGAGAGCGCCTCGAGCTCCTCGGCGGTCGGCTCTTCGAGCGCCTTGACGTCGAGCTTGACCGGCACGTCGACCGGCGAGACGGCGTCGGTCGCGTCGGCGACGAGGCCGGGGACGATCACCGTCGCCATGTCGCCGGAGATGTCGACGACGACGTCCACGTCCACGTCCTTGAGCGCGGCGGCGCCCGGCTCTGCGCCGAGGTCGACGTCGTCCTCCTCGTCCTCGACATCCGCCACCAGGACGGCGACGGCATCGACCGGCTCGTCGTCGAGGACGGCCGCGGCGCGCGAGGCGGTCCTCACGGCCTTCACCTCCGCGGCGGCGGCCCTGCGTCGGCGAGGGGTGGCGGCGAGCACCGCCTCCACGAGCGCGGCGTCTTCTGGATCCTGGGTCATGGTCGTCCTCCTGCGGGGCGCGCCAGCGGCCTCGCGAGCAGGCTCGCCTGCTCGAGGCGCCGGTGGAGCGCGCGTCGGCTCTCGTTGTGGTGGGAGATCTCGGTCATGAAGCGGTCGACGGCGGGCCGGTCGCCGGCCCGCTCGGCCTCGGCAAGCTCGGCACGGGTGTAGCGGTCGCGGTCCTCCAGGCGCTCGAGCTCGAGGCGCAGCAGGCACTGCTCGATCCCCTGCTCGGCCTGGCCGGCGACGGGCCTGCCGGCCGCCCCGCCCACGGCCGCCGTCCCGGTGCCTCCCAGCAGCGCGGCCATGAGGGCCTGCGTCTCGGGATCGAGGCGGGCGTAGGCCGCCTCCGACGTGTAGGGGCCCGCCTCGCGGACCGCAAGGACGGCCGACCAGAGCTCGCGCGCCGGGGTCGACGGCAGGTCGGCGGGCGCCAGGCGCTCGGCGGTCTCGACCTGCAGCTCGGGCGCCAGGAGGAGGAAGCGCAGCAGCTCGCGCTCGACCGGGCTGATCGCGCGGAGGACGGCACGCGGGTCGAACGCGTCGGGCGAGGCCATCACCGAGTCCGCGGAGATCCGGCTCCCGTCGGCGGCGCCGGACCCACCGCGCGCGCCCGGCATCCCCGTCCCGCCGCGCCCGCCGTCGGGCGCCCGGTGCAGGGACTCGAGAAGCACCCGCTCCTCCACGCCCGACACCTGGCGCAGCGTCTGCAGGTAGCCGTCGCGCAGCACCGGGTTGCGGACCGTGCGGAGGGTCGGGAGGATCGCGTCGACGAAGCGGGCCCGCCCGCCGGTCGTGCGCAGGTCGGCGCCGCGGGCATGGAAGTCGATCAGGTACTCGACGATCGGCAGGGCCGTCCGGATCGCCTCGCGCCAGGCGTCGGGGCTATCGCGGATCACCTCGTCCGGGTCCCTGCCCTCGGGCAGCCGCGCGACGCGCACCTCGTCGAGCTCCACGTCGGTGTCGGACGCCGCAAGCTGGCGGGTCAGCCCCTCGAGCGCCGTCACCCCGAGCGTGCCGGCTTTCTCGCCAGCGGGGTCAACGTCGTAGGCCAGCACGATCTTCTTCGCGGCGTAGCGGATCAGGAGCGCCACCTGGCCCGGGGTGAGGGCGGTGCCGAGCGACGCCACGACGTTCGCGAAGCCCGCCTGGTGGGCCATCAGGGCGTCGGTGTAGCCCTCCACGATGACGGCGGTGCCGGTCTTGCGGATGGACGCCTTGGCACGGTCTAGGAGGTAGAGGGTGCGGCTCTTGTCGAACAGCGGCGTCGCCGGGGAGTTGAGGTACTTCGGGCCCTCGGGGTCGGCGCCGTCGGCGCCCTTGAGGACGCGGCCGCCGAGTCCGGTGGCGTTCCCGGAGGCGTCGCGGATCGGGAAGATGACGCGGGCCCGGAAGCGATCGTAGGCGCCGTTGCCGCCCTTGCGGGGCGTGGCCAGCCCCACCTCGGTCAGCTCCGCCGCGCCGATCTGGCGGCGCCGCTCGAGCGTCCGACCGAGGGCGTCCCAGTCGGGCGGAGCCCAGCCCAGGTTCGCCCACTCGATCGTCTCGTCGGTGAAGCCGCGCTCGTGCAGGTAGGCCAGGGCGCGCTGGCCGGCCGCGGACTTCGTGAGGACGGCGTGGTAGAAGGCGATCGCCGACTCGACGACGTCGTGGAGGTGCTTCCGGCGGGCATCCTCGCGGGAGGTGCGCTCGTCGATCTCGACGCCGGCGCGACCGGCGAGGATCCGCAGGGCCTCCGGGAAGGCAAGGCCGTCGCGGCGCATGACGAAGCTGAAGATGTCGCCACCCTCGCCGCACCCGAAGCAGTGCCAGCTCTCGCGCCCGGGCGTGACGATGAAGCTCGGCGTCTTCTCCGAGTGGAAGGGGCACAGGCCCTTGTAGGTGGTGCCCGCCTTCTTCAGCTGGACGGTCTCCCCGACGACGTCGAGGACCGTCAGCTTGCTCTTGACTTCGGCTGCGACGCCGACGGCCAACCAGTGCTCCCGCGTGATGGGCTTCGTGCGCGCCCGCGATCCCCCGCCCGTCGGGGTCCCGTCACTCCGGCGGCGGCCCCGGCGAGGGCACGACACGCCGGACACGCGTACGGGCGTGTCAAGTCTTGACACGCCAGTTCCAGGTGATGATGCGCCTGAACGCGTCCGGTGTCAACCCCTGTGTCAATACTGGGTGGGGGTATCAGAGGCGCGCGCGCCGGGCACTCAGCCGGCGAGGACGCTGTCCACGCGGATCACGGGCGGGTGCTCGAAGTGCTTCTTCACCGCGCACTGCTCCGCCGCGCGCACGACCGCCTCGGCGTAGCGGTCCGGGAAGCCGCGCGGCAGCTCGATCGTGACCTGCACGTCGCTCACGAGGCGGGTCGTCGGGTCGGACTGCATCCGCTGGATGAGGCGGATCCCATCGGTCGGGATCCCGCGCTGCCGGCAGAAGCCCAGCACGTAGATGCCCGCGCAGGTCCCGATCGTCGACAGGAATGTTGCGAACGGCGTCGGGGCCGAGTCCTCGCCACCGCCCGCCGGCGGCTGGTCGGTGGGGACGACGAACCCGCCGAAGTGCGCATCAACGCGCGCGCCTCCCGGGAAGTCGATGATCATCTCCATGGCTCACGACCTCTCTCTGCCGGCGCACTGCCGCAGACTCGGCTTGGTACCGTCTGCGCATGCCGCGACCGCGGACTCGGTCATCGCCGGCCCCGGACCGGGACAGCATCGTACCCATAGTTGCGTGGTTGCGCAACTCCGCAAGCGGACCGATGCCCGGGGAGAGCGCCGATCTCTGCCCGGTGCGTTCGGGTCCAACTGCTGAGCGCAGACGGCCGCCCGGCATCCGCGGCGGCTCGCAGGCGCCGGACATTCGCGGCTGCACGCAGGCGCCCCGCCATCCGCGGCGGCTCCGGGGCCGGGCGGTATCCATTTCGGCTCCCGTCTCGTCTCCCTGGTAGGTGGCGGAGCTGTCCGCCCGGCAAGGAGTCGATCTCATGAAGCTCGAGTTGAACGAGAGCACCCTCGATCGCGTGGTCCGCGTGGGGCTCGGTGTGTTCCTGGTGGCGCTGGGCGCCCTCGGCGTCGTCGCCGCTCCGCTCATCTACGTGGTGTGGGTGGTCGCCGCCGTGGCCCTCCTGACGGGCATCGTCGGCTTCTGCCCGCTGTACGCTCTCTTCCGGTTCAGCACCCGGGCGAGGTGACGGCATCAGGCGGACATCCGACTCCGTGCGGCCGGACGAAGGCCAGGAGGTCACGGGGAGCGCTGCCTTTGCGCAGCGTCTCGCCGACGAGCTCCCGGGCCTCGTCCGGCTCGCGTCCAGGCTCACCCGCGATCCCGACGCAGCCGAGGACTGTGCCCAGGAGACGATCGTCGGGGCGTGGCGCCGTCGCGACCAGCTGCGCGACCCCGCGGCACTCCCGGCATGGCTCCGGCGAAGCCTCGTCAACCGGATCATCGATCGCTCGCGCGTCCACCGGAACGAGATCGACATCGACGCCGTCGAGGCAGACTGGCACGACGACACCTGGTCGGTGGAGCCCGAGCGGGTGATGGAGCGGGCCGAGCTCCGGGACGATCTCGAGGATGCCCTGGCGCGGCTCCCGGTCATCTACCGGGTGCCGGTCGTGCTCCACGACGTCATCGGCTGGTCCGGCCCGGAGATCGCCCGCGCGATGGACGCCCGGCTGCCGGCTACGAAGCAGCGCCTGCGACGGGGCCGGATGATGCTGGTGTCGGCGCTCGCGTCGGACGACGAGCGCCAGCGTGTCAGCCGTTCCCAGCCGCTCCGCTGCTGGCGCGCGCGACGGCATGTCTCCGCGTACCTCGACGGCGATCTCGAGCCCGCGATCGCGCACGCGGTGGAAGCGCATCTCGAGGCGTGTCCGACCTGCCCACCACTCTACGCCAGCCTCGTCGGCGTGCGGGCCACCCTCGGCGGGCTGCGCGACCCGGACACCGTGGTCGAGGACGCGATCGCGGACCGCATCCGCGAGCGCCTGGGTGCGGAGGTCGGCACGGAGGACCGGGACTGATCGCGGCAGCGAGGCCTCCCACCCGGCTGTGCGCCGCGTGCCGGGTCCGGGTGCGGGACCTCCGGGTGCCGCGCGACCGGGTCCCCCTCCACGCGCTCTCCACGGTGCCTCCATCACCGCTCCACGGGCCCGGCAGAGGCTGATCCCGACCGGTCGGCCGACCCAGGCGCGGCGGACGAGACCGGCGACAGCAGGAGTCACCGCATGAAGAAGCAGATCCTCACCCTTGCCGGAGCCGGCTTCGTCAGCCTCGTGTTCGCCGCGACGGTCGCGGCAGCCGACCCGACGCCGACGCCGACGCGCGTCCAGGCGCGGGACACCATCCCGGCCGTCCTCGGCATGACGCAGGCCGAGGTGCAGGCCCTCCGCCACGACGGCTCGTCGCTGGCCAAGATCGCCGAGCAGAAGAAGATCGATCCGCAGAAGCTCGTCGACGCCCTCGCGGCCCGCTGGACGGCCCGGATCGACGCACGGGTCGCGAACGGGGCGCTCACGGCGGCGGAGGCGACGGCGCTCAATGCCCAGGTCCAGACCCAGGCGAAGAGCATGGTCAACAAGACGACCCTCGGCGGGATGCAGGGCGCGGCCGTCGGGGCGGGCTCGCGGGGCCGCACCGGCGCCGCCAACGGTGCCGGGACCTGCGACGGGACCGGCCGCCCGTAGCGACGGGCGGTCAGGACGGCCGGGCCTGCGAAGGCCCGGCCGTCCTGACATGCTGGAAGCATGCCCCGCATCCTGGTCGTCGACGACGAGCCGCACATCGTCGACGTCGTCCGTGCCTACCTGGCCCGTGAAGGCCACACCGTCGAGGTTGCCCGCGACGGGGACGCCGCCCTGGCCAGCGCCCGGGCAACCGTGCCCGACCTCGTGATCCTCGACGTCATGCTCCCCCGGCGGTCCGGGTTCGACGTGCTGCGGGAGCTCCGCGCGGCGGGCAGCAGCGCGGCCGTGATCATGCTCACCGCTCGCGACGACGTGATCGACCGCGTCGCCGGGCTGGAGCTCGGGGCCGACGACTACGTCACCAAGCCGTTCGAACCGCGCGAGCTCGTCGCCCGCGTCGGCGCCGTGCTCCGACGAGCCGGGCGGCCGGCCGGCCCGGACGCTGCCGAGCCGTTCTTCGACCTCCGCGTCGACGCCGGAGCCCGCGAGGTGAGCCGCGACGGGGTCGCCCTCGACCTCACGCGGACCGAGTTCGATCTGTTCGACGCCCTCGTGAGCCACCGGGGCGTCGTCCTGACGCGTGACCAGCTCGGCGGAGCGGTCTTCGGGGAGACCTTCGACGCCTTCGACCGGACCATCGACAGCCACGTGAAGAACCTCCGCCGCAAGCTCGGCGCGCGCCCCGACGGAGGGCAGTACGTCGAGACGCTCCGCGGCGTCGGCTACCGGTCCGCGCGCGCATGAGCCTGCGCCTCCGACTCACGGCCGCCTTCGCCCTCGTCGCCCTGCTGACCGCGGGCGCGGTCGCGCTCGCGACCCCCGCGATCGTCGGCCGCGGGTTCGCGCTCCTGGGGGCGCCGGACGCGACCGACCGCCCGGGTGCGGGCCGCGGGTTGGGGCCAATGGCCGGGATCCACGCCCAGCAGGTGCAGCAGGAGACGGTGATCGCGCTGGTCGCGGTGGCGCTGGTCGCCGCGGCAGTCGCCTCGGTGCTCGGGTTCCTCATCGCGCGGAGCGTCGCCCGACCGCTCGGGACGCTCGAGGACGCGGCGTCCGGGATCGCCGCCGGCGACCTCGGACGGCGGTCGGGCCTCGCCGATCGAACCGACGAGATCGGCTCGCTCGGCCGGTCGTTCGACAGCCTCGCCGAGACGCTCGAAGGCACCGAGGAGGCACGGCGGCGCTTCTTCCAGGACGTCGTGCACGAGCTGAAGACCCCGCTCGCGGTGATCGACGCGACGACGAGCGCCGTGATCGACGGCGTCTACGAGCACGACGACCGCCACCTCGAGACGATCCGGGGCCAGGCGCGCCAGCTGGCGAGGATCGTGGACGACCTGCGCACGATCGGTCTTGCCGAGTCCGGCGTCCTTCCGCTCCGGGTCGAGCCGGTCGCGCTCGGGCCCCTGCTCGGCGAGCTCGCGTCGGCGTTCGCCGCAGCCGCGACCGCGGCGGGCGGCTCG
The DNA here is from genome assembly GCA_963809375.1 of uncultured Chloroflexia bacterium. Taxonomy (GTDB): domain Bacteria; phylum Chloroflexota; class Limnocylindria; order Limnocylindrales; family CSP1-4; genus CTSoil-043. The sequence continues at coordinate 16,943 of CAWEJO010000003.1, forward strand.
GTCGCCGCGATCGTGCCGGCCGGCCTGGCGGCGAGGGCGGACCCGGACCGGCTCCGTCAGGCGGTCGCCGCCCTGCTCGACAACGCGGCCCGCCACGCGCCCGGCACCCCGATCACGCTCGAGGCGTCGCGCCGGCCGGCCGGCGTGCGGATCGAGGTCCGCGACGGCGGGGCGGGGATCGCGGACGCGGACTTGCCGCACGTCTTCGATCGCTTCTACCAGGCCGACGTCTCCCGCGACCGGGCGGCCGGGACGAGCGGGCTGGGGCTGGCGATCGCCAAGGCGATCGCCGACGCGCACGGCGGCTCGGTCGGGGCGGCGAACCTGCCCTCGGGCGGCGCGCGGTTCTGGATCGACCTGCCGGACGCTGCAGCCTAGGATCGGGCCGGCGGCCGCGCGGGCCGGCCCTTGGGGCCCGCCCGGTCCCGGCGCGATCGGGTCGGACGGCCCTACTCGACGCCTCGTCGGCGCAGCACGCTCTCCACCTCGCCGCCCGATCCGCGAGACAATCCGCGGGATGACGCCGGCGGACGGGTCGGCCGCGTCGAGCCACGGCAACCGTCCCGGCGTACCGTCACGAGAGCATGCGCATGTCGTCCCTGTCCCAGGCGTCGCACGAGCACCACGATCGCCTGATGCCCCACGTCGACCGCCTTGCCGAGCTCGCGGAGATGCTGGGCGAGACGGTTGCGCCCGAGTTCGGACCGGCGTGCGAGGCCGAGCATCGCTTCATCGAGGGCCAGCTGCTCCCCCACATCGAGGCGATCGAGACGACGCTCTACGCCGAGCTCGAGCGGCTCATGGAGGGTCGCCACTCGATGGCACCGATGCGGCGCGAGCACGCCGATCTCCGTCGCCTGATCGAGTCGATGGGCCAGTACCACGAGATGGTGGCCGCGGGCACGCTGGGGCCCGCGGAGGCGATGGGCCTCCGGCGCGCGCTCTACCGGCTGCACGCGATGCTTCGGGTCCACCTCGCGGAGGAGGAGCTGTACCTCCGGGTGCTCAACCGGCACCTGTCAGAGGAGGAGAAGGACCAGCTCGCGCGGGGCATCGAGCACGCCGTCGCCGAGCCGCTATAGCGCGCCAGGGGACCGGGCGTGCGGGCGCAGCCTGGGTACCGTGGCCGGACGGGCCGAGATGCGAACGGCCCCCGGCGCTCAGGACCGCGGGTGACGGGGGTCGGCCACCGCGTCGAGGTAGCGCGCCTCGAACTCGCCGATGAGCCGCCCGCGCTCCTTCATCACGGCGGCCCACTCGTCGAGCGCCGTGTAGCCCGCGTCGGTCAGGGCGTACTCGCGGCGCTGCGGACCCACCGGCTCGGACGACCAGCTCGACGTGACGTGGCCGGCATGCTCCAGGTCCCGCAGGGTTCGGTAGACCTGGCCGACGTCGACCGCGCCGCCGGTGATGCCCATCTCCTCGAGCTCGGCCGTGATCGCGTACCCGTGCGCCCCGCTCGTCGCCAGCACGGCGAGCACGAACGGCTCCATCCAGCGGTGCCGGCCGCCGAGCGGCGCCCAGCCCCGATGGACCGGGGTTCCGGCCGCGTCCCGGTCGGACGCCAGCGCGTCCGTCGGGGCGCCGACCGTCACCTCGATGTCCGCGGCCACGTGCTTGCTCGAGGCATTCATCTGCCCCGGCAGGATAGTCCCGTGCGCCACCGGTCGTGACCCGCAGCGACGACCGGCCGGGCGGGGCGCGGCCCGCCACCGGCCGGTCAGGCGGTCGGGATGCCCGGGTGCTTCAGGGAGGCCGCCAGCACCTCGGCAGCCTCGTCGGTCACGCCGTGGTTGACCAGCGGGATGTACATCTCCTCCTCGACGAGGTGCACCTCGAGGAGCGCGTACAGGACGAACACGACGCGGCGCAGGGCGACCTTCCGGCCCAGGGTCGGCTGCTTGTCACCGACGGCCTGCTCGAGGTGGGTGAAGTCGGCAGCGAGGCGCCGGATCTCGGCGTGCTCGCGGCGCATCGGCGCCATCGAGTGCCGGTTCTGCATCATCCGCTCGAGCTCCGGGTAGAGGGTGGCCTCGGCCGCCTCCAGGTGCGGGATGAGCAGGTTGTTGAGGAACTCGCTCGTCTCCGTCAGGCGCGGACGGAGCTCCCCGATCGGCGCGGACAGGATCATCGCCGCGAGGGCCGGCATCTTGTCCACGTGCTGCATGAGCCGCTCGTGGTGCTCGTGCGCCACGTTCGGCAGGGTCGGTGTCATCGAAGACCTCCTCGGCGGTTGGCCGGTGTCTGCCGCCCGGCGCACGGGCCGGTCGGTGGTGAGGGTCGGGCCATCGCGGGTCGGACCGGCGGTCCCTCA
>CAWEJO010000004.1:0-422349 GCA_963809375.1 uncultured Chloroflexia bacterium
CATTCCTGAAAATAAAAGAAGTTATACTCGAGCTATACTTTTCCTGGAAATATAATCGAAGGTGGGATTAAGTAACCTGAAAATTTATTGTTCATTGCAAAACTATTTCACATTCAGTAATATTCCTAACTATGACCCCGAACAGAATGGTTCTGTCAGCGATCCTTTGTTAAAGCAGGTGGTACTGGGAGTTAACCTGGAATTTTAAATATCTTATATCAATAGATTATGAAAACAAGACTTAAATATATTTCAATAATATTTGCCATAATAACAGTTGCAAATATTTCATGTAAAGATTATCTTCTTGAAGATAATAAGACCGGAGCCACCGAAGATGTTATCTATTCCACAAGGTCTGGAATAGACGGGTTGCTGGCAACATCCTACAGTTACCTTCGTGGATGGTATGGTAAGCAGGGCGGGATTTACTTAAGTGAAGGAGCCGTTGATATCTGGCTTACCGGTTTTGATAACCAGGAGAAGGGTTTGGCTAACTATTCAAGCATTACCCCCGAAGTCGTGAATGGGGCCATGGATCCCTGTTTTGATCAATACTGGGAATTGTTATATACTGCAGTAAATACCTGTAACCTGGGAATGAAATATGTCGATCTGATCAGTACCAGTGTACTTTCAGAAGCTGATAAGAATATTTATATCGGTGAATTAAAAGCTCTCCGGGCTTTTTATTACTGGCATCTTGTCGAAACATGGGGACCGGTACAGATTAACCGCGAACCGATAAAAAATGTATTAACAACGGCAAAGCGTGATTCCGAAGAAGATGTGTACGCATTTATGCTTGCAGATATTGATGATGCCATAACCCGGCTTGCCAGATAAAACAGCAAAAACAGGACATATAAACTATTGGGCCGCCAAGGCAATGAAAGCACGGTTCCTCCTTTACAAAGCAAGTAAGTTCAATGATAACCAGGCTTATATTGATGCAGCAGCTGCAGCTGAAGAGGTTATTGCCGGTAGCGGGCTCTCTTTTTTCACTAATTATGCCGATTGCTGGAATGGTCCAAATGAAAGTGGAATATTAAATCAGGAGGTCATATGGTGGGTTGACTATTCCGAGGTACTTGAAAATAATATATTGCCAAGACGTTTGAAAACTGAAGATGGAGACCAGTTGAACTGGAGTGGGGTGATTCTCCGCGACGGATCAAACCTCACCGGAGGCAATGCTTCTCACCTGTTTTGGGCCGGAGTATGGAATTTCGTTCCGGGCTTAACCACACTTTTAGTACGTACCAAAGACGAAGCAAGCAAAATAATAAGATATAAAGATGTTGATTATAACGTGGGGAACAAGTTATCAGGCTTACAGCAGGGGTTATCAGGAATGGGTGCCCTCCGGCTTCCTGTTAGATTTGTTTAATGATGCAACCGACCAGAGGTATCAGGCCTCATTCCGTGATACATGGTATGTTGCCCCGGTGTTTACGGCAGCTTTTAACGCAGGCGTTCAACCTCCCGCTGGTTTTGCAAATTTGCGCGATACTGCAATTTATATGTCGAAAGCGATTGTCACACCTGCCAGTCTTATTGCAAGGGCTGCAAACCGTTATGTCCTCTTCTCCCGCACTGATGTAGGTAATCCTTCTGTCTTCCCTCTTTATCAGGATTCTGAAGGGAAAGCACCAACAGAGGCAGCTTCATCAGCAGGATACGAAAATTGCAAAGGGGACAAGATGTATATAGGATTAAAAAAGAATGATGATCTGAACAGTCCTACTATAGGAATCCTTGGTGGTCGTGATTCTTTCGTCTTTCGCCTGTCAGAAATGTATCTTATCGCTGCTGAAGCTTATATGATGTCAGGTTCATCAGGAGCGGCAATCACAAAGCTTAATGAACTAAGATCAGCCCGTGCTATTCCGAGTGGGTCAAATGTAAATAATCTGACATCTGCAGAAGCGGCGCAGGTAACAAGTGCAGATATAAATGTAATTCTTGACGAAAGAGCCAGGGAGCTTTGCGGTGAGCAGCAGAGATGGTTTGACCTTAAACGGACAGGCAAGCTGCTGGAAAGGGTTAAGTTGCATAATAGCAGAGTTGCAAACAATATCCAGGCATATCACATGTTGCGTCCAATTCCCGTAACCCAGATGGATGCTGTTACTAATAGAACAGCGGGTCCTGATCCAAATGGCTTCTGGCAAAATCCGGGATATTAATTTTAAGATTAGTTAATTTTTTGGATTAAAACATTTTATTCTCAACTTATAATTGTTGATGGAATTTTAGGAGAGGCTGTCTCAAAAGTATGAATCCTTTTCAAATACCTTAGTCTTTTGCCCCCTTCCCCCTGAAGGGGGTTTGATAATTACTTGTGGATCAAGCCACCCCTGCCATCTGGCACCTCCCTAAAATTGCCCACAGGGCAATTTTTAACGGTCGGTCCCCTTTAGGGGATTTAGGGGCAAAAAAAGATGGAAGGACTTTTGATACAGCCTCTTATCTTATCTGTCATTAAGAACCTGCTCTTGAAATTAATAAAGTAAAAAATGAACTTAAACCTTGTTGGCAATCGCAAAAATCACACCGGAAATTGTATCTTCACCTTCTGTAAATGTTATAATAACCAGTGAAGAACCTCCGGACGATTCTTCTCCTGACCTGAAATGAGAAAATATTACTTTTTACCGGCAATACTTTATTTGTGTGAAGCATTAACAGGCTGCAATAATACACATGAAAAGGAAACCAATCCCTTGAGACTCTGGTATAAACAACCTGCTTCCGTATGGGAGGAAGCACTGCCCGTCGGGAATGGGCGGCTGGGCGCTATGGTATTCGGAAATCCTGTTCATGAAAGACTTCAGTTAAATGAAGAGAGTATCTGGGCCGGGAGTAAGATCAATAATAATAATCCGAAAGCCCTGAAAGCTCTTCCTGAGCTTCAGGACGCATTGTTCAGAAGCCGTTATAAGGATGCATTGAAGCTGGCTGAAGAGAATTTTCTGGGGACACCACCGAGGATCAGGTCATATCAGCCGCTCGGAGATTTGTTTATTGATTATCAATGGAAAAGTGACCCAGTTGATTATTCAAGGGAACTGGACCTTAAGACAGGTATTGCCACAACATATTTTACGGCAGACGGTAAAAAATTTATTCAGGAGGTGTTTGTTTCATCCCCTGATAACATTTTGGTGGTGCACATAAAATCAACTGATGGAGGCCTTGTAAATGCCTCCTTTAAGCTGAACCGTGAAAAGGACGCAGTGGTGAATTATGCAGATAATAAAGTCATTCTTACAGGTCAGATTGTTGATGAGGACGATCCAAAAGCCGGACCGGGTGGAGAACACATGAAGTTTGCAGGAGAATTGAGACTTTTTGCGCATAATGGTGAATCAGAGGCAGATAATAATTCTCTTAATGTTAAAAATGCTGACGAGATCACTATCCGTTTAACTGCTGCTACAGATTATAACATAAACAAGCTTGATTTTGACAGATCAATAGATCCATCTCTCGCATGTAAGACTATCCTCGATGGAAGTCAGAATCTTATTTACAGCAAGCTTAAACAACGACACCTTGAGGAATACCAGACCATGTTTGACCGTGTCAGTTTATCATTCGGAGATGACACTTTAAGATCGGTTCCTACTGATAAACGTCTTCTGTCAGTAAAGAACGGAGGCATGGACAATGGTCTGATAGCATTATATTTTCAGTATGGACGTTACCTTTTAATGTCATCGTCGAGAAAACCGGCTGTATTGCCTGCAAACCTTCAGGGAATATGGAATAAGGATATGAAAGCTCCATGGAATTCCGACTTTCATACAAATATTAATCTGCAGATGAATTACTGGCCTTCAGAAGTATGTAATCTGACGGAGACATCAGAAATTCTGGTCTCTTTCATGGAAAAGCTCGTTGTGCCCGGAACTGTAACTGCAAAAGAGATGTATGGTACCGATGGCTGGGTCTTTCACCATCTGACCGATCCGTTTGGCCGGACAGGTGTTGCTGACGGCGTATGGGGCATCACTCCGATGAACGGTCCATGGATGACATTTCCTGTTTATGAACATTTCCTTTTCACACAGGATACATCCTTCCTGAGAAAAGAAGCTTATCCCATTATGAAAGGTTCGGCAGAATTTGTCCTTGGATTCCTTGTGGAATCCCCCGACGGATTCCTTGTAACCAATCCATCTCATTCACCTGAAAACACTTTTCTTGATGCAGGTGAGCGGGCAAAAATCGCAGCTCACATATGCTGCTACAATTGATATCGAGATCATTAATGCACTATTCGATAATTGTATCAAAGCTGCCTCTATCCTTAAAACCGATAAAGAGTTTATCTCCAGATTAGAGGCTGCTAAAAAACGGCTGCCTCCTGTATTAATCAATTCAAAAGGGGTCATTCAGGAGTGGATAAAAGATTATGATGAACCGGAACCGGGCACCGGCATATGTCTCATCTTCTGGGCCTTTATCCACTTTCTCAGTTTACTCCCGAAACGCCGGAACTTTTCAAAGCAGCGGAGGCAACAATTGAGCGGCGGCTCTCTTACGGAGGAGGCCATACAGGCTGGAGCAGGGCCTGGATTATAAATTTCTTCGCACGCCTTCAGGATGGAGAAAAAGCTTACGAAAACCTTATGGAATTGCTGAGGAAGTCAACACTGACCAATCTTTTTGATACTCACCCTCCTTTTCAGATCGACGGTAACTTCGGAGGAACTGCCGGAATAGCAGAAATGTTGCTTCAATCTGATAACGGTGTGATAAGATTACTGCCTGCATTGCCAACAGCCTGGAGCAGGGGAGAAGTAAGCGGATTATGTGCCAGAGGAGGTTTTGTAATCGATATGAAATGGGGTAATGGCAAACTTGAAAAAGTAAGTATATCTTCCGTAAGGGGCGGAGACTGTAAAATCGTTTATAATGATATCGTTAAGGTCCGTTAGTCTTACCGAAGGACAAACAAAGAATATCAGCTATTAGTGTAATATATACACTAATGATTGATAATAAATTCCAATTGATTATGTTCATTCTCTAAAATCAAAACGGAATTTTAATTACTTCATTTTTTGTAATTTGCATTTTTTAGTACTGGAACAATGAATATAATTTCACTTGGTCCTGCATATCCTTACAGGGGAGGACTTGCTTCATTCAATGACCGTCTTGCACAGCAGTTTTCTGATGAAGGGCATACTATTGAGATAGTCACTTTTAGTTTGCAGTATCCAAAATTGCTTTTCCCCGGAAAAACCCAATATACTGAAGGTCCGGCACCACAGGGCATTAGCATAACCAGAGCTATCAATTCTATTAATCCGTTTAACTGGATAACATTGGGGAGGAAACTGAAACAGGAACGACCTGATATATTATTAATAAGATACTGGTTGCCATTTATGGCTCCATGTCTCGGGACCATTGCACGTATAACAAGGTCGAACAGGCACACAAAGGTGATCGCTGTTTTTGATAATGTAATTCCTCATGAGAAGAGAACCGGCGACAAAATTCTGACGAAATATTTTACTGGTGGCATTGATGGTGCAGTTGTTATGTCAAAGACTGTCTTAAATGATCTTCATTCTTTCAGGAGTGACATTCCTGTAATATTGAGTCCACATCCGCTTTTTGATAATTACGGAGATATGGTAGAAAAAGAGGAAGCTCTGAAAGTACTTCATCTTAGTCCCGGATTATCAGTATCTTCTGTTTCTTTGGATTCATCCGGGCATACAAAGGTCTTGATTTGCTCATCGAAGCCTTTTCAGATAACCGTTTGAGGAACAGGAAGCTGAAGCTGGTCATTGCCGGTGAGTTTTATGAAGATGATACCTCTTACCGGCAACAGATTAAAGATCACGATCTCGGAGATGATGTTATTTTCTTCGATCATTTCATTAAGGACAATGAAGTACCCCTGTTTTTCAGCATGGCCGATCTGGTTGTTCAACCTTACAAATCAGCTACCCAGAGCGGCGTGACACAGATTGCTTTTCATTATGAAAAGCCAATGCTGGTAACTGATGTCGGAGGATTAAAAGAAATTGTTCCTGATGGTAAATGTGGTTATGTTGTAAAACCTGATCCTCAAGACATAGCTGATGCAATTGCTGATTTTTTTGATAATAAAAGGTATAATCAGTTTACTGAGGGAGTGAGGAACGAAAAGGAAAAATTTTCCTGGGATAAGATGACAGCCGCGATAATTGAGGTGTATCAAAGATGCCTCTCCCCAACCCCTCCCCCAGGAGGGAGGGGCTAATGTGTTGTATATCATTTAAATGCGATCAGCTTCCCCCGCTCTCTTGGGAGCGGGGGACTGGAGGGGGTGAGGCGCCGCTCAGATATTAACCTTATCCTTAATCAGATAGCTGTTTCTTTCAGGGGAAGTACGGTTGATAAGTTCCCCCAGAAATCCTGTAAGGAAAAGCAAAGTTCCGATTATCATAACAGTTAAAGCGATATAGAAATATGGACTTTCTGTAACCAGAGGAGCTTTCAGATGCTGGTGAACGAACACCATTTTTCTGACTACCAAGATATCCTGCCATTACAAAGCCAATCATAAACATCAGTGTACCAATTGATCCGAAGAGGTGCATCGGGTTTTTCCCGAACCTTGTGATAAAGCCTATTGTCAACAGGTCGAGATACCCTTTAATGAATCTGTCGAGACCATATTTGGTTACCCCATATTTTCTTGCCTGGTGTTCGACAACTTTTTCTCCGATATTCCTGAATCCGGCTTCTTTTGCAAGCATTGGTATATAACGATGCATTTCACCAAATACTTCAATGCTCTTCACAACTTCATTGCGATATGCTTTAAGCCCGCAATTAAAGTCATGAAGTTTAATTCCTGAGGATAATCGTGCTGTTCCGTTGTAAAACCTGCTTGTAAAGCGTTTTATAAAAGGATCATAACGTTTCTTTTTCCATCCTGAAACAAGATCATAACCATCATCTCTTATCATTTTTACAAGTTCCGGTATCTCATCAGGACTATCCTGCAGATCTGAGTCCATTGTAATTACAACATCTCCGGCCGATTCACTAAAACCTGTATGAAGTGCTGCAGCTTTCCCATAGTTCCTTCTGAACCTTAAACCTTTTATGAAATTCTTTTTTCCGGCCAGGTCGGTTATCCTGTCCCAGGATGAATCATTACTTCCGTCATCAATAAAGATGATCTCAAATGATAGCTTATGCGATATACAAACCCTCTCAATCCATTCTGATAATTCATGGATTGATTCCTCTTCATTATAAACAGGTACGACAACTGACAGATCCATTTAAGACTGATTTCTAATTAGTTTGCAGGAGTATCGATCAGAGGATTTCCCTCTTTGCGAACGAAAATTCCTACTATCAGGGAAATTATTAAACCCCATAGCATATTACCGAATATGCTGAGAGGAGCCATAATTGCAGGTTTCATGATTTTTGACTGGATAGCCATACCGGCATCTATCTGTGCCTGAGGCATCCCTTTTTTTAACATCAGTTCTTCGGCAAATGCCAGTTGTTTACTTAACAATGCCGGTATCAATTACTGTATAGAGAATATAAGTAAATATTGCCATTAAAATTGCATAGTACAAAAAAATTATCATGCCTGCACCAAGCGCCTGGCCATATGTGATATTGCCATGGAGGAAATTATCACGATAGGATTTCACAAGATAATACAGGATTACTACCTGTAAAACAATAAATACAAATCCCTGTGATTTTATTGAATGAGAGGTCGAGAAAATACATCACAAGTGAATAGACAATTCCAATCAGACCCAGAATAAGTCCATTGGTAAGATTCGCTTTCCAGACATTAACATTCTGTTCCATAGTGTTAGGTTATTAGTTTTCTTTAATTGATTAACTGACTAACAAATATAATGTAAAAATAGAAAAGAGCCGTCTGGTTAAATTGGAATAATTATTTTGCAGCCTCCGTAAAAGTATGTACTTTTGCACGGGGTAAGTCTTATACGACCAGCTCCTGCTGAACTCCCCCAGGATCGGAAGGTAGCAAGGGTAGGCAGTTGTAGCGGTGCGATATAAGTAGCTTACCCTTTTTTATTGGTTTGCCCCCAACCCCCTGAAGGGGGCTTTAAACCGATAATTAGCCCTCTGGGGGCGGGGGGCAATTAAACTTTAGTCACTTTAAGTACTTTTCTATTATATTTGCCAAAATTTTTAACCAATGCTTATCCGTTTATACCCGGAGAATCCTAATCAAAAGCAAATCAGGCAGGTTACCGATGTTCTTGGAAGCAGGTGGCATAATTATCTATCCTACTGATACTGTATATGCAATGGGGTGTGATATCAAAGCAAATAAATCAATTGAAAAAATTGCAAGGTTTAAAGGATTAAATCCAAAGAATCCTGATTTATCGCTCATTTTTCACGATATGAGTCAGCTTTCGGAATACACTATAATAAGGGATAACACAATTTTTAAGCTTCTGAAACGAAATCTCCCCGGTCCTTTCACCTTTATTGTACAGGCAAATAATCAGATTCCGAAATTATTCAAAAACAAAAAAAAGACCGTGGGGATAAGAATTCCCGACAATAATATTGTTCTTGAACTTGTGCGTGAACTTGGACGACCGATAGTTACCACATCAATTCATGATCAGGATGAATTAATCGAATATACTACTGATCCTGAGCTTATTTATGAAAAATTCCGGGATTTTGCAGATATTGTTATTGATGGTGGTTATGGTCATAACGAAGCATCCACAATAGTTGATTGTACCGGTGAAGAGATAGAGATTATCAGACAGGGACTTGGTATACTTGAAGTGTAATTGATTCAAGCATGGGTGTAGGTATTCTTATTTTCTGTAAAAATTCCTTGTAAAGAGTATTATAACAGTGATTAACTCAAGTCGTCCAAGCAGCATTAAGATTGATAAGAAACCACTTACCGGCTGCCGGAATCATGGAATAGTTTGTGAAGGGTCCAAAAGTTCCCAGTCCGGGTCCTATATTTCCGAGCATTGCTGCCGATGTGCTGAAAGAGGTAATAATATCATAACCCATTATTGAGATAATAAAAGTACTTATACAGATGATCATAAAATATAAGGATACGAATACTAATAGATTATAAACTGTACTTTGAGGAACAATCTTATGATCAAGCCGAACCGGTATAAATGCATTCGGGTGGATCATACGTTTCATTTCCTGCCTGCTGTTTTTTGTTATTATAAGAAGTCTTACGATCTTTATGCTGCCACTTGATGAACCTGAAGTTCCACCTGTAAACATCAGAAAGAAAAAAATAAGTAAAAGAAGGTTGCCCCAAAGATTATAATTTTCTGTATAATAGCCTGTAGTTGTTATTACAGAGACAACATGAAAGGAGCCGTCAAGAATTGCTTTCCCTAATGAGATTCCTGGTTTTGAATAAAGGATTGATGCTACAATTACAATAAAGATAAAACAGATAATAGAGTAAAATTTAAACTCATTATTTTCAATAATCTTTTTAAAATTTCGTTTAAGTCCGAAATAAAATATTGTAAGGTTGGTTCCTGCAATAAACATGAATATTGTAATAACGACCTTGATGTACGGTGATGAAAACATTGAGATTCCTCCGTTCCTGGTCGAGAATCCTCCGGTTGATATTGTTGAAAATGAGTGACATATTGCATCAAATGCAGTCATCCCTCCGAATAGGAGCATTAAGCTTCAGCTAAAGTTATTATTATATAAATTGTGATTAGTCTTATCGCTGTCTCTTTTATTCTTGGATGGATCTTATCTGTTGCCTGACCTGAAAATTCGGAGATTGAAATCTGGACATTAATTGTTTTTACGACAGGTAATATGGACAGTGAAATAAAAATTATTCCAATACCTCCCATCCATTGGGTAAGGCTTCGCCAGAAGAGTATTCCATTTGGGGAGTGATTCAATGTCAGTTATAATTGTTGCTCCGGTGGTTGTGAAACCCGACATTGATTCAAAAAAAGCATCGGTGAAAGCTTTTAACTGAACTGCTGAAGAGAAATGGTAAGGTGCCGAAATATACTGAAAAGCAACCATATACCAGTGACAATAATATAGCCCTCCCTGTTGCCATACATTTTTTCTTCATTACGCAATGGAGTAAAAACGATAATACCGGTAACAATGGTAATAAGTGCTGAATATAAAAGTGAAGTGGCAGCAGGTTCATTATAAATCAAGCGATACAACTGCAGAGACCAGCATAAACAGACTTTCAAGTATGAGTAGCAGACTGAAAACCCTGGCAATAATTCTGAAGTTGATCATAACAGATCAGCTGAAGAATTTTGAAAGTTTGTCGTACGCTGAAGGTAAGGTGAATACAACTACTTTGTCGTTTGCCTTTATGATCGTGTCTCCTGTTGCAATAAATGGCACTCCGTCTCTTGTACCACCTCCGACGATGGCATCTTTTGGGAAATCAATGCCGCGGAGCGTACCCCGGGTTATTTTTGCATTTACCGGAACATTGAATTCAATAACTTCAGCATCAGTCCCGGTCATGTATTTAACCTGTGTAACATTCGGATTTGTTGTGTGACGGAATATCCTGCTTGCTGCTGAGATCTTTTTGTTTATAATTGTATCTATACCGGTATTTTCAGCAAGGTTTATATACTCCATGTTTTCAACTTCGGCGATGGTTTTTTTAACTCCCATTTTTTTTGCCAGAAGACATGATAAAATATTTGCTTCCGAATTACCTGTCACTGCTACAAATGCATCCATCTTTGTTATTCCTTCCTGCTCGAGGAGATCAACATTCCGGCCATCGCCGTTAATTATCAGGGTATTATCAAGAATACCGGCAAGTGCTTCGCATCGTTCAATATCTGAGTCGATTAACTTAACTTCACAATTTTTCTGCATGTATATAGCCACATGTTTCCCAATCCTGCTGCCTCCGAGAATCATAATACTCTTTGCTTCAAAATTCTCTTTACCCGAGGTCTTCATCATCTCATCAATTCCTTCGTGAGTAGATATTACGAATACAAGGTCTCCTTCCTGAAAATGCTCATTTCCTCTCGGAATAATTGTTCTTTCATTTCGTTTTATAGCAACGGCCCTGTATTTGTCAGTCTTATTACTAATGGATATCTCTTCGAGACTTTTATTTATTATCGGAGCATTTTCATCAAGTTTCTGGACAAACATGGAAAGTTTTCCTCCTGAAAACTCCATAAATTCAGTTGTTCCTGTTTCCTGGAGTAAACTCAGCACCTCCCTGGCTGCGATGAGTTCGGGATAGATAAGAGAATCAATGCCCAACGATTTAAAGAAATCCAGAGTATTATGTTCAAGGTAATCAATATTGTCAATCCGTGCTATGGTTTTTATTGCACCAAACTTTTTAGCAAGTATTGCTGCTGTTATATTTGTATCTTCTGAATGTGTTACCGCAATAAAAAGATCAGTCTTTTTCTGAAGAAAATCCTGCAGCATCTGTTACAGAAGTGGCTGATCCCTGATAAGTCATAACATCAAGGGTAGCCTCAATTGGTTTTAATCTGTCAATTTCAGGATCGATGAGAATTATTTCATGATTTTCATTTGATAACATCTTCGCCAGATGTGTCCCGACTTCTCCTGCTCCTGCAATTATTATCCTCATAAAAACTGATTGAAAAAACACGACAAAATAAGGGATAAATAGCATAAAACTCAAGCTTTTCCGACATTAATTTTTTTATCTGTCACAATCTGGTAAGATAGCCTCCTGATTTTCTGACAAAATGGATTGTATCAATTTCTTTTGAAATAAGCTGCCCTGGTAAGGAGAATCCTGAAGAAACTTCAGAACTGATTATAATTTTTTTCACTGACTGTGACGCGGAAATGTGCTCTTTTCAATGTCAGGATAAATGCCTGTAAATATTATAATTTCAGGATTTGTTCTTTTTAAAATGTTGTTATTTAATGAATTACAAATTAGAATATTCTTTTTGTCAGTTTTAATATATCTGGAACCATTATTTCTGTTGATCATTCTGATTTTAAGTCCGCGTGTAGCACAATGCCTTATTACCTCAGGATTACCGGTAATAGTATCAGAATAAAGATTAAGAATATTCCCGGTTCTGATACCAATGACTGATGAGCCAATAGTATTATAAACTATCAGTTCATTGGTGGTTTGGTTGTTAATGTTTTTAAAAGTTCCTGCAAGTAGTGAAGAGTAATAATGCAATTACAGGAACTTTTACTGAGAATCGCTTCCTTCTTCAAAAAATAAATACTGAATAAATATATGGTTACTGCCAGAAGAATTGATTCAGCTTTTGTCATACCTATATTTTCAATTGTTGACCAGGGAAGACGCTGAAACTATCTTGGTAAGTGTTTCTGTTAGTCCTGTAAGGAAACCAAGTACTGAAGCAAAAAAATCCGAAAGAAATCGCTATTGGAAATGTCAGAGGGACCAGACATCCGATTATTATCAGCAATGATGAAAGAGGAACAATTATGATATTCGATATAATAAACCAGACCGGGAACCGGTTAAAAAGCATTATTGTCAGTGGCAATGTCCCGGCCTGAGCAACCAAAGAAACTACTATCATTTGCCATATTTTATCGCGCAACCGGTTTTTAAACTGAAGTTTATCATACAGGTCCTGGTAGAAACTAATGATGAAGATCACAGCTGAATATGAAAGCTGAAATCCTGCATCAAATATTACTGATGGTCTTATTAAGATCAGTACGAAAGCTGAAGCGAGAACGGAGTTAATGCTGTTCACGGGTCTTTTCATCAGCATTCCGGCCTGCAGAAATGAAAACATAAGTGTAGCCCTCAGAACAGAAGGTGTTAATCCTGTTACAAAAGCAAATGACCAAAGGATAAGAAGTGTGATAATTATTCTGATAATGTTGAATCTTCCTCTGAGAAAAAAGAGCATTTTGAAGACGAAAAAACTCAGAATAACTGCATGAAGCCCCGATACTGCCATAATGTGCATCACTCCGGCCTTCATGAAATACTGTTTTTGTTCAGGATCAAGCAAATTCTTTTGTCCAAGTGTAATTGCTGCAACAAGGGCCAGCGTGTCACCGGTAATTCCTCTTTTTTCATACATGTCAATGATTTTCTGCCTTATTATGAGGGCTCTGTGAACCAATTTTCTGTGATCAGGTTTCCTCAACCTGAATAATATCATTGCTTTGAGTAAATGCAAAATACCTGATGCCCTGGTTTTGCATGTAAAACCTGTAATCAAATTCATCCGGATTGCCTCTGTTGACAATCTCTTCCGGTGTACATTTAATAATGAGATGATCTCCGGGCTGCAATGAAGGGAGAAGGGTATCTTTTTTATTATACAGTATCATCGAACCATTTACAGGGATCATTCCGGTTTTCGTTTTCATCTGATTCAGTTCTACCTCAAGTCTGATACTCTTTTCTCTTTCTCCGGCATAGTCGGAGAGGGTACACAGGAATTGTGAAGGTTCATGTTCCAGAATTGAAATACTGTTTTTTTCGTTGGTATAGTGTATGAGACCACATATATAAAGAGCGGCTGAAAATGACAAACCATAGATCAGATTTGTCTGGTATTTATTGAAAAACAAACTTATGCAGAATCCACAAACTACAAAAAGAATTGACGGTACCAGGAAAGTAGTATCTGGTTTGAAATAGAGGCCTGTGATAATTCCGGCACACAATGGCAGGCCAATCCGGAGAAATGGAATTTCCTTATTTAGCACAGTCTGCAGCTATTGAGACTGTATAAAGATAAGAAAAAGTTTGGAGTGAGCCAGAGTTTGGAGTACTTAAAGTTGAATCCTTTTAACTCCAAGTACTCCAAGTACTCAAAGTACTCTAGGCACTCTGAGTACTTTTTATCTTTTGTCCGGCAAGAATTGTCTTATACTGCGACTTCGAATTTTCCTTTACTTATATCGTTTAGTTTTCCTTTGATAAGTCTTCGTCTCAAAGGATTTATTCTGTCGGTGAATAATATTCCATCGAGTATGATCATATTCGTGCTGAATAATTCTTGCTTTGTAACCATCAAATACTTCATCATGGTATTCCCACTTCTCATCACGGTACTGAATCCGTATATGTGATTCTCTTTTTACCTCTTCCCTCAGATTTGGAATACTGAGGCATCCTTCATTCATAGGAACGAGTTCACCGCATTTTTCAACTATTCTGGCATTGATAAAAGCTTTTTTGAAACCGGCAAGTTCAGGTTCATCTTCTGCAACAGGTTCTCCGTCAATAACAAATATCCGTATTGATTTTCCAATCTGAGGAGCTGCAAGGCCCAGCCCTTCAGAATGATACATGGTATCAAACAAATCTTCAATAAGTTTATCCAGGCCCGGATAATCCTGTTCAATATCTGCAGCTACCTTTTTTAATATCGGATGTCCATAAACCACTATTGGATAAGTCATCTTTTTTACTTTTTATTTGATCTGCTATCGAGAAAGGACTGAAGGATTAATGATGCACTTATTTTATCCACCATAAATTTATCTCTCCTGCCTTTCTTTTTTACACCTCCGTCAATCATCGTCTGAAAAGCCAACTTTGAAGTAAACCGCTCATCAACAAGATGAACTGGTATTTCAGGGAAGAGCTTTTTCACTTTCTTCAGAAATGGATTAATGTACTTAACCGATTCACTGGGCTTATTGTTCATTTGAACAGGATATCCGATAACAAATTCATCTATTTTTTCGGTCTTTAAATAGTTTTCAATATAACTGTCAAATTCCTGTGGACTTATCGTCACAAGGGGCGAGGCAAACATCTGCAGAGGATCTGTTACTGCAAGTCCTATCCTTTTATTACCATAATCTATTCCAAGTAATCCTGCCCATAATTTTTTAATGGTGACAAAAATACGAATAATAAAATTATTATTGCTGCCGATTTGCAATCGGTGCAGATGAAAAAAACCACCCCTGAAGGATGGTTTTTCAATTTCTGATCAACTTTTATACTGTTTTTGTCTCTGCTTGTGCAAATTCCATTGCAGCTAGCCGCTGGTAACTTTTGTACCTCCATTTTGCATTCTCTTCGGCAGCTTTGAAAAGTATCCCTGCTTCATCGGGGAATGCTTTTAGCAGTGATGTATAACGTACTTCTGACTTAAGAAAATCCTGGAATTTTGTCCAGTCCGGTTCTTTTGAATCGAGTGTGAAAGGATTCTTTCCTTCTGCTTCAAGAAGAGGATTAAACCTGTAGTTATGCCAGTAGCCTGACTCAACTGCAAGTTTTGTCTGCTCCTGTGTCTTTCCCATTCCATCTCTTATTCCATGGTTAATACATGGTGCATAAGCAATTATAAGTGATGGTCCCGGATAAGCTTCAGCTTCTTTTATTGCCTTAAGATACTGTGCATTACTTGCACCCATAGCAACCTGTGCAACATAAACATATCCATAGCTCATTGCCATCTGGCCAAGATCTTTTTTACGGACCTTCTTACCTGATGCTGCAAATTTTGCAACTGCTCCTGCAGGAGTTGATTTGGATGCCTGACCACCGGTGTTTGAATATACTTCAGTATCAAGTACAAGGATGTTGATATCTTCACCCGTTGCAATTACATGATCAAGTCCTCCATATCCTATATCATAAGCCCAGCCATCACCACCGAATACCCAATGTGATTTTTTTACAAGATATTGCTCAAGACTCAGGATCTCTTTTGCAACTTCAGATTTCTCTTTGGAGCAGGCTTCAACCACTTTGGCTGATGCAACCCTTGAAGCTTCAGCATGATCTTTTTCCTTAAGCCACTCTTCAAAAGCAGCTTTTGTATTCAGCATTGACAGATCCGTTTGTAAGTGCATCTTTCATACGCAAAGCAATCCGGTCTCTGAGTTTATTTGCTCCGACAGTTAATCCCAAGTCCATATTCGGCATTATCCTCAAACAGTGAGTTTGCCCAGGCTGGTCCATGACCATTTTTATTATGAGTATATGGCGTTGAAGGAGCTGATCCTCCATAAATTGATGAACACCCTGTTGCATTGGATACGATCATTCTGTCACCGAAAAGCTGAGTGATCGATTTGATGTACGGTGTTTCGCCACAACCTGCGCATGCGCCTGAAAACTCAAACAATGGTTGAGAAAACTGGCTGTTTTTGACATTCACAAACTTATCAACAACTTTATCTTTATAACCTACTTTTTCATGCATGTAAGTCCAGCGTGGTGCCTCCGCAAGCTGTGTTTCAAGAGGCTTCATGATCAGAGCTTTCTTCTTTGAAGGACAAATATCGGCGCAGTTACCGCAACCGGTGCAGTCATAAACACTTACCTGAATTTTAAATTTATATGCTTTGAGCGCTCCCGGTATACCCTGAATTGTTTTTGTTTCTTCAGGTGCATTAGCCAATTCTTCTTCAGTTAACAGGAACGGACGAATAGATGCGTGAGGACAAACATATGAGCATTGGTTACACTGAATACATTCGTCAGGTTGCCATTCGGGAACGTTTACAGCAATACCACGTTTTTCGTAAGCAGCTGTTCCTGAGGGGAATGTCCCGTCTTCTCTTCCATTAAATGCACTTACCGGAAGATCATCACCCTTCATTGCATTGATAGGCTCCATTATTTCACGGATGAAGTCAGGAATATCACGGGTATCTTTTACTTTTTCAACCTTAATATTTGCCCATTCAGCCGGAATCTCAACCTTATGAACTTCAGTACCTTTATCGATTGCTGCATAGTTCATGTTAACTACATCTTCACCTTTCTTTCCATAGCTCTTATAAATAGCTTTCTTCATTTCAGCTTCAGCCTTTTCATAAGGTATTACATTGGCAACCTTAAAGAAAGCAGCCTGCATAATGGTGTTTGTACGTGAACCAAGACCAAGTTCTTCAGCAATTGCTGTTGCATTTATGATGTAGAAATTAATATGATTCTCTGCCATATATTTCTTCATGTGGTCGGGAAGGCGTTTTTTTGTTTCTTCGTTATCCCATATTGAGTTAAGAAGGAATGTGCCATTCTTCTTCAGACCTTTCAGCATGTCATATTTATCAGAGATATGACGGTACATGGCATGCAACAAAATCCGGAGTATTAACAAGATATGGTGAACGTATCGGCTTATCTCCAAAACGCAGGTGTGAAGTGGTTATACCTCCTGATTTTTTTGAATCATAGGCAAAATATGCCTGGCAATATTTATCGGTAGAATCACCGATAATTTTTATTGAGTTTTTATTTGCACCTACGGTTCCGTCTGAACCAAGACCATAGAATTTAGCTGAATATGTTCCGGGAAGAGCAACATTTATCTCCGGAAGTACCGGCAAAGATTTAAATGTAACATCGTCAACAATTCCTACTGTGAAAAGGTTCTTTGGTTCTTTAAGCTTCATATTTTCAAAAACGGAAAGGATCTGGCTCGGGGTGGTGTCTTTTGAGCTCAATCCATAACGGCCGCCGATAATAACCGGTCTCTCATCTCTGTCATAGAATATATCCTTTACATCAAGGTAAAGAGGTTCGCCCGGGGCGCCTGCTTCTTTTGTCCTGTCGAGAACAGTTATCTTTTTTACTGATTTCGGGAAGACATCAAGAAAATATTTTGAAGAGAATGGACGATAGAGATGAACACTGATCAGTCCGACTTTTTCTCCTTTAGCTCTCAGGTAATCAATAACTTCTTTGGTAGTTTCGGTTACAGAACCCATAGCCACTATAATCTGTTCAGCATCAGGAGCGCCATAATATGTGAATGGTTTATATTCTCTTCCTGTAAGCTTTGAAATTTCAGCCATATAGGAATTCACAATATCAGGTACAGGTTCATAGAATTTGTTGATTGATTCTTTTGCCTGGAAGAAAATATCAGGATTCTGAGCAGTTCCTCTTGTTACAGGATGCTCCGGATTAAGAGAGTTTTCACGGAATTTTTTAAGTGCATCAATGTCAATCAATTTTTTCAGATCATCCATTTCAAGAGATTCGATCTTCTGTACCTCATGAGATGAACGGAAACCATCGAAGAAATGCAGGAACGGTATTCTGGATTTGATTGCCGACAGATGTGCAACACCTGCAAGGTCCATTATTTCCTGTACACTTCCGCTTGCCAGCATTGCAAAGCCGGTCTGACGGGTAGCATAAATATCACTGTGATCACCAAAGATCGAGAGAGCATGAGCAGCGACTGCACGGGCACTGACATGGAAAACAGCCGGAAGAAGTTCTCCTGCAATTTTGTACATGTTGGGGATCATAAGGAGCAATCCCTGAGAGCAGGTAAATGTGGAACATAATGTTCCGGACTGAAGGGCTCCATGAACTGCACCTGCAGCACCTGCTTCAGATTGCATTTCAACAACTTTAACCTGTTCCCCGAAAATGTTCTTAAGTCCGTTGGCAGCCCATTCGTCAATAAATTCTGCCATGGTTGATAGCTCGATCAGCCCGTCGTAGCGGCCGCCGCCCCCCAGCGCCTGTTGCTGGCCTTCCGCGCCGGGGCGGTAGAACTCGAACGTCGTCCGGGCGTAGTAGTCGAGCCCGCGCACGAGCGTCGGCTCGAGTCGATAGGCGATCCCCATCGCGTCCAGGTGGGCCATGACGGCCGCAAAGTGGCTCGCGCAGGCGTCGCACAGGTGGTCGGTGATCCGGGGCGCCCCGGCGACCAGCGGCGCCATGGCCGCCTCCTTGGAGTCGAGGAGGCGCAGCGGGTTCGCCTCGAGGCGCCGCAGCTCGAGGTCGGGCAGCGCGTCGGCGTGACCCCGGAAGTAGGCCGCCAGCGCAGCGACGTACGCCGGACGGCAGGCCCGGTCGCCGATCGAGTTGAGGAGGACCTCGACGTCGGGGAGCCCGGCGTCGCGGTAGAAGCGGAGCCCGAGCTCTACCAGCTCGGCATCGACGGCCGGCCCCGCATCGCCGATCGCCTCGGCGTCCCACTGCCAGAACTGGCGATAGCGCCCCGCCTGCGGGCGGTCGTAGCGGAACATCGGCCCGGACAGGGTGAGCTTCACGGGCTGGGGAAGCGTCTGCATGCCGTGCTCGACGTACGCCCGGCAGATGCCGGCCGTGGCCTCCGGCCGGAGCGCCCATCGCTCGCGCTCTTCGCCACGGCTCGGCGCGACGCGGAACAGCTCCTTCTCCACGACGTCGGTCGCCTCACCGAGGCCGCGCTCGAAGACGGCGCTCTGCTCGAACAGCGGGATCTCGATCGGCAGGTAGCCGTACCGGGCGGCGAGGTCGGCCGCGATGCGCTCGAGGCGGAGGAAGACGCCGCGCTCGGCCGGGAGGAGGTCGCGGGTGCCCCGGGGGGCGCGGTAGGCTGGCATTGGGCCGAAGTCTACCGGCCCGCCTGCCGATGGCGCGAGCCGTCGCGGATGCCTGACTCCGTGGGGACCGCGGCACCCTGGCCCGATGCGGCCCGGCCGCGCGCCGGCCCGAGGCGGCCCAGAGCGACGGCAACGGCGCCGCCCAGGAGACCGCCGAGACCGTTGAGGAGCACGTCGTCCACGTCGGTCGCCCGGTAGCCGCAGTCCAGGGCGGCGGACGCCGCCAGCTGGCCGGCTTCGACCGCGACGCTCGCCACCAGCGCCACCCCGAGCGCGGTCCGGACGGCCGGCTGCCCGGGAGCCAGCAGGGCGACGAAGATGCCCATCGGGACGAACGCGGCGACGTTGCCCAGCGCGATCAGGCCAACATGGGAGAGCAGGCCCGCGCGCAGCGACAGCACGATCGTCACCAGGGGCCACGGCTGCAGCACCACGCGCGCGCCGCAGCCGCTCGGCGGCAGCGGGAAGAACGTGAGGGCAACCAACAACGCGAGGTACGCCGCCAGGGCGACGCCGACCGCCACGCGCATGGGGCTCCAGCGCAGCACGGACCCGGCGGCGACCACGCCGGCCACGGCTACGACGCCAGGGATCGCCATCACCCCGCCTTCGACGATCACCGCGCCGGCGTGTCCTGCTGCGTCGCGATCGCGTCGAGGTCGAAACGTCCCGAGACGACGGTGATGACCAGCGAGTGCGTCCCGGCGCCCGGCGCGGTTGACCACGCGAGCTGCCGCCGGGCCGGGGAGAGGTCCGCCAGCGCCAATGGGACCGTCGCCAGCCTCGTTCGCATGCTCATTGCGTCCCCAAGGTCCTTGCACGGGCGCGTGGATGGCCCGCGTGCCGATCAGACGCGCCGGCGGGCCCAAGCGTGGCGGGCCGTGCCGGCCACCGTGGGAGGCTCGGGGCCGGGCCGCTCCGTCCGGCCGCAACTGCCCGCCCCGGCGGGTCGCGCCTTGGGTACGATCCCGGGGTGACGAACCGGCCGGCCCGCCCGCTCCGCATCCTCGACCTCGGCCTCTTCCTCGTCGGGGTGGCAGGCATGGCGACCGCGATCACGCTCATGTTCCTCGGCATGCGGGCGGTGATGGAGATCGGCGGCTCGTGCGCCGAAGGCGGCCCATACGTGAGCGCCCGGGCCTGCCCCGATGGCGCGACGCCCGCGCTGCTGCTGGGCATCGTCGGCGGCATCGCGGCGACCGGGCTGGCGGCCTGGAAGGGAGCGGCGCTCGGGGGAGCCTTCGCCTCCGTCTGGATCCTCGGCTGGCCGGCGCTGTTCGGGAGCCTCGGCTGGAACTTCCTCGAGTTCGGCCTCGGCCTCCACGCCTACCCCGACGGCTCGAACCCCGGCGGCGACCTGAGCCTCGTCATCTGCGGCGTGGTGTTCGAGGCGATGGCGATCCCGGTCGCCGCAGCCTTCGTCGCCGGGGTCGCGAGCAGCCTGCGCGGCGACGTGTCCGGTCCGCTGGCGTCGAGCCGGCCGACCGGGCTGCCGGGCGTTGCCCTGCACCCGGACGCCGCGCCGGCCCGCCCCGCCGGCCCGCGGCCCGTGGCGGGCGATGCCGCGCCCACGCTCGCAGATGAGTACGCCGAGCTCGACCGGGCGCTCCGGGCGGGCCTGGCGTCCCGGCTCGTCGGGAGCACGCTCGCCGGCCAGGCTGGTGCCGGGGAATCCGCGCCGGCGGCGACCCCGCCCGCCGGTGGCACCCCGGGCGGCGCGAGTGTCGGGGATGCCCGGCTCCCGGTCGCGCCGGGACTCCACGGGGCCGGCGAGCCGATCCAGGACGACCCTGAAGGTCTTGTCGAGGGCCTCGAGCGGCTCGCGGCGCTCCATCGGGCGGGCGCCCTCTCCGACTTCGAGTTCACCCGCGCCAAGGCGCGCCTCCTGGCCGGGACCGAGTGATGGGCCGCCTCGACGCGCGATCGCTGGCGATCTGGGGCCTCGTCGTGGTCGCGGTGCTGCTCGGCATCTGGGCCGGCGCTGCGCTCTACGCGACCTGGTCGGCGCCGCCCGCCGCGCTCGGGTAGGCCGCCGGCTCTTCGGACGGTGCTTCGATCGGCACGCTGAACGAGAACCAGGCGCCGCCGCCCGGCCGGTCGCCGTACACGATGCGGCCTCCATGCGCCCGGACCGATGCCGCGGCCGTCGCCAGGCCGAGCCCGGTCCGTCCGTCGCTCCCGGGTGAGCCTGACCCGAACGGCTCAAACAAGTGCGCCTGCAACGCGGCGGGAACGCCGGGCCCTCGATCGACGACGTCGACCACCAGCTCCGAGCGACCGGCTCCGGCGGCGGCGCGCACGTCGGCCCGGACCTCGACGTCCGCATGCTCGACCGACTCGCGGATCGCGTTCGACAGCAGGTTGGCAAGCGCCTGCTCGATCCGGAGGCGGTCGGCCGACAGCGTCACGTCGGGAGCGTCGACGAGCACCCGGATGTCCTTCGCGCGGGCGAGGGCGGCGGTGCGCGCGACGACCCCGTCGATGATCGCGCGCAGGCGGACCGGCCGGCGGAGCAGCTCGCGGCCCGCCGGGTCGGCCTCGGCGAGACGCAGGAGGTCGGACGCAAGCGCCGCGAGGCGGACCGTGTCGGCGTGGGCCGACCGGATCGCAGCGAGCATGGCGTCGGGGTCACGCGCACGCGTCGCGGCCAGCTCGAGCTCGACCTGGAGCGCGGCGATCGGCGTTCGCAGGTCGTGCGAGGCCGCGGTCAGGAAGCGGTGCTCGCGCCGCACTCCCTCGGCGACCCGGTCCAGCATGGCGTTCAGGGTCCTGGCCAGCCGACCGATCTCGTCCCGGGCAGCCGGCTCGACCAGCCGGCGCCCGAGATCCGTCATGCCGATGGCGTCCGCCTCGCGGACCATGCCGTCGACCGGCCGAAGCGCCCGACCCGCCAGCCACCAGCCGCCGACGACGGCCGCGCCGCTCGCCAGGCTGCCCACGACGGCCGTCAGCTCGGCGAGGGACACGAGGCTCGCGTCGGTCTGCGCGAGCGGTCGTCCGGCGACGACGGTCGAGCCGTCGGGCCCGGCGATCGATGCCACGGCGTATCGGGCTCCCGACGGACCGAGGTCGATCGTGTGGTACCCGTCGGGAGGTGGCGTCAGGCCGGGGGGCGTGTCCCGACTCGCGACGGTGATGGTGCCGGCCCGGCTGAAGACCGCGGCGAAGATGCCGACCCACGCTGGATCGGTCGTCTCCGGGCGGCCCCCGTCGGTCGTCGCCATGCTCAGGCGCACGTCTTCCGCCCGCGCGCGGAGGGCCTCGTCGACGGTCCCCCTGAGCACGGAGCCGTACTGGACCCAGATGATCGCGCCGACGGCCACGACCATCGCGACGAGCGTCACGGCGTACCAGAGCGCGAGGCGGAGCCGGACGCTCATGGCAGGGCCATGACGTCGCCACGCGCCGGTGCCGCCGGAGCGAGTGGGGCTTCTCGCAGCCGATACCCGACCCCTCGGACCGTCTCGATGACAGGGATCCCCGGGCCCTCGCCGAGCTTGATCCGCAGGTAGCGCACGTAGACGTCGACGACATTCGACGCGCCGTCGTACGCCCAGTCCCAGACGTGCTCGATGATCTCCGTCCGGGACAGCACCTGCCCCGCCCGCCGGACGAGGAGCTCGAGGAGCGAGTACTCGCGCAGGGTCAGCTCGAGTTCGCGGCCGTCGATCCGGATCGCCCGGGCGGCCGGATCGAGCTCGATCGCCCCGACCCGGATGACCGACGGGCGCTCGTGGGCCCCCCGCCGAACCAGTGCCCGGAGGCGGGCCGCGAGCTCCGCGAACGAGAACGGCTTGACCAGGTAGTCGTCGGCGCCGACGTCGAGGCCACGGACCCGGTCCTCGACGGCATCCCGGGCGGTCAGGATGATGACTGGGCTCCAGCGGCCCGCGGCCCGCATGTCGTGGCAGACTTCGATGCCGTCGCCGTCCGGGAGCATCACGTCGAGCACGATGCCGTCGTAGTCGTTCTCGATCGCCATGTACCGCGCATCCTCGGCCGTCCCGACGGCGTCGACCGCGTAGCCCTCGGCCGCGAGGCCCCTTTTCAGGAGGCCACCGAGGCGGGTGTCATCCTCGACGATCAGCAGGCGCATCGCGACGCCACCCTGGTGTCAGGCTCGAGCCGGCGCGCGGACGGGTCGCTCTCGCGCCCGGGCACGGACGACAAGTGCCCGCCGCCCGGGCAGGCACGGGCGCTGCCCCACCGGGACCGCGAGCGGCGTCCCGGCCCGCCTGACCGGCTCTCATCCATCTCTCATCTGTGCCTCACGGCACCCTCATCGCCCGGCTGCCAACCTCGACTCCATCGCGTCGTCCCGTCCGGGACGGCACCCGAAGGAGCACTGACATGCGCAAGCCAGCCCTACTCGGCGGCATCGCCGCCACCCTGCTCGGGGCATCCGTCGTGATGGCCGCCTCGCCGGCACCGTCGGCCCGGCCCTCCACCTCGCCCGCCGCGTCGCCGGCGCCCGCAGCATCGCCGCCGCCGGCGCCGTCCGGGTCCTCGACATCGGCGCCCAAGGTCGCGGTCACGGCCGGCCGGTACACCGCGGCACTCCGTCCGCTCACGCTGGGCGGCACGGCGACGATCACCAAGACGTCGACCGGGGCGACCCTGCGCCTGCGGCTGACCGGCGTGATCCCCGGCCAGGCCTGGAACGTCGAGGTCCATCGCGCGCCGATCGCCACGGCCGACACCCAGGCAGCGATCTTCACCGCATCCGGCCAGCGCCTCGATCGATGGAGCGACGACACGCTCACGTTCGACCTCACCCAGACCCAGTACGACGCACTCCATGCGGCCCGGATGGCCCACGGCGTGATCGTGATGGTGCGGAGCGGCGACCAGGCCGTCGTCGCGACGCTCGCGAAGGCATAGCCTCTCGCGATCGACGGCCCGTCGCGTGGCCGGGTGGGCGCTGGCAGCGCCCACCCGGCCGCTTGCTGCTGGCCGCCCCGGGCGTGCGACGCGCGACACGGGCGGCCACCGTCATACGCGTTCATCGCGCGATGAGGATCCGCCCGCTCAAGACCGCTCGCAACCTCGGCGCGGCGCGGATTGCGTGTGGAATCCTGAATCGCCCGGGGAGGGCGACCGCCCGCGATGGCACCGCACCCTGGCGACCCGCCACCCGGCAACCGGACGGCGCTGCGCCAGGCTCCTAGCCCACCTCGCGCTGGACCGTCAGGACGTCCTTCACCTGCTCGATCCGGCTCATTACCCGGGCCAGCTGCGACACCGAGGCGACCTGGAGCGTCGCGACGACCATCGCCGTGTGATCCTGCGAGACCGAAACGTTCGCCGCGAGGATGTTGACCTTGCTCTCGGCGACGGCGCCCGCGATGTCGTTGAGCAGGCCCTGGCGATCGTGGGCCTCGACGCGGATCGCGATCGGGTAGGTCGCCGTGGGGGCGGCCTCCCACTCCACGTCGATCAGGCGGGCGGACTCGCGCTCGTTGACGACCGTCGGGCAGCGCCCAAGGTGGACCGTGATGCCCCGACCGCGCGTGATGAAGCCGACGATCGGGTCGCCCGGGATCGGGTGGCAGCACTTGCCGAACCGGACGAGCAGGTCGCCGACACCCTTGACGCGGACGCCGCCGGTTCGGGCCGGGGTCGGGGCCGTCGTCGGCAATGCGGCCTGGCCGTCGTCGACGACGCCGAGCTTCATCACCACGCTCTGGGCGGAGATCGCGCCGTAGCCGATCGCCGCGTAGAAGTCGTCCATCGTCTCGTGGCCGTAAGGACGGGCGATCTCCAGCAGCCGGTCGGCCCCGACGGTGGCGACCGACGAGCGGGCGAGGCGCCGCAGCTCGCGCTCGAGGGCATCCCTGCCATGGGCAACGTTCTCGTCGCGGTCCTTCTTCTTGAACCATTGGCGGATCTTCTCGCGGGCGTGCGAGGTGCGGACGATCCCCAGCCAGTCGCGCGACGGGCCGTGCTCCGCCTTGGTCGTCACGATCTCGACGATGTCGCCGTTCTTGAGGCGGTAGTCGAGCGGGACCAGCCGGTTGTTGATCTTCGCGCCGATCGTCCGGTGGCCGACATCGGTGTGGATCCGGTAGGCGAAGTCGAGCGGCGTCGCGCCGGCCGGCAGGTCCTTGATGTCGCCCTTGGGCGTGAACACGAAGACCTGGTCCTGGAAGATGTCGAGCTTGATTCCCTCGACGAACTCGCGCGCATCGGTGACCTCGCGCTGCCAGTCCATCAGCTGGCGCAGCCAGGCAAGCTTGGCGTCGTAGTCGCGCTCCGAGCGCGAGCCCTCCTTGTAGCGCCAGTGGGCCGCGATGCCCACTTCGCTGATCTGGTGCATCGCGTGGGTCCGGATCTGGATCTCGAGCGGCTTCCCGTCGAGGGCGATGACCGCGGTGTGCAGGCTCTGGTAGCCGTTCGGCTTGGGGACCGCGATGTAATCGTCGAACTGTCCCGGAATGGGCTTCCAGAGGCTGTGGACGACGCCGAGCGCCGCGTAGCAGTCCTTGACGTCGTCGACGAGGAGTCGGATCGCGTACACGTCGTAGATCTCGCCGAAGGCGGCCGCCTTGCGCTGCATCTTCTTCCAGATGCTGAACAGGTGCTTCGGTCGCCCGTTGAGGTCCGGGGTGATGCCGGCCTTCTCGAGCTCGGGGGTCAGGACCCTGATCGCCCGCTCGATGTAGGTCTCGCGATGATGGCGCCGCCCGTCGAGGTTGGCCGCGAGCTCGCGGTAGCGCTCGGGGTCGAGGTGCTTGAAGGCGAGGTCCTCGAGCTCCCACTTGACCTGCCAGATCCCGAGGCGCTCCGCGAGCGGGGCGTAGATCTCCATCGTCTGGCGGGCGATCCGCTGCTGCTTCTCGAGGGGCAGGCTGCCCAGCGTCCGCATGTTGTGCAGGCGGTCGGCGAGCTTGATCAGGACGACCCGGATGTCCTGGGCCATCGCAAGGAGCATCTTGCGAATGTTCTCGGCCTGCTGCTCCTCGTGGCTGTGGGTGCTGAACTTCGACAGCTTGGTGACGCCGTCGACCAGGTGGGCGGCCTCGACCCCGAACCGCTCCTCGATCTCCGCGAGCGAGTGATCCGTGTCCTCCGGGACATCGTGGAGCAGCGCGGCGACGATCGAGGTGAGGTCGACCCCGAGCTCCACGAGCAGCTGGGCGGCCGCGATCGGATGGGTGACGTACGCCTCGCCCGAGGCACGGGTCTGGCCGGCGTGGGCTACGACCGCGAAGTCGAACGCCTCTTCGACGCTCGAGAGATCCGCTCCCGGATGCTGCGCGGCGAGCTCGCGCAGGAGGTCGCGCCGGAGCTCCGGGATGCTGCGCATGGTCGACGACCGGCGCGACCGCGAGAGGGGTGGCCGGGGTACTGGGGCCCGTGTGGACACCTGGGTGGCGGGAAGCGGTTCGACCGACATCGGTCGACCAGTCTAGCAGGGGAGCTCCGGCGCCCCGGCCGGGTTGCAGGCAGTGGCCGCGAGGCGGCCGAGCGGCGGCAACCGGCGGCCACCCGCGGTCAGGGCGCCGCGATCCCCAGGGCGGAAGGGTCGAGCGTGCCCTTGACGACGAGATCGCCACCGGCGATCCGGACGGAGGTCAGGTGGAGCGGCCCGCTGGCCGCGGCCGGGATGATCTCGACGGTCGGGAGCGGGGCGTCTCCGACGACCACGAGTGCCCCGTTCCGGACGGCAAGCCTCCCCGAGAGGGTGGCCCCGCCGACCATGGTCGTGATGCGGTCGGGCGCCTGCAGGGTCAGCGCTTCGGGCGGGCTCGGCAGGACCGCGTCGAGGGCCGCGACCGCCCGCAGGCGTGCCTCCTGGCCCTGGATGGTGATCGTCGCCGCGATCGCGTCGGTCGGTCCGGCGAGGTCGATCCGCGCGATCGTGACGAGCGTGGTCGTCCCCGCCTCCACCCGGACGCCGGTGAGGCTCCCCGTGATGCTGGCGGCCGTCCGGTCCGCGAGGTGGACATCGCGCAGCGTGACGCCGAGCGTGTCGACGTCGAGCCGCCCGCCGGCGACCGCCACCCGCCGCCCGCTGAGCGTGACCGCGTCGGCGTGCAGCGTGTAGAGCTCGGGAGGGAAGTCGACGTCGACCCGGGCCGTGATCGTGCCGTCCACGGCGTCGCGCGGCAGGAGCGTCTCGATCGCCCATCCCGCGACGGGGGGCAGCACGAACCAGGTGAATCCGGCGACGAGCAACGCGATGAACACCAGGAACGAGAGGCAGCCCCGCACGGGCGTCAGCCCCCGAACCCGCGGGCGGCGAGGAGCTCCTCGGCGACCGCTCGCTCGTCCCACGGCTGGTCGTGGTCCGCGTAGATGATCTCTGTCTCGTGGCCCTTGCCGGCCAGCAGGACGACGTCACCCGGCCGCGCCCGGGCGAACGCCGCGTCGATCGCCGCGCGCCGGTCCGGGATCACCAGCAGGTCGTCGCCGCGGCGCTTGCCGGCCGC
Source organism: uncultured Chloroflexia bacterium (assembly GCA_963809375.1). Lineage (GTDB taxonomy): Bacteria > Chloroflexota > Limnocylindria > Limnocylindrales > CSP1-4 > CTSoil-043. Next base: position 27,777 of record CAWEJO010000004.1, read on the forward strand.
CTCGGCGCCGCCGGCGATCTGCTCGAGGATCGCCAGCGGGTCCTCGCCCCGCGGGTCCTCGTCGGTCGCGACCACGACCCGGCAGCGTTCACCCGCTACCCGGCCCTGGATCGCGCGCTTCGCGACGTCGCGTTCGCCCGCCGAGCCGAACACCGCGATCGTTCCCGCGCCCGGTCCAGACAGCGGCGCCAGCGCGTCGAGGGCGACCGCGAGCGATGCGGGCGTGTGGGCGTAGTCGACGACCACAAGGTAGGGCTGGCCGCGATCCACGATCTCCATCCTGCCGCGGACCCCGCCGAACGTCGCCAGGCCGCGCAGGACGGCCTCGGCGTCGAGCTCGAGCAGCTCGCCCAGGGCGACGACGGCGAGCGCGTTGTGGACGTTGAAGCGGCCCACGAGCGCGAGCCGGAGCTCTCGGGCGCCGCGGGGCGTCCGCAGGCCGGCCCGGAGCCCCCGGCGATCCTCGACGATGGCGGTCGCCCGGATATCGGCCGCCGCGACGGTGCCGTAGGTGAGCAGCGCCGCCCCCGCCTGCCGGGTGGCGGCGGCGAACGTGGCGGCGGCCGGGTCGTCGGCGTTGACGATCCCGCCGATCGGCCACGGGCGGCCGCCGGGAAGCGTCGGCGGCTTCGGAGCGCGGCCCGCCGGCCCGCCGAGCCGCGCGAAGAGCGACGCCTTGGCGTCGCGGTACGCCTCGAACGTGCCATGCAGCTCGAGGTGCTCGTGGGTGAGGTTCGTGAAGATCGCGACGTCGTAGGGGATCTCGCCGACGCGCTCGAGGGCGAGCCCGTGCGAGGTGGTCTCGAGGATGGCGACGGCGTCGCCCGCGGCCGCGATCGCCCGGAGCGTCCGCTGGAGCTCGGGCGCCTCCGGCGTCGTCACGTGCGCGAGCGCCCCGGCCCACAGGCCGCCGATCTTCTGCTCGGCGGTCGAGACCAGGCCGGTCCGCACGCCGGCTGCCTCGAGCGCGGCGACGGCCATGCCCGCGGTGGTCGTCTTGCCGTCCGTGCCCGTCACGCCGACGACGGCGAGCGCCGCCGCGGGATCGCCGAACCACCATGCGGCAACGGTCGCGAGGGCGTGCTGGCTGCTGCCGACCACCAGCTGCACGGCGCCGCCCGCCGCGTCGACGGGCAGCGGTCGCTCCACGACAAGCGCCACCGCGCCGGCGGCGATCGCCCGGCCGAGGTAGGCGTGGCCATCGACGTGGTGGCCAGGCACGGCCACGAAGCAGCCACCCGCGACGACCCGACGCGAGTCGTAGGCGATGCCCGCGACCGCGACTGCCCGGCCGTCCGCCGGCAGGACTGCCTGAAGGTGGCCGGCCGTCGCGAGGCGCACCACGAGCTCCCGGAGCAGCCGCGTCCCGCCGGGCTCGGCGGCCGCGAGGAGCGCCCGCATCGCCCGCTCGGCCGAGCCTGCCGCGCCGCCCTCGCCACGTCTCACGGTCATCGGGCCGTCCGCCGGGCGAGCCGGCGGGCGCCGCGCGCCGCCCGCTGCAGCGCCAGCCCGGCCCGCCGGCGCCCGGGGCGCAGGACCCGCTCGTGGGCGCCGCTCAGCTCCACCCAGCGCCCCCCGAATGCCCGCTTGAACTCGTACAGCCCGAACATCGGCTCGCCGGCGCGCGGCTCGTGGCGAGCGCCTGCGACGTCGACGCCGCCCAGGTCGAGCTCGGTGCGGCCCTCGCGGACCGCGAGCTGGAGGGCCCGCCAGAGGAGCAGGTGGATCGTGCCCGGGATACGCGTGGCGGAGCTCGACGACGTCGCCCGAGTTCGCATACGTGAGCCGGTCGCCGTTGCGGTAGAAGATCGCCGCCCCGAGGTAGGCGCCGTCGGCGCTCCGGACCTCGAGCAGGGCGAGGTGGCCGGCGTCGAGCGCAGCGCGCCACCAGGCGATCGCAGTGGCGCGCGGCCCGATCGCGAAGCCGCGCCGTGCCCCGGTCGTCGCGAGCAGGGCATGGAACCGGTCGAAGGCCGCGGCGGCATCGGCTGCGAGCCGGTCCGGCGTGGGCGCCTCGAATCCGTCGCCGGGCTCGTCGCCGGCGGAGCGGTCGAACCGCACCACCCGGTAGCCCTTGCGCTCGGCTGCGCCGCAGCGCTGGCGGGTGGTCCGGTCGATCATCGCCCACAGGTCGGGCTCGCCGGCGCCGGTCGCGATCGGCGTCGCGACCCGATGGCGCGATGGCCCCGACCTCCTCGGCCGGGTGGAACCCGTGAGCCGCCAGCATCGCCGGGTAGCCTGTCGCCGCCGGTACCTCGGCATCAGCGAGGATCGTGTCGTAGCCGGCGCTGCGAGCCCATCCGGCGATCGCGGCGAGCCGCTCGGCGACCGTCGCGGGCGGCGCTCCCGCGGCGACAGGGCCCTTCGGGACGTACAGGCGTCCGCCCGGGATCAGCGGCCACGGTCGCCCGAGGGCAAGCGCGAACCCGCCGCCGTCGAGCACGAGGTGGTGGGCCCGCCAGCCGGTCGACCGGCGGTGCTCGCCCCAGGCGAGGGACTGCTGGACGTCGCCGCCGGGCGCGCGCACGGTCCGCTCGTCCCACGCGGTGAGCTCGCCAGGCACCGCCTCGCGGACGCCTCCCCCGCCAGGGGCGGCGGCGTCCGGCGCCGCCGCGCTCACTCGGCGTCGCTCCCGGCCGTCCCGGCGTCGCCCGGACCGCCGCCGCCGTGCGCTGTGCCCTCCGCCGCGCTCCCGCCCACGGCGAGCCCGGCGCGACGGCGGGCAACCTGCACGCGGATGCCCTGGGCCGTCCCGTAGGCGCGCCGGCCGAGCCCCGAGAGGACGAGGTCCCACGCCCCGATGTAGTGGACCTCGCGGCCGCCGAACCCGGCCTTGAAGTGGGCGATACCGGGGTGGGCCAGGCCCCAGAGGTCGTAGGCCGTGGCGCCGGCCTCGCGCGAACGGCGGATCGCCTCCCACTTCAGCAGGTAGTTCGCCCGCAGGTCGGCGCCGGCCGGCGTCATCCCGCCGTAGGGCTCGACCACCCGGCGGCCGTTGCGGACCAGGAAGAGCGCCGCGCCGAGGGTGCCCTCGGCATCGAGCGCGAAGAGCATCGTCGCGTCGCCGGTCGGCCGGAACGCCTCCCAGACGTCGCGGTAGGCCTGCTCGGTGCGGATCAGGAATCCGGCCCGGTCGGCGGTCTCCCGGTAGATCCGGTAGAAGGCCGGGATCGGGTCGCCGGCCGGCTCGACGACGGTCACGCCCGCCGCGCGGGCCTTGTTCACGTACTGGCGCCACTTCTTGCGCAGGCCGGACCACAGCGCGGCCTCGTCGGCACCGAGATCGATGATGCGCGTCGACGGCCGGCTGGATCGGCGGCGCCGGGCGCCAGCCCGCAGCCTCGAGGGCCGCGACCAGCGAGCCACCCGGATCGAGCGGGCCGCCGGCCTCGACCTCGGGGTCGATCCGCACGTGCGAGACGCGCCCCAGGTCCGCCGCGCGCAGCGCCGCGGTGAAGCGGTCGACGCCGCCCGGCGCCCAGGCGCTCGCGACCGGGCCGCGCGGCGCGTAGGCGAACGCCCACGGCATCAGCCGCGGCCGGCGCAGGAGGAGCTGCGCGCCGATCACGCCGCTCTCGGCCGACCCGTCGGGCGGCGCCTGGCTCGGCCGGCGCGACGACCCGTGCTGACGTCCCAGCCGTTGACCGCCTTGACTCGAGCCCAGGCGGACCGCTGGAGGTACGACCCGAGCGGCGCCGCGGCGACGAACGCGTCCCACTCGCCCACCGGGTCGCGGGCCGGACCGGGGCCAGCCGGGCCAGCGGCGTCGCGGGCCGGACCGGCGCCAGCCGTGTCGCGGGCGGTCATGCCGGCGTGCCGCGCCGGAGCGCGCTGCGGACGAGGCGGACGATGGTGGGTCCCTCCGGGATTCCCAGGAGCCGCGCGGCCCCCAGGTAGACGAGGCCGCCGGCGAGGCAGCCGGCGACGAGCTCGATCGCATTCACGACGACGATGACGAGTCTACCGGGGCCCGGCGTGACGATCGCCTGTGCCCCGGCGAGGACGGCCCACACGGCTGCCGCGCCGAGGAGGGCGCAGGCGAGGAACACCGCCATCGATCGCAGGAGCCCGCCGACCCGCAGCGCAGGAACCCTTCGGTGGAGCAGCAGGACGAGGGCCGTCGTCTCGCACCACGACGCGATCGAGACCCCGAGGGCGAGGCCGGGCCCGCCCAGCGCCGGCGCCAGCGCGATCGACAGGACGATGCTCACCCCGACCGCCAGGAGGGCCGCCGCGACGGGCGTGCGGGTGTCGCGCATCGCGTAGAACGCCCGGGCCAGGACGACGATCGCCGTCTCCGAGGGGAGCGCGACGAGGAAGGCCGCCAGCACGGTGGCGGTGCTCTCGAGCTGGGCGGGAGCCGTCCGCCCCAGCCCGAACAGGACGGTCATGATCTGGCCCGCCGCGACGATCCCGAAGCAGGCCAGCGGGAGCATGACGAACGCCATGACGCGGAGCGATCGGCCCAGCAGGTCGACGAACTCGTCGAGCGCACCGCTCGCGATCTGCGCCGACAGGGTCGGCAGGGCGACGATCCCGAGGGGCACCCCGATCACCCCGATCGGGATCTGGAAGACCGTGAATGCCACGCTGAACGACCAGATCACGGCCCCCGGCGAGCGTCGAGGCGATGCCCTGGGCGACCACCAGCTGGAGCTGGGCGCCGGCCAGGCCGATCGCCCGCGGCACGAGCAGCAGGATCGTGTGGATCGTCTCGCGGTCATCCCGGGCGAACGTCGGGGTGTAGCGGAACCGCACGCCGACGAAGAGCGGCCGCAGCTGGATCGCCGAGGTGGCAGGCGCTGCCGATGACGACGCTGACCGCGAGGCCGACCAGGCCGAACGGACCGGTCAGGAAGACCGCCCCGGCGATGATGGCGAGGTTGTAGATGATCGGTGCCATCACGCTGGCCGCGAACCTGCCGCGCGCGTTGAGGACGCTCGTCGCCACCGAGCCGAGCGCCAGCAGGATCGGGCTCAGCAGCATGATCCGGGTCAGCTCGACCGTCTGTGCCAGCCGTTCGCCCGAGAAGCCCGGGGTGATCGCGGCCACGACCTGCGGCGCGAACGACCTCGAGGAGCGCTCGCCAGGATCGCGAGCGCGATCAGCATCACGTTCGTCACCCCTGACACGACCCGCCATGCGCGGCGCTCCGCGCCCATGCCGAGCAGGGTCGCGATGGTCGGGATCAGGGCCGAGCTCAGGGCGCCGGCCGCGACAAGCTGGAAGATCAGGTCGGGGACGCCGGAACGCCTGGAGGAACGGCTCCAGCCCGGCCGCGTCGGGGACCGCCGCGGTGACGGCGAAGAGGCGGACGAACCCGAGGATGCGCGAGACGAGGAAGGCGCCACTGACGATCAGGCCGCCGCGAGCGAGCGCGCGTCCCGCGCTCACCTGGAGCGCGGGCGGTCGGATCGGGCGCGGGGGTGGGCTACCGAGTAGGCGGCCCGCAGGCGCGTCGGCGACACGTGCGTGTAGACCTGGGTCGTGGCGAGGCTGGCGTGCCCCAGCAGCTCCTGGACGACGCGCAGGTCGGCGCCGCCGTCGAGCATGTGGGTCGCGAAGGAATGGCGCAGGGTGTGTGGATGCGTCCCCTCCGGCACGCCCGCGCGGCGGAAGTGGGCGTCGAGGCGGAAGCGGATCCCGCGCGTCCCGAGCGCCCCGCCGCGCCCGTTGAGGAAGAGCGCCGCGGTCGGGGCGTCGCCCCGGGCGAGCAGCGCGGGCCGCCCGTCGGCGAGGTAGTCGGCGAGGGCGGCTCGGGCAGGCCGCCCCGAGGATCCCGATCCGCTCCTTGCGCCCTTTGCCGACGATCCGGATCTCGCCTCGGGCGAGGTCCAGGCGATCGACCGACGCCGCCGCGAGCTCGGCGATCCGCAGGCCGGCCGCGTAGGCGGTCTCGACGAGGGCGACGTCCCGCAGCGCGAGCGCCCGGGCCAGCGGCCCGGCGTCGGCCGGAGCAACCCCGGGAAGGCGTCCCGTCCGGGGAGAGGGATCCGCGGCCGCGTCGAGGACTCGCTCGACGTCATCGATCGAGAGGACGGACGGCAGCCGCCGCGGCCGGCGAGGGGTTGCGAGCAGCGACCACGGGTCGGCGTCCGCCTCGCCGGTCCGCACGGCCCAGCGGTAGAACGATCGGATCGCGGCCATCCGCTGGGCGACCGACGCCCGCGCGTGGCCCTCGGTGAGCTCGGCGAGGTAGCGGCGCAGCTGCGCCCGGGGCGGCGCCTGCCAGGCGACGCCGGCGGCGGCGAGCCAGCGCAGGTACGCGCCGACAGCCGTCGCGTAGGCCCGCTGGGTGTGCGGCGAGGCGTCGCGGGCAGCGAGGCTCGCGAGGAACCGGGTCAGGGCCGATCCGGCGTCCACGCTCAGCCCGCGTCGCCGCGGGTCGTGCTGCGGCTGTCGGTCGGGGTCCCGCGAGCGCCATGGGGAGCCGCCCCGTCACCGCCGGCCGGCCGCCCGCCGCGGGCGAGGCGCGGCCGGACTGCGACGCGCGGGTCCGGCCAGCAGCCGCCGCTCCTCGCCGCGCCGCCGCGGGACGAGGGCCGGGCGAGGGCGGCCGGATCCGGCTCGCCGCCGGGCAGCCGGGTCCCGGGCGGCGGCAGCGGCCCGTCCGGCAGCCGCCACGGGCGCACCGCACTTGAGGCAGAGCGCCGCGTGCTCGTCGCGGCGCGCGACCGGCCCGCCGTCCACGTCGTGGACGGGCCCGAGCGGCTCACGGGACGTCGTGAAGTCGCACTTCGGGTAGCGCGAGCAGCCCCAGAAGACCGAGCCCGTGCGCCGCGCCCGGCGGGCCACGAGGTGGCCCTCGCCGCAGGTCGGGCAGGTGATCTCGAACGGCAGCTGGTCGGGCGGCGGCGGACCGTCGCGCTTGATGTACGTAGCAGGCCGGGTACCGGTTGCAGCCGACGAACGGCCCGAACCGGCCGCGCTTCGCGACCAGGACCCCACCCTCGGCCTCCCCGCACGTCGGGCAGGCCTCGCCGGTGCCCGGGAGGTTGCGGCACCTCGGGCTCCTCGCCGGGAAGCGGCCGGCTCTCCTTGTGCTCCGGGTAGAGCGAGCAGGCCAGGAACCGGCCGTTCCGTCCCAGCCGGATCACCATGGGGTGCCCTTCCGAGCAGACCTCGTCGGTCGCCTCGGTCGTGAGGTCGCGCCGCGTGAGCTCGCGGCGCTTCTCGTCCACGACGCGTCTTGAGGGGCCCGTAGAACGCGCGCAGCAGCGGCACCCAGGCCCGCTCGCCGCGGGCGACCTCGTCGAGCTCCTCTTCCATGCGGGCAGTGAACTGGAGATCGACGTACTCGCCGAAGTGCTCGACGAGCAGGTCCGTGACGATCTCGGCCACGGGCTCCGGGTAGAGCCGGCGCTCGCGGATGGTCACGTAGCCCACGGTCGACGATCGTCGAGATGGTCGCCGCGTAGGTCGACGGCCGCCCGATGCCGTGCTCCTCGAGGGCCTTGACGAGGGACGCCTCGGTGAACCGCGGCGGCGGCTCGGTGAAGTGCTGGGTCGGGGTGACCTCGACGACTGTCGTCGGATCGCCCTCGACGAGCGGCGGGAGCGACTTCTCGGCCTCCTCCTCGCCCTCGTCGCGCCCCTCCGTGTAGACCGCGGCGAAGCCGTCGAACAGGGTCCTGGTCGCCGAGGCGCGCAGCTCGTAGTGCGCGTCGGCGAGCTCGACCGTCGTCGTCTCGAGCTCCTTCTCGGCCATCTGGCTCGCCAGGGCGCGCTGCCAGATCAGCCGATACAGGCGCGCCTCGTCGCGGGGCAGCGTCCGCGCCAGCGCCTCGGGATCGCGCGCGAAGGACGTCGGTCGGATCGCCTCGTGGGCCTCCTGGGCATTCCGGCTCGTCGTCCGGTAGCGCCGCCCCTTGGCGACGACGTAGCGCGTCGCCGAAGCGCCCGGCCACCACCTCGCGGGCCTCGGCGATCGCCTGGTCGGCGAGGGCGACCGAGTCGGTCCGCATGTAGGTGATCAGGCCGACGTGCCCGTCGGGCGTCTCGACGCCCTCGTAGAGCCGCTGGGCGACGGACATCGTCCGCTTGGGGCTGAACCCGAGCTTGCGGCTGGCCTCCTGCTGGAGCGTCGAGGTGGTGAACGGAGGGGCCGGGCTTCGCTTCGAGCGGCGGACGCTGACGTCGCGGACGACCGGGTGCGCGGCCCGCAGGGCCTCGACATGGCGGCGCGCGGTCTCGCCATCGTGGATGCGGGGCTTCTTGCCGTCGATCCTCACGAGGTCCGCGGCGAACCTGGCACCGGCCGGCGATTCGAGGAGCGCCTCGACCGTCCAGTACTCCTCCGCCACGAAGGCGGAGATCTCGCGCTCGCGCTCGACGACGAGCCGGACCGCGACCGACTGGACCCGACCGGCCGAGAGGCCCGACCGGACCTTCCGGGACAAGAGCGGGCTCAGGGTATATCCGACGAGCCGGTCGACGATCCGCCGCGTCTGCTGGGCGTCGACAAGGTTCTCGTTGATCTGGCGCGGGTGCGCGAAGGCGGCCTTGATGGCGGGTTCGGTGATCTCGCTGAACGTCACCCGGGACGTGCGTTCGCGAGGCAGGTGGGCGGCCTCCGCCACGTGCCAGGCGATCGCCTCGCCCTCCCGGTCGAGGTCGGTCGCGAGGAAGATCCGGTCGGCGGTGCGGCCGGCCTTCTCGATCGCACCGACCTGCCGCCGGCGCTCGGCCGGGATCTCGTAGTCGGGGGCGAAGTCGTGGTCGACGTCGACGCCCAGCTGGCCCTTGCCCGGGTTCTCCGGGAGGTCGCGCACGTGGCCATAGGATGCGAGCACCGTGTAGCCGGGCCCGAGGTAGCGCTCGATCGTGCGGGCCTTGGCAGGCGACTCGACGATCACAAGATTGGTGCTCATGGCGCCCGAGTCTAGCACCGGGCACTTCACGCCCGGTCCACTCCCCCCGAACGGCCGCTCACGCCAGGCTGGCCGGGCCGCCGGACGTTGCGCCGCGCCGCGGCGCCGGACGCCGCCGCCGGTGCGGGCCGCGACGAGGCCGGGATCGACCGCGACGCGCGGAGCCCTGGCCCGCGACCGGGCGCGCGAGCCGGCGGCGCGCCCCGTCGACATCGCGTTGCGCCCGTGGGCGGGGCGGGCGGTGGCAGGTCGTCAGCGGTCGAAGCCCAGGAGAGCTCCCGACGTGTAGTCCGTGACCCAGGCGCGCTCGCCCGCGATCACCACTGCGGCGGGCAGGTCCGCGGGAATGTCCGCGACCTCCTTGCCGGTGCTGAGATCGAGGCGGATGACCGCACCGACCCGACCCGGATGACGGACGGCGATCCACGCGTCATCACCCTCGATGTCGAGGTCGAGGATCTCCGAGAGATCCGCGAGCGGGAACCGACGGGTCACGGCCGCTTTCGCCGGGTCGATCGCCCAGAGCTCGTCGGCCCGGGCACCCCAGACGAGACCGCCGTCGTCGACGAACGGCACGCCGCCGCCCGTCTCGATCGTCGCGTCGACCCGTGGCGGAGCACCGTGCACGCGACGGACCGCGGTGCTGTCCGATGAGGCGAACGCCGCGCCGCCGGTCCCGACCAGGTCGATGTGCTCGTTCTCGGCGATCCGCACCGTGGCCTGCCCCACGATCCGCCCGTCTGGGTCGACCTCGAGGACCGTGCCACCCTTGGCGAAGGCCCAGATCTTCCGGCCATCGACGTCGAGCCCGTCGATCGGGTCCTGGGCGGCCGGCGTCACGTTGCCACGCACGGGATCGATGATCTCGAGCGTCGCGCGACCAGGAGCCGGCCCGTACCGACTGAGCACGAGGCGGCCATCGTCGAGGACCTTGATCCAGTTCGGCGACGATCCGATGTCCATCGGGACACTCGCGCCGGTCGCGAGGTCGACGTCGACCAGCGTGCCGGCATCCGTCGCCACTACCCAGGCGTGTCCGTCCGCCACGTCGAGTCCGAGCGGACCGCCCGGCACCTCGATGCGCCGCGCGAGCGTCGTCGGCGACTCCACGGGTGCGGTCGGGGCGGGAGTGGTCTCGACGGTCGGGGACCGCGGAACGGCGGACGGCGGCACGGAGGCTGCCGATGGCGCCGCCGTCGATGGCCTGGGGCTCGTCGCCGGATCGGAGGCGATCGGGGACGAGGCACAGCCCACGAGCATGCCCGCCAGGATCCCGAAGACCGCGCGTCGCACCATCCGCCAGCCCATCGTGGGATGGTACGCGCGGTCAGGGGTGATAGAAGTCGATCACGAGCCGGACGCGACCGTGCGACACCCAGACGCCGAGGCCGACGCGGTCATAGCCGGCGTTCATGAGGTTCACCCAGTGGCCGCCCTGGGGACGCCACGAGCGCTCGCTCTGGAAGTAGATGTGGGTCCCCAGCACGGACGCGAACGGCGAGGACGCGGACCGGCAGCCGAGGTTCTCCGCCCATCGATAGCTCGTGTACCCGGCCCGGTGGAGCCGCGAGCCTGGGTTGCCGCCGTAGAAGTGGCTGCAGACCCCGGTGGTCGCGAGCAGCTTCGCGTACGGGCGCGCGACCTTGGCGGAGATCCCCGCGTCGATCCAGAGCGGCGCGATCCCGCTGCCACCCGGGCTCGAGCACGAGCCGCTCGACGTGACCATGCCGCCTCCCCGGGTGCAGTTCATGAGGCCGAGGTAGTACCGCTCGACCGATGCCCAGGCGCCGGCGCCCGATCCTCCGCCGCCGGACGGCGGCCGCGGCGGCTTGATCGGCTTCGACTTCGGGACGACCGTGAAGATCCCGGACATGACCTTGGCGAGCCTGGACCCATCGGCGGCGCGAGCCGCGGTCGTCACCCGCATGGTGACCCGGGCGCCTGCCGGGAGCGATCTCGTCGGGTTGAAGAGGAGCACCCGGTTGCCTTCGAACCAGGTGAACGTGCCAGTGACCCGCCGGCCGCTGGCCAGGACCTGGAAGGCATGCTCGGTGGACTGCCGCTCCATCGCCTTGGTGAACCGGACCGAGATGTCGGCCGCCGGCCCGACCTTGGTCGAGCCGTCGAACGGCCGGAAGCGCACGACGTGGAGGATGCCGACCGGCTTCGAGCCGGGCTTCGTCACCGGCGTGGAGACCGGCTTGGTCGGCTTCGAGGCGGATCCGCTCGAGGGCTTCGAGGTCTTCGCCGGCCGGGGGGTCGACTTCGGGGCGGCGGCGCTTCGGACGGTCAGGGCCGGGACTTCGGCGACGGGGGCGCCGTCGGCGTCGTAGACCGTCCCGGCCAGCGTGATCGTGTAGGTCGTGTTCGGGGCGAGGGCGGCTCGCGGGACGAACGTCAGCCGGGTGCCGCCGTCCGTCCTGATGCTCACGTTGAGAGCGCCGGCCACCTTCGGGCTGATCGCGAACGCGGCCCGCGCGGAGTCCGCCTGGATGGGTCGGTCGAAGTCGACGACGAACGTGCCCTTGAGGTTCACCCGGCCGTCCGCGCGGGTCGAGGTGGACCGCACGCTCGCGGTCGCCGACGGGCGGGTGTAGAACCCCTTGATGACCGGGGCGTTCATCGCCGTGCCGGCGGTTGTCCGCGCGGCGTTCGACACGGTCAGGGTGTAGTACGTGGCGGGCGTCCAGGCCCGCGCCGGCGCCACGAGCAGCCGCCGGCCGGGATCCGCCCAGGTCATCCGTACCGGCATGGCCGGCGAGAGGCTGACCGCGGCCTCGACCGAGGTCGGGTCCATCGGCTGTGCGAAGGAGACCTCGACCGCGCCGGCGAGCCCGTCGATGGACGCGACGTCAGGCCCGAACTGGGTCGCGGCGACGGCTGTCGCCCTGGTCGTGGGAACGGCGCTGGTCGCCCTCGGCATGAACGCGACGACGAGGAGGAGGGCGAAGGCCGCGCCTGCGAACCCTAGCGTGGCCCGGAGAGCTCGTGGCCGGTGCCGAAGTGTCGCCGCGTAGACGACGGTGAGGACAGGCACCGCCAGGACTGCGACCGCAATCTTTCGCAATGCTGCTCCTGGTGTCCGCTGCGACGCGCTGGGGGCACGTCGGAACGGATTCTCCCCCTGAGTTTCGGTCACCATACCACCGGCCCGCACCGGCCGGCAACCTGAAGCGCGCATGAAGCCGCCGCCCGCCGCTCGCAGAGCCCCGGGGTGACGACCCTGGGGCGCTATCCCGGATGCCAGGGTGGCGTCGCGGCTTCGGCGAGATCGCCCGCCGGAGCGTACCGTCCGAGCGCGGGAACGGCGAGCCCCCGGTCTTCCAGGCGGGTGAGCACGGCGAGGAGCGCCGCGGGCGTGTGGCCGGTCGCCAGGACGAGCTCGTCGAGCGTCGCCGCCCTGGGCCTGAGTGCCCGGGCGACGGCCGCCTCGGCCGCCCCGAGCGAGGCGAGGAGCGCATCGAGGCTCGCGGGGCGCGCCCCGCCGGGTGCCCGTGGCGCCGCCTCGATGGCTGGCGGCCCGGCATCGGCGACGAGGTCCAGGTCCTCGAGGAGCTCGGGGATTCCGGGAACCGCCCGCGCCTGGCCCGGGTACGACCGGAGCAGCCGGTTGCACCCGAGGCTCTGCTCGACACCGACCGGGCCCGGCACGACGAAGCACTCGCGCCCCTGCTCGAGGGCCCAGCCCGCCGTGATGAGCGCACCGCTTCGCGGTCCCGCCTCCACGATGACCGTCGCGTCGGCGAGGCCGGCGATCACCCGGTTCCGGCGCGGGAAGGTCCCGGCGACCGCGGGCACGTCCGGGGCCAGCTCGCTGATCACCGCTCCCCCACCGGCCACGATCCGGTCCGCCAGCGGCTGGTGGGCGGCCGGGTAGAGCCGGCCATGGCCGGCGCCGAGGACCGCGACGGTCGTGCCGCCCGCATCCACGCAGGCGGCGTGGGCCGCGCCGTCGATCCCGAGCGCCAGCCCGGAGACGACCGCAGCCCCGTTGCCGGCGAGCGCCGTCGCGATCGCGGTCGCGAGCCGCCGGCCGCGCTCGGTCGGGCGCCGCGTCCCGACCACGGCGACGGGCCTCCGGGCCTCGAGCGAATCGACGGCCCCGCGGACGAACAGCACGGGCGGCGGCATCTCCACCAGCCGCAGCCTGCCCGGGTACGCAGGGTCGTCGAGGGTCACGACGACCACGCCGAGGCCTCCGAGACGGCCCGCGAACGCGCCAGCGGCGTTCGCGCCGTCGGCGATCGCCGTCGCGACGCGCTCGTCGAGGCGACCGCCGAGCGCCCCGATCGCAGCGCGCACCACGGCGGGGCCGTTCGCGCCGGCGGCAGCCTCGAGCGCCGCCCGGCCGCTGCCGAAGGCGCGGACCAGCGCGGCGAGCGTGACGGGCCCGACGCCCTCGACGCCGACCAGGACGGCCCAGGCGAGGCGCTCGTTCCCCCGTGCCGTCGAGGGAACAGCGAGGTCGTCGCCGCGGCGCCAGCCGTCCGCCTCCGCTCCGCCGCCGCGTCCTCCGTGCGCCTCCCGTTCGCCGCGGCGCCCGCCGTCAGCCTCCGGATCGTCGCGACGCCTGCCGTCCGCCTCCGCCTCGCCGCCCGGCCCGCGGCCCGCGGCCGCCGACTCGCCGCCGGCCGCCGCCCGATCCACGCCCCTGCTCCCGCCTGCGGAGTCGGCCCAGTCGCCGCACGGCCCACCCGACCCGACGCCGAGCATCAGCCGGCCCTCCGGCTCCAGGCCGCGGCGACCGGCGGCACCCGGAAGCGCGCCGCCTCCTCGAGGTGCTCCACGCCGACCGCGCTCGTGCCCGCGAGGTCGGCGATGCTCCGGGCCACGCGCAGGAGCCGCTCGGTGGCGCGGGCGCTCAGGCCGGCCCCGTCGGCGAGCGCGATCGCGCGGGCCTGGGCGGCGGCATCGAGCCCGCAGGCTGCCCGCAGCGCTCGTCCTGCCAGCCGGGCGTTGAGGTGCCCCGAGCGGTCGATCGCGCATGCGCGGGCGGCCGCGATTCGCGCCGCGACCGTCGCCGATGGCTCGGGATCGGGCCCGCCGAGCAGCAGCTCCGGGGGAACGCGCGGGACGTTGACCCACAGGTCGAGGCGGTCCCGGATCGGCCCCGACAGCCTGCGCTCGTAGCGATCGAGCAGCGCGTCCGGGCAGGCGCACCGCCCCGAAGGGTCGCCGCGCCAGCCGCAGGGGCACGGGTTCATGGCGGCGACGAGCTGGAAGCGTGCCGGCATGATCACGGCCCCGCTGGCCCGGGCGATCGCGATCCTGCCCTCCTCGAGCGGCTGGCGGAGCGCCTCGCGGGTCGCCCGGTCGAACTCGGGCAGCTCGTCGAGGAACAGCGTCCCGAGATGCGCCCTGGTCACCTCCCCCGGCGCCAGCCGGGGCCCGCCGCCGACGAGGGCGACATACGAGGCCGTGTGGTGCGGCGCCCTGAACGGGCGCTCGATCACGAGGCCTCGCACGGGGGCCTCGCCGGCCACCGACGCGATCACCGTCGCCTCGCGCGCCTCGGCGCCCTCCAGCGCCGGCAGCAGACTCGGGATCGTCCGGGCGAGCAGGGTCTTGCCCGAGCCCGGCGGGCCGACGAGGAGCAGGGCGTGGCCGCCAGTCACGGCGATCTCGAGCGCCCGGCGCGCCTCGGCCTGCCCGCGGACGTCGGCGAGGTCCGGCCACCGATCGACCGCCGGCGGCGGCGGCAGGGCTTCGACCCCGGCGCTTTCCGGGATGAGCTCGGCCCGCTCGATCGGGCCGCGACCGCCGCGCCTGCCGCGGATCAGGCCGGCCGCCTCGACGAGCGTCGCGGCGGGGAGCACCTCGATGCCGGCCACGAGGCGCGCCTCGGCGGCCGCGTCGGCCGGCACGACGACCCGCGGCACGCCCCGGCGCGCCAGCGCGGCGATCATGGGGAGGAGACCGGGAACGGGCCGCACCTCGCCGCCCAGCCCCAGCTCGCCGAGGAGCGCCCAGCGCCCCCGCGGCGTCACCTGCTCCGACCCGACGAGGACCGCGACCGCGATCCCGAGGTCGAGCCCCGAGCCGCCCTTCGGGAGGTCCGCCGGGGCCAGGTTGACCGTGATCCGTCGCGGCGGCAGCACGAACCCCGAGTTCCGCAGGGCACCGCGGACCCGCTCGCGCGACTCGCGGAGGGCGATGTCGGCAAGGCCGACGATCGTGAATCCCGGGAGCCCGGGCGCAACGTCCACCTCGACCCGGACCGGCCGGCCGTCGAGGCCGTGGAGGGTTGCCGCGAGGACGGTGGCGAGCATGGGACCCACGCTACGGACGCGCGCTCTCCGCGGCCTGCACGGAACAGGGGCGCGCGCTTACCGATCGCTTATCGCGCGCGCCAGCACCCGCGGCGCAGCCCGGCCGCCGGCGTTGGGTCTCAGTGCGCCGGCACGCCGGCAGCCGTCGCCGCTCGACTCGCCTTGTCGATCGCCCGGGCAAGGTCCTGGAAGGAGCGGCCGAGGGGCGAGTCGGGCTTCGTGTACATCAAGGGGGCGCCCGAGTTCAGCGCGCTGATCGCCCCGCGGTACTCGTTGAGGACCTGGTAGGCGATCGGGCGCTTCAGCGCCGTCTCGGCGTTGCGCTGGGTGATGCCGGTGAACGCGTTGGCCCGGTTGAGGACCAGCTGGACCCGGTGGTCGTCGAACCCGATGTGGCCGAGCGTCTCGAGGACGAGCCGGACGTTCTTGAGGCACGAGAGGTCGGCCGTCATCACCACGAACAGCGTCTCCGCCGCGTCGAAGATCGCCAGGTTCAGGTCGTCGAGGCGCTGGTCGACGTCGACGATGACGTAGTCGTACATGCTCCGGAGCGCCTCGAGGATGTGCGTCACGTGAGCGGTCGTCACGAGCTCGGCCGTCTCCGGCGACGGCGGGGCGAGCAGCAGGTCGATCCCCGAGTCGTGGCGGATCATCACGTTCCGCATGAGGTCGACGTCGATCGTCGGCGACTGCACGGCGTCGACCACGCTCTTCCGGTCGAGGGCCAGGTCGAGGAAGACCCGGTGGTCGCCGAACTGGAGGTCGCCGTCCATGAGGCACACCGACCGGCGCAGCTCGCGGTGGAGGCCGATCGCGGTGTTGATCGCGATCGTGGTCGTCCCGACGCCGCCCTTCGACCCGTAGAAGACGAGGACGCGCCCGAGCGGCGCCCGGCCGGCCATCTCGCGAGGTGCGAAGCGGGCCAGGAGGCTCTTGACCCTGGCCAGCAGCTCGGCCGGGTGGAACGGCTTGACCAGGTAGTCGTCGGCGCCGGCCCGCATGCCGCGGACCCGCGGCTCGAGCTCCGTCTCGCCCGCGAGCAGCAGGATCGGGACGTGACGTGCCTGCCCCTCGTCGGCGCGGATGCGCGCCGCGACCTGGTGGCCCTCGGCGCGCGGCAGCACGGCGTCGAGGACGACGAGGCCGGGCGCCTCCCGCTGGAACTGGCGGATCGCCTCGGCCGCATCCCCGGCGATGACGACGTCATAGCCCTCCTGCTTCAGGCTGAAGCTGATCAGGCGCTGGACGTTCGGATCGTCGTCGACGACGAGGACCTTGGCAGCCATTCCACCCCTTCCGACAACGGCAGGCGGGCACGAGGGACGCGGGGAGACTCGGGATCCGGCCGCGCACGGCCGACGGAACCCCGGCGCGGATCATACCGGACCCGCCTGTACCGCCCACCCCCCGTTCGTATGATCGGCCCCCGTACCCGGCCACGGCCGGTGCCGGGGGTCGACGCCGGGGTGGTCCGTTCAGCCTTCGGGAGGGGCCGACAGGCCGCCCGGGGCGGGCGGCGGAAGATAGGGCCGGGTGGGCGGCGGCGTCGCTGCTCCCGCCTCGAGGCCGGCCCGCATGCCGTCGGCCAGCGGCTCAAGCAGCCTCGTGAACTCGACCGGGATCACGTACTTGGTGCTGGGGCTCGCCCCAAGCTGGCGGAGCGCATCGAGGTACTGCAGCAGCATCGTCTTCTGGTCGATTCCGGAAGCGGCGGCGTAGATGCGCTCGAGCGCTTCGCTGTAGCCCTCGGCGTTGAGGATCTGCGACTGCCGGGTCCCCTCGGCGTTGAGGATGGCGGCCTGCCGGTTGCCCTCGGCGTTGAGGATCGCGGCCTGCTTGGCGCCCTCGGCGATGTTGATCGCCGACTGGCGCGAGCCCTCGGATTCGGTGATCACGGCGCGCCGGGTCCGCTCGGCGGACAGCTGGCGGTTCATCGCGTCCTGGACGTCGCGCGGCGGGGTGATCTCGCGGATCTCGACCGTGGTCACCTTGCCGCCCCAGCGCTCGGTGACCTCGTCGAGCTTGGCGCGGAGGACCTCGTTGATCTGCTCGCGCTTGGACAGGACCTCGTCGAGGAGGATGTCGCCGATCACGGCCCGGAGCGTCGTCATCGCGACGCCCTGCAGCGCACCGGCGAAGTAGCTGACGTTCACGATCGAGCGCAGCGGGTCGACGATCCGCCAGTAGATCAGGAAGTCGACGCTGATCGGGGCGTTGTCCCTGGTGATCGTGGTCTGGCTGGGGACCTCGATGAACTGCTCGCGCACGTCGACCTTCATCGGCCGATCGATGATCGGGATCAGGAAGCGCAGGCCGGGACCGCGGACCAGCAATTCGTTCGTTCGGCCGAGGCGGAAGACCACCATCTGCTCGTACTGCTGGACCACGCGGACCGAGAGGTACAGGATCAGCAACCCGATCAGGAGGACCACCACCACCGAGACGATCAGGACGATGTTCTCCACGTGCTCTCCTTCGCGACCGACGTCGCACCGCCGGCGCGGTTCGGCGCCTTGCGGCGCATATGGGCGCCTGGCGGCGCGGCTGGGCGCCTAGCCGGCGCGGTTGGGCGAGGTGACGGGCTGCGTTGGCGCGGACTCGATCCCCGGGGGCGCCCCCTCGGCCGCGGGTTCGACGAACAGGACGAGGCCATCCTTGCGGACGATCGTGACGCGCGTCCCGCGCGGGATGGGTATGCCGCCGACCGAGCGGGCCGACCACTCCTCGCCCGCCGCGTGGACCGTTCCCAGCGGGTCGATCGGGTGGGTGACCTTGCCGGTCAGGCCGACGACGCTCAGCGTGCCGACGAGCTCCGGGCCGCCGCTCATCCGCCTCGAGCGGACCGCCGCGACAGCGACTACCGCCCCGAACGCGGCCATGCCCGCCACGATCAGCCCGACGACCGGCCAGGCGACCGAGGCGTCGGGCGCCGTCGGCCCGCCCGGCGCCGAGTAGAGAACGCTCGCGCCGAGCACGATGCAGGCCACCGCCCCCAGCGTGAGGAGGCCGTGGCTGGGGACGTGCGCCTCGAGCAGGAGGAGCCCGACGCCGATCGCGATGATCACGAGGCCGGCGATGTTGAGCGGCAGGCTGCCGAAGCCGACGAACGAGAGCACGATCGCGATCGCGCCCAGGATCCCGGTGATGAAGTTGGGGGCGAAGAACTCGAACCCGATGCCCAGGACCCCGAGGACGAAGAGGAGGAAGGCGATGGTGGGCTCGGACGTCTCGTGGAGGACCAGGCTCACGGGGTTCATCGCCCGCTCGGTCGTGACGGCGCCCGTGAGGTCGAGCACGCGGGGTGTCCCGGCGACGGTGACCGTCTTGCCATTGGCCGAGGCGAGCACCTCGTCGAGCGTCGCCGCGATCCCGTCGATCGCCCCTGCGGCGACTGCCTCCTCCGCCGAGTAGCTGCGGGCGGACTCGACCGTCGTGACCGCCCAGTCAACCGGTCGGCCGCGCGCCTGCGCGATCGCCGTGATCTTCGCGATCGCGTCGTTGCGGACTTTCTCGCCGAGCGTTCCCGGGATGTCGGCGCCGTTCGCGCCGACCGGGCTGGCCGCCCCGATGTTGGTCCCCGGGGCCATGTACGAGAGATGGGCGGCCAGCGTGATGAAGGTGCCGGCGCTGGCGGCCCGCGCTCCCGCCGGCGCCACCCACACGATAACCGGCACGGGTGCCTCGAGGAGTGTCTCGGTGATCTGGGCCGTCGCGTCGAGGCTGCCGCCGAACGTGTCGAGCTCGACCACGACGGCCGCCGCGCCGTCGTTCGCGGCGCGGGCGATCTCGTCGGAGAGGTAGCCCGCCATGACCCCATCGACGGTGCCCGTGGTGGGCAGGACGATGACGCTCGGCGGCTCGGCGGCCCGGGCGGGCGCCGCAGCCGCAAGGAAGAGGGCCGCGAGGCCGACGGCCACCAACCGGCCGCGATTTCGAGTCCCGAGATGCATCATCCGTTCACCCACCGTGCAGTATGCGGCACGAGCCTCGTGACCGGAACTGCCGGGCGGTCAGATCGGGCGGGCCGATCCGCCCGGCGTGCCTGGGACGCTGCCGGCGGTCCGGCCGGCAATGAAGTCGAACACGAGCTGGCTCCACGTTTCCATTCGCTCGTAGACGGCCTCCAGATCTGCTGTCGCGGCAAAGCGGCCTTCGAGCTTGTCGGTCTCGCGGATCGCGACCGGTCGGCCCGCGGCCTCGGCCGTGAACACGACGCCGAGGTGGACGCGCCCGACGTCCGTGGTGTCGTCGTTGAGCAGCCCGAGCAGGCGGAACTCGGGGACGAAGGCAGCGACGAGCTCCTCCGACCATTCGCGCAGCAGCCCGCCGGCGACGTCGTGGTCGCCCGGGTTGAGATGCCCCCCGACGCCGATCGACCAGCGGTCGTGGAGGCGGGCGTCGCCGCCTGCCCGCGTCCGGCGCATCAGGAAGTAGCGGTCGGCGTCGCGGAGGACGAGGTACGGGATCACCTGCTTGTAGCCGGGGTCGACTTCTGCGGCCGCACGCGGCGCGAACCGGCCCTCGCGGCCGATCCTGTCGAGGAGGTCGGCGGCCCGCGTCCCGAGCACCCCGCGCCAGCCACCCGAGCCCATCACAACGGCCCGCGGGACGACCAGGACCTCCTCGTCCATCACCCGTGGTCGCCCAGGCGGTCGTTGGCCGCCTGAAAGCGCGCCAGCAGCGCCGCCTCGTCGGGGCCGCCGGGTCGTTCCAGGGCGGCGATCCACTCGTCGATCCGGGCCCCGTAGGCGCGCAGCGCCCGTGCCAGGGCCGCCTCGTTCGTCGCCGCGATCCCCGCGCCCATCGCAGCGTCGCCGCGCGCGAGGCGGGTCATCCCCGCCCAGCCACCCGCGGCCAGCTCGGCGGCTGCCCGCCACCCGTCCGGCGCCGGCTCCCCGGGCCCGCCGGCGACCGCCTCCACGAGCGCGACCGAGGCCACGAGCGGCAGGTGGCTGATCGCCGCGACGGCGGCGTCGTGGGTGGCCGCATCCATATGGACGGGCCGGGCGCCGGTCGCGCGCACCAGCGCCTCGACCCGGGCAATGGCCTCCTCGTCGGAAGCGGCAGCCCCGGCCGGGCCACCGCGACCGGCCACGATCACCCATGGCCGCCCGACGAAGAGGTCCGGGGCCGCAGCTTCGAACCCCGCGACCTCGCGGCCGGCCATCGGGTGGCCGCCGACGAACCTGAGGCCGAGCGCTTCGGCGCGCGCCACGATGCGAGCCTTGGTGCTCGCGACGTCGGTGACGACCGCGCCGCGCGCCATCGACCCGCGGGCGATCGCGAGCCGGTCGAGCAGGTCGAGGCAGGCCGACGGCGGAGCGCCCAGGACGACGAGATCGGCCGCTCCGATCGCGTCTTCGAGCGACGTCGCCAGCCGGTCGATCACGCCCGCCGCCAAGGCTCGGCGGGGGCCGTCTCCGGAGGGCGTCCAGGCGGCGCTCGTCCAGCCGCCGGCGCGGCGCAGCGCATGCGCGATCGAGCCACTGACAAGGCCCAGGCCGAGGAAGGTGACCTCCACGCCAAGGAGTCTAGCGGAGCACGGACGGGTGCTATGATCGAGCCGTGGGCTCGACAGGCCGGTGCCCACCGGCGCCCCGGTAAGGGAGGCCCGGCGTGACCGAAAGTGCCCCCATTCGAGTCATGCTCGTCGAGGACGAGGAGCTGCTGGCCGACGTCCTGGCCCGCCAGCTCGGAGCCGTGCCCTGGATCCAGCTCGTCGGAGTGGCCCGCACCGTGGCCGAGGCCAAGGCGCTCGCCCGCGAACGGGTCGACGTCGTGCTGATGGACTTCATCCTGCCCGACGGCACCGGCGCCGAGGCGACCCGGGCGATCAAGGCGCGCTGGCCCGCGGCCCGGGTGATCATGGTCAGCTCGATCGGCGATGACCCGACGATCCTCGATTCGATCCAGGCCGGCGCCGACGGCTACCTCACGAAGGGCACGACCACCGGCGAGACGCTGGTCCAGGCGATCCGCGACGCCCACGCCGGCGACATCCTGCTGCCGCGCTCCGTGATCATGGGAATCGCCCAGCGGGTCGCCGCCCAGCGGGACTCGGCGAGCGATCGGCGGCCCGTCGAGCCGCTGACGCCGCGGGAGCTCGAGGTCCTGCGCGCCCTCACCGAGGGGCTCTCGACGCCGGAGATCTGCGAGCGCCTCTACATCGCCCCCAACACGCTCCGGACGCACGTCCAGAACATCATGGGCAAGCTCCACGTCCACTCGAAGCTCGAGGCGGTCTCGTTCGCCCTCCGCCACCGCATCGTCGAGCCGCCCCGCTCGGACGCCTGAACTCAGGGTCCGTCGGGCCGCGGCGCTGCGACGGCGCGGCCCGCCCGCTTGCCGAAGCGAGGCCTCTTCCCGGCGCGGCGGCCCTCAGTGCGCCTCGCGCCGCCGCTGCCCGTAGCGTCGGTCCGTGCCGGAGCGCCGTTCGATCCCGCCGGGCGCACCGGGGGCGTTCGGGTCGTTGACGCGGCGGTCGCGCCCCGATCGGCGATCGGCATCCCGGCGGTCGCCGTTCATCAGGGCGCCGCACCCCTGGCACCGGCGTTCGTCGGCGTAGAGCGATTCGACGGGTGCGGTGGCGTACATCCGACGACCGCACGACCAGCAGGCGAGCCGTGGCATGCCGGCATGGTACGCCTGGACGCTACGGCCCGCGCGCCGAAGCGTCCGTCAGCCCTACGTAGGACGGACGATGTGCCGATGGCGCGCACCAGCCGATCCCTCCGCGGGAGGCCGGCGTGCCTCCTTCCGGTCACTCGGGCAGGTGACCGCTCCGCGGGTCGCTTCGTCATCCCCCCAACGAGGCGACCCGCTCCATCACACCTCGCTGCGGCGCGAGTCCGAGCGCCGATGCAGCCCCGAGCGCCGATGCGGCCCGGGCGCCAGGGCGGCCCCGAGCGCCGATGCGGCCCGGGCGCCAGGACGGCCCCCGGCCGTCCCCCGGTCGTGTCCCCCGCGCGGAGTGCGCCTCCGCCCACTCCCCGCGCCAGGCTGGGATCGCGGTCAGCCGGCGAGCACCGGCAGCCGCGTGAGCGCATCTGCGACCGCTTCGGCTGGATACTCGTAGTCCTCGAGAGACCCGGAGAGGTACTTCTCGTACGCCGACAGGTCGAAGTGGCCGTGTCCGGACAGGTTGAACGCGATCACCCGCGACACCCCCTCCTCGCGGCACCGAATGGCCTCGTCGATCGCGGCGCGGATGGCGTGGTTCGCCTCCGGTGCCGGCAGGATGCCTTCCGACCGCGCGAACTGGACGCCTGCCGCGAAGCTGGCGTTCTGGTGGACGGCGCGCGCCTCGATGAGGCCCTCCGCCTTGAGGAGGCTCACGAGCGGCGACATGCCGTGATACCGGAGGCCGCCCGCGTGGATCGGCTCGGGAACGAAGTCGTGGCCCAGCGTGTACATCTTCGCGAGTGGGAGCAGGCGTCCGGTGTCGCCGAAGTCGTACGTGTAGACGCCGCGCGACATGGACGGGGCGGCCTCCGGCTCGACCGCGATCACGCGATGATTCGCCTCACCGCGCAGGTTCCTCCCAACGAATGGGAACGTGAAGCCGCCGAAGTTCGACCCGCCGCCCGCGCAGGCGATCAGGATGTCGGGCTCCTCGCCGGCGAGCGCGAACTGCTCGATGGCTTCGAGTCCGACCACCGTCTGGTGCAGGAGCACGTGGTTGAGCACCGAGCCGAGCGAGTACTTGGTGTCCTCGCGCGTCGCGGCGTCCTCGACGGCCTCGCTGATCGCGATGCCGAGGGAACCCGGGTTGTCGGGGCTCTCGGCGAGCACCCTTCGACCGTAATTCGTCGTCGGGCTGGGGCTGGCGACGACCTCCGCACCATAGGTCTCCATCATCATCCGGCGGTACGGCTTCTGGTCGTAGCTCGCCCGGACCATCCAGACCTTGACCTCGAGGCCGAACAGGGCGCCCGCGATCGCGAGGCTCGTCCCCCACTGGCCGGCGCCGGTCTCCGTCGCGAGGCGCTTGACCCCCTCCTCCTTGTTGTAGAAGGCCTGGGCGATCGCGGTGTTCGGCTTGTGGCTGCCGCCCGGGCTGACGCCCTCGTACTTGTAGTAGATGTGCGCCGGCGTATCGAGCGCCTTCTCCAGCCGGTGGGCCCGATACAGCGGGCTCGGGCGGTACAGGCGGTAGGCCTCGCGGACGGGGCCGGGGATCTCGATCTGGCGCTCGGCGCTCACCTCCTGGCCGATGATCGCCATCGGGAAGAGCGGGGCGAAGTCGGCCGGCCCGACCGGCTTGCCGGTCCCGGGGTGGAGGATGGGCGGCGGCGGCGCCGGCAGGTCCGCCACGATGTTGTACCAGGCCGTCGGGATCCGGTCCTCGTCGAGCACGAACTTGGTCCGATCGCTGGTCACGCGAGCCTCCTGGAGCTGCTGGCGAGCGAGCCACCCGGTTGACGAGCGGCTCGATGGTGGGCCGGCCGGTGCATTGTCGAAGGCTACCCTGTCGGCGGGTCCGCCGCCACGGGTCACGCCACGAGGAACGCCTCGTGGATCGGCACGTAGCGAGCCGGGCCGCCGCCCGTGATCGACTCGTAGAGGACGATGCGGTCGGTCCGCCAGCCGGCCGCGAGGCCGGCCGTGAGCCCGGTGAGCCGGCTGACCAGGTCGGCCGCCGCGGCGACGCCGTCGGTGCGAGCCAGCGTCAGGTGGGCCCGGAAGGGCCGGTCGTCGCGTGGCCACCCGCGGGCCGCGAGGGCGTCCTCGAGGCGGGCGGCGAGGCTCGCCAGCTCGTCGGCCCCCTGCCCGACGCCGATCCAGAGCACGCGGGGCCGCGGACCGGCCGGGAAGCCGCCCGAGCCGGCCAGGGTGCAGCCGAACGCGTGGCCCCCGGCGGCCGCCTCGTCGGCCGCGGCTGCGAGGCTGGGGATCGCTGCGTCCGGCGTCGCCCCGATGAACCGGAGCGTCATGTGGAGGCTCTCGGGACGCACCCAGCGGGGATGCGGCCCGTGCTCGCCGCGGCCGTGGTCGCGGCTCGGTTGGAGGCGCGGGCTCGCGGCGGCCGATCCCGCGGCTGCCCATCCCGCGGCAGCCGATCCCGCGGCGGCCGATCCGGCGGCTGCCCATCCCGCGACCACGCCGCTCGGGGGCAGGTCGCCCGGGGGCATGACCGAGCCGCCGGAGGGCGTCGCCGGGCCTGCCACCCCACCGAGCGCTGCCATGACGCCAGCGACGGCGGTCCGGGCGTCCTCGCCGAGTGGGACGGCGACGAAGAGCCGGCGGCCCTCGGACCGGTCGAGCCAGTGTCGGCCGGGGATCGGCCGGGTCACATCCCGCGCTCGCGTCGCCAGGCGATCCGGTCGTTGCGCAGCACCTCGCGGGCGCGGTCGTGATCCCGCCAGCCGACCACGTCGACCGCCTTGTTCTCGAGCATCTTGTAGGTCTGGAAGAAGTGCTCGATCTCGACGAGGCGATGCGGCCGAACCTGCTCGAGCCGCTCGATGTGGCGCTGGTGCGGGTCGCCGAGCGCGACGCACAGCACCTTGAAGTCGAACCCGTTCTCGTCGCTCATCTCGAGGCCACCGATCGGGCGCCCCCAGACCCGGCAGCCGGTGAAGGTGGGCTCGTCGATGACGAGCAGGGCGTCGGTGTGGTCGCCGTCATCGGCCCGGGTGCCTTCGATGAACCCGTAGTCGAAGTTGTAGTAGACGGCGGACGACAGGACCCGGTTGAGGCGAAAGACGCCGGCGCGCTCGTCGAACTCGTACTTGTTGCGACTGCCGCGCGGGATCTCGACCACGATCTCGACGACTTCAGGAAAGCGGGCTTCGAAGTCTTCGCTCATCCGCGCACGATACGGCACGCGGCCGCTGGGGGCACCGGGTGGGGATCCGCGAGCGGTCCCGCCCCGCGTCGAGGTCCGTGACCACGCGCGACGCCGGCGCCGAAGCTCACCCGGCGAGCCGTGTCGCCCGGGCCGGTGGTCGAGCCGTGCCCGCCCCCGGGCGGTCGCCCAGGCGCGGGATCAGCCGTGGCCCACGCAGCTGCCGAGGGGCGCGCTCCCGGCTGAGGGGCGCGCAGCCGGCGAGTAGCGCCGCCGCGGGCGCCGCCGTCGAGTGGCGCCGTCGCCGAATGGCGTGCCCTGGTCGAACCGCACGACGACTTGATCAGAAGTCGCCTGTGACGGCGCTAACGCAGGTCGGCGCCGGCCAGGGACGCGCGGCACCAATGCAGTCACCTTCGGCCACGTTCGAGGAACCCGGCCAGGTGCCACCGGGTACGCCGGCTGACCTGATCGGCTCCGCCCGACCTGCGTTTGTGCCAGCCACACCGTCACGTGATCAAGTCGCCGAGCGACCGAGGCCTCCCGGGCGCCGCATCAGCCGCGGCCGGCCGGCGCGTCAGGTGCCGACCCAGCGAGGCACGCGCAAGCCCGGCTCAGGCGGTGTCGTGGCGAGGCGGAGGCGAGGACCGGAGCGAGCGCACCCCAAGGTGCGTGAGCGAGGACCGCAGCCGACAACGACGCCAGGGCGCCGCATCAGCCGCGCCCGGCCGCCGCGTCAGGTGCCGACCCAGCGAGGCACGCGCAAGCCCGGCTCAGGCGGTGTCATGGCGAGGCGGAGGCGAGGACCGGAGCGAGCGCACCCCAAGGTGCGTGAGCGAGGACCGCAGCCGACAACGACGCCAGGGCGCCGCATCAGCCGGGCGCTAGTCGTTGTAGAGGCGCTCCTCGATCAGCTTCTCCTGCACCGTCCGGCCGTTCGGGTCGAAGCACGAGTACTCGAAGTGCTTCTCGAACTCCAGGTCGACGGCGGTCTGGCCGCCGCGGTTCTTCTCGACCGAGAGGATCACCCAGTCGCGGAAGCGCTGCGCCTGGTAGGGGTTGAACTCGATGTTGACCTTCGCGACGATGTTGTACTTCTCGTTGAGGATCAGGATGATGTCGGCCTCGTAGTTGATCGCCGACGAGCCGCGCAGATGGTGGTTGCGCAGCCGGGTCGCCTTGAGCCCTTCCTTGTCGGCGGCGACGATGGCGACGAGGGCGACCTGCTCGGTGAGCGCGATGTCCTTGAGCCCGTTCACCACGAACGTGATCTTCTCCGTCTCCGTGGAGGGCTCCGGGAACAGCGGGACCTTCTGCAGGTAGTCGACGAAGACCATCAGCGGGCGGCCGTCGGAGATCTCCTTGTGAAGCGTCACGAGGCGCCGCACGTTGTCGACGGTCGTCGCCGACTGCGTCCCGCGCATCAGGAAGAGGCTCTGCCCGTACCGGCCGATCCGGTCGATCGAGGGCCGCAGGCGTGGGTTCGCGACGAGCAGCGGACCCTCGCTTTCCTCGGCCGCCCAGGAGCTCAGGATCTCCTGGCGGACTTCCTGGATCTTGATCGCACCGGACTTGTGGGGCAGGCGCGCGAGAGCGGATTCCATCGCGATCAGACGGGTGAGCAGGTAATGCTCCTCGTGCTCGAAGCAGATGTAGAGCACGTTGGCCTGGCCGCCGGAGGCGACGTTGCGCGCCATCTGGAGCGCCATCGTGGTCTTGCCGGTGCCCTGCGCCCCGCCGATGAGCAGCAACTCGCCGGGCCGGATCCCGGCGCCGATCGTCTTGTCGAGCGGCGTGAACCCGAGGGGGACCGGCTGGTAGTCGACGAGGTTGCCGGTCGTGACGCGGTCGTTGATGTCGACGAGGACGTCGAGCGCGGAGCGCGGCACCAGGCTGCCGGCCTCGGCATCGAGGCGCCACTCCGGCTTCGAATCCACGAAATCGAGCTGCTCGGCTTCAATGCTCACGGTCGGCCTGCGCCTCATTGCGGCGGCCGGGACCGGTCGCCCGCCCGATCCTAGCATCGGAGATTCGCGCGGCACCTCCCCCGACAGCACCACGCCCCGCCACCCGAATGGGTGGTATGGAGTCAGCTCGCGAGCGCGAGCCCGGCCCGTCGAGCCGGCTGACGATCGAGCGCGCCAGCCGGCAGACGCGGCCAGCTCGGGGCGCCCGGCCCGCTCGCGGTCAGCCGGCAGGTGCGGCCAGCTCGTCGAACAGCCGGACGATCGTGCGCAACCCGGTCTCGAAGTTGGCGAGGATCATCGACTCGTCGGGGGCGTGCGCCCGGGCGTCCGGGTTGGCGAAGCCGAGGAGCACGACCGGGACGCCCAGGATCGTCTCGAAGCTGGCCGCGACCGGGATCGAGCCGCCTTCTCGGAAGTACAGGGGCTCCCGTCCGAACGTGGCGTGGATGGCCCGGGCCGCCGCCCTGGTCGCCGGGTGGTCGATCGGCGTGAGCGTCGGCCGGCCGAGGCCGAGATCGGTGACGCTGACGCGCACGCCGGGCGGCGCGATCTCGGTCACGAACGCCGTGATCGCGTCACGGATGGCCGCCGGATCCTGGTCGGCCACGAGCCGGCAGCTCACCTTGGCGTGCGCGTGGGCCGGGATGATCGTCTTGGGGCCCTCTCCCTGGAAGCCGCCCCAGATTCCGTTGATGTCGAGCGTCGGGCGCCCGCCGCGGCGTTCGAGCGTCGTGTAGCCCGTCTCGCCCGACAGCGCGTCGACGCCGACCTGCTCGATCCTCCAGCGCTCCTCGTCGAACGGGAGCGCGGCGAATGCCGCCCGGTCAAGGTCGGTGAGGGAGACGACCGCGTCGTAGAAGCCCGGCACCCGGACGCGCCCGTCCGGTCCCTTGAGCTGGGCCAGCATCTCGACCAGCGCGGTGGCCGGGTTGGTCACGGCGCCCCCGAATCCGCCCGAGTGGAGGTCGACGGAGGCGCCGACGACGTCGATCTGGACGTAGCTGATCCCGCGCAGGCCGATCGTGATGGCCGGGATGTTGCCCTCCCAGAAGCCCGTGTCGGAGATCACCGCCACGTCGCATCGCAGGCGCTCACGGTTCGCCTCGAGCCATGCGTCGAGGTGCTCGGAGCTCGTCTCCTCCTCGCCCTCGAAGACGTACTTCACGTTGACGGGAAACGCCCCGCGCGTGGCCAGGATCGCCTCCGCGGCCCGGGCGTGCATCTGGACATGGCCCTTGCAGTCGGCCGACCCACGGCCCAGCATCCGGCCGTCGCGGACGACTGGGTCGAAGGGGGCGAAGCTCCACAGCTCGACCGGGTCGACGGGCTGGACGTCGTAGTGACCGTACACGAGGACCGTCGGCCGCTCCGGGCCGGCGCCGCGCCACTCGGCGTAGACGACCGGGTGGCCGCCGGTCTCCGCCACCTCGACGCCGGCCAGGCCGGCGGCGCGCAGCTCGCCGGCCAGGTGCTCGGCCGCCCGGCGGACGTCGGGGGCGTGGGCGGGGATCCCGCTGATGCTGGGGATGCGCAGGAACGCCTTGTAGCGTTCGAGTCGCTGCTCGGTGGTCTCGACGAGGTACGCCTCGAGGGCATCGGCGGTGGTGGTCATGGCCGATTCTGGCATGCCCGGCGGGCCACGGCAGCTGGCGGTCCCATGATCCAGCTGTCGGCGGGGCACGCCGGCTGCCCTCGGGCGACAACGAAGACGGGCGGATCCGCGTGGATCCGCCCGTTCGGGTGGCGTGTGGCCCGCCGCGCGGGGCTCGAGGATCAGGCCGGCGATGCGCCGGGAGCCGGGAGCAGCTTCGGGACGATCCCGTGGAGCGGCTCCTTCGGCGGCAGGTCCGTAAAGAGCGCCTCGAACTCCGCGGCGTCGAGCGTCTCCTTCTCGACCAGCTTCTCGGCGAGCTCGTCGAGCTTCACCCGGTGGCGGACGAGGACGTCCTGGGCCCGGGCATAGGCGTTCTCGATGATCGCCCGGACCTCCTGGTCGATTTGCTTGGCGACATCGTCCGAGTAGTTGCGCTGCTCGCCGATCTCGCGGCCGAGGAAGATCATCTCCTCGCGCTTGCCGAACGCCAGCGGGCCCATCCGGTCGCTCATGCCGAACTCGGTGACCATCCGGCGGGCGAGGTCGGTCGCCTTCTCGATGTCGTTGCTGGCGCCCGTCGTCGTGTCGCCGAAGACGAGCCGCTCGGCCGCGTTGCCGCCGAGCATGCCCGCGATCTTGTCCTCGAACTCGGTCTTGCTCTGGAGATAGCGGTCCTCGGATGGGAGCGCCATCGTGTAGCCGAGGGCCATGCCGCGGCTGATGATCGTGACCTTGCTGACCGCGTCGCACTTCGGGAGGATCCGCTGGACGACGGCGTGGCCGCCCTCGTGGTAGGCGATGATCAGCTTCTCCGCGTCGGAGATGACGCGGCTCTTGCGCTCCGGGCCGGCGACGATGCGCTCCAGGGCCTCCTGGAACTCGGGCATCTGGATGACCTTCTTGTTCCGCCGCGCCGCGAGGATCGCCGCCTCGTTGACGAGGTTGGCGAGGTCGGCCCCGGAGAAGCCGGGCGACTGCTTCGCGATCTCCTCGATCGCGATCGCCTTGTCGAGCGGCTTGCCCTTGGTGTGGACCCGCAGGATCTCGACCCGGCCCTTCATGTCGGGGCGGTCGAGGATGACCTGGCGGTCGAAGCGGCCGGGCCGCAGCAGCGCCGGATCGAGCACGTCCGGACGGTTGGTGGCCGCGACGACGATCACGTTGGTGTTCGTGTCGAAGCCGTCCATCTCGACCAGGATCTGGTTGAGTGTCTGCTCGCGCTCGTCGTGGGAGCCGCCGAGGCCGGCCCCTCGCTGGCGGCCGACCGCGTCGATCTCGTCCACGAAGACGATGCACGGGGCATTGCGCTTGGCCTGGTCGAACAGGTCGCGGACCCGGCTCGCGCCGACGCCGACGAACATCTCCACGAACTCGGAGCCGGAGATGCTGAAGAACGGCACGCCGGCCTCGCCAGCCACGGCGCGGGCCATCAGCGTCTTGCCCGTCCCCGGCGGGCCGACCAGCAGCACGCCGCGCGGGATGCGCGCCCCGAGCGAGTTGAACTTCTCGGGGTACTTGAGGAACTCCACGACCTCCTGGAGCTCCATCTTGGCCTCGTCGACGCCCGCGACGTCGGCAAACGTGACCACGGTCTTGTTGCCGAGGAACATCCGGGCCCGGCTCTTGCCGAAGCTGAGGGCCTGGTTGTTGGTGCCCTGGGCCTGGCGCATCATGAAGAAGATGAAGCCGCCGATCAGGAGGACCGGCAGCAGCGCCCCGACGAGCAGGCTGATCCACTGGCCGGTCTGCGAGGCGGCCACCCCGCGAAACACGATCGAGTTCGGGTCCTTCCCGCCGTCCTTGGCGGCCTGGACGACGTCCCCGCGGACGTCGGTGAAGCCGAGACCGGGGACGATCACCGTGTAGCGGGTCGGCGGGCTCGCCTTCGTCGTGACGGTCAGGCTGAGCTCCTGCTGCGCGACCTCGGCGACCTGGCCCTGGCTGACGTCGTTGAGGAACCGGGAATACGCCTGGGCGTTGTCGCCCGGCGAGGAGTTGAGGAACGAGAAGAGCAGCATGACCGTGCCGACGACGAGCACGAGCATGATGATTGCATTGCGGAAGAACTTGCCGTTCAACCTGGCCTCCGGGTCAGACGATGCCGCGGGGGACCGCGGGCCTGGACGTCGAGTATAGCCTCGCCTCGCCGACAGGCTCGCCCGGCGAAGGTGGATCATGCCCCTCGTACGTTTGAGGGCGGTCGGACGGATTGCCGGATCAGGGCGATGCGGCGCGGGCAACCCCCGTGGCAGGCGCGGCGCCGCCGGGCAGTCCCGGCGCCGGCGCGGCAGGCCCGCGAACGCACGTCGACCCGGCAGGCCATCCGCCGGGTCGATCGCTCGGGGTCCGGATTGGTAGCTGGGACAGGACTCGAACCTGTGACCTAGCGATTATGAGCCGCTTGCTCTGCCAACTGAGCTACCCAGCCACGGGTGCCCATTCTAGCGCAGGGCGTCGGCGGATTCAGCCCCGGGCGAATCGGCGCGCGACGGGGCGCGAGGCGGCGCCTCCTCGGCCGCGGCCCGCGCGCCAGGCACGATCGACGTCACGGCGATCCCCGCCAGCACGAGCAGGAAGCCGACGACGTCGACGATCCCGAGCGCCTCGTGGAGGATGAGGGCGCCCGACGCGAGGCCGACGACCGGCACGGCCAGGAACCCGGTCGCGGAGGCGAGCGGGCCGAGCGAGCGGGTGACCGGACTGGCTGGCCCACGTCGCGAAGGCGGTCGCGAGCGGGCCGCTGAACAGGAGGATCAGGACGGTCACCGGCTCCCAGCGGATCGACCGGCCCGGCTCGAGGGCGAGCGCGAGGATCGCCAGCGGGACGAAGGCGACGAGGAGCTGCCAGGGCTGGAGCTCGAGCGGGTTCGCGGTCCAGTGATGGCGCCGCACGTGGATCGTCACGGCGGCCCACAGCACCGCGTTGAGCAGGAGGGCGACCGTTCCCAGGACCTCGCCCGGCGCGCTCCAGTCGATGGCGGCCGGGTTGAGCAGCGCCAGGATGCCAGTGATCCCGAGGGCCAGCCCGACGATCTCGGCGCGGCGGAGGCGGACGCCGAAGAAGGCCGCCAGCAGGACGGCGACCCACAGGGGCATCGAGTAGACGAGCACCGCCGACCGGCCCGCGGGCACGACCTGGAGCGCCAGGTTCATGATCAGGACGCCGGCCGCGATCTGGCCGAGCCCGACCGACACCACGATCGAGAGGTCCGACCGCGCAGGCAGCCGCAGCCGGCGCTGAGCGCCGAGCAGGACCACCATCGTGGCCAGCCCGGCCCCGACGCGCAGTCCCGCGTACGTGAATGGCGGCATGTAGTCGAGGCCGACCTTCACGACCACCCAGTGGAAGCCCCAGACCAGCGACAGGAGCACCAGCAGGACGAGCGCAGCGGACCGGGAATGGACCGCGGCGCCCCCGACGGCGGGTTCGGCCGGGCTGGCTGCGGCGGTCGGGGCTGGGGTCACGCTCCGAGAGTACCCCGATCGCCGCCGCCCGACCGGCCGGCGCGAACGGCGCTCAGCCGGGTGCCGCCGTGACCGGCCGGGGCGCCACGGCGACGGGTCGGCCGGTCGAGAGCGACAGCGTCGCAGCGTCGGCGATCGCGAGGGCGGCCCGCCCGTCCTCGCCCGTCACGCGCGGCGGGCGACCTTCGCGCAGGCAGGCCACGAAGTCGACGACCTCGTCGACGTAGGAGGCCTCGAATCGCTGCAGGAACCAGTAGATGTTGTCGCCGGTGACACCGTCCCTGCCGTAGCGGCGGACGAGCGTCTCGGGAGACTCGCCGACCACGACCTTGCCGCCCGAGCCGAAGACCTCGGTGCTCACGTCGTAGCCGTAGACCGCCCGCCGGGATGCCGTGACGACGCCCAGCGCGCCGTTGTCGAACCGGAGCGAGGCGACGACCGTGTCGACGTCGCCGATCTCCGCGATCGCGGGGTCGACGAGGGCAGCCCCGTAGGCGAACACCTCGACGACCTCGTGGCCAGTCAGGTAGCGCACGAGGTCGAAGTCGTGGATCGAGCAATCCCGGAAGATGCCACCCGACTTCGCGAGGTACGAGATCGGCGCAGGCTGCGGGTCGCGGCTCGTCGCCGTGACGAGCTCGACCGCGCCGACCGCGCCATCCCGGATCATCGTCCGCGCCCGCACGTAGGACGGGTCGTAGCGGCGCTGGAAGCCGATCTGCAGGAGCACCCCGGCCTTCTCGGCGGCATCGATCGCGGACAGCGTCCGGCCCATCGTCAGGTCGATCGGCTTCTCGCACAGGATGGCCTTGCCGTGCGAAGCCGCCAGCTCGATCAGGTCGGCATGGGTGGTGGTCGGGGTCGCGATGAGGACCGCATCGACCGCCGGGTCGGCGATCGCCTCGGCGGGATCGGGCGTCCAGCGGGCCCCGAAGTCCGCGGCGCATGCCCGCCCGACCTCCTCGAGCGGCTCCGCGATCCACGGGACGCGGCACTGCTCCACCCGGTGAGCGAGCGTCTCGGCGTGCTTGCGGCCGATCCGGCCGGCACCCAGGACCGCGACGGCGAGCGGGGCAGGACGGCTTCCGGAAGCGGCGGTCATGCGAGTTCCTCCAGGGCGACGGGCCGGCCCAGTTCGACCGACCGGTTGGCGGCGGCGGCGATGCGGAGCGAGGCGAGGCCGTCGTCGAGCGTGGCGGCCGGCCGCGCCGTCCCGCGGACGGCGTCGATGAACGTGTCGAGCTCCTGGGCGAAGGCCACCCGGAAGCGATTCCAGAACCAGTCGTCGCGCAGCAGTGGCGTCACCTCGCCGCGGGCGGTGGTGGCCGTCCGGACCACGAACGGCAGGGTCTCGGCGCCGAAGACCTCCACCTCGCCGAGCGAGCCCTCGACCTCGGCCCGGATGTCGTACCCGTAGCGCGCGAAGCGGCTCGCCTCCGCCAACCCGGTGGCCCCCCCGGCGAAGGAGATGAGGACCCGGGCGTGGTCGAAGTCGCCCTGGGCCTCGAGCTCGGGCTGGACCATGCAGCGCGCCTCGGCGTAGACGGAGACGGGCTCGTCGCCGATCAGCCAGCGACAGGCGTCGTAGTCGTGGCCAAGCAGGTCGAGGAGGAGGCCGCCCGAGTCGACGCTCACGCTGGAGATCCCCCGCGGGTCCCGGGTGCACGAGAAGGCCGCGATCGGCAGCCCGATCTCGCCGGCCTCGACGGCGGCGCGCGCCCGCAGGTAGGCGGGATCGCTGCGCCGCTGGAACCCGACCTGGACGAGGATCCCGGCCCGCCGGGCGGCCTCCACGGCGCGCTCGCCGGCGGCGACGTCGAGGGCGATCATCTTCTCGATGAAGAGCGGCTTCCCGGCCGCCGCGCATGCCTCGATGATCGCGGGGTGGGTCCGGGCGCTGAGCGCGGCGACGACGACGTCGACGGACGGGTCGTCGACCACGGCGGTCCAGTCCGCCGTCCAGCGGGCGCCGATCTCGTCGGCGACCTGGCGGCTCCGCTCGCCGGAGCTGGCGAGGACGGCCCGCGTGCCGCGCCCTCCAGCGGCGATGTGGCGGGCGTGACGAGCTCCGAGCCAGCCCAGCCCGATCAGGCCGGCACGGATGGTGGCGGACACGGAGTGGCCTCCTTGGGAGTGGCGAAGGGACAGGGCTCCCGGGCGCGCGGGCCGGCGAGGCCGCGCGCGCCCGGGACCGAGGCCGGTGGCCTACTTGAACTTGGCGACGTTGTCCTTCGTGACGAGCTCGACGCCCGTGTTCACGTTGGCATCGACGGCCTGGCCGGCCAGGATCTTGACGGCGGTTTCGACGCCGAACTGGCCGATCTTCTTGGGGAACTGGGCGATCGAGCCCGTCAGGCCGCCCGCCTCGACCGAGGCGAGGGCGTCCGGGTTGGCGTCGAACCCGATGATCGGGATCGTCTTGCTGGCCTGCTGGGCGGCCTTGAGCGCGCCGAGGGCCATCTCGTCGTTGGTGGCGAAGACCGCCTTCAGGTCGGGGTTCGCCTGCAGGACGTTCTCCATGACCGACTGGCCCTTGGCCCGGTCGGAATCGGCGGGCTGGACGATGACGGTCGCGCCGGCCGCCTTGAGGACGTCGGAGGCGCCCTGCTCGCGGAGGTTGTGGACCGCGTCGCCCGCCTGCCCGCGGATGATCAGCACCTTGTCGCCGGACTTGACGCCGACGGTCTTGACGATGTAGTCGCCGGCGGCCTTGCCGCCCGCGGCGTTGTCGGTGCCGACGAACGCCTTCTTGGGCGCAAAGTCCTTGTTCGTGTCGATCAGGATGATCGGAATCCCGGCGTCGGCGGCCTTCTGGAGCGAGGGCAGCACCTGATCGGCGCCCGTGACGGCGATCACGATCGCCGCGACCTTCTTGGCGACGGCCGATTCGACCTCGGCGATCTGGGCGGTCACGTTCGTCTCGGCGTCGGGGCCTTCGAACGTGATCGTGCAGCCGGGGAACTCCGCCTTGGCATCGTCGACGCCGGAGCCGACGGTCTTCCAGTACGTGCTTGTGCCGGCCTTGACGATCACCGCGATCGTCTTCCCGGCGCAGGCGGCCGCTCCGCCGCCGCCGCCGCCGCTGCTGGCCGGGGCCTGGGTCGCGGGCGCCGGCGTGGCCGCCGACGAGCACGCCGCGAGCAGCAGCCCGAGGGCCGCGACGCTGGCTGCAAGTGTGCGCTTGGACATGGCGCGTGATCCTCCTCCGTGGAGCCGATGAGCCGGCCCCGTGCTCTCAACCTCGCGAACGATGAATCCGATCGAGCTGCCTCCTCCGTGACGAGGCCGCTCCGCATGGCGCGGGCCGGCCGGGGGTGTGCGGGCGGGTCACCTTGACTGCCCGGCGCGGCGGCGCAGGACGTCGACGTAGACGGCCCCGATGATCACGACGCCGATGATCACGGTCTGCCAGTTCGTGTCGACGCTGTTGATGTTCAGGCCGTTCCGCAGGACGCCCATGATGAGGGCGCCGATCAGGGTGCCGCCCACCGTGCCGACGCCGCCGAAGAAGCTGGTGCCGCCGATGATGCAGGCGCTGATCGCGTCGAGCTCGAAGCCCAGTCCGGCGTTCGGATAGCCGGAATCGGTCCGGCCGGCCAGGACGACCGCCGCCAGCCCCGCCATGAGCCCCGAGATCGTGTAGACGAGCACGAGGATCCGGTCGACGGGGACGCCCGAGAGCCGGGCCGCCTCCGGGTTGCCGCCGGTCGCGTAGACGTGGCGGCCCGACGACGGTCCGGTTGAGGAAGAAGTAGAAGGCGAGGTAGGCCGCGATGACGACGAAGAGCATGATCGGGATGGTGATCGCCGAGTCGCCGGATCCGAACCGGATCTCGTCGTTCCCGACGAACTTGACGATCCCGACGCCGAGCGCCGAGATCGACGCGCCACCGGTGATCACGAGCGCCAGCCCGCGGGCGATGTTCATCATGCCGAGCGTGCTGATGAACGGATGCGGGAGGTGCAGGCGGGTCAGCAGCAGGCCGTTGACGACGCCCAGCCCGGCACCGACCGCGAGCGCGGCCAGCATCCCGACCGCCTGGTCCATGCCGGCCTGCGTGACGACCATCGCCAGGATGCACATCGCGAGCGCGAGCACGGCGCCCACCGAGAGGTCGATCCCGCCGGTCAGGATCACGACCAGGAGGCCCAGCGCGAGGAGCGAGTTGACCGACGTCTGGCGGGCGATCCCGGCCAGGTTGCCGGCGGTCAGGAACGCCGGCGACGAGATCGCGAAGATGACCACCAGCACGATCAGGCCGAGCAGCGCCCCGAGCTGGAAGGCGACGTCGGTCCAGCTCCGACGCTCTTCGTCGGGCGCGGCCGCGGTGAGGGGCTCAGGCTGCGTCGACATGCGCCTGCCCCATCGCGGCGGCCAGGATCCGCTCCTGGTTCATCTCGCCGCCCGCCAGCTCGGCGACGATGCTGCCGCCGCGCATGACGAGCACCCGATCGCTCATGCCCAGGACCTCCGGCAGCTCGCTCGAGACCATCACGATGGCGGCGCCCTGCTGCACGAGCGTCGTCATCAGCTGGTAGACCTCGACCTTGGCCCCCACGTCGATCCCCCGGGTCGGCTCGTCGAAGATCAGGACGCGCGAGCGCGACGCCAGCCACTTGGCAAGCACCACCTTCTGCTGCGTCCCGCCGGAGAGCGAGCGGGCGGGCCGCTCGACGGACGGCGTCCGGATGCGCAGCGACTCGACGAAGCCCCGGGCACGCGCGGCGACCTTGCCGAGGTCGAGGATCCCGCGGTGCGAGACCTCGCCCGGGGACGCCATGCTCACGTTCTCGGCGATCGACAGGATCAGCACGAGGCCCTGGGTCTTGCGGTCCTCGGGCAGCAGCCCGATTCCGGCCCGGATCGCGTCGACCGGGTGGTGGACCGCGACCTCCTTCCCGTCGACGAAGATCCGACCGCCGTCGAGCGGGTCGGCGCCGAAGATCGCCCGCACCAGCTCCGTGCGGCCTGCGCCGACGAGGCCGGCGATGCCGAGGATCTCGCCCGCCCGGACCGAGAAGCTCGCGTCGTGGAGGACGCCACGGCGCTCGAGGTGCTCCACCCGGAGCACCTCCAGGCCGAACTCGACCGATTCCTTCGGGTACTGCCGGGTCAGGTCGCGCCCGACCATCAGGCGGATGAAGCTCGGGATCGGGGCATCGGCGGGGACTGTGTCGACGTAGCGGCCGTCGCGCAGGACGGTCACCCGGTCGCCGACGACCGGCACCTCCTCGAGACGGTGGCTGATGTAGATCACACCGGCCCCCCGGGCGCGGAGCTGGCCGACGACCCGGAAGAGCTGCTCGATCTCGTGGCTCGTCAGCGCCGAGGTCGGCTCGTCCATCACCACGACGTCGGCGTTCGCGCTGACCGAGCGCGCGATCTCGACCATCTGCTGCTGGGCCACCCCCAGCGTGCCGACCGCCCGCGAGGGATCGATCGGCATCTCGAACTCGTCGAGGATCGCCCGGGTCTCGCGCCGCATCCGCGCCCAGTCGATCACGCCCGGCCGGCCCGCGATGCGCGGCTCGCGGCCCATGAAGACGTTCTCCATGACCGACAGCTGGGACACCAGGTTGAACTCCTGGTAGATCACGGCGATCCCGAGGTCGAGGGCATCCCGCGGCGATGCGATCTTCACCTCGCGCCCGCGCAGCTCGATCCGGCCCGCGTCGGCGTGATAGGCCCCCCCGAGGACCTTCATCAGCGTGCTCTTGCCCGCGCCGTTCTCGCCCAGGAGCACGAGCACCTCGCCGGCGCGCACCTCCAGCTGCACGTCGTCGAGGGCGAGCACACCCGGGAAGCGCTTGGTGATCCCCGTCATGCGGAGCAGGACGTCGCCGGGGGCCGTGCTGCCGGTCATCGCCGCCAAGCCTACCCGTCCAGCCGGCGCGCGATGCGGTCGGCGGCTCGTCGGCTTGCCGGCAGGATGCCGGACGGCGGGCGCGCGCCCTGCGTCATCGAAGCTGCTCCTCCGCTCCCCCAGCCGCCCCGCGGGCGAGCCGCCCGGGACGGGACGACCGGCCGCGCCGTGGCGGTGTAATCGATTACAGCAATCCTGCCCGACAACCAAGGTTGCCGTCAAGTCGCGCGCCTGCGAGCGACAGCGAGGTCGCCCGCCGGAGGCGGGCTGCGCTCGGGCGCGGCGGGCAGGTCTGCGGCGGACGCGGCGTCGAGGGACCCTGGCGGGCGGCCAGCAGCCTCCCGGGATCCCGTCAAGGGGCGGGATCGCCCTCCTCGCGGCGCCCGAACAGCACGTCCAGCCAGACCTCGAGCGGCGCGCGGCGGGCTGCCGGCGTGCCGATCCGGCGGGCGGCGGACCCGGGCGCGTCGGCCGGCAGCGGCGACGCGCCGGGGGCAAGAACGAACGGGATCTCCTTCGTGCCGCCCAGGCCGTACGAGCGGGCCTGCTGGGCGACCCAGTGAGGATCGGTCACCAGCGAGACCTCGGCGCGCAGGGCCGCCACCTCGCGCTCGAGCGCCGCATTGTCGGCCTTTACCTCGACCGCCCGCTGCGCGGCCCGGGCGGTGTCGCCGGCCTGGCCGACGAAGCCGACGGCGATCCAGCCGATGAACAGGGCCGCCAGGAACCAGGCCACCCGCGACCTGGACAGGCCGGCGATCCCGATCTCGCCCAGCGGCGCCGGCCCCAGGCGCGACGATCCGCGCCGCGTGGAGCCGGTGATCTCGACCGTCCGGCGGGTGCGGGCCGGCCGCGCCTCACCGGGCGCCGTGCCATCGTCGAGCGGAGGCCGGGGCGAAGAGCCGGATCCGGGCATGGGGCCGATGGTAGTCTGCGGGCAGCTAGCGTTGTCAAACCGAGGGCGCCGACGGTGTGCCAGACAAGGTGGCACGCCGAGCCTCGATCGTCGGCGCGTTGATGGCCTGGCGGGCATGCCAGGCTGTCTGCCATACTGCACAGGCGTTCTATTTCCGTCCGTCGCTCCGGAGCTGCCATGCGAACCTACGCCCCGGCATCGGTCGATGTGGTCCTCGAGCGGCTCCTGGGCGAGCCGTCGCTCGCCCGCGGCGTCGTCCACCATGCCGTCATCCCGCCGCGCGACGCGATCACCGCGCCGTTTCCGGGCTGGCTCGACGGGCGGATCGTGGCGGCCCTGCGGGCGCGCGGCGTGGAGTCGCTCTACGCGCACCAGGCGGAGGCGCTGGCGGCGATCCGGCTGGGCTCTGACGTCTGCGTGGTCACGCCGACCGCGTCCGGCAAGAGCCTGTGCTACGAGCTGCCCGTGCTCCAGGCCCTCGCCGACGACCCGTCGGCCAGAGCGCTCTGGCTCTTCCCGACCAAGGCCCTCGGCGAGGACCAGGTGGCGGCCTTCCGCCAGCTCGCCGCCGCAGCCGAGCTGGCGATCTCGACCGCGACCTACGACGGCGACACGCCCACCCCGATCCGGTCGGCGATCCGGACCGCGGGCCAGGTCGTGGTCACCAATCCGGACATGCTCCACGCGGCGATCCTCCCCCACCACACCAAGTGGTTCCAGCTCTTCGAGCAGCTCCGCGTCATCGTCATCGACGAGCTGCACACGTATCGAGGTCTCTTCGGCAGCCACGTCGGCAACGTCCTCCGGCGCCTGCTGCGGATCTGCCGCCACTACGGCTCGAACCCGATCATCGTGACCTGCTCGGCGACGATCGCGAACCCGGGCGAGCTGGCGGCCGCCCTCACCGGCCGGGCGCCCGTGATCGTCGACCGCAACGGCGCGCCGGCCGGGGCGCGGCACCTGCTGTTCGTGGATCCGCCCGTGATCGATGCGCCCTCCGGCGCCCGTGGCTCCGCCCTGACGCTCGCCCAGCGCTGGGCGCTGCCGTTCATCCGGGCCGGCCGCCAGACGATCGTGTTCGCGCGTTCACGGACCGCGGTGGAGGTTGTCCTCTCCGGCCTGCGCGAATTGCTGCGCCAGGACCGTGGCCCGCGGACCCGCGTGCGCGGCTATCGCGGCGGCTACCTGCCCACGGAGCGCCGCTCGATCGAGGAGGGCCTTCGGGACGGCGAGGTGCTCGGCGTCGTGAGCACCAACGCGCTCGAGCTCGGGGTCGACATCGGGCGCCTGGACGTCTCGATCCTGGCCGGCTACCCGGGCTCGATCGCCGGGACGTGGCAGCAGATCGGGCGGGCCGGCCGGCGCCAGGGCGTGTCCGTATCGATCCTCGTGGCATCCGCGGCGCCGGTCGACCAGTACGTGGTCCACCACCCTGCCTTCCTGCTCGAGCAGGCGCCCGAGGAGGCGCGGGTCGATCCCGACAACCTCCACGTCCTGCTCGCCCACCTGCGCGCGGCGACATTCGAGATGCCCTTCGAGCCGGGCGAGGTGTTCGGCCAGGGTCCCGCGGACGACCTGCTGGCGTTCATCGCCGAGAGCGGCCACATCCACCAGGGCGACGACGGCCGCTGGTACTGGAGCTCCGAGAACTTCCCGGCCTCGGAGATCTCGCTGCGGACCGCCGCACCCGAGAACGTCGTCATCATCGATACCACGCCGGACCGGCCGCGCGTGCTCGGCGAGGTCGACCTGTTCTCCGCCCAGGTGCTCGTGCACCAGCACGCGATCTACATGCACGAGTCGATCCAGTACCACGTCGACAGGCTCGAGTGGATCGAGCGGAAGGCCTACGTCCACCGCATCGACGCCGATCACTACACGTACGCCAACCGGGCGGTGACCCTCAAGCCGCTCGACGTCTTCGCCGCGGAAGGCGCGCCGGGCG
This sequence comes from uncultured Chloroflexia bacterium, assembly GCA_963809375.1. GTDB lineage: Bacteria > Chloroflexota > Limnocylindria > Limnocylindrales > CSP1-4 > CTSoil-043. The sequence continues at coordinate 68,455 of CAWEJO010000004.1, forward strand.
GGTCCCGCCGTCACGGCGAGGTCATGGTGGCGAGCCTCGTCACGTTCTACAAGAAGCTCAAGTTCGGCACCGACGAGAACGTCGGATGGGGCCCCATCGACCTGCCCGAGATCGAGCTCCAGACGACCGCCTACTGGGTCGCGGCGGACAGGCTGGCGGGACCCTGGCGCCGGAACGAGCTCGATGTCGCCCTCCTGAGCGCGGGTCGCGCGATGCAGACGATCGCGAGCGTGCTGCTGATGGTCGATCCGCGGGACCTCGGCCTCGTGACGCAGGTGCGCTCGCCCCACTCGGATGCGCCCACGATCTACCTCTACGAGGCGGTCCCGGGCGGCGTCGGGATGGCGGAGCGGCTGTTCGGGCGCCACGCGGAGCTGGTCGCCGGTGCGGCGGAGCTTGTCGCGGGCTGCGACTGCGAGGCCGGCTGCCCGTCGTGCACGGGTCCGCGCCCCGCGGGCGGCGAGGCCGAGCTCGACGCGAAGCGGCTGGCCATGCGCCTGCTGGTCGAGCTCGGCGCAGAGGCCGTGGCCCGCGCCGGAGCGGCCACGGCGGGAACCGCGTCGGCTGCGGCGTCACGTGCCGCGGCCGCGGCAGAACGGGTCGTGGATGCACGGGCCGCCGCGGAGCTGGCGGAGTCGGCTGCGGCGGCGGCGAATACCGCTGCGGAGGTGCCTGTCGCGGCGGCATCGGGCGCAGCGGGTCCGGAGGTGGCGGCGTCGGCCGCGGCGACGGCGGAGCGCCTCGCGGGATGACGGACGGGGCAACGCTCCAGCGCCGCCTGGCGAACTTCCGCTCGGCGAGGAGCGCCCCTCCCGATGCCGCAGCCCCGCCGTCCTCGCGATTGCGCGCCCGTGGCGCGGAGCTCGCCGCGCGGCTCGCGGCTGCCGTCGACGGGGAGTGGCTCGCCACCGCCTCGGGCCACGTCGTCCGGGTCGAGACCGCCACGATCGCCCTGCCCCTCGAGCGGGCGCGCCTCGCGGGCCTGCCGGGCCAGCCACCGGCCGACGCCCGGCTCGTCTGCCTCGACACCGAGACGACCGGGCTCGCGACCGCGGCCGGGACGCTGGCATTCCTGGTCGGCCTCGGCTGGTGGGAAGGCGATCGTTTCCGGCAGGCCCAGCTGCTCTGCCCGGACCACGCCGACGAGCCCGCGCTCCTCGCCGCGCTCGACGCCGCGCTGCCGCCTGACGCGTGGCTCGTGACCTACAACGGCCGGAGCTTCGACTGGCCGCTGATCATGGCGCGCTACCGGCTCGCCCGGCGCGGGGCACCCGCCCACGCGGGGCACCTGGATCTCCTGCCCCATGCCCGCCGGCTGTTCCGGCACCGGCTCGGGGATGCGCGCCTGCAGACCGTCGAGCGCGAGGTGCTCGGCGTCCACCGCCACGCTGATGTCGCCGGCTGGGAGATCCCGGAGCGATACCTCGCGTTCGTGCGGGGCGGTCCGGCGGAGCCGCTCGCGGCCGTCGTCACCCACAACGCGGAGGACGTCCGGTCGCTCGGGCGCCTGCTCGTCCACCTCGACAGCCACTACGCGGACGTGGACCGCCGCGCGCTCGCCCCGGCCGGCGACCTCGTCGCGCTCGCCCGCGGCTTCGCGCGGGAACGGCGCCACCTCGACGCGCTCGGCTGCCTGGACCAGGCGGCGGCCGGCTGGCGGCCGCCGGCGATGGGCTCGAGCGCGTGGCCATTCGGCGCGCCGGCGCCCGCCGCGACGACCGTGTCGCGGGAGCAGATCGTCTCGGAGCGTGCCCGGACGCTCCGTCGCCTCGGCCGGACGGTGGAAGCCGCCGCCGCGTGGGAGAGCCTCACGCAGTCGCCGGGCCGGGCGGCCATCCTGGCGTGGGTGGAGATCGCCAAGCTGCGCGAGCACCTCCTCGGCGATCCCGAGGGAGCGCTCGACGCGACCGGCACTGCCGAGCGCCGCCTCGAGCGGCTGCGCCTTCTCGACGCTCCCGAGCCCGCGCTCGAGATCGCCCTCTCGATCCGCCGGCGCCGCCTCCACGGACGCCTCGAACGGGCAGATGCGCGCCACGCGCGCCGACGTCGAACGCGGGCTGGCGGGGTGGCCGCCACAGCCTGACCTGCCGCCCCGACGGGCCCGGCCGGTGTACAGTCGACCGGCGCCAGCGGAGCCCGCGCGGTGGTCTCGCGGCAACCTGCCGTCGCGTTCCGCCGGCTCCCGCCGCAGCCGCCGCCTGCCAGCGCCTCCGCTTACGCCAGCCTCGCCCCGCGATCGCCCACCCATCGCCTGTCGCCAGCCACCCGGAGGACCCATGCCGCCGTTCGACGTCGTAGCGCTGCGAGCCGAGTTCCCCGCCCTGGCGCGCCAGCAGGGCGGCCGCCCGGTGGTCTACCTCGACGGGCCCGGCGGCACCCAGGTCCCGGCGCGGGTCATCGACGCGGTGGCCGACTACTACCGCTCGATGAACGCCAACCACGGGGGGCCGTTCGAGACGAGCGTCGCTTCCGACGCCATGTCCGCCGAGGCCCACGCGGCCGTCGCCGACCTGCTCGGGGCGGCATCGCCCGCGGAGATCAAGTTCGGGGCGAACATGACCAGCCTCACGTTCCACGTGAGCCGCTCGATCGCCGCCACGTTCCGCCCGGGCGACGAGATCCTCGTCACCACGCTCGACCACGAGGCGAACGTGTCGCCGTGGCGGGCGGCCGCGGCAGACCGCGGGCTGACGGTCCGCACGCTCGACATCCGCGAGTCGGACTGCACGCTCGACCTGGCTGGCCTCGACGACCTGCTCACGGACCGCACCCGCCTCGTCGCCGTCGGCCTCGCGAGCAACGCGGTCGGCACGATCAACCCGGTCGCCGAGATCGTCCGCCGCGCCCACGCCGTCGGGGCGCTCGCCTACGTCGACGCGGTCCACTTCGCGCCTCATGGCCCGATCGACGTGGCAGCCCTCGACGCCGACTTTCTCGTGACGAGCGTCTACAAATGGTTCGGGCCGCACCTCGGCGCGCTGTACGGGAAGGCCGAGGTCCTCGACCGCCTCCCCGCGTACAAGGTCCGACCCGCCGACGACCGCTTCGAGACCGGGACGGCCCCGTTCGAGCTCCACGCCGGTACGCTCGCGACGGTCGAGTACCTGCGGAACGTGGGACGTCGCTGCGGCGACCCCGGCGCGGTCCCGGGCCCTGCCACCATCCGGCGCCGCGAGCTGGTCGCCGCGATGACCGCGATCACGACGTACGAGCGGGGCCTGTCCGCCCGGCTCCTGGCGGGGCTTCTCTCGATTCCCGGCGTGCGCGTCTGGGGCATCGCCGACGCCGGCAGGATCGCCGAGCGGACGCCAACCTACGCCGTGACCTTCGACCGGGCGACCCCTGCCGAGGCCTCGGCGGCCCTCGCGGCTGCCGGGATCTATGCCTGGGACGGCCACTTCTACGCGCAGGCCCTGATCGAGCGCCTCGGGCTCGGCGAGACGGGCGGGGTCCTGCGCCTCGGGCTTGCCCACTACTCGACCGGCGACGAGGTTGACCGGGCGCTGGACGCCGTGGCGCGGATCGCCGCCGGGTCGGTCGCGGGGTCGGTCGCTGGCGCAGGCGCGTAGACTCGGGACGCGACCCCTCCAGCGCCGCCCCAACGTAGCAAGGAGACGCCGTGCACTTCTACGAGCTCCACGAAGGCGACGAAGAGCTGTACTCGGACGTCATCCTGGCCCGCGAGGAGGAGATCCCGGCAGAGGACTTCTTCGACCTCGTCCAGGCGGTTCGGCGGCGGATCCAGGACACGCACGACGCGGACACGCTCATCGAGGCGATCGCGGCGGAGCTCGAGCGCGACCACGGCTTCGTCTACATCTCTGACGAGCGGTTGACCGCGGCCGTCAACGTCGCCAGGGAGGAGGACGACAACTTCCTGATCGCGACCGACGACGAGTTCGGGGCTCTCGAGGAGGCGAACGTCGACTATCGCGGCGTGTTCGCCGAGTACGTCGACGAGGACGGTGGCGCGGGCAGGACTCGCCCGAACTAGGCGTCGCCCGGCACGCTGGGCTCCCTGGAAGCTCGCGCCACACGGACCGGCGCGGCAGCGCGGGCGCCGGGCTCGAGCCCGGTCGGCCCGGTGGAGGTACCCCGGGCAGCGCCGGCGCGTCGCGCCGCGCGGCCCGGCGCGAGCCCGGTCGCCCGGTGGAGGTACCCCGGGCAGCGCCGGCGCGTCGCGCCGCTGCGGCCCGGCGCGCCCGGGCCTACGAGGTCGGCGCCTCGGACGCCGAGGGGACCGAGGCGGGGTCGGTCGGCGCGGGCACCTCGAATGAATCCGCGCGGAGGCCCGCCCCGGTCTCGGCCACCCGACTGATGTAGAGGCGGACCATCCGCTGCAGGACCGCGGCCCGGGTGGGCGCGCCGGCAAGCCCGACCGCCTCGACAGCCAGCGCGCCCGCCGCCGACGCGAACGCCAGGTCGAGCGGCCCCCGATGGCGGCGGCTGCCGCCGAGCGTGCGGTGGACGACGGTCGCGACCAGGGCAGCGAGGAAGGTGTCGCCGGCGCCGGTGGGGTCCACCTCGCCGGACGAGGGTGCGGGCGGGTAGTGGAGCACCTCGCCCGTCGTGCCCCCCTCTTCCACCTGCATCAACATGCCGCCGTGCCCTCCCTGCGTGACGAGGAGCCACGCCCCCGGGCGCATGAACCTCGCCAGCGTCTCGACCGGCGTCGCGGGCTCGACATCGAAATGCGAGAGGCCGACGAGGTCCGCCCGCGACAGCAGCGCCGACGCGGTCGGAGCCCGGCGCCGGGTCCGCTCGCCCGGGCGCAGGTCGCGCAGGAGCCCCTGCCACCCGATGGCCACGAACGCGTGATCGGGGATCGCGGCGGCCCATGCGTCGGTCGTCTCGCCGCTCACCGGCGCGATCATCCAGGCGGGGGCCGCCCGCCACGAGTCGGGCAGCGGCACGACCGGGACGGGGTCGCCGAGCGCGACGCACGTCTGGACGCGGCCGTGCGGCGTCTCGAGATTGTGGAAGACCGTCCCGTTCGCGAGCGGGACGCGCAGCAGGTCGACCCCGGCCTCCGTGATCGAGTCGAGCTCGGATGCCGTCTCGGCGGCTTCGTCGAGCCCGATCACGGCGGCGCTTCGAAGGCCAAGGCGGGCAGTGGCCAGGGCAGCGTAGGAGACGCCTCCGCCAAGGCGCCAGCCACGCGGATCGTCGGGGGCCACGTCGCGGCAGGCAGCCCCGAGGACGATGATCTCCGGCCCGCGGGAGTGGGGGCGAACCGGCGCCGGGGCGAGGGAGATCCGGCTGATCATTTCGAGAACAGGACCTCGATCACGTCGCCGTCCCGCACGTGGTAGGTCCTGCCCTCCGACCGCAGCTTGCCGTGCTTGCGCGCCTCCGCCGTCGAGCCCAGCGCCAGGAGGTCCTCGTAGGCGACGGTCTCCGCGCGGATGAACCCCCTGGCGAGGTCGGTGTGGATGGCGCCTGCCGCGTCGACGGCCGACGCGCCGTCGGGGATCGGCCAGGCCCGCACCTCGTCCGGACCGGCCGTCAGGAAGGAGATGAGCCCCAGGAGACGATAGGACAGCGCGATCACGCGGTCGAGCGAGCTCCCGGTGGTGATCCCGAGCTCCTCGGCGAACACGGCCGCTTCGGCCGGATCCAGCTGGCCAAGCTCCATCTCGATCCGCGCCGACAGGCTGTCGACGAGGACGTGGCGGTGACCGTAGCGCGCGTCGATCGTCGCGACGAGCGCCGGGGCGGCCGCGATGTCCGCTTCCGCGACGTTGAGCAGCACGAGGACCGGCTTCTGGGTCAGGAAGCGGAAGCCGCGCAGCAGCCTCTCGTCGTCCGGGTCGAGCCCCAGGTCGCGGATCGGAGCGCCCGCGGCGAGCCCGGCGCGCAGGCGGTCCAGGACGACGGCCTCGCGCTCGTTCGCCTCGCGCTCGGCCGGGGTGCCGTGGCGCCCGGATCCGCGGAGCCGCTCGAGGCGTCGGTCGACCATCGAGAGGTCCGCCATGGTGAACTCGAGATCGAGCTGCTCGAGGTCGCGGGCCGCGTCCACCGACCCGGCCGGATGCGGGAGGGCGGGGTCGTCCCACGCCCGCACGACGTGGAGGAGGGCGTCGGACTCGCGCAGGCGGGCAAGGTGCTCGGGCGGCAGGTCCTCGGTCCCCACGTGGCCATCCGTTGACGCGGGCGGCGCGGGCAGGTCCACGTAGGTCACGTCCGCGTGGACGATCTTTCGGGGCCGGAAGATCTCGGCGAGCCGGTCGAGGCGCTGGTCGGGCACCTTGACGACGCCGACGTGGAGCTCCATGCCGCCGAAGCCGCCGGTCTGGACGTTGCCGCGGGTCAGGGTGTTGAAGACGGTCGTCTTGCCGGACCCGGCGAGACCGACGATGGCGATCTGCATCGGCAAAGTATCGTCGGTGTGCGAGGCGGATGGAACGCCGGCCTCGCGGCCCCGAACGGCTGCGGGGCCACGCCGGGGCCGATCCGGCGCCGCGCCGGGGCGGCAGCGGGCCGCGCCGGGGCCGATCGGGCGGGCCGGGGCGATCGGGGGCCGCGCCGGGGCGGCTGCGGGCAGCGAGGCGACTTGATCATGTGACGGTGTGGCTGGCATTAACGCAGGTCCAGCGCCACCGATCCGATCAGCCGACGTCCCGGTGGCGCCTGACCGGGTTTCGCGAGCGTGGCCGAAGGGTGATCGAGCGTGGCCGAGCGTGGGCCGAAGGCTAGGCCCGAGCGTGCCGCGCGTCCTGGCCGGCGCCGACCTGCGATAACGACATCACAGGCGACATCTGATCGAAATCCGCGCACGATCGCTTCCCTGGGCGTCGAACGCCTGCTTCGCGGCCCGATCGGCCGCTCCCTGCCACCGGGTCGGCGCCGCCGCTGCCCCGCCCCGGATCGGCCGCTCCCTGCCACCGGGTCGGCGTCGCCGCTCCCACGCCCCGATCGGGGTTCAGCTGCCCTGCTGCCCCGCCCCGGTCGGGTCAGCGCGCCGCGCCCATGACCCGGCGGACCCAGCGATCGGGCGCTCCGAGCTCGTCCTCCCGTGGCAGCGTCTCGGGCCCATCCCAGAGGCGCCGCAGCGCCGCCGCGCCCCCGATCCGCGCGATCCCGGCGACGAATCGCTCGCCGCGGGCGTACTGCTCGAGCTTGAGGTCGAGCCCGGTGATCCGCATGACCAGCCGCTCGAGCGGGGACCGGTTCGTCCGCCGGGCGTGGAACCGGGCGCTCATCGTCGCCACGTCGGGCACGAGCGTGCGCCCGACCTCGTCCATGACGTGATCGCCGAACCCCTCGAGCAGCGCCATGACCGCCTGCGTCTCGCGGAAGAGGGTCCGCTGCTCGTCCGACATCACCCGCTCCATCCAGTGCCCCTCGCCTCCCGCCAGCGCGCGCCGCAGGATCCGCGACGCGTCCTGGCCGAGCGTGCCGGTGCTCCGCGAGAAGGCCGCCAGCTGGCGCTCCAGGCGCCCTGCGAGGTACGGGCGAAGCCAGGGATGGGCTTCGAACTCGAACGCGTGGGTCGTCTCGTGAAGGGCGATCCAGGTCCGGAACGGGTCGAGCGGCACGCTGAGCGCGGCCGCCGTCGCCCTGACGTTCTCCTCGACGAACAGGAGCTGGCCGGACGTCCCTTCGGCGGACAGCAGGGCGAGGTCGTACTGCCCGAGGACCCGCTGGCCCATGAAGCCGAGCAGGTAGCCGAGCTGGCGGGTCGACAGCCAGCGGTTGGCCAGGGCGATCGTCGCCTTGCCGAGCCCCGCGCCTGGCGGCACCAGCTGGTCGAGCAGGGGCTCCTCGAGCTTCCCGAAGAGCTCGGCGAACGATCCGATGTTCGCCGCCACCCAGCCGGTCCGGTCGACGACCGCGACGCGGTCCACGATCCCGGGCAGCGGCGCGCCGAGCGCGGTCTCGAGCGCCGGCACGACGCGAGCCATCGCCGCCCGATAGGCCGGCTCGCTGGCGGCGATCTCCGCAGCGGCCAGGCGGCCGGGGGCGCGCCGGAGGCGGGCCGCCGCGACGCGCTCGACTGTCGTCCAGTCGACGAGCCCGGTCCGCGCCCGGGCCTCCGCCCGGCGCCCGACGACCGTCGCGACCGCACCGACCGCAGCGCCCACGACGAAGCCCGCCCGCCACGCGCCGTCGCGCGTCATCCCGCCGCCGCCCCCAGGTCGACGCTCTCGGCTGCCGGGAACGTGTCCCCGAACAGCCGCGTCGCGAGGCGCTGGAACAGCGGCAGGTCGCCCGTCGTGAGGAGCCGCCGCGTCGGCGCCGTCGCGCGGCCGGCCGGTCCCGCATGCCCCGCACCGGGATCCGCGGCGGTCCCCCGGGTCGTGCCGGGCGCCTCGAGCCCGTTCACCGACAGCAGCTCGGCGAGCGCGCCAGCCGTCGCCGTGGCCGAATTGACGATCGCGACCCCCTCCCCCACCTCCGCCTGGAGGACCGCCCGCAGGAGCGGGTAGTGGGTGCAGCCGAGGAGGAGCGTGTCGATCCGCGCCGACGCGGGCAGCGGATGAATGAACTCGCCCGACTCGTCGCGCCTGCCCAGCAGCGGGGCGAGGGCGGCGGCGATCGCCTCTTCCGCTGCCGGGCCGGCCAGGACGCCGGCCTCCACGAGCGGGACGAGAGCCGGGGTCGCGTGCTCGTAGATCTCGACCGCCGGGTTCTCCTCCTTGATGGCGTCGAAGTAGGCGTGCGAGCGGATCGTCGCCGGGGTCGCGATCACCCCGACCCGCCGGGTGCGCGTCGCGAGGGCTGCCGCCTGGGCGCCCGGCCGGATCACGCCGAGCACCGGAAGGTCGTAACGCCGGCGGTACTCGCCGAGGGCGACCGCGGTCGACGTGTTGCAGGCGACGACGAGGGCCTTCACGTCCTCGCCGAGGAGGCGGTCGAGGCACTCCTTCGAGAAGCGCCGGACCTCGTCGTCCGTGCGCGTGCCGTAGGGGGCGCGGGCGTTGTCGCCCAGGTAGACCAGGCTCTCGTAGGGAGAGCGCCGGAGGATCTCCCGAAGGACGGTGAGGCCGCCGACCCCGGAGTCGAAGACGCCGATCGGCCGGGCGTCCGCCATTGGCTCGACCGGTCTCACCGGCTCGCGAGGGCGGGGGCAGCCGCCATCAGGTGCTCGGCGATCCGGGAGATGTCCTGGCTGATCGCGGCGCCCGGCGCCGCCAGCACGAAGGGGACGCCCTCGTTGTTGGCCTGCATGACGAGGCGCCCATCGGACACGACCTGGTGCTCGGGGGCTCGCCCGAACGCCCGGACGAGGTCGTCGTGGCCAAGCCCACCGGCGGAATCCGAGCGGTTGATGAGGTACTGGGTCTTCTCGGCCGGGTAGCCGATCGCCCGGAACGCCTCGGCCACCGCCCGCGTGTTGCGGATCGTCGTGTGGTCGTAGGTGACGACCTGGAGGACCACGTCGCTCGCGTCGAGGATCGCGAGCGAGATGTCGTTGAGCGTCGACGGAAGGTCGACGATGACCGCGCCGTACACCCGCCGGAGCAGCGAGACGATCTTCTCGATGTCGCGCACGGTGACCATCTCGGCCAGCTCGACGCGCGGGGGCGCGAGGAGGATGTCGATCCCCGACGGGTCGCGCCACAGGACGTCGGCGAGGTCCGATTCGCCGATCCGGTCGGTCGGCAGGTCCAGCAGCGATGCCGCGTCCATCGGGACCTTGAGGAGGCCGCGCAGGTCGCCGAACTGCAGGCTCCCGTCGAGCAGGCAGGTCCGGACGCCGCGCATGCCGATCGCGACGGCGAGGTTGAATGCGATGGTGGTCTTGCCGACCCCGCCCTTGGGTGCGAAGACCGCGACCATCCGCGTTCGCGCGGTGTGCTCGGCCGCGATCGCCGCTGCGTGGACCTCCTTGACCTGGCTCACCAGGTCGAAGCCGGAGAACGGCATCGCCAGGACGCCGGCGGCGCCCTTGGCCTCGCTCCGCTGCAGGGGGTGCTGCGGCACGGTGAGGGCGATGATCGGGATCGAGGGCTCTTCGTTCGTGATGGCCTGGACGACCCGCTCGCCCTTCATCTTGCCCTGGAGGAGCCAGTCGACGATGACCACGTCCGGGCGCAGCTCGCGGATCTGGCCCATCGCGCGCGAGCCGTCCGTGACGACGTCGACCAGCTTGATCGCGGCCTGCACGGCGAGCAGGCCGCGAACGTACTGGGCGACCTGCGGGACATCCTCGACGAGGAGGAGCCGGATCTGGCCGGGTGTGTTCATCGCCGCGACGATATCAGACTCACCCCGGCGCACCGGGAGGCCCTTGGTCCGGGGTGGCCGCCGCCGATCCGGCCCCCGCGCGGGCGGGGCGCGGCTTCCGGGCGATGACGATCGCCCGCTCGTCGTGTGGCCCGAGCGGCTCGAGGTCGTAGCCGCCGGCGATGAGCTCGACGGCAAGGCCCGCCTGCTCCGCAAGGGCGCGCTGCTCGTCGGCCGTGGTGAGCCGCACCACGTCGCGCCGGATCCACCGCGCGGGCGGGTCACCCGGGTCGCCCTCCTCGTAGATGGTCGTCAGGGCGACGGTCCGCGTGGCGCCGTCGTGCTGGGCCGCCGCGGTCTTCGTCACCCAGCGCCCCGTCTCGAGGTCGGGGCGCACGTACTCGAGGTGGAGGCGGCCGTCATAGCGCGCCACGTCGTGCGCGTCCGGGAGCCAGACGTCCACGGCCGCGACGCCGCCCGGCGCGAGGTGGTCGGCGAGCGCGCGCCACGCCGCGCGCTGGGCGTCGAGGGTTCGGAGCAGCAGGATCGAGTTCAGGCCGATGAAGGCGAGCCGGAACCGGCCCGCCGCGGTCGGCCGGTCCGGCCCGGCCGGGTGTAGCCCTTCCGACCCGCCCAGAGACAGCCCGACCACGTCGGCGTGGACCAGCCGCAGCCGCCGCGCGACCGCCGGGCCGGCCGCGGCGGCGCGGCGCCGGGCGCGGGCGAGCATCGTCACGTCGAAGTCGACCGCGGTCACCCGGTGACCCTCGGCGGCCAGCGGGACCGCCAGGCGCCCGGAGCCCGCCATCAGCTCGAGGAGCGGGCCACCAGCCTGGTCCGCGAGCGCGGTCCACATCTCGAGGTCGCCGGGATCGTCGAGGAGGTCGAGGTCGTACAGGCGGGCCAGCGCCTCGGCGGGCAGCTCCCGGCGGCCGTCGTCGGGTTCGGGCGCCACGGGCGGCTCCTTCGGCATGGCCCGATTGTCGCCGACCGGGGCGCGGGCCGTCGCGTCGCCGCGGACACGAAGGTGCCCCGTCATCGGCGTCGCGCGGTCGGCCGCGCGTCGCTGCACGCGGACGCGGGCATGCGGCGCCGCGTGCCGGCGCGGCGTGCCGGCGCATGCTCGCGGGTCGCGGCCGCCTACCCCCGGGTGAACCTGACCGCCCGACCGGCCCGCTTCCTGACCGCGAGCGCCGAGATCGCCTCCATCGCGCAGCGCTGGGCCGCCATCGCGGTGACCTCGGCGTGGTCGAAGGGCGGCGCCACCTCCACGATGTCCATGCCCGCCAGCTCGACCGCGCCGACGATCCGCCGGACCGCCCGCAGGAGCTCGCGCGGCAGCAGCCCGCCCGGCTCAGGGGTCCCGGTGCCCGGCGCCGTCCCCGGGTCGAGGACGTCGATGTCGACCGAAAGGTAGATCGCGGCCGACCCGTCGAGGCGCCTCGGCGATCGCATCATCGACCACGGCGTCGGCGCCCCGATCCTCGATCTCGCGCATCAGGTGCCAGCGCATGCCCTGCGCCCGCATCCACTCGAACACCTCGACCGGCGGCCAGTAGCCGCGCAGGCCGACCTGGACGAAGTTGCGCCCGGCGACCGCGCCGCTCTCGATGAGCCGCCGCATCGGGGTGCCGTGGCCGGCCAGCACGCCCCAGGAAATCGTTCGCGGTGTCGGCGTGGGCGTCGAAGTGGACGATCCCGATCCTGCCCGGGCTGCGCGTCTCCGCGACGGCCGTGGCCGAGGGCCAGGTGATCGAGTGGTCACCCCCCAGGACGATCGGGATGGCGCCGCTCTCCGCCACCTCGCGGACCTTCCGGAAGATGAAGGCGTGCCCGCGGTCGATCCAGGCCGGGATGATGTTCGCGTCGCCCGCGTCGACGACGCTGAGCTCGTCGAACGGCTCGACGTCGAGCTGGAGCGAGTTGAGCGAGCCGCTGGCGTACTGCGCCTCGCGGATCGCCCGCGGCCCGAACCGGGCGCCGGACCGGTGGCTGACCGCATCGTCGAAGGGCGCGCCGACGATTGCGACGTCGACCCGGCGGCGCGCCAGCTCGGCCGCATCCGTGACCCAGGGCAGATTGGCGAACGTCGCCAGCCCGACATAGGTCGGCAGGTCGAAGTCGGAGTACGCCTCGAAGTCGCGGTCCCAGCCGTTGCGCTGGGCGAACCCCGGTTCGGACGCGGACGCATCCCCTGGGTCCTGGCCGTCGGCTTCCGTCACCCGAACCCTCCTTCGCGATGGCGGTGCCCGGCGGACGTCGCGGACGCAGCCGCCCGAGCGGCGCCGCCGGTTCGGAGCCGCCGCCCGGCGGGGCGCCCGGGGATGATAGACGAGAGCCGAACGGCGCCGGCGCCCGGGTATCCGCGGGCGCGACGCGTCAGTGTCCGAGCTGGACCAGGACCCGGATGCTGTCGAGCGCCGTGATCGCGCCGGTGACCCCGACGAGGATCCACAGCCCGGCGAGGCGGACGCGCCGCAGGACCGCTTCGTTCGCGCGGCCGCGCGCCAGCGATCGGACCGCGACGAGGACCGCCTGGCCGCCATCGAGAGGCGGGATCGGCAGCACGTTGAGGAAGCCGGCGGAGCAGCTGAACGCCGCCGCCAGCAGGACGACCATCCACGGCCCGATGTCGAGCAGCTGGCCGGTCTGGGCGATCATGCCCGGCAGCCCGACGAGCGGCGCGTCGAGCGGCGCCGCGGCGGCGTGCGGGAGCCAGGCGGCCACCGCGTCGACCGTCATCCGGATGATGTCGAACAGGAGGGAGACGCCGAGCTGGGCGGCGGGCACCAGGCCCATGCCGGTCAGACGTCATGACGAGGCCCGCCAGCAGGGCCACGGCCAGCACGACGTTGGCCGCCGGTCCCGCGAGCGAGGACGAGGATCCGCCGCCATGCGGCGGCCCGGACGAAGGATCCCGGCCCGTCGTCATCGCTCTCGCCGCGCAGGGCCACGAAGCCGCCCGCCGGCAGGGCCCGGATCTGCCAGGCGACCCCGAACGCCGACCGCGCGGCCACCACCGGCCCGAAGCCGATGGCGAACGTCGTCGCGTGGATGCCGAGGAGACGCGCCACGACGAGGTGCGCCATCTCGTGGACGCCCACCACGAGGGTGATCACGGCGAGCACGATCGCGGCGTTGCGGAGCACGGCCAGGGCGCCCAGCGGGTCGCGGATCGCCAGTGCGAGCGCGATGCCGGCGACAGCGATGCAGGGCGGCGACGGCGAGCTGGCCGCGGCGCGAGCGGCCGGCGATCAGGCGCACCGGTCGGTCTTGCGATGCGCCGGCGACTGCGACGAGGGAGGCGGCGTCATGCCTGCAACTATCGCAGGTACTGGCCTCCGACAGTACCTTCGTACTACGCCAGGTGGTTGACCGCGAGGGCGCAGCCCGGGCGGAGCCCGATCGTCGTGCCCTCACGCGACGAACGTGCTCAGCCGCAGGATGCCCGCGACGCCGGAAGGGTCCCCGGTTGACGGGGGGCACCGTTTCGCCCTGCGAGTACCGGTCCCGCATCGGGGACGCAGCGCGGCCGCCGCTAGGCTCCGCCGGGCCCCGTGGAACTCCCGCCATGCGGCGGCGACGAGGTCGCGGTCGCGAGCAGGTCGAGCGCCGTCTGGGCGATCGCGGTCGCCGCGAGCAGCGTGGTCTCGTCGGCGCGCGGGGTCGCCGGCCGCGTCGCAGAACTCGATCGAGTGGCCCGGCACGCCCTCGTCGCAGATCGCGATCGACGGGATGGATCGTCGGCAGGACGAGCGACACGTTGCCCATGTCGGAGCTGCCGATGTGATCGAGGTCGAGGCCCTGGTCCGCGCTCGCCGAGCGCCTCGAGGTTCGCCCGGAACAGGCCGGCGAGGACCAGGTTGTCCTTCATCGTGGTCGAGCCGCCCGAGAAGATCGCCTCGCCGGTCGTGTCGGTCATGAGCGCGGCGCCGTCGCACGAGCGCCTGGAACCGGCCGCGCATGCGCTTCGAAGTAGGCCTGGTCGGTCGAGCGGATCATGAACCGGCCGCGGGCGACGCCCGGGATGATGTTGGCGGCCGTGCCACCCTCGAGCACGATCCCGTGGACCCGCGCGTGGTGTGGCAGCTGCTGGCGCCACAGCCCGATCGCCGGCCAGGAGCAGGGTCAGCGCGTCGAGCGCGTTCCGGCCCATCCACGGCTCCGACGCGGCGTGGGCCTGGAGGCCGGTGAACGTGACGTCGATGTCCTCGCTGGCGAGGAGGTAGCAGTTCACCTGGGTGCGATCGCTCGGGTGGAAGAGCAGCGCCGCGTCGAGCCCGTCGAAGAGCCCGTCGTCGAGCATGAACTGCTTGCCGCTCCCCCGCTCCTCGGCGGGCGTTCCGAGGAAGACGACCTCGCCGGCGAAGGCGTCGCGCACGGCCGCCAGGGCGATGCGCCGCGCCGACGCCCTGGGCGGCCATCGTGTTGTGGCCGCACCCGTGGCCGAGGCCCGGGAGCGCGTCGTACTCGGCCAGGATGCCGATCCGCGCCCCGTCGCTGCCCCGCCCGCCCGGCAGGGTCGCCCGGACCGCGGTCGCCAGGCGCCCCGCCGGGTGCTGGACGGCGAACCCGTGCGCCCCGACGGCGTCCGCGCAGCGCCGCGCCGCCCGGACCTCCTCGAAGGCGGGCTCCGGATCGGCGTGGATCGCGTGCGACAGCGCGAGGATCTCGTCGCGATGGGCCTGGACGGCGGCGACGACCCGGGCCTTGAGCTCTGGCGAGGCGGGCATCGTTCCTCCTGTGCGGGGTCGGACCTGGCGAGACGGGCGAGCAGGCGGGTCGGCCGGGCCGGTGTCAGCGCTCGATCGACAGGGTGACCTCGGCGATCAGCACCAGTGCGAGCACGAACAGGGCCACCGGGATCGAGAAGATGTCGAGCAGGCGCAGGACGACGAAGAGCGCCACCACGAGCCCGGCCCACAGGCCGCGCCGGGCCGGCCCGGAACCAGTCGCCGCGATAGGCGATCCGGCGATGCCGGGCGAAGGCGACGAGCCAGAACAGCGGCGCGGTCGTCAACGCCACGGCGATGCCCATGACGGCCGCCCCGAGATACCCGGCGGCGGGCTCGGCGAGCGGATCGCGGGTGGTGATCACGATCCAGACAGCCGCCCAGGCCACGACCGCCGCGGCGAGGATCGCCAGGTTGAAGAATCGGTCGCGGCCCTGCACGACTCGCAGTCTACGAGGTAGTCATTCCGGTGCGTCGGCCGGCGGGGGCTCGTGTCAGCGGCGGCCGGCGTCTCAGCCGGCGGAGGGTCGTCTCAGCCGGCCAGGCCCGCTTCGAGGTCGGCGAGGCGTTCGAGGACGAACGCCGGCTCGACGGAGGCGTCCCGCACCGACCCGGGAAGCGGCGAATCCGGCGGCCGGCCCCGGAGCCAGGCCGCCTGCCAGCCGGCGTTGATCGCGCCGACCACGTCGGCGGCCCAGTCGTCGCCGACGTGCAGGATCGTGCTGGGCAGCGGCGCATCCTCACCCCGTGCCCGCGCCGCGTCCGCGAGCGCGACTTCCGCCGCGCGGAAGATCGCGGGGGCCGGCTTGATCGTGCCGACCCGCTGGCTGATCACGACCGCCGAGAGGTGCGGGGCCCAGCCCGCCACCTCGACGTAGTGCTCGATCGACGCTGCGAGCGGCCAGTTCGACACGATGGCGAGCCGGTGGCTCCTGGCGAGACGCGCGAGCAGCGGCTCGACCGCGGGATCGGGCGGCAGCCCTTCGGCGAACGCCCGGGAGTACGCCGCGATCCCGAACGCGATCTCGGCCTCGGACGAGCACAGCCCGGCGATCCGGTCGTCCCACTCGAAGCCCGGCCGGGGAGCGGCCATCCCGCGCAGGCGCGCCAGCACCCGGGCGAACCGGACCGCCATGTCGGCCTCGCGGAAGCGCGGCACGTCCTCGCGGAACTGCCGATCGCGCTCGTCGCGCCACGCCACGAGGAACGCGCCGCGGTCGACCCCGAAGGGCCCGACGACGCGGTCGGTCATCGCTTCGACGACCGCCCGAAGGCCGGCCGCCGGAACCGGGACGAGAGTGTTGCCGAAGTCGAGGCTGATGGCGCGGATGGCCCCGCCTGCCGCGCCCGCCCCGTCGGCGCCGCTCATCGCGCGAGGCTCGCCGGGCAGACATCGCGAAACGCGCACCAGGAGCATGCGAGATAGTCGGGCGTGGCCCCGAACTCCCGGGCCCGGATGCCCGCCGCCGCCGTCCGGATCTTCGCCACGCCGTCGGCCGCCCGTGCCGCGTCCACGCGGGCGCGGCCTTCGAGGCCCGACTCCAGGAAGTGCAGCCGCACCTCGGACGGCAGCTCGCCCGTCATGGCCTGCCACGCCATGGCGTAGATGGTCAGCTGGAGCGAGTCTCGAGCCCGTTCGCGCGCCTTGGCGGGGTCGCGCACATCCGAGCTCTTGTAGTCGGTGATGATCACCCGTTCGGGGAGCAGCGACAGCGACGGCTCGATGACGTCGGGCAGCGTGGACCTGGCTGCCCCCGCGGCCGGGGGCAGCGTGGACCTGGCTGCCCCCGCGGCCGGGGGCAGCGTCGAGCCGGCTGCCGCGGTCGCCCCTGCCCGTCCCCTGGTCGGGCGGATCGCCGGGAGCTCGTCGTCGTCGATCTCTCCCGGCACGACCGGGACGATGTCGACCCGGTCCATCCGGCCGCGGATCCGGTCGCCGTCGAGCGTGAACGCGAACTCCCGCTCGACGTAGGCCGGGATCACCGCGCCGGGCACCAGCTGGGCCGCCCGGAAGCGGCGGAGCGCCTCGCGCCCGGCCGCCAGGCGGGCCTCTTCGTGCTCCCGCGACACGAAGCCCTCATTCCGCCACGCAGCCTCGAACGCGGCGAGAAGCGCCTCCTCGGTCATCACGTCGCCGCGGGCATGCCGCCGGTGGAACTCCTGGACGGCCTGGTGGAGCGCGGCGCCGTACACGATCGCGTGGTGGGGCGCGATCGGGACGCGGAGCTGGTGGACGTACTTGTACTTGAGCGGGCAGGTCAGGTAGTCGTCGACCTGGTAGAAGGAGAGCACCAAGGGCTCGGACGAGGGCATGGCCGGGCGCGGCGCCGGCGCCTCCGGAGGCGGCGCCAGCGTAGCGAGGCGCTCGACGACGCTGGCCGGGCGAGTCGCCGGCGCCACGCCAGCGGGCAGGTCGAGCGCCTCGAGCACGAACGGCGAGACCTTCCGGGTCCGCCGCCCGCCGTAGTCGAGCGCGTGGGTGAGCACCAGCTCGTCGCGCGCCCGGGTCATCCCGACGTAGAAGAGGCGGCGCTCCTCCTGGAGCGCGGGGTCGCCGGCCGGCAGGGCGGCGTGGAACAGCGCATCCGGGACCCGCAGCTGCTCGCGCCGCCCGCGGGCCGGGAAGCGGCCGTCGACGAGGCCGACGAGGAACACGACCGGCCATTCGAGGCCCTTCGCCTTGTGGACGGTCACCACCGCGACCGCCTCCGCGTCGGGGTCGAGGTCGGCCGTGGCCGGGTCGTCGCCGGCCTCGATCAGCGTCGCGAGATGCGGGGCGAGGAACACGGCCCGGTCGTCGGCGAGCAGGTCGGACTGCGCCCGGATGATCTCGAAGAAGCGGGCGATGTTGCCGAGCGCCTCCTCGGCAGCCGGCGTCTGCGCCTCGGCCAGCCGGCGGAGGGAACCAGAACCCCGGAGGAACGCGTACAGGAGCTCGCCAGCCGGGCGTCGGTGCCCGAGGTCGCTGTAGTGACGCAGGTCCGCCACGAGGCGGCTCAGCGCCGCTCGCGTCTCGGGGCCGAGACGGAGGAGGCCCGGCTGGCGATCCAGCTCCTCGATCGTCTCCCACAGCGTCCGGTTCGTGCGCCGCGCCCGGTTGGTGATCGCCGTCAGGTCCTCGCCGCCCAGCCCGTAGTGCTCGGATGCCGCGAGGGCATACACGTCGACGGAGCTCGCAAGGTCCGCGACCGCCCGCAGGAACGCGAGCAGCAGGCGGATCTCGGGCCGCGCATAGAGGCCCGACGCACCCGAGAAGCGCCACGCGACGCCGGCGAGATTGAGCGACCGCAGGATCGGGTCGGCGTCGGCGTTCGCCCGGACGAGCACCGCGAAGTCGCGCGGCGAGGCTCCTTCGGCGACCCGCAGCGCGATCTCGCCGGCGACCCGGTCCGCCTCGTCACTGCCCGTCGCGAACGCCTCGTGGCGCACCGGCGGCGGACCGCCGGCCGGCGCCCGCCGAACCGCGACGAGGCGCTTCGAGATGCCCCGCTGGACTTCGAGGCGGTCCGGATCGTTGAAGCGGATGCAGCGGTGCGCGGTGTCGAGAATCGGCCCGAGCGACCGGTAGTTGCGGCGGAGGACGAGCGTCTTCGCCTTCGAGAACCGCTCGAGGAAATCAACGATGGCCCCGGTCGCGGCGCCGCGGAAGCGGTAGATGCTCTGGTCGTCGTCGCCGACGACGCTGACGTTCCGGTGGGTCTCGGCGATCAGCGCGACGAGCTCCGACTGGGCGTGGTTGACGTCCTGGAACTCGTCGACGAGCACGTACCGGAAGCGCTCCTGGATGGCCCTGCGCGCGGCCGGATGCTCGCGCAGGAGCCGCAGCGCCAGGCTGACCTGGTCGCCGAAGTCGATCGCCCCGGCCTCCCCGAGCAGCTCCTGGTAGCGGGCGAACGCCGCAGCCAGCTCCGCATGCCGGCGCGCCTCCTCCTCGGCGGCCGCGCGCGCGTCACCGGGTGCCAGGGCGGCGGCCTCGTCGGCGCACCGGGCCGCCCAGGCGCGGTACGCGGCGGGCGACACGTCCTCGTCCTTCAGGCGCGAGAACAAGGTCGCCATCGCGTCGAGGAAGCGCGTCGGGTCGCCGAGGGGGCGGTACTCGGCCAGGTCGAACCGGAACAGGCGCTCGCGCAGGAAGATGACGGTCTCGGGCCGGGACAGGACCCGCGGCTCGGACGGGAGGCCGAGCTCGAGCGCGTGCTCCCGGATGAGCCGGTCGCCGAACGCATGGAACGTGGCGATCACCGTATCCGTGTAGCCGTACGGGACCAGCTGGTCGACCCGCAGCTGCATCTCCTCGGCCGCCTTGTCGGTGAACGTGAGGGCCAGGATCTCCGAGGGCCGGGCCCGCTTCGTGCCGATCAGCCAGGCGATCCGCCGCGTGACGACCTGGGTCTTCCCGGTGCCGGCACCGGCAACGACCAGGAGCGGCCCCTCGGCGTGGGTGACCGCCCGCTTCTGCTCCGGGTTGAGCCCGGCCAGCAGTGCGCCGACCCCGACCGGGCCGGCCGTGCCCTCCGGCTCGCCGGGCGCAACGAGGTGTTCGGTCCAGAACGGGATCTGGTCGAGCGGCGCCGGCCCGCGACGCCGTGCCGCGTCACGGCGGCGGGCGGCCGGCATCGGGCGCGCAGCCGTCAGCGGCCCAGGGCGCGCGCGGCGGCGAGGCGGAAGGCCTCGGATTCCTCGGCCGAGAGCGCCCCATCGGGAATCCCGCCCTGGACGCCCTTGGCGTACAGCCGGGTGCCGTTGCGGGCATGGAGGCTCGAGAGGACCACGCCGTTGCCCTCCGTGTCGGTCAGGGCGATGGCGAAGCTCTGGTTGCCGCCGGTGTCTTCGAACGTGTTGAACCGGATCAGGCCGACGCCCTGGACGCTGCGGCGAGCCTGCTCCTCGAGGGCCGTCGCGTCGCGATCGAGCTGGTCCTGGCGGCGCGAGACCGAGTACACCTTGTCGAGGTGGGCCTCGAGCATGGCGCCCAGGTCGCGGCCGTCCGCGCCGCGGGTGATCGACTGGATGTGGCGTTCGAGCGAGGCCACGCGACGCGACATCCGCACCTCGACGCCGACCAGCACGATCACCAGCGCCGCCAGCGCGATCGCGATCAGGCCGATGTTCGCGCTGACGAGCGCGTTGAGGTCGCTCACTGGTCCTCCCGTGGGTCGTCCCGAGTCTAGCAGGGCCCGCTCGACGCGGGCTTCCCGCGATGCCGCCGCCGTGCGCATCTCGACGTGCGCCGGCGACCGCCGAGCGGGCTCCGCCGACCGGGGTCCGCGGCGGATGCTATCCTTCCGCGCGGCGGCCGGACGAACCCGGCGCGCCTGATCGTGCTACCCGAACCGGCGGCAGCCGGGATCCAGGAGGCCCATCTCAGCATGGCGAAGCGCCAGCGCGGCAGCACGCGTCCGGGCCAGCGGCCCGCGACCTCGCGGAGCAGCGCCCGACCCGCGAATCCATCGACCGCGCCTGTGCGCCCCGCCACGTTGACCGAGGACGAGGTCGCGCGGGCGGCGGCGCTCGAGGCCCAGGTCGTCGACGAGGAGAACCAGGCAGCCGCGGCGCGCGCCCGCAACCGCGACCGCCGGCGAACGGCCGCCACCGAGGACGTTCCGCGGGCCCGCACGCGATCAGTCGGAGCGCTTCAGGCCATCGCCGTCGCGGAGTACGACGTCGTGCGGCGCGACCTGCGCCGGATCGCCGCGGTCTTCGGGCTCATCTTCGGGCTCCTCATCTCGTCCTTCATCGTCATCCAGGTGCTCGGCATCGCCCAGGCCCCGCTCACCTGACCAGTCGGGCC
This sequence comes from uncultured Chloroflexia bacterium, assembly GCA_963809375.1. Taxonomy (GTDB): domain Bacteria; phylum Chloroflexota; class Limnocylindria; order Limnocylindrales; family CSP1-4; genus CTSoil-043. The sequence goes on from CAWEJO010000004.1 coordinate 89,149, forward strand.
CCGCGGTCCAGCCGCGCGGTCGCTGCCCGAAGACGACTCCCGCAGGCTCGCTCTCTCACGATCCGGCGCCGGCTGCGCCCCGCGTCCCCGGGCAGTGCCCGCATGCCGGGCGCCCGCATCCGCGTCCCGCGCCTCCCGCGCGCCCGCGTCTCCGGACGTCCCGCGTCCCGCGGCCCGCGGGCGCGTACCATCGCCTGAGCATGGCGCGCCGACCCGCCGGGGCCCTCCCGGCGCCCCTCTTCGAACCTCCCATCGGGCTCCGGCCACTGGCCGACCGGATGCGGCCAGGCGCGCTCGACGAGGTCGTCGGGCAGGCCGGCCTGCTCGGGCCCGGTGCTCCGCTTCGCCGGCTCGTCGAAGGCGGCCGGCTTCCGTCGATCATCCTGTGGGGCCCGCCCGGAAGCGGCAAGACGACGATCGGGCGGCTGCTGGCGGAGGCCACCGGTGCGCGGTTCGCCGCCCTCAACTCGACGACCGACGGCGTCGCGACGCTCCGGGCCGTCGTGGAGGAGGCCCGCAGCACCGCGGCCCTCGAACAGGTCGCGACGGTCGTCTTCCTCGACGAGATCCATCGCTACTCCAAAGCCCAGCAGGACGCCCTGCTCCCCCATGTCGAGAGCGGCGCGATCGTGCTCGTCGGCGCGACGACCGAGCCGCCGATCGCGGGCGGCATCACGCCGCCGCTCCTCTCGCGGCTGCGGGTCTTCCGGCTCGAACCGCTCGGCGACGGCGAGCTCGGCGAGATCCTCGATCGGGCGCTCGCGGACCCGGGCCGCGGACTTGCCGGAGCGTACGCGCTCGACGAGACGGCACGGCGCCAGCTGATCGGCTACGCGTCGGGCGACGCCCGCCGGCTGCTCGGACTGCTCGATACCGCCGCCCTGCTGGCAGAGCGCCGGGCCGGCGATGCCGGCGCCCCGGAGGCGGTCGCCTCCGACGGCGAGCCGGAGCCAGCCGCCGACATTGGGACCGGCGGACCCGGCCGGCCGCTCCCCGTCGACGCCGAGGACATCCAGCGCGCTGCCCAGACGGTCTTCATGGGCTACGACCGTTCGGGTGTCATCAGCGCGCTCATCAAGAGCATCCGCGGCTCCGACCCGGACGCCGCAGTCTGGTGGCTCGCCACAGCGCTCGAGTCGGGCGAGGATCCCCGCTACCTCGCCCGGCGGCTCGTGGTGTCGGCGTCGGAGGACGTCGGCCTCGCCGCGCCAGAGGCCCTTCCGCTGGCCGTGGCCGCCCTCACCGCGGTCGAGAAGATCGGGGCGGAGACCAACGACGAGGGGCTCTACGCGCTCGCGGAGGCCGCCGTGGCGCTCGCCGTGCTCCCGAAGTCGCAGGCCGCCGCCCGGGCGTTCTTCGCCGCCCGCGACGAGCTCCGTCAATCCGGCCCGCTGCCCGTGCCCGGACACCTTCGTCCGGCCGCGAGGACGTACCGGCATCCTGCCGACGCGCCGGACGGGGCGCTGTCGCAGACGTACCTCCCCAGGCGCCTCGCCGACGCCGGCCGTCGCTGGTACGAGCCCACGGATGCCGGCCGCGAGGCGGAGATCCGCGAATGGCGATCCGAGCACCGGCGTCGCGTCGAGGAGGCACGCGCCAGAGAGCCCGGCAGGCGGTAGCCCGGGGCGGGCAGACATCGCCGGCCCGACGGGCGCTCGCTCCCGGCGCTCGCCGGACCATCGGCGCCTGCACGCGGGACCGCCGCCGGGCCGGCCGGCGGAACTCGGCCGGCTGACCTCCTTCGGCGAACCTCTGCCGCCGCGGCCGCGCCATCGGCGCTATCGCCCCTGGACGATCGGCGACTTGCGGAGCCACGAAGCCGGGGCAACGATTGGACGGTGCTGAAGCCTTCCTCATGCCGCCCGCCGTTCCGCGCGTGCCCGAGCGGCCCGCCGGCGCAGCGCGCCTCCCTGCCCGCCCGGTTCATCCGGTCAGCCTGCGTCGGCTGCGTGCCGTGACGGCGGTGCTGGCGCGCCTGCGCGATCCGCGCACCCGACGCGTCGCGCTGGTCTGCGCGGGCATCGGTGGCTGGGCGTTCGCCGGCTGGCTCTGGATCGTTGGCACCATGTGGGGCCAGTTCAGGATCTCGGGCGACGTGAGCCAGATCTTCCTCCCGGCGGGTCAGGCGTTCTGGGCGGGCGGCTCGCCGTACGATCTCGCGATCACGCCCGAAGGTCGTCCGTTCCTGTACGCACCCCCCTGGGCGGCCCTGTTCGGGATCCTCGCCCCGGCCGGGCCGGTCGTCGTTCACGCGCTCCTCACGATCCTCGAGCTGCTCGCCCTGCGCTACATCGCGGGCTCCTGGCTGCGGGCCGGCGCCTTCTGCTGGTTCCTGCTCGTTCCGTGGGAGATCGCGGCGGGCCAGCTCAACCTGCTGTGCGCGGCCGCCATCGTCGCGGCCGTCCGCGGCCGCTCGCGGCCGGCCGCGATCATGGGCCTCGCCAAGATCTCGCCGGTCCTGGGCGTCCATCCACGTGACTGGCGGCCGGTCCTCGCGACGGTGGCTGTCTTCGCGCTGTTGTCGCTGCCGCACCTCGGCCTGTGGATCGACTGGTTCGGTCGCCTCGCCTGGGCGTCCGGGCGCGCGCTCGGGCCGCTCGTCCCCGTCCCGTTCCTCGTGCGCCTGCCCGTCGGTCTCGCGCTCGTCGCCTACGGACGGCCATGGTCGCGCGCGCTCGGCGCCGTCGTCGCGACGCCGGGCCTCTACTGGAGCGCCCTCGTGCTGTTCGTGGCGCCGCTCGGCATCGTCGTCAATCCCTCGTCGAATGCGCCGGCGGCGCCATGGGCGGTCCCGGCCATCCGCCACCTGCGCGACCGGATCGCGAGCGCAGGCGCGGCGCTTCGACCTGGCGCGACCGGCGCAGGCGCGCCGCGGCGCCCCGACCTCACGACCGCCGCCGCCCGCGTGTCGCTGGCGGACCAGTCGCGCAGGCAGCGGCTCGACGTGCCGTCCGAGGCCGAGACCGCGCTCCCGGATCGGACATCTGCGGCCTGACCGGGTCGCGAGTCACCGCATGATCAGTGTCGCCCGCGCGCCCGGTGCTGGGACCATCGCGGGATTGGCGACCGGGTCGGCCCTCGTATGGTTGAGCAGGCCCCCGTGATGGGACCGGTGAGGACCGCCGCCGCTTCTGGAGTTTCAAGGTGAGAGCCGTCGGCTGGAGTTGGCAGGGGTTCGGGGCGTCATTGCGCCGCGCCCGCCCTGCGTTCCGGTCCCCGCTCCCGGCGACGGCCAGCACTCCGGCTGCCGCCGCCATGGCCACGTCCGCCGCCGGCGCGCTGCCCGGGCGCGTCCCGGCGCGCTTCCAACGACTCGCGGCCCGCTACCGACGGCTCCTCCCGGTCGCGCTCGGGATGACGCTCGTGCTCATCGTCGGCGTCCGCTGTGCGCAGTTCGCCAGCGACGGTGCGTACGGGTTCGACGCCTTCTCCTACTGGCGGCCCGGTCACTACGGCCCCTCGCTCTACGACGGGGTCGCCACGACGGGCGGCCTGGGGATGTTCCGCTACGCGCCGCCGTTCGCGACCGTCGTGGCCCCTCTCAGCGTCCTCGACTGGCAGGCGTTCCTGTGGACGTGGACGGTGCTCATCCTCGGCGTGACGCTGTGGCTCAGTGGCCCGCGCCGGTTCTGGCTCGGCCTCGCCATCGTCCTGGTGTTCCCGGAGGTCTACTTCGGCAACATCCACGTGCTCCTGGCCGCGGCGATCGTCGTCGGGTTCAGGCATCCGGCGGCCTGGTCGTTCGTGCTCCTCACGAAGGTCACGCCCGCGGTCGGGCTCCTCTGGTTCGTGGTCCGCCGCGAATGGCGGGCGCTCGGGGTCGCCGCGGGCGCCACGGCGCTCGTCGTCGGCGTGTCGATGCTCGCGGGCGGCATCGAGCCGTGGCGTGCGTGGCTCGCCTCGCTGGGAGCGACGCAGTCGACGCCCGCCGACAACACATTCCTCGGCTTCGTCCCGCTGCCGGTCCGCCTGGCCGGCGCCGCGGCGCTCGTCGCCTGGGGTGGCAGCACGGATCGGCGCTGGACGGTACTGGTCGCGGCCGTGCTCGCCCTGCCGACGATCTGGGGCCACGGGCCGGCCATGCTCGTCGGGCTGCTCGCGCTCGACCGGGCCGGCGGGCCGTGGCCGCTGCCCCGGGGCGAGGCCGGCGGCGCTGCCGGTCCCCGTGTCGCGCGGGGCTATGGATCGCCAGCCGCCACCTGCTGACCCATCGGCAAGATGCGCCCGACGGTCGCTTGGTGCCGGGGCTCCCTGCCGAAGCGCCACGAGGCGGATGAGAAGGTCGCGCCGGCGCGCGCGGCTGCGGTTGGGCTAGCCTGTGGCGCGTGCGGATCCTCGGTGAGCCACCCAGCCTGGCCGACGCGGCCCGCGCCCTGGGTGCCTCGGCCGCTGTCGATCGCCGTCGCCAGCCTGATCATCGCGGTCCTCGAGTCCGCCGCGGGCGTGCCCGACGCATCGGCCGTCTACGTGCTCGCGGTCGCGATCGTCGCGCTCGTCGCCGGGCGCACCGGCGCGGTGATCGCGGCAGTCGGATCGTTCCTGACCTACGACTACTTCTTCATCGAGCCCGTCTACACGTTCACCGTCCACGACCCGGGCGAGTGGCTCAACCTCACCCTGCTCCTCGTGATCGGCCTCCTCGTCGGCCAGCTGGCAGCGGAGCTCCGGGCGCGCGCGGACGACGCCCGGGCCCGCGAGCGCGAAGCCCGCGCGATGTTCGACATCAGCCGCGAGCTGGCCACCCGGCCCTCGACGACCGACGCGCTCGCCCGGATCGCGGCGATCATCCGCACGACCGGAGGATTCGACCGAGCCTGGTTCACCGGCGAGACCTCGCCGACCTCCGGCCAGCGGGCGCGCCGGCTGGCCGACACGGCGCCCGACCGCCCCTTGCCGGGCGCGACGGGCTACCTGCTGCCTGCGGCGGACGCCGGGCGACGCGCCGGCGCGCTGGCACACGATCCACACGGCCACGATCCGGCGTGCCCGGGGCGCACCCGTCGCGGGGGATGGCTCGGCCGAGCACGAGGCAGCCCGGCAGCGCCAGTCGGTCCTGCGGGTCACGCTCGAGGCGGGCGGACGCGCGCTCGGCTCGCTCTGGGCGACCCGCCGGCGGGCCCTCGGCCTGCCCTCCGCGAGCGACACCCGGCTGCTCGCGTCGGCCGCCGACCAGGTGGCCCAGGCGCTGGAGCAGGATCGCCTCGCAGAGGAGGCCCGCGAAGCGGAGATCGCCCGGCGGAGCGATGCCCTCAAGACCGCCCTCCTCGAGTCCGTCTCCCACGACCTGCGCACGCCGCTCGCATCGATCCGGGCGGCCGCCGGCAGCCTGACCGATCGCGACCTGCCGCTGAGCGAGCAGGACCGGATCGCGTCGGCGCAGGCCATCGACCGGGAGGCCGAGCGGCTCAACCACATCGTCACCAACCTGCTCGACCTCAGCCGGATCGAGGGCGGCGCCCTGCGCGTGGACCGCGAGGTCTACGACCTCGCCGACGTGACCGAGTCGGCGCTGGCGCGGGTCCGCCCGAACCTCGGGGATCGGCCGCTCGAGATCGATCTCGACGGCCTGCCGCCCGTCGAGATCGACGCCGTCTTCTTCGAGCGAATCCTCGTCAACCTCCTCGAGAACGCGGCCCGCCACACGCCGCCCGGAACCCCGATCCGGATCACCGGCCGGCCGTGCGCCGACAGGCCCGCGGTCCGCCTGACGGTCGAGGACGCGGGCCCCGGGGTCCCGCCCGAGGCGATGCCCGGCTGTTCGACAAGTTCTTCCGGGCCGCCGGGCGGTCCGCAGCTGCCAAGGGCGGCACCGGGATCGGCCTGTCGGTGGTCCGCGGCCTCGCCGAGGCCATGGGCGGCGCGGTCGATGCCCGTCGAGGCGAGCTCGGCGGCCTGGCGATCGACGTCGACCTCCCCGCCGCTCCGGCGCAGGAGGCCGAGATGGCGGGTCCGGCATGACCCACGCCGACGCTCGCCCCCGCGGTCCCGAGATCCTGCTCGTCGAGGACGACGAGGCGACTCGCGAGGCGCTGCGGCGCGACATGACGGCCCGCGGCTACCACGTCGTGCCGACCCCGGACGGCCGGTCGGCGATCGAACGCTGGGAGGCGCGCCGGCCGGATCTCGTCCTGCTCGACCTGGGCCTGCCCGACATGGAGGGGATCCGCATCCTCCGGCGCATCCGGCGCGAAGCGTCGACGCCGGTCGTGATCCTCTCGGCTCGCGGCGAGGAGGCGGGCAAGATCGAGGCGCTCGAGAGCGGCGCCGACGACTACGTGACCAAGCCGTTCGCGATCGGCGAGCTGCACGCCCGCATCCGCGCGGTCCTGCGGCGCGCCGGCGGTGCGCGAGGCGGCGGTGGACGGCGAGCTGCGGTCCGGCCCGCTCGTACTCGACAGCCTGGCCCACGAGGTCCGCGTCGACGACCGACGGGTGGAGCTCACGCCGCGGGAGTTCGAGATCCTGCGCGTGCTCCTCGGCCCATCCCGGCCGCCTCGTGACTCGGGGCCGGCTCCTGCGGGCGGTCTGGGGCGAGGCGTACCAGCAGGAGCACCACTACCTTCACGTCCACGTGAGCCAGCTCCGCCGGAAGCTCGCGGCGGCCGACCCGCACGGGCGCGCTGCGGACCCTGATCGTGGCCGAGCCGGGCGTCGGGTACCGGGTCAGGGCCCCCGACGAGGCCTGACGCCCGCGGCGACGGCTGACGCCCGCAGCGAGGCCTGACGCCCGCGGCGGCGACGGCAGACGCCAACGGCGGCATCGGGACCTGAGCGCTTCTTGAGCGCCGCGGCCGGGCACGGACGCCGCCTACGCTTGGTGGCCGGGTCGACGATCAGGTCATGCATGCAGCCAGTCGTACCGACGCACCCGATGACGACGCCATCCGCCGCGAGATCGATCGCGAGGTGGCGCTCGTCGAGAGCGCGGTGCGCCTCGTGAATGGAGGTGCCGCACGCAGGGTCACGATCGGCAACCTCCCGTTCGCGGACGCCGTCGTGGACCGAACCGCATCGCCTCGCCCGCCGGCTGCAGGTCCGGGTCCGCCCGATCATCGAGGGCGGGGAGGAGTCCCACGCCGTCTGGGTCGAGCGGGACCGCCCGTCCGATGTCTGACGGCGTCCTCCTCGTCGAGGACGAGGAGTTCCTGCGGGAGAGCCTGGCCCGCCACCTGCGCGGGCACGGCGTTCCGACCGCGACTGCCGGCACGGCGGCCGAGGCCGCTGCCGCCCTTGCCGGGGGCCTCCGCCCCGGCCTGATCCTGCTCGACCTGAACCTGCCCGACGAGAGCGGCTGGGACCTCCTCCGCGGACCGCTCGGGCCCGGTCCCGGCCGTCCGCCCGTGGTCGTCGTCTCCGCCCTCACCGTCGCCCCGCGCCGCCTGCGCGAGTTCGGGGTGTCGGGCTACCTGCCCAAGCCATTCGCTCCGGCGACGCTCCTCGACCTCGTCGAGCGGACGCTGCACCCGAGGGAGCAATCCAACCCATGACCGATCTCCACATCCTGGTCGCCGCCGTCGTCGCGATCATCGCGTTCGGCGGCCTCCTCGCGCTGTGCGCACGGCTCGCGCGATGAACCTCCTCGACATCCTCGCCGGCCTGTCGGCCGCGTTCATCTTCGTGTACCTGCTGTGGGCCCTCCTGCGGCCCGAGGACTTCTAGCCGTGCCCACCGGAGACCTCATCACCCTGATCGTGTTCGCCGGGGCGATCCTCCTGATCACCCCGATCCTCGGCACGTACATCCACCGGGTGATGGAAGGCGAGCGGACCTTCCTGAGCCCCGTCCTGCGGCCGGTGGAGCGCGCGGTCTACCGCGTCTGCGGCGTCGACGAGACGGTCGAGCAGGACTGGAAGGGCTACACCCTGTCGGTCCTCGCGATGGCCTTCGTCGCGATCGTCGTCGGCTACGTGGTCCTGCGCCTGCAGGACGTCCTCCCGCTGAACGCGAACAGCGCGACGCCCCAGACGCCCGACCTCGCGTTCAACACGTCGGTCAGCTTCGAGACCAACACGAACTGGCAGAACTACTCGGGCGAGACGGGCGCGAGCTACCTGAGCCAGATGCTCATCCTCGCCGTCCGCAACTTCACCTCGGCCGCCACCGGCCTGGCCGTCGCGATCGCCCTCGTGCGCGGTCTCACCCGGCGCAGCGCGAAGACGCTGGGCAACTACTGGGTCGACCTCACCCGCGGCGTCCTCTACATCCTGCTGCCGATCGCGGTCGTGGTCGCGATCTTCTTCGTCTGGCAGGGCATGCCCCAGACGCTGAACGCGCCGGCGGCCGCCACGACGCTCCAGGGAGCCCAGCAGAACATCGCCCTCGGTCCGATCGCCTCGCAGGAGGTGATCAAGGAGATGGGCAACAACGGGGGCGGCTTCCTGAACGCGAACTCCGCCCACCCGTTCGAGAACCCGACGCCGCTGACGAACTTCGTCGAGATGGTCCTGATGTTCGCGATGGCGTTCTCGCTCACGTACACGTTCGGCCGGTATGCCGGCAACCAGCGCCAGGGGTGGGCGATCTTCGGCGCGATGGCGACGGTCTTCCTCGTGGGCGCCGTCGTCGCCATGCACCAGCAGACGACCGGGAACGCGCTCTTCCCGCCGACCATCGACCAGACCCTCGGGAGCATGGAGGGCAGCGACATCCGGTTCGGCTCGGGCATCGGGGCGCTGTTCGCGGCGATCACGACGAGCACCAGCACCGGCGCGATCATCGCCTGGCACGACAGCTTCCAGCCGATCGCCGGACTGGTTCCCCTGTTCAACATGGAGCTCGGCGAGATCACGCCCGGCGGCATCGGCGCGGGCCTGTACGGGATGCTCGTGATCGGCGCGATCCTGTCCGTCTTCATCGCCGGGCTCATGGTCGGGCGCACGCCTGAGTACCTGGGCAAGAAGGTCGAGGCCTACGAGATGAAGATGGCGATGCTCGTCGTCCTCGTCCTGGGCGCCAGCATTCTGGGGTTCACGGCGCTGGCAACGGCCACGGACGCCGGCCTCAAGGGGCCGCTGAACGCAGGCCCGCACGGCTTCAGCGAGATCCTCTACGCGTACTCGAGCCAGACGGGCAACAACGGGTCCGCGTTCGGCGGCCTGACCGGCAACACGCCCTTCTACAACATCACGGGCGCGTTCGCGATGCTCCTCGGGCGCTACGGGATGATCATCCCGATCCTGGCCCTGGCCGGCTCGATGGCCGGCAAGCGACGCGTGGCTGCGTCCCTCGGCACGTTCCCCACCACCGGCGTGCTGTTCAGCGTGCTGCTGGTGGGCGTGATCATCATCGTCGGCGCGCTCACGTTCTTCCCCGCGCTCTCGCTCGGGCCGATCGTCGAGCAGCTCCTGCAGAACGCCGGAAAGGCCTTCGGAGCATGACCACCCTCCAGTCCATCGACCTGTCGCGCGGCACCCGCCGGTTCCAGCGCTTCGGCAGGGGCGCCGCTCCCTCCTCCGGCGGCGCCCCGGCCGGGGCTCCCGGCCCGCGCGGGATCTTCGACCCGCAGCTCCTCCGGGCGGCGCTCCCCGAGTCGGTGCGCAAGCTCCACCCGAGGCATCTGGTCCGCAACCCGGTCATGTTCGTGGTCGAGATCACGGCCGTGCTCGTCACCCTGATGGCGATCGCCAACGTCGCCGGGGTGAGCGGTGCCGGCAGCGCCGGCGGCCTCGGGTTCCAGGTCCAGATCGCCGCCTGGCTGTGGTTCACCGTCCTGTTCGCGACCTACGCGGAGGCGGTCGCCGAGGCCCGTGGCCGGGCCCAGGCGGCCAGCCTGCGGCGGACCCGCTCGGTCACCACGGCGCACCGGCGCCGGGCCGATGGGACGCTCGAGGAGGTCGGCTCGTCCGAGCTCCGACGCGACGACATCGTCGAGGTCCGCGAGGGCGAGGTCATCCCCGGCGACGGCGACGTGATCGAGGGCGTGGCGTTCGTCAACGAATCCGCCATCACCGGCGAGTCGGCACCCGTCCTCAAGGAGCCGGGCACTGACATCCGGAGCAGCGTGACCGGCGGCACGACGCTGACCAGCGACAGCCTGGTCATCCGCGTCACGGCCGACCCTGGCGAGACGTTCCTGGATCGGATGATCGCCCTCGTCGAGGGCGCCAAGCGCCAGCGCACGCCGAACGAGATCGCGCTCGCGATCCTGCTCGCCGGCCTGACCATCGTGTTCCTGCTCGCCGTCGTGACGCTCCGGCCGTTCGGCTCGTTCGCGGGCACCGTGGTCGACACGGTGGCCCTGGTGGCCCTCCTCGTCTGCCTGATCCCGACGACGATCGGCGGCCTGCTGTCGGCGATCGGCATCGCCGGCATGGACCGGGTCGCGCGCTTCAACGTGCTTGCCATGAGCGGCCGCGCGGTCGAGGCATCGGGCGATGTCGACGTCATCCTCCTCGACAAGACCGGGACCATCACGTATGGCAACCGCATGGCCGCCTCGATCACGGCCGCTCCGGGCTGCACCGAGACCGACGCCCTGACAGCGGCGCTGGTCGCGTCGATCCGCGACGAGACGCCCGAGGGGCGCTCGATCGTCACGCTCGCCCGCGAGCGGCTGGCCGCGCTTGGCGCGCCGGCCGGCACCCAGGACGAGCCCGGCTACGCGACGCTCGCGGCCACGATCGCCGAGGAGATCCCGTTCCGCGCCGAGACCCGCACGAGCGGCTCGAAGCTCGTGTCCGGCACGATCGTCCTCAAGGGCGCCGTGGACGCGATCGGCCGGGACCTCAACGGCTCGATGCCGAAGGAGATCCTCGAGGCCTCCGACCGCCTCGCCGACCTCGGCGCGACGCCCCTCGCGATCCGCGACGACGGGCACGTCGTCGGCCTGATCGAGCTCAAGGACACCGTCAAGGAGGGCCTCATCGAGCGGTTCGCCGAGTTCCGCCGGATGGGCATCCGCACCGTGATGGTCACGGGCGACAACCCGCGCACCGCGGCCACGATCGCCCGCGAGGCCGGCGTCGACGACTTCATCGCCGAGGCCAGGCCCGAGGACAAGATCCGGTTCATCCGCGACGAGCAGGCCGAGGGCCACCTCGTCGCCATGACCGGTGACGGGACCAACGACGCGCCCGCGCTCGCCCAGGCCGATGTCGGCCTCGCGATGAACAGCGGGACGTCGGCGGCCAAGGAGGCGGCCAACATGGTCGACCTCGACTCGGACCCGACCAAGCTGCTGGAGGTCATCGCGATCGGCAAGCAGCTCCTGATCACCCGCGGCTCGATCACCACGTTCTCGATCGCCAACGACGTCGCCAAGTACTTCGCGATCGTGCCGGCGATGTTCGTGAGCGTCTACCCGGAGCTCAACGCCCTGAACATCATGGGCCTCGCCACCCCCCAGAGCGCCATCCTGTCGGCGGTGATCTTCAACGCCTTGATCATCGTCGCGCTCATCCCGCTGGCCCTGCGCGGCGTCAGCTTCCGGGCCGCGCCCGCGAGCGTGCTCCTCCAGCGCAACCTGCTGATCTACGGCCTCGGCGGGATCATCGCCCCCTTCGTCGGGATCAAGGCGATCGACCTGCTGGTCGCCGCGCTCCACCTCGCCTAGGAACCGGAGACCCATGCGTACCTTCTTCCGCCGCCAGCTGTACCCGGCGTTCGCCCTGCTGCTGGTCCTCACCGTCATCACGGGCGTCGCCTACCCGGCCGCGGTCACCGCGATCGCCCAGGTGGCCTTCCCGAACCAGGCCAACGGGTCGATGATCGTCGTCGATGGGAAGACCGTCGGCTCGACGCTCATCGGCCAGGCTTTCACCGACCCGAAGTACCTCTGGGGCCGCCCATCCGCGGCCGGCGTCACGGACGCGAACCCGAACGGCTACGACGCCAACAGCTCGGCCGGATCCAACCTGGGGCCGACGAGCAAGGCCCTCATCGATCGAGTCACCGCCGCCGTCGACGAGCTCCGCAAGAGCAACGGGGACGGGCCAGTGCCCGTTGACCTCGTGACGACCTCGGCGTCAGGCCTCGATCCGGAGATCAGCCCGGCTGCCGCCGAGTACCAGGTCAACCGGATCGCCCAGGCCCGCAACGTGACCGCCGACGTCGTCCGCGCGGCGATCGCCCGCCACGCGCAGCAGCCGCTCCTCGGCTTCCTCGGACAGGCCCGGGTCAACGTGCTGCTCGTCAATCTCGACCTCGACGGCAGCCTTCGGTAGCGGCCGGCGACATGCACGAGACCGACCTCCTCGACCGCCGCCCCTCCCCGGACGACCTCCTTGCCCGCCTCAACGCGGACGAGCCCCAGAAGGGGGGTCGTGGGCGCCTGCGCGTCTATCTCGGCATGGCGCCCGGCGTCGGGAAGACCTACCGGATGCTGGAAGAGGGCCACCGCCGCCTCGACCGGCACACCGACGTGGTCGTCGGCTTCGTGGAGACCCACGGGCGCGCTCGCACCGCCGCGCTGCTCGAGGGCCTCGAGATCCTGCCGCGCCGCGTGGTCGTCCACCGCGGCGTCCGGGTCGAGGAGATGGATCCCGACGTGGTCATCGCCCGCCACCCGACGGTCGCGTTGATCGACGAGCTCGCCCACACGAATGCGCCCGGCTCGCCGACCGAGAAGCGCTGGCAGGACGTGCGAGCGCATCCTCGACGCCGGGATCCACGTCGTCAGCACCCTCAACGTCCAGCACCTCGAATCGCAGGCGGACGCGGTCGAGACGATCACCGGCGCTCCCGTCCGGGAACGGATCCCCGACGAGATCCTGGCCACGGCGGACGAGCTCGAGCTCGTCGACATGAGCCCCCACGCGCTGCGCCAGCGGATGCGGCACGGGAACATCTACCGCTCCGACGCAGCCCGGGTCGCGCTCGACCGGTTCTTCACCGAGGAGAACCTGACGGCGCTCCGCGAGCTGGCCCTGCGCCTCGTGGCGCGCAGCGTCGAGGATCAGCTCGACGGCATGGCGTCCGGCCACCGGACCAACGCGGTGGCGGCGGTCTCCGAGCGGGTCCTCGTGTACGTCGACGGCTCGCCGGCAGGCCGGCCGGCCCTGCGCAGCGCGGCGACCCTCGCCGCGCGCCTGCGGGCGGACCTCGTCGCGCTCGTCCCCGAGGAGCCGGAGACGGGCGCCACCTGGGAGCGTGAGCGGACCATCCGGGCCGACGTCGACTACGCCGGCGACCTCGGCGCCGTGATCGTGCGCCTCCACCCGGGCGACCTCGCCGGCGAGATCGGGCGCGAGGCGGCCGAGCGGGGCTCGACGCACCTCGTCCTGCCCCACGGCCCGCGACGTGGCTTTGACCGGTTCCGGCCCTCGCTCGCCGAGGCGGTCCTGGCGGCCAACCCGGGCGTCGAGGTGCACCTCGTCGGCGTCCGCGAGGGCGGGCGGCCGCCCCACTGACGTCGCTTCCCTGAGATCACGGTCGCGGTCGAACGCAGGGGCGCGATCACGGGCCGGTCGTCGACGCAGGCGCAAGTCAGACGCGGTCGTGGCGGTCCCGTCGCGGTCGCCGCCGGGGGCTCCGGTCGTGGGTCAGGCCGCGGTTGCGTCCCCGGCGCGCGCCGCCGTCCCACGCCCGCGCATCGGTCGCTCGGCGTCGAGCCGGCGCAGGCACTCGAGGATCCCGGTTTCGGCCGCCGCGGCGGACGCGCCGGTCGCTTCGAGCAGGACCCACCCGCGCCGCAGCTCGAGCCGGGCGCGCCAGGCCGCCCGGGCCGGCGCGGGCGGCTCGACAGACAGGACCCAGCGCGCCTGCCAGAGGTGGTCGGCGATGCGGGCGAGCTCGTCCATCGCTGGAGGGGTCGGCACGCTGCCTGCCCGACCGTAGTCGCGGCGGCGCTCCTTGCGAGCGCAGTGGCGCTCCCCTCTACGGCTCGAAGTCGATCATCCGCTCGCCCCGGGTGCCGCGCGGCACCAGGACCGCCAGCGGCCGCCGGTCGAAGCTCGCCACGCGGCGCACGCCCAGCCGCTCGGCCGCCGCGACGAGGAGCGCGTCCGAGAGGCGGGGGCGATGCTCGGCGTGACGCTGGAGGAGCGCCCCGGCCCGCACGAGGTCGGCGTCGGTCGGGGCGATGACCCGCAGGGCGCCGCCGGCGACCGCGGCCAGCACCGCGAGCGTGGCGTCCGCACCGAGCTCGCGCTGGAGGACGTGGTCGACCTCCGCCAGGCTCAGCGCTCCGACGAGGAGCGGCTCGTCGGCGGCCGCGAACCACGCTCGGGCGGCCGCGTGGTTGAGATCGGCTGTGTCGGCCGCCGCCACGATGGCCGACGGGTCGACGAGGATCGCCATGCCGTCCGGACGCCGCGCTCGGGGCCTAGCCCGACCCGCCGTCGGCCCGGCGGCGCGAGTCCGGTGAGCGGACTTCGCGGGCGGCGATCCGGCGGGCGTCGAGCGACAGCCGCCCGTTGCCGCTCCGGCCGATCCCGATGAACGGCAGCGCGGGGGCCGGCTCGTGCTCGTCGAGGTAGGCCGCGAGCGCGGCGGCGATCACGGCCGTCTTCGTGGTGCCGGCCCGGCGCGCGTGCCGGTCGAGACGATCGAGCAGGTCGGTCTCCGCGAGGATCGTGGTGCGGCGCAGCATATGCGGTCATATATACCACGCTGGACGGGAGCGCCGCCACCCCGTACGGTGTCGCCGAGGCCGGTCTGCGATCGCCCCGGGCGACCAGCCGGCCCGGCCGCCATCACGCTCCGATCGCGTCGCTGCGCATCCTGCCAGGAGGTCGCCTCCGTGTATCGCTTCGAACCCAACCTTCGGATCCCCGGTCCGACCCACCTGCCACCCCAGGTCCGCGAGGCCGGCGGCCGCCAGATGATCAACCATCGCGGACCGGAGTTCGCCGCGCTGCTCGAGCGGATCGACACGGGCATGCGGGTGTTCTTCGGGACCGAGCAGCCGGTCATGCTGCTGACGGCGGCCGGCACGGGCGGCCTCGAGGCTGCGATCGTCAACGCGCTCTCCCCCGCCGACCGCGTCCTCGCCGTCCCGACGGGCGCCTTCGGCGATCGCTTCGCGAAGATCGCCGTGGCCTACGGCGCCGAGGTGACCCGCCTCGAGGTCGAATGGGGCCGGGCCGCGGACCCCGCCGCCCTGCGTGCCGCGCTCGCAGCCGACGGCGCGTTCCGGGCCGTCCTCCTCACTCACAACGAGACGTCGACCGGCGTCACCAACCCCATCGCCGACCTGGCGGCCGTCGTGCGCGAGCTCGCACCCGACGCGCTGATCCTCGTCGACGCGATCTCCGCCCTGGGGGCCGTGCCGTTCGAGATGGATGCCTGGGGCCTCGACGTGGTCGTGACGGGCAGCCAGAAGGCCTGGATGGCGGCTCCCGGGATGACGATGCTCGCCCTCTCGGAGCGGGCCTGGGCGGCGGCCGAGGTCGCGAGGATGCCGCGCGTCTACTTCGACCTGCGCGAGGCGCGCAAGTCGGCGGCTTCCGGCCAGACGCCCTGGACGCCGGCGGTCGCCGTGATGTACCAGGTTGATGCCGGCCTCGCCCTGATGGCGGCCGAGACTCCGGACGGGGTCTTCGCCCGCCACCACGCCTGCGCGGCGGCGACGCGCGCAGGCCTGCGGGCGCTGGGGTTCGAGCTGCTGGCCGACCCGGCGTACGCGTCCGACACCGTGACCGCGGCGTGGATCCCCGACGATCTCGACTGGAAGGCCTACAACGGCGCGATCAAGGCCCGCCACGTCGTGCTCGCCGGCGGCCAGGGCAAGCTCAAGGGCAGGATCTTCCGGGTCGGCCACCTCGGCGCCGTCTGCCTCGACGACATCCTGGGGGCGATCAGCGTCATGGAGGCCGTCGCGATCGAGATCGGCCGCCCGGTCGAGCCCGGCGCCGCGGTCGCCGCGGCCCAGCGCGCGGCCCGCGACGCCGGCCTGGCGGCGGTGCCGGCATGAGGATCCTGGTCGCCGAGGCCCTCGCGTCCGAGGGCCTCGAGATCCTGGGCCGCGAGCACGACGTCGACGTGAAGGTCGGCCTCGAGCCGGCGGCGTACCGGGCGATCCTGCCGGAGTACGACGCGCTGGTCGTCCGCAGCCAGGTCAAGGTCGACGCCGAGATGATCGCCGCGGGCACCCGCCTGCAGGTGATCGGCCGCGCCGGGGTCGGCGTCGACAACGTCGACCTCGACGCCGCGACGCGGGCCGGCATCACGGTGGTGAACGCCCCCACGGGCAACACGATCGCGGCCGCCGAGATGACGCTCGCGCTCATGTATGCAGTCGCGCGCAAGGTCGCGGCCGCCGACGCGTCGGTTCGCCGCGGCGAGTGGAAGCGGGCCGCGTTCGCGGGTCGCGAGCTGCGCGGCAAGACCCTCGGCATCGTCGGCCTCGGCAAGATCGGCATCGCGGTCGCCGACCGGGCGCGGGCCATGGAGATGCGGCTCCTCGGCGTCGACCCGTACGTGACGCCGGAGCACGCCGCGCTCCACGGCATCGAGCTCGTCTCGCTCGACGAGATGCTGCCGCGCGCGGACGTCGTGACCCTCCACGTCCCGATGAGCAAGGCGACCCGGGGCATGATCGGGGCCGCCGAGCTCGCCACGATGAAGCCCGACGCGATCATCCTCAACGTCGCCCGTGGCGGCGTGGTCGAGGAGGAGGCCCTGGCCGCGGCGCTGCGGGAGGGCCGCCTCGGCGGCGCCGGGATCGATGTCTACCCGACCGAGCCACCCAAGGAGATGCCACTCCTCGACGCGCCCAACACGGTCCTGACGCCGCACCTCGGCGCCTCGACGGCCGAAGCCCAGGTCGCGGTCGCGGAGGAGGCGTCGCAGCAGGTCCTCGACGTCCTGGACGGCCGGTCGGCGCGCTACGCGGTCAACGCGCCGCTCCTCACCCCGGAGACGGCCCGGGCCATCGCCCCGTACCTGCCCCTGGCGGAGACCCTCGGCCGCTTCTTCGCGCAGTTCGCACGGGTCGCGGTCAAGACGCTCACCCTCGAGATCGCCGGCGAGCTCGCCACCCACGACGTCGCGCCGCTCCAGGCCGCCGTCCTGCGCGGCCTGCTCGGGGGCGTCACGACCGAGCGAGTCAACCTGATCAACGCCGCCCAGATCGCGAAGGCGCGGGGGATCACGGTCGCCGAGCGCAAGACGACCGATGCCGGGACCTTCGCCACGCTCGTGGCGGTCTGCGGCGAGGTCGAAGGCCGCATGCGGCGGGTCGCAGGGACGCTCGCCAACGGCGAGCAGCGCCTGGTCCAGCTCGACGACTACGAGGTCGAGATGGCGCCGGCGCCGGCGATGCTCATCACCCGCCACCAGGACCGGCCCGGGATGATGGGAAGGATCGGCCTCATGCTCGGCGAGGCCGACATCAACATCAGCGCCATGCACCTCGGGCGCTCGGCGCCCCGAAGCGACGCGTTCATGCTGCTCGCGCTCGACGAGCCCGTCCCCGAGACGATCGCGGACGCCATCCGGGCGATGGACGGCGTGCTCGACCTCTGGGTCGTCGAGCTCGGCGCCGAAGCGTGACCGGGGGCCCGGGCGCGACCCGGGGCGCCGGCGGCCCGGAGGAGGCACGCGTCCCGGCGACCCTGGCCGCGGCCAGTCCGGCAGAGGCCGTTCCGGGGCCCGTGGTCGCCGCGGGCGGCCTGGAGGCCGGCGCCCCGGCACCGGTGGCCGCCGGGGGCGGGTTGGCGATCCCGCCCGAGCTGGTGGCAACGATCGTGCTCGTTCGCCATGGCCAGTCGGTCTGGCTCGCCGAGGGACGCTTCCAGGGCGCGGCCGACACCCCGCTCTCGGCGCTCGGCGAGCGCCAGGCGGCGCTCGCCGGCGAGCGGCTCGCCGATCCTGCGGCGCCGCCGCGCCTGCCGATCCCGGATGGGGACCCGGCGTTCATCGCCCATTCGCCGCTCCTGCGGACCGCCCAGACGGCAGCCGCCATCGCGAACGCGATCGCGGCTGCCGGACGCCCCGCTCCCCCACTCGTCGCCGAGCCCGGCCTGACCGAGATCGCCCAGGGCGCCTGGGAGGGCCTCCACCAGCGCGACGTGGAGGCGGGCTGGCCGGAGCTGATCTCGGCCTGGCGCCTGGAACCCACCCGGCACCACGCCCCGGGCGGCGAGTCGCTCGCCGCCGTCGACGTTCGCGTGCGCGCGGCGCTCGCGCATGTCATCGAAGGGCTCGCGGCCGCAGGCGCGCGGCGTGGCGAGGCAGGGACAGCCCGTGGCGTCCGCGCTGTGGATGCCGGGGACCCCGCACGTTCGGCGGCGCCGGTCGCCGCGCGCCCCAGCCCCTCCTACTACGACCCCCACGTCGGGCCCTGGGCCGTCCTGGTCGGCCACGACGGGGCGTTCAAGGTCGCCGTCCTCGCCCTGCTGGGCCTGCCCCTCGACCGCTTCTGGACCTTCACGCAGGTCCCGACCGGCATCGGCGTCCTCGACATCCGCAATGGCCGCCCGGTCCTGCGCGCCTGGAACCGGACCGAGCACCTCGCGCCACTCGAGCGCGAGGCCGGCGATGCCGAGCGCCGGGCAGAGGACGAGGCCGCGGCCCGGGCGCGCTCGGGCGCCCTGTAGGCGATCCGCGACGCGGGCGAGCGCGCCCGGCGGTCAGTGGGGCGCGGCCGCGCGACGACCGGCGACGGCGCCTGGCGATGGCGGCCAGGCGACACTCGCGTCCGCCTCTCACCGCTTCGGCAGGTAGCCCTGGCCCCCATGGCCGTCGCGGCACCGGCCCGCGCTCGGTGACGCGCGAGCGCGGCTACCTACCGCCCGTAGGCCGCGGCCGGAGGACCCTTGTCCGGGATCGCTCCTGCATACGGGTTCGCGGGCGGCGCCTCGGCAGGTAGACCGAGAGCCAGGCGGCCCAATCGTTCGCGGGTCGCGGCTCCGGCCCCGGAGCACCCGGGCGCTTTCGCCGAAGGGTCAGCCCCTGGAGACTGGGACCCGTAGCCCTAGCGCCGGCGCGAGTTCGGGCGTCGCCGGACGAAGATGAGGCGGAGGAGCGCCAGGCGCAGGCGGCGCTGCGCCGCCCCGAGGGCCGCGAGGCTCGACGCCGGCAGGCGCTTCCGCCCATAGACCGCTTCGACGGCGCTGCGACCCACCAGCTGCAGCTCGGGCGTGACCGACGGCACCGCCTCCGAGAGCGTTCCGATGTACTCGTAGACGGTCTGGGTCGGCCGGCGGCCGTGCCCCAGGCGAGCCGCGATCGTGGCCACCGTCCGATAGACGGCCTCAGGCGGCGCGGGCCGCCCCATGCGCCGGTAGAGGAGTGCCAGGAGCAGGCCGATCAGCGCGAGCGCGATGACGACGCCCCCGAGGACGATGAGCCCGATCGGGACCCCGGTCCGGATCGTGCCCGCGCCACCCGGGTTGCGGTCGAGCTGGGGATTCCGGGTCGCCCGCTCCGGCCGATCCGAGTTCACGACCGACGGTGGCGTCGGGAGGCCGCTCGACGGACCGGCCGGGAGCACCGTCGGCTCGCCGATGCCGCCGCCGGTCGGGTCGAACGAGATCCATCCGGCGTCCGGGAACCAGGCCTCGACCCATGCGTGGGCCTGGTTCCGGTTGATCGTCTCGACGCCGTTCTGGTCGCGTTGTCCGGGCAGGTAGCCCTCGACGAAGCGGGCCGGGATGCCCTGCAGTCGGAGCATCATCGTCATCGCCGACGCGTAGTGCTCGCAATACCCGTGGCGGTTGATGACGAAGCATTCGACGACGCCGTTCTGGCCGCACGGCAGGTCGGTCACGTCGGTGTCGTAGGTGAAGTTGGCTGAGTCTCGCAGGTACGCCTCCATCGCGCGGGCGACGTCGTACGGGTTCGAGGCGCCCGAGTCCGCCACGATCTTGGCGGCGAGCGCCCGCGTCTCCGGGCCCGACCGAGCCCGGCTGGACGTCCAGGTACATCGCCTCGACGTCGGGCGGGTAGTCGGTCCCCGCGGCGCGCAGGCGGTTCGCGGTGAGCGCCTTCGGGTTCGACGGCTGCGACAGGTCGGCGATCGAGGCCGTGCCCTGGTACTGGCCGCCCGGCTGGAGGAAGATCGCCGACAGGAAGGATTCGTCGCCGGAGGTGACCACCGTCGGGCGCGACGGGCGATCGACCCCGGCCGGGATGCCGGGCGACACGATGATCCCGGGCGCGCCGTTCGGACCGCCGACCAGGAAGTCGACCTTCGTGTACGCGACGTCGTCCATCGGCGCGTCCAGAGTCCCGACGAGCGGCGGGTCGCCGGCCGCGACCGAGAGGTCCTTCGGGCTGCTCAGGCTCCAGGTCGAGCCCGTCAGCCGGTCGTATGTCACGGCGCGCCACTTCACCGCGGTCCAGTCCCGCCGCGTCTGGATCGTCAGGACCTGGGCGTCATCGGTGACCCAGGCGCCGCTGACGGTCACCGTCGATCCGAAGCCGGGACCACCGATCCGCGTCCCGGGCCCGCCGGCCGGGAACAGCCGGGCGAGCGTGTTGCCGAGGTCGTACAGCTGCTGGCTGACGCCGGTCCACGCGCCGGCGAGCGGGGCGGACGACGCGCTCCGCGTGAGGAGCAGCGCCCCGACCATGGCCACGCCGATGAACAGGCCGCCGGCGCGGAGGTAGATGCTGACCGCGTCGCCGACGTCGGCGATCCGGTGGCGCCGCCAGGCGCGCTCCTCGTCGGCGATGTGGAACCGCAGGAGGAAGAGCAGGCCCGCCAGGCTGAACAGGACCAGCGCGCCGAACTGGTCCAGGCGGGTGATCGCGACGTTCGCCAGCAGGACGGCGCCCGGCACCATCACCGCCGCGAGCGGCCGCCGGTGGCCGAAGGCGGTGTAGCCCGCGAACTGGCCCGTGCCCCAGCAGAGGATCCCCAGGACGAGGATGAAATGGCCGACCTGCGTCGTCGTGACGTGCCCGTAGACCACGAGGTCAAGGTAGGCGCCGACCACGCTGTCCGACGTCGCCTGGAAGAGCTCGCCCGGTGAGCCGCCCGGACGGATGGTCGTTCCCACGAACATCGCCAGGACGAACGTCGCCACGATCGCCCCGCCGACGTGGGTGAAGAACCGCCCACGCCGCAGGATCCCGCCGGCGGCGCCCCAGGCCATCCCGAGCAGGCCCGCCCAGGCGAGCGAGTCCGTCAGCGTCGGGGGGCCCATGACCCAGCGGGAGTCGTCGATCGCCCAGCCGACCAGGAAGCACATCAGCGCGAGGAGCGCCAGGCTCGACCAGCCCTCCACCGGCCCGAAGCGCGACGGCCGCGCGACGCCGTCGACCGGCGGGGCGTGGCGGACGAACGTCTCGGCTGCGGTGCTCATCCGACCAGGACCTCGCCGAGCGGGACGGATGGCGGCACCGGGTAGGCGCGCAGATCGAACTCCGCGAGCGCGTGGCGCAGGTTCCGGCCTGCCTGCTCGGCGTACACGGGGGCCGGGGCCTCGGGCGCGGCCGGCATCGCGGCCGGCTTCGTCCCGCCGGACGCTGCCCCGGTCGGGAGCGGTGCCGGGCCGCCCGGCGACAGGGCCGGGCCACCCGGGGGCACGGCCGGGCCACCCGGGGGCGGCCCGTAGAGGGCCGGGTCGAGGAAGAAGACCTGGCAGCCGATGCCGCGCGGCCGCAGCGCGGAGAGCGGCCTGACCCAGCCAGGATCCGTGGAGGCCGTGATGATCAGCGCCGACATCCCGCGCCGCAGGAGCGGCATCGTCGTGATCATCGCCTCGACCAGCGGGGCGTCCCCGTCGCCCTGGACGGCAGCGAGCAGGTCGAGGACCTTCTGGCGCTGCCGCGGACCGCGATCCGACGGCAGCTGCACGAGGTGGCCGCCGGTGGTCGTGATCCCGACGGCGCGGTTCTCGCCGAGGGCCCGGTCGGCGATCGCGGCGGCGACGCGGACGCCGACCTCGACCGTGCTCTCGTCGCCTTCACCCCGGATGGTTGCCTTCTCGAGATCGAGGATCAGCCACACGTCGGCGGTCTGCTCGAGGTCGAACTCCTTCACCTGGATCGCGCCGGTCCGCGCCGTCGACGGCCAGTGGATCCGGTTGAACGAATCGCCCGGCGCGTACGGCCGGATGGACATCGCCAGGGGCGTCGTCTGCTGGGTGCGGACCGGGGTCGAGCGGCTTCCCTCCAGGTTGACGGCCTGGAGGCGCCAGCGGGGCAATGCCTCGATCCGCGGATAGACCACGACGGTCACGCCGTGCCCGACCGACGCGTTCGCCTCGAAGAAGCCGAAGGGGTCGCCGGTCCGGATCTGGAGCGGATCGACCCGGAAGTGCCCGCGTCGCGTCAGCGGGACGCGGGCGACCCAGTAGCGCTCGCGCCGCGGCCCGAGCGAGAGCGCCCGGCCGGGGAGCGGCACGGGGAGCGTCGTCGGGTTGTGGACCTCGAGCCAGGCCTTCGGGAGGCGGCTCGTGTTTCGCAGCGTGTAGGTCGCCCGGAGCTGGTCGCCGACGTGGGCCTGGAGCTGGCTCATCGCGTAGCCGGCTTCGAGGTCCGAGAGTCCCTCGCGGGTCAGGAGGTAGCTCCCGCCCACCACCAGGATGCCCAGGTAGACGAGGTAGAACAGGAAGTCGAGGCCCGTGCTGAACGCCCCGACCAGGAGCACCCCGACGAGGACGAGGAGGGGCAGGCGACGGATGAGGACCACGGGCGGTCAGCCGGCCTGTGCTGTCAGCGCCCGCGCGGCGCCTCGGCCGCCTCGGCTCGGCGCGGCCCGGTGGTGCGGGCGGCCGGCGCCTCGACGGGGATCGTCTCGAGGATCTCGCGGACGACGCTCCCCGAGTCGATCTCGCGGATGCTCGAGCTGGTCTTGATGATCAGGCGGTGCGCCAGCGCCGGCCCAGCCAGCGTCTTGACGTCGTCGGGGATCACGTAGTCGCGGCCGATGAGCGCCGCCCGCGCCTGGCCGGCCCGGTAGAGCGCGATGCTCCCGCGCGGAGAGGCGCCGAGGTAGACGTCGGGGTGGGTCCGCGTGGCGTTCACGAGCCGCACGATGTACTCGGCGACGCTCGGGTCGACGTAGACCTCGCGGACTGCGCGCCTGCATCTCGCGCAGCTCGGCGACCGGGCACACCTCGTCGAGCTCTTCGATCGGGTGCTTCCGCTTCTGCTCGTCGAGGATGACGATCTCCTCGGTCGGCGTCGGATAGCCCATCCGCAGGCGCAGCATGAACCGGTCGAGCTGGGCCTCGGGCAGCGCGAAGGTGCCCTCGTACTCGATCGGGTTCTGGGTTGCGATCACGAGGAACGGGTCGCGGCATCAGGTGGGTGACGCCGTCGATCGTCACCTGCCGCTCCTCCATGCACTCGAGGAGCGCCGACTGGGTCTTCGGCGTGGCGCGGTTGATCTCGTCGGCCAGGACGACCTGGCTCATGATCGGGCCCGGCCGGAACTCGAACTCCTGGGTCTTCTGGTTGAAGATCGACAGGCCCGTGACGTCCGAGGGCAGCAGGTCGGGCGTGAACTGGATCCGCCGGAAGCGTGCAGCCGAGGCTGCGCGCGATCGCCTTCGCGAGCATGGTCTTGCCGGTGCCGGGCACGTCCTCGATCAGGAGGTGGCCGCGGCAGAGCAGGGCGACGAGGGCCAGCTGGACCTCGGCGTGCTTGCCGACGATCACTCGTTCGACGTTCGCGACAACCCGGTCGCCGGATTCCTGGATCTTGGACATGGCGCGGGTCCACTCCTGCGGGCGGCGGAACGGCCGACCCCCCGGGCGAGGCTGCGGTCCTTCCGTCACGGGACGGCGGTTGTGGGGGAGTTGCCGAATAGTACGACCGATCGGGCCGATCGGTTCGTGACGGCTCGGATTGGCCGAATCGCGGGAGCTTTGGTCGCGCGGGGCGGACCCGGTCGCCGGGTCGGTGCCCCGCGGCTACTTGCCCCGGACCAGGGTGAGCGCGCCGACCCAGGCTGTCATGAGCGCCCCGAGGGCGGACATCGCGGCAAGGAACATCTCGCCGCCGGCGAAGGCGGCGGCCGGCCATCCCGCCGAACAGCACCGCCACCACGAGCGCGATCAGGCCGAGGCCGAGCCGCTCGACCAGCGGCCGTCGGCCGGGCGGCGCCGAGCCGGGCGGCGGACGGGAGCCCGCCGGCGGAGTCGCCGGGCGGCGACGGCCGGGCGGCGTGGCCGGCGGCGTGCGTTCACCGGGCCTGCCCGGCGAAGTACGCCCGCAGCATCGCCCCGCCGAGGGGCGAGGCGCGGAGGGCGCCGCCGCCCGGCCTTCTCGACGATGACGGCGATCGCGATCGGTCGGGTTCTCGGCGGGCGCGAAGCCGATGAACCACGAGTGGGGCTCGCCCGATCCGCCGAGCTGCGCCGTGCCGCACTTGCCGGCGACAGTGACGTTCGGGAGCGCGGCGCCGGTCGTGAACCTGCGGCCCCAGTCGCTGTTCACCGCCTGCACCATCGCCAGGCTGACCTGGGCCGCCACGTCCGGCGTGACCGCCCGTCCGAGCGTCGTCGGGCTCACCGCGTGGACCGTTCCATCGGCGGCCACGAACGCCGTCGCCAGGTGCGGGCCGGGCACCTCCCCACGCCGGGCGACCGTCGCCGCGACGAGGGCCATCTGGAGCGGCGTCACGAGCGTCTCGCCCTGCCCGTACGAGGCGTTGGCCAGCTCGACGTCATCGGCGAAGCCGCCCGGCAGGGGTCCCGTCCCGTTCGTCAGCTGGGAGGTCGC
Organism: uncultured Chloroflexia bacterium; assembly: GCA_963809375.1. Taxonomy (GTDB): domain Bacteria; phylum Chloroflexota; class Limnocylindria; order Limnocylindrales; family CSP1-4; genus CTSoil-043. Next base: position 113,705 of record CAWEJO010000004.1, read on the forward strand.
GGTCGGCAGGTCGAACGGGATGCTGCTCTCGTAGCCGAGCCGTCGCGCCGTGGCATCGAGCGCGGCGCCTCCCGTCTGGAGGCCCGTCAGGGCGTACCAGATGTTGCACGAGACCTCGGTCGCCTGGACGAAGTCGAGCGCCGTCGAGCCCGGTGAAGTCGTGGTGGCCGTCCTTGATCCGAAACCCGGAGACGAGCAGCGCCCTTGTCCTCGGCCCTGGGCTGCTGGAGGAAGGTGGTCGACGGCTTGACGCTGCCCGACCCGAGCCCGGCGAGGGCGGTGACGATCTTCTGGACGGAGCCGGGGACGTAGCGCCCCTGGATCGCCCGGTCGAGCAGCGGGTGGGAGGCGTCGTCGCGGGCGGCCGCGAACGCGACCCGGGACGTGTCAGGGTTCGCGATCGCCGATGCGTCGAACGTCGGGGTCGAGGCGAGCACGAGGACCTCGCCCGTCCTCGGATCCATCATCACGACGGCACCGCGGTCGTTGCCGAGGAGCTGCGACGGCGAGCTTCTGGAGCGGCCAGCGAGAGGCTCGTCCGGAGGTCCTGGCTGGCGGTCCTTCGCGGGACGAACTTGCCCGATCAGCCGGTCGAGCGGGCTGCCCGCCGCCCGTGCCCAGCAGTCGCGCGGCGTAGGCGGCCTCGAGGCCGGACGAGCCGTAGACCCGCGACGCGTAGCCGACCGGGTTGCTGACGCTGTCGTCCGCGTAGACGCGATAGGGGTCGCCACCGGCCGGCTGTCTTCGTCGAGGCGAGCACGCGCCCGTCACGGTCGAGGATCTTCCCGCGGATGGCGGTCCGCTCGGCGGCGAGCACCGCCGCGTCCGCCGCGTCCTGGGTCAGCGTGTCGGCGTGCATCACCTGCCAGTACCCGGCGCCGACCGTGAGCGATCCGAAGACGAGGGCGGCGACGAGGCCGAGCCGGCCCACCCGCCGCCCGAGCGGACGCTCGCGCCGCACGACGCGGCGTGTCCGCGCGCCGCCGGGCGCCGCCGGTTCCCGCTGGCTCATCCGCGACCGCCCGCCGGCGCAGCCGCAGCCGGCGTCCGATCGGCGCGCCGGCCGGGGCGGAGCCGGCGGCGCCGGCCCGCGGTCGCTGAACGCGAGCAGCAGGCCGACGAGCGAGGCCGTTCGCGAGCAGGCTCGAGCCGCCGTACGAGATGAACGGCAGGGTGATCCCGGTCAATGGGATCAGCTTCAGATTGCCGGCCGCGATGATCGCGGCCTGGCTGCCGATCACGAGCGCCAGCCCGGTGCAGAAGAGCGCCCGGAAGTCGTCCGCCGCGGAGGCCGCGATGCGGAGGCCGCGCACCACGATCACGAGGTAGCAGCCGAGCACGGCCAGCACGCCCGCGAGCCCGAGCTCCTCGCCGATCGCCGCCAGGGGGAAGTCGGTGTGGACGGCGGGGACCGGCAGGTGGCCTGCCACCTGCGGGAGCCCGGCCCCGAGGCCGGTGCCGAGGATGCCCGCCGCGGGCGAACGCATGCAGCGCCTGGATCACCTGGTAGCCCGCGCCCTGGGGGTCCTGCCACGGGTCGAGCCAGATGTCGACGCGTTCGCGGACGTGGCCGAACACCTGGTAGAGGACGAGGAACCCGACCGCGAAGAGCACGATGCCGAGGAACACGTCGATCCGGCTCCCGGTCGCCGCGTAGTACAGGCCGAGGAAGACGACGTAGAAGAGGAGGGCGGCCCCGAGGTCCTTCGAGACCACGACGATCCCCAGGGCCAGCGCCAGCATCGCGGCCGCGGGCAGGAGATACGGGAGCGGCGGCAGCGTGAGGGGCCCCACCACGCGGACGCCGGGCATCGGCAAGCAGGACCCGGTTCTCGGCAAGGTAGGCGGCGAAGAAGACGACGAGGATCACCTTGATCAGCTCCGACGGCTGGCCGCTGATCGGCCCGACGTCCAGGGTGAGCCGGCTCCCGTTGACGTCGCTCCCGAACACGAACGTCAGGGCGAGCAGCGCGAGCCCGCAGGCCGCCCACGTGTAGCGGTAGAGCCGCAGCCAGCGGTCCGATCGCACGACCACCGCAGTCGTCGTCGCGATCGCGAGGGCGATCAGGAGCCAGGCGAGCTGGAGGGCGCCGAGCCCGAGCTTGAAGGGCCCGAGCTCCTGGGTCACGAGGTCCTGGGGAAGCCGTTCCATCAGGAGGAGCCCGATGCCGCCGAGGAGGCCGGCCGTCGGCAGGAGGATCTCGTCGAGACGGCGGCCGGAGAGCGTCAGCGTGACATGCGCCAGGAGCAGCGCGCCGAGGTAGACGATCAGGCCGGTCGCGTCCGCCGGACGGATGGCTCCCGTCCGGGCGAGCCCGAGCGACAGGCTTCCCATGACCAGGGCGGCGCCCGCGGCCACCAGCAGGGCAAGCTCGCGCGGCCGGGCCCTCGGGCGCGGGAACGCGGGAAGCGGCGGCGCAGCCGCAGCGCGCGCGACGCTCACGCGACGCCTCGCTCCAGGCGGAACCGGACCTCGCCGATCGCGATCTCGTCGCCGAACCCGAGGGGCGCCGTCCCCGAGACGACCGCGCCGTTCACGTAGGTCCCATTGGTCGAGCCGAGATCCTCCACGTACCAGCCGCGACCGCGAAACGTGAGGACGGCATGGCTGGCCGATGCGAACGGATCGTCGACCACCACGCTGCTGCCGAGGTCGCGGCCGATCGTCGTGACGGCGTCGAGGGCGTAGACGGTGCCCGCGACGGGCGCGCTGCTGCTGCCCACGACCACCAGGCGCCCGAGGGCGCCTGCGGGATCGCGAGCGGCCGACCGGAGGTCCCGAAGGAGGCTCCGGGCGACCATCCACAGGAAGACGTACAGCCCCGCGAGGAACCCGAGGCGGAGCGGCCCAGAGCGCGAGGGTCAGCCCGTCCACGCACCCTCCGGGCTCGGCACTGGTGGCGGCGCCACGACGTCGACCGTCGTCGCGCCGACCTCGACGCGATCCCCGATGCCAAGCACCGCCTCGTGCACGGCGCGGCCGTTCACGAGGGTCCCGTTCATGCTGTCGAGATCCGTGAGGAGCAGCCGCCCGGCGCGCGGCAGGATCCGCGCGTGGTGGCGCGAGGCCAGCGGGTCATCGAGCGGCAGGTCGTTGTCGCGAGCTCGCCCGATCGCGATCGGTCGCGAGTCGACCGGCACCAGCCGTTCGGTGCCGTCGCGGAATCTGACGTGGAGCAGGGCCGCCGGCGCGCCGGGCAGGGCCGCGGCGTGGACCATGGTCCGGTCGATGCGCTGGACGACCGGGGCGAGCCGCGCGAACGCGGCATCGGCGAAGCCGGCGACGATGTGGATCCCGCCAGCGGGCGTCGAAGGATCGACCACGAGCTCGACGCTCGGACGCTCCGGGATGCGGTACCCCCGTCGCCGGGCGTGGTCGAGCGCAGCCGCCGCGAGGTCGGCGGGGAGTGCTGCCGTCCGGCTGCAGGGCTCCCAGGTCGCGCTCGTGCAGGCCGAGGCGGAACCGGGTGGGCGCCACCGGACCGTCGGGACCCGGCCGGCGCTCCTCGTCGATCGCACGCTCGATGCGATGCGCCAGTGAGACCGGCTCCACCCGGGCGTCGAAGAGCCGCGCGCCGGGCCGCTCGAAGATGCGCTCCAGCAGCCGTTCCAGGGCGGCGAGGGGTCGCATCTGCCGGTCATTCCTCCTTGCGTCGTGCAACCGCGCGACCCCGCGTGGACGATCGTCGCCGTCCCGGGGGTACTCCCGTTCCCGGGAGCCGCGCGGCCCTACGGTATACGCTCGGAGCCGTACGCGAGCAGACCACGCCTCGCGCCAGGGAACATGCATGCCGAACGTCGTCGCCGAGTCCTTCTGCGAACGCTGCGGCGCGCGGTTCACGTTCGACGCCCCCAGAGCGGGAGGCGGCGCGGTGGGCCGCATCCGCGTGATCTCGCGCGGGCTCCGCCAGTTCATCTCCTCCGACAACGGCTCCCTTGCCGAGGCGATGGACTATGCGCGGGAGTCGGAGACGGGGACGCCCGAGCTGGACGCCTTCTCGAAGACGTTCAATCTGTGCCTGGTGTGTCGCCGGTACACCTGCCTCGCGTGCTGGGACGGGACCGCGGGCATCTGCCTCGGCTGCTCCGAGCGGGTGGCGATCGGTCATCCGGTCCTGGGCACGGTCCGCCCGGCGGGCGAGGTGCCGATCGCGACGGTCGAGGAACCGGAACGGCCGGCTGCACCGGCATGGCCCGCCGCGGAGATCGAGGTAGCGGCGGCGGCGTCCCGCGCAACCCCCACGCCAGAGGGAGCGGCGGTCTCTCGCGCAGCTCCGGCGCCTGAGGCATCGGAGGGGGTCGCCGCCGGTCCGAGCGGGTCTCCGCCGACGCCCGCGATGCCGCCGGCCGGCGCCGCGCAGCACGGCACAGCGGGCGGCCCTGTCGGCCCGACGGTCAGCTCGCCGTTCGCGCATCGAACGGGCGACTCGTCGCGCCTGCTGACGGCGCTTCGCGCAGCCCACCCATCCGAGCCGATGCAGAGCGATTGGCTGGCCGCGGCCCGTCGCGCGGTCGGGGCTGATGATCTCGGCGCGGACGACGTCGCGTCTGGTGCCGCAGCCGCGCCCGAACCCCGTGCCGCGGCGGAACCGGAGGCAGCGCCGGCACGCGGGCTGGAGACTGCCGTCGAGCGCGACGCGAGGCCCGCCGCGTTCAAGCCCGTGGCACTCGCCGCGGCGGTCTCGTCCGAGCCTGACGCGGGGGCAGACTCCGTCGCGGCATCGGCGCCCGGCGCCGAAGCCGATGCGGGCCGCGGGCCGGACGTCGACGACGCCGGGGTCGCCGTCAGCGCCGCTGGCGTCGATCGGGAGGTGATCGTCGGGGCGGATGCGAACGCTGCGCCCGGGCGGGTCGGGCTGGCGCCCGGCGCCCCGTCCGAGGACGATGCCGACCTGTCGCCGGCTTCGGCGGCGTCGACCACGACGCTCGGCGGACGTCCGTCGAACGGTCAGGCGACGCGGCGTGCCGCGCTTCCGAGCCAGAACCCTCCCAGCAAGCCCCGACTCGCTGCGCGAACGGGCGTCCCGGCACTCGAGGGTGCCGCGGACGCGGAGGATTCCGACGACCCGCGGGTCGCGGCGCTGCCGGCGCCGCAGGACGCCGAGGAGCTGGACCGCATCGCCCGCGGCAGGAGCCGTACCAGTCAGCTGCTCGGTCGGTTCCGTCCGCCGCCGCGACTCGACGGGCCGGCCATCGCGATGCGCGCGGCCGCGATCCGTGCGAGCACGGCGGATGCGGCTCGCGCTGCCAGCCCTCCGACGACACCGGCGTCCACATCGGCTCCGGCTGCCGTCGCGGCACAAGGCGACGCTGCCTTCGCCGATGAGGCATCGGCCGCGATCGCGGCCGTGCCGGATGGGGTCGTCGCGGCCCAGGCGACCCCGACGATCCAGCCCGGGCCGGAACCTGGCATGGCGGCTGAGATCAAACCGGTGCCGCTCGTCGCGGCAGCGGCTGAAGTCGCGCTCGCGGTCGTCGCAGCCGAGGCCGAAGTCGCGCTCGCGGCCGAACCCGCGCCGGTCGTTGCGGCCGAGGCCGAGCCGGAGCCCGAGCCGGCTGCGCCCGAAGCCGTGTTCGCGGCCGAAGGCGTCATCGCGGCCGAAGCCGGAGTCGCGCTCGCGGTCGCCGCGGCCGAGCCCGAGCCCGTGCCGGTCGAGCCGGCGGGCGCCGAAGCCGTGTTCGCGGCCGAAGGCGTCATCGCGGCCGCGCCAGAAGTCGCGCCCGGGGCGGAGCCCGAAATCGGAGCCGGTTGTCGCGGCCGAGGCCGAGCCGGAGCCGGAGCCGGTTGCGCCCGAAGCCGTGTTCGCGGCCGAAGGCGTCATCGCGGCCGAAGCCGGAGTCGCGCTCGCGGTCGCCGCGGCCGAGCCCGAGCCGGTCGCCGCGCCCGAGGCCGCGCCGGTCGTTGCGGCCGAGGCCGACGTCGTGTTCGCGGCCGAAAGCGCCATGGCGGCCGCGCCAGAAGTCGCGCTCGAAGCGGAGCTCGAATCGGAGCCGGTCGTCGCGGCCGAGGCCGAGCCGGAGCCCGAGCCGGTCGTTGCGGCCGAGCCCGACGTCGTGCTCGCGGTCGCCGCGCCCGAGCCCTTGCCGGTCGTTGCGGCCGAGGCCGAAGTCGTTGTCGCAGTCGATGCGGCCGAGGCCGAAGTCGCCGTGGAGGCCGGGCCAGAGCCGGTACCGGTTGCATCGGCCCAAGCCGAGCCCGAGCCAGGTCCGATCCTGTCGCCCGAGGCGGATCCAGAGCCGCTGCCGACCGGTGCCGCAGAGGCTGAGGTCGGGCTCGCCGCCATCGCGGCCGAGGCCCAGCCGGAGCCGCACGCCACGGCTGTTCCTGAGCCCGCCGTCGCTGCCGACGTGCCTCTGCAGGTCCCGGCCGCGCGCCCCCCGATCCAGATCCCGACGACCGTCGTCCGTCCAGCACGCGGTCTCTTCCGTCCCGCCGCGTCGGCCGCGCCGCCCGCGAGCGTGCCGGCCACGGTTCTGCCGCCCGCCCGCCCGAGCGTGCCCGGAACTGACGCCGACGAGATCTGGCAGATCGTCGCGCCCGACGAGCCGATCGACTTCATCGCGACGATCGCGCCACGCCGCCGTCACGAGTTCGTCGCCGACAGGGAACCGGGCGCCGTGTGGGCCGCCCGCATGGCGAACGCGCGGCCCGAGGCTTCGTTCGGTGCTCCCCCGGGCGCAGACGACCGTGGAGCGGCGCCTGTGCGGTCGTGCCCCGGCTGCGGCCTGTCGCTCTCGGCGTATGCCCGCTTCTGCCGCCGGTGCGGCACGCGCCAGGACTGAGGTCAGGCGGGCTTCCTCGCATCCTCGGCCCGGAGCGCCGCCCACGCGCGCGCAGATCATGAAGAGGTCCGTCGCGAGCGAAAGCCAGACCATCGCGATGAAGAAGACCGCGAACGCGCCGTAGAGGCTCGCCGACCCGAAGAGGATCGGCGTGAGCAGGGCGAAGGTCGAGGTCAGGACGGTGACCCCGAGCGCGACGACCATGGCCGGCGAGCAGCACCGCACCCCAGCTCGGGCGCGACCACCGGCAGGTACCGGTAGACCAGGATGACCGGGATCGCCCAGATCGCGACCGCCGCGACGCGCGTGGTCGCTCCGATCCCGATCAGGTCGCCGATCGGCCCAGAGAGCGTCGAGACGACGGCCACGCCCGTGACCGCCAGCGCGGCCGCGCCGACAGCCAACGCCAGCACGACGAGCCGGAGCGGGCTCCGCGGCACCGTCTGCTCGTCGGAAGACCAGGCCGATCGCCACGTCGAGCGCCCGGATCATCCCGCTCGCCGACCACACCAGGATGCACCAGGCTCACGATCGAGACCGTCGGCGCGGCCGCAGACCGCCGCGTCCAGCGCGCCGGACAGGATCGGCGCCAGCGGCGGGAACTGCGCAGCGAGCGCGGCCAGGAGCCTCTCGCGCGTCGCCGGATCGGCGATGAAGATCGTCGCCAGCGAGGCGACGAGCAGCAGGGCTGGCACGATCGCGAAGAGGATCGCGAACGCCAGCCCGCGGGACAGGACGCCCCCGCCCGCCTCGTTGTAGCGGGTGAACGCGTTCGGAGTCCGGTCGCAACGCCCGGCATCGCCTGCACGCGGCGGGCGAGCTTGTCCACCCGTCGCGTGACGCGTGCGACGAGGGTCCGCCCCGGACGTCCGTTCCGGGCGTCGTCGTCCGTCAGATGTCCTCGAAGAGGCCCGGCTGGCTGGCATCGTCAGCCGCCGGCGTGCCCTTCGGGCGCAGCAGGCCGCTTCACCTCGGCGCGGCGAACGTAGCGCCGCCCGCCGACCTTGATCGACTGCAGCTGACCGGTGCGCGCCCAGCGCGCCAGCGTCGCGGGCCGGAAACGCACGTTGGCTGCGGCGAGCACGTCCGCGGCCTCGGCGATCGTGATCCAGTCGGCGGTGCGGTTCATCGGCCGATCACCCGCCCGACGACTCGGCAGGCGAGCCGGACGCGGCTGGCGGGTCACCGGAAGACGTCCGGGACGCGTTCGGCGCGTCGGACTTCGCCGGCCCGTCACTCGCGCCGGCCGACTTCTCGACGGTGGCGCTCGACCCGGCCGAGTCCGCCCCGCCCGTCGATGGGGCGGTCTCGCCCTCCTTGCGCCGCCTTGGCGACGCGGCGTGGCGCCGATCGAGCTTGGCCCACCCGGTGCCCTTGAACACGATCGTCGGCGGCGCGAACGCCCGCTTGACCGGCCCACTCGCGCAGACGGGGCACTGGTGGGGGCCGACCTCGTTGAGGCCATGGAAGGCTTCGAACCGGTGGCCGCAGGCGCCGCACACGTAGTCGTAGATGGGCACGGGGGTCCTTTCGGCCTGCTCAGCCGCGCAGCAGGCGCATGCCGCACTTGGGGCAGTAGAACGCCCGCTTGTGCGCCGACGCGAAGCCGCAGTGCCCGCACACGAGCCCGGTCCGCCCGGCCGCGACCACCGGGACGCTGGGAACCGGGATATCGAGGGCGTGGCTGTTCATGCGGATCGTCTTGGACATCTGCGAGACGAGCCTCGTCGCAACGCGATCCGAGTCGCCCCGGACGCCCGCGCCGCCCCAGCCGATGACCGGCCGGACGATCATGTCGCCCGTCGCCTCGTCCCAATGCGAGGCGATCCCGCCGACCATCGCTGCATAGTCGGGCGAGCCCGCCGTGTCGGTGGTGCCGTCGAGGAGCGCGCAGACGAGCGTGTCGACAGCCGGATCCACGGCGCCGAGCGTCTCGAGGACGAACATCGCGTGGCGGGTGACCGGGTTCAGCGACTGGTGGGCCGCGATCCACGCCGACGCCTCGGCGGGGCGCGTCATCGAGGGGACGGCCTCGCCGAACTCGTCCGAGCGCGGCGGCACGATCTCGATCTCCGACTGGGCCACCTCGCTGAGCATCGTCGACAGCTCACTGACCGTGACGGCTCCCGCCTCCAGCCGAATCCCCTCCCCTCCCTTGCCTGCGTAGGCGAGCCGGACGAGGTAGCTCTGCGCGTTGACCTCTTCCGGCTCGGGCACGGGCGGCGGGACGACCGCCTGCGGCCTGGGGCGACGCAGCTGCTTCAGGAACTCGATCGGCACGGAACCTCCCCTGGCGATTGCTTGCGTCATCGTAGCAGCGGCGTCGGTCGGGACGGGCCGCAGGGACGCGCAGCCCGTGCAGACGTCGGCGGACGCGGGCCGCGCCTGCCCGCGCACGGGGTTGCACGGGGCGCGGAAGACCGCTTTCGAAATCCCCCTTGACGTCGTCCGACGGGCAGGGATAATGCGCGTTACTAACGCGCGTTTGTTGGACGGATCGCGACACCCCTGGAGGGCTCGGTGGGCCAGGTCCGGAAGCGGGCAACCAGCGCCGACGTCGCCGCGCGGTCAGGCGTCTCGAGGACCACGGTGTCGTTCGTCCTGAACGGGCGGACCGACATGGGGATCCCCCCGGAGACGTGGCGGCGCGTGGAGGAGGCCGCTCGCGATCTCGGGTATCACGCCCACGGCGCCGCCCGGGCGCTCGCTGGTGGCTCCTCGCTCACGATCGGGCTCGTCCTCCGCCAGTCGGCTGACCAGGTTGCTGCGGACGCGCTCCTCGCTGAGACGCTGTGGGGCCTCGCGTCCGAGGCGCGGATCAGCGGGTACCGGGTCCTGGTGGAGCCGCTCGCACCGGGTGCCGGGCACTACAGCGACCTGCTTCTCTCCAATCGCGTCGATGGCCTGGTGGTCTCGGGTCCCCGCGTCGACGACGCGGAGCTGGCGGCCCTCGTCGCCGACGGCTTCCCGATCATCCTCCAGGGGTCGCTGCCGGGCCTGCCGGCCCCCAGCGTCGACGTCGACAACCGCGCCGGCGCACGGGCGGCGGTCGATCACCTGCTGTCGCTCGGGCACCGCCGCATCGGCTGCGTGACGAACGCGCCGCTCGCCTATACGGCCGCCGCGGATCGCGTCGCGGGCTACCAGGACGCGCTCGAGGCGGCCGGCCTGGCCTTCGATCCGGCGCTCGTCGTCGAAGGCGCCTTCGATGCCGCCAGCGGCTACACGGCCGCCGGCCGCCTCGTGGCCGACGTTCCCGACCTCACCGCCATGTTCGTCGCCAGCGACATCGTCGCCTTCGGCGCCCTGCGGGCGCTCCGCGAGGCGGGCCGGCGGGTCCCCGCCGACATCTCGGTCGTCGGCTTCGACGACGTCCCACTGGCGCGCCACTTCGACCCACCGCTCACGACGATCCGCCTGCCCGCCAACGCCCTCGGCGTCGCCGCGGGCCGGGCGCTCGTCGACCGATTGGCCGGCCGGTCGACGAACGGACGGACGCTCCTGCCAACGGAGCTGATCGTCCGCGAGTCGACGGCCGCCCGCCAGGAACCACATGGGAGGGCCATGCAACCTGCCCGGAGGAGCACGCCAGCGTGACGTGGAACAAGCCAGCGTGACGCGGATCAAGCCAGCGTGACCTGGAAGAGGAGGAGCTGAACCAGTGACCGTGCACGTTCACACGCATCGGACCAGGGCGGCCGGGGCGCTTGCCGCCGTTGTGGTCCTGCTCGCCGCCTGCTCGAGCGCGGCGACCCCCGCCCCGACGGCGGCCCCAAGCGCGGCCGCCCCGAGCGCGGCCGCGACGGCGGCCGCGACACCCGCGGCGACCGCCGCCGAGACGGCGGCCGCCACCGCAGCAGCGACCGCCGCCGGCGGCCAGATCGGCGGCGAGGTCAGCATCATCGCCGTCTGGAGCGGAGGCGACGATCCGAAATCGGAGGAGTACGCCTTCCGCCAGGTGCTCGCCCCGTTCACGGCGGCCACCGGCGTCAAGATCAACTACACCAGCACCCGGGACATCAACGCCGTCCTGACGACCGGCGTCGCCTCGGGCAACCTGCCCGACGTCGCAGGCCTGCCGGGGCCAGGCAAGGTGGTCGAGCTGGCGAAGCAGGGCGTGCTCAAGCCCCTCGACGGCGTCCTCGACGTTCCGGCCTACGTCGCCGACACGCCTGGCGCGGGCGCGCTGCAGGTCGACGGCAAGCAGTACGCCGAGTTCTTCAAGGGCTCGATCAAGGGCCTGATCTGGTACGACCCCAAGGTCTACACGGGCGGCGTGCCCACGACCTGGGATGACCTCCAGGCCAAGGCGACGGCCGCGCTCGGCAGCCTGTCCGGCACGAAGGAGTGGTGCATCGGGCTCCAGTCCGGCCCGGGCTCGGACGGCTGGCCGGGCACCGACTGGATCGAGGACATCGTCCTCCGCCAGTCCGGCGCCGACATCTACGACGCGTGGGTGGCCGGCAAGCAGAAGTGGACCTCGACGGAGATCAAGTCGGCCTGGACCGAGTTCGGCAAGGCCGTCTCCGCGACGTACGGCGACCCGACCTCGATCGACGGGACCAACTTCGGCGATGCGGGCAACCCGCTGTTCAAGACGCCGCCGGGGTGCCTGTTCCACCACCAGGCGAGCTTCATTACGAGCTTCTTCGAGAAGGGCACGGCCGGTATCAAGGCCGGGACCGACTACGACTTCTTCCCCTTCCCCGACATCAATCCGGCCAACTCGGGCTCCGTCACCGGCGGTGGCGACCTGCTCGGCATGTTCAACGACACGCCGCAGGCCCAGGCGCTCATGAAGTACCTCATCACGCCGGAGGCACAGGCGATCTGGCCGAAGCTCGGCGGAGCGATCTCCGGCAGCAAGAGCGTGACCCCCGACGTGTACCCGGACGACATCTCGAAGAAGTCGGCTGCGGCGCTCTCGGGCGCCAAGGTCTTCCGCTTCGATGGGTCGGATGCGATGCCGGTCGCGATGAGCGACGCGTTCCTCAAGGGAATCCTCGACTTCGTCAAGGACCAGTCGAAGCTCGACTCGATCCTGACGAACCTCGACACCGTCCAGACGAGCGCCTACGGCGGCTGACGCGAAGGTAGAGCGGGCTCGACCGGCGGGAGCCGGTCGAGCCCCCACTGCTCCCGGATCGCCGGATCGATCGGAGGTCGCGGTATGGATACACGGCTTCTCACGGCGCTCATCGTGGTCGTCGGAGTGCCGGCGATCCTGTTCGGATACATCGTCGTCATCGAGCGCGGCGTGGGCCTGCTCTCCGCGCGCTTGCAGCCTCGGGTGCGGCCCTGGCTGTGGCTCGCGCCCGCCCTGGCCCTGCTCGTCATCTTCCTGGTCTACCCGACCATCGCCACGGCGGTTCGGTCCTTCCAGGACAAGAGCCTCACGTCGCCCCAGTTCGTCGGGCTGGCGAACTACCAGTACTTCTTCACCACGGGCGACACGCTCATCGCGCTGCGCAACAACCTCGTCTGGCTGGTGCTCCTGACCGCGTTCGTCGTCGGGGGCGGCCTCATGACGGCAGTCCTGTTCGACCGGGTCCGCTATGAGCCCGTGGCCAAGTCCCTGCTGTTCGTGCCGCTGGCCATCAGCTTCGTCGGGGCGGGCGTCATCTGGAAGTTCATGTACGACTACCAGCCCGCCGGAGCGACCCAGATCGGGACGCTGAACGGGTTCACGACGGCCCTCGGCCGGCCACCGACCGACTGGCTCCAGACGCCGCCCGGCAACACCGTCGCGCTGGTGGTCGTGGCCGCCTGGATCTGGGTGGGCTTCGGCATGGTGATCCTGTCGGCCGCGCTGAAGGGCATCAGCCCGGAGCTGCTGGAGGCCGCCCGCGTCGATGGCGCGACCGAGCTCCAGGTCTTCCGGAGGATCACCGTGCCCCTCCTCGCCCCGACGCTCGCCGTCGTCGCGACCACGATGATCATCACCGCCCTCAAGGCGTTCGACATCGTGTACGTCATGACCGGCGGGAACTACGACACCGACGTCCTCGCGAACCGGATGTACAAGGAGCTCTTCAACTTCTCGCAGCCGGGCCGGGCGAGCGCCGTGGCCACGATCCTCGTGCTCCTGATCATCCCCGTGATGGCCATCAACATCCGCCGGTTCCAGGCGCAGGAGGCGATCCGATGAGCATCGGCGGTGACCGAGCGTCTGCCGACATCCGGCCCGCCGTCGCGGCGGCGACCGCCCGCCGTGCCCCGCGCCGACTGCCCCGGCTCAGCCGGGTGGTCCTCCACGGCTCGATCGTCCTGATCATCTTCATCTGGCTGCTGCCCACCCTGGGGATGCTCGTCAACTCGTTCCGGCCGGCCTCGGACGTGGCCAGCAGCGGCTGGTGGACCGCGCTGTCGCCGACGGGCAGCTTCACGCTCGAGAACTACACGCATGTCTTCAACCAGGCCGGCATCGGACAGGCCTTCATCAACAGCCTGTTCATCACGATCCCCGCGACGGTCATCCCGGTCACGATCGCCCTTTTCGCGGCCTACGCGTTCGCGTGGATGCAGTTCCCCGGCCGGAACGTGCTGTTCGTCGTCGTCGTCGGCCTCCTGGTGGTGCCGCTCCAGGCGACGCTCATTCCCGTCCTCAACATCTTCCGGACCGTGGGCATCACGGGATCCGGCGGCATCGGCAAGACGCTGCCGTTCCTGGGCGTCTGGCTGGCCCACACCGCGTACGGGCTGCCCTTCGCGATCTACCTGCTGCGAAACTACATGGGCGGCCTGCCCCGCGAGGTCTTCGAGTCTGCCTCGATCGACGGGGCCGGCCACGGTGCGGCGTTCTTCCGCCTGGCCGTCCCGATGAGCGTGCCGGCGATCGCCGCCCTGGTGATCTTCCAGTTCCTGTTCGTCTGGAACGACCTGCTCGTCGCGCTGGTCTACATCGGGGCGACGAACTCGGCCAACCTGCCGATGACGGTCCTGGTGGCGAACCTTGTCAACTCGCTCGGCGGCGACTGGCAGTACCTGATGGCGGCGGCATTCATGTCGATGGCCCTGCCGCTGGTCGTCTTCTTCGCGCTCCAGCGCTACTTCGTGCGCGGGATCACCGGGGGCGCGGTCAAGGGATGAGCCCGCGGGTCTCGCTCGCCCGGCGCCGGCGTGGCCGGTCGGGTCGGTCCGTCCACGGCCCGGCCGGCCGGCTCGCGCCACGCGGGGCCTGGAGCGGCCCCTGATGTCGGCCCGGCCCCCGCTCTACCCCATCGATCCGTGGCGGATCCGGGAGCTCAGCTTCGACCCGGCCTACGCCGCCCGGAACGAGACGATCTTCGCGCTCGCCAACGGGCATCTCGGGATGCGCGGCAACCTCGAGGAGGAAAGCGGCAACGTCACGCCGGGCACGTACATCAACGGCTTCTACGAGGAGTCGTCGATCACCTACGGCGAGGCCGCGTTCGGCTTCGCCCGCAACCACCAGGTGCTCCTGAACGTCGCCAACGGGACCCGGATCCAGCTCTGGGTCGAGGACGAGCCGCTCGACCTGGCCACCGGGACGATCGAGGCGTACGAGCGCAGCCTCAACCTGCGGACGGGCATCCTCAGCCGGACACTCCGCTGGCGCTCGCCGGGCGGGACCGCGGTCGAGATCGCCGCCCGGCGGCTCGTCTCGCTGACGCGGCCGAGCGTCGCCGCGATCGACTACGGGCTGACCGTCCTCGATGCCCCGGCGCGGGTGCGGCTGGTTTCGGCGATCCTCTCGCGGAGCCGGAACCTGGAGACCGGCGACGATCCGCGCGTCGGCGCCCACCTCCCCGAGGGCGCCCTGCAGACCGTGCACACCGAGGCGTCGGGAACGTGGGGGGCCGTGGTCCAGCGGACGCGCGTGACCCGCCTGGCGCTCGCCGCGGCGGCCGACCACGAGCTGTTCGAGGTCGGGCCGGCCGTTGCGGGCGCCCGCACCTCGGCCCAGGCGGGCGAGGACGGGGCGACCCTGACCATCGACGCGCACCTGGCGGCGGGCGGCCGGCTCCGCCTCGTCAAGTACCTGGCCTACTGCACGTCGCTGGACCACCCCGAAGAGGATCTCGTCGATCGCGCCCGGGAGGCGGTCGCCGCGGCCCGCCACGCCGGGTTCGACGGCCTGGTCGCCGAGCAGGAGGCGGCGGTCGGGCAGTTCTGGGCGACCTCCGACGTCGAGATCGATGGGGACGGGGCGCTCCAGCAGGGCGTCCGCTTCAACCTCTTCAGCCTGTTCCAGTCGGCCGGCCGCGACGGGCGGACCAGCCTCGCCGCCAAGGGCCTGACCGGCGAGGGCTACGAAGGCCACTACTTCTGGGACACGGAGGTCTTCGCCCTCCCGTTCTTCCTCTACACCCAGCCGCCGGTCGCGCGCTCGCTCCTCGCGTTCCGCTGCGGGACGCTCGACCGGGCTCGGATACGCGCGGCCGAGCTGAGCCAGCGCGGGGCGCTCTACCCGTGGCGCACGATCGGGGGCGACGAGGCGTCGGCATACTTCCCGGCCGGGACGGCGCAGTACCACATCAACGCGGACATCGCGTATGCCATCCGCAAGTACGTGACCGCGACCGGCGATCGCTCGCTCCTGCTCGAGGGCGGAGCCGAGGTTGTCTTCGAGACGGCCCGCCTGTGGGCCGACATGGGCGACTACGTCCCGGCCCATGCTGGCGCGTTCTGCCTCAACGAGGTCACCGGCCCGGACGAGTACACCGCCCTCGTCAACAACAACTGCTACACGAACCTCATGGCGCGGGCCCACCTGCGCTACGCCGCCGACCTGGCGGATGACCTGGCGGCCGACACGGCGGCCGGATTCGTCCGGCTCGCCGGCCGCATCGACCTGCGGGCGACCGAGATCGCAGCCTGGCGCCAGGCCGCGGACGCGATGCGCATCCCGCGCGATCCCGGGCTCGGGATCCACGCCCAGGACGACGCGTTCCTCGAACGTGCCGCGTGGGACTTCGCGGGCACGCCCGCCTCCTGCTACCCGCTCCTGCTGCACTACCACCCGCTGGTCATCTATCGCCACCAGGTCCTGAAGCAGCCCGACGTGGTGCTTGCCCAGGTCCTTCTCAGCCACGAGTTCGGCCGGGCCGAGAAGCGCCGCAACTTCGACTACTACGACCCGCTGACGACGGGCGATTCCTCGCTCTCGCCGTGCATCCAGAGCGTGGCGGCCGCCGAGCTCGGGTACGCCGGCCTGGCCTACGACTACTTCATGCGCACCGCCCGGATGGACCTCGACGACGTCAACGGCAACGTCTCTCACGGCGTCCACGCGGCGGCAATGGCCGGCTCCTGGATCTCGCTCGTCTATGGCTTCGCCGGGCTCCGCGACGACGACGGCCGGGTGTCCTTCTCACCGCGCCTGCCGGCCGCCTGGCGGCGCCTGCAGTTCCGGTTGCTGCTCGGGGGGTCGCTGCTCCAGGTGACCCTGACGGACGGGGAGGCGGCCTACGAGATCGTGGCCGGGGGCGAGGTCGAGATCCGCCACGCGGGGCGGGCCGTGACGGTCGGGCCAGATCGCCCGGTGGCGATCGACCTGCGACCGCGGCTCACGTGCGTGATCTTCGATCTCGACGGCGTCATCACCGACACGGCCGAGCACCACTTCCGGGCGTGGCAGCGCCTCGCCGACGAGATCGAGGTTCCCTTCGACCGCGTGCTCAACGAGCGCCTCAAGGGCGTCAGCCGGATGGAGAGCCTCGACATCATCCTCGAGAATGCCGACCGGACCGCGGCGCTCGCCGACCGGGTCCGGCTCGCCGAGCGGAAGAACGCCTACTTCCGCGAGCTGATCGCGTCGGTCACGCCCGGCGACCTGCTGCCCGGGATCGGCGACCTGCTCGCCGACCTGCGCGAGCACGGCATTCGGACCGCGATCGCCTCCATGAGCCACAACGTGTTCGACGTCGTGCGCAGCCTGGGAATCGAGACGCTGGTCGACCGGATCGTCGACCCGGCGACCGTCGTCAAGGGCAAGCCCGACCCGGAGATCTTCCTCGTCGCAGCCGAGCAGCTCGGGGAGCGCCCGGAGGACTGCGTCGGGATCGAGGATGCCCGCGTCGGCGTCGAGGCGATCAAGGCGGCGGGCATGGTCGCGGTCGGCGTGGGACGCGACCTTCCGGGGGCTGACTGGCTGGTGTCCGGCACGGGCGAGATCACGTTCGCAGCGCTGGCCGCGCTGGTCGGGCAGGGAGTCGCGAGCCACTGACGCGGGCGTCGCCGCAGTCGTGCGGGGAGCCGCCGGGCGCCACCGGCCGCGTGATCGTTCGCGGGCCCTCGCCGCGGTCCGGGGCGGCAGCCAGACAGCTGGCCAGTCGGTCGCGCTCCCCTCCTCGGCCGTCGTTCCTCGACTGTGCTGACAGGCCGCCCTTCCTACTCGGCCAGGCGCGAGCGCAGGCGGGCCGCCTGCTCGTCGAGCTCCGCGGCGCGGGCGCGCACGCCCTCGACGACGGAGGGCGGCGCCTTCGCCGTGAACCGTTCATCTGCCAGGCGCGCCCTGGCCGATGCGAGCTGCGATTCCGCGTCGGCGAGCTCCTTGTCGAGGCGAGCCCGGTCTCGCGCCGCCGTCTCCCCGTCGGCGGCGGCGGGCCGCACGACAGCGTCGCAGTCGCCCGCCACCACGGCGAGATCGCCGGGGCCGGCGCCCAGTGCGCCACCGTCCTCGGCGAGTGCGAGCGGTCGTGAGCGGGAGAGCCGCTCGAGCGCAGGCCTGAGCGCCACGAACGCGGGCCTGAGCGCCGCCGGCAGGGACACGTCGACGGTGAGCCAGGCGGCTGGATCGACCTTCGCCTCGGAACGGGCGTTGCGGATCGCCCGGACGAGGTCGAGCAGCGCCCCGACCTCGGCTTCAGCGGCCGGATCGATCGCACCGGCTGCGGGCCAGCTGGCCACGATCAGGAGCCCCGGGTCGTCGGTGGCTTTCGGAAGGAATCCCCAGATCTCCTCGGTGATGAACGGCATGACCGGGTGGAGCAGGCGGAGATATGTGTCGAGCACCTCGACGAGCGTCCACCACGTGGCCTCGCGGGCCGCAGCCGGGAGCGTGGCGTCCGCGAGGCGGACCTTGGCGAGCTCCAGACCCCAGTCGCAATAGTCGCCCCAGATCGAGTCGTAGAGCAGGCGCGTGAGCTCGCCGAACTGGTAGTCGGCCAGCGCCCGGTCGGCGGCACCCACCGTCGCAGCCACCCGGCTGCGCAGCCAGCGCTCGGCCGGACCGAGGTCCGCGCCGGGCACGGCCATCGGCCGGGCAGCGCCGGCCGGGATCGAGGCCGGCCGCGCCCCGAGCACGAAGCGCGCCGCGTTCCAGAGCTTGTTGGCGAAGTTGCGTGCGTTCTCGAGCTTCTCGGCGCTGTACTTCTGGTCATGGCCGGGCGCGGCACCGTGGATGACCGCGAAGCGCAGCGCGTCCGCGCCGGCTTCGTCCATCGCGTGGAGCGGGTCCACGACGTTGCCCTTCGTCTTCGACATCTTCTGGCCGTACGGGTCGCGGATCAGGCCGGACAGGTAGACGACTTCGAACGGCGGCTCGCCCGTGAGGTGAATGCCCAGCATCATCATCCGGGCGACCCAGAAGAAGATGATGTCGTAGGCGGTCTCCATCACGGTGCCGGGGTAGAAGCGGGCGAGATCGGGCGTCGCCTCCGGCCAGCCCAGCGTGGAGAACGGCCAGAGCCCGGACGAGAACCAGGTGTCGAAGATGTCGGGGTCCTGGCGCAGCACGCCGGCGGGGCGGCCACAGGTCTCGCAGGCGGCGGGTCCCGCTGGATCGGCGGAGACGGTCACGTGGCCGTCGGGGCAGTACCAGGCGGGGATGCGATGGCCCCACCAGAGCTGGCGGCTCACGTTCCAGTCGCGGATCTCCGTGAGCCAGTGCTCCCAGACCTTCTCGAAGCGCTCCGGCAGGATCCGCGTCCGCCTGCTGCGGGTCGCCGCGAGGGCCGCTTCGGCGAGCGGCTGCGTGCGCACGAACCACTGCGTCTTGAGGCGCGGCTCGACCGCGTCGTTGCTTCGCTGGCAGCGGCCCAGCAGCATCTCGTGAGCGCGATGCCCGGCGAGATCGCCGCGCGCCTCGAGGTCGGCGAGGATCCGCTGGCGGGCCGCGTAGCGATCGAGGCCTGCGTACGGACCGCCTGCGGCCGCGATCCGCCCGTCGTCCTCGAGGATGTCGACGAGCGCGAGGTTGTTGCGGGTCCCGGTCGCGTAGTCGTCATGGTCGTGGGCCGGCGTGATCTTCACGGCGCCGGTCCCGAAGGCCGGGTCGACGACGGCGTCGGCGATGATCGGCACGTCCCGCTCGACGAACGGGATCCGCGCCCGGCGGCCGACGAAGGCCGCGTAGCGCGCGTCGTCGGGGTGGACCGCGATGCCCGTGTCGCCCAGGATCGTCTCGGGGCGGGTGGTCGCGACGGTGATCGTCTCGCCGGGAATGGGCTCCCCCGTCGCCTCGTCGAGCAGGTGGTAGCGGACCGACCAGAGCGAGCCGGTCTCCGGGGTCGGGATCACCTCGAGGTCGGACAGGCTCGTCCGGCAGCCGGTGCACCAGTTGATCAGGGTCTCGTGGCGGTAGGCGAGCCCCTCGCGGTAGAGCCGGGTGAACGATTCGCGCACGGCCCGCGCGGACACTTCGTCCATGGTGAATCGCAGGCGGCCCCAGTCCACGCTCGCGCCCACGCGGCGCTGCTGGGAGAGGATGACGCTGCGCGTCTCTTCCACGAACTGCCACATGCGCTCGAGGTAGCGCTCGCGGCCCAGGGTCGCGCGGGTCTCGCCGTCTGCGGCGATCAGCCGGTCGAGCACGAACTGGGCTGCGATGCTGGCGTGGTCGAGGCCGGGCAGGAAGAGGGCGGGCCGCCCCTGCATGCGGGCGTGCCGGGTCATCAGGTCCTCGACGGCGCTCCGCTGGGCATGCCCGAGGTGGAGGCTCCCGGTCACGTTCGGGGGCGGCTGGATGATCACGAACGGGGGCTTGGCGTCGTCCGCGCGCGAACCGGCGCCGTCGGGGGCGAAGACGTCCGCGTCGAGCCAGCGCTGGTAGATAGCGCCTTCGACGTCGGCGGGGCGGTACGCCTTCGCGAGCCCGCCGGGCGGTCCCGCCGCTCCTTCCGTCATCCCCGATCTCCCTTCGTCGTGCTGCCCGCTCTCGCGCTCCGCCGCGGCCCGAGCAGCCGCACGCTCGACCGCGAGACCGGCTTTGCCCCGGCTGCGGCCGCCGCCGGCTCGGCCGTCAAACGAATCGACCGGCCGGCTCGGCTCGTCTTCGCGCTCGGCCGCCAAACGAGTCGACTCGCCGACAGCTCCGCCGCCAAACGAATCAACGCCGCTCGTCCCAGCGGACGAACAGGGTCGTGCGTCCACCTTCAGGTTTGCCCGCGTGGCGGCGGGAGAAGCGCGGGCGCCTCGGATGCATTTCCTGATACGGCTCTGACCCCCCAGCCGTGGAACTCGGAGCCTACCTCCTCGCGCGGCTGCGGGTCGAGCGGGCATGTGGGCCGGTCAGGAGGCTGGGGACGGCCGGGTGGCGGCCGGCGGCGATGTTGGCCCCGTTCCTGACCAACGACATCCCGGCGCCGATCCTTTCGCGACAGTGAGTCAGCGCGTCTTGCCGGTTGCAGGTGACCCGCCGGGTGCATGAAGCGCCACGAAGGTGGCAAGCACACTCCCCGCAAGGTAGAACAGCCAAGGAGCCGCGTTCCCCGGAACCCCGATCGGATCCGACACTCCTGCCACGGTAGGTAGTGCGACCCACGCCAACCAGCTGGCGGCAAGCACAATGCGCTGCCGCAGTGTCCCGTCTGCGTTGGCGGTGCGGAGGGCTCGGATCCGCCGAAACACCAGCCAGACGACGGGAATCGCACAGAAGGCCGCCGCCAGCGACCCTCCGTGCGACAAAGTCGGCGAGGCCGTGAGCAATGTGAAGAAGAAGAGAGCATTGGCCAACACAGCAAGGAGGATGACACCGGCCGTCTCTTTCTGAGACGTAACGTCTTCGTCTTCTCGTCTCATCAACCCACCTCGCCCATTCTCAAGCGTCCTGACATCTCCTACATCGCGCCCCCTCGAGGCACCCCTCCAGAGCCGGATCGCCTGACTCTCGACTGACATGCGGTCCGCCCACGCGGGCAGCGTAGGGCCCGACACTCTCGACGAACAAGGGTGACTCGTCCCTCGGCGTGTTTTGCGCGGCTGCTTCGTCCAACAATCCCCGAGCTGAGCAACGACTTTGCGCGGACACGCGCAACTTGTCCGCGCTCGCGTACTTGTGGGCGAGACGTCCAACATCACAGGGCTTCTGGCGTGTTCCTGGCGAAGGGCATGGTTGCCCAAGACTCAAGAGCGCCAACCCGATCGGGCCGGCTTCGGGGCCGACATGCGGGACGACTCGCACCATCCCGCGCTCGCTTCGGCCCACTGCCGGCGCTACTCCTCCCGGTCACCGCCGTGAGGCCGGGTGTAGCACGGCCTCCCGACGTGCCTGCGCAGGAACCGGGTCGGGCGGGACGTCCTTGTCATGCCAGGCGACGCCAGGCGAACAGACGCGTGGCGGCGATGTCGGCCCAGACGAGGCCGCGGCCTTCGGGGAGTCGGCCCCGGGCCGTGAGCGCGCGCAGCCACGCCGCCGACGGGCCGGGGAACGCGCTCCGGAACACCTCCGGGAAGCGGCCGACGAGCGCCCGGTTCCGGGCCGTCGCCCGGACAACCCAGACGCACCCGATCGACTGTGGGCCCTCACGCCACCGGGCGGCCGCGAATGCGTCGGCCTCGGCGCGCTTCCGTTCGCTCGAGCGGATCGCGGCGCCAAGGTCGCCAATCGTGTTCCAGCACTCAACGAGGATGAGCCGGGCAGCCTGATCGTCGATCAGCCCGACATCCGTCGAGCGCCACGGCTCGGCTGGGCGGGTCGCGAGCTCGAATCGGCCGGGGTATCCCGCCCGACGGGCGGTCGCCAGGACCAGTTCCTGCAGCTGGAGGTGCCCGGCATCGGCGGTCTCGCCCGCGACGTCCCGCTGGAGCGCAACGACCAGCGGCCGGCTCACGGCCATGCCGACCCGCTGCCACGTGTCGAGGCTCAGGCTTCCGCCGCGGCCCCGTTCGAGCAGGCTGATCGCCCCCTGGCTGAGGCCGACGCGCCCGCCGAGCTCGTTCTGCGTCAGGCGAAGCCGATGGCGGGCCGAGCGCACATCGTCCCCAGCCCGCGCACACTGCTCGCGATTGCGGCGCTGGGCTTCGAGGCTCAGCCGGGTTCTCCTGGCGGGAGGCATGCGGACAGTCTCCCGAGCGTCGCTTGCCCCGGACTTGCCGGTCGCTTATCACCGGTCGGGCGACCGCAGCGGCGACCCATCGAGCGTGGGTGCGGTCCCCCTCAGGGTCCGTGCGTCCGGGCTCAGGTGCGCCAGCGACGTCGCCCAGCCGCTACTACCTCCATTCATGCCCCAAGCACAGGCGCGTCACACAAGGCGGCTGGCTGCCGTATCTGCTCATCCCACAGGCCGGCCGCGACGCCCTTGTCAGCCCGATTACGCATGGGGATCGTGAAACCGCCGACAAGGGGTCGTCGGGCGGGATGGACCCGGTCACCCTCGCGCCTTGATCACCGGGGTTGTGCTCAGCGCATGAATGGTCGTAGTACGGGAAGACCCAGGCCACGGGCAAGGCTGGCCGCGGCGCCCCGCGGACTGGCTGGCCTCCGCGATCGCGCCGCGTGGTCCGCGAACGGCAGCGGCGCCCACGCTCCGCGAACGGCAGCGGCGCCCACGCTCCGCGAACGGCAGCGGCGCCCACGCTCCGCGATCGGCGGTCCGCGCTCCGCTGCCGCGCCACTCCCGGCCGCGCGCCTCGACCCGGCTACGCCGTCTCGGCGCGCTCCGCCAGCCACTCCGCGTAGTTCGTCTCGTCGACGCCCTTGTCGATCTCCGTCTTGGTCAGGAGCAGGGGCGGCCGGCCGTCGCGGATGGTCTCCTCGGTGATGATGCACTTGCGGATCTCCGTCCGCTCCGGGATGTCGTACATCACCTCGAGGAGCGACTCCTCGACGATCGTGCGGAGCGCCCGGGCACCCGTCTTGCGGACCAGCGCCTGCTCGGCCGTCGCGCGCAGGGCGCCCGGCGTGAACACGAGCTCCACCTTGTCGAGGCCCAGGAAGCGCTGGTACTGGCGGGTGATCGCGTTCTTCGGCTCCGTCAGGACGCGGACCAGGTCGTCCGCCGTCAGCGCGGACAGCGTCACCACGACCGGCAGCCGGCCGACGAACTCGGGGATGAGCCCGAACTTGAGGAGGTCCTCGGGCATCAGCTTCTCGAAGACCTTCTGGCGGTCGACCCGCGTCCCCTTCTCGTCGCTGCCGAACCCGAGCGCCCGCTTGCCCACCCGCTCCTCGATGATCCGCTCGAGGCCGTCGAACGCGCCGCCGCAGATGAACAGGATGTTGGTGGTGTCGATCTGGATGAAGTCCTGGTGCGGGTGCTTCCGGCCACCCTGGGGCGGGACGTTCGCGACGGTGCCCTCGAGGATCTTGAGGAGGGCCTGCTGGACGCCCTCGCCGGAGACGTCGCGGGTGATCGACGGGTTGTCGGCCTTGCGGGCGATCTTGTCGATCTCGTCGATGTAGACGATCCCGCGCTGGGCTCGCGCGACGTCGAAGTCGGCAGTCTGGATGAGGCGCAGCAGGATGTTCTCGACGTCCTCGCCGACGTAGCCCGCCTCGGTGAGCGACGTCGCGTCGGCGATGCAGAACGGCACGTCGAGCACCCGCGCGAGCGTCTGGGCGAGGAGCGTCTTGCCGGAGCCGGTCGGGCCGACGAGCAGGACGTTCGACTTCTGGAGCTCGACGTCGTCGGACGACGTGGACCCGGCGTTGACCCGCTTGTAGTGGTTGTAGACCGCGACGGAGAGGACCTTCTTCGCCCGCTCCTGGCTGATGACGTAGCTGTCGAGGGCGTCCTTGATCTGGCGTGGTGTCGGGAGCTTGGCCGACGCCGCCTTCTGGCGCGGCTGCTCGGTCAGCTCCTCGTCGATGATCTCCTGGCAGAGGTTGATGCACTCGTCGCAGATGTAGACGCCCTGGCCTGCGATCAGCTTGCGGACCTGCTCCTGGCTCTTGCCGCAGAACGAGCAGCGGTACGGGACCTTGGGCGTCTTGCCTGTCGTCATTTCGGGCTGGTCTCTCCGTAGCGGCGGGGGTGGCCCGCCCGCGGATCCTACCGTCCCGCCGGCGCCGCGCCGCCCGCGTCCGGCTCCGGGCCGGCAGCGTCCGACGCGGCCCGCGAACCGCCGGAGGCGGGCGCGGAGCCCGTCGTGCCGGCGGTCTTGGGGACCGGCGTGTAGACAGCGTCGATGATGCCATACGCCTGGGCCGCATTCGGGACTCATGAAGTAGTCCCGTTCCGTGTCCTTGATGATCCTCTCGATCGGCTGGCCCGTGTGGCGGCTCAGGAGCTCGTGATTCGCGTTGACCAGAGTCTCCATCTCCTTGACCTGGATGAAGACGTCGGGCGTGTTGCCGCGGAAGCCGCCGGAGCCCTGGTGGATCATGATCCGGCTGTGGGGCAGCGCGAACCGCTTGCCCGGGGCGCCGGCCGCGAGGAGGACGGCCGCCATGCTCGCCGCCATCCCGACGCAGATCGTGCTGACCGGCGCCCGGACCAGCTGCATCGTGTCGTAGATCGCGAGGCCGGAGGTGATGACGCCGCCGGGCGAGTTGACGTACAGGTTGATGTCCTTCTCGGGGTCCTCCGAGTCGAGGAACAGGAGCTGGGCGATCACGAGGTTGGCGATGTTGTCCTCGATCTGGTCGCCGAGGAAGATGATCCGCTCGCGCAGGAGCCGCGAGTAGATGTCGTAGGCGCGCTCTCCACGGCTCGACGACTCGATGACCATCGGAACGAGCATGCGAGGACCTCCCGGGGCGACGCCGCCCGGCCTGACGGCGGCCGTTGGCGGACGGGTTCGATCGAATTGGGTCACGCGGAGGCGCCCTCCGCGGCGGCGCCGGCCTCGGCGGTGGTGTCGGTGGCTTCGGTAGCCGAAGGGCCGCCTTCGGCGACTTCCGCGGCCGCCACGCCGGCTTCGGTCGTCCCTGCGATCTCGGCCGCGGCGCCCGCGACAGCTTCGTCGTCGCTCTCCGCGTCGTGCGCGGGCTCGTCCGGCGCCTCGGCGTGCGGGATGGCCGGATGCTCGGGATGGGCGGCCAGCCACTCGTCGATCACCGTCTCCACCACCCGCGAGCGGCGCAACGAGCTCCGGATCGCGGTCCGGGCGCGCTCCGTGTCGAAGTAGGCGGCAAGCTTCGGCTGGTCGGCGTAGCGGTTGCGGGCGCGCGCCGCCTCGGCTTCGATGTCCGCGTCGCTGATCGCGACGCCCTCGAGCTCGGCGATCCGGCCGAGCACCAGGAGGGTCTTGGCGCGCTCCTCGGCGCCGGGCCGCATCTCCGCGCGCAGCTCGTCGCCGGTCTTCCCCATCGCCTGGAGGTACTGCTCCTCGGTGATGCCCTGGCGGATCATCGAGGCGCGCATCTCGTCGCGCATCACCTCGATCTCCTCCTCGACGAGGATCTCCGGCAGGTCGACCGTGGCGTTCTTCACGGCGTAGTCGATGATCCGGTCCGCGAACCCGTGGCGGGCGCGGTCGAGGGCGTTCCGCTCGAGGCGGAGCCGGATCTCGTCCCGCATGTTCGCCAGGTCGACGAAGTCGCCCATCGAGCGGGCGAAATCGTCGTCCGCCGGCGGCAGGATCTTCTCGCGGAGCTCCTTGAGCGTGACGGCGAACGTGGCGGTGGCGCCGCGCAGCGACTCTTCCTGGTAGTCGTCGGGGAACGTGATGTCGAAGGTCCGCTCGCCGCCCGGCTCGAGCCCGACGAGATGATCCTCGAAGCCGGGGATCAGGCGGTCCTCGCCGAGGATCAGCGGCATCCGCTCGGCCGAGCCGCCTTCGAAGGCGACGCCGTCGCGCGTGCCTGTGAACCCGATGACAGCCCAGTCGCCCTTCTGCGCGCCGCGGTCCTCGACCGGAGCCAGGGTCGCCTGCTGGTCGCGCAGCTCGTCGACGACCCGATCGACCTTGGCGTCGTCCACGGTATCGATCTCGGGTCGGAAGGGGAAGTTGCGGTAGTCGCCGATCGTGACCTCGGGCCGCACCGGGACGGTGGCCTTGTAGACGAGGGGCATTCCCTCCTCGGCCTGCACCACCTCGACGGCGGGGCGGCCGATCACGAACAGCGACGGGTTCTCCTCGAGCGCCTGGCGGTAGGTCCGGTCGACGAGCGTCTCGACGGCCTCGTCGACGACCGCCCCCGGCCCGAGGACCCGGTCGATCATCTGGCGCGGCGCCTTGCCGGGCCGGAAGCCCGGGATCCGCGTCCGCTGCGACAGACGGCGCGCGGCCTCGACGATCGCCCGGCTGACGTCCGGGGCGGGGACCTCGATCTCGAGGACGACGGTGCTCTTCTCGGCGGGGGTGGTGGTCACGTGCATGGCCGTCGAAGTATAGGGGCCGACCCATTGGCGCGTGCCCCGGCTCCAGGTCGGCCACGCGGCTGCGCCGTCTCCCCGGCGGGAGGGCCGGGCCCGCGCCGAGAGATCGGGCATGAGCCGAGGGGCGACCCCGCGCCCATGGGCCGACCCTGCGCGTGCGGCTCTTCGCGCGGCGGGGCCGCCGCGGCTGCGGTCAGGCTGGTAGGCGAGGTCGGGGTCGAACCGACACGCCGCTCACGCGGCACCGGCTCCTAAGGCCGGCGCGTCTGCCATTTCGCCACTCGCCCAGTGCCGCGAGTCTAGCGCGGGCGCAGCGACTGCGGCCGGTCGGACGGCCTCGAGGGCGCGGCGGGGCCGGCCCTGCGCCCCGTGCCTGCCGAGAGTGGCCCTGCCGCCCTACTGCTTGCCCGAACCCTCGCCTGACCCCATCGAGCGGTCGATCGCCTCGCGCACGGCCCGCACGGCGAGGGGCGTTCCGACCTTCAGGAGAGTCGTCCGCAGCGAGCTCTGCTGGGCAGCCTTCTTGCGGGCCGGCGCGGTCGCGTCGAGGTAGTCGGCGAAGCCGCGCTCGAGCGCGCCGCGGACCTTTGCTCCGTCGTCGCCGAGCGCCCGGACCGCCTTGTCGATCTCGTCGGGAAGCAGGCTCGCGGGCAGCGGCTCCGGCACGCCGCGAACGCGACGCTTGACTGCCCGGAAGGCCCGCCTCGGGCCACCGAGGGCCACGAATGCCGCGCCGGCCGCGACGCCCGCGGCCTTGCCCGGGCTCTTCCTGACCTTGGTCTTGATGTCGACGGCATTGCGCGCAGAAGCCTTCAGCCGGTCCGTCTCCTCGGCGAGCGAGGCGCGGGCGGCTAGGGCTTCGGCGAGCGCTGCGTCAGTCCGCGCACCCACTCCAGGCTCTCCTTCGTCGTGTCGATCGTCGCGTGTGGGATGTACCGGTTCTTGAGGGCGTCCCAGTCGTACCCGCGCAGCCCGAGCGCCTCGAAGATCGGCCAGAACACCAGCGTCACGGCGATCCCGATCGCGATCCCGGATCGCACGTCGAACGAGATCGCCGTCACCGCGCCGACGACCGCGCCGAGCAGGCCGAACGCGATGAACATGCCGATCGCCCCGCCGAAGCTGCGCAGCCTTGCGGCCCCCACGACGAAGCCGATCAGGGCGAAGACGATGGCGAGCAGCGCGGCGCCGACGATCAGCGGCCGCACGGCAGGATCGACGCCCGGCACGACCACGTCGCCGATCGCGGCGTAGGCGCGGTTCGGGAGGGCGAGCCCGAAGACCACGGCGGCGACGATCCCGAGGAAGAGCGCGCCGACGAACGACCAGGCGATCCGGCGGCTCGGCATCTCGACCGCCGAGACGGCGAACGTCACGATCATGGCGATCGCCAGCAGCGAACCGTGGAGCAGGCCCCAGCCGATGCTTCCGAAGATCCAGTCGCCGTAGAAGAGGGTGCCCCCGATGGGGAGGAGGATGCCGAGGAAGATCCCGGCCGCGATCGCGCCAGCGACCTTGGCGCTCGCGGCCTTGGCGCGGTCGGCGATCTCGCCGATTTCGGCCTTGGCGAGGTTGATGTGCGCCTGGACGAACCGGATCGCTGCGGCGCGGGTCGCCCTGAACTGCTTGAAGATGCCCGGCGGAGGCTCGGGGGGACCGCTGGACGCGCCCCCTGCGGCATTGCCGGGCGGCGGGGCGGCGGGGCCCGAGGGGGGCGGGGTTGGCGTGGATCCCTGACCGTCGAGCGGGGACGTGGGCTCGTCGCCGGGCGTCTGCGGGCTCAGGTGCCACCTCCAGAGTCAGCGATGAATGGCCGCCGCGATCATACCCCGCGGCCCCACCGTGCGACCACGGGTGGGACGCGGCGCGCAGGCCCGCGCGCTTCGCCGGGCGGAGCGGTCTGAGACGAGGCGCGGACGCTGCTCGTCAGCCTGCCGCCGGGCGGATCACTGGCCGTAGACGTTCAGGTAGCGATCGTGGAGCCGGGCGACGTCCTCGGCCGGGATGACGTCGGGGGTCCCCAGCTGGAGGGCCATCCAGACGGTCGCCGCCACGTCCTCGACCATCACGGCGGCCTTCACCGCCGCCTCGGCCGTCGGACCGATCGTGAAGACGCCGTGGTTCTTGAGGAGCACGGCCGGCGACCGCCCGATGTGCTCGACCACCTCGACCCCGATCGCCTCGGTCGCCGATCGGGGCGAAGCCGGCACACGGGATCTCGACCCCGAACTCGTCCGCGATCGCTGTCAGGCAGACCGGAATCGGCCGGCCGACCGCCGCGAACGCCGTGGCGTAGCGCGAGTGGGTGTGGACGACCCCGTTGACGTCCGGCCGGTGACGGTAGATGTACAGGTGGCTGGACGTGTCCGACGACGGCTTGAGGTCGCCCTCGATCTGCCGGCCGTCGAGGTCGAGGACGACCATCGAGGCGGCCGTCAGCGCCTCGTAGCGGACCCCGGACGGCTTGATCGCGACGAGGCCGGTCGCCGGATCCCGGGCACTGATGTTGCCGCCGGTCCAGACCACCAGGTTGTGGCGGGGCAGCTCCTGGTGCAGGTGCGCCAGCTCGGCCTTCAGCGCTTCGAGCACGGGATCAGGCGTCCGCGCCGGGCCCGGCGGACCGGACCTGCGAGCGGAGACCCTTGAGCGTCTTCATCACGTCGTTGCCGCCCCGCCCGAAGTAGTCGTGGAGCTTCACGTACTCCCGGTACAGGACGTCGTACGCGGCGCGGTTGGCGTCGTTCGGCTCGAAGACGCGATCCTTGAGCCGGGCCATGGCCTGGGACGCGTCGCCGATCGTGGCGTGGCCGCCCGCCTCGGCGCCCGCGGCCACCGCCCCGAACATGGCCGAGCCGAGGGCGGACGTCTGGGCTGAGGCGGCGACCTTGAACGGACGGCCCGTGACGTCAGCGTAGATCTGCATCAGCAACTGGGTTGCGCTCGGGCAGGCCGCCGCAGGCGACGATCTCGTGGACCGGGACGCCGTTGCTCCTCGAACGCCTCGATGATGACCCGGGTCCCGTATGCGGTCGCCTCGATCAGGGCGCGGTAGATCTCCTCGGGCTTCGTCGCGAGCGTCGCGCCGAGCAGCAGCCCCGTGAGGTCCGCGTCGACGAGGACCGACCGGTTGCCGTTCCACCAGTCGAGGGCGAGGAGGCCGGATCTCGCCGACGGCCGAGCCGCGCCGGCCTTCTCCTCGAGCAGGCCGTGGACGTCGATCCCGCGCTCGCGCGCCTCTCGCTCGTAGGCCTCGGGCACGCAGTTCTCGGTGAACCAGGCGAAGTGGTCGCCGACGCACGACTGGCCGGCCTCGTAGCCGAAGAAGCCCGGGATGATCCCGTCCTCGACGTAGCCGCACATCCCGGGGACGACCCGCTCCTCGTCGCCGAGCACCATGTGGCACGTGCGAAGTGCCCATGATCATCACCATCCGCCCAGGCTCGGTCACCGTGGCGGCGGGCACGGCGACGTGCGCATCGACGTTCGCGATCGCGACCGCGATGCCGGGCCGCAGGCCGGTCCAGCCGGCGGCCTGCGCGGTGAGGCCGCCCGCCCGCTCGCCGATGGCGCTGATGTCGCGGGTCATCTTCTCGTCGACACGTTCGCCAGACGGGGATCGAGCGCCCCGAAGTAGGCCGCGCCCGGGAAGCCCTCGCGCTTCGACCAGAGCGCCTTGTAGCCCGCCGTGCAGGAGTTGCGGGTCTCGACGCCGGTCAGCCGCCAGACGACCCAGTCGGCCGCCTCGAGCAGGCGGTCGGCCGCGGCGTAGACCTCGGGCGCCTCGTCGAGAATCTGGAGCGCCTTCGAGAAGAACCACTCCGACGAGATCTTGCCGCCGTACCGGTCGAGCCAGCCCTCGCCGCGCTCGCGAGCGGCCTCGTTGATGCGGTCCGCCTCCGGCTGCGCGGCGTGATGCTTCCACAGCTTGACCCAGGCGTGGGGGTTCGCCCGGAACGCCGGCAGCGTGCAGAGGGGCGTGCCGTCGGCCTTCGTCGGCAGCATCGTGCAGGCGGTGAAGTCGACCCCGATCCCGATGACGTCGGCGGCGTCGATGCCGGCTGCGCGGACGACCGCCGGAACGGTGACCTCGAAGGTGCGGATGTAGTCCTCGGGGTCCTGGAGCGCCCAGTCCGGCTCCAGGCGCACGGCCTTCCCCTCGAGGGGCAGCACCTCGTCGATGACGCCGTGCGAGTAGGGATAGACATGGGTCGCCACCTGGCGACCGTCGGCGACGTCCACGAGGACGGCCCGGCCGGATTCGGTCCCGAAGTCGACCCCGATCGTGTACCTGCTCACAATCCCTCCTGCCGCTCCAGCGTCGATCCTGCCCGGCCGCCTGGTCGGCCCGGCACCACCAGCGAGCCTGCGCGCCTGTCCAGCCGGACGTGCACGGCGCCGCGGAGCTCCGCGAAGACGCCCCGCCGGTCCGGCTCCGTTACCGTTCCCGGGACCGTTCACATAGCGTACGCCCCGGGTGGCCGCTGGGCAACACAATGCCACGTTCGAGGACCCCGCGGCACCCTCGGGCGAACCCTCCGGCGCGGACTCGCACACGGCGGCCGCGTGCTCGCTACGGCCCCGCCTCGGGCGTCGCGCCGGCCGCGTCTTCGCGCGACGGCGCCCACCGCTCTACGGCGCGGGCCGCCGCCCTGCGCGCGCCAGCGCTCTACTTGAGGTTCGCCGGATCGAGATAGCCGCTCGCGATGAGGACCGGGGTCACGCTGCTCTTGTCGACGGCCACCGGCCGGAGCAGGAACGCGGGCACGACCCAATCGCCAATGTCGAGCTGTCGCCCGCCGACGTCAGCCGGGCGGCCCGTGGCGAGCTGGTCGATCATCCGGACGGCTTGCACGGCGAGCGCCCGCGTGTCCCGGAACACCGTGCTCGTCTGCTCGCCGGCCAGGATGGAGCGGACCGACGGGATCTCGGCGTCCTGGCCCGTGACGATCGGGCCGGGCCGGCCCGCGGCGTAGTAGCCCGCCCCCTTGAGCGCCACGATCACGGCCCGGCTGATGGCGTCGTACGGGGAGAGGACGGCGTCGAGGTGGCGCTCCGCGTAGGACGCCCGCAGGATCCGGTCCATGCGCGACTGCGCGCTCGCCACGTCCCAGGCGGCGACGGCGACCGATTCGAAGGCGGTCTCGCCGCTCGGGACGACGAGCCGGCCGCTCGCGAGGTACGGACCGAGGATCGACATCGCGCCCTGGAACGCGACCCGCGCGCCCGGGTCGCCAGGATTGCCACCGTACAGCTCGATGCTGAACGTCCCGGGCCGGCCGGCCAGGTCCAGGCCATCGACGATCGAGGTCGCCTGGAGCACCCCGACCTGGTAGCTGTCGAACCCGACGAAGGCGTCGACATGCGCGGGATCGTCGATGAGCCGATCGTAGGCCAGCACCTTGATCCCGCGCGCCGCGGCGTCCGCGAGGTCCGCCGTCAGGTCGACGCCGTCGACGGGCGCGATGACGAGGACCTTCACGCCCTCCCGGATCATGTC
Organism: uncultured Chloroflexia bacterium; assembly: GCA_963809375.1. Lineage (GTDB taxonomy): Bacteria > Chloroflexota > Limnocylindria > Limnocylindrales > CSP1-4 > CTSoil-043. The sequence continues at coordinate 145,430 of CAWEJO010000004.1, forward strand.
CGCGACCTGGGACGCCTGCGCATTCGGGTCGTCCTCGGCGACCTGGAGGTCGGGGTCGTAGCCCAGGGCGGTCAGCGGCTCGACGAGGCCCGCGCTGTCGAGAACCCAGCGCGCCTTGGTCTTGGTCGGGAGCGAGATGCCGACGCGGGGATGCGCGGAGGGCGATGGCGATCCCGGCGACGCGCTGCCGGGTGCGCTGCATCCGGCGATGAAGAGGATCACCGCCGCGAGGGCGACGCCCAATGGCCGTCTCATGTGGGTGTGTCGTGCGCTCCCGACGTCCTGCCCCGGCACGCGCCGCCGGCTCGCCGCTGCCCGATCGGGCGCCCGGTCGACGTCCGACCATCGTACACGGGCTCGGCCCCGGCCCGGGTCATGTTGTCCGTCGGAGCTGCGGGACGCGCAGGCCGCGGGCCCGGCTGCGGCTGCGGCGGGCCTGGCGGCGTCCGGCCAGGGCCTCGTCGCCGGGCGGGCGACGCCGGAGTGGGCGGCGACGCCGGAGTGGGCGGCGACGCCGGTGCGACGCCGGTGCGACGTCGGTGTACCCTGCGATGGCCTGGCGCCGGGCCCTCGAAGGCCCGCCCCGGCGACGTGGAGGTGGCTGGCGATGATCGGGCCCGTGACGGCTGCCGACCTCGAGCGCTTCTCGCTCTTCCGGGGCCTGCCGGAAGCCGACCGCGCCACCCTCGCCGCGGCAGCCGAGCGGCGCGAGCTTGCCGACGGCGCGGTCCTCCACGCTGAGGGTGGGCCGGCGATCGAGCTCTTCCTCGTCGAGACGGGCCAGATCACGCTGCGGCTGCACCGCGAGGGCCGGTCGATCGGCGTCGGCACCCTCGGGCCGGACGAGCAGCTCGGCTGGTCGTGCCTTCGCGAGGACCCCGTGGCGCTTACGACCGGTCAGGCGAACGGACCGGTCCGCATCGTCGCCATCCCGGCGCAGCCGCTGATCGACCTGATGGGGTCGGGCTCCGCGGCCGGCCTCCTGCTGGTCCGGCGGATCATCAACGTCGCCGCGCTCGACCTCGCCGCGACCCGCGAGCAGATCGTGCGCCAGGGCCGCGAGGGGGTCATCACGGGCGGCTGAGACCGCCGAGGGGAGTCCGGAGGACGCGGCCCGCCGTCAGCTGATCGTCAGGACAGGCTGCTGGCGCGCCGCGCGGACCGACATCCGGGCAGCGACCGTCTGCGCGAGCGTCGTGAGGGCCAGCGCCGCCGGACCCGGCTCGCGCTGGGCGACCACCGGGATGCCGGCGTCGCCGCCCTGCCGGACCGTGACGTCGAGCGGGACGCCCCCGAGGAACTCGATGTCGTGCGCCTCGGCGAACCGCTGGCCGCCGCCGCGCCCGAAGATCTCCGTCGCCTCTCCGCAGTGCGGGCACACGAACGCGCTCATGTTCTCGACCAGGCCGATGACCGGCACGTTCATCCGCCTGAACATGGCAAGCGCCTTCTCCACGTCGGAGAGGGCGACCTGCTGTGGCGTCGTGACGAGGACCGAGCCGGAGATCGGGACCGCCTGTGCGAGCGTCAGCTGGGCGTCCGACGTGCCGGGCGGCAGGTCCACGACGAGGTAGTCGAGCTCGCCCCACGCCACGTCGCGCGAGGAACTGCTGGATCGCCCCTCCGACGAGCGGGCCGCGCCAGACGACCGGCTGGCCGTCGGGGACGAAGAACGGCGATCGAGATCACCTTCACCCCGTGGCGCTCGAGCGGGAGGATCTTGTTGTCGGGGCTGGCCGTCGGCGACCCTCGACCCCGATCATGAGTGGGATGTTCGGACCGGTGATGTCGGCGTCGAGCAGGCCGACCGCGGCGCCGCTCTGGGCGAGGGCCACCGCCAGGTTGACGTGCTGACGGTGCTCTTGCCGACACCGCCCTTGCCGGAGGCGACCGCGATGATGTTCTTGACGCCCGCGAGCAGCTCGGGTCCGGCGGACGGCGCCGCCCGCCGGACCATGGCGCCCCAGGTGATCTCGACGGTCTCGGCGCCGATCCCGGCCAGCACGTCGCGCGCATTGCGTTCGATGACGTCCTTGAGCGGACAGGCGGGCGTCGTGAGCTCGATCGTGAAGGCGACGCGGCCCCCCTCGATCGCGAGGTCCTTGACCATGTTGAGGGTCACGATGTCGCGGCCGAGCTCGGGCTCCTGGACGGTGCGGAGAGCGTCGAGTATCGCGCCCTCGGTGAGCGTGGTCATGAGGTGCTTTCGATCCCTTCTCAATGCCCGGGCGAGCTGGCCCGCGGGTGGGCGCAAGCTTCATGCGTCTCTGGAGACGCGCTGGCCCGCCTGGCGGCGGGGTGTCCCGGTCGATCGGCCGGCGCCGCGTCATCGTAGCGCGGCCCGGCGATCCGGGAGGTTGGCCGGCCGGGGGGCGCCAAACGCTCTCCCCGTAGGTGCGTCGATCGGGACGGATTCCGCAGGGTGGGACGCCTTCGCGTGCGAAGTCCGCAGAAATGGGCCGGTGTTGACACGCGTTTCGCCGACGCCCTACCCTTGGCGCCCAGCAGTCCCGGACGGGCCGTCGGCTCTCGCGGGAAGTCGCCCCGCTCCACCTCGCCCACGTGCAGATGCGCACCAGGAGGAGAACGAGGATTCCGTGGCAACAGACGTCGAAGTCCGCCTCGTCGATGTCGTCAAGCGCTTCGGCGAAATGTTCGCCGTCAACGGAATCAACCTCGAAGTTCGCGACGGCGAGTTCTTCTCCCTTCTCGGCCCTTCGGGGTGCGGCAAGACCACGACCCTCCGGATGATCGGCGGCTTCGAGGAGCCCACCTCGGGGGTGATCGAGCTCGACGGGCAGGACGTGACGTGGCTGCCGCCGTACAAGCGGAACGTGAACACCGTCTTCCAGAACTACGCCCTCTTCCCGCACCTGACGATCTACGAGAACGTGGCGTTCGGCCTGCGCCGCAAGGGCGTCAAGAGCTCCGAAGTCAAGACGCGGGTCACGGACATGCTCAAGCTCGTCGAGCTGCCCGGATTCGAGATGCGCAAGCCCGGCCAGATCTCCGGCGGCCAGGCTCAGCGGGTCGCGCTCGCCCGGGCCCTCATCAACCGGCCATCGGTGCTGCTCCTCGACGAACCCCTCGGCGCCCTCGACCTCAAGCTGCGCAAGCAGATGCAGCTGGAGCTCAAGCGGATCCAGCAGGAGGTCGGGATCACGTTCATCTACGTGACCCATGACCAGGAGGAGGCGATGACGATGTCCGATCGCATCGCCGTGATGAACCAGGGCCGCTACGAGCAGCTGGCCGAGCCGGAGACGCTGTACGAGCGCCCGGCGACCCAGTTCGTGGCGGGCTTCCTGGGCGTCTCGAACCTCCTTCCGGCGGCCGCCGACGGCTTTGCGGACGCGTACGCCGTGTTCCGGTTCACCGATGGCACGCCGTTGCGGGCGCCGAAGGCCGCGGTGGACGCGCGGAGCGGCCAGGTGGCCCTCGGCGTCCGGCCCGAGAAGATCCGCCTGCAGTACCGGACGCAGCCCGCGCCCGAGGGCCACAACACGCTCTCGGGGGTCGTCCAGCAGGCGGCCTATCTGGGCGTGAGCACGCAGTACATCGTCGAGCTGCGGGGCGGGCACCGCGTCACGGTCTACGAGCAGAACGTCGAGCGGGCCACCCGTGCCGAGCTCTGGGAGCGCGGCGAGGAGGTGCTGCTCACGTGGTCCCCCGATCACAGCTTCGTCGTGCCGGTCGACGGCGCGATACCCGCCCCGGACGGCGACGATGCCGCCGTCCAGACTGCTGCGTCCTGACCCACCCGCGCTGCGGGCAAGCGTTCTCGAGAGGAGCACCCGGTGAGCGATCCATCGAAGGTCGACGGTCCCGCCCTGATCAGCCGCCGACGCCTGCTCGAAGGAGCGAGCCTCGTTGGCGTGGCCGCCTTCATCGCCGCGTGCGGCACCAAGGGAACGGCCGCGACCCCGTCGCCGGCGCCGGCCACGCCAGCGCCGACGCCGGCGGGGACGCCGGCCGCCACGCCGGCCGCTTCCGCCGGCGCGACACCCGCGCCGACCGCAGCTGAGACGCCGACGCCGGCGCCCGCGGCCACGCCGTCCGCCGAGGTCAACTGGGCGAACTGGACGTACTACATGGACGTCGACGACAAGGATCCGAACAAGCACCCGACCCTCGACAAGTTCACCGCCAAGTACGGCACCAAGGTGACGTACAGCGAGATCGTCAACGACAACGAGGAGTTCTTCGGGACGATCCAGCCCGCGCTCCAGGGCGGCGCGGACACGGGCTGGGACATCGTCACGCTCACCGACTGGATGGCGGCGAAGCTGATCCGGCTCGGCTGGGTCGAGCAGTTCAACCTCGCCAACATGCCGAACTTCACGGCCAACCTCGGCGATACGTACAAGGGCGTCGACTGGGACCCGCAGACGCGACCACCATGCTCCCGTGGCAGTCGGGCATGACGGGCCTCGGCTTCGATCCCGCCAAGACCGGCGACCTGACCAGCCTCGCGGCGTTCTACACGCCCGACCCGCGCTGGAAGGGCAAGGTCGACATGCTGACCGAGATGCGCGACGCGATCGGCCTCACGATGCTGTACCTGGGCATCGATCCGGCCACCCCGACCCGCGAGGGCTGCGACAAGGCCGTCGCCCTGCTGACGCAGGCGAAGGACGCCAAGATCGTCCGCGCCTTCAAGGGCAACGCCTATGCCGAAGACCTGAAGGCGGGCAACGTCGTCCTCGCCATGGCGTGGTCCGGCGACATGGTCCAGGTCCTGACCGACAAGCCGGGCATGAAGTTCGCCATCGCCGACGAGGGCGGGACGCTATGGACCGACAACAGCCTGATCCCGAACGGGGCGGTCCACAAGGGAACGGCCGAGCTGCTGATCGACTTCTACTACCAGCCCGACATCGCCGCGGAGGTCGAGGCGTACGTCAACTACATCTGCCCGGTGAAGGGCGCAGGCGACGCGCTCAAGGCGACGAACCCGGAGATCGCCGCGAACCCGCTGATCTTCCCGCCTGACTCCATCACCTCGAAGCTCCACATCTTCGGCGGCCTCTCCGAGGACGACGAGAAGTACTTCAACCAGCAGTTCGCCAAGGTGACCGGCGTCGGCTGACGCCGCAGTCAGGCCTGTCACCAGCAGCCTTCGGAGGGCCTCGGCGCGACGATGGGGACCCTGCTCAAGCGTCACCGGTGGATCGCGCCGCTCGCCCTCCTGACGCCGGGCATCCTCTGGCTGCGTCGTCTTCTACCTGTACCCGGCCTTCCAGATGTTCCAGGCGAGCTTCTGGAGCGGCTCGCTGGAGAAGGGCTTCACCTTCTCGCTCGACAACTACACCAACTACACGGACGCGATCCAGGAGTACGCGCCCATCTTCGGGCGCTCCATCGCGTACGCCGGCGCAGCCACCGTCCTGACCTTCCTGTTCGCGTATCCGCTCGCCTACACGATCGCGTTCAAGGGCGGTCGCTACAAGAACCTGCTCCTGTTCCTGGTGGTGGCTCCGTTCTTCACGAGCTTCCTGCTGCGCACGATCAGCTGGCAGATCATCCTCGGCGACAATGCGCCGATCGTCCAGTGGATGACGTTCGACGTCACGATCGGTCCGCTGCACATCACCAGCCCGCTGCCCATCGACTTCCGGCTGCTGGCGACGCCGATCGCTGTCATCTCGGGCATCACCTACAGCTTCCTGCCGTTCATGACGCTGCCGGTCTACGTGGCGGTCGAGAAGGTCGACTACCGGCTCGTCGAGGCGGCGCGCGACCTCTACGCCGGGCCCTGGCGGCCCGGCGGCGGGATCGCCGGCGCGATCGTCGGGGGCGGGCTCGCCACGGTCCTCGGGCTCGCGTTCGAGTGGGACTGGCTGCTCGTCGGGCTGGCCGGTGCGCTCGTCGGCGCGACGATCGGCTGGTTCTTCATCTCGGAATCGTTCGTCCGGGTGACGTTCCCGCTGTCGCTGCCGGGCGTCTTCGCCGGCTCGCTGCTGACGTTCATCCCGGCGATCGGTGACTACGTCAACGCGGAGCTGCTCGGCAACCCTGACACGAAGATGATCGGCAACGTCATCCAGAACAAGTTCCTGACCCAGAACGACTATCCGGCCGCCTCCGCGCTGAGCTTCACGCTCATGGCCGGCGTCCTCGTCGTCGTGGCGCATCTACGCCCGCATCCTCGGCACCGAAGAGCTGTCGGCCAGCGCGGGGAGGATCTGATGACGACCGCCACGGGAGTCGCGGTCGCGGCCACCAGCCCGCGTCGCCGGGCCGGCGGGTTCGCGCGGTTCCTCGATCGCTACCTGCTGCTGTTCTACACCGCTGCTCGCGGTCATCTACCTGCTGCTGCCGGTGGCCGTCATCATCCTGTTCAGCTTCAACGATCCGGCCGGGCGCAGCAACGTCATCTGGCAGGGCTTCACGCTCAAGTACTGGCTGAACCCGTTCGGGGTCGCCGGGCTCGCCGACGCCGTCATCCTGAGCCTGGTGATCGCGTTCCTCTCGACGCGTGATCGCCACCGCGCTCGGGACGCTCGTCGCCATCGCGCTCGAGCGCTATCGCTTCCGCGGCCGGGCCCCGATCAACTCGCTGATCTTCCTGCCGATGGCGACGCCCGAGATCATCATGGGCGCGTCGCTCCTGACGATGTTCGTCTCGATCGGGTCGCCGCCGTTCTTCCCGCTCAACTTCGTTCACGATCCTGATCGCCCACGTCATGTTCAACATCAGCTTCGTGGTCGTGACGGTCCGGGCGCGCCTCGCCGGCTTCCCGCGCCACCTCGAGGAGGCAGCGGCCGACCTGTACGCCAACGAGTGGGAGACGTTCCGGCGGGTGACCTTCCCGCTGATCCTCCCCGGGATCGTCGCGGCGGGCCTCCTCGCGTTCAGCCTCTCCATCGACGACTTCGTGATCACGAACTTCTCGGCCGGCAAGACGCAGACGTTCCCGATGTTCATCTACGGCAAGGCCAAGATCGGGATCCCGGTCCAGGTGAACGTCATCGGGACGATCATCTTCCTGGTCGCCGTCGGCGCCGTCGCCATCACGACGCTCGCATCGCGCCGCGGCAACCGTCGCTGACGGACCGGCGCTGGCCGCCCGCGCGCCCAGGCGGCCGAACCACCCGCAGGAGGCGACCCATGGTCGACACCGCTTCGGCTTCCGTGACCGGTCCTCCGGAGCCCGCCGACGCCACGCCGGCCGCGGGTGCGTCCTCGCCGCCCGCCGGTCCGGCCACAGGCGCTCCCCTGCCCGATCGCTCCGTCGTGCCCGTTGTCTGGTCGCGGATCACCGATCTCGTCGTCGACCGCGGCGAAGGGTCGTGGCTGGTCACGACCGGCGGCGAGCGCTATCTCGACTACTCGTGCGGCATCGGGGTGACCAACACCGGGCACGCCCACCCACGGGTCGTGGCCGCCGTCCAGGCACAGGCCGCGAAGCTGCTCCATGGCCAGCAGAACATCGTCTATCACGAGCCGGGGCTGCGGCTCTACGACCGGCTGCGGTCAGCGCTGCCCGGTGGGCCGTGGCAGGCGTTCCTCGCCAACTCGGGCGCCGAAGCCGTCGAGGCGGCCGTCAAGCTCGCCCGAGCGGCCACCGGCCGGCCGGCGATCGTCGCGTTCCAGGGGGGCTTCCACGGCCGCACCGCCCAGGCCATGGCCCTGACGACCGCGAAGAACGTCTACCGCGGCGACTTCGAGCCCCTGCCCGGATCCGTCTACGTCACCGACTACCCGTACTGCTACCGGGCTGCCGGCGGCGCCCACGATCCGGCCGCCTGCACGTGCGACTGGGAGGAGCGCCTCGACCTGCTGCTCCACACCCTCGTCTATCCCGAGAAGGTTGCCGCGGTGATCGTCGAGCCGGTCCTCGGCGAGGGCGGGTACGTCGTGCCGCCGGCCGACTTCCTGCCGCGCCTGCGCGAGATCACCGCGCGGCACGGGATCCTGCTCGTCGCCGACGAGGTCCAGACGGGCGCCGGCCGGACCGGCGAGCTGTTCGCGGTCCGCCACGCGGACGTGGAGCCGGACATCGTGGTGTTCGCCAAGGGCATCGCGTCGGGACTGCCGCTCTCGGGGATCATCGCCAAGGCAGACCTGATGGCCCGCTGGCGGCCCGGGGCGCACGGCGGCACGTACGGCGGGAACGTGGTGGCGTGCGCGGCGGCGAACGCCACGCTCGACGTCCTCGAGCAGGAGGGCCTCATCGCAAACGCCCGGACGCGGGGGTCGCAGATGCTCGCTGGCCTGCGCTCGATCGCGGCTCGCCACGTGGTCGTCGGCGACGTGCGGGGTCTCGGCCTGATGCTGGCCCTCGAATTCGTGCGGCCCGGCGAGGGCGACGGCCGTCGACCCGACCCCGATCTCGCGAAGCGCGTCATCGCGGCTGCGCTCGAGCGCCACCTGATCGTGCTGTCCGCCGGGCCGTGGGGCAACGTGACGAGGATCATCCCGCCCCTGGTGACGACCGCCGACGAGGTCGACCTCGCGCTCGGCATCCTCGCGGAGTCGATCGCCGCAGCCGGCGGCTGACGGCGGCGGCCTGGGCGTCGCCCGGAGGAGCCCGACGCTGGGCTCGAGACGCCCGTCGCCTGGCTCAGGGCGAGGCGCCTGCCGGTGGCGCGAACGCGCCGGCCACCGAGGGGGGACACGGCGACCGACGCGCGAAAAGCATACGCGGCCCCTGTGGAGCGACGTCGGGCCCGGCTGTTGGCGCCAGCCCGGCTTTGGCGCCAGCCCAGCCGCTGGCGCGCGGCCCGGCATGCGCGGCCGGCCCCGCCGCCGGCGCGCGGCCCGGCATGCCCGGCCGGCCCGGCCGCCTGCCGAAGCCCGCCTGTTGGCGGCGGTTGGCCGCGCGAACATGCCGCCGCTCGCGAGCCGCCGTCCCGCCTGCCGGACGCGGCGTGGCCCGGACGGCCGACCGGGTGGCAGAGTGAGCCGACCATGCCGGCCCGACCCGAACGTGCGCCATCCGAACGGGCGCACCGACCGCCCCATCGGGCGCACGTGTCGCTCCGTCACGGGCACCGACTCCCGGCCCTTCTCGGGGCTGCGTGCGCCGGCGTCGTCGCCCTGGTCGTCCTGTTCGGCGTGGCGCTGGCTGCGGTCGATGCCGCGGCGGCGCGCTCGCCGGGTTCGACCGGATCACCCGTCGCACCCGCGGCCGCCAGCGCACGGCCGGGCGATCGCCTGCCGGACCTTCGGATGGCGCGCATCCGGGACCTCCACATCCAGCGCACGGCGTCGGGGAGGCGCCGGCTCCGGTTCACCACCTGGATCACGAACGTCGGAGCCGGGCCGTTCGAGGTCCGGGCCACCCGCGCGTCCCGGGCACAGGCCCGGATGACGGTCGTGCAGCGCATCTACCGGGCGGGCGGCGGGTACCGCTCGGTTCGAACGCCGACCGTGATGCGCTATGCGGGCGACGGGCACGACCACTGGCACATCCAGCGCATCGCGGTGTACGAGCTCTGGTCGCCGGCCCGGCCGGCGACGGTCCTCCGCGGCGCCAAGGTCGGCTTCTGCTTCTTCGACACGAACCGGTATCGACCGGGGCTCCGGGGTGCGCCGCGATCGCGCATCTACAGCGAGCGCAGCTGCGGCGTCCGCGCGAGCCTGGCGGCGCACATGGGGCTGTCGCGCGGCTGGGCCGACAGCTATCCGTGGAACTTCGCATGGCAATGGATCGACATCACGGGGCTCAGGCAGGGCGTGTACATGCTCCGCGTAACCGTCGACAAAGCGAACTGGTTCACCGAGTCGAGCGACTGGAACAACTGCAGCTGGTCGCGCATCCGGATCGGGGCCGGATCCTCGGTCCCGGTCCTGGCCACGGGGACGAGCGGCTGCCCGAGGCCGCCGACAGCGACGCCGCCGCCTTCGCCCTCGCCCAGCCCGAGCCCGAGCGCGAGCCCGAGCGCGAGCCCGAGCCCGAGCGTCAGCCCTGCCGCGAACGTGCCGGAGCGCTGGAGCGCGGCGGCGGTGGCTGGACCGGCAGCCTGACCGGGAACCGGCCGGGCGGCGCGGCCCGGCGCGACGCGGCGGGGGGCGGGGCCGGGCGGCGCGCGGCCGGGCGGCGCGGCCCCGGCGCGACGCGGCGGGGGGAGGGGCCGCCCCCGGCTGAGGCCCCCGCTCGATGAGCGATTGAAGCCCGGTCAGCCGGCAGGAGGCTCGGCTGTCGCGAGGCGTTGCAGGATCTCGGCGTGGAGCCGGCCGTTCGTTGCGATGAACGTTCCCGTGTCGAGGCGTCGCGCTCCGTCGATGTCGGTCGCGCGGCCGCCCGCCTCCTCGATCACGACGAGGGGTGCCGCTGCGTCCCACACCTTGAGGCCGGACTCGATCATCGCCTCGGCGCCGCCCTCGGCGAGCAGGGCATAGCCCCAGAAGTCCCCGAACCCGCGGTCGCGCCAGCAGCCGGCGATCAGCGCGTCGAATCCCGGCATCCGGCCCGTCGCCAGGTTCTCCCGGCGGCTGCCGTACAGCAGGTGGCTGTCGGCGATCGAGCCGACGCTCGAGACCGCGAGGCGGCGTCGCTCGCCGTCGCGTCCTACGGCCCAGGCGCCCCCGCCGCGCGACGCGTACCAGCGCTCATCGAGGGCAGGCGCGCTCATCACGCCGACCTGGATCTCGCCGTCGGCCTCGACGGCCAGGAGCGTGCCGAAGAGCGGGATGCCACGCATGAAGTTGTGGGTGCCGTCGATCGGGTCGATGATCCACCGGATCCGCGCGTCACCGTCCTCCGTGCCGTACTCCTCGCCGACGAGGCCGTGGTCCGGGTGTGCCGCGCGGATCCGGGCGCGGATCAGGCGCTCGATCTCCTGGTCCGCCGCGGTGACGAAGGTCCGGTCGGGCTTGGTCGAGACCGGGACGTCACGGCGGAACCAGCGCCGGGCGATCGCGTCGGCCTCGTCGCTGGCCGAGAGGGCCAGCGCCAGCCATGCCGCGAGATCCGGTTCCAGCGCCCGCCGGAATCGCGCGCTCGGGCCGGGCCCGGAGGGGTCCTGCGCCGCGGGGTCACCGCCGGGGGCACCGGCCCGCGGTACGCCACCGGCCGCATCGACCGTCAGCTCGCCAGCAGGCGCCCCGGCCGCAGGGCCGCTCCCGCCAACGCTCTCGCTCACCCTCTCGCCCACGCGTTCCTCCGTCGCTCGCGGCCGCTGCGGCCGCTCGCCGTGAGGGTACCGGGTTCGGGCCGGGGGACGTCAGCGCGGCCGCGCCTGGCCACGAGCGCCGGGCGTCAGTGGCAGGTATCGCTCCCCGCGTCGAGCGCCCTCCCGGAGGGGGTCGACAGGAACTGCCACGCATAGCCATCCGTTGCGAGATCGAGGCGGATGATGCCATGCCGCCCGATGACGGCCGCCTCGCTGCCGTCCCGGCGGCCGAGCACCGGGTAGAGGCCGGCGCCGCCGGTCCCGACGATGAACTCCCTTGTCCCGGGCTGCCCGGCAGCGACAGGATCGCCCTTCCGGTCGAGCTCCGCGAAGCGCTCGTAGTGATGATCGTGACCGTTGATGACGACGTCGACGCCGGCGGCCGCGACGGCCCGCCAGAGCGGCAGCGACGTGGCCGTGTCGCCGTGTATTCCCGACGATGCGATCGGGTGGTGCCAGATGGCCAGCTGGCAGCCGCCCGGGTGGGCGGCCTCGGAGGCAAGCTCGGCCGCCAGCCAGCGCCCCTCCGGGCTCCTCGGGCCACACCCCCCGACGGCCCAGCAGTCCGAATCGAGGACGATCACCCGCCAGGCCCCCGCGTCGAACGCGTACCACGTCGGCGCCCGGCGGCCGGGGCGGCTGGCTGCCCCGCCTGCGACCGCCCGGCCAAAGTAGGCCCGGTAGCCGGCCGCGCCTTGGGTGACCCAGTCGTGATTGCCGGCCGCCGGGTGCGTTCGCGAACGGAAGGCGCCCCAGGCGCGGCGGTAGCAGGCGCGGAACTGCGCCAGGGTCCCGTCGGGATAGGCGTTGTCGCCGGCGGTCACGACGACCGCCGTCGAAGGCTGCTTCCTCACGAGCCGACCCGTGGCGACGGCGTCGTCCTCGACGCTGCAGTCCGCGATGTCGCCGGCCCCGACGAGGACCGCCGTCGCGGGCGTCGTCGCGGGCGACGCTGAAGCCGTGGCGGTAGGCGTGGGCGCAGGCGCCGGGGGCGATGGCGAGCTCGCTGACGGCGCCGCGGGCGTGGATTCGGCGGTCGGCGTTTGCGCGGGCGGCGGCGAGGCGCGCCCGGCCGGCGGCGCTGTCGGCTGCGGGGTCTGCCCGGCCGGCGCTGCAGTCGGCGCGGGCGCCGTCGCCACGGCGACCGGACCGGACGGCGACGCGCCGATGGGTCGCGACGTGGCCAGGGCCGGCGTGCCGGCCGCCGACCCGCACGCGGCGACGAGCGCCGCGATCGCAGCGACGACGACCGCCGAGGACAGCCAGCGGCCATGCCGACCGCGCAGGCGAACGAGCTCGCTCATGTGAAGTGCATGCTCACTCGCCGCGCGGCGGCGGGCCCCAGCCTGCTCACCGGCCCACCCTGTCTGCCAGTCCGCCCGGCGACGGGCCGAGCGGCGTGGGTCGCAGCCGGGCAGGCAGCACCCGGCCGCGCGGAGCGGGTCGCCGGCCGGCCCGACAGCCATGTCGGCCCGACGGCGGTGTCAGGCCCGGCCGAGCGCGACGCCGACGGCCTCCGGGGCCGCGCGATGCCAGGCGGGCGTCTCGACGAAGCGCAGCAGGTCGGCGGTGCCGGCCACCTTGAGCTGGTCGAACAGGAACGCGATCTTGGCGCCCTGGCTGGCGAGGATCTCGTCCTTGGTCGCGAGCTCCCAGAGCTGGCGCTTGAACGGGCCGATCGCCTTCTTGCGGCTCGAATAGACGAACTGGCTGTCCGTCTGGCCCTCCTTGCGCTCGTCGGCGGCGTTCACCTTCACCCACTCGTGGATCTCGGCCAGGAGCTCAGGCGGGAACGCCGGGTGGTCGAAGAGCGCGTTCTGGAAGCCCGTCGCGAGGTGGATCTCGGCGGTCTCGACCGTCGGGAACGTGTGGAAGAGCGTGTCCGGGAGCGTGCTCGCCCCGTGCTGGACCGCGCCGGCGATCCCGTACTCGGCCCGGCCGATCGCGCCGAGATCCTTGAGGACGTCGAAGTCGAGCTTCACCGGGGCGACGCCGCCATCGGGCAGCGGGATCCCGCCGTGGCTCGTCCCGGTCTGGACGGACACCTTGCTGACGCCGAGCGCGCCCGGCTTGCGGGCGTCGAGCTCGCGACGGAACCCGTCGAGGTACGCACGCAGGTCCGCGACCGTCGAGTTCGTCTTGCCGACCTCGCCGATCTCGCCGCCGATGGAGATCGTCACGCCCGCGGGCTCGAGGTCGCGGATCAGCGCCGCGATCTCGGCCGCGACCGTGAAGTTGACCTTCTGCTCGAGCTCGACCGACGGCTGGGAAAGATCGACGAGCGTCGAGCTGTCGATGTCGATGTTGAGATAGCCCGCCGCCACCGCATCCCGGCAGGCCTTGCGGATCTCCTCGGTCATCTTCTCGGCGTCGGCGGCGAACTTCTTGGCGTTGAACTGGTAGTGATCGCCCTGGATGAATACCGGGCCGCTCCAGCCCGCGGCGATGGCGCCGGCGAGGACGTTCGGGGCGAACTCGAAGACGCGCTGGAACGTGTACGTCTGCTCCGATCGGGCGATCTCGAAGATGACGGGCCCGACGCCCTTGGCGATCGCGGTCTCGAAGATGGTTCGCGCCATGTCGAACGTCTGCGCGCGCAGGTTGATCGCCGGGACGGTGAAGCCGCCGGCCTCGCCGCGCGCCCGGGCGGCGTAGATGCCCTGAATGCTGGCCGATCGGGCGCCGAGCGCCTGGCTCGCCTCCCAGATCAGCCATCGCGCGACGTCCACCGTCGCGGCGTCGTCGCTGAACGTCTGGGTCCAGGCGAGGTCGTAAATCGTCGAGGCGCGGAACGCGGTCTCGTCGGTGACGACGACCCTGCCGTCCTCGATCGTGGCGGTGCCGTCGAGCAGCGCGAGCAGCTCGGGGATGGAGGCGGCGACGGTTGCCATGGGCGAGGGACCCTCCGTGGTGCTGCGGCGCCGATCACCGGCGCAGGATGGCTGGCTGCGTGCAAGCCGTCGCGCACCCCTTGCGGCGCGACCGCGCCATGGTATCGCGGCGGCCGCCGGGCCCCGTCGGGCCGAGCGGCCCGTGTTCGCGGGGCCGAAGGTTGCGGCGGCCGCGGTCGGAATGTTGCGGACAGTGCGACCGCGCGTGCGGCGCGCGGCGGGCGGCCGTTCGCCGCCGGCGGGCCAGCCACGTCACGTCACGCCCCGCCAAGTCGAAGCCTACGGGACGTAGTACTCCACGATGAGTCGCGCCCGGATGAGGTTGTTGTTGCCCGTGACCGTCCCGCCATCCACGGCGCAGTCCGTGTCGCTCACGTTGTTCGAGATGATGGTGCTGACCAGGTGGGCGATCGCTCCGTCGACGAAGATCCCGGACCCGCCGGATCCTGCCGAGTTGGCCGCAACCGAAGCGTTGGTCAGGCTCACGGTGAGGGTGGTTCGGATGCCACCTCCGAGGTCGGTCGCGGTGGTGGCCGCGATCGTGCTGTTCGTCACCTCGAGGGTTCCTGCGTCGTAGATGCCGCCTCCGCCGCCCGTCGCAGTGTTGAGCAGGTTCGGGTCCGGACGGTCGCCGAGCGTATGGCCCGCTGGAATCACTGTCACTACGGCCGGACGCGCGGGGGACGACGTATTGGCTGCCGGGACGGATCCTGATCCGCCGGCCGCGCGGGGGGTCGCCGGCGACACGTACGTGCCAGGCGACACGTACGTGCCAGGTATGTGTCAGGTGACTGGTATCCAACCGTTCCCTGCTCCCTGGCCAGTGCCCGTCCCGAATCAGGCCCTGGGCTTTGGGCAAGCAGTCACCTGGCGCATGTTCGGCGCAATCGGCGTGGATTGCAGTCAGGGGGCGGGTAGTCTCCAGGAACGGCCCCGAGGCGCTCCTCGAGCCGCTTGATCGTTGAGGGCGCGGGCGCGCCCGAGTCGGCGGGCGGGTCCACCGCTGAGCGCGCGAGCGAGTCGTTCGTGGACGCGGTGACCGCGGGGCACGGCCGAACCTGCTCGCACCGGGGCGAACACCTCGAGCCCCGGTGACGTCAGGATTGGCGGAGTGGAGCCCATCCATGCGCTTGTCGTTCGGGCTCGCGGGGGCGATCCGGAGGCCTTCGATCGGATCGTCGACCACGTGCTTCCCGAGTTCCATCAGCTCGCGGTGATGATCGTCGGGCCCGCCGACGCCGATGACGTCGCGCAGGACGCGCTCGTTGCGACCTGGCGCGAGCTGCCGCGCCTCCGGGACACGACCCGGTTCGAGCCATGGGCGCGGCGGGTGCTCGTGAACCATTGCCGCGATGCGCTGCGGCGACGTCGGCGCGGGGTCCGGCGCCTCGAGACGATGCTGCCCGACGAGGGAGATGGCCGAAACCGGCTAGCGGCCCGCGGGCCAGAGATCGAGCGCGACCTGGACCTTCGCGCAGCCATCGCCCACCTCGACCCGGCTCTCCGCGAGGTGGTGGCGCTGCACTATGCCGGCGGACTGACCCTTGGCGAGACGGCCGAGGCGCTCGCGATCCCGGAGGGCACGGTGAAGTCGCGCCTTAACCGCGCGCTCGAGGCGCTGCGTCGCGAGCTGGCCGAGGCCCCGTCATGACCGACCGCCGACCCGACCTCGAGGAGCGGCTCGCCGGCCTCCGTGCGTCGGACACCCCCGAGGGCGTCGCGCGGGAGGTGGCGCGGCGGATCCGCACGACCCCGCAGCGGCGACGAGCCGGAGCGCCGTGGGCCGCGATCGCGGCGGCGCTCGCCGCAGTCGCCATCGGAGCCGGCGCCATCGGCATCTTCGTTCTCCGATCGACGACGGACGCGCCGACCCCATCGCCTGCAGCCACCACGCCGACGCCGAGCGCGAGCCCGGCCGCGAGCGCGAGCCCGGCCGCGAGCGCGAGCCCGAGCGCGAGCCCGACGCCGGCCGAGGTGATCCGTGCCGGCGACAGCGTGGTCGCGACCGAACGCGTGCCACTCCGGACGACCGGGAAGCAGACCCTCGAAACGGGCGAGCGCGCCTACGTGACCGACATCGGCGCGGACGGGTTGCGCCTCCAGATCTTCGGCAGCGAAGCCGGCGGCTTCGTTCCCGACGGGTTCTTCGCGCTCGTCGACCCCGAGGACACCGCGCACCTCGCGGCCCGGCCGCCGGCATGTCCTGCCGAGTCAAGCGACCCGATCGACATCCTCGTGGTGGCTCGGCTCGACGAGTTCGACCGGCTGGACTGCTTCGCGAACAGGGAGATCACGATCGGCCCCGTTCGGGCGGGTGACGGACCGCGATGGGGCTATGGTGCCGGCACGCCGGCGTGGCTGAATGGGAGCGTCGCGCCCTGGCTCGCCGGGTTCGCGTCGGCCGACTTCCGGACCGGCCTCCGATTCCATCTCGCGCGTGGCCTGCCAAGCCTTGCCGGTCGGAACGTGGTTGACGGTCACCGGCCATTTCGACGACGCGGCCGCCTCGACGTGCAGCGGTGGACCCGCCGGCGGCACCCCGGCCGACGCGGTGCTCTGGTGCCGCGAGCAGTTCGTCGTGACCGGCGCTCGGCGCACCGACGCGCCGGCGCGGGAGCTTCCGGGCAGGTGGGCCGTCATCCCGCCGGCTCCCATCGGGCGACGCAGCGGAGCAGCCGTGGCATGGACGGGTTCGCGGCTGCTCGTCTGGGGCGGCTGGGCCTACGACTCGTCGCGCGCGGCCGGCCTGCGGCGGGGTGCGCTCTTCGACCCGACAACCTCGACGTGGACGCTCACGTCGGCCGCGCCGTTTGCCGGACGGGCCAGCCCGGCATTCGGGTGGACCGGCGATCGCCTGCTGGTCTGGGGCGGCACTGGCGATGGCGGCGCCCTCGCCGACGGTGCGGCCTACGATCCCGCGACCGATCTGTGGACGAAGCTGCCCGCGGGACCGCTCGCCGCGGACGACACGCCCGTGGCGGCATGGACCGGGCGCGAGCTCGTCGTGATCACGTCCGGCGCGACGGGGAGCTCCTGGACGCTGACAGGCACGCCGGCCGCGGCGGCATTCGACCCGGCGGCCGGGACGTGGCGAATGCTGCCCGCCCCGCCGCTCCCCGCCGGCCTTATGGACGCCACGTGGACGGGATCGGAGCTCGTGGTCATCGCGTTCCGCGACGGCGCCGCGGAGTCGCTGGCCGCGGCCGCGCTGGACCCGCGCGCGGGGACGTGGCGCGCGATCGTCGCACCGCCGTACGACGGCCAGTGGCTGGGGCAGCCGCTGACCTGGACCGGCACCGAGCTGATCTTCGGGCGTGTCGCCTGGGAGCCGTCGGCAGACACGTGGCGCACGCTCGCTGCGACCGACTGCAGCGGCACGATCGCAGGCGCATGGTCGGGCACGCTCTCGTTCAGTCCGACGCAGGCCTACGACCCGGTCGCCGACCGGTGCCGGACGCTGCCGGCACGGGCGATCGCGGGGTTCGGGCCCGAGGACGGCTCGATGCTGTGGGCCGGCGACCGCGTGCTCGCGTGGCCCCGAAGCGAGAACACACCGCTGGGCCAGACGCCTCCGGCCGACGGGCTCGTGTTCGTCCCAAAGCCTTGACGAGCCCGTCCTGGCCGCTCGGACCGCACAGCTGGCCCCAGGTCCAGCGCGAGCGTGACACGATCCGTGCCGAATTCCGGCGGCTGGTACGGGCGGCCCGCCCCCGGCCCGGCCGACTCAGGAGACGCGCTTGGTGCGCTTGCGGACGAAGTCGACGAGGACGTACTCGCCGAGATGCTCCGGCTCGGCGTGGAATGCGCGGCCGCGGTTGCGGCGGGTCATCTCGTTGACGAACTCGGCGAGCGACGGCGAGCGCTCCAGCATGAACGTGTTGATCACGACGCCTTCGCGGGTGCAGCGGTCGACCTCGCGGAGGGTGGCCGCGATCGTGCGCCGCGTCGGCGGGTAGTTGAACTCGACCTGGTCGCCCTCGAAGTGGGCGGTCGGCTCGCCGTCGGTGATGACGATCACCTCCCGGTTCGGGGAGCCGCTCCGGGCGAGGATGGCTGCGGGCGACCGCGAGGCCGTGCTGGAGGTTCGTGCCGTATTCGTATCCGTCGAGCTGGAGCTCGACGAGGGCCTCGGGAGCGATCTCCCGGGCCCGGTAGGCGAAGCCGACGACCGCCAGCTCGTCGCGGGGGTACTGCGTCCGGATCAGCGTGTGCAGCGCGAGGGCGACCTTCTTGGCCGCCAGGAAGCAGCCGCGCAGCAGCATCGAGCGCGACAGGTCGACCAGGAGCACCGTCGATGCCGCGGTCAGCGCCTCGGTGCGGGCGACCTCGAAGTCGTCGGGTGCGAGACGGACCGGTCCGGAGCCCCGGCGCCCGGCGCGTTCTCCTCGCGGCGCAGCGCGTTCGAGACCGTTGCCCGCAGGTCGAGATGGAATGGGTCGCCGAACTCGTACGGCTTCGTCAGCTCGGTCCGCTCGCCGCCCCTGCCGGTCCGGTCGAGCGCGTGCCCGCCGAACGCGTCGCGCCGGAGTCGCGCGAACAGCTCGTCGAGGACGTCCTGGCCGATCTGGCGGGTGCCGCGCGGCGTCAGCTCGAGCCGGTCGCCGGTGCGGGTCACGTAGCCCGCCTCCTCGAGGCGTCGCCCGAGGTGCTCGAGGGCGTCGAGCTGGGCTGGCGCGTCAGGCCCGAGCAGGTCCGCCGCCCGGGCGCGGTCGATCGCGCCAAGGTCGCCCGGAGATTCGGCCATCGCCAGGTCCTCGGCCAGCTGGTCGAGGGCGCCGAGGCGGTCCATCTGGCCGAGCGCCTCCTCGAGGCCCATCTCCTCCTGCCCGCCGAAGCGGTAGCGCTGGCCGAGGCCCTGGGGCAGCAGCTGGTCGAGCGCACCGGCGAGCTGGGCGAGGTCCCAGCGGAGCCGGTCGTCGCGCAGGAGCGCATCCATCGTCGACTGGAGCTCGGCGCGCTGCTCCGGCGTGAGCGAGCGCAGGAGCGACTGCATCGCCGCCATCCGCGATGCGAGCTGTTCGATCACGTCGTCCAGCGATTCTGCGCCCGGGAAGAACCGGCCGTGCTTCGCCAGGAACTCCGACGCGTCCGGGTCGCCGCCGGCGAGGCGCTCGCCGAGGAGCCGGTTGAGGTCGCGAACCATCTCGCGGGCCGCCGCGAGGTCCTCGGGCCGCATGTCCCGGAGCGCGTCGGACAGGCCCTCCGCATACCGGTCGAGCATGGTGCGGCGGAGCCGGTCGGTCAGCTCGCCGAACCGCTCCCGCGCGGCCGGATCCATGAAGTCGTAGTCCTGGAGCCGCCGGATGCGGTCGCCGACCCCGCGCGGCAGCGCGTCGAGCTGCTCGCGGCGGCGGGCCGCCTGCTGACGCAGGAGCTTCTCGAGCGCCTCGTCCGGGGCCTCGTCGGCGGCGGCGGCCTCGCGGGCGTCGATCCCGGCGCGCTCCTGGGCAACGATCTCGTCCAGCTCGCGGCGCACGTCCCCCATCACGTCCCCGAGCTTGCCCGCCTCGAGCAGCTCCCGCCGGCGGCGCGCGAGCCGGTCGAGCAGGTCGCGCAGGCCCGGCAGGTCCGGCCGCTCGTCGGCGCCGCGGATGCCGTGCTCCATGAGCCGTTCGAGGGCGCCTTCCAGGTCGCCGCCTGCCAGCAGGTCCTCGCGCAGCGCGTCCATCACCGCATCCGGATCGAGCTCTCCCAGGACCTGGCTGCCGTCCCAGGCCCTGAAGCGCGCGGCGCGGGCGGGTCCGGCGGCCGCCGCCCGGTTGGCGCCGGTCGGCGAGCCGTCACTCCGGGCGGCGCCGTCGGGCGCGGTCCCGTCGCGCGCGGCGCCGTCGCGCGGCGCGCCGTCGCGGGCATCGGCGCCCGGATCCCGACCGGCTGCGCCGCCGAGGTGGCGGCGATCGGGCGTGAAGCCGCTCACCGGGGCGGGCTCACGGCGGGCTGCATCGGCGCGGCCTAGCGGCGGTAGACCGGGCCGGCCGGGCCGCGATCCTTGTTCAGCCGCCGGTTCAGGTGGAGGCCCTCGAGGATGAACTCGATACCCGACGCGACGAACGGCGGGCAGGGCGGCCCGCGCCGTCGCCGCCGCCCGTGCCGAGGCATCGGTCGCGGCGTCGTCGTCCTCGATGGCCGCCAGGTGCGCCAGCGCGGCCGGCAGCCCGGGGACCTCGCGCAGCCAGCGGACGTACTCGCGCGAGGGAACGCGCTCGCCGGTCTCGATCACGAGGCCGTCCTCGAACGCGGTCACGACCTCGGCGAGGTCGTCGACGTCGAGCAGCCGGTTCCAGGTGGCGTACAGCGCCCGGGTGATCAGCCGTTCGACCACCCGGTCCTCGGGCGCGTCGTCGCCGGCCGTCTCGAGCTCGATCTTGCCGGCCGTCGACGCGAGGACAGCGCCAAGGTCGGAGACGCGGGGGGCACCGGCATCCTCCCCGATCCGGACCGCCCGCTTGAGCGCCGCCGCCCGCAGGACCTCGAGGTTCGCGGTGGAGACGCGGACCGAGACGCCCGATCGCTGGTTGATCTCGGGCGACCGCCGCGCCAGGTGGGTGAGCTCGGCCAGCAGCTCCTCCATGAAGCGCGGGACGAGGATCTCGGGGACCCCGTCGCGCGCCGGGAAGCGGATGGACTCCTGGCGCATGATCGAGATCTCGTGGTCGAGGGTTCGCGGGTAGTGCGTCCGGATCTGGCTGCCGAGCCGGTCCTTGAGCGGCGTGATGATGCGCCCGCGGCTCGTGTAGTCCTCCGGGTTGGCGCTGGCGACGACGAACAGGTCGAGGGGCAACCGGATGGTGTAGCCCCGGACCTGGACGTCGCGTTCCTCGAGGATGTTGAGGAGGCCGACCTGGATGCGCTCGGCGAGGTCGGGAAGCTCGTTGAGGGCGAAGATGCCCCGGTTCGCCCGCGGGATCAGGCCGTAGTGCAGGGTGCCGAGATCGGAGAGGTAGCGGCCCTCGGCGACCTTGATCGGATCCACTTCCCCGATCAGGTCGGCGATCGTGATGTCGGGCGTGGCCAGCTTCTCGGCGTAGCGCCGGTCGCGGGGCAGCCAGTCGATCGGCGTCGCGTCGCCGGCCTCGGCGACGATCGCCCGCGCAGCCGGGCTGATGGGATCGAACGGGTCGTCGTTGAGCTCGCCGCCCCGCACGACCGGGATCGCCTCGTCGAGGAGGCCGACGAGGAGGCGGGCGAGGCGCGTCTTGGCCTGCCCGCGTTCGCCGAGGAAGAGGATGTCCTGGCCGGCAAGGATCGCGTTCTCGACTGCGGGCAGGACCGTCTCCTGGTACCCCACCACGCCGGGGAAGACATCCGAGCCTTCGCCGAGGCGGGCGAGCAGGTTCGACCGCAGCTCCTCCTTGATCGGCCGCGGCTCCCAGCCGGTCGCACGGAGCTCGCCCAGCGTGGCGGGCCGGGCGTCGGGAGCGGCGATGGCGCGACGGGCGGCGTCGTCCATGGTGCCTCCAGCGAAACGCGGTGGCCGGCGCCGGCGGGCTGCCGGGGGGCGAGCGTACGCGCGGTCTCGCCGGGCGTCAAACGACTGGGTCAGCGCCAGTCACGGATCTACCCAGGACCGGCCGTGGGTGCGTCCCGCTGCGCGCGCCGCGTGCCGATGGCGACCCGTCCCGCGGCCGTGCCCGTGGCCGCGGCCAGCCGAGAGCGCTCGCGTGCGCGGCGGCCGTGCCCGTGGCCGCGGCCAGCCGACAGCGCTCGCTCGCGCGGCGGCCGCGCCCGTGCCGCGCGGCCGGCCCTCCGTCCGAGTTCAGCCCCCGAGGTAGGCAGCCCGGATCGCGGGATCCTCGACAAGGGCGCGGGCTTCGCCGGCCCGGACGATCTCGCCGGTCTGCAGGACGTAGGCGCGGGAGGCGATCGCGAGCGCGAGGCGCGCCTTCTGCTCGACCAGCAGGATCGTGACGCCCTGGCGGTTGACCTCCAGCAGCGCGGTGAACGTCTGGTCGGCCGGGATCGGAGCGAGCTCGCTCGTCGGCTCGTCGAGGAGCAGGAGCGTCGGCCGTGCCATCAGCGCGCGCCCGATCGCGAGCATCTGCTGCTCGCCTCCCGACAACGTCGCGGCTATCTGGGCGCGGCGCTCGTAGAGGATCGGGAAGAGCGCGAAGACGCGCTCGAAATCGTCCGCCAGGCCGGCCTGGTCCGCGTGGCTGTAGGCGCCCATCTGGAGGTTCTCGAGGACGCTCATGGTGGCGAACACCCGGTGCCGCTCCGGCGCCTGCGAGATGCCGTCGCGAACCAGCCGGTGCGTCTCCGAGCGCGAGATGTCGCGGCCCGCGTAGTCGATCCGCCCGCTGCTCGGGTGCAGGAAGCCGTGGATCGTCCGGAGGGTCGTCGTCTTGCCGGCTCCGTTCGCGCCGAGCAGCGCGACGATCTCCCCAGGACGCACGGCGAGCGAGATGCCGCGAGAGGATGTGACGCTGGCCCTCGAAGGCGTGGACGCCCGAGAGGCGCAGGAGCGCAGGGCCGTCGTCGGGTTCGACGAGCGGCGGCGCGACGCTCGGCGGGCTCGGCCGCCACCCTTCAGGTCCGCCCGAGCGCTCGCGGACCGGGCCGCGGAAGGACGCCTGCTGCGGGCGGGTCGGCGGCCTGATGACGGTCACGAAGCGTCTCCGGGGCGGATCCCACGGGCGGGCTGGCCACGGATCGGCAGGCCGCGTGCGTCCACCGGAACGTGGTGGCGGCACTATAGTCCGCACGACAATCAACCGGGAATGCGGGCAGTGGCGTTGCGGGCGGCCCCACGATCCGCGGCTCGCCGCTGGGCTACGCGTCGCCAGTCGCCACCGGCCGACCCTTCGGCAAGATCGGCCTGGGGGCCATGGCGCCAGAGCTCTTATGCGCGAACGAACGGATCGCCTGGCCACACGGCAGCGGCGACCGCCGCCGTCGCTGGCCGCTCGCCAGGCCGCCGTCCGCGGCGGCCGCTTCGCCGTGACGGCCGCTGGCCGGCCGCATGCCGTGGCCGCGTGCCGCGGCACTCGCGCGCCACGTCAGGCGTTCACGGGCGCCGTGCTGTCAGCGGCGCGAGGCACCCGGCGGGCGTGTGCTCGCGAGGTGCGCCTTCCAGTCGGACGACACCCCGTCGGGTGAAGCGCTGCTGCCTTGCCACCCACACACGCAGGTGACCTGCTGGAGCCGGTGCTTGTACTCGTCGATCACGTGCTTGGGCACGTCCAAGCCTGGCCGCGGCGGCGTCGGCCGGCTCGCGGTCATCGACGCCCTCGGCGGATGCGAGGGCCGGGAATTGCCTGGTTGAGCACGTGCTCCCCTCCTGCAGGGTGATCGAAGCAGCGACGTCGTGTGCGCATCCAACGGGAAGAATTGGCTGGGCTCGCCATCCTTTGACGATGTGCTGCGCCTCGCGGCTCACCGTGGCGCCGCCGGCCTGCCCGTGGTCGCAGGCGCCCCGCCCGACCGTGCGCCGGGCCGACGTGCGGTCGTCAGGGATGAGGGCGACGAGTCCATCGCAAGCGAGTCGCGCACTTGCGGATTTGAGTATATTCGATCTCGAAATCGGCGTCCGGAACGGCGCCTGGACCGGTGCCCGGCCCGCGCGGCTGACGCTGCGGAGGTCGCGCGGGTCGCGCAGCGGAGGCGGCGACGGCCGCGCGGGGGTCAGGCGGCGACGGCCACTTCGGGGGCGACCACGACGGCCACTTCGGGGGCGACGACGACCCGGTCGCGGCCGGCCCGCTTCGCGGCGTACAGCGCCTCGTCGGCGGCGCCAAGCAGCAGCTCCGCGGATCCACGGATGACCTCGCCGAGCGCCGCTCCCCCGACCGATGTCGTGATCCGGACGGCACAGCCCCCGTGGACGGCCGGCGCATTCGAGACGGCCTGGCGGAGGCGGTCGCCGACGGCCGCGAGCGCGTCCCGCTCGACGTTCGGGCAGACCACCATGAACTCCTCGCCACCGTACCGGGCGAGGACGTCGCCCGCCCGGAGCGCGGATCGCATGGCCTGTGCCGCGGCGAGCAGGACCTCGTCGCCCACGAGGTGACCGTATGTGTCGTTCACCCGCTTGAAGTGATCGAGGTCGAGCAGCAGGACGCCGAGCGTCCCGCTCGCGGCGCGAGCGGAGTCCAGGCGCATGTCCGAGCGCAGCCATGCCCGCCCGGCGATTCCTGATCCCGGTGAGCGCGTCGCGCTCTGCGGCGCGCACGAGCCGCTCGCGCGCAAGGGCGGCGGCGACGCTCAGCCCGAGGGACGGGAGGAAGAGCTGGACATGCTGCTCGGCCCCGGCCGGGAAGGTCGTCCCCTCGAGCAGGACCATGCCGAGGACCTCGTCGTGCGACCGGAGCGGCGCGAGCATCCCTTCGACGTCACCGCCGTACGGAACGCGTGTGGGAGCGGCGAGGGCGTGGAGGTCGTCCCGCGCGACGAGGCCCGCAAGCGTCCGGGGGCTCCCCTCGCCGGCGCTCGCGACCATCTCGAGGCCGTCATCGGTCAGGACGGTGATGGCGGCGCCGTACGCCCCCGTGACCCGGAGGAGTGCCGCCGCCGCCGCCTCGCCGAGGGCCCTGACGCCGCGCGATTCGCCGACCAGGATCCCGAACGCCCGGATCTGGTCCTCGACCGCGCGGGCCCGGGCGACCGAGTGGAGGAGCTCGTTGAACGCCTGGGCCGACTGTCCCAGCTCGTCGTCGGAGCCGACCGGCAGCGAGCAGGAGGCCGGGTCGCAGCGGCTTCGGTCGCCCGTGTAGGCGGCCTCCTCCAGCGCGTCCGCGACGTGGCGCATGGAATCGGCGAGGCGCGAGATCCTGCGCCCCACGATCAGGCGCGCCAGCGCGAAGTTCAGCAACCCGACCACGATCCCGGCTGCCAGGGTGGCAGCGAGGTACGGCAGCGACAGGGCCAGACCAGGCGAGACGCCGAGCGCCATGCTGAAGAACGGGAACGCGAGACCCATGGCGGTCCCCGCGCCCACCATGGCAAGGGCCAGCCGGGTGAACGCGCGGTCGGTGTGGCGCGACATGCGTCGTAGCGCTCCGAGCGGCGGCGACCAACGCGAAGCCCGCGCAATGCGCGGGTTCGGCGCCGAAACCCCCGACCGAGGTATCGGCACGGCCGGGAGAGAGTGAAGGGGTCTCCCCTGACGCAGCGCCAGGCCGGCCCTCGAGCAGTCCCATCACTGCGACCCGGGATGGCCGCGCGCATGGGCCAGGGTTGCCAGCAGCTGGGCGCGATCGTCGCCCCCGGCCCCGACCAGGGCAGCCAGGATCTCGGTCCGTTCCGCGTGGTCCCGCTCGAGGTCGCCGGCCCGGCGGCCGAGCCGGCTTGCCAGCTCCGGGTAGATGCCCCACGCGAAATGGTCCCAGCGTTCGGATCCCGGGTCCCAGGTCGCGAGCACCGCGGGCGGCAGGTGCTGGACGTGCCCGCCGGCATCGCGGGCCACCGGGCGCAGGTAGTGAGCGGCGACGACCCGGTGCGGCGGCTCGGCGCCGAGGACGAGCACCGTCCCGAGCCGGCCGACCAGCTCGGGGCTCGCGCCGACAGTGAAGTCGGCGAGCCGCGCGAGCAGGCGCTCCAGCGACCCGCCGCCGACGCACCCGACAAGCCCGAACCCGCGCGCGACGCCCCGGACCGCGCGCCGAAGCGCGCCGGACGCAAGGGTTCCGGTCACGAGCGTGTCGCGTGCCGGGTCGCCCTCGACCTCCGCCGGGCCGAGCGTCGCGCGCCCGATCGACGGCGGGACGAAGTCCGCGAGCGCCGCGGCGAGATCCTCGGCGGCCGCCGCGACCTCGGCCGGCGCAGTGACGAGCAGAGGAACGCGGCCGTCGACGAGGACCCAGGCAAGGGCGGCGATCTCGGTGTCGAGCACCCCGTCGCGGATGGTTGCCACGACGGAAGGCCCCGCGAGACGGGCTGCCTCGTCGTTCATGCGTGGGCCGTCGACGCCTGCCGGACGCGGGCCCTCGACGCCGGCCAGACGCGCTCCCTCGCCCCCCGCCGCAGGCGGGCGTTCGACGCCGGCCAGACGCGCTTCCCCGCCCCCCGCCGCAGGCGGGCCCTCGGGATCGCCCGCCAGCTGCAACGTCGCGTCGGGGTCACGGCCGTGGCGCGTCGTCGGCCGGGGGCGGCCCGGCGCTGAGGGCTCCGCCGGCCGTGCTCCCCAATTCGTCGTCCGCTGCCGAGGCGGGAGCAGCGACGTCGGCTCGTCGTCGCGACGCCTGCGCGGGCGCCGTCGTCGGCGGCAACCCGGCCTCGCCATCGGAGGCGAGGAGCCGCTCGAGGTGCGCGCTGTAGTCGGGGATGACCCGCTCGTAGGAGCCTGTCATGAGCGGCGAGGAGATGATGAAGTCGGCGGTCGCCCGGTCACAGGCGACCGGGATGTTCCAGACCACGGCGATCCGCAGCAGCGCCTTCACGTCGGGGTCGTGGGGTTGCGGCTCCAGGGGATCCCAGAAGAAGACCAGGAAGTCGATCTCGCCTTCGGCGATCAGCGCGCCGATCTGGAGATCGCCGCCAAGGGGCCCGGACTGCAGCCGACGAACCGGAACCTGCAGCTCGGCCTCGAGGAGCGCGCCCGTGGTACCCGTCGCGATCAGCTCGTGACTCGCGAGCAGGCTGCGATTGAAGCGCGACCATTCGACGAGGTCGCGCTTCTTGTTGTCGTGGGCGACGAGCCCGATTCGCTTGCGGGTCTCGATGGCGCGACGCATGCTCACCTCGGGCGGCCGATCCCGCCTGGAGCGGCGGTCCGCCGACGATCATGCACCCGCCGGGCGATCGGCGGGCGCCCGCCGGGGCGGCGGGCACGACGACGCGTGTCGGTCGGGCCGAGGAGCGCACGAATTGGCCGGCCCGCACGAGTGCGGGCCGGCCGATGTTGCTGCGGTGGGCGATCGCGTCGTGGCGTCAGGCCACGGCGATCACGCCACGCGTCGGAGGGGAACCACGCCGCTCTTCGACGCCGAGGCCCGGTCGGCCTCGTCGATCCTGAAGCGGGCGACGAGCTGGTCGAGGCCGCGGGCCATGTCGGCGAGGCTGCTGGCTGCCGCGACCACCTCCTGGACCTGGGCCGAGAGCTCCTCGGTGGCTGCGCTCACCTCTTCGGACGCAGCGGCGTTCTCTTCCGAGACCGCGGCGATCGAGTCGGCGGCGGTCGCGACCGAGCCGGCGTTGCGGGTCATGAGCGCGGCGGCTTCGTTCGTCCGGGCGGCGATCTGGGCGATCGCCTCCGTCGCGCCGACCACCCCGGAGCTCGCGTCGGTCATCGAAGCGACCGCCTTCGTGATCCGGTCCACGGCGGACCGGGTCGCAGTCACCGCGGACTCGATGCCCTGCAGCGAGGCGCCGGCACGATCGGCAAGGCCGGTCCCGGTCGTCACCTCGACGGCGCCGACCTCCATGGCCTTGACCGCCGCGCTCGTCTCGTTCTGGACGAGGCCAATCAGCTCCGCGATCTCCTTGGTCGCGCGAGAGCTGCGCTCGGCGAGCTTGCGCACCTCGTCGGCCACCACCGCGAAGCCCTTGCCCTGCTCGCCGGCCCGGGCCGCCTCGATGGCGGCGTTGAGGGCGAGGAGGTTGGTCTGCTCGGCGATGTCGTCGATCGTCTCGACGATGGCGCCGATCTGGCTGGACTTTGCCCCGAGCTCGGTCACCTTGGCCGTGCTGGCGTCGACCGCCTCCTTGATGCGGCCCATGCCGAGGATCGTCTTCTGGACGGCGGCAAGGCCCTCGGCGGCGGCGGCGGCGGCCTGCGAGGACGCCTCGCCGACCTCGGCCGACGCATTGCCGGCCGCGGTGATGAAGCCGGCGAGCCGGCTGACGGCGGCGCTCGAGGCGTCGACCTTGGTGGTCGTGTCGGCGGCTCCCGAGCCGACCTGGCCGATCACGCCGGTCAGCTCCTGGAGCGACGAGGACGTGGCCGATGCGGCCTGCGCCTGCTCCTGCGCGCCGGCGGCGACCTGGCCGATCGTGTTGGCGATCTGCCCCGACGCCTGGCCCGACTGGGTCGCGGCATCGGTCAGCTGGCGGCTGAGGCGGGCCACGTCGTCAGACGCGACCTTGACCTCGGCGAGGGTGGCGCCCAGCGAGTGACGGGCGGCCTCGTAGGAGTGGACGGTGTTCTCGAGCCGCTCCAGCATCCCGTTCGCGACGACGATCGTGGCGCCGATCTCGTCGGTCCCGGCCGTCGGCGCGGGCTCGACGTCCAGCGTGAGCTCGTGCTCGAGCTCGCCGCGGGCGAAGGCGGCCATCGCCTGGTCGAGCCCGGCGACGCCCCGCTCGGCCATGGCGGTGATGAGGTCCTGCACGGCCCGAACGCCGCGCGAGATCTGGCGCGACAGGAGCAGGGCGATCGCGATCCCGAGGACGATCGCGAGGAGCATGATGCCGACGATCATCGCGACGGCCTGGTTGAACGCAGCGTCGCTGGCCTTCGCGGCAGCCTCGGCGGCAGCCTTGGTCATCGCGTCGAGCGCGTCGGTGGCGTCCCCGAGGGCGCTCCAGGTGACGTCGGCGTCGCCCGCGTTGAGGAACTCGAAGGCGTCGGCCTGCTTGCCCGTCGCGGCCATCTCCGGGACGTCAGCCGTCTGGTCGACGTACTGCTTCCAGAGCTTCGCAATGTTGTCGATGGCGGCCGTGTCCTCGGGTCCCCGGGCGAGCTTCGCGTAGCTCGCGATGAGATCGTCGACCGTGCCCTTGGTCTCCTGGATGTCGGCGTTCGCCGCCTCCTGGCCGTCAGCCGGGCTCAGGAGGAGGATCATCTGGCGCCGCCGGAACGTGCCGATCTGGCTCATGGTCCCGTCGACCGTGTCAACAGCCTGGATCAGCTCGCCCCCGAGCGCCTGGGCGTTGTGGTTGATGCTCGAGGCCTGGACCAGGGCCGTGACCCCGAGGGCGGCCGTCAGGGCGACCATGGCCATGAAGCCGCCGAGCAGCTTCCCGCGGACCGACATGCGCATGTTCCGTACTCCCGAGGGGCGCCCATGTGCCGTGGCACCGAGGTGGCCGCGGACTGGCAGGGGCACAGGCGTGCCTTATGCCGTGAATGTCGGCCATCGGGCGCCGGGGCTGACTCGGGGAAGGCGATGAGTCGACCGGGTCCGATGGTCCTTGTGGCTATGACTTTCGGCCGGGCCGCGACGGGCCGTCGGTCGCCCAGCCCGAAGCCATGTCGCCCTGCCGAACCTGTTGCCCCGCCCGAACCTGTTGCCCCGCCCGAACCTGTTGCCCCGCCCGAACGAGGGCGATCGCCCGGCGTAACGTTTTGGGCGCGTCACGCCATGTACGGGTGAGCCCCGGACACCGAGGGCCCCGTACGGAGGAGCTCCATGAACCTTGACGGCCACGTGGATCCCCGCGACGACGCCGAGCTCGTGCGCCTTGCGCGCCGCGACCCGGCGGCCTTCCGGATCGTCTACGACCGCCACGTCGTGCGCGTGCACGCCTTCCTGCTCCGCCGGACCGGTGACGCAGCGGCAGCCTTCGAGCTGACCGCCGAGACGTTCGCCCGGGCGTGGCTCTCCCTCGGCCGGTTCACCGATCGCGGCGACGGCGCCGGGCCCTGGCTCTTCGGGATCGCGCGAAACGTCCTGGCCGGCTCCGTCCGCGACCGGGCCATCGAGCAGCGCGCCCGACGGGGCCTGGGCCTCGAGGCTGCGGAGGGCGTCGCCGCTCCCCGCGACGCGTGGCTGGTCGGCCTGGACGCGGACCTCGCGGCGGCGCTCGCGGCGCTGCCCGATGCCCAGCGCCGGGCGGTCGAGATCCGCGTCCTCGACGGGAGCGACTATGCCGAGGTCGGCCGGGCGCTCGAGATCTCGCCGGGCGCTGCCCGGGTTCGGGTCCATCGCGGGCTGGCGTCCCTGCGACGTCTGGTCCGCGGCGACCGGCACCCGGCAGCCGCTGCCCCACCTCCCCTCACCCGCCCACGTGGAGACATCTCATGATCGAATCGTCCGCTCCCGACTTCGACCGACTCGGCGACGACCTCGAAGCGGCCGCCGCGCGCTCCGTCGCAGCGTCACGCCGCCGCTCCCGGGCGCGGCTGGTGGGGATCGCCGTCGTCGGCCTGAGCCTGCTCGCCGCTGGCACCGCGGTTGCCGCGGGGGTCTTCTCGCCGCGCCAGGTCGCCGCCGGGCTGCCGGCCGGATCGGTGATCTTCGGGAACACCCATCCGACATGCGTCCTCGACGCCGACGCGGTCACGTTCCACTGCACCCTTGACGTTGCGCCCCAGTCCGACGAGATGGGAGTGCCGCCGGCTGCCCGGCCTGGCTCGCCGTCCAAGGCGACCGGGGTGCCCGGCACGCCCGACTACAGCGACTGGAAGGAGCCGATCGGGATCGACGGCGTCGTCGCCGGCGGCTGCGTCGCCCGATCGTCGGACGGCCTGCGCTGGGACTGCTACGTCGGCGACGAGGCCGTCCGGCAGCTGATCATCAGCCAGGACTTCCTCGGGCAGCCGATGACCGAGCCGGGCCGCGGCTGACGCCTGCCGGCTGACACGTGCCGGCTGATCGCGGCTGGGCTCGCGGTGGCTGACGCTCGCCGCGGCCGATCGCGGCGGCTGCACGTCGCGAGCGCTCACCCCGGCACGGCCGCAGCGTGCCGCACGCCGCGGCCGGAGCGAGATGCGGGCTTCGCACGAATCCGCGCTGACCCGTGGCCGGGCGGCCTTGCCGCCCGGCCACTCCGACTGCGGGTTCTCCCTGAGGCCGGGCCGGTCGCGACCCACCCGCAGCCGGGACGACCCTACCGGAAGCGACCGGAACGCCTGCGCCGACGCGGTACCGGGGTCCGGTCGGGTCCGGGGGATGCTCCCGGGCACCGCGGGCTGGAAGGGCCCGGTGCGCCTGCGCATCGGACTGCAGGGTGACGGAATGTCCATTGCCCGGGAGTACCTCTGGGGGGCAGTCTCTTGGCAGCTCGGCGGACGAGACCCGTCCTCGATGCGAAGAGGGAGACCGGCCCCCAGATGGACAACCCGACGGAACAACCCGCTGCGAGCCGGCGGACAGGCCGCTCGCGAGCCCGGCTCGTGAACCTCGCGGTTTCCCTCGTCGTGGCAGCGACGACGGTGGCCGTCGGCTCCACGCCTGCCCTGGCATTCGGGCCCAGCGTCGCCTGCGGATCGCGGAGCGAAGCGCCGGTCTTCGCGCGGTGGGGCGACGCCGGGAGCTACTTCCGGGTTCCGAACGGGGGCTTCGAGAACGGCGCCGCCGAGTGGCTCCTGTCCGGCGGTGCCGCCGTCGCGACGGGCAGCGAGACGTTCAAGGTCGGCGGTGCCAGCGACGCGTTCAGCCTCAGGATCCGGGCGGGCGGTGCGGCCGAGTCGCGCACGATCTGCATCTCGCGCGGCGAGGACACGTTCCGGTTCTTCGCCCGGAACCCGGGTGTCGCGGGCGCCATCCTGCACGTCGACGCGACGGTCCGGAACCTCGCCAACGGAGCCGTCGCCACTGTCTCCAACGACGTCCGGTCCGGCGACATGGGACCGGGCTGGTCGCCCTCGCTGCGCTTCCAGGTCTCGGACGTCTTCGGCGGGAACGGCACCGAGGAGCTCACGTTCACGTTCACGACCCGCGGCACGACCGCGACCTGGTATCTCGACGATCTCTACGTCGATCCCTTCAAGTCCTACTAGGCGTTCGCCGGAAGTCGCCCCGATGGCGATCGCCAATCGTGCCTCCGATGCGCCGCGGGATCTTCCCGCGGCGCATCCGCGGTCCCGCGACGGTTCTCACGGAGCCGGCGCCCCGCTGCCCGACCTGCGCGCGGCGGTCGGCGCCGCCGAGCTGGTCGCGACGACGCGCAACCGGGCGCGGGCGAGGGTCAGCCCTCCCGATCGCCGCTCGGGGCTGCTGACCGGCGGGCTCTTCACCGTCGTCGTCGCGACCTGGCTGGTGCTGGCGCCGCCGTCCGCCACGGTGCTGCCGCTGCTGCTCGCCTGCATCGCCAGCCACGCCGTTGCATCCTCGGTCGAGTTCGAGATCGGGCCGGGATCCGCGCTGCCAACCACGCCGTCGCTCATCGTCGCGCTCTTTCTGCTGCCGCCTCCGCTGGTGCCGCTCGTCGCGGTCTGTGGGCTTACGATCGCCGCCCTCGTCGCCCGGCTGCGCGACCCGGGCCGCCACGAGCGCCTGATCGTGCTCGCCGGGTCCGGCTGGCACGCGGTCGGTCCGGCGGCTGTCTTCGCCTTCGCGCACGTTGGCCAGCCTGCGCTGGCCGACTGGCCGATCTACCTCGCGGCGCTTGGCGCGCAGTTCGCCTGCGACGCCGCGTCGTCGTGGGTTCGCAACTGCTACGGCCTCGGCGTCCCGACCGCGAGCCTGGCCTCGGCGCTGCGCTTCACGTTCGTCGCCGACCTGCTCCTCGCGCCGGTCGGGCTCACGGCCGCGATCGCCGCCCCGGGCTCTGCGACCGCGCTGCTGCTGATCCTGCCGCCGACGATCCTGCTGGCCGTCCTCCAGCGCGACCGCAGGGCCCAGATCACGACCTCCGTCGCGCTCGGTCGCGCCTACGTCGAGACGGCCGACAGCGCTCGCCGCGACGCCCTGACCGGGCTGGCGACAACCGGCTGGCCTGGGAGGAGGGAATGGTCGCCCACGCGGACGACGCCGAGCCGATCGGCCTCGTCCTGGCGGACGTGGACGGCCTCAAGGCTGCCAACGACGCGCACGGCCATGACGTCGGCGACCGCCTCCTCGTCGCGGTCGCCGACCTGGTCCGGCGAGCCGTGCCGCCGGGCGACGGCGTCGTCGTGGCGAGGCTCGGGGGCGACGAGTTCGGCATCCTCATGCCGGGTTCGCTCGCACCGGCCGCCGAGCAGGTCGCACCGCTGCTGCGGAGCGCGCTCGCCGGATCGGAGCCCGTCGCCGGGACGATCCGGATGAGCGCCTCGGTCGGCTGGAGCGTGGCACCCGACGGTGGCACGCTGCCTCGCGCCTGCCTCGAAGCGGACCGCCGCGTCTACGAGGACAAGTCCCGGCGAAGCGCCGGGAGGGACTGAGCAGGGCCGTCGACGGGCGTCGGCGCTCGCGCGGGGCGCCCGAAACACCGGCTATGGCGCTGCAACTTGACAGCCCGGCCGGTCCGGGCGTACTGTCCGCGCGGTGCGCCGCCGGCGCGCCCGCGAGCAGCAGAGGTACGTCACCGAATGAGCGATCGGATCATCCCCATGAGCGCCCGGGAGCGGTACGCCACCGCGCCTGTTGGCGCGCTCTGCGGGCGATCCGTGCCCAGCTCAGGGTAGTCACGCGGCGGTAGCGCCGCCAGGCGACCCACGAGCCGCGGGCCGGATCGAGGCCCAGCGGCTTTTTCTTTGCCCTTCGTCGACGCGAGCAGCGGAAGCGGGGGCGGCGACCCGGAGCCGCGGGCCTGGAACGCAGAGACGTTCGGCCCCGCGGCTCTTCTCGTCCGAGGAGACCGCGACCAGGGCCCGGATCC
Source organism: uncultured Chloroflexia bacterium (assembly GCA_963809375.1). Classification (GTDB taxonomy): domain Bacteria; phylum Chloroflexota; class Limnocylindria; order Limnocylindrales; family CSP1-4; genus CTSoil-043. The sequence continues at coordinate 178,840 of CAWEJO010000004.1, forward strand.
CCGGAGTCGCCACCACCGAGACGAGAAAGGGCAGCCCCACCGTGAGCATCCTCACGCACGAACCGAACAGCGCGGTCCGTCAGCCCGTCTCGGCGCAGGTCGAGGCCCCGGCCCGGATTCCAGCGGTTCGCCGGAATGGCACCGAACGCCTCGCCGGCCCGCCCGCGCTCCTCATCGAGCATGTCGGCAAGACCTTCGTCGTCGGGCGAAAGAAGAAGCCCGTCGCGGCGATCTCGGACGTCTCGCTGCGCGTCGAGCGCGGCGAGATCTACGGGGTCCTCGGCGCGAACGGCAGCGGCAAGTCGACGCTGATCCGGCTCGTGTCCACCCTCCTCACGCTCGATAGCGGGCGGGCGGAGATCTTCGGCCACGACGTCGAGCGCGACGAGATGGCGGTCAAGCGGCTCATCAACCGGGTGAGCGTGGACGCCGCCTTCTTCAAGAAGCTTTCGCCGCACGAGAACCTCGCCTTCGCGGCCCGGCTGTACGGCCTGGACGCGCGGGCGGCCCGCCAGGAGAGCATCGCGCATCCTGGCCCGGCTCGGGATCGCCGACAAGCGGCTCGGCAGCCCGATCGAGCAGATGAGCCGGGGAATGCAGCAGAAGGTCGCGATCGCGCGAGCCCTGCTGACCTCGCCAACCCTCCTGCTCCTCGACGAGCCGACGACCGGCCTGGACCCGCGCAGCAAGCTCGAGGTCCAGCGCTTCATCGAGGAGGTCCGTGACGATCACGACGCCACGATCCTCCTGACCACGCACGACATGGCGGAGGCAGACCGCCTCTGCGACCGCATCGCCATCCTCGACGGCGGCAGGCTCGTCATCGAGGACACCCCCGAGGGCCTCAAGGCCCAGGGCGGCCCGGGAGACCGGCCTGCCGCCCACCCTCGACACCGTCTTCATGACCTGGACGGGGCGCTCCCTCGACGAGGACGTCGAGGAAGCCTCATCGGAGGACGACGAATGACCCGGTACGACCAGATCCCGGCGCCGGTCGCGGCGCCCTTCGCGGCCGGCCGCGGCCGGCCGCATCCACCCGATCCCGTCCCTGCCCACCGAAGGGAGGTGAGCGACATGTTCGTCACCACACGCGTTGCCTTCGCAGTGCACGCGGAGCGCGCCGCCCGGTTCGAGGCCGAGGCCCGCAACGCGCGCATCGCTGCCGAAATCCGCGCCGCGCGAGTCCGCAACCAGCGGACCGCCGACCGCCGGATCCGGCGCGCCATCGGCCGCTCCATCGTGCGGATCGGCGAGCGGATCGCCGCCGACACCGCGATGGACGCGCTCAAGCCGGCCGGGTCCCGCTGAGGCGGGGCCCGGCCGGCCACCACCACGGGAGACACTCCGTTGACCACCGCGACCCGCCCGATGTCGGCGGCGCGCCGGGAGCTCGGCGCGTCATTCGCCTTCATCGAGCGCAACTTCAACCTCAGCCGCCGGTACTGGGGCTGGGAATTCGCGTTCCTCGTGTACGCCATGGCCGGCGCCCTCTCGATCTCCTTCATCGGCGCGGCCACCGGCGACATGCGGCTCACGTTCAGCCTCGTGATCGGGGCCATCTTCTGGAACTACCTGTCGCTCGTCTTCAGCTTCATCGCCGAGACGATCAGCTGGGAGCGCTGGGAGGGCACCCTGGAGTACACGATGATGGCGCCGGTCCGGCGCGCGTCGCAGCTCCTCGGGTCGACCTTCTACGCGATCATGTACGGCCTCATCCACACGGTCATCATCCTCATCGTCCTGGTCCTCTTCTTCTCGCTGGACCTCGCGACGGCGAACTTCCTGACGGCCGCCACGGTGATGGTCGTCGGCTCCTTCTCGATCATCGGGATCGGCGTGATGGCGGCGATCCTGCCGCTGCTCTACGTCGAGCGCGGGGCGCAGATGACGTTCGTCCTCCAGTCCTGCATCCTCGTCGTGAGCGGCGTCTACTACCCCATCTCTGTCCTGCCGGAGTGGATGCAGGTGCTCTCGGCGCTCTCGCCGGCGACCTACATCCTGGACGGCGTGCGACGCGGGCTCCTCGACGGGGCGCCGGTCAGCGAAGTCATGTCGGACATCTGGCCGCTCGCCCTCATGGGCGCCGTGCTGATCCCGGCTGGGCTTTGGCTCTTCGGTCGCGCCGAGCGCTACGCGAAGCGGACCGGCAAGCTGAAGCGGGTGGGCTGACCATGTCGACCATCGAAGCCGAGCGCGGCGCAGCGTCCCGCACGCGCGTTCCCGGGCTGCTCCTCCGGCCGGTTCGCTGGCCGGAGGAGGCGGCCCTCCTCAACGACATCAACAACGCGGGCCGCCTCGCGACCGCCAACCTCGAGGTCCTGACCGTCGAGGGCCTCCTCAACGCCTACGCCAACCTCGTGCACTGCGACCTGGCGGACGACCTCCGGCTCGCGGTCCACGACGGCCGGCCGGTCGCCTACGTCCGGGTCGAGTGGCAAGTGGAGGGGCGCGGCGACCGAAGCCACTTCATGGGCCTGTTCATGTCGCCCGACGCTCCGGCCGGCACGTTCGAGGCCATCCTCGAGTGGGCCGAGGCGCGCAGCCGGGCGATCGCGGCGACGCTGCCCGACGACCGGCCGGCGGTCCTGTCCGCGGTCCAGAACATGGAGACGCCCGCCCACCGGGCCATCCTCGAGGCACGCGGCTACCGCGCCGTGCGCTCCTTCTATGGGATGGTCCGCCCGACGCTCGACGGCATCCCGGACCTCGCCCTGCCCGACGGCGTCGAGGTGCGGCCGGTCCTGCCCGAGCACCTGCGGGCGATCTTCGAGGCCGAGGTGTCGGCGTTCTCCGGCCACTGGGGAGCCGGCCTGGACGATGGGAGCGAGGCCCGCTTCCGCGCCTTCGTCGACGAGCCGCTCAACGAGCTGTCGCTCTGGCAGGTCGCCTGGGCGGGCGACACGGTGGTGGGCATGGTCCGTCCGTACATCAACGACGCCGACCTCGCGATCCTCGGGGTGCGGCGCGGGTGGTGCGAGAACATCTCGACACATGCCCAGTGGCGTGGGCGCGGCATCGCCCGGGCGCTGATCGCGCGCGCCCTGGTCGCGCTCCGCGAGCGGGGCATGACCGAGGCGGCCCTCGGCGTCGATGCCGACAACGAGACCGGGGCGCTGCGGGTCTACACGTCGATGGGCTTCGAGTCCCGGACGAAGGAGACCGAGTACCGCCGCCCGCTCGAGGCGGGGGTCGAGGCATGACGGCGGTGCCGGAGCTGGGCCAGGTCCCTGACATGGAGACGGCCCCGGCGGGTGAAGGGGCCGCCCGCCGCGCCCCCGCACGCGACCTCGGCGACGGGCTTGCCTCGCCCGGCGCCGAATCAGGCGACGGGCTCAGGGCCCTCGGCTGGGACGCCGCCTGGAGCGCGGCCTGGGACGCGGCGGCGCCCGGGGCGGGACACGTCCCGGCCCGGGTCGTCGCCGAGCACCGGGGGGCCTACGACCTGCTGGCCGCGGGTCTCGACGTCCCGCTCTCGGGCGGCCTGTCGGGGCGCTTCCGCCACGCCGCCGCGGCGCCGGGGGCGCTCCCCGTGGTCGGCGACTGGGTCGCCATCGATGCGCGTCCCGACGAGGGCGGGGCCACGATCCACGCCCTGCTCCCACGCCGGACGCGAGTCCAGCGCCGGGCGCCCGGCGACCACGCGTCGCCCGTGCAGGTGCTGGCCGCGAACGTCGATGTCGTCGCGATCGCGACGTCGCTCAACCGCGACCTCAACCCGCGGCGCCTGGAGCGCTACCTCGCGACCGCCTGGGAATCCGGGGCCCGGCCGGTCGTCGTCCTGACCAAGGTCGACCTCGCCACCAACCCGGTCGAGGTGGCCGTCGCCGAGGCGCAGCTCGCCGAGGTTGCGGTCGGCGTGCCGATCATCGCCACAAGCGCCGTCAACGGCGACGGCGTCGAGGAGGTGCGGCGGCTGGTGCCGCCGGGGGCGACGCTCGTCCTCGTCGGCTCGTCCGGCGTCGGCAAGAGCACGCTGGCGAACGCCCTGCTGGGCGAGGACCGCCTGGCCACGACCGCGATCCGCGAGGACGATGCGCGCGGCCGGCACACCACCAGTGGCCGCCAGATCGTCCGCCTCGCCAGGGGCGGACTGCTCCTCGACACGCCCGGCATTCGCGAGCTCGGGCTCTGGGACGAGCACGGGGGCCTGGCGTCGGCGTTCTCCGACATCGACGCGATCGCCACCGACTGCCGGTTCTCCGATTGCTCGCACGAGAGCGAGCCCGGGTGCGCCGTCCGCGCGGCGATCGCGTCGGGGGACCTCCCGGCTGACCGGATGGTCGGCTGGCGGCGGCTGGGCCGCGAAGAGCGGCATCGCAGCCTCGAGATGGACGCCGTCGCCCGCCGGGCGGAGGCGCGCCGCTGGAAGCTGATCGGCAAGGCCGGCAGCGCCCGGGCCAAGGCGAAGCGAGGTGAGTTCGGGAGGTAGAGACTGGCGGCGTGCACGCGTCCGAACGCCTCCTCCGGCGCCACCGGGCGACCGCGAGCCGTCTCGTGGCCGCCCTGCTCATCCTCGCGCTCGGCGGCTGCGGGGCGGCGCCGGGCGGGGCGGCGCCGAGCCGGGCGGCGCCGACTGCGGCCGGACCGACGGGGGCTGGGACGGGCGGCGCGACCGCGACGCCGCGCGCGGCTCCGACCGCCGTATCGGGGTCCATCCCGGGCCAGGCCGGGTCGGGCGGTCCGACGGGGGCCGCGCCAACGGGCGCTGAGGGTTCGTCGCCGGCGTTCGAGCTCGCCAGCGGCGCGTTCTCCGACGGCGGGCCGATCCCGGTGCGGTTCACCTGCGACGGCGCGGATATCTCGCCGCCGCTCGCCTGGAACGGGCAGCCTGCCGTGACGGCGGCGTTCGTGCTGCTCGTCGAGGACGTCGACGCGGCCGGCTTCGTGCACTGGCTTGCCGGACCGATCCCTGCCTCGGCGACGCGGATTCCCGAAGGCGCGCCCGCGACCGACCCGCCACAGGCCGCCAACGGGTTCGGGCGCCCGGGCTGGGGCGGGCCGTGCCCGCCATCCGGGACCCATCGCTACGTGTTCCGCCTGGCCGCCCTCCCGGCGAACGTCAGCGTGCCGGTGCCGCTGACGTCCGGGACTGCCCATGACCTGCTCGGGCGTGCCCTCTCCGTCGCCACCCTCACCGGGACCTACGGGCGGCCCTGACCGACCGCCCGCCGGGAGCGCCGATTTCCGGCCTCCGGGTCGGCCCCGGGCCCCCGAGGCGTGGCGGGCGGCGCCGCCGAGAGCCCGGTCACATCGGCAGGCGCCCCTCGCGGATCACCAGCTCGAGCAGCGGGCGTTCGCGTCCGATCGTGGTGGCCCGGCCGTGCCCCGGGAGCACCCGCACGTCGTCGGGGAGCGCCGCCAGCCTGCCCAGCGACTCGACCATCGCAGCCGGATCGCCGCCGGGCAGGTCGACCCTGCCCCAGCCGTCCGCGAAGAGCGTGTCACCGGCGAACAGGAGGCCCTGGTCGCGCGCGTAGAGGCACACCGAGCCCTCGGTGTGGCCGGGCGTGTGAAGCACGTGGAGGAGAATACCGCCGAGGCGGATGATGCCGCCCTCGGCGAGCTCGACGGCCGGCACGCAGGGCGGGATGGGGAACGGCGCGAAGAGCGGCTGCGGATCGGTCATGCGGTACCAGTCGTCGGGGTGCGCCGCGATCTCGGCGCCAGCCTTCCCGTCGAACCGCCGGGCGATGCCGAGCGGGTCGACGACGGCGACACCGGGCTCTGCCGCGGCGACGGGCGCGGCCCCGTCGGCGGGCTCGGCCGCGTCGGCCGCAGGGCCGTTGCCGGCCGCATCGGCGGCCCGAGCGCGCGCGACCGCGGCCTCGGCCGCAACGGCCGCGGCCGCGCCCCCGTTCTCGACCGCATGCGCGCGCATCGCCTCCGCCTGCTCGCGCGACCACCCCTGGACCGCGGCGTTGTCGCCCGTGTGGTCCCAATGCCCGTGGGTGGACACGATCAGGGCGAGCCGCCACCCGCGGGCCGTCACCGTCGCCGCGATCCAGTCGCGGCTCGGGATGGCGGCGTCGATCACGATCGCCTCGCCCGATGCGGGGTCCACGAGGAGGTGCGCGTTCGTCTGGAGGGGTCCGATGACCCGCGTGAGGTAGTCCATCGGGCCCCTTCCCTGGTGGCTTGAGGGTAATTGCTGGCGCACGGTACGATACCGGCCCGCCCGGAGGGCCGGCGGTGATCACCCGAGGGCCACGTGCGTCTATCGCCGGTTCGCATCGCGCTCCTCTACGCCGGCGTGGCCGGCCTGTGGATCCTGTTCTCCGACTCGATCGCGCAGGCCATCTTCACGAGCGCCGGCGCCCAGACGACGGTGTCGATCATCAAGGGCTGGGCGTTCGTCGCCGTCACCAGCATGCTGCTCTTCCTGCTGGTGCGCCGCCTCGTCCAGCAGGTCCTGCACGCCCGCCTCGAGGCATTCCTCGCCGCGGATCGCGCGCGCCGCCTGATCGACGCGTCGGGGATCGCGATCGTCGCGCTCGACGCGGAAGGGACAGTCGTCGCGTGGAACCCTTCGGCCGAGCGGATGTTCGGCTGGACCGCCGCCGAGGCGATCGGCCGGACCGCGGTGTGGGTCCCCGAGGACGAGCTCGCCAGCCACCGCGATTTCATCGCGACGGTCGCCGCTGGCGCGAGACCCGGACCCATCGTCCGACCGAGGAAGCGCAAGGATGGCCGCCGCATCTGGGCCCGGATCGTGGCCTCGACCATGCAGGACGCCGACGGGAAGACACTCGTCATCGGGTCGATCGAGGACGTCACCGCCCAGATCGACGCCGACCGGGAGCGAGCCGCCGCCGAGCGGCGCCGGCAGGCGCTCCTCGATCGCCTCGAGGCCCTCCACACCCTCGATGCGGAGATCCTCCAGGCCGGCACGCTCGAGGACGTCGCCCGCCGCGCGGTGGCGCGCATCCGGACGCTCATCCCGGCCGACCGGGCCTCGGTGATGGTCATGGACCGCAATTCGGACACCATGACGATCGTCGCGGTCGACGAGGAGACCGAGCTTGGCCTGCCGGTCGGCACGATCGCCTCGGTGGCGGAGACGTTCGCCCTCGACGGCCGTGAGCCTGCGGGGCGGGCGCTGCTCCGCGACCTCGCGGCCGACGAGCCGCCCGCCGATGCGCCGGTGGCCGTTCGCCGGGCCAGGAGCTTCGGGCTTCGGTCGGTCCTCTCGATCCCGCTGCTGGCCGACGGCGCGCTGCTCGGCCAGCTCAACCTCGGCTCGCAGCGGGCCGACGCGTTCGACCCGGGTGCGGTCGAAGTGGCCGGCGAGGTCGCCGATTCGCTCGCGATCGCGCTCCAGCAGGCGCGCTACCGGCAGGAGCTGGTGGACGGCGAGGCGCGCTTCCGGACCGTGCTCGCGGCGTCGCCCAACGCGACGCTCCTCGTCGATTCGGGGGGCCTGATCCGGTACGCCAACGCGATCACCGCCCAGACGCTGGGCCAGGCTCCCGACGCGCTGCTCGGGCGGTCGATCGACGAGTTCGTCCCGCTCGCCGGCCACGCCCGAAGCGTCGCGCTCCGGCCGCCTGATCCGTCGACAGATCCGATCGAGCCCGGAACGCACGTCGACGCCACGGCCCGGCGCGGCGACGGCGTCGAGTTCCCGATCGACCTCAGCCTGAGCCCCCTGGTCACCCCGGAGGGCCCGATGGTCGTCGCCACGATCGTCGACCTGACCGAGCGGATCGCCCTCGAGAACCAGTTCCGCCAGGCCCAGAAGATGGAGGTGATGGGCCAGTTCGCGAACATCATGGCCCACGACTTCCGGAACTACCTGACGGCGATCGGCGGGTTCGCGGAGATCCTGGCGGCCGACATTCCCGGGGACGATCCGCGTCACGCCGACGTCGAAGAGATCATCAAGGCGGTGGGCCGCGCGTCCGACCTCGTCCGCAACGTGCTGGCGTTCGCCCGGCCCGATCGCGGCGCGGCCCCGGCGTCGACCGACGTCGGCGCGCACCTGCGCGACGTGCGGGCGATGCTCGCCAAGCTGGTCGATCCGAACGTCGACCTCGTGCTCGTGGTGCCGTCCGATGTCCCGCCGGCCGCGATCAGCCCGGCCGCTCTCACCCAGGTGCTCGTCAACCTGACGACCAACGCGCGCGACGCCATGCTCGCGTCCGGTGGGACCCTCCGGATCTGCGCCAGCACGGTCGAGGTCGCTGCCGGCGATCCCGGGACGCCCGAGTTCCAGCTCGATCGCCGCGTCCACCTCGAGGTCTCGGACACCGGCGCCGGCATGGACGAGGTCACCCGGATCCGCATCTTCGAGCCGTTCTTCACGACGAAGTCCGCGGGCGAAGGCGACGGCAAGGGGTCCGGGCTGGGGCTCGCGAGCGTGTTCTCGATCGTTCGGCGGGCCCACGGGCGGATCGAGGTGCGCTCCGAGGTCGGGGCAGGGACCTCGTTCCTGATCGACCTGCCGGCTGCCTGACCCGCCAACGGGAGGGCCGCCAGCCAGACCCGGCGGATCGGCGCGCCGGCCGGTCGGACCGGTATCGCGTCGCGTTCGCCGGCGTCAGGCCTCGAGCTTGGCTCGCATGCAGTCGAACGTCTGGCCGATCATCTTGTTGGCGGTGCCCTCGATCATGCGGGCGCCGACGCTCGCGATCGTCCCCGAGATGTTCACGTCCGCGGTCCAGTCCATGATCGTGCCGCCGGACGGGCCGTCGCGGAGGGCCATGCGTGCCGTTGCGTCGACGGCGCTCCCCGGCGCGTTGCCGCGGGCGAGGATCGTCGCGTCGTCCGGCTCGTGCCGCTCGGTGAACTCCGCGGTGACGGTGAACTTCGCGCTGATGAACCCGATCCCCACCTTGGCGTGCGCCTTGAACCGCCCGTCGTCGAGCTTCTCGATGCTCTGGACCCCAGGGCCGCAGCTGCCGACCTGGTCGGGATCGATGACGAACGCCCAGACCCGGTCGCGCGGCGCGTTGATCTCGACGGACCCTTCGAACTTCATGCGGCTCTCCTGGGGCGACGGTCAGGCCAGCGCGAGGTACCGCGCCGGGTTCTTGACGAAGCGGGTGCGGCACCCGGGGGCGCAGAACGCGTAGGTGACCCCGTTGTACTCGGCCAGGTGGCGGGCGTTGGCCGGGTCCACGGTCATCTCGCAGACGGGATCCGTGAGCACGATGCCGGCCGGCAGCGGCGCGCCGCTGAGGGGCACCGCCGCGACGGTGGCGCCGGCCTCGGGGGCTGTGGTGGCCCCGGCGGCGAGCGTACGAGCAGCCCCGCCTGCGCCACCGGCGAGGGTGGCTGGACCCGGCATCGCGACGAATGGCGCGCGGCCCCGGCGGACCTGGACGAGCTCCGCCAGGATCGACACCGCGACCTCGCCAGCGGTCGCGGCCCCGACGTCGAGCCCGCAGGGCGCCCGGACGGCGCCCCGCCGCTCGGGCGGGATCCCGGCGAGCTCGAGGTACTCCTGCACGGCCGCCGCGCGGCGCTGGCTGGCGACCAGCCCGACGTAGGCGACGTCGCGGGCGAGGGCCGCCTCGAGGGCCTCCTCGTCCCACTGCCCCTGGCTCGCCACGACGACGAAGGGCGGGCCCACGCTCGAGAGCGAGGCGAGCTCGCGGGCCGGATGGATCCGGCTCGCGGCCGGGAAGGCCTCCTGGGTCGCCGCCGGGTCGACGGCGGTCACCTGCCAGCCGGCCGCGGCGCCGACTTCGGCCAGCGCCCGGGCGATCGGCGTGGTCCCGATCACCCAGAGCTGGGCCGCCGGCAGGCGCGGCTCCACGAAGATCTCCAGGGTCCCGCCCGAGGCGCAGGCCATCACGACGTCGACGATGCCGTCGCCGCGCCGGGAGCTGGAGCCGTCGCCCCCGTCCTTCGAGATGCGGACCAGGCGCGACTCGCCGTCCGCGAGCGCCCGGAGCCCTTCGGCGACGATGGTGGGCTGGGCGCAGCTGCCGCCGACCCAGCCCTCGATCGTGCCGTCCGGGTGGACGATGCCCCGCGACCCCGGCTTGGCCGAGGTGGGCCGGGCCACCGCCACGACGGTCGCGAGCGCGAACGGCCGGCCGGCCGCCTCGAGCTCGACGACCCGGGCGAGGATCCCGGCCGAATGGGTTCGCTCGATCATCCGGGCGCAACGCCCTTGGCGTGGAGGATCGCCCAGACCTTCTGGGGCGTGATCGGGATGTCGATGTGGCGGACGCCGAGGTGAGCGAGCGCATCGACGACCGCGTTCGCGATCGCCGGCGGCGCCCCGACGGTAGCCGATTCGCCGACGCCCTTCGCCCCGATCGGGTGGTGGGGCGACGGCGTGATCGTCTTGCCGGTCTCCCAGGCTGGAACCTCGACCGCGGTCGGGACCAGGTAGTCGAGGAAGGTGCCGGCGAGATTGTTGCCGTTCTCGTCGTACACGATCTCCTCGTACAGCGAGGGCGCCAGCCCCATCGTCAGGCCGCCGTGGATCTGGCCGTCGACGATCATCGGGTTGATGATATTGCCGCAGTCGTCGATGGCCACGAAGCGCCGGACCTTGACCTGGCCCGTCGCGGAGTCGATGTCGACGACGCAGACGTACGAGCCGAACGGGAACGTCAGGTTCGGCGGGTCGTAGTAGTCGACCGCCTCGAGGCCGGCCTCCATGCCGTCCGGCAGGTTGGTGTAGGCGGCGAACGCGATCTCGGCGATCGTCTTGCTCTTGTCGGGCGAGCCCTTGACGAAGAACCGGCCGGTCTCCCATTCGAGGTCGTCCGGGTTGGCCTCGAGGAGGTGGGCCGCGATCTTGCGGGCCTTCTCGCGGATCTTGCGGGCCGCGATCACGGTCGCCGCGCCGGCGACCGGCGTGGAGCGCGACGCGTACGTGCCCAGACCGTAGGGCGCCGTGTCGGTGTCGCCCTCCTCGAGGGTGATCTTGTCGGCGGGGATGCCCAGCTCCTGGGCGATGATCTGGGGATACGTGGTCTCGTGGCCCTGGCCCTGGCTCTGGACGCCGAGCCGGGCGACGGCCGATCCCGTGGGGTGGACCCGGATCTCGCACGAGTCGAACATCTTGATCCCGATGATGTCGAACTCGTGGGACGGCCCGGCGCCGACGATCTCGGTGAACGAGCTGATCCCGATGCCCATCAGCTCGCCGCGGGCGCGCTTCTCGGCCTGCTCGCGGCGGAGGTCGGCATACCCGATCATGTCCAGCGCCTTGCGCAGGGCCGCCGGGTAGTTGCCCGAGTCGTAGTCCCACCCGGTGGGGGTGTGGTACGGGAACTGCTCGGGCTGGATGAAGTTCTTGAAGCGGAACTCCGCGGGGTCCATGTCGATCGCGCGGGCGGCCTCGTCGACGAGGCGCTCGATCGTGTGGACCGCCTCGGTCACCCGGAACGAGCAGCGGTAGGCGACCCCGCCGGGCGGCTTGTTCGTGTAGGCCGCGTCGACCTCGACGAAGGCCTGGGGCATCACGTACGAGCCGGTGATGACGTTGAAGAGGCCGGCCGGGAACTTCGACGGGTCGGCGGCGGCATCCGAGTAGCCATGGTCGGCGACGGTGCGGACCCGCAGCCCGGTCATGCGCCCGTCGTTCTGGATCCCAAGCTCGGCGTGGACGTGATAGTCGCGGGCGAACGAATCCGCCTGGAGGTTCTCCGAGCGGGCCTCGATCCACTTGACCGGCCGGCCGAGGGTCAGGGACGCGACGATGGCGACGACGTAGCCGGGGTAGACCGGGACCTTGCCGCCGAAGCCGCCGCCGATGTCATGGGTCTTGACCCGGATCTTGTGCTCGGGGATCCCCGACACGAGGCTGATGACGGTCCGGTAGACGTGGGGCGCCTGGCTCGTGACGTGGAAGTCGAGGTGGCTTCGGACGGGGTCCCAGTCCGCGATGCAGCCGCACGTCTCGATCGACGCGACGTGGATCCGCGGGATGTAGACGTCGATCGGGACAACCTTGTCGGAGGCAGCCAGCGCCGCGTCGGTCGCTGCCCGGTCGCCCGATTCCCAGTGCCAGATGTGGTTGTTGGCCTTGTCCGGGCCGCGGTCCGGGCGGAGGACCGGCGCGTCGGCCTCGAGCGCCTTGAACGGGTCGACGACGACCGCCAGCGGCTCGTACTCGACCTCGACCGCGGTGGCGGCGTCGGCGGCCTGGTAGCGCGTCTCCGCGATGACCGCCGCGACCTCCTGGGCCTGGTACATCACCGTGTCGGTCGGCAGCACCATCTGCTTGTCGCCGGCGAGCGTCGGCATCCAGTGGAGCCCGGCCTTCTCGAGGTCGCGGCCGGTGATGACCGCCAGGACGCCGGGCATGGCAAGGGCCGCCGAGGCATCGATCTTCGTGATCGTGGCGTGGGCATAGGGGCTCCGCACGATCGACATCCAGACCTGGTTGGGCAGGTTGACGTCCTCGATGTACTGGCCCTTGCCGCGGATGAAGCGGGGGTCCTCCCGGCGCTTGACCGAGTGTCCCATGCCCCCGACTTCGAAGGTCGTGGTGGGGGCCTGGGCTTCGTACTGCGTCATCGGGCCCTCCTAGGTCGTCGCGACCGGCTCGGCCGGTGCGCCCTGGGCCGCGGCCCGCAGCTCCGCGCCGGCCTGCTGGACGGCCTTGACGATGTTCACGTAGCCCGTGCAGCGGCACAGGTTGCCGGAGATGCCGTGCCGGATCTCGTCCTCGGTCGGGTCGGGGTTCTGGCCCAGCAGCCAGGTTGACTGCATGATCATGCCGGGCGTGCAGAAGCCGCACTGGAGCCCGTGCTGGTCCCAGAACGCCTGCTGGAGCGGATGGAGCGCTCCGCCCTGCTCCAGGCCCTCGATCGTCCCGATCTCGTGGCCGTCGGCCGCGACGGCCAGCATCGTGCAGCTCTTGGCGCTGGTCCCGTCGACGAGGACGGTGCAGGCCCCGCATGTCGAGCTGTCGCAGCCGACGTGGGTGCCGGTCAGCCCCAGGTCCTCGCGCAGGAAGTGGACGAGCAGCCGGCGCGGCTCGACGTCGGCCTCGTGCTGGCGGCCGTTGACGGTGACGGCGACGTGGATGGTGCTCACGATCCCCTCCTCTCAGGCGCCGGCACGGGCCAGCGCCCGGCGGAGAGCGCGGACGGCCATCTCGCCGGCCATCGCCCGCTTGTAGTCGACCGGCCCATGGCCGTCCTTGGCGGGATTGCAGCCCTCGGACGCCGCGCGTCGGACGGTCGCCTCGAGGTCGGCCGACGGGCGCGCGCCGACCAGGGCGGTCTCCGCGGCGACGAGCGCGAAAGGCGTCTCCGCGACCGCGCTCAGCGCGACGCCCGCGGCGGCGATGGCGCCGTCGGCCGCCAGCGTGACCTGCACCGCGGCGGCCGCCGTCGCGAAGTCGCCGGCCTTGCGCTCGAGCTTCTCGTAGGCGCCGCCGGAGCGGGCGGGCGGGATCGGGACCCGGACCTCCACCAGGATCTCGGTCGGCTCGATCGCGGTCACGAACGTGTCGACGAAGAACTCGCGGGCCGGGATCACGCGTTCGCGCTCGAGGTCGCGCACGACCACCGAAGCGCGGCTCGCGAGCAGGACCGATGGCCAGTCGGATGACGGATCCGCGTGGGCGATCGAGCCGCCGATCGTGCCCCAGTTGCGGACCTGCGGATCGCCGATCCCCGCCGCGGCGTCGGCCCACAGGCCCGAGCCGTTGGCGATCAGGGGGCTCGTCTCGAGCTGGTGATGGGTCGTGCGAGCGCCGATCTGGAGCTCGCCCGCCGCCGCGCGCACGTACGCGAGGTCGGCGATGCTCCCGATGTCGACGAGGATCCCCGGTTCCGCCAGGCGATACCGCAGCAGTGGTATGAGGCTGTACCCGCCGGCCAGGACCTTCGCTTCGCCTTCGCGGTCGCGCAGCACGCGGAGCGCCTCGTCCAGGCTGCCCGGCCGCACGTAGTCGAACGCTGCAGGGATCATCGCGAACCTCGCCTCCCTTCTGGGATGAGCCCGGGCGCGGCCCCGCCGACGGACGCCAGCGGGTACCCGGTGGTCGATTGCTCTTGGGTGTCGATACGGCTGCCAGTGGGGACCGGATCGTGCGAGATGCGCATGGTGCGCCCGGCTGTAGTCGGGATTAATGCACGCGGCCTCCGAAAATGCAACGGAATCCGCGCCATTCCGGGGCCCGCGACCGGCGCGAGCGTCCCGCCTGTCGCGCCGGCCGGAACGGCCCGGGGTCCGGCGGCGCCCGCGGATGGCCGGGCAAGGGGCGGCCGACGACCACGGGAGCGCCTGCCGGGGCCGCGATCGGTCGGCCGGACGACGACGAGGACCCGCCGGCCCTGGCCAGGCGGTCCGCGCGCGGGCGATCGAGGTCACAGCAGCGCCCCGCGACCGAGCCATCCGCCTCTTGCCACGTATGCAACCGACTGTCACGGTGGTGCGGACCCGACAGGAGCGACACCCTTGGCGACGGCGACCTTCGTCATACCGCTGGCGGACGAGCGCTTCATCGTGTACGCGCCCCTGCGTCGCACGGCGTTCGTCGCCAACCGGGCGCTCGTCGATGCGGTCGCCGCCGCCCAGGCCGGCCACCCACCCGCCGTGGATCCGGATGGCCGCGCCCTCGCGCAGCTCCTCGCGGAGTGGGGACTCGCCTCCGGCGCGCCCGCTGACGGGCCGGCTGCGGGACGCCTGCCACGCCGGCCGCCTCGGCCGACGGAGGTCACGCTGCTGCTGACCACGGCGTGCACGCTGCGCTGCACCTACTGCTACGCGTCGGCGGGCCAGACCCCGGTCCAGCGCATGTCGTTCGATGTCGCGGCACGGGGGATCCGGTTCGTGCTCGCCAACGCGCGCGAGGTCGGCGCCCCCTCGATCACGGTCGGCTTTCACGGCGGCGGGGAGCCGACGGCGAACTGGCGGGTGATGACGGGCTCGCTCGCCTATGCGCGGCGGGAAGCCGACGAGCGCGGTGTCGGCGTCGTGGCGACCGCCGCGACCAACGGCGTCCTGACAGGGGCGCAGGTGGACTGGATCGTGGAGAACCTCGACGGCGGTGTGACGCTCTCGTTCGACGGCCTGCCCGAGGTCCACGACCGCCACCGCGTCACGCCGGACGGTCGCGGCTCGAGTGCCGCCGTGATGCGGACGATGGCGCGCTTCGACACGGCCGGATACGGCTACGGGGTCCGCCTGACCGTCACCGCCGAGCACGTCGCGAGGCTCCCGGCTTCGGTCGAGTTCATCTGCTCGCGGTTCCGGCCCGGGCACATCCAGGTCGAGCCCGCCTATCGGCTGGGGCGCTGGCGGGAGGCGCCCGGCGCCGACCCCGGCGCGTTCGTCTCGGCGTTCCGCGACGCGCGGGCGATCGCCGCCTGCCACGGACGCGAGCTCGACTACAGCGCGGCGCGAGCAGGCCTCGGGACGATCCATTTCTGCGGCGTGAGCCAGGACAACTTCTGCCTCTCGCCGGACGGCAACGTGACGGCCTGCTACGAGGCGTTCTCGGAGACCGACCCGCTCGCGGATGTCTTCTTCTACGGCCGGCCGGCGCCCGGCCCCGATGGCTACACCTTCGACGCGCAGGGCGTCCGGCGCCTCCGCAGGCGGACCGTCGACCAGCTCGCCTGGTGCCGGGGCTGCTTCGCGAGATGGGACTGCGCGGGCGACTGCGCCTACAAGGCGCTTGCGCAGGCGGGGCGCGGGTCGTTCCGGGGGTCGGCCCGCTGCGAGATCACGCGCGAGCTCACGAAGGACCAGATCCTCGCGTTCATTCACGACGCCGGTGGCGTCGTCTGGCACGATCCGGCTCGGCCGGTCACGGGTGAGGGAGACTGACAGATGGACCCGGTTCGACCCCTGCCGACGGGCGCCCCGCGATACGAGATCCGGCAGGTCCTTTCGGACGGGACGTCATCCGAGCCCGAGTTCCTGCCGGTCCTCGCCGTCCCGTGGGAGGTGCAGGCCGACCGCCGCGGCTTCCTCAGGGCCGGGCTGGCTGCCGGCGCCGTGCTCGCGCTGCTGGCTGCATGCAGCACCGGAGCCACCGCGGGACCGGCAGGGAACGGCGACCCGAGCGGCGCGGACGAGACCCCGGACGAGGAGGCGGGCGAGAGCGAGGAGGCATCGCCGAGCAGCACGCCCCGCCCGACGCGCGCGGCATCGCCGACCGCGTCGGGGAAGCCCAAGGCGAGCGGCAAGCCGAAGAAGACGCCCCGGCCCACCCCGACCCGGACGCCCCGGCGGACCCCCAAGCCGACGCCGCACCGGACGTGCGCCTGCCACATCGTCGGCGGCTGCTCCTGCAACACGGTGTGCTCCTGCAACAAGATCTGCACCTGCATCCCCGTCTGCCAGGCGCACCGCCTCCTCGACCCGGACCCGGCGATCCGACTGATGGCCGAGCAGATCGTCCTGACGATGGGAAGTCCGCGAGATGGCCTACCTCGAGTGGGCGGCCTCGACGGCCGATCGTGACGTCCTGCGCGATCGGATCGCGGCGCTGATGGCCGAGATTTGCCACGGCGCCACCGCCGACCCAGGCTGCTGGCCGAGCGCGCGTGCCTGCGCCGAGTACCTCGACCACGCGGATCCCGTGGTGTCCCTCATGGCAGCCCAGATGCTCGACCTGCGCCGCTCGGCGCGCGGCGAGGCCCTCGACGAGGCTCTCGGCGGCCGGGTGCGGAGTGTCCTCGCCGCCGGCGCCGGGATGCGCTGGCAGCCGTCTCAGGCGGCGGATTCGGCCGGCCCGGCGGGCGCCCGTCCGCGCGCGGCGCTCAGCGCAGCGGCGACCAGCTGACGACGGCGATCCCGACGGGTTCGACCGGGAGGGCGACCGCACCAGCCGGCCCGCGCGGCAGCCGGGCGGGCGGGACGTCGGCGGAGGCCGCGGGAAGCGGCGATCCGTCGGATCGAACGAGTCCGGGCGCCGGGATCGACCGCGCCTACGCCGGGCGGATGACCGGGAATCCCTCGCGCTCGGCTGCCAGCGCGAGCCGGGCATCGAGCGTCACGAACGCCAGCGTCGCGGGGTGATCCTCGGCAGCCACGATGGCCGCCGAGAGCTGGAGGGCGTCCGCCGCGCGGAGGGGATGCACCCGGAGCAGGCGGATCGCCGTCAGTCGGACCAGGGCGACTGGCTGCACTTCCTGCCACGCTCCGACCAAGGCGCTGAGCCGACGGAGCGCCTCGCCCAAGGCTGCCGCCGACAGGCTCGCCTCGCGTTCGAGCCGGGCAAGCGCGGAAACGCACTCGGGCTCGCTGCCCCACCAGGCGACGACCTCCGGATCGCGCTCGAGCTCGGCGAGGACGGCGCCGGACGTCGCCTCTCCCACGAGGATCGGCACGATCGCCGAGCTGTCCCAGAACCTCACCGTCCGGATTCGCGTTCGTCGAGGAGCGCCGCGACCGCGCTCGCTCCGGGCGTCACGGACGGTGCCGGCAGCCGCAGCAGGTCCAGCGGGGCGCCACCCGAGCCCGCCCGGATCACCCCGGCGCGCTCGAGCCGGCGCAGCCGACCGGCCGGGTCCGCGAGACCCGTCACCGGTTCGAGCCGAGCGACCGGCACCCCGCGATCGAGGATCAGGATGCTCTCGCCGCCCCTGACCCGATCGATGAGTGCGCTCAGGCCGTTCTTGGCCTCTGTGATCGTCGACGTCTTCATCTGGCTACTCTAGCCAGATCAATCTGGCCGGTCAATCACCTGAGCCGAAGGCGATGCCACCGCGGCTGAGCGGAGGCCGCCCGCCCTGGTGCAATGGCGGGCCTGCGTCAGAATGATGCGCGGCACCCGATCAGGCACGAAGCGGGGAAGGTGGTATGGAGCACGTTCGGTCGGCGGACGGCACGGCGATCGCGTTCGAGCGGAGCGGTTCCGGCCCGGCACTGGTCGTCGTGAACGGCGCGCTGTCGGTGGGCACCCCCGCGAACCCGCTCGGCCCCAGCCTCGACGGGCATTTCACGCTGGTGCGCTACGACCGGCGCGGTCGCGGCGCGAGCGGCGACGCGGAGGCCTATGCCCCCGAGCGTGAGATCGAGGACCTCCAGGCGGTCGTCGCCGCCGTCGCCGAGGCAGGCGACCGCGGGCCGTTCGTCTTCGGGCATTCGTCCGGCGCCCGCCTCTCGCTCGAGGCAGCGATGCGCGGGCTGCCGATCGAGAAGCTTGCCGTCAACGAGCCGCCCTACATCATCGAGGGGACACGGCCCGTTCCGTCCCCCCGGATCGTGACCGAGCTCCGCGAGATGCTCGCCGCCGGGGACCGCGAGGGGGCGCTCCGCCACTTCCTCCTCGACCAGGTCATGCTGCCCGAGTTCGCGATCGATCAGGTTCGGGCGACGCCGATGTGGCAGCAGTGGCTCGCGCTCGCGCACACGGTCGCCTACGACTCGGAGCTTGCGATCGACAACGAGATGCCCGTCGACCGGCTCGCGCGCCTCGGCCTGCCGGTGCTCGTCACGCATGGCGGCGCGAGCTTCGCATGGATCGGCGAGAGCGCGCGCGCCCTTGTGGAGGTGCTGCCGAACGCGGAGTTCGTCGTCCTCGAGGGCCAGCCCCACTCAGCCGCTCCGGACGTCCTCGCCCCCGAGTTGATCCGGTTCTTGCTGCAGTAGCGCGGTGTCGCGGGCGCCCTCTCAGCCGGTCGAACGACGCCGGCGGGAGGGAGGAGTCCACCGGCCGGAGCACGTCGAGGGCTCGTGCGTACCGGTCACCCGGGGGCCGGCTGTCAGCCCGCCGCTGCCGACCGATCGGACGACCGCAACGGCCACAAGCCGGGGACGAGCGCGAGGAGCATGGCCTCTGCGCTGATCGCGAACGCGGCAGCGAAGCCGGCGGACCTGGCGACGAGCCCGAAGCCGGCGGCCCCGAGCCCGTACCCGGCATCGTAGACGAGGTTCCAGACCGTGCTCACCGCCGCGTAGCCGTCCGGTCAGGCCGGGCGTCAGGCTGGAGGCGCCGGCACGTAGGTCAGGACAAGGACGCCGTCCGAGCCCACGGGCTGGGCCGTCTCGAGGCGCATCCGCGCGGACGGCGACGTGCCCTCGAACAGGGTGCGCCCCCGACCGAGGACGATCGGGAACACCATCAGGCGCAGCTCGTCGGCGAGCCCGCGGGCGACGAGCTCGCGGACGAGGCGGCCGCTGCCGCTCACGAGGATGTCGCGCGCGTACTGCGCCTTGAGCGCCGCCACCTCGGCGCCCAGGTCGCCGCGGACCACCGACGTGTTCGACCAGGCAGGGTCGATCAGCGTCGCGGACAGCACGTGCTTGGGCATCCCGTTCATCCGATCGGCGAAGCCGCTCGTGTCGGGCATCGTCGGCCACGCTCGTGCGAAGCCTTCGTAGGTCACCCGCCCGAGGAGCTGCGCGTCGGCCGCCATCAGCTCGTCGAACTTGAACCGGTCGCCGTCCGGGCCCCGGCCGAAGGTGAACGTCCAGCCCCCGAATTCCGTTCCCTCCGCGCCTCCCGGATCCTCGAAGACGCCATCGAGCGACACGAACTCCGTGATCACGAGCCTGCCCATCGCATCCTCCTCGGGGTGGTCCGCGCCCGGCGACACCGGCGCGCTGCGCCATGGTCGCGCGGCGGCCCGGTCCGCGACAGGTCCACGGGGCGGCCGGCAGAGGAGACCACTCGTGACGGAGCTGGCGCGGCCACTGCGTCGTCTCGCTGAGACGGCGTCGCGGGAGTCGTTGTCTGCAGGATAGATCGCGGGCTCGATCGCGCGATCGAACGACCGGCCGTGACGGTCACGCCTGGTCCGCGCGGACACGTCCTTGCGGTGGCGCGGCGGCAGAGGTCGCGGCCTCCGTCGCGGCCCTGGCTCTCCAGTCAGTCGAGCAGGTAGAACACGTGCACCTCGACGCCGGCCGGGTCCTCGCCCGGGTCGCCGTAGATTTCCCACGAGACGCCGGCCAGGGATCGGTGATTGGCGAGGCACCAGGCTTCGATGGCTGCGTTCGCGTCAGCAAGACCTTCGTACGGCCCACGGTGCGCAGTCGACGCGACGTGTCCGGCAGGCGTGTGCGTGAACACGATCTCGTCCTCGTCCGCGAAAGCGCGGCTGACCTCGACCCCGAAGTCGACCTCCATCGGCGCTCCGGGCTGCGCGGGGTGGTGGTAGACGAAGATGTTGTGGCCTTCGGTCCGCAGTCCATCGTGCCGCCGGAGGAAGGCCCAGACCAGGTCGAGGGCCGGCCGCCAGACCGCGCCGACGTGCCCGACAGGCACCCGCCGCCGCACCGCCGCCAACGGGCGCGCCGCGACATCCTCCAGGACGATCTCGTACGCCATGCGCGGACCGTAGTCGCCACGAAGTGCCCCGGCAAGAGGGTCCGACCTCCCCCGCGGACGAGGTCGGTCGGCTGGCGATGGACCGCGATGGTTACCGGTGGATCGGCTGCCAGGTCACGAGGCCGATCGCAAGGGGCTCGTCGGACAGCAGGACGTGGCCGGCGGAATCGACGGTCAGGCGGTCGACCTCGGCCGCGAGGCGGAGGTCCGCCGCGCCGCCGGCAGCGATGAAGCACTGGTGGCGGAGCCAGCGGTGCGCCTCCGCGCGATCCTCGAATACGCGCGGGCTGTGCTCCACGATCCGCGCGACCGGGGGCGTGCCCCGGGCGCGCAGGAGCGACCTCGAATTCGGCGAGCGCCGGCAGGAGGTGGCGCGTCTCGCCGTGAACGGCCGGCCAGACGATGGCCGCGGGCGTCGACGGCGCGCGGTCTGCCAGGACGGCCACGCACAGCCGGCGCGTCGCGGCCTCCGCGGCGTCGAGGAACGGGCCGATCTCCTCGATGTCGTAGCCGACGTGCGCCATGAGCGACACGTCGGCTAGCGCGGCCGCGGCGGCGGCCCGGCGACCGTCGGCGGGCCGCTCGCCGTTCGGCAGCCGCGCGCCGGCCGCCGCGTTAGGCACGATCTCGCCGCCGGCCGCGGCAGCGAGCACGGCCGTCTCGGCATCCGGGTCGAGCGGCCAGCGGCCCTCGACCACCGCGATGTTCGGGATGTCGTGCTCGCGCATGCCCTCGCGGAGCCCCGCGAGCATCGACGGCGACGGGTCGATGGCGATCACCTGGCGCACCCGGAGGGCCAGCGGAAGGGCGAACCTCCCGGCCCCGGCGCCGATGTCGAGCCAGGTCTCGTCGGGTCGGGCGAGCGCGAGGAGCGCGTCGAGGGTCGGGTCGTCGGTGCGGCGCGGATCGACGACGAACCGCCGGCTGACCGGGCTGTAGAAGTCGGCCGGCGTCTCTTCGCGGACGCGCTCGGCCTGCTCCCGGTTCGCGCGCACGCGGGCGCGCCAGTCAGCCACGAGCCGCTCCTCGGCGTCGCGGCGCCCAGCCGACGTCGAAGTGGGCGTCATCCCGACCGCCGCCCAGCCGTCGACGGTGCGGCCAGGCTCGCGAGGTCGGCCAGCGTGTCCACGTCCGGGTTCGCGCCGTTGACCGGCACGCGGACCACGCCCGACCCCGCGGCCGCCAGCAGCGCGCCGAGGCCCCGATCGCCGTCCGCCCGCGCGACGAGCGCGAAGCCGGCGGGCAGCAGGAGCACCGGGTTCGGCGCAGCGTCGTCGTCGTACAAGGGCACCACCGCGATGACGTCGGCCGGCGGCTCGATCGCCAGGAGCGCGGCGATCACGTCGGCCCGAACCCGCGGCTGGTCGCCCAGGAGGATCAGCACGGCGTCCGGGGTCGGGGCCGCAGTCGCCACCGCGATCCCGATTCGGAGCGAGCTCGAGAGGCCCCGCTCAGGCGTCGGGTTGATGACCCGCAGGATTGGCGCAGGCCGAGCCTCACCTGCTGTGGCGACCGGCCGAGCGTCGCCTGCTGTGGCGAATCCGTCGGCCGATCCCGCGTCGCCGCCGCCGCCCCCCTGGCCCAGTGTCGTCGTGCCGTCGAGCGCCGCCGCCACAGACCCCGCGTCGCGGCCGAGGACGACCGCGATCCGCTCCAGGCCGGCTGAGCGCGCTGCCCCGACGACGTGCGCCGGCAGGGTCATCCCGTCGAGCAGCGCGGTCATCTTTCCGCCCCCGAAACGGGAGCCGGTGCCCGCCGCGAGCACGAGAGCCGCCACCCGCCCGGCCTGCGTCACCCGGCCGCCTTCGTGCGCATCGGCGCGCCAGAGCCGCCGTAGCGCTCGGCGACGATCTCGGCCATGATCGCGAGCGCCGTCTCGGCCGGCGCCCGCCCCCCGAGGTCGAGCCCGATCGGCCCGCGCAGGCGGGCGAGATCCTGCTCCGCGACGCCGGCCGCGGCCAGGCGTGCCCGGCGGTCGGCCTGCGTCTTGCGCGACCCGACCGCCCCGACGTAGCGGCAGCCGCGGCGCAGCGCCTCGACGATCGCCGGCTCGTCGAACTTCACGTCGTGGGTCAGGACCGCTACGGCGTCGGCTGCTCCAAGGCCGATCTCCTCGGCGACCTCGTCCGGCCACCCGACCATGAGCCCATCGACGTCCGGGAAGCGATCTTCGGTGGCGAACGCCGCTCGACCGTCGACCACGATCGTGGTGTACCCCAGCTCCCGGGCGAACCGGGCGAGCGACATCGCGACCTGCACCGCGCCCACGATCACGAGGCGCGGCGCCGCCGCGTAGCCCTCGAGGAAGACCTGCGTCCCGGACAGCTCGACCGTTCGCGACCCGCCTCGCGCCAGCAGCTCGCGGGCCGCGCTGGCGACCGCGCTGTCGAGCTCGGGATTGCCGGTCGCGCCGGTGGCGCTTCCGTCCTCGCGGATGAGCCAGGCAGCGGCGGGCGGCGCCCCCGCACCGCGCGGCGCGAGCCCGAACGCCGGCGGCGGCGCATCGGCGGGCAGCGGGATCGCGACCGCCACGCCGGGCGCTCCCGCGGGAGCGCTGGCGGCCGCGACCACCTCGGGCCGGAGGAACGGCTCGACGAGCACGTCGATGGTGCCGCCGCAGGCCAGGCCGACATCCCATGCCTGCTCGTCGCTGATCCCGTAGCGGATCACGCGGCTGACCCCATCGCGCCGCGCCGCGACGATCTCGTCGAACGCCGCCCCTTCGACACAGCCACCCGAGACGGAGCCGGCCAGGCGCCCGTCCGCGGTGACGACGAGATTCGCGCCTTCCGGGCGCGGTGCGCTTCCGAACGAGCGGACGACCACCGCCCGCCCCAGCTCTGCGCCCTCGGCCTGCCAGGCACGGACCGTCTCGAGCAGCTCCTTCACGGCGTCCTCCTCCGCAGTGGTCGCGCGGTCGCCGGGTCGGCCGTCCCCTCCCCTGCCGGGGCCGGCGGCTCCGCGACCTGAGGCGTGATCGAGCGGGCCCGCCGTGGCAGCGCTTCGGGTCCGTCGACGTGGTGCACTCGTGGCGTGCCCGTGCGCGGTGGCCGACCCGATGAGCCAAGCCCGAGGCCGCCGAGCACCTCGCCGAGACGCTCGAGCGAGGCGAGCGTGTGGATCGGCAGGAAGTCGTCGACGCTCGGGTACGCGGCCGCCATCCCGGCGGCGATCGGCGCGTAGCCCTCCACGCCCGCCAGCGGATTCAGCCAGATCAGCCGATGGCAGTTGCGCTGGAGGCGGGCGGCTTCGACTGCCACGATCGCGGGATCGCCGCGGTCCCAGCCGTCCGACACGACAAGGACGATGCCGCTCGTCCGCAGGACCCGGCGTGCCCAGCGAAGGTTGAATGTCCGGAGCGAGTCGCCGATGCGTGTCCCGCCCGACCAGTCGCTGACGGTCTCCGCGACCCGCCGGATGGCGACGTCGGGGTCGCGGGCGCGCAGCTCGTGGGTGATCCTGGTCAGCCGCGTCCCGAACACGAAGCTCTCGGTCCGCACGCCGGAGGCCCGCGTCAGCGCCTGGACGAACCGCAGCAGGAGGCGCGCGTGGCGCTCCATCGAGCCGCTCACGTCGCACAGGATCACGATGCTGCGGGGCCGGCTCACGCGGCGGAGCCAGACCCAGTCGACCAGGTCGCCCCCGGCCGCCAGGTTGCGCCGGAACATCGCCCGCGGGGCAAGTCGACGCCCGTGCGGATGGAGCTCGTGGCGCCGCGTGCGGCGCAGCTCCAGCTTGGGCCGCAGGAGGTCGATCAGCTTCTCGGCGTCGCGCAGCTCGCCCGCGGTCATCCGGTCGAAGTCGCGGTGGCGCAGGAGCTCCGACGCGGAGAAGGCCCGCGGCGACACGACCCGGCCCTCCGACTCGACGTCGACGCTCTCCTCCTGGTCCTCGGAGGGTTCGGCCTGCTCGGGTCGCGGCGCCCGCCGCCGGCCGGCCATCTCCGGCTCGGACGCGGGCGCCGGCGCGCCTTTCGGCTCCTCCCTGGGACGCGGCGCCGGCGCGCCGGGGGCCACCGCGACGGGCATGATCCGGGCGGTGTGGCGGCGCCAGAACTGGTCGAAGACCGCATCGTACGGCTCGAGGTCGGCTCGCCGGCGGCAGAAGATGGCCATCCCGGCAGCCCGGACCTGCTCCCGGTCGCCGAGGTCGACGAGGGTCAGCGACCGCGCGAAGTCAAGGGCCCCGCCCAGGTCCGTGGGCACCCCGGCGCTGCGCAGCGCCCGCGTGAACAGGACCGCGTTGCGCAGGAAGACGGTGCCGTCGAATTCTGCCAGCGGGTCTGGCGCGGGCAGGCGGATCCCGGTCACGTCGCGTCTCGAGGCTTGCCGGGGACGCTCATCGCGCTCCACCTGCCATCGGGTGGCGCCTTTCAGATGCCGGCCGCGGCCAGCTCGTCGAGGTAGCCGGCCGCCGCCGCGCCGCGCATCCGGCGCACGTCCTCCTCGTACTTGAGGAGCACGCCCAGCGTGTCGTCGACGATCTCGGGGGCGAGCTCGCGGGCGCCGAGCGCCAGGAGCGCGGACGCCCAGTCGAGCGTCTCCGCGACGCCCGGCACCTTGGTCAGGTCGGCCTGGCGGAGGCGGCCGACGAAGCCGACGACCTGGGCGGCCAGCCGCTGCGGCGTCGCCGGCACCCGGGCGAGGACGATCTCCATCTCCTTGTGGGCGCTCGGGTAGTCGATCCAGTGGTAGAGGCAGCGCCGCTTCAGGGCGTCGTGCACTTCGCGGGTCCGGTTGGACGTCAGGATCACCCGGGGCGGCGTCTCGGCCCGGACCGTGCCGATCTCCGGGATCGTGACCTGGAAGTCGGACAGGATCTCGAGGAGGTAGGCCTCGAACTCCTCGTCGGCGCGGTCGATCTCGTCGATCAGCAGCACCGGCGCCTTTCCGTCGGTCGCCTCGAGCGCCTGGAGGAGCGGCCGCTTGAGCAGGAACTCGCTGCCGAAGATGTCGTGCGCGGTCGCATGGCCGATCTCGCCGCGGGCTTCGAGGAGCCGGATCTCGAGCATCTGGCGCGGGTAGTTCCACTCGTAGACCGCGGTGTTGACGTCGAGGCCCTCGTAGCACTGCAGCCGGATGAGGCGCGCGCCGAGCACGTCGGCGAGGGTCTTGGCGAGCTGGGTCTTGCCGACGCCCGCCTCGCCCTCGAGGAGCAGCGGGCGCTCAAGCTTGAGGGCAAGGAACGCCGCGGTGGCGAGGCTCCGGTCGGCGACGTAGTCGCGGGCCCGGAAGGCGGCCTGGAGGCCGTCGATCGTGTCAAGGTCCGGGGCCGCGACGGGCCGGCCGGTGAGCGTGGCAAGGTCCGGCGCCGCATCGGGCTGGCCGGCGCGCGCGGGCGCCGCGGGCGGCCCTGGGAATGGTGCGCTGCCGTTCTCGCTCATCGTCCCTCGATCGGTGGTGTGCGTTCGATCGTACACCGGGTGCCGGGCGGGCCCGGGCGACGTTGCAGGCGGCAACGACGTCGGTCTCAGCGCGCGAGGGGCGGCGCGGCCAGAGCCTTACGGCGGCGAGGCCCGAGGGCTCGGCGATGTCGTCGGCGGCGGGCTCGGCGTCGGCGCCGACGGCGGCGGGCCAGGAGACGGTGACGGACCCGGCGGCGCGGACGGGTCCGGCGAGCTCGGCGGCGAGCCGCCGGAAGCCGCCACCACCGGGAGTCTCACGGCGACGACGCGGCTCCGTCGGAGCACGGTGCCGTTCTGCCGGAGCGCGACGACCAGGAGCCGGACCTCCACGATGCGGGGGCCCACCCGGAAGCGGAACGGCTTTGCAGGCGCGTCGGCGAACCGGCGGAAGACGGGCGATCCCGGGTAGACCGGGACGGCCGCCGGCCCGGATCGCGACCGTGTGACGATCAGCGCGTATGAACGTGCCCGGAGCGTCGCCGTCCAGGTCACGACGATGACGCGGCCGGCCGCGCGGGCACGCAGCTTCGGCCGAAGGATGGCCGGGGTCGGCTTGGGCGATGGCGTCGGCTCGGCCGAGGGCGGGGCGGACGGCGACGGCGTCGGCGTTGCGGCTGTCGGAGTCCGGGATGGCCTCGGCGTCGCTGGCTCGGGCGTCCGCGTGACCGGCCGCGGAGTCGGCGTCGGCCCGCCCGGGGGCGCGGTCGCGGACGGCGCAGGGCTGAACGGTGCGCTGGGCCTCGGCGATCTGCCCGGCGCCGGCGGTGGGGTCGCCGGGCGCGTCGCGCTCGCCGCCGGCACACGCGTCGGCCGGGGCGTACGGGTCGATGCCGAGCCCGAGCCTTGTCCGATCGACGGCCCGTGCTGGACCACGACCCGTCCGCTCGTCACGGTCGCGACGTCGCCGGAAACCAGGACCATGTCGCCGATGCGCGCCGACCCGCCCGTGCCCACGCGGACGACCGCCCCGTCCGGCAGGCGGAACCCGTCCGGGTCCTGGAGCGTGGTCCCGTCCGCGAGCGCCACCTCCACGTTCACCGGCGCCATCAGCTCGAGTGACGCATCGGGCGGGCGGCTGGAGACGACGACGCCGACGACAATCGCCAGAGCCGCGAGACCCAGGCTTGCCACCGCGAATTGTCGGCCGACAACCTGCGCCACTGCCCGCCGGGGGGTCGGCGCAGGCGCGGGCAGATCAGCCGGCAGCTCGGCGGCAACCGAGCGCAGGCGAGCCTCCAGCTCGTCGGCGAACGCCGGATCCACCTCCGGCACCGGCCGGCGGCCTGTCTCCTCGAGCTGGCGGCGCGCGTCGTTCCTCACGACCGTTCCTCCGTCGCGAGCACCTTTCGAAGGGCGCGTGTCGCCCGGTGGACCACGACCGCCATCGTCGCCCGCGACGTGCCGAACGCCGCGGCCGCCTCCTGCGGGCTGAGCCCCGCCAGGTAGCGCAGCTCCAGCGCGCGCTGGTAGCGCGGGATCAGCCGGTCCATCGCCGCGAGCATCGCGCCGACCGAATCGCGCTCATCCAGCTCGGCTGCCGGGTCGGGGTGCACCCCGGTGGAGAGGTCCGCGGCCGCGGCGACCGTCCGCGGCGATGCCGCGCGGCCGCTTCGACGATAGTGATCGGCGATCTCGTTGGACGCGATCCGGAACAGCCACGGCCCGAACCCGCCGCCCCGCCACGTGAATGACCCCAGGTTGCGCAGGGCGCGTTCGAAGGCCGCCGAGGTGATGTCCTCGGCGACCTCAACGATGCCGGTGCGACGGTAGGCGAACGCGTGGACACGGGGCAGGTAGCGCCGGTAGAGCTCGGCGAAGGCCGCCGGATCGGTCCTCGCCCGCTCCACCAGCGCCTGCTCGTCGCCGTCCGCACTCGCGTGTCCGTCCACCTGCACCAGTGTGCCGGTGTCGGTCACGCCGGTGGCGACTACCTCGCGGCCGCCGGGGCCGTGACGAGCGGGGACGGTGATCGTCGCCGGGCCGCCCACTCCCACGACACGACCGCTGCGCGCCAGGGCCACGACCGCGTAGCGGATCGTCTGGCCCGCCGTGACCTTCGTGTCGAGGAACGAGCGCCGGCCGTTGAGGCCGGTCCGGTAGATCCTCTCGCGAGCCGCGCCATCGACCGAGCGATAGAGCACGTAGCGCACCGCTGCGGGCCGCGTCGTGCGCGACCAGTGGCACCACACACCCTGGCGGTCACCATCCACGACGAACACGCACTTGAAGCCAAGCGTCTGGGGAACGCCCGCGATCCGAATAGCGACGAGGTTGCTGACGCCCGGTCGACTCCCGGCCGGCCCGATCGCGACCACCCGGTAGCCGTAGCGGTGCCCCGCCTTGACGTTCGTGTCCGCATAGGCGAGGGGCTTGTCCGGGGTGATCGTGGCGATGATGCGGCTGGGCCTGCCGTCGACGAAGCGCCACAGCCGGTACGCCGTGACGGCGGAGTTGTCGACCGCCGTCCAGTGGCAGTCGATCTCCTGGTGCACGCTGCGCGGCGCCGGGACCGCGAGCGAGCATCCGAGCGTGATGTGCTGGACGGCGGCGGCCGCGGGGGCCGCCTGGGCGGTGACGGGCGCGGCCAGTCCGCCGGCCAGGGCGGCCGACGGGACAAGGAACGCGGCCGTGAGGACGCCACCGATGAGCGTGGCGAGGCGCGAACGTCGCATCAAGGACCCTCCGCTGAAGCTGGGATGAGCACCAATGACAACGGCGAGCGCCCCGGGCGATTACATCGGTCGTGCGGGCAACGCGCCGGCGCGGCTTCGCGAACGTGACGGAGCCGCGCGCCGATAGCCGTGACCTGGGTGCTCGGGGCCATCGGGCGATCGAGGAAGACTGCTCGGTTCCGGTGCGCAGGCGGCGCCTTGTATGGCCGCAGTCCGGGATCGCGCAGCGTGCGCACATCCCAGGCGTCCAACAGGGCCGTTCGGCTGGCTCCGTGCGATGTTGCGTGCTGGTTCGTGCGCGGGTGAGCCGGCATGGACGCGGGCCCCGGAGGTGCCCGGCCCGGGCGTGCCGACGAGTGCGCCCTACTCCCCCGCGGCTGCGCGCTCGAGCGCCGCGACGTCGAGCTTCTGCATCTTCAGGAACGCGTTCGTAACCCGCTCTGAGACTCGCGGGTCGGGGCTGCCGAGCAGCCGGCCCAGCGCCTCGGGCACCACCTGCCAGGAGAGGCCGAAGCGATCCTTGCACCACCCGCACTGCTCGGCGGACGGGTCGCCGCCTTCGGTCAGCCGATCCCAGTAGCGATCGACCTCGGCCTGGTCGGCACAGGACACGACGAACGAGACCGATTCGTTGAAGCGGAACGCGGGCCCGCCGTTGAGCGCGGTGAACGGCAGCCCGTCGAGCTCGAAGCCGACCGTCATCACCGAGCCGGGCGTTCCGCCCGTGACCTCCTGGCCAGCCTCCGGGTAGTGGCTGACCTGCGTGACCCGGGAGTTCGGGAAGAGTGAGACATAGAACTCGGCAGCCTCGAGAGCCTGCCGGTCGAACCAGAGGAAGGGCGCGATGCGAGACGGAGACGCCATGGGAACCTCCTCGTGGGGACGGCGGCAGAGGGCCATACATGGTACGCCTCGGCCTGCGGCGACCCGGCCCGACGTGTCCGCGCCGACGGGTCCCGGCGCCTCCCGGCTTCTTCGGGCGGCGCCGCTCCGTCCCCCGCCCCGCCGGCGTCCGCGCCGACATGTCCCGGCGCAGGGCGGCGTGCTCGGGCGGCGCCGCTCCGTCCCCCCTGCCTGAGGCCTACCCCTCCGGCGCGTCGAGACCGCGTGCGTAGGGCGGGAACCGGAAGCGCATGTCGCGGGTCAGGATGCCGCCGTGGCCCAGGCGGGCGACGAGGGCGCGGCTCGGCCGCTCCCCGGTGAGCAGCCACGGCAGAAGGAGATCCGCGGCGGTCGCCTTCGAGTACGCGCCGCAGGTCGGCAGGCCGAGATAGGTGGTCCGGCCGGCCCGGCCCAGCCAGAGCATCGAACCCGGATGCGCCGGCACGCCGTGCGAGACGATCCGTCCCCCGATGGCCGAGAACGCGACGAAGACGGGGTCCGCGGGATCGGTCGAGGCCGCCCCCGCGGTCAGCACCAGGTCCACCGCCCCTCGCCCCCGGCCGATCGCCCGGAAGGCCGCCTCGACCGCCGGCGCCCGGTCCGCCACGTACCGGACCTCGACGAGGGTCGAACCCAGGCTCTCCACCTTGTCCCGCAGGGCCCGTTCGAATCGCTCCCGGGCGGCCGGCGCGAGCGCCTGCTTCACGACGGCGGCTGCGCGCATCTGCCGATACGGGCGGACGTCCACGATCGGGCCACCCGCGCGCGAGGCGATCTCCTCCGCCCGCGCGACCGCACCCTCGGCCACGAGGTGTGGGCCGGTCTTGGTCGATGCGACGAGCGATCCCTCGGCGACGAGCTGGCCGTCGAGCACGCTGAACAGGGCCAGGCCATCGATCCGGTTGATCCGCTCGACGACGCCCGACCGGATCCGCACGGCACCCGCGAACGCGGCCACGAGGTCGATGCGCGACTCCTGGGGACCCCGGACGAGCACGCCCGGCCCGGCCACCGCGGCCGCGATCCGGCGCGCCGCATCGTCCTCGTGGACCTCGCCCGGCTCGGGGACGAGCAGCGTCACCCAGCTTCCTTCGGTCGCGTCGTCGGCCCACGGCCCGCGCCGCGAGAACTCGCCGGCCGAAAGCGCCTCCGCGTCCGCGATCGACAGGCGCCGTCCCTTGGCCCAGCGCTCGCCGGCGACAACCAGGTCCCGGGCCAGGACGGCGCCGACCAGGTCGGCGGGATCCGACCTCGATCCGCCGGGCGTGAGGGTCACGAGCTTCACGGCGTGAGAGTAGCGTGGCCGCGCGGCGGAGCACGCCCTGTCCCGCGCGGGCGCACCCGGACCCGGGCCGGCCGAGGCTATGGGTCACCAGCCGCCGCCGGCTCATCCTTCGGCGAGATCCACCCGAGGGCTACGGCGCCAGAGCGCTGACTCGCGAACGATCGGGCCACCTGGCTCCGGGCCTACCTGTCGTACGGCGCCGCCCGCGAGCGCGTATGCAGCGGCGTCCCGGGATAAGGGTTCGCTGGCTGCGGTCTGCGGACGGTAGCGAGCCGCCCTCGTGCGTCGCCCGAGCGCGGGCCTGCACCGCGACGGGTCACCGGCACCACGGCTACCTGCCGAACCGTCATGAGGCGGAGGAGAAGGTCGCCTGGCCGCTGACCTGACCTCGGCCCGACCACGCTGCCGCCACGTCCCAGCACGCGGCGCCTACCCGAGCCGAGCACGCGGCGCCTACCCGAGCCGAGCCCGCGGCGCCTACCCGAGCCGAGCCCGCGCCGCCTACCCGAGCCGAGCCCGCGCCGCCTCGATCGCCCGTCGCGTGTACACGGCCGCCATCGCTGCCCGGTAGGCCGGGTCGGCGTGGATGTCGCCGTTCACCGTGTGGCCCTCCGTCGCGTGCGTCGCGGCCTCGCCGGCGACGCCCCGCTCGCGAGCGCGGCCTCGACGGCCTTCGCCCGGTAGGGAACCTCGCCGACGCCCGTGATCCCGATGCGCGCCGACCCGTCGGCGTGCACCACGGCCGCTGCCCCGACGAGCGCATAGCCCGAGGCCGGCTGCTCGAGCGACGCGTAGGCCGAGCCGGCCGATCCCGAGGCGGCCGGCAGGCGGACCTCGATGACCAGCTCGTCCGGGGCGAGCAGCGACGCGAACGCGCCCGTGTAGAAGCCGTCGAGCGGGCCGCTCCGCTCGCCCCGCGGCGAGCGCAGCGCCAGCACCGCTTCGAGCGCGAGGAGGCAGGCTGGAAGGTCGGAGTTCGGGTCGGCGTGGGCGACCGCCCCGCCGACCGTGCCCCGGTTGCGCACCTGGACGTCGCCGATGCCGGGAAGCGCGTCGGCGAGGAGCGGGTAGGCCATCGCGTCCGGCGAGGCGAGCAGCTCGTCGTAGGTCGTCAGCGCCCCGATCGCGAGCCCGCCGTCGGCGTGGCGGCGAATTCCCCGCAGCTCCGGCAGCCGCCCGATGTCGACGAGCCGATCCACGCTCGCCAGGCGCAGCTTGAGGAGCGGCAGGATGGACATGCCGCCCGCGAGCGCCTTCGCGCCCGGGTCGGCGAGGAGCGCCAGCGCCTCGTCGAGGCTGGCCGGCCGCACGTAGTCGAACGTCGCCGGGATCACGCCGGACCTCCCTTCTCCGCGGCCGCGGCCAATCTCGCCTTCCCCACGCCGGCCGGCGTGATCGCGATCACGCCGGGCCTCCCTTCGCAGCCTCTGCCGCCTGCATCGCCTTCCACACCTTGGCCGGCGTGAACGGCATGTCGAGATGGCGGATGCCGAGCACGCTGAGCGCGTCGACGACGGCGTTGGCGACCGCCGCCGTGCTCGCGATGCAGCCGGCCTCGCCGACGCCCTTGACGCCGATCGGATTGACGGGCGAAGGCGTGACGGTCTGGTCGAGCTCGAAGGTCGGGAAGAACGACGCGCGCGGCAGCGCGTAGTCGAGCATCGAGCCCGACAGGAGCTGGCCGTCGTCGCTGTAGACCGCCTCCTCCCAGAGGGCCTGACCGACGCCCTGGGCGATGCCGCCGTGGAGCTGCCCGTCCACGATCATCGGGTTGATCTTGTTGCCCACGTCATCGACGGCGACATACCGCACGAGCTCGGTCTTGCCGGTCTCGGCGTCCACCTCCACGACCGCGATGTGCGTCCCGAACGGCCAGGTGCAGTTCGGCGTGTCGTGGTACGCGGTCGCGTCGAGGTACGGCTCCATGTCGCCCGGAAGGTCGAAGCCGAGGTCGAGCGCAAAGGCGATCTCCTGGAGTGTCTTGACCTTGTCGGGCGAACCCTTGACGCGGTACTCCGCACCCGACACTTCGATGTCGTCAGGGTTCGCTTCGAGCATGTGGGCCGCCATGACCTTCGCCTTGTCGCGAATGCGACCGGCCGCCTTGATCGCCGCGGTCGAACCGACCGACGATGTCCGGCTGCCGTACGAGCCGTAGCCGAACGGCGTCCCCTGGGTGTCCGAATGCTGGACGACGATGTCCTCCATCGGCACGCCCAGCTCATGGCCGACGATCTGCGCATACGTGGTCTCGTGGCCCTGGCCCTGGGGCTGGGTGCCCATCGTGACGACGACCTTGCCGGTCAGGTGGACCCGGATGTTCGACGACTCCCACATCGCGGCGCCCCACCCTTCGCCGACGGCGCCGATCCACTTCGAGGGCGCGACGCCGCACACCTCGATGTAGGTCGAGAGGCCGACGCCGAGCAGCTTGCCGCGGGCCTTCGCCTCGGCCTTCCGGGCCGGCATGTCGGCGTAGCCGACGATGCCGAGGGCCTTGTCCATGGCGGGCTCGTAGTTGCCCGAGTCGATGTAGATCTTGGCGCCGCCGGAGGCGGTCCCGAGGCCGGACGGGTTGTCGTACGGGAACGCGTCGGGCGGCAGGAAGTTCACCCGCCGGACCTCGGCGGGGTCCATGCCCAGCTCGTCGGCGAGGAGGTCCATCGAGCGTTCGACGACGTAGGTCGCCTCGGGCCGGCCGGCGCCGCGGTAGGCGTCGACGAAGACGGTGTTGGTGTAGACCCCGGTCACCTCGGCGAAGACGTTCGGGATGCCGTAGCAGCCCGACAGGACGCGGCCGTAGAGCGTCGTGGGGATGCCCGGCCCGATGGTGGACAGGCGGCCGCCGAGGTTCGCGAACGTCTTGACCTTGAGGCCGGTCACCTTGCCGGTCCGCTGGGCGGCGATCTCGACGTACGTGATGTGGTCCCGCCCGTGGATCGTCGACTGGTAGTTCTCGCGGCGGGTCTCGACCCACTTCACGGGCCGCCCGCCGATCGCCTTGCTGGCGAAGAGGGTGAGGGCCATGTCGGCGTAGCAGAAGATCTTGGTGCCGAAGGCGCCCCCGACGTCGGGGCTGATGCAGCGGATCTTGTGCTCGGGCACGCCCATGACGAACGCCGCCAGGAGCAGGCGCTGGATGTGCGGCGTCTGGCTCGACATCCAGATCGTGTACTCGTCGGTGCCCGGGTTGTACCAGCCGATGTCGCCGCGCACCTCCATCGGGTTGGGGATCAGGCGGTGGTTCACCAGGCGCTGGCGGATGACGACCTCCGCATCGGCGAGGGCGGCGTCCGTGCCGGCGCGGTCGCCCACGGTCCAGTCGAAGACGACGTTGCCGGGCGCGTTCTCGTGCAGCTGCGGGGCACCCGGCTGGGTCGCCTTCTCGGCATCCACGACCGCCGGCAGGGGCTCCCAGGTCACGCTGATCGCCTCGAGCGCATCGGTGGCCTGCTCGCGGGTCTCGGCAACGACCGCGGCGACGCCCTCGCCCGTCCACTTGACCGAATCGGTGGCGAGGATCCGCGGCGTGTTCACGTTGTTCTGGATTCCCGCGACGCCGCCGGCAGGCCACGCCATCGGGAGCGGGTTGTACGGGATGTCGGCGCCGGTGATCACCGTGATGACGCCCGGCATCGCGCGGGCGGCGGCGACGTCCAGGCTCGCGATCGTGGCGTGCGCGTACGGGCTCCGCAGGATGGCCATGTGGACCATCCCGGGCAGCGTCAGGTCGTCGAGGTAGCGACCCTTGCCGGTGATGAAGCGGGGATCCTCGACGCGCTTGACGGCGGCGCCGAGCATGTCCGGTGCGGTGGCCATGGCGGGCGGTCCTCCTTGTCCGGGTCAGGAGGCCGGGGCGGTCGCGCCGCCGCTGGCCATGATGCGAGCCGCCTCGCGGACCGCCGCGACGATGTTCTGGTAGCCGGTGCAGCGACAGAAGTTGCCTTCGATCGCGTGGCGGATCTCGGCGTCGGTCGGGTCGGCGTTGCGGCCCAGGAGGTCGGCCGCGGCCATGATCATGCCCGGCGTGCAGAACCCGCACTGGAGGCCGTGCTTCTCCCAGAAACCCTGCTGGAGCGGGTGGAGCCCGGCCCCGTCGGCCATCCCTTCGATCGTCTTGACGCTCGCGCCGTCGGCCTGGACGGCGAGCATCGTGCAGCTCTTGACGGCCTTGCCGTCGACGAGGACCGTGCACGCGCCGCACTGGCTCGTGTCGCAGCCAACGTGGGTACCGGTCAGCTCGAGGTCCTCGCGCAGGACCTGGACCAGCATCCGTCTCGGCTCCACATCCACGGTGTGGGCCGTGCCGTTCACGACGAGCGCGACCTGTTCGCTCACCAGGCGACCTCCTTGCTCCAGCGGGACGGGTTCCGGAACGCGCGGTACGCGGGGTGGGGCGAGCCCGGCGGTTGTCTGCCCGGCGGGCGGAGGCGGTTGGACGCGCCGCGACGTGCCGGCCGCGGCGATCCGTGCTTCCCCTCCCCTGGGGAAGTGCGGCGGATGGTTGCACCACGGTCGGATTGGTGCAAGGGGGCGTTGCGATGGCGGGTGCGGTTGACCGCGACTACTCCCCCGCCGGCGGCGCCGGACTCCGCCGCGGCCGGGCCGCGTGCCCGAGGGCTGCCGTGCGCGCGTCGATGGCTCGCGGATCCAGCTGGTCGAGCAGCGCGTCGCGATCTCCTGAGAGCGCCGAGACGGCCGAGCCGAGCAGCGCGAGCACGGCTTCGGCTCTGTCGGGGTCCAGTCCCGCCAGCCCGCCCGACGGCGCGACGCCAACCCGCGCGCGCCCTCGGCCGCCGGTGGACGCAGCGTAGCCGACGGCCCAGGTGATCTCCTCGAGGCCGATCCGGCGACGGCCCGCCGCGTCGACGACGCCGAGCACGATCCCTCGATCCGGCGGCGCGACCGCGATGAGGCGCCAGTTGTCGGGACCGGCGAGGACGTCGAACAGGTAGCTTGCGTAGGGCGCACCGAAGACCGCGCCGGCGGGCATGCGGTCGGCGTTGCCGCCGGTGATCGCCAGCGAGGCGTGCACGCCGTCGGGCAGGCCTGCGAGCAGCGCGGCGTGGAGCTCGGCGAACGCCCCGAAGCCGGCCTCGTCGCGGGGAAGGCGTTCGGCCGGCTCGTGCACCTCGATGTATGGGCAGCCGGCCGCGGCGGCGTCGCGCAGCGCGGCGGCGCAGGCGGCGAGCGTCGAGGGGTCGCGCACGTTGGCGGACCAGGGTCCGCGAACCGCGACCTTGACGAGCAGGCCGGGCGCGATCTCGCCAGCGCAGGCGCTCGCGCGCCGCCAGGCTTCGGCGATGTCGTCGAGCGGGCCGTGGACAGATCCGTCGGACAGCAGCGCGATGCCGGTGCGCGCCTGCACCAGGACGACAGCCCGCAGGGCGTCGCTGGGGTCCTCTCCGGCCGGGTGCGGATAGTCACCCGCGAGCGTGGCGAACATGCGGGCATCGTAGCGGGCCGGGTGGGCGCCAACCGGCCGTCGCCGCCGCGCATGGGTCCGATGTCGCCGCGGCCCGAAACCCCGGTGGGCGCGGCGCTACGATCGAGCCGAACGCTGGAATCCGCTGGGGACGCGAATGATGCGACGATCGACGGCGGCCGCTGCCGTCAGCTTCCTGGTGCTCGCGGCCGGGCTGGCAGGCTGCGGGAGCCAGGTCACCACCCCGCCGGGCTCGGGCGCGCCGACCGCGCAGCCGCAGGCCTCGAGCGGCGGCCCGGACAACGCCGCCACCGCCGCCCCCGGCGCCCGAGGGCTCGGCTGCGCCGGCTTCGCCCGCCGCGACCCCCACGCAGGCGCCGCCCGAGCCGACCCCGGCCCTGATCCCGCCGGCGTTCATGCCCGCGGGCGAGGGCACGGAGCTGCCGATCACCGCCGACGGCGGCGGCGCGGCGGTCACGACCGGCACCGCGACGGCGGCGATCCACGTCCCGGCGGGCGCCGCCCCGGCCGGCGCCACGTGGCGCATCCTGCCCCTCTCCGCGGCACCGGCCGGCGTCAAGCGCGCGCTGACCCCGGGCATCTACGTCGACACCGCGGGCGCCGACCCGACCGCGACCGTGGCGATCGGGTTCGCGCTCAAGGGCAAGGTGTCGAAGAACGCGACGATCGTGAAGCTCGCCGACGACGGGACCGTCGCCTCCGTCGTCGCGACGTCGCGCGTCGATACCGGCGGCCTGACGCTGCTGTCGGGGTACGTGGACGGCTTCTCGGCCTACACGACCGCCGAGGAGGATGCCGCTGCTCGCGACAAGGCGTTCACCGACCGGGCGAAGGCCCGGGGGAAGCAGGTCGACTGGACGATCAAGGTCATCGGAAGCGAGACCCAGAAGGTCGAAGGCTGGACGTTCGACTACGACCTCGACCTGTTCGCCTCAGGCGGCGACGTGGGCATG
Organism: uncultured Chloroflexia bacterium; assembly: GCA_963809375.1. Classification (GTDB taxonomy): domain Bacteria; phylum Chloroflexota; class Limnocylindria; order Limnocylindrales; family CSP1-4; genus CTSoil-043. Next base: position 215,682 of record CAWEJO010000004.1, read on the forward strand.
GGCGGCATCTACCGGGGCCATGCCCAGATCGACCTGAAGGGCAAGTACAAGGGCCCGGCGTCGATCGTGAAAGCCCTCGGCACGATCACCGCGACCGCGCGCGACGCCAAGCTCACGTTCTACATGATGGATTCGCCCGCTCGCCGACCTCCTGACGGGCGCCCCGGTCGGCGACCCGATCGTCGGCACGGTCGGCGTCATGAACCTCAAGGGCTTCGGCACGCTCGACATCACGGCGACCGCCCCGAACGTCTCCGGCCACGTGAACAAGGACGCGAAGGGAAACAGCCCGGTGGTGTTCGAGATCCGGGTCGACGGCGAGGACGTCGAGCTGGAGATCAAGAACGTCGGCATCTTCGGCGGCAAGATCCTGCGCACGTCGCAGTAGGGGCTCGCGGGGCGGCGCGCGCGGCCGGACCCGCGCTGACGCGAAATCGTGCTCAAGAACCGGGCTCGCCCGAACGGCAGATACCCGAACGGCGCATGTCGGCGCATGTGGCGAGCGTGGAAGGGCCGAACCTGAGCACGAACGTGCATCAGGACGGCCGCTGGACGTGCCTCACTGGACACGGGGCACCTGTCATCGAATAGTCTCCCGCCATGGAGACCGAGCGCCTCGTCCTCGACGTCGGCCTCGCCCTCGGCCTCGCGGCGGCCACCGGGTGGCTCGCCCGGCGGATCGGCCTGCCGTCCGTCGTCGGCTACCTGGTGGCTGGGCTCCTCATCTCGCCCTTCACCCCCGGCTACGTCGCTGACCGCCAGCAGATCGCGCTGTTCGCCGACGTCGGGGTGGTCCTCCTGCTCTTCGAGGTCGGCATCGAGATCGATCTTGCCGCGCTCGGGCGCGACCAGCGAGCCCTGGTGTGGGCGGCACCCCTGCAGGTCGCCATCACGCTCGGCGCCACGGCTGGCGTCCTCACCGTCACGGGAATGGCCCCGTTCGGCGCGCTGATCCTGGGCCTGTCGATCGCCTTGAGCTCGAGCGTCGTGATCGTGAACATCACCCGCAGCAGCCGGCGCACCACGGACGAGGCCACCGAGCGGGCGATGCTCGGCTGGTCGGTCGTCCAGGACGTGACCGGGGTCGGGGTCGCGGCCGTCCTGCTGGCGGTCTTCGAGGCGAACGGACGGCCCCTGCCGCTGGCGCTCGCCTCGCTCGGGCTGTATGCCCTCCTCGCCGCCGTCGCCGCGCTCGCCCTGCCCATCGTCCTGCGCCACCTCCACGCCGATCACGACCTGCTGCTGCTGGTGTCCGTCGCGTCGGGTCTTGTGGCCGCGAGCGTCGGTGCGGTGGTCTTCGGCGTGCCGATGGCGCTCGCCGCCTTCGTTGCTGGCCTCGTGATCACCGAGGGTCCCGAGACCACCGAAGTCCGCCACCGGCTCCAGCCGTTCCGCGACGTGTTCGCCTGCCTGTTCTTCGTCTCGCTGGGATCGCTCATCGACCCCGCGGCGATGCCGGCGGCGCTGCCATATGCGGCGCTCTTCGTCGCGCTCGTGATCGGCGCAAAGAGCGCGCCGGCCTACGCGCTGGCGCGCATGGCGAGGCTTCCCGCGCGCCCGCTGCAGCTTGGGGTGGGGATCGCCCAGATCGGCGAGTTCAGCTTCGTGCTTGGGTCGATCGGCCTGGCAGCCGGCGCGCTCGCGCCGGTCGAGTTCTCCGGCCTGTTGCTGGCGGTCGTGACGACCATCGCCGGGTCGGCGGTGCTCGTGCGCGTGGTCGGGAGGCGTCCCGCCGCGCCCTGAGCCGTGGTGCCGGCCACGCCGCGCCGCTCAGGTCGTGGCGTCGACCGGCGAACCATCCGGCTTGGCCGGCGAACCGCCGGGCTCTGCGGGCACGCCGTCGGCTGGCCGGAGCGCGCTCCCGACGGCGGCGAGGAGCGTCTCGGTCGCGAACGGCTTGGCGATCAGGCGGACCTCGCGCGATCCGAGCGCCTCGCGAACGTCGGGGTTCGCGACGTAGCCCGACATGAACACCACCGGCAGGTCCGGTCGAGAGCGTGCCATGCGATCGTAGAGCTCGGGCCCCGACAGGCCCGGCATCACCACGTCGGAGAGGAGCAGGTCGATCCGTCCGCTGCCGCCGGCGATGGACAGCGCGGCCTCGCCGTTCGGCGCCTCGAGGACCGCATAGCCCGCCCGCTCCAGGATCCGCCGGACCAGGTCCCGCACGTTGGGCTCGTCCTCGGCGAGGAGGATCGTGCCGCCCGGCGAGCGTGACGGGCAGCCGCCAGCGACCGCCCGGGCGGGCACCGGCGCGCGTTGCCGCCGCGGGCAGGTAGATCCGGAACGTCGTTCCCTCGCCGGGCTTCGTCTCGACGGCGATGTCGCCGCCCGACTGGCGGATGATGCCGTAGCTGGTCGCGAGCCCGAGCCCTGTCCCCTGGCCGACCTCCTTGGTCGTGTAGAAGGGGTCGAAGGCGTGGCGCCGGACCTCGTCGCTCATCCCGAACCCCGTGTCCGACACCGTGAGCACGGCGACCCGGCCCGTGTCGGCGACGTCCAGCCCGGCGGGCAGGTCCGACCGATCGAGCCGCGACGTGCGGAACAGCAGCGCGCCGCCATCGGGCATCGCATCGCGTGCGTTGACCGCCAGGTTCACGAGGACCTGCTCGACCTGGGCGCGGTCCACGCTCACGCCCCCGGCTCCCGGATCGAGGCGCGTCACGACCGCGATGCGCTCGCCGAGGAGGCGCTCGAGCATCGGCTCGATGCCGAGCACGATCGCGTTGAGGTCCACGTCGGTCGGCGCGAGCACGGCCTTGCGCGCGAACCCCAGGAGCTGGCGTGTGAGCTGGGCGGCCCGGTCGGCCGCGAGCTGGATCGCCTCGACCTCGCGGCGGGCCCGGCGCTCGGGTCCGAGCTCGACTTCGAGCATGGAGGCCGCCCCGATGATCGCCGTGAGCATGTTGTTGAAGTCATGGGCGATCCCGCCCGCGAGACGGCCGACGGACTCGAGCTTCTGGGCCTGGAGCAGCTCCGTCTCGAGGCGCATCCGCGGCGCGATGTCGATCACCTCGGCGATCGCGCCGACGATCCGACCAGTCCGGTCGCGAACGGGCGCCAGGTGGAGCGCGACGTGGAGGGGCGCGCCATCCCGGCGCCTGCCGTCGAGCTGCCTGTCATTCACGGTGGCGCCCGCGAGCACGCTGCCGAGGACCTCGGTCAGCTCGTCGCGGGTGCCCGTCGCGAATGCGTCGACCTGGCGGCCGAGCACGTCGCGGCTGGCCCAGCCGGTGAGCGACTCCGCGGCAGCGTTCCAGAGCTGCACCCGTCCGTGGTCGTCGAGGAGGACCATCGCGATCGGCGATGCGGCGAAGATCGCCTCCAGGCGGGCCGCCGCATCGCCGACGAGTCCGACGGCGCGGCGCCGCTCGACGATGATCCCCGCGGCGTCGCACAGCGCGCCGAGCAGCCGCAGCGCCGACGCCGCGAACGGGCGTGCGCCGGCCGGCCGCCACGCGGCGACGATGCCGACGACGACGTCGTCGCGCCGCACCGGCAGGACGAGCATGCGGCAGCGTGGTCCGCTTCGCTCGAACACGGAGATGCCGCCGGGCCCCGGCGCGATGGCGGTCACGCCGGCTGGGAGGCCACGCCGGATACGATCGGCGGGCGCAGCCCCGGCCGCCCCGTCGACACAGCCGCGGCGGGCCCGGCGCCCCGTCGGACGCAGCCCCGGCGGCCCCGGCGGGCGCAGCCCCGGCGGCCCCGGCGGGCGCAGCCCCGGCGGCCCGGGCCGCCTCGGCAGCATGGGAGCGCCCATCGGACCCGGTCCGGCTCGCTGATCGAGCGCCCGTGCCGGTCAGGCTCGCCGTCCGTGCGTCCGAGACGAGGCCGTCGGTCAGGGCCGCCGCATCTTCGGCGGCCAGCGCGACGCCACGCCGGACGATGTCCCTCGCCGGCCCGGCGTCAACGTCGCGCCAGCGAGCGAACCAGGTGGCGATAGCGTCACGACCGCAGTCCTCGTCCGGCTCGCCCGACGGCAGGCGGCCGGCATCGACACCGACCATCAGGAGCTTCGCGAGCGTCGGGGAGCCCGCACCGAGCGAGCGCACGCCGTCGGCGGTGGCCGACGCGATCGGGTCGAGCGATCGTGCGTCGGACGAACAGGAGCGCGGTCACGCAGTCGGCGCCGAGGGCCTCGCGCGTGCGCTGCGCGAGCAGCGTGAACGCCTCGCGGTCGTCGCCGGCGGTGGCGACGGCGTCGGAGAAGAACGACCCGATCGCGATCGATGCCGCCTCGACCTCCTGGAGCCGGCGCAGCATGTCGCCGTTGAACCGGTTGCCGACCGCGACAGCGCCGACGGGGAAGGACAGGAACACGACGGTCGTCCAGAACCGTTCCGACGGCAGGGCGGCCATGCCGATCGCCACGAACACGATCGCGTCGGCGGCCAGAGCCAGGAGGATGCCGCGGGCGAGGCTGCCCTGGAGGACCCCGAAGGCGTACGTGATGATCCCGACGGTGGCCACGAGGTACAGGGGGTCGACCCGGGTGATGATCATCACGAGCGTGATCGATGCGGTGATCACCAGGGGGATCCCGATCAGCGCGATGCGGTGTGCGACGCAGGCTGGTGGCCGGGCTGGCCACGTACCGAACGACGATCACGAGGACGAGCGTCGCCACAGACCGGATCAGGAACGTGGTCGGCGCAGCCGCCGGCGAGACCATGAGGTCCCAGACCGCGAACGCCATCACGAGGAGCCCGATCTGCCACGCCGGGATGCTGCCGATGACGGCCGCCGCGTAGCGGGTGCGGAAGTCGGCCTCGGGCAGCCCGAGGGTCTCTGGGCGCGGGTCGACGGCGGTGCGCATCTGCGCCACGGTACGCGCGCGAGGTCGGCCACCCCATCCCCCGAAGGTGCGCGCAGGGGGGCCGCCGCGGACCTCGGCGTCCCACGCGCGCATACGTCGCGTGCAGGATCCCGCGCCGGCCCGGCTACACTCGGGCGCATGAGCATCCCTGGCCGTCCGGTCCCCGGCCGTCCGGTCCGCGGCCGCCCGGTCCCCGACGAGATCCTCGCGCTCGCCCGCGATCGGGCGGCAGCTCGGGCCGCCCGCGACTGGCCGCGAGCCGACGCGGCGCGGGCGCAGATCGAGGCAGCCGGATGGAAGGTCGTCGACCGCGGGACGGACTTCCGCCTCGAACCGCTGACGCCGCCGACGATCGCCGACGGTGACGTCGAGCGCTATGGCTCCGCGGCGGCGGTGCCGAGCGCGTCCGACGTCGGCGATCGCCGTGTCGCCCGACGGGTCGCCCGACACCCCGCCCGGCGCGCCGTACTCGGTCGTGATCGTCGCCGACGACGCGCCGGACGATGTCACGCGCTTGCTCGGCAGCCTGCGACGGCATGCCCCGGCCGGCTGCCAGGTGGTGGTGGTCGCGAACGACCCGTCGCCCGCGCAGGCCGACCGACTGGGCGCCGCCAGCCCGGATCGCGCGTCGATCGCCGGGTCAGACCCGGAAGTCGTCTGGACGAGCGCGCGGCTCGGGCGGGCCGCCGCCTGGAACATCGGGCTCCGACGAGCGCGCGGGGCCATCGTGGTGCTCGCGGATCCCGCGGTCGAGCTCGTCGGTGACGCGCTGACCCCGCTCGGCGAGGCGCTCGCGGACGCGGGCGTCGCCGTTGCCGGCGGCTTCGGGCTCGTGTCCACCGACCTGCGGCACTTCGCGGAGGTCGGAGGTCCCGCGGTCGATGCCATCGAGCTTGTCTGGATCGCGGCACGCCGCCGGGACGTCGTCGCGCTCGGCGACCCGACGCCGCTCGACGAGAAGTTCGTGTCGGCGCGGTACCTCGACGTGTGGCTCAGCCTCGAGCTGCGAGCAGGCCCCGACGCGACGGCGCCGCCCCGGGCCGCCCGCCGCCTCGAGCTGCCGCTGGTCCGCCACGCGCCGGGCTGGATCGAGGGATTGCCGGGGGGCGAGGAAGACCGGCTCGCCGAAGCGCAACTTCTACCGCGTGCTCGAGCGGTTCCGCGGCAGGGCCGACCTGCTTTCGGTCGGCTGAGCGACCGATCCGGCGTCAGGGGCCCCGGGCGCCTGGCGGGCAGGCGGCCGAGGGGCGACCGCGTCTCCCTGGCATCGGCCGAGTCGCGGCCGCGGGTGCTGACCCCTGCTGGCAGGCGACGGGTCCGCGGCCCCCGGCTCGTCAGGCCCCGGCTACGCCCGCGCCGACCGCGGCCGGCCCCGCCGATCGCGCCGCCGGCGCGGTCATGCCCGCCTCGAGCGCGAGGAGCGTGCGCTTCCGTTCGACCCCCCCGGCGTAGCCCGTCACCGCCCCGTCACTGCCGACGACCCGGTGACACGGCACCACGATCGAGATGGGGTTGCGCGCGACCGCCCCGCCGACCGCGCGCGCCGCGCCCGGCACGCCGCAGCGCGCCGCGAGCTCGCCGTACGAGATCGGCTCGCCCGCCGGGATCCGGGTCAGCTCGTCCCACACCCGCCGCTGGAACGGCGATCCGCTGGTGAAGCGGAACGGCACGTCGAACGCGCGACGCTCGCCGCGGAAGTACGCGTCGAGCTCGGCCGCGACCGCCGCGAACCGGTCCGGCGCCTCGCGCCACGTGGGATCGACCGCCGGCCCGCGACGGTGGCCGGGCAGGTAGAGCCCGGTCAGGACGAACTCGCCACCAGCGGCGACGTCGCCGACGAGCAGCAGCGGGCCGATGGGGCTCGGGTGGTGCGTGTAGACGGTCATCGTGCAGCTCCGATCTCGAGGGCGGGACGACCCGCCGCGACGGGCGTCGCGGCTTGGTGGTCTGCGGGGGACGCGGCCTCGCCCGGATCTCCCAGGCTGGCCCACAGGTGGTGGTTCGCGTACGAGCGCCAGGGGGCCCAGGCGGCCCCCATCGCGGCGAGGGAGGCGGCGTCCGCCGGCCGGCCCAGCGCCGCCACGGCATGCTGGATTCCGAGGTCGCCGGCCAGCAGGACATCGGGATCGCCGAGCGCCCGCAGGGCGATGTATCCGGCGGTCCACGGACCGACGCCGGGCACCTCGCGGAGTCGCCGGCTCGCCGCGTCGCGGTCGGCCCCGGCCCCCAGGTCGATCCGGCGTTCGGCGAGCGCGGTCGCGAGCGCACGAACGGTTCGGCGCCGGCTGGCTGGCATCGGCAGCAGCTCGTCGGGCGCGGAGGCGATCGCTGCCGCCGTCGGGAACGCGAGGCCGATGGCGTCGCCGGGCGTCGCCATCGGCACGGGCGAGCCGAGCTCGGCCGCAAGGCGCCCGGCGATCGTGCGCGCGGCGGCGACCGAGACCTGTTGGCCGAGCACGGCCCGGATCGCGATCTCCTCCCCGTCGACTGCGCCTGGCGCGCGCCGGCCGGGCGATCGTGCCACGAGCGGCGCGAGCACCTCGTCCCGCCCGAGCAGTTCCGCGATCGCCACGGGGTCGGCGTCGAGGTCGAGCAGGCGACGGACGCGCGCGACCGCCGGACCGAGGTCGCGCGGGTCGGTCAGCAGCAGCCTGCAGCGGACCGCCACCCCGTCGTCGGTGACCTCGACGAGCGCCGTCCCGTTCGGGAGCCGCAGGCTGCGCCGATAGGCGCCGCCGACCACCTCCTCCACGCCGGGGACGGCACGCGGCCCGAGGAACGCGAGCAGCGCCCTGAAGTCGAACGGCGCGCGGCGCGCCAGCCGGATCTCGATCGGGTGGCCCCCCGGCGGCGAGACCGGCCAGCTCGTGGAGCCGCCTTCATCTCCATCCGCCGCCTCGGGGCCTGCGTCCGCGGCTGGCGCCGACGACGCACCGGCCGGCGTCACGTGGCCGTGGCCCCGGCGCCGCTCGCGGAGCTCGGTCGGCGACGCCGCGAACACCTGGCGGATCGTCTCGTTGAACTGGCGCAGCGACGCGAATCCGGCCGCGAACGCGATCTCGGTCACGGGGAGCGCGGTGGTCTCGAGCAGCAGCCGCGCAACGTGGGCGCGATGCGCCCGGGCCAGTGCGAGCGGCGTCGCGCCCAGGTCGGAGAGCAGGATCCGTCGCAGCTGGCGATCGCCGTACCCGAGGCGCTCCGCGAGGCCCGGCACGCCGTGGCGCTCGACGACGCCGTCCGCGATGAGGTGCATCGCCCGGCCTGCGATGTCGCCGCGGACGTCCCATTCTGGCGAACCGGGGACCGTGCCAGGGATGCATCGCTTGCAGGCGCGGAAGCCCGCCTCCTGGGCGGCCGCCGCCGTCGGGTAGAAGCGGACGTGCTCTCGCTTCGGCGTGCGGGCCGGGCACGACGGGCGGCAGTAGATGCCGGTGCTGGTGACCGCGGTGAAGAAGTAGCCGTCGAAGCGCGGGTCGCGGGCGACGATCGCGCGGTACCGGTGCTCGAAGTCACGTGGGGCTGTCATGCGCGGAGGATGGCACCTCCGCCACGTTCGCGCTGGCGGTTTTCGGACATCACGACCGAGCTACCGAGGATGAAGGCGACCGGGGTGGGACGCACGAACCGGGCGCCCTGGTACTCTCCCGAGCGCCGCGGCGTGTCGGTCAGGTGTACGCGCCGGCGCCCGCGACCACGAGCACGATCACGACCGCGACGAGCGCGAGCACGCCGGCCACGCGGACGGCCAGCAGGCCGATCGACGCCGAGCTGCTGGTCGACGTGCCGCCCACGGCGACCGCGCCGGGCAGCACCGCCGCGGTCCGCGAGCCCGGCATGCCGCCGCCCGGCCGGGTACCGATCGTCGGCAGGTCGCGCGCGCTGAGCGGCGGGATCAGCAGGCCGAGCCAGACCCCGCCGACGAGCCCGCCGAGGTGGGCCATGTTGTCGATCCCGCTCCCGGCGGCGTCGAGCCCGAACCCGAGCACGAGGTTGATCACGACGAGCATGCCGATCTGGCTGAACAGCGCGCGCTGCGAGCCGCGCAGCACGGGGCGGTACAGGAACCTCGCGGCGAGCAGGACGCCGCACAGCCCGAACAGCGCTCCCGACGCCCCGACGGACGGTTCGGGCCCGCCGAACAGGTAGCTCGCAGTGGACGCGGTCGCGGCGGTCAGCACGTAGAACAGCGCGAACCGGGCGCTCCCGTACATCTGCTCGACCAGCGGGCCGACAAGGAACAGGAAGTACATGTTGAAGAACAGGTGCGCGAAGCTGCCGTGGACGAGGACCGGCGTGACGAGCCGCCACCACTCCCCTGCCGCGAGCGCCTGCTTGTCGAGCTCGAGCGCGTTGAAGATCCGATCGCTCATCTCCGGCTGCAGCGCCAGGATCGAGATGACGACCGTGACGACCAGCGTGCCGTAGCTCAGGATCGGGGTGAGCTCCCGGCCGCGACTTCGCGCGAAGTAGCGCCCCGCGCCCTTCGTGTCGCCGAGCTCCTTGCTGAGCCAGCCGAGCCGCTGGGCGATCTCGGCGCGATCCTGGGCCGGCGCCCGCCGCTCCGCCTCGCGGTAGGCCTCGTACGCCATCCGGAGCTCGCCGGCTCGCACGCGGGCGGCCGCTGTCTGCCGCCACGCCGCGTACGACGAAGCGTTCTCGGGGAGCTTCGTCGCCTGCTCCCAGAACGACCGCGCGGAGGTCTCGTCGTCGATCCGGAAGAGCGCCTCGCCGGCGCCGAGGAGCGCGGCGCCCGTGATCGCCGGATCCGGAAACCCGATGAGGCGCTGGTAGAGCGCCTGCGCAGCCCCGAAATCGCTCGAGGCGAGCAGGCTGTCGGCTCGCCGCAGGAGCGCCTCGGCGGTACGCCGGTCGAGGGGGCCGCTCTCGTTCGGATTGCTGGTCGTGGGTCCGGTCATCGGCCCGCAACGTAGCAGAAGCGCCGCGCCGGCGCCGCGGCGCTCGGACGGCGGCCGGCCGTCGGCACGAGCCCCGGTCGCGCCCTCGTCACGAACCGGTCGCAGGCATGTCCGCTGGTATGCTCGGCCGATGTGCGGACGCTTCACGCAGCAGCGGCCCAGCGCGGAGCTGGCCGCCCTGTTCGACGCCCAGGACCTCGCGAACAGCGAAGGCGGCCATTTCAACCTCGCGCCGCAGCAGGACGCGCTCGTCGTCGTCCAGCGCGCCGACCAGGGCCGGGCGATCGTCCCGTATCGGTGGGGCCTGATCCCGGCCTGGGCCAAGGACGCCAAGATCGGCAACCGGTTGATCAACGCCCGCGCGGAGACCGTCGCGACGACGCCCGCGTTCCGATCCTCCTTCGCGAAGCGGCGCTGCCTCGTCCCGGCTGACGCGTTCTACGAGTGGCAGCGGCTGGCACCGAAGGTCCGCCAGCCGAACCTGGTGCGGCGGCGGGACGGCGAGCCGATGGCGCTCGCCGGACTCTGGTCGCCGTGGCGCGACCCGACCGAGCCCGGGGCCGAGAAGATCCGAACGTTCACGATCGTGACCACGACCGCGAACGCGACGCTCGAGCCGATCCACGATCGCATGCCCGTCCTGCTCCCGACGTCGGCGTGGGAGGAATGGCTCGACCCGGCGACCACGGACCCGGCCGCCCTCGCCCATCTCCTCGTGCCGGCTCCCGACGACCTGCTGATCCGCTACCAGGTGTCGCGCCGCGTGAACGACCCACGGTTCGACGGGCCCGACCTGATCGTCCCGCTCGGCCCCGAGGGCGGGCTCGGCCCCGAGGGCGTGCTCGGCCCCGAGGACGGCAGCGCGCCCGAGGGCGGGCTCGAGCCCGGCGGCGCCCACGAGCCCGCCGATGGGGCGGCGGCGTCGGAGACGCTCCGGCTCGTGTAGGCGCTCCAGCTCGGTCGAGCAGTAGCGTTGCGCACGCGCCTGCCGCGACCTGGCGACCAAGGCGAGGCAGGGCGACAGGTCGCGGCGACGGAAGCGGTGCGGCGACGGAAGCGGTGAGGAGGGAAGGAGGAGTGCCGATGGCAGGCAGGGACCACGAGGACCTCCGCCTCGCCGTCTACCGCGCGTTCGCCCGCGACGGTCGCGCCCCCGACGTGCCGTCGCTCGCCGCGGACCTCGAGGACGAACCCGCCGCGGTCGCGAGCGGCCTGCGGGCCCTCGCGGCGGCCCGACACGTCGTGCTCGACGAACGCGACCGCATCCTCATGGCGCACCCGTTCTCCGCGGTTCCGCTCGGGTTCGCCGTCATGGGGCGCGGGACGCTCTGGTGGGGTGGGTGCGCCTGGGATTCGTTCGCCATCCCGCACCTGCTCCCGGGCGAGCCCGACGTGCTCGTCGCGACGCGATGTCCCGCCTGTGACCGCCCCCTGGCCTGGGTCGTGCAGCGGGGGGCGCCGCCCGGTGGCGCGGCGGTGGCGCACTTCCTGGTTCCCGTTGCCCGGATGTGGGACGACGTCCTCCTGACGTGCGGCAACCAGCGGCTCTTCTGCGACGAGGGCTGCGTCGAAGCCTGGCTGTCGCGCACCGGCCGGGGTCGTGGCGATGTGCTCGACCTCGCGACGCTGTGGCGGCTGGCGCAGTGGCTGGTACGCCGGGCGGCTGGACCGCGGCTACGTGCGTCGGGACCCGGTGGAGGCCGCAGCCTACTTCCGATCGGTCGGGCTCTCCGGGCCGTTCTGGGGACTCTGATCGACGGATCCGGCGGGTCGACCTGGCCGCGTCCGGGTCCCGCGTCGCGCGCCGCTGCGTGCCCGAGCCGGCGGGTCGGCCGGGTCGTCTCTGTCGCGGGTCGCTCGCGCGCCGCTGTGCGCCCGAGCCGGCGGCCGCGCGTCGCGCAGCGGGGTCAGCCCGGGCCGAGCACCGTGCGGAACCGGTCCGTGGCCGCCACGAGCCGATCGACCGTGCCGGGCTCCGTTGCGGCGTGCCCGGCGTCCGCCACGACCTCGAACGTCGCCTCCGGCCAGCGCCGGTGGAGGTCCCAGGCCGTCGTCATCGGGCAGCACAGGTCATAGCGGCCCTGGACGATCGCCGCGGGGATGTGGCGGATCCGCTCGACGCCGTCGAGCAGCTGGTCCGGGTGGCTGAAGAAGCCGCCGTTGACGAAGTAGTGGCACTCGATCCTGGCAAAGGCGTCGGCGGTTGCCGCATCGCTGTAGGTCTCGATCAGGGCGGGATCGACCAGGAGCTTCGAGGTGGTCGCCTCCCAGCGCGACCAGGCGAGCCCGGCCGCGGTCCGGACCGCCGGATCGGTGCCGGTCAGTCGCCGGTGGTAGGCGCCCATGAGGTCGCTCCGCTCGGCGGCGGGGATCGGGGCCAGGTAGTCCTCCCACGCGTCCGGGAAGAGGTAGCTCGCGCCCGACTGGTAGAACCAGCCGAGCTCGTGGGGGCGGAGCAGGAAGATGCCCCGGAGCACCATCGCCGCCGTCGGCGCCGGGTGGGCCTCCGCGTATGCGAGCGCGAGCGTGCTGCCCCACGAGCCGCCGAACACGACCCAGCGCTCGATCGAGAGGTGCTCCCGGATCCGCTCCATGTCGGCCACCAGGTCCCAGGTGGTGTTCTCCTCGAGGCTCGCGTGGGGCGAGCTCCTGCCGCAGCCCCGCTGGTCGAACAGGACGATCCGGTACGCCGCCGGGTCGAAGAACCGGCGCTGGTCGGCGTTGGTGCCGCCGCCCGGCCCGCCGTGGACGAACACGACCGGCGTGCCGTCCGGGTTGCCGCTGCACTCGACATGGATGGTGTGCAGGTCCGAGACGGCGAGGCTGCCGGTCCAGTACGGCTCGATGGGCGGGTACAGCTCGCGCATTGGGTCTCCCTGGTGGCTCGATGACCGGAGCGGCGCGTGGACCGACCGCGGCCAACGGCCGATCGCTACTCCGCGGCGCTCCAGCCGCCCTCGTCGGCGGCCGCGCGGAAGGCAGCCGGCTCGACAACGCCACGGTCGAGGGCCGCGGCGAACCGTCCGACGAACGACGCGAACGCCGCGTCCGGGTCCTCGTCCGGCGCCTCGAGGACCGTCGCCGCGGCGAACGCGGGCGGGATGGGCACGCCCGCAGGCACGATCGCGACGACCGGGCCGGCCGAGAATGCGCCGGCCTCGGCGACGACACGCGCCACGGCTTCGTCGTCGAGGCCGACCGCCACGATCACCCCGATGTCGCGGAGATAGCCGAGCCCCAGCGCCACGTCGGCGGCGTCGAGCGGCTGACCGGCGTCCAGCGCCGTGCGTGCCCGGGTCGCGGCCGTCCGCGCGGCCGCCCCGCGGGCCGTCGTATCGGCCGCGGTGAGATCGCGATCGGATGCGGCTTCCTCGGCCAGCAGGGCAGTGACGGGCTCGGCTTCGTCGACGTCCGGCAGGTCGTCCGCCGGCTCCCGGACCGGCGTGTCCGCGCTCGTTCGCGAGAGTGCCGCGTGGCCGACACCAGCCCGGGCGAGCCAGCGGACCACCGCTTCGCCAGCCGGATCGTCGCCGATCTTCCCGACGATCTGGACGCTCGCCCCGGCGGCGACGGCCGTGGCGGCGATGCCGGCCGCGAGGCCCGCGGCCCGTCCCTCCGGGATCGGCGCGGAGGGACCGCGGGGCTGCGCGTCGGACGGCGGGACGTCGGATTCGGCGGCGGTTCGACCGCGCAGCGCGGGCTGGAAGCTGGGCGATCCGACGACGGCGATCATGCCGCGATCGTAGCGCGCGGGGACCCGGCCGGCGGTCCGGCGCGGCGGCGTGCGCTCCAGGCGCGCTCAGTCGCCAGGTCCGGAGTCGCCGCCCCCACCCCCGCCCCCACCGCCACCATGGCCTTCGGATGGCCGGGGCGTGTCGCTCGGCCGCGGGGTCTCCCGCGGCCAGCGCGTCGGACGGTTCGTCGGGGTGGGCTTCGGGGTCTTCGACGGCTCGGACGTCCGGGCCGGGGGCGGGGTGGTTCGCGGCGTGCCTCCCGCGTTCGGCGGGTCTGTCTCCAGCGGCGCCGACGTCGAGCTCGTGTCGTCGCCGGGCTCCTCGGAGCCATCGGGCGATGGGGACGCATCGGGCGACTCCGACGGCTCCGCGCTCCGGTGGAGCGATGGAGGCTCCGACGGCTCGAACGTCCTCGGCGTCTCGAGCTGGGTGGGCGTGGGCTGCGGCTCGTTCGCCAGCGGCGTCCCCACAGGAGAGGCATCCGGGCGCCCGTTGAACGCCCCCGTCAGCGCGCCGACGCCGAGGGTGCCGGCACCGCCGATGGCGGCCACCAGGAGGACCACGAGTCCGATCGCCGGCAGGCGCACCGCCAGGGGTCGCGAACCGCCGCCGAACGCCACCCGCCACAGGTCGCCGAGCGCCGCGAGCGCCGCGATCGGCCGGCCCTTCCGGGCGGCACCGTACGCAGCGACGACCGGCCGCGGCAGCGGCTCGGCCTGGATCGAGACCATCACCCGATCGGCGAAGTCCCAGGACGGTCCGATGTCGTCGACCGCGGCCAGCCACTCGAGGTCGCGGGCGGCACTCATGAGCTCGGACTCCTCGCCCGGTCCGAGCTCGACGTCGAGCTCGTCGGGGCGGAACCGGCGGGGCTGACCGAGACCGAAGCCGTCGTTCACGCGAGGTCTCCGGCTTCCAGGACCCGCCGCAGCCGCTGCAGGCCGCGGTGCAGGTGCGTCTTGACCGTGCCGAGGGGCCGATCGCTCTCGTCCGCGATCTCCTGGAGGGACATCTCGGAGAAGAAGCGCAGCGCCACGACCTCGCGGTAGGGCTCGTCGAGGTTGGCGACCGCCGACCGGATCGCGGCGGCCCGTTCGGCACGCACCGCCAGCTGGGCGGGATCGGCGTCGTTCGCGGCGCCCATGGCTCCCAGCAGGGCGGCCTGGCTCATTCCGCCCAGGCCATCGGAGCGGTCGTCACCGGCCGGGCTGGGGTCGATCCAGGTGACCGGCTTGCGCCGCGCGGCGCGACGGACCGCGATGCGCACGGCGATGCGCGAGAGCCAGGCACCGAACGGCCCTTCGCCACGCCACGTCGCGAGGGCCCGATACGCGGTCACGAACGCCTCCTGGGAAGCGTCCTCGGCTTCGTGAAGGTCGCCGAGGACGCGATAGCAGGCTCGAACGAGGGAGCGTGATTCGCGCTCCACGAGAACCCGGAACGCATCCGTGTCGCCCGCCAGGACCTCCGCAACGACGCGCCGGGCCTCGGGGTCGTCGCCCGGACCGGCCTCCGCTCGGGGCATCGGTGCCACGTCGATCGCTCGTACTCCAGCTCGAAATCCGCCAGCACGGCGGAGGCGTCCGCCGGCCCGTCGGAGGGGTGGCTCCCGAGACGATACCGCGCCGAGCCGCTGCTCCGCCCGTCCACCGCCCTCAACGTACTGCCTCCCCGCCGTTCTCGGCGGCATGCCAGATCAACTGGGACTGGAAGAATGTCATGCTGGAAACGGACGTGGGTGGCCTTCGCCGCCCATTCCGGCTGCGGCAGCCGCCCCGACCACTTCGTGCGAGCGCGATCGATGTCCCCTGCCCTCCAGGGCATTCGCGGGTCCTGTTCGTCCCCGGCCGCGCCGCCGGGATTCGATCCTTGTCCGCTACCTGACATGAGGCATCAACGGCCGGAAAGGTTTCACATGGCCCTCGTGGCCGCGAGGCCGTCGGCGGACGCGGCGCACGCCTGCCCGAGGTTGCCCCGTGCGCGCGGCGCCTGGCGCGGCGACGCGCCTGCCGCACGCGGGCTCGTGCCTGGCTGGGATCGTGCCGCGGGCCCGTGCCGGCGATGACACGCGCTGCGCCGTCGCTGGCCGACCGTCGCGGGCGTCGTCCGGATCGCAGATCGGAGCGCGCGGCTCAGCCGGCCCCGGGCTCCTCCTCGCGCACGATCTCGAGCTCGCCGAAACCCGCCGTCTCGAGGTTGCCTGCGACGGCGTCCGCATCGCCGACGATCACCACCGCGAGCCGCTCGGGATCGATGTGGCCGCGCGCGGCGCCGAGGACCTCGGCCGCGGTCACCGCTTCCATGGCTGGGCGATACCGCTCGAGCTCGTCGTCCGGCAGGCCGTACGTCGCCAGGCCGCTCAGGGCGCCGACGACAGGTCCCGGCGTCTCGAAGCGGAGCGGGAAGACCCCGACGAGGTAGTCCCGCGCCGCGCGGAGCTCGGCGTCCGTCGGTGCCGCCTCGCGGATCGCGCGCAGCTCTGCCAGGAGGTCGGTGAGGGCCGGCACCGTCGCGTCGGTGTTCACGGCTGCCCGCGCGGCGAACGGTCCTGCGTAGCGCCGGAAGTCCCAGCCAGCCGAAGCGCCGTACGTGTAGCCCTTCTCCTCGCGCAGCTTCATGTTGAGCCTGGAGTTGAAGAGCCCGCCAAGGATCATCGACAGCACCGTCACCGCGTGGAAGTCGCCGATCCGGCGGGGCAGGCCGACGTGGCCGACCCGGAGCTCCGACTGGACCGCGCCTGGCCGGTGGAACAGCCGGACGACGGGCCGATCGACGCCGCTCGCGATGCGCGGTGTCGCAACCGCGCCGTCCGAGGATGGCGCCGGCCCGAAGTCGCCGAACAGCGGCTCGAGCATGGCCGGAACGTCGAGGTCGGTCAGGTCGCCTCCCACGACGATCGTCGCCCGCTCGAAGGTCGACCACCGCGCGTGGGCCCGCCGGAGCGCGTCGACGTCGAGCGCCTCGACTGTCTCGCGGATGCCGCCGGCCGGTCGTGCGTAGGGCGAGCCCTCGGCGAAGATCGTGGCAATGAACGCTTCCTCGGCGCGGCGCGCCGGGTCGGCCCGGGCCTGGAGCAGGTCGTTGAGGCGCTGGTCGCGCAGGCGCTCGACCTCGCGCTCCGGGAACGCCGGCTCCCTGACCATCTCGGCGAGGAGCTCGAGCGCCGGGGCGAGGCGCGGCGCGGGCACGTCGACGCCCGCGACGTACGCATCCCAGCCGGCTTCGGCCCGGAGCGACGCCCCGAGCCGTTCGGCCGCCTCGATCAGGGCGACGGCATCGTGGCGCTTGCGTTCCCTCGGTCAGGGCCCGCGCCGCGAGGATCGTGGCGCCGCCGTCCGCCGAGGGCTCGTCGACCGCGCCGTTCGGGAGCGAGATGCTGACCGACACGAGCGGGCGGCCCGGCAGGTGGACGGTGACGACGGGCAGGCCGCCCGACAGGCGGCCGCGCTCGGCAGCGGGAAACGTGAAGGAGCGCGGCGTCCCCGGGGCGGGGCGGACGCCGAGGGCGGCCTCGACGGGATCGGTGGGGCTCACGCCTGGTCCTCCGGGTCACGGTCGGCGGCGCGTATCGGCCGGGGTCGGCTCCGCCGCCGCCGCATCCGGGGCCTCGCGCCTCGGGCGGTGGCGCGCGCGGGGACGTACGTGAGGACGACCCGGTTGTCGCGCACGAGCAGGTCGGCGATGTTCGCCCGCACGTCCTCCGCCGTGACGGCGAGGAAGCGCTCGAGCTGGCGATTGACTTCGTCGGGCTCGTCGAGCAGCGTCGCGTACATGCTCAGCCGGTCGGCCCGCTCCGAGACACGCTGGAGGGCGGCCAGCTCGTCGGTCTCGACGAGCGCCTTCGCCCGCGCGAGCTCGTCGTCGGTGATCGGCTCGCGGGCCATGCGGTCGATCTCCTCGAGGAGCGCCGTCTCAACCGCCTCGGGCGTCGCCTCGGGGCGCACCGTCGCCCAGCCCATGAAGATCGACGGGCCGGAGGCGAAGCCGAGACCGAACATCGCCACGTCCTGGGCGATCCGCAGCTCGCGCACGAGGCGCCGATGGAGGCGGCTGCCCTTCCCGCCCGCGAGCACCTGGGCCGCGATCTCGAGCGCGTAGAGGCGCTCGTCGCCGATCGACGGCGCGCGGTAGCCGAGGTAGATCCGGGGCAGCGGCACGCGGTCCGGGACCGTCTCGCGGACCTCGCCCCCGAGCGTGAGCGGCAGCGCGGCCGGAGCGAACGGGGGGATCGACGGGTTGGCAGCGATCGGGCCGAAGTAGCGGTCCACCCACCCGCGCGCCTGCCCGGGATCGACGTCGCCGACGATCGAGAGGACGGCGTTGTTCGGGGCGTAGTAGGTCCGGAAGAAGCGGCTGACGTCGTCGAGCGACGCCGCGTCGAGGTCCTCCATCGACCCGATGGTCGGGTGGTGGTACGGGTGGTCGGGCGGGTACAGGTGCCCGAGCAGCTTCTCCTGCCACGTCCCGTAGGGCTGGTTGTCGTAGGAGGATCGCTTCTCGTTCTTGACGACGGCCCGCTGGTTGTCGAGGTTCTCCTGCGAGAGCGCGTCGAGCAGGGTCGCCATCCGGTCCGCCTCGAGCCAGATCGCGAGCTCCAGCTGGTGGCTGGGCACCGTCTCGAAGTAGTTCGTCCGGTCGAGCCAGGTCGTCCCGTTCATCGTCCCGCCGGCCGCCTGGACGAGGGCGATGTGCTCGGCCTTCGCGACGTGCCGGCTGCCCTGGAACATCACGTGCTCGAAGAGGTGGGCGAAGCCCGTCTTGCCCGGCTGCTCGTGCTTGCTGCCGACGGCGTACCAGATGTTCACGGCGACGACGGGGACGAGGTGATCCTCGCTGACGATGAGGCGGAGCCCGTTCGGGAGCCGCTCGTCGGTGAAGCGGACGGTCGGGACGGACATGCGTACCTCGCTGCGGGGCGTGGGCAGTGCCGCCTGCGCGGCTGGGTTCGTCGGCGATAGATCGTCGGTGCGGACCCGTGCACTGGTGCCCGGCCGGGCTCGCGCCCGGCTGACGCCCCCGTGCCGCGGTGGGTCGTCCGTCTGGTCGTCCATTGTATGGGCGAACGAGGCGTCGCGACATTCGGGCCGGCCGCCGAGGGACGGCGCGCGGGGGCCTCCACGCGTGCGACAGGCGTTCGACCCGCCCGGCTGCAGTTTCCGCAGCCGAGGGCTTGACAAGTCGCACCACGTGTTAGATATTCGTCTAACATCAAGGAGCTCACCCGACCACCATGACAACCCCGCCCCGCCAGACTCGCGCCCCACGGCCGCGCCGCGCACCGGCCCCGCCGAGCGCCGCGCTCGTTCGCGAGATCTCGCCGCGCGCAGCCGCGACCGCGGCGGAGCGCCGGCCGGAGATCCGGCTCGAGGCGCGGCCCGCCATCGACTTCCTGATCAGCGTGATCGGCGACACCGAGCCCGAGCTCCTGCCTGCCGACACGGCCTGGCGGCAGGCGAGCTTCGAGTCCCTGTCGGCGCCGCTCAAGCGTGACTTCGAGCGCGCCTTCGGCGGGAACGAGGAGGAGCACAAGGCACTCTGCGGCTGGGCGCTCCTGATGGTGATCGTGCCGCGCCCCGAGATCCGGACCTCCGCTGATGTGGTGGCGTTCGCGGCCGGGGTTCGCGCGATCGACCTGCTTCGAACAGCGTGCCAGGACGAGGACCTCGGCGCGACCTGCGTGCTGGCCGACCGCTACTTCGACGGCGAGCCCGGCCTGCTCGACGACATCGTGGCCGGCACGCCCGAGGAGCTCCGGCCGCCGATCCGGCGCCTCCTCGAGGATTCCGACGGCGAGATGCGCGCGCTGCGGCGAGCGCTGCGCGCCTGGCAGGAGCGATTCGCGGAGATCGAGCCGCGCGTCGCGCGAATGCACGAGCGCGACGTCGCCGACCACCGCGCGGACATCGAGCGCCTCCCGACGCCCGACCTCATCGAGCGCGTCACGAACGGCTACCGCTGGACCCCTGACCAGACCGTCCGGACGATCTACCTCACGCCCAGCTACTTCTCCCGACCCTACAACTACACGTTCGGCGGGGACGCCTGGCACCTGTTCGCCTACCCGCTCGCGGAGACCGCCCTCGACGGCGATCCGGGCGCCGTCCCGACCGCGACGCTGCGCCTCTTCCGGGCGCTCGGCGATGAAGGGCGGCTGCGCATCCTTCGCCACCTCGCCGACGGAGACCTGTACCTCACCGAGATCGCCGAGCGGATGAACCTCTCGAAGCCGACGGCGAAGCACCACCTCGCCC
This sequence comes from uncultured Chloroflexia bacterium, assembly GCA_963809375.1. Lineage (GTDB taxonomy): Bacteria > Chloroflexota > Limnocylindria > Limnocylindrales > CSP1-4 > CTSoil-043. The sequence continues at coordinate 235,402 of CAWEJO010000004.1, forward strand.
AGCTGCGGGCGGCGGGGCTCGTGACGGTCATCGAGACCGGCGGCCTCACGTACTACTCGCTTCGCCGCGACCGGGTCGGCGAGACGGGCATCGACCTCGCCCGGTACCTCGGCGGGCCGCGCGCCTGACCCCGCTCCCCGCGATCGAGCCCCGACGGGCGCATCCGCGGACATCGGCCGACAACAGGTTAGATGAATTACTTACACAAGGATCATGCGATGGAGACAAACGGGATCTGCCCCGACCGCATGACGGCTGACGCGGCGTTTGCATCGCCGAACATGGAGGCGCATCGGATGCACGTGCACGTGGACGCCCACCAGGCGCGCCTGCTGCGGCAGGCGGCGGCCGAGCGGCTGGCCGCCGCCGGACGCTCCGACCCCCAGGTCGCGTCCCAGCCGGGAATCGTCCGCCGCCTGCGGCGCCGCCTCGGCCGGGCCATCATCGGCCTCGGTCGAACGGTCGAAGGCGCCGGCCGCGGGTCGGGGGTCGCCACCGCCTGACCGCGCCGCAGCCCCTGCCTCACGCCCCCGGCGGGACGCCCGGCGCCGGCACCCACGACTGGAGCGACCGGACCTCCGCCACCCGGCCGACCAAGGACGGATCGAGCGCCTCCGCCGCCTCGACCGCCGTCTCCATCGCGGTGAGGCAGAGCACGCCCTCGGCGATCGCGACGAGGCGGATCTCGACGGCATCGCGGACCGGCCCGGATCGCGGCGTCGGCGTGTTGACGACCACGCGCACCGATCCCGATCGGATCAGGTCGAGGATCGCGACCTCGCCAGCGGTCGGCTCGGCGCCGAGCTTGGCGACCGCGATCGCCGGGTGGCCGAGGCGGGCCAGCGCGGCCCGCGTCCCGGGCGTCGCCGCGAGCCGGTAGCCGGCCTTCGCCAGGGCGAGCGCGAGCGGGCCGAGGAGCCCCTTGTCGCGATCCGCGACGGTGAGCAGGGCGAGCGCCCCGCCGGCGGGCGGGCGGGGCGGGACGAGCGACGCGGCGAAGAGCGCCTTGGCCGTGGCCACCCGTGCATCGACGTGGATCCCGATCACCTCGCCGGTCGACTGCATGAACGGCCCGAGCGACGGGTCGACGCCGAGGAGCTTGGAGGTCGAGAAGGCCGGCGCCTTGACGGCGACGAATGCCGGCGGCGGCAGGAGGCCGTTCGGCCAGCCCAGGGATCGCAGCGTCGACCCGAGCGCGATCCGGACCGCGAGGTCGACCATCGGAACGCCCGTCACCTTGGACATGAACGGCACGGTCCGCGAGGCGCGCGGGTTCACCTCGATCAGGTAGACGCCGTCCTCGCGCACGATGAACTGCGCGTTCACGAGCCCCCGAACGTCGAGGGCCCGCGCGATCCGCTCCATCGACGCCACGATCAGGGCCTGGTCGCCCTCCGACAGGGCCTGGGGCGGGAACACGCCGACCGAGTCGCCTGAGTGGACGCCGGCCCGCTCGACGTGCTCGAGGAGGCCCGGGATGAGTACGGTCTCACCGTCGGCCACGGCATCGACGTCGACCTCCACGCCCTCGAGATACCGATCGATCCGGACCGGGCGATCCGGATCGACGACCGTCGCCGCCGCCAGCTGCGCGACGAGGTCGTCCGGCGAGTAGGCGAAGTCGATGGCGAGGCCCCCGATCACGAACGACGGGCGCACGATGACCGGGTACCCGATTCGCTCGGCGAGCGTCGCCGCCTCCTCGACCGAGCGCGCCATCCCGCCATCGGGCTGGGGGATGCCCAGGCGGTCCACGAGCGCGGAGAAGCGGACCCGGTCCTCGGCCTGGTCGATCGTCTCGAGCGAGGCGCCGAGCAGGGGGACGCCGGCGGCCGCCAGCGCCTTCGCGAGGTTGAGCGGCGTCTGCCCGCCGAACTGGACGAACGCCGGCAGCAGCGTCTCGCCGTCCGGCGTCTCGGCCCGGACGATGTCGATCACGCTCTCCGCGTCGAGGGGCTCGAAGTACAGCCGGGAGCTCGCGTCGAAGTCGGTCGAGACCGTCTCGGGGTTCGAGTTCGCCATCACCGCCTGCCAGCCCAGCGCGCGCAGGCTCTCGGCGGCCCGGACGGCGCAGTAGTCGAACTCGATCCCCTGCCCGATCCGGACCGGGCCCGAGCCGATGACCATGGCAGCCGGCCGGGCGACGGGCGCCGCCTCCGGCGCCGAGCCGGCGGCCGCATAGGTCGAGTAGAAGTACGGCGTCTCGGCCGCGAACTCCGCGGCGCACGTGTCGACCATCGCGAACCCCGGCGCCAGGGCGAGCCGCCGCCGCAGCGTCGCGAGGTCGAGCTCGCTCACGCCCGCCACCTGGGCGATCTCGCGGTCGCCCAAGGCGGCCCGCTTGGCGGTCGCGAGGAGCGTCGCCATCCGCGGGTGATACCCAGCGTGCAGCAACGCCGTCCCGGCCGCGCGGATCCGCCGCTCGAGCGCGATCGACCGGCCGAGCTCGGCCACGAACCACGGGTTGATCCCCGTCGCGCCGCAGAGGGGCTCCTCGGGCACGCCCCGCCGGAGCAGCGCGAGGATCCGCCACAACCGGCTGTCGGAGGGCGCCAGGAACCGGCGCAGGACCACCGGCGCGGCGGTCCGCAAGGCGAGCCGGGTGCTCTCGCAGGCCTCGCCATCCTCGCCGATCCAGCGGATGACGGCGTCCTCGCCTTCGCCCGCGGACGCGTCGTCGGGGCCGTTGGGGGCGTCGGGATCGCCGGCCAGGGCGGCCTCGAGGTAGGCCAGGGTCGGCGCCCACGCCGGGTCCTCCGCGAGCGGGCCCGCGCCCGCCTGCTCGAGGCCGCGGAGCGCCTTGTTGAGGGCCGCCCCGAACGTCCGGTCGATCGCCATCACCTCGCCGGTCGCCTTCATCTGGCTGCCGAGGCTCCGGTCGGCGCCGGGGAACTTGTCGAACGGGAAGCGCGGCAGCTTGACCACCACGTAGTCGAGCGCGGGCTCGAACGCGGCGACGGTCGTGCCGGTCACGACATTGGGGATCTCGGCGAGCCGGCGCCCCGCCGCGATCTGGGCAGCCACCCGGGCGATCGGGATAGCCGGTCGCCTTGCTGGCGCAGCGCCGAGCTGCGGCTGCACCCGCGGGTTCACCTCGATCACCGCGTAGTCCCGGTAGTCGGGCGAGAGCGCGAACTGGACGTTGCAGCCGCCCTCGACGCCGAGGCCGCGGATGATCGCGAGCGCCGCGGTCCGGAGGCGCTGGTGGACCGGGTCGGGCAGCGTCTGGACCGGCGCCACGACGATGGAGTCGCCGGTGTGGACGCCGAGCGGGTCGACGTTCTCCATCGAGCAGACGGCGATGCAGGTGTCGTCCGCGTCGCGCATGACCTCGTACTCGATCTCCTGCCAGCCGACGAGGCACTTCTCGACCATCACCTGGTGGATCGGGCTGGCGCGCAGGCCCGGCGCGGACCCGCTCGCGGTAGGCCGCCTCGGTCTCGACGATGCCGCCGCCCGTGCCGCCGAGCGTGAACGCGGGCCGGATGATCGCGGGCAGGCCGATCGCGGCGAGCGCGGCGTCGGCCGATCCGGGCCCGGTCCCGGCGGCGGCGCCGTCGACGATCGCCGACGGCGCGTACGGCTGGCCGAGGCGGTCGAGCAGGTCGCGGAACTGCTCGCGATCCTCGGCCATCTCGATCGCCGCGAGCGGCGTCCCGATCAGCTTCACGTCGTAGCGGGCGAGCACGCCGGCCTGCGCCAGCGCCATGGCGAGGTTGAGCGCGGTCTGGCCACCGAGCCCCGGCGAGGAGTCCTTCGGGCCGCTCGCGGGCGATCACGGCCTCGATCGCCTCGACGGTGAGCGGCTCGAGGTAGACGACGTCGGCGACGGTCGGGTCGGTCATGATCGTCGCCGGGTTCGAGTTGACGAGGATCGTCCGGACCCCCTCCCCACGCAGCGCGCGGCACGCCTGGGTCCCCGCGTAGTCGAACTCGGCGGCCTGGCCGATCACGACCGGCCCGGAGCCGATGATCAGGACGGAGGCGGGCTTTCCGCCGGGCGCAGGCGCGGCTGAAGGCGCGATGGCCGGTGCGGCAGTGGGTGTCCCGGCGATCAGCGCAGGCGCGATGGCCGGTGCGGCTGCGGGTGTTGCGGCAACGATCGACGCGGCCGGGACGACCGGCGTTGCCTCGGCCACCGGCGCGAGCTTGACCTCGGGCCTGACGGCCGGCACGGACCCGACGTCGGGTGTCGCGGCGGACTCGGCGCGCGCCGCCTTCGGGTGGTCCGTCACGCGCCGTCGCCGGCCGCGGCGGCAGCCTGCACGCGGACCACGAATCGATCGAAGACGGCCAGCGCGTCGAGCGGCCCGGGGGCGCCCTCCGGGTGGTACTGGACCGTCTCGATGGGCAGGCTTCGATGCCGCAGCCCCTCGACCGACCCGTCGTTGAGGTTCAGCTGGCTCACGACGAACCCGCTCGCCGACGGCAGGCTGGCCGCATCGACTGTGACTTCGTGGTTCTGGGCCGTCACCTGGACGTAGCCTGTCTCCTCGTCGCGGACCGGGTGGTTCGCCCCGTGGTGCCCGAAGCGGAGCCGCCGGGTCTCGGCGCCCGCGGCCCGCGCGACGATCTGGTGGCCGAGGCAGATCCCGAGGAGCGGCCGCCCGTCCGCGATCACGTCCCGGGCCAGCGCGACCGGACCGTCGAGGCGCGCCGGATCGCCGGGACCCGGCGAGAGCACCACACCGCGGACCTCCGGCGCGAGGACATCGCGAGCCGTCGCCGTGTGCGGCAGGACGCGCACCCGGAGTCCGCGCCGCCGGAGGCTGCGCACGATGTTCGCCTTCAGGCCGAAGTCCACGATCGCGACCAGCGGAGCGTCCGGCTCGTCGCCGACGTCCTGGGGCTGGCTGGGACTCACCTGCCCGACGAAGTCCTGGTCCTCCCAGCGCGCCACCGAACGGGCGGCCGCGACCGCGGCGTCGCGATCGGTCTCGCCCGGCGCGGTGATGATCCCGCGCAGGCAGCCGGTGACCCGGAGGTGCCGCGCGAGCGCGCGCGTGTCGACGCCGGCGATGGCCGGGATGCCCTCGTCGCGGAGGAGAGCGGCGAGCTGGCGCGCGTCGTCGAGGACGGCCGCGGTCGCCGCCGCGACGACAAGCCCGCGCAGCCACGGGTGCTCGCTCTGGTCGTCCTCGCGCAGGCGCCCGTAGTTCCCGATCAGCGGGTAGGTCATCACGACGACCTGGCCGGCATAGCTCGGGTCGGTGCAGACCTCCTGATAGCCCGTCTGGCTCGTGTTGACGACGAGGTCGCCGCCCGCCGCGACGTCCGCACCGAACGCGATCCCGGTGAAGACCGTCCCATCCTCGAGGGCGAGCAGCGCGGGGCCGCGGGCGCCGATGCGAGGGTCGACGATCAGGTCTGGATCGGGCTCGGGCGGGCGCCTCGTGCCGCCGCCCGGCGAGGTGATCAGCCCGCGCGCGACGCCTGGGCCGCTGGCGGTGCGAGGTGACATCGCTGTCGCGCGCGGCTCGGTCGCCGGCGGAGGTTCACGCATGCGGCCCCCGGCATGAAAACGCCACCGGCCGGCGGGCGCGGTGGGCGTGCAGGAACGTGCGCAACAGTGCCTCCCTTTCCGGCCTCACGGGACCGTACGCCGGCCTCACCGGACCGGCTGCAAAGGACGGCCATAGGGTAGCAGGCACGGACGCCCGACGCGGTGTGCGTGTCCGACGGCCGACGCAGTGTGCGGTGCGGCGCGCGGCGCGGGCCACGAATCCCGTAACGTGCTCCGTCGTCCTCTCGATGCGGCCCGACCGCCGGGCCTGGGCCCGCGTCAGCCCCGCGCGGAGTCCCGGCGGGAACCCTCACGGTTGGGCGATCGCGTCCCCGGGTCCACGCAGTCGGCAGCCCGATCCGGGGTCGCGACTCGATCACATGCTTCCTACAGCGTCCTTATCGCAGGTCGCGCGCTTCGATCGGATGCGTCGGAGGGTCCTCGAGAGCGGCCTGGGCAGCGGCCGGCTCGGGGTCACGATCGAGTCGGAGGTCGCCGCCCCGTGTGCGAACGTGGCCGACCTCCCTGTGGGCCATCTCGGGTGGCACGCGCTCGAGCCGATCCGCCGGAAGTTGACGGGGCGGACAGCGAGACCTGCGTTAGCGCCATTCAGGGCGACATCTGCGCACGTCGCCGGCGCGGACGCCGGCGCGATCGCCGGCTGCGGGACTTGACAGGCTCGGCTATCGTCGTACGCTATATCGCACAACGATATAGTCGAGCCGTCAGAGGACGCCGCCCATGCCCCGACGCCCCGCCCCGGGCACCCAGCAGCCGGACCCGACCCTCCTCATCCTGGCGAGCCTCGCCGGGGGGCCGAAGCACGGCTACGCGATGATCGTGGACGTCGAGGCGCTGGCGGGCGTCCGCCTCGGGCCGGGGACGCTCTACGCGGCGCTCGCGCGGCTCGAGGACCGGGGCATGATCGAGGCGCTCGAAGCGACGGACCGGCGCCGACCGTACCGTCTCACGGCCAGTGGCCGGGCGATTCTCGAGGCGCAGCTGGCGGCGATGCAGGACCTGGCCGCAGCCGGCCTGCGACGCCTCGAGGCGATCTGACGATGCGACCCGACCGGCTGATCCGTCTCTACCCGGAGCGCTGGCGCAGGCGCTACGGGGACGAGCTCGCCGCGATCCTCGAGACGGAGCGACCCTCGACGCGCCTTCTCATCGACATCGTCCGCGGGGCGCTCCTCGCCCACGTCAGCCCCTACCCTCCCGGAGGTCCGGCCATGGCTTCGCGTTCGCGCTTCGAGGCAGTGGGCGCCCTGCTCGCGCTCGCCGCCGTCATCCCGGCCAGCATCGTCATCGCGGCCGCCATCGTCGCGTCGCTCCAGCCCGACGCCTACGAGCCGTCGCGAACTGCCCACCAGGTCGTCGGCTGGATCGGCACCCTGCCGCCTCCCGCCGTCGCGATCCTGCTCCTCGGCGCTCCGGGAGTCGCGCTCGCGGTCGGGGCGGCCGTCCTGTGGCGCCGGATCCGTACCGACGAGGCGCTGCGCGCCGATCTCGCGCTCCTGGGCGCCGTCTCGGTCCGCCTCGTCCGTCGCCCGACGGTGGTCGTCGCTGCCGTGGCGGTGGTCGCGGCCGCGGGCGTGCTCGTGCTGGTGGTCGACCACCTCATCGTGGGCTGAGGGCTCGTCCGCGGGGACGAAGTCGCGGTACAGGCCCACGGCCGGTGTGCCGCGCCCGCGCTTCGGGCGGGACCGCTGGGGCCAGCGGAGCCGTTCCGGCCCGCCACGGCTGGCGGCCCGCGACGCCAGCTCCGACCCGCCCGACCGCGCCGTTGCACCGTCGAGCGGCGACAATTGCGCCAGCCGGTCACGGCCGATCGCCGGGCGAGCATGCCGTTCGCGACCGGACCGGCGACGCGACGAGGAGGCAGCCATGCAGGAGACGGCCGACGTCATCGTCATCGGGGCGGGCGTCCAGGGCGCTGCGCTGGCGTTCCACCTCGCGCGGCGTGGCGCGAGCGTCCTCGTCGTCGAGCGCGGCGCCGTCGCCGGGGAGGCGACCGGTCGGAGCTCCGGCTTCGTGCGGATGCACTACGACCTCGAGTCGAGGCGCGGCTCGCGTGGGCGAGCTACCCATACTTCGAGCGGTGGGGCGACCTCGTCGGCGAGGGCGACTGCGGCTTCACGAAGACCGGCTTCCTCCAGCTCGTGTCGCCGCCCCTTGCCGACGCCCTCCGGGCCAACGTGGCGATGCACCAGCGGATCGGGATTCCGAGCCGGGTCGTCGACGCCACCGAGGCCGCCGGGATCGTGCCGGGGATGCTCACCGGCGACGTGGTCGCGGCCGCCTACGAGCCCGAATCCGGCTACGCGGACCCGACCATGACCGCGAGCGGTCTCGCCGCCGCCGCCCGCCGCCGCGGGGCGCGGCTGATCCAGGGCTGCGGCGTCGCGTCCGTCGATCGGTCGACGGCGAACGCGTGACGGGCGTCGAGACGGCCCGCGGCCGGTTCGGTGCGCCCGTCGTCGTCGATGCCGCCGGCGCCTGGGCCGCGCAGGTCGCGGCCACCGCGGGCGTCGAGGTCCCGGTGGAGGCATGGCGCCACGACACGGCCTACTTCGGCCTCCCCGCCGGCCGATCGGCGGCGTTCCCGGTCGTCATCGACGACGCCGCGCAGGTCTACTTCCGGCCCGAGGGACGGGAGCTGATGCTGGTCGGGCTCGAGAGCGGCAACGTCGTCGGCGGCTCGCCCGATCGGCCGTTCGCGCCTCTTGCCGACGCGACAGTCCAGGCGATGGTCGACGGCGTCTGCGGGCGGCTGCCGTGGATGGTGGAGGGGACGCTGCGGACGGCCCACGGCGGGCAGGACGGGATCACGCCCGACCAGCGGGCGATCCTCGGCGCCGCCGGGCCGGACGGCTTCTACCTCGACTGCGGCCATTCCGGCACGGGCTTCAAGACCGCGCCGGCGGTCGGGCTCTGTCTCGCCGAGCTGATCCTCGACGGAAAGGCGACCACGGTCGACATCTCCGGGTACGGCCTCGGGCGCTTCGCGGCGGGCGAGCCGCTTGTCGGCGAGCATTCGTACGGGGCGCTCTGGCGGTAGGGACCGGGCCGGCGAGGCTGCGGACGAGCGCGCCTCCCGGTTCGACGTGGCCGGCGCCGGCTCGCCGCCGGCCACGTCGACGCCGGCGCGGTTCGGCCGCGCCTTCCCGGCGCGCCGCGCACCGTTCGGCCGGCCTTCAGGCGCTATTCAGTTCTCTCGTCAAGTATCGTTCGTGGCTGCCCGGCACCGACCCACGCTGGTCGCCGCGCCCGACGGAGAGATCCATGACCGCTCGCACTCCCGACGATCCCGGCACCGCCCGTCCGGGCGCGAATCGCTCGCTCCTGTCGAGCGGCTGGGTCCGCCTCGGCCTCGTCGCCGCTGCGATCGCGATCGTCGTGGTCGGGTTCGGTACCTGGTACGTCTTCTTCCGCCCCAGCGGTCCGCCGCCGGTCGACCTTGCGAATGTCCCGCTGCCCTCGGCGGTGGCTCCTGTCGGCAGCTCCGCCGCACCCGGGGCCTCCTCCCCGGCCTCCGGCGGGGCGGTCGCGACGCCGCCCGCTGCGACGACCGCCGCGGGTGGATCGGCCGCGCCGACCGCCGCGGGCGGCTTGGCGAGCCTCGACGGAACGTGGAAGGTCGACCCGTCGATCGGCAGCGGCGATTCGGGCTCGTTCGTCGGCTATCGCGTCCAGGAGCAGCTCGCCAGCATCGGCGGCAACACCGCCGTCGGGCGGACGTCGGCCGTGACCGGGACGTTCACGCTGAGCGGCACCACCGTGACGGACGCGTCGTTCAGCGCCGACCTGTCCAGCCTCGCCTCGGACGACCAGCGTCGCGACGGCATGATCCAGCGGATCGGCCTCCAGTCGAACCAGTTCCCGACCGCGACGTTCGTGCTCGGCTCTCCGATCGACCTCGGCACGCTGCCGGCGGACGGGACGGTCGCGAAGGTGACCGCCAACGGCAAGCTCACGATCCACGGCCAGACCCGCGACGTCTCGATCCCGCTCCAGGCCCGGCGAGCCGGCGCCGTGATCGCGGTCGCGGGGTCGCTCCCGGTGGCGTTCGCCGACTACGGCATGGAGAAGCCGACGACGGGTTTGGTGCTCTCGGTCGCAGACCCGGCGGTGATCGAGTTCCAGCTCATGTTCTCGAAGAGCTGATCGGCGGCTCCTTGCGCCGCGTCGGACGGCGCTGACCGGTCGCGCTGGTCGGCCTCACGATCCGCAGCGGGGATCTGCAACCGCGCGGTCGCACCGAGCGCGAGGGAGGGTCAGCCGCCCGCCTTGTAGGGGTAGGTCACCCAGCCGTCGGCGAGCTCGGCATAGTGGTCGGGCGCGAGGGCGACCCGCGAACGGCCGGGCTTGTAGTGCATGACGGCGATCGTGGCGGTCGCGCCAGCCGCGCGGACGCGCGAGACCACTTCGGCCATCGTCTCGCCGGTCTCCCAGACCTCGTCGATGATGAGGACGCGCTGGCCCGCGAGCAGCTCGGCTGAGGGGAAATGCGACACGATCGGGGCGGGGTGCGTGCTCCCATCGCCGAGGTAGAACTCGACGCCGGCGACCAGGATCTCGCGCAGGTCGAGCCTGTAGGCGAGCATGCCGGCGGGGACGAGGCCGCCCCGGGTGATGGCCAGGACGAGGTCATGATCGCGGCCGACGACCCTGGACAGCCGTTCGATGAGGCGGTCGAGGTCGTCCCAGGAGACGTTGATCGGCTCGGCGGCGATGGGCACCTGCGTAGGATGCCATGGGATCTGGCCGCCTGCCGACCGCCCGCGCGGTCGGGTGGAGGGCGGCCGCGACCAGGCGGAAGAAGCCCGCCGGGCGAGGCTCGACCGCCCGAGAGCCGCGGCAGGGTCCGGGCTCAGGCGCCGCCAGTCCTGCGCAGGCGCTCCAACTCCCGGCGGAGTCGCTTGCTCGGACGGCCCTCGCCCCGGACAGCCATGATCCCTGGCCGGACTTCGGTCACCACAGGAGGCGGGCTGTGGTCCACGTAGCACGTCACGGCGACCGGGGCGCCGACGCGCGACTCGATCGGCCGCACGACCTCGACGATGCGCTCGCGCCCGGCGATCAGCGCGTCGACCCGGTCGCCGGCCCGGACCTTCGTGGAAGGCTTCGCGGCGTTCCCGTTCACGAGGACGTGGCCGCCGTTACACAGGTCGGTAGCCGCCGGGCGGGTCTTGACAAGCCGCACCGCGCAGAGCCACCGGTCGATGCGGGTCTCGTCGGTCACGCGGGGATCAGGCACGCTGCTCAGGATCGCACGACTCGAGTGCGCGGCGCGTGTCCCCACCGAGATCGAACTGGCCGGCCCCGATCAGGACCGGGTGCGCGGACCATTGAACCTGCGCGAGCCGATCGATCGCGCCGCCACCGAGGGGGGCATCCAGGGGCGCTTTCGGTGCTTGGAAGTTGGTGAGCCCGCAGAGATTCGAACTCTGAACCTAGGGATTAAGAGTCCCCCGCTCTACCGTTGAGCTACGGGCCCGCCGATTTCCTGGACTGGATCGCGCCCGGGAGGCCCCCGGCGCAGATCCCGCTGCCCCGAACGCTCACGCGCTCGGCGCTCGCTCCGGACGCTGTCGTTCGACGCCGAAGCCGCGAGGGCGAGGCTGCTGCCGACCCGTCCGGGCCTCGGGCATTCTAGCCTGCCGACCGGCGGCCTGCTCGACACGCCGTGCTCGACGCGGCCGCGCATGCTCGGCTCGGCCTGGGACGCAGCATGCACCGGCGCGGCGCGGACGGTGCCGTCAGGGCGACAGCGTCGGTCGCGTCAACTCCGGGTCGGCGCCGACGCCTCGCCCCGGCGCCGACCAGGCGATCGTTCAGTCGCCGATGAGCCGGAAGATGAAGTCGAACGCGGTGCCGGCCGGGTTCCGGAAGTGGAGCGTCATCTCCCCCCGCGCGTTCCGGTAGACGCCCGTGCCACCCGTGACCGCCAGCTTCGAGTCCCGGCCGTCGTCGTAGAACGGCCCCTCGACGCTGATCGACCCGGCGGGGAGGATGGTCGTCCAGGTGCACTCCCAGGCGAGCCCGGGATTGGTGCGCACGCACTGTCCCTCGTCGCGCCCGACCTGGTGCTGGTCCTTCCGGTCGAAGATGGGGTTCCCGAACGGGAGCAGGTCGCCGAGGCTGTCGCCGGTCGGCCCGAGGTCGATCACGGTGTCGGTGTCGGCGTGCTCCACGACCGTGAGCGTGCGGTCGCCGTGGAGTCGCGACGGGCCACCGATCGAAGCTGCCACCGCCGGGATCGCCGCGAGCAGAAGCGCCACCACGCCAACGATGGCCACGACACGTCGTCGCATGAGACCAACCCTCCATCGTGCGGCGGCTCGTCCGGCCGCGCGGGCCCGAGTCTGCACGTGGTCGACGGGACGACGACCCGCGACGTGCGGCTGGCGGGACGCCGCGATGGGTCCGCAAGGTCGCGGCGGAGCGTTCAGGGAGGCGGGCGCAAGGCGCGCCTGAACCGAGCCCGGGCCTCGTCGCGCGCCCAGCGCACCCGGCCGCTGCAGCCTCGGCCGGGAGCAGCCGCCGGCGCCGAGCGTCCCGCCGGTTGCTCCGCCGCCCAGGCCACTCGCGGTTGCCCGGCATGGGACCAATGGCGTACCGATGTGCCTATCCGCCCGGTCCTGCCCGGCGTCGAAACCTCCCGGAGAGTCCGGCTCACGGTTCGTCATTGCCGTGGCCGCATTCGGAGTACCAGGGCCCCACGGTTCCCGCGGTTCGGTCGCCCAGCCACATCCCCGGGGGGACGGCCGTGCGACGGCGAGCTGCCGGGTCATCCCGGGACTGGCGTCGCCTGCGATCGGCCGGCGGCGTTCGGGCGCCCGGGCCGAACCTGCCCTCGCGTTGACGCACTCGTGCAGAGAAGGACATCCGCCGATGCAGCATCTCCGCTCCCTCCCCACCGCCGCCTTCGTGCGGAGAGGTGCCGGCGCCTTCGCGGTTGCGGCGCTCGCCCTGGCGACGATCGCGCCGGCCGCCAGCCTGGCCGCCGGAACGCCGGTCGCGACGAGCGACGCGTACTCCACGGCCGAGGACACGGGGCTGGTGGTCGCCGCACCCGGCGTCATGGTCAACGACGCCGACGCGAACGGGATCGTCGGACCGGGCAACGACCTGGAGAATGCCGCGCTCGTGACCGGCCCGACGCACGGGACGTTCATCTTCAACGACGACGGCTCGTTCAGCTATGCCCCGCTGACGAACTACGTCGGGCCCGACTCGTTCACCTACAGGGTCGTCGACGACCTGGGCGTCTGGTCGGCCGCGGGAACGGTGACGCTCACGGTCACGCCGGTCAACGACGCTCCTGCCTGCACGCACGGGAGCTCAATCAGCCTCGAAGACCACACCCCGACCCTGATGCTCGCGAGCCGCTGCACCGATGCCGACGGCGATCCGCTCACCTTCAGCGTGTCCACGCCGGCGGCCCACCTGGCCCTCAGCGTCGACCCGACCGGCTGGTCCTCCTACACGCCCGATCCCGACTTCAACGGCCCCGACAGCTTCGGGATCACGGCCAGCGACGGCCACGGCGGGACGGGCACGTTCTCGGTCGGCGTCACGATCACGCCGGTCAATGACGCCCCGACCTGCTCGCCGGTGAGCGCCGGCGGCAGCGAGGATGCGACGGTCCCGGGCGGCCTGGCCGCGACCTGCAGCGACATCGACGGCGACACCCTCACGTTCTCGCGGACGACCCAGGCCGGCCACGGCACGGCGACGGTCGCGGCGGACGGCACGTTCAGCTATCAGCCGGCCGCCAACTGGCACGGCAGCGATTCGTTCACCGCGACGGCGGCCGACGGCCACGCCGGCAGCGCGACGTTCACGGTCAGCCTGACGGTCGCGTCGGTCAACGACGCGCCGGCCTGCTCGGATCCCTCGCTCGCGGGCAGCGAAGACGCGCCGGCCTCCGGCGCCTTCGGCAACTGCACCGACGCCGAGTCCGATGGGCTCACCTACGCACTCACGGGCCCGGCGAGCCACGGCGTCGCGGCCGTCGACGCGAATGGAACCTGGACGTTCACGCCAGCGGCGGACTGGAACGGCAGCGACACGTTCGACGTCACCGCCGACGACGGCAACGGCGGGACCACCGCGTTCACGGCGCAGATCGCCATCGCCTCGGTCAATGACGCCCCGACCTGCTCGCCGGTGAGCGCCGGCGGCAGCGAGGATGCGACGGTCCCGGGCGGCCTGGCCGCGACCTGCAGCGACATCGACGGCGACACCCTCACGTTCTCGCGGACGACCCAGGCCGGCCACGGCACGGCGACGGTCGCGGCGGACGGCACGTTCAGCTATCAGCCGGCCGCCAACTGGCACGGCAGCGATTCGTTCACCGCGACGGCGGCCGACGGCCACGCCGGCAGCGCGACGTTCACGGTCAGCCTGACGGTCGCGTCGGTCAACGACGCGCCGGCCTGCTCGGATCCCTCGCTCGCGGGCAGCGAAGACGCGCCGGCCTCCGGCGCCTTCGCCAACTGCACCGACGCCGAGTCCGATGGGCTCACCTACGCACTCACGGGCCCGGCGAGCCACGGCGTCGCGGCCGTCGACGCGAATGGAACCTGGACGTTCACGCCAGCGGCGGACTGGAACGGCGTCACCAGCTTCGCCGTCGGCGTCAGCGACGGTCATGGCGGCGCCGCAACCTTCAGCGCGACGGTCACGGTTGCGTCGGCCAACGACGCGCCCGTCGCGGCCGACTTCCCGGTCGTGGTCGCCCAGAACCGGGCCCTGACCATCGACGCGCTCTCCCACGCAGCCGACGTCGACCACGACGTGCTCTCCGTGACCACCGTCACGCCGGGCCTGCACGGAAGCGTGACGATCGCGTCCAGCGGGTCGCTGGTGTACACGCCGACCTCGGCCGCATACACGGGCCCCGACTCGTTCACCTACGCAGTGTCCGACGGGCACCTGTCGGACACGGCCACGGTTTCGGTCGAGGTCGTCCGGGACACCGACCCGCCGGCGGCCGTTGCCCCGAGCGTCGCGCTGATCGCCAACCCCTCGTCGACCACCGTACGGCTGATCGTCAGCTGGTCGGGCAGCGACGCGCAGACCGCGGTCGCCGCATTCAACGTGGAGTGGCAGCTGGGCACCGCGGCGTGGAGGCCGCTCTACAACGGAGCCGCGCGGTCGATGGCCGTGCGCGTCCCGACCGGCACGACGTCCGTCGCATTCCGGATCGTGGCGACCGACCTCGCCGGCAACGCGTCCCCCGTGACCACTTCGACGTGGGCGCTGCGCCGGGGCGACTCCGCCTCGCCGCGCATCGTTCGGCACGGCACGTGGCGGACGATCCGAAGCACGGGCTCGGTCGGCCGGAGCTACCTCGTCGCCCGCTCGCGTGGCGCGTGGGTCGGCTGGACGGTCAACGGCCCGGCCACGGTCGGCGTCGTCGCCCCGAAGGTCGTCGGCGGCGGGTCGGCCCGGGTCTACGTCGACGGCGTCTACCGTGCGACGATCTCGTTCGCTGCGACGCGGACCCAGACTGCGCGACTGCTGGCGGTCATCGGCGTGGCCGGTTCCGGCAACCACGTGATCAGGATCGTGTCGCGGTCCACCAAGGTCGCGACGTTCGACGCGCTCTTCTCGGTCGCACCGAAGAGCTGACGGTCTCGCAGGCAGCGGGGCGGCGCCGCGACGCGGACGCCGCCCCGCTTCGATTCCTGCCGAGCCTGGCGGGCCGCGAGGCCTGGCCGCGGCGGACTTCCCGTGCGAACCGGCCACTCGGCGGGGCCAGCCGCGCCGCGCTCCGGCTACCCTGGCGGCGTCCCGGCGGCCCGGGCCTGGCGGCGCCTCGCGGCGCCTACCCCGGCGGCGTCCCCGCGAACCGCCGCAGCAGGAAGTACTCGGGCAGTGGTCGGTCGTCGGTGATGAGCGGCCCCGGGCCGGTGAAGGTCGCGGCGTCCCCGTCGGCGATCCAGACCATCGTCCGGGCGATCTCCTTCCAGCCATCGACCGACTTCGTCGGCGCGTCCCGGACCGCCGACAGGTCGGCCAGGATCGCGCGCCGCGACACGATCGTCGCCAGCGCCTCCGGATCGAGGGCCAGCGGATCGTCCGCCCCGAACATGTACGTGCCGTAGCTGCCGGGCCCGCGGACCACCAGCACGTGCGGAAAGACCGCCGCGAAGGTCCGGATGTGGGCCCGGAACTCGGCCAGGTCCTGTCCGTAGGGCACCCACTGCATCATCATGCCGCCGGCCGTCAGCCGGGTCTTCGCCGCCCGGTAGAACTCCAGCGACGAGATGACCGACACGCCCGCGCTGTAGACCGGCGGCGGTGGGTCCACGAGGATCAGGTCGAAGCGGTCGGGCGTGAGCTCCACGAAGTTGCGCCCGTCGGCGATCACGACCCTGCCGGCCGGGTTCGCGAGGACCTGCGCGGCGTCGGGATAGAACCAGCCCATCATCGGCGGCACGGATGGCACGAGCTCGACGCCCGTCGTGTCGAGCCCCGCGATCAGTGAGGAGCGATAGGCGCTTCCCATCCCGAAGGCGATGACGAGCGCCCGAGTGGCGTTCGGCCGGAGCGCCAGCGACAGCGCAGGCATGAGCCGCGTGTCGATGGTCATCGCCGTCATCGACTCCCCGCCGACCCAGAGCTGTGGCTGACCGGCAACCCCGGCCTGGACGGCGGCGACCTCGTCCTCGGCCGAAGCGTTGACCGTGCCGCGCGCGGCGACGATCCGCGCCTCGCCCGGATCGCGGATCGCGCCCGGGACGAGAGCTGCCGCCACGAGCGCTGCCGCGGCGGCCATGGCGAGCAGCGCGGCAGCGTCGACCGCCCCGCCGAACCCCGACGTCGCCGGTCCAGCGCGCGCGCCCCCACCCGGACGCGTACCGGCGCCCGACTCGCCAGCGAACGAGCAGCGCGATCGCGGTGGCGACGTTCACCGCCGCGAGCAGCCAGACCGTCCGCGGCGACCCGATTGCCGGGACGACGAAGAACGGGAGGACGAACGTCCCGACGATCGACCCAAGCGTGTTCAGGGCGAGCAGCAGGCCGGTCAGCGTCCCGGCCCGGGTCGCGCCGCCGCCCAGCAGCTCGGCGGCCAGCGGCAGCGCGAAGCCCATGACGATGGTGGGCGGGAGGACGACGCCGGCGATGGGCAGGAGCACCTGGCCGAGGGCATCGCGGACGTCGTCGCTGAGCACCCGGACCGGCTCGGGGTGGGCGATCACGAGCGTGAGGCCCGCGACGACCAGCAGCGCGATCAGGGCCTGGCAGGCCGCAAGGGCGGGCAGGACCGTCGAGCCGCCGGCCCGGCGGCGGCGTGCCACGCTGTAGGCGACCGCGCCGATGGCGAGGCCGGCCAGGAACATGGCGAGGATCGTCGCGAAGACGTACGTCGAGTTGCCGGTGCCGGACGACAGCAGCCGGTTCCAGACAGTCTGGTAGCCCAGCGACGTAAGCCCGCTGACGAACGCGAAGGCGAGCGCGGTCAGCACCAGCGGCGGCATCGACGTCGATGGCCGGCCCGTGTCGGTCACCTCCTCGTCGATCGGGTCGGCGACCACGACCGCCCGCGAGACGGTTCGCTGCCCGGCCGGCGGAGCCGCGAGCCCGGCCGGCGGAGCCGCGAGCCCGGCCGGCGGAGCAGCCAGCGCGGCCGGCCGGCCGGCGGTCCCGGAGCCGCGGTCCCCCGTCGCGACCGCCGTTCGGGCGGCTGATCCGCGGGCAGCCGCGCCGGCCGGCAGCACCGGCGCCACGGCTGCCGGCGCGCTGCCGTCGATCCAGATGTCGAGGAGGACCGCCGCGAAGCCCGCCGTGGCGGAGCACAGCGCGCCGGCCTGGAGCGTGCCCGCGAGGCCGAGGACCTCGATCAGGACGAAGCCCGCGAGGATCGTCCCGAGGAGGGCGCCGATCGTGTTCGCCGCATAGAGCCGGGCGAAGGAATGGGCGATCCCGGTGTCCCGCCGGACGAGGTGGCGGGTCAGGGTGGGGAGCGTCGCCCCGAGCAGGATCGTCGCGGGCCCGAGGGCGAGGAGCGCCACCCCGAACCGGACGAGGGCGAGCTGGTCGGGGTGGCTCGCGAGCTGGGCGAAGGCGCTCGCATAGAGCTCTTGAGAGGCTCGGAAGAGCAGGGGCGTCGCGAGCGCGACAACGGCGACCGCCACCTCGAGGATCCCGTACAGGGCGAGGGGGCGCCGCGTCCGGTCGGCGATCCAGCCACCGGCGGCGTTGCCGATCGCCATCCCTGCGAAGAAGCCGGTCAGGATGGCCGAGACGGCCTGGCTCGTGTTGCCGAAAACCAGGACCAGCTGGCGCGACCAGACGACCTCGTAGATGAGGCCCGCGACCCCTGAGAGCACGAAGATCGCGACGACGAGCCGCCGACTGCCCACGATCCTCCCCCTTGCCTTGCGCTGGCCTGCCAGAGTACAGCCCGATGTCCGTTTCGCCCGGCGACGGCCCGGCAGTATGCTCTCGCCACGAGCGGGCGGGCGGAGGTCCGGCTCGGGCCGCTCGGACAGGGAGCCTGCCGGTGCACCTCGGATTCGCGGGCGGACGCCGGGCGCGCAGTGCCGCGTTCGGGCTGGTTGCTGCCGCCGTGTTCTGTGCCGGGCTCGCGGGTGGATTCGCTACCTGGTCCGGCCGGCGTGCGGCGCTGCCCGGACCCTCGGCTGGCGGCCAGGACGCGCGACCGCGAGCGGCGGCCGTCGGCCTCGACCTGTCTCCGCCGGGCGGCGTCGGGACGCCCGCGCCTGGGTCGGTGAGTGCCGCGACGGCGGGCCGGACCGGCGAGCCGCCGTCCCGGGTCGCCTCCGACGGCCACGGCCGCCCGACGAACATCGACCTGCCGCTCGCGACCTCGCCGCGCGCGACCTCGTCGGCCCCACCGGGGCCGGCTGCCCGATTTGTCGGCCTCCCGCGGTTCGCGCCGGGCCTGGTCGTCCACGTCCCGATCCTGATGTACCACCGGATCGTGCCGTGGGCCAGCGCCGGTCGCTCGCTCCACGGCCTCGTCGTGCCGCCCGACCGCTTCGCCGCCCAGATGCACGTCCTCGCCGCCGCTGGCTGGCACACCATCACGGCCGCCGACCTCGCCGCGGACCTCGTCGCCGGGCGCAGGCCCCCGCCTCGAACGTTCGTGATCACCCTCGACGACGGCTGGTACGACGGCTACCGCTACGCTCTCCCGATCCTGCGCCGGCACGGCTTCGTCGCCACGTTCTACGTGGTCTCGGGTCGCGCCGGAGAGCGCACCGCGCTCTCGCCGGCCAAGCTGCGGACGCTGGCGGGCTTGGGCATGGAGATCGGCGATCACACGGTGAGCCACGCGGATCTGCCATTCCGCTCGGCGCTGCGGGCCAGCTTCGAGATCGTCCACGCCGCCGACCAGATCGACGCGCTCGTCGGGGTGCGCCCGTCCACGCTCGCCTACCCGTACGGGGGCCGGAGCTCGCGCGATCAGCGGCTCGTCGCCGAAGCCGGCTTCGCGCTGGCGCTCACGACGGTCGGCGGATGCGTCGAGAGCGCCTCGAACCAGTTCAGCGTGCCTCGCCTGCGGGTCGACCCCGGCACGACGCCGACCGCCCTGCTCGCCTCCGTGCAGCGCTGCTGGGCCCGCGACCGGGCGCCTCCGGTTGCGGCGCGGCCGGTCTCGCGATCCGGGTCGACGCATCGACTTCAGGTGCCAGCCCGGCGCAGCACAGCGCGGCTTCCCGCACCGACGAGTCGAGTGATCGTGGCGCGTCGCCGCGTGTCGGCACGCTGAGGCGCCGCCCCGCGCTCCGACGGCGCCGCGGCGCCACGACCGTCACTTCGCCGCGCGGCGGCGATCGGCGCCGGGCGGCGCCGGGCCGCGACCGGTGCCGCGCCGGCCCAGGCGCGAATCAGGTTGCCGCGATCACCCGGCGCGGCAAGGCCGGCCCGTCGAACCCCGCCACGAGGTCCACCGCAACCTCGACGTAGCCGCCAGCCAGGAGCCTCGGGAGGCGACAGCTCCAGCGTGACCGACCAGCTGACAGGGACCGTCGACGGGACGTCCGGTGCCGGGACCGCCCAGCTGCGGGCGACCATGCCGTCCCGGACGATCCGCGCCTCGATCGCGACCGAGCCGGGCGCCACGCTGACTTCGCCCGTCCCGAGGCGTTCGAGCGTCGCGGATCGAGCGTCGGGCGCCACCCGCAGCGCGAGGCCGGACCTAGGAGCCGCGTTCCCGTCCTCGAGCAGCGCCCGAAGGGTCGTGACCAGCGGCCCCCACGCGCCGTCGGGCGTGCGGTACGGATCGAATCGGCCGATCACGCCGTTCGCCTCGACAGACTCGACCGCGCCATCGGGGCGCGTGCGCAGCCCGTGGGGGCCCTCCGCAGCTGCGGCGCGGGCGTGGTCCTCCAGTGCGACGAGCGCTTCCGGCTCGATCATGCGCTCGAACCTGCCGATGCGGCCGCCGGCCACGGACCGCTCCGACCGCGCGAGCCCGTCGTCGCCGACGACGAGCTCCTCGTTGTCGGCCGGCTCGATCCCGCCGGTCCTGGTGAAGCGGATCATGTTCGCCTCCGGCTCACCGTTCACGCGACTTCCACCGGCCGCCCTTGAGTCTCGCCACGTCCTCCACGAACTGGCGGACGTGGCGGGGCTGGACCGGGTGATCGTGCTCGGTCAGGGCCTGCGTCCGATCGTTGGGAAGCGATGCCATGTTGCCCATCATGGAGGTGTTCGTGTAGAGGAACGGGTTGACGATGGCCGGGTTGCCGGGACACCGCGCGGCCAGGTCGTCGGCGATCGTCTGACCCGCCACGGTGTGCTCGTTCCAGTTCGCGTCCTGCTCCAGGCGAAGCATGTGGCCGGCATTCTGCTGCTCGTATTCGGCGGCGACGCGCTGGCTGAAGGCGCCCTGGTGGAGCCCCGCGCCGGTCACGACGGCCAGGGTTGCCGCTTCGCGGGCCGCCCCGGGCGACCCTGAGGTCGCTGCGGTCCTCAGGTTCGTCGCGATGGTCGCCGGGTCGAGGCCGGGCCGGTCGATCTCCCCCAGGCCGCCCTGCTCGCCGGTCGCCTCGGCGTAGGCGCCCGCCTCCTGGCGGTACTCGTCGTCGAGGCCGATCAGGTGGCCGAACTCGTGGGGCGCCAGGCCGCGGCGGTTGTCGTTGGTGAACCAGGTCCCGGTGTTCGAGCGCGACGGCTGGCCGGGCGCCGCGGTCACCACGTTGACCTCGGCGTCGGCCCGCCCGCCGAGGTGGGGATCGAACTCGAGGTCGAAGAACTGGGTCGGATCGGATTCGCTCTCGATGCGGAAGCGGTTCCAGACCGTCCGGATGTCGCCGAGCCACGTCTGGACCATGGGGTGGCTGGACTGGCCGGTGAACTTCATCACGACCGTCACGGTCATCTTGCGGCCGGGCTCGTCGATCCGCCACGTGTAGTGGGAGTCGCCGCCGTAGGTCTTCCCCTCGATGTGCTCGCGGCTCGAGAACTCGACCCGGCCGACCGTGGTGCCGCCCGGGACGGTGTCGACCTGGGCCCAGGTGAGCGGCCCGACGACACCATCGACGGCCAGGCCGCGGTTCGCCTGGAACTCGCGGACGGCGCGCGCGGTCAGCGGGCCGAACTTGCCGTCGGGCTCGAGGTAGGTCGGAACGGTGGGATCGTTGTTGAGCTTCTGCTGGAGCTCCTCGACGGCCGGGCCGTTCGCCCCGCGCCGGATGGTCGGGTGCATGCTGCCCTCCGGCGCGCCCATGGCGTTCCCCCGGTCCACGTTCTCGATCGCCGGACCCGTGCCGCGGTCGACGAGCGGCGCCCGCGCCTCGAGGAGGGCGAGCGTCGCGGCGATCGGCGTCGCCGCTCGCCACGAGGGGAGGGTTGGCGGCCTGGAACTCGATGACGGCCATGGCCGTGAGCGTGTCGAACATGGCCGTGAGGCGGAGCGGGGGCGTGGCGATGCCCAGCGCGTTGAGCCGCTGCTGGAGGCGGCCGACTGGCCTCGGAGGGGCCGTCGCCGCGATGAAGGGTGGCGGCGCCGCCGGCGGCGCCGCCGCGGTCGCCGTGCGGCGGCGGTCGTCGGCACCGGGCCGGCGGTCGACGGGCCCTGGCGCTGGAGCGCCGTCCGCGCCACGAGCCAGTCGACGGCCTGGTTGCCCGCCGCCGCCTGGAGCCCGGAGATGCCGTCGCGCCCGAGCAGCTCGGCAGAGGCGGCGGCCGGGCTCGCGCCGCGCAGCGCTCCGTCGCCGGGCCGGATCCTCGCGCCTTCGCCAGGGCGGCCCCTCGCGCCGGCGCCGGGCCAACCCATCGCGCGGACGCCGGGGCGACCCGTCCTGGTGGTCGCCGAGCCCGTGGCGCGCTGGGCGGCCCGATCAGTGCGGCGCGCCCGGTCCTGCATGGTTCGATCTTCGCGGGCCGGCCGGCGCCGGACAACGGCCGCCCGGCCGGCCGATCGGGCGGGTTCGCTGCCCGATCGGGCAGCGCGGGCCCGACGTGATCAGGCGCCCCGCGCCAGGCTCGGGAGGCGCGCCCTGGTGGCCGGGATCGTCACTTCGCCGGGCGGGCCGCCGGCCGCAGGCTCCGACCCGATCCGGAACGCGTCGACGAGGCGCTTGAACACGCCGACATCGCCGCTGCAGCGGACACTCCCGCTCCGGATCGCCTCGTCGACCGTCTCCTCGCCGGCCATGAGCCGGCGCATCGCAGGTCCCGCCTCGATCAGGAGATCGGCGTCGGGAAGCGATCCCGGCGCCGCCTCGAGGCAGCCATCGCCGATCCGCGCGTGGACGACGACGTCGCCGATGCGCAGCTCGAAGCAGGTCCGCAGGGCCCCGACCCGAGCCGCGTCGAACGTCGTGCGCAGCGCGAAGACGAGCAAATCCTCGGTCACGACCTCCTCGGATCGCGGCTCGCCCAGCGAGCGCGCGCCCCAGCGGGCCAGGGCCGCCACGGGCGCCTGCAGCTCGCGGCCATACTCGGTGAGCTCGTAGATCACGCCGCCCGCGGGTCGCGGGTTGATGACGCGCTCGACGACCCCCGCTCGCTCGAGCTCCCGGAGGCGGGCCGCCAGGATGTTCGTCGGGATGTGCGCGAGCCCGTGGTGGAGGTCCGTGAACCGCCGTGGCCGGACGAGGAGGTCGCGCACGATCAGGAGCGCCCAGCGCTCGCCGACGAGCTCGATCGCCCGGGCGAGCCCGCAGAACTGGCCATACGCGCGACGGCTCATGCGGTCAGGCTAGCAGACCATGCTTGTGTTGACAAACTCTACTTGCATCATGCAATCTTACTGCTCCGCGCCTCGAGGGAAGGTCGCGGTGGAGTTCCCAGGGTCGCGCCTGAAGCCAGTCCCCGGCATGCCGGCCTCGGCCGCATGCCAGTCCAGATACCCCGCGCTCCATGCCAACCCTGGAGGAACGAATGACGTACTTCCACACGGCCGACAACGCCGCGTTCAATCTCGCCCCGCGAGCGAAGCTCGAGATCCTCGGCGCGATCCTCCTCGCGCTGTTCCTGTTCGCCCTCGACCAGACGGTCGTCGGCACGTCCCTGCCCAGGATCGTCACCGACCTGCACGGCAACAGCCTCTACACGTGGGCGGTCACGGTCTACCTGCTGACCGCCACGATCAGCGGGCCGATCTACGGCAAGCTGTCCGACCTCTTCGGACGGCGGCCGATCGTCATCTTCGCCGTCAGCCTCTTCCTGGTCGCGTCGGTCCTGGCCGGGCTCAGCCAGGAGATGTGGCAGTTCATCCTGTTCCGCGGCCTCCAGGGCCTGGGCGGCGGCGCCGTCTTCCCGATCGCCCTCGCGGTCGTCGCCGACCTGTACCCGCCGGCCGAGCGCGGCAAGTACCTCGGCCTCTTCGGGGCCGTCTTCGGGCGTCTCGTCGCTGATCGGTCCGGGCCTCGGCGGCTTCATCACCGACACCTGGAGCTGGCACTGGATCTTCTTCGTGAACGTCCCGGTCGGGCTGGTGTCGCTCGTCGATCCTGTGGCGGCTGCTGCCGGC
Source organism: uncultured Chloroflexia bacterium (assembly GCA_963809375.1). Classification (GTDB taxonomy): domain Bacteria; phylum Chloroflexota; class Limnocylindria; order Limnocylindrales; family CSP1-4; genus CTSoil-043. The sequence continues at coordinate 258,870 of CAWEJO010000004.1, forward strand.
GATCAAGCGACCCGAAGCTGCCCGCCACATCGACTACCTGGGCGCCGGCGGTGTTCGCCGCGTCGATCGCGCCGTTCCTGATCGGCCTGACGAACAAGGGGTCCGGCGAGTGGTCCGATCCGGTGGTCGGCGGCCTGATCCTGGTCGGCCTGGCGATGGGCGCTGGTGTTCCTGTGGGTCGAGCGTCGGGCCCCCGAGCCGATCGTCCCGCTCAACCTGTTCTGAACTCGCGGACGTTCACGATCTCGGTCTCCGCGACGTTCCTCGCGGCGTTCGGCTTCTTCACCGCGGTCATCTTCCTGCCCCGCTGGTTCCAGGTCGTCGGCGGCGCAAGCGCGACCGAATCGGGCTACAGCATCCTGCCGCTCCTCGGCGGCCTCATCATCAGCGCGATCGCCTCGGGCCAGATCGTGGCCCGGGTCGGCCGGTACAAGTTGCTGATGTTCGGGTCGCTCGTGCTGCTCGCCGTCGGGCCTGTTCGCCCTGACGCACCTCGAGTCGGACACGCCGCGCCCGACCCTGTGGCTCTGGATGGCGCTCACCGGCGTGGGCATCGGGCCGTCGTTCGCGGTCTTCACGCTCATCGTCCAGAACTCCGTGTCGGCGGACCGGATCGGCACCGCGACGAGCGGGCTGACGTTCTTCCAGCAGATCGGCGGGACGGTCGGCCTCACCATCGCCGGGACGATCTTCGCCGACCGGCTCGCGACCGAGATCCCGACCCAGCTCGTCAAGGCCGGCGTGCCGGAGCAGATGGTCGCCCAGTTCGGGGCGAGCGGAGCCGGCGCCGGCGCGCTCGACATCACCGGCACGGGCGATCTCGGCCAGCGCATCCTCGCGAGCGTCGGGGACGCGGCCCGGCCGCTCGTCGAGCCGCTGATCCCGGCGATCGTCCGGGGGATCCACGAGGCGTTCTCGATCGCCGTCGCCTCGACGTTCTGGGTCGGCATCGTCGGCGCCCTGATGGCGGCGGGCCTCGTCGTGTTCCTGCACGAGGTCCCGATGCGCCAGGTCGCCCCGCAGGCCGCGGTCGAGCGGTCCGGAATGGAGCCGGCCGACTGAGCGACCGATCTCCGCGTCGTCGCCGGGCGGGCCGCGTGCCCGGCGACAATTCTCCGCGTGTTCGCCGGGCGGGGCCACCTGCCCGGCCAACGGTCCTTCAGGGGCGACCGTGGAGCGACCCCGCCCGCCGGGATTGAACCGAATGCGCGTCCCGCGTATCTGGATGGTGTCGACGCTCTGACGACCACCCATCCGGGTCGCATCCAACCTGCGTCGACGACACGGAGTCGACGACATGCAGAGAACGCGCCACTTCGGTGGCCTGCTCGTGGTTCTGGCGACGCTCGGGCTGTCAGCCGCCGGTCCGGCGCAGGCAGCTCCAGCAGCTTCGGTCAGCCTGACACCGTCAGGAGTGGCGCCGGGAGCCATGGCCTTGGAGGCCTCGGGCGCCGCGACACGTCGCTCGGCGCCGGCTGCCGCCTGTGCCCCGGGCGCGACGGCGTGCCCGATCCGGATCACGTTCGGGTCGGGAGCCTACAGCGGCCAGGCCCACGCACAGCTGGCCGGCATCCATTCGGCGCGGTGGTTCGTGGTCCACGCCCGGGCCGGCCAGTCGATGGTCGTCATCGTCGAGGGTCGCGGACCGACGCGCGGCGTCGTCCACTTCCCGAACGGCCGGTCGAGCGGCCAGCCGGGCGGGCGTGTCTTCGACGCGACAGTGCCAGTCACGGGCGACTACCGGATCCGGGTGACCGAGAGCTCGATGGCCGAGGCGTGGTCCGGCCGGGTCGACGTGGTCGTGGTGATCTATTGATGGAGGGACCTGCGCGGCCGTCCGCGGCACCGGCCGCGATGCCGACCGCGGCGCCGTCCGCGGCACCGGTCGCGGCGCGCGGGCAGGGCGGCCTGCCGGTGCGGCTATGATCGCGGCGCGGCTGCGCCATCGGGCCAGCGGCGACGGAGAACCTGCGGCCCCGATGGCGCGACGCGATGAGTCCGGCGACCTGGCTGCCCGACGGCTGGCGTTCGAGCGCCTCACCGACCAGCGCCTCCTGCGCGCCTATCGCCTCGCGACCCTGATCCTGCGCGATGCCCGCGACGCGGAGGACGCCGTGCACGACGCCGCGGTGCTCGCGTGGACCCGCTTCGACGAGCTGCGGGATCACGCGAAGTTCGACGCCTGGTTCGACCGGATCGTCGTCAACGCATGCCGCCAGGCCAGCGGCGCGGTCCGGTCCGGACCCTCGGGGCCGACAGCCTGCCCGAGATCCCGTTCGGCGACGGCGCGGCCGGACGCGCCGAGCGAGACGTCCTGCGCGTCGCCCTCGCCCGGCTGACCCTCGAGCACCGGGCCGTCGTGGTGCTGCGGTATCTCGAGGGCCATTCGATCGCCGAGATCGCGGCCCGCACCGGCGAGCGCGAGGGCACGATCAAGTCACGGCTCCATTACGCGGTTCGCGAGCTGCGCGCGGCGTACGACGCCGCCGAGCGAGGGACGGAGGCCTCCCGGTGAACGACGACCGGTTCGACGACGATCTCAGGTCCACCCTGCTCGCCGATGCGCCCCGCGAGGTGCCGGGCGACCTCCGGCGGCGCGTCGCCGCGATCCCGGTGACGCTGCCGGCACCATCGACGCGGCGCTGGCCGGCTTGGCGACCGGTCGCGCTCGCGTTCGCCGGGCTCGCGACGCTTGCGCTGCTGGCGATCGGGCTCTGGCGGATCGGGTCGTCCGATCTCCCGGGCGTCGGGGGCGCCCCAACGCCGTCGCTTGTTCCGTCGGCATCGGCCCCCGCCGGCCAGGTGGGGCCGCCGTCGTCGACTTCGCCGCGGCCCTCGCCGCGGCCCTCGCCCGTCCCCTCGCCCACGCCGGTGTCCTCGAGCGCGGGCGGGCCGGCCGTGGCGCCCTGCGGCGCGGCCGACCTCACCGCGAACATCCTCGACTGGCAGGGTGCGGCGGGCAGCCGGATCGCCGACGTCGAAGTCACGAACGCGTCGTCGCAGCGTTGCACGGTCCGCGGCACGCCGGCGCTCGCGCTCGTCGACGGGACGGGCCGCGTGCTGCTCGATTCGACGTCCGCCGGGGCGAGCGGCCGGCCGCACGTCAAACCCACCGATCCTTCGTTCGAGGTCGCGCCCGGTGGGCACCTCAAGACGCAGGTCCGCGCCTCGAACTACTGCGGGGCTGCGGCCACGGCGCCGATCACGATCGCGCTCACGCTTCCGGGCGGGGGTCGCGTCGTCGCGCAGCCCGCGCCGGCGGCGTCTGGCCTGACCGGCGCCGACGCCGTGCCGCCCTGCATGGGATCGGCCGCCGGAACCATCGAGATGAACGGCTGGGCGCGCTAGGGCGCGGCAGGGATCGGCGGCGCTGCCGATGGGAGAAGGCGCTCGCGACGACGCGGTGGCCACGATCGACACGGTCACTCTCGTTCGATCGCCTTGGTAGTCGTCGGGGATCAGGCCCGTCGAGACGATTGCCCACGAGCGCATCTCCGAAGTCCAGAGCCTTACGGGCCTCCTGGCTCTGGGTCTGGCTCTGTGAGACGGAGGACCGTGCCGACCATGTCGCGCGGGTCGCCCGCGACTTCGAAAACGAGATCATCGGTCGCCCACCAGACGGTCGTGAACTCCTCCGAAGCGGCCCGATGGATTTCGACGGAACCGAGCCTCATGCGCTTCCAGGCGCCCTTGGACTTCCGAGGGATGACCGACTCGAACTCGTCGGTCAGTCTCGCAGCGTCGACGCCCGCCACTCGGTAGACGGTGACTGACAGCACGTCGTTGCTCGTCGAACCCAGGGCTCTGGCGACGATCGCTTGGCGGGGGTCGGCGCCGAGTCGGCGCAGCGCGCGCTTGAGCTGCGATGAGCCCCACTCCACCGCGGTCACAGAGATGGTCTCTGGCGGCGGATCGGTCAGGTCCCGCGGGATCAACGCCTCGGTCGCTGGTGAAACATGCTCATCCGGTTCCGGGGCCGCCTCATACGCCCGCCAGGCAGCCTCTTCCGCTTCAGGCAATTCGGTCGCGGCCTCGATTGACAGTGGCTCTTCGGCCGCCGCAGGCGGGCGCCCGGCCGCGACCCAGTCTCCGTACAGGCGATCGAGCTGCGCCTCGACCGCAGATCCAAGAGCGACGTCGTCGATCGGTTCGTCATCGGCAGGTGACGCGAAGCTAGCCTCCCACCACGCGAGGTACTCGTCGTAGCGGGCGGCGGTGAATGCATTCCCGTCCCGGTTCAGGCAAGAGGACAGCAGCTTGCCATCAACCTCGTCCTCCAAGTCCTGCCCACTTGTCTCGCCACGCCTGACGGCCTCCGCAAGTCCAGGCGGAGAACGATTCGCGATCATGCAGGCGCCGCTTGATGACCCAGGCGAGGTAGAGGCCGATGTGCCGAAACGCTTGCTCGCCAGCCAGGCTACCGTCCGAGCCGAGTGCGTGGAACTCGGCGTCGTCGTACTTGTGGACAGTCGTCATGTTGTCCACGCTCAACGCCTCCCAGGCTGAACGCCTCGATTGCGGCATCGGCGGCGGTGCGCCCCAGGCTGTCCGCGGCCACCTTCGGGGCCCCGCACTAGTCCCATGGCCACCTCGGTTGCGCGTCAGCCGGGCTGGTTGTCGATCTGGGCGCGCTGGAGCTTGCCCGAGTAGTCGACGTAGATCGCCTTCCACTCGGTGAACGAGTCGAGAGCGGCATGGCCGGCCTCGCGGTGGCCGTTGCCCGTCTCCTTCCAGCCTCCGAACGGGAGGTGGGTCTCGGCGCCGATGGTGCCGGCGTTGACGTAGACGAGCCCGCTGGCGAAGTCGCGCATGGCCCGGAACGCCGTGTTCGCGTTCGACGTGTAGATCGAGGCCGAGAGGCCGTACCGGATGCCGTTCGCCGCCACCATGGCCGCCTCGTAGTCGGGCGCGCCGATCACCGACAGGACCGGCCCGAAGATCTCCTCCTGGGCGATCCGCGCCATCGGACGGACGCCGGCGAAGATCGTCGGCTCGAAGAAGACGCCCGCATCGAGCGGTCCGCCGGTCGCCCTGCTCCCGCCGACGACGAGCTCGCCTTCGGCCCGGCCGATCTCGACGTACCCCTCGACCTTCGTCCGGGCGGCCTCGTTGATGAGCGGCCCGACGTCGGTGGCGGCGTCCTGGCCGTCGCCCAGGCGCAGCCCGCGCACGCGCGCCTCGAGCTTCGCGAGCAGGGCCCCGGCGACCGGCGCTTCGACGATCACCCGCGAGCACGCCGTGCAGCGCTGGCCGGTCGTCCCGAACGCGGACCACACGATGCCGTCGACCGCGAGGTCGAGGTCCGCGTCGCGCATCACGACGATCGCGTTCTTGCCGCCGAGCTCCAGGGCGACGCGCTTGAGGCGGCGGCCTGCGCGCTCGGCGATCCGCTTGCCGGTCGCAGTGCTGCCCGTGAACGAGAGGACCGGCACGTCGGGCGACTCGACGATCGCGTCGCCGACCTCGCCGCCGGCGCCCGTCACCAGGTTCACCACGCCCGGCGGGAAGCCGGCTTCGGCCATCAGCTCGACGAGCAGCGTCGCGCAGCCGGGCGTGTCCGAGGCCGGCTTGAAGACGAGCGTGTTGCCGGCGACCAGCGCCGGCATCGTCTTCCAGGCCGGGATCGCCATCGGGAAGTTCCAGGGCGTGATGATCCCGGCGATCCCGATCGGCTGGCGGATGCTCATCGCCCACTTGTCGGGGAGCTCGGACGGGACGGTGTCGCCGAACATCCGGCGGCCCTCCCCCGCCATCAGCTCGGCGATGTCGATCGCCTCCTGGACGTCGCCCCGCGCCTCGGCGATGACCTTGCCCATCTCGCGGGTCAGGTGCCGGGCGAGGCGCTCCTTGTCGCGCCGGAGGAGGCGCGCGAACTCGAGCAGGATCTCGCCGCGCTTCGGCGCTGGCATGGCGCGCCAGGGCTGCTTCGCGACGTCGGCCGCGCGGACGGCCATCGCCACGTCGGCGGCGGTGCCCTGCTGGAACGTCCCGACAAGGTCGTCGCGGTCGGCGGGGTTGCGGCTCTCGAACGTACGGCCCGAGGTCGACTCGACCCATTGCCCGGCGATGAAGTGGCGGCCCGCCATGGGCGCGGCGGCGCGTGCGGCATGGGCGGCCGGGGCGCCGTCGGCGGCAGGGGGACGGCATGGGCGGGGGCAGGAGCGGCCGGCGGGTCGCCCATCAGCGGCCTGGGCGGCACCCTCGGCCGGCCTCTCGATCATCGCGCGGTCCTCCTGGGGCGTGGGTCGGGCTCATTGTGCCGCGCGGCGCTCGGGCGGGCGCTCCTCGACGAAATCAATCGGGCGGCGGTCGATCCAGCGCAGTCGCCGGTAGCTTCCTGCGACATGATCTCGTGGCACCAAAGCACGTCCGGCCACGAATTCGAAACCGTCGATAGAGCGCCGGCGAAGGTGGCCGGTGAACTATCGCCGCACCGTCGTCGAAACGAGCATGGCCCGGACAGCGGCCTCGGTCGTCTCCAGGCCCGGCCCGCGGAGGCACACCATCAGGTCGAGGTCCGACATGCGGCCCCGCTGCCCCTGGGGAATCCGCGTCCAGATCGTCTCGTCGCCCCCGATGTCCGCGCACCTCCCCGGTCGCTCGACCGTGAGATACGTCCGCTCACCGTTCACGGTGATTGGCTCGCCGGCCTTCGGCAACCAGAGCGGCGGACGGGTCGACGACCAGGTGACGAGCACCCCGCCCGGGGAGAGGGACCGTATCGGCCAGTCGCACGCGCGGCCGCGCGCATCAGGGGGGTTCGGCGAGGCCGTCGGCTCGACGGCACACGAGGGCAGCTTCGGCTCGGTGCTGAGGTAGATCAGCGGGCCGCCGCTGGTGGGCCAGAAGCGGTTCGGCTGCCAGCGGACCCACGCCGCCGGGCGGTCGAACAAGACACCGGCCGCGCCATCCGCTACCAGGTCCCCAATGGAAGATGGGGCGGGCGTCGTAGACGCAGCAGGCGTGGCGGTCGCGCGCGGCAAGCTCGCCGGAGTCCCCACCGGCGACGCCGTCGGCGCGATCGTGGTCGAGGGGACGGCCTTGATCGCCGTCGGCTGCGGTGGTGTTGCACATGCCGCGAGGAAGGCGCCAACGACGAGGACTGCGGCCACGGCACGGCGTGCCGTTGAGATCCGATGTGTGGCCTCGTGATCGCTCATCCCTGACCACCCTACTCGCAATCAGAGCTCGGTTCGAGGGACGTGCTCGCGCCGGACGCCGCTCGTGTCGACAGCTGACCCTGTTCGGGTCCGCGTCGGGATAGGCTCGTCCGGGTGGTGCAGGCAGGCAAAGCCAGATCCGGCTGGCTGCCGTGCGAAGTCCGCGCGAGCGGACGAGAACCTTCGTCGGCGAACGCGCTCAGGTGCAGCCTGGCGCGAGATAGGACGGCCACGGGCAGCGCGTCCGGACGACCGGCTTGCCGCTGCTCCCATCGATCACCGAGCGGTTGCCGATCGGGTCACGCAGCCTCGCGATCGACTCGACAGTGATGCCGGCGTCGGTTCCGGCCCCGAGCTGAAACAGGAACGAGGATACGGTGATCGTGACCGTCGTCGGCGTCTCGACGACGCTCGTGACCCGCGTCGACGCGCCCTTGCCGGTGGCGGTACCGACGGCAAGCGTCCGCTCGTCGACGACCCGGTAGTAATAGATCCACGAGGCGCCGTCCAGGAGACGAATGGCGCTGGCGACCAGCAGGAGGACGGCCGCTACCGCGATCCAGCGCCGCCGGTGGCTCGGCATCCTCATCACGACTGTTCCCCACCCCTGCTCGAACTCGCTACTCCGCGAGCGCCTGGATCTCCGCCCGGGCCGCCAGCAGCGGCTCGAGCTCCGGGTGGCGCAGGATGAAGCCGAAGTTGCCGATGGCGGCCGCGAACACGTCGTCGATCCGCTCGGCGTGGACCAGCAGGTGGCCGAAGCGCCGGGCGACCTCGCCCTCGTCCAGCCGGTAGGCCTTGCCCCATTTCCGCCCGGCCCACAGGACGTAGTACGGGCGGGCCGTCGGCACGGTCGTCGTGCCGTGGACGACCGTCTCGGCCCAGGCGCGGTGGACGTCGATGTCGTTGGCCCAGTTCCACATGTCGACCGTCAGGCCACCCGGCTGGCGCATGTTGACCTCGAGCGCGGCAAGCTCGCCGTCGGGCAGCCGGAAGAACTCGAAGTGGAACAGCCGCTCGCGGACGCCGAAGGCCCGCACGATCCGCGCCCCGACGCGGGCCAGGTCGGGCGCGATCTCCCGGTCGATCCAGTAGTACAGGTCGCCACCGCGCACGGCGTCGAGCACGGTGATGCCATACACGAGCGACGAGGTGAAGACCAGCTTCCCGCTCCGGTCGACGAGCCCGTCGAACGTGAGGAGCGTGCCCGTCAGCTCCTCCTCGAGGATGAAGTCGACATTCGGCTTGTCGGCGAGGAACGCATGCGCGTCGTCGTCGTCGGCGATCCGGTAGGTCCGGGCGGCGCCGACGCCGACGTCGGGCTTGGCGATGACGGGGTAGCCGGTTTCGTCGATGAAGGCGCGGACCTCGTCGGGCGTGCGGGTGACGCGACCCCGCGCGACCCGGATCCCGGCCCGCTCGAAGACGTGCTTCATCGCGGCCTTGCTCTTGATGCGGGCGATCGCGTCGGCGCGGATGCCCGGGATGTCGAACGCGGTCCGCAGCGCGGCTTCGGTCTCCAGCCAGTATTCGTTGAGGGAGTCGATCCGGTCGATCTTGCCGTGGCGATGGGTGAACCAGCCGAGCGCCCGGATCAGGGCGTCGAAGTCGTGGAGGTCGTTGACGCGGTAGTACTCGGCGAGGGTGGCGCGGAGCTCCGGGCGCAGGCTCTCGTAGGGTGCGTCGGCGACCCCGAGCACCGTCGCACCCTGGTCGCGCAGGGCCTCGCAGTAGCGCGCCACGGTCGGCGGGAAGTGGGGCGACAGGAACACGACGTTCATTCGGCGCGAGTGTACCGTTCGGCCGGTTCCGGCCGGCGGGCGTGGCCGCCTACACCCGCTCGAACGCCATCGCGACCGATCCCCCGCCGCCGAGGCAGAGCGTCGCCATGCCGTACCGACCACCGCGCCGGCGCAGCTCGTGCAGCAGCGTCGCCACGATCCGGGCGCCGCTCGCGCCGATCGGGTGGCCGAGCGCGATCGCGCCGCCGTTCACGTTCACCTTCGTCCAGTCGACCTCGAGGAGCGCGCCCGTCGGCGAGGGTCTGGGCGGCGAACGCCTCGTTGATCTCGATGAGGTCGAAGTCGGCAACCCCGAGCCCGGTCTTCGCAGCGAGGTTCCGCACGCCGGTCACCGGCGCCAGGAAGAGCCACCGCGGATCGACCTCACCCTGGGCCGACCCGACGATCCGCGCGAGCGGCCGCAGCCCCCACCGCGCGATCGCTGCTTCGCTGGCCACGACGGTGGCCGCCGCGCCGTCGGTGATGCCGGGCGCGTTGCCGGCCGTGACCGTGCCCTCGGTCGCAAGCGGGAGATCCGGGTCGCGCGGGTCCGGTGCGGCAGGCCGAAGGCCGGCCGCAGGCGCGCCAGCGCTTCGAGCGTCGAGTCCCGCCGAGGTCCTTCGTCGTCGGTCACGATCGTCTCGCGGCCCTTCGCGTCCCGAACCGTGACCGCGGCCATCTCGTCGTCGAACCGGCCGGCGTCCTGCGCCTCGACGGCCCGGCGGTGGCTCTCGAGCGCGAACGCGTCCTGGTCCTCGCGGCTCACGCCTGCCGCCAAGGCGACCCGCTCGGCATGGGTCCCCATGTGGCAGTCCTCGATCGCGCACCAGAGGCCGTCGGCGACGGCGCCGTCGCGCACGGTTCCGTCGCCCAGGCGGTAGCCGAACCTGGCTTTCGGGAGGTAGTACGGGGCGAGGTTCATGTTCTCCATGCCGCCGGCCACGACGAGGTCGGCGTCGCCGGCCCGGATGGCGGCGGCGGCCAGCATGATCGCCTTGAGGCCGCTGCCGCAGACCCGGTTGATCGTCGTCGCGGGCACCGACGTGGCGAGCCCGGCAGCGAGCGCAGCCTGACGCGCCGGCGCCTGCCCCGCCCCGGCCTGGAGGACCTGGCCCATGTAGACCTCGTCGAACGGCGCGTCGGGCGGGAGCCCGGCACGCTCGACGGCGGCCCGGATCGCGACGCCGCCGAGCCGCGTCGCCGGCACGTCCGCGAACGCGCCTCCGAACCGCCCGATGGGCGTCCGCGCGGCGGCGACGATGTAGGCCGCTCCCCTGCCGCCGGCGTCCTCGCTCATCGGCGGAGTCTAGCGCCGTGTGCGGGACGGGTGGTGCGCGCGACGGGCCGCGGCCGCGAGGCGAGACGGCGCGCCCAGCGCCGCCGTCGCACAGCCGATCTACGGCGCGGCCGGGCCGTTCACGAACCCGGTCGTGTCGACGACCTCGAACGCGGAGCCCGGGATCGCCTTGAGCGCGTTCAGCTGGTCGTCGTTCCAGCCTGCGTCGTACGAGCCCTGGAAGTACCAGGCCGAGCCGTTGTCGGCGAGGATCATGCCGTAGCGCTGCATGGCGACCGCGATCACGCGGGCCTGCTCGGGCAGCTTCGAGACGTCGTACGAGCCCTTGAGCCGCACGCGCAGCCCCATCGGTGGCAGGCTCGCGCTTGTCGAATTCGACGCGTAGTGGCGGGCCGGGTAGATGTATGCCTTGCGCGTGACCGGGGCGGTGAACCGGATCGCGTGGTCGATGGCGCCGGACGCGACCTCGTCGTACCGCACGAGCCCCGGCAGGATGGGCAGGCCCGCCGCGTCGGCGCTCGTCCAGCCGGCCGGCCGGAGCGCGTTCGAGCGCAGGTCCCAGGTCGCCCCCGAGCCGGCCGTCCACGTTCCGCCGTCGCCCGGATGGGCGGCGAACAGCTCGTAGAGCCGGCAGGCGTCGCGATCGACCATCAGGAGGTGGGCATCCGATCCCGACTCGATCTTCGGGTTCGCCGGGATCGGGTAGCCGCCCGGGTCGGACTCGTCGGCGTAGTCGAATTCGACGGGCGTCCGCGGCGTCGCCGAGCCGACCACGTTGAACGGGATCCCGTACGACTCGGTCTCGCCGAAGTCGGGGTGGAGGTGACCCGTGGTGCCGATCGTCCCGATCATGGTCGCCGAGTTCGCCGCGACCGGGAGGCCGTCGATGCGCCGGTTCCAGACGTTCGAGGCTGGGAAGATGGGGCAGCCGGGCGCGTCGGGGAGCGTCGGTGCCGCGGCGACCGATGGGGTCGAGGCCGCGTCGACCGGGTTGGAGCCCGCTGCGACCTCGCTGCCGTCCGTCCATCCGTCGCCGTCGGTGTCGGCGCGGCGCGGGTTCGTGTGGCGCAGGTACTCCTGGCGATTGGTGAGGCCGTCGCGGTCGGCGTCCTCGGCGCCGTCGCGGACGCCGTCGCGATCGGTGTCGGCGCGCCGGGGATGCGTGCCGGCCAGGAACTCGAAGGCGTTCGGGAGGCGGTCGGCATCCGGATCCTCGCGGCCGTCCGCGACGCCGTCCCGGTCGGTGTCCGCGCGCCGGGGATTCGTGCCGGCTACGTACTCCTGGCGGTTCGTCAGCCCATCGCGATCGGGATCCTCGGCGCCGTCGCGGACCCCGTTGCCGTTCGAGTCGGCCCGGCTCGGGTTGGTGTGAGTCCAGGTCCTCTCGAACGAGGTCGGGAGGCCGTCACGATCGGGATCGGTCGAGGCTGCGGCGGCGATCGGGGCCGGCGCGAGCGTCGAGAGCGCGAGGGCGAACGCGACCGCCAGGGTCCGAGCGCGCATGGGTCACCTCCATGGAGTGCGACCCATCATGGCGCGGCGCGCCGCGGCCGGGCCAGCGGCGAGATGGTCATGGGTCCCGGCGCGGCAGGGCACCGTCGGGCTGCCGCGGGCGCCAGAGCCGGGCCAGCGGCGAGATGGTCATGGGTCCCGGCGCCACAGGGCACCGGCGGGGCTGCCGTGGGCGGCGCCCGAGGCGGCGACGGTGCGCGCCCCGGCCGACGATCGAGGACGAGGGTGGCGAATCTCGGGGAGCCAGCCGAGCCACCAAGGAGGCGCTCCCGCCGGAGGCGCTACCGCCCGAGAAGGTGGTCGGCGACGATGCCCCGGTGGACCTGGTTGGTGCCCTCGTAGATCTGGGCGCCCTTGGCGTCGCGCATCAGCCGTTCGACCCCGGTCTCCCGGCTGTAGCCCGCCGCGCCGAACAGCTGCACCGCGTCGGTCGTCACCCGCATCGCCGCGTCGGACGCCGCCCACTTGGCGAGCGACGCCGGGACGGCGGTTCGCTCGCCGCGATCCTTGGCGGCGGCGGCGGCGCGGGTCAGCGCCCGGGCCGTGGCCACCTCGCGCGCCATCTCGGCCAGCATGAACCGCAGCCCCTGCATCTCCGCCAGGGGCGCGCCGAAGGCCCGGCGCTCGGGCAGGTACCCGGCGGCTGCCTCGAGCGCGGCGCGCGCCAGCCCCGTGCAGGCCGCTGCGATCCCGATCCGCCCGTCGCCGAGGGCCGACAGCGCCACCCGGTAGCCTTCGCCCTCCCCGCCCAGCCGGTCGCCGACCGGCACGACCGCCGCATCGAAGACGAGCTCCGCCGACGGGCAGGCCCTTATCCCCATCTTCCGCTCGTGGCGCCCGGCCGCGAAGCCGGGCAGGCCCTTCTCGACCACGAAGGCCGTGATGCCCCGCGCGCCGGCCGCCGGATCGACGGTCGCGAACACGAGGTAGCGGTCGGCCTCCGGCGCGTTCGAGACCCACGACTTCGTCCCATCGAGCCGGTAGGCGGACACGTCCGGCGAGCCCGGCGCGACCGGCATGCCCGCCGCGTCGAGGGGCGTCGCGCGCGTGCGGATCGCGGCCGCGTCCGATCCCGCCGCTGGCTCCGTCAGCGAGAACGCACCGAGCGCGGCGCCGGTGCGCAGGGCGGGAAGCCAGCGTGCGAGCTGGTCGGGCGAGCCCCACCGGACGAGCGGCACCTGGTGGAGGACGTGGACGCACAGCGTGACGGCTGCCGCCATGTCTGCCGCCGCGATCTCCTCGACCGCGACCGTCCACCCGACCGCGGTGATCCCTGCACCGCCGACCGCCTCCGGGAGCGGCCCGGTGAGCAGGCCCAGCTCGGCCATCGCTCCGACGATCCCGCGGTCGAAGCGCTCCGCCTCGTCGCGCTCGGCTGCGCCAGGCGCGATCACCTCGCGGGCGAACCGGCGGACCGTCTCGCCGAGCAGGCGCTCGTCGGATTCGAGGCCATCCCACGGGTCGAGCATCGAGAGCCTCCCACCTTCGGGGGATACCGCCACCAGCCCCGGGGGCTAGCATACGATCCGATGTCGTCCCTGGAACACCGGCAGCCCGGCTCCGCGGATCCGGCGCAGGCTCCCGACCAGCCGGCCGGCGGCGCCTTCGCGGCGGTCGCGGGCGGCGGCGCTTCGGGGGGGGCGGGGCCTCGCGGCGTTCGCGGGCGTGCCCGATGCAATCGTCGGGACCGATGCCGGCTGGCGGATCAACGCCTGGAACCCCGCCGCAGAGCGCATCTTCGGGCTGCCCGCCGCGGCGGCGATCGGCCGCCGGATCCTGGAGCTCGCCGACGTCGACACGCCGTTCGCGGAGGGGCGCCTCTCGTCGGTGCGGGAGGTCCTCGAGTCGCGAGGGCGATGGTCCGGCCGCACGACGTACCGGATGCGCGAATCCGGCAGGATCGTGGTCGGCGACGTCCAGGTGGCGCGGCTCGCCGGCCCCGACGGGGCGTGGGGAGGCGCGGTCGCGGTGGTCCGCGACGTCACCGCATCGGCCCGCCTCGAAGCTGCATTCGGCGGCCTGGCCGGGATCTCGGACCCGGCCGCCAGGAAATCGACCGAAGTCACGGCGATCGCCCTGGCGGCACTCGACACGCTCGCGAGGACGACGGCCTGCACCCACGCCGCGATCGTCGCGGCCGAGCCGGACGGTTCCCTCCGGGTGGTCGCCCAGGTCGGCCTGCCGGCCGAAGTCGAGGCCAGGCTGCGTGAAGGCTGGCCTTCGGGCATCCTCCCCGAGCTGCCGGGGCGTGGCGACCCCATCCTGATGGGCCCGATCGAGCTCCTCGGCGGAACCCACGAGGACGACACGCTGCTCCGGCGGCTCGGCATCGCGGAGTTCGCGCTCGTCTCGCTCTCCGGCCCCGGCGACCCGCCCATGCGCCTGTGGCTGGGTTGGCCGGCGGGGACGACGCCGCCCGCCCCGCTGACGGTCGGCCACGCCGGCTCGATCATCGCGGCGGCGATCGACCACGCCCGGCGGATCGCGGCGATCCGGGGAGATCACTGGCGCGCCGAACGCCTCGTCGGGCGGCTCGACGCCCTCTTCGACCTGGCGGCGGTCCGCGCCGACGCTTCCTCGCCGGCGGCGCGCGACGAGCGGATCGTCCGGCGCACGGCCGAGCTGATCGGCGCGGATGCCGGTGTGCTTGCCGACGTGGCCGGCGCAGCGCTCGTCATCCGGGCGGCCTTCGGCCTGGCTCCAGAGCTCGTCCGGATCCTGGAGGCGACCCCGGTCCACCTGTTCGGCGAGACCGACCTCGCCAGCGGGACGGCCCAGCCGGAGCGCCTCACCGCGGCCCCGGCCGATGCGGACCAGGCCTCGGTCGAGGCGTTTCGCGGCGCGGGGTTCCGGGTCACGGTCGCCATCCCGGTCAACCTGAACGGCCGCCTCGAGCGCCTGGCGATCTTCCTGGCACGAGATCCGGCGGCCGCCGACGTGCGGGCTCCGGAGCTGCGGCCGATCGCCCACGTCCTGCGGGTCGCGATCGCCAACGGGATCCTCTCGGACCGCCTCGTCGGCTCGGAGGCCCGCTACCGCGAGCTCTTCGAGTCCGCCCCCGATCCGATCTTCGTCCAGGCCCTCGACGGCCGGATCGTCGACGCGAACCGGTCCGCGGAGGCGGTCTTCCGCCGGACGCGCGCCGAGCTCATCGGGCGACCGATCGGGGAGCTCGCGGTCGCCGACCCGGGAACGGACGCCCTGACCGGCCTGCAGGCCGCGCCAGCGGATGCCGGCCCGCAGCGATACCTCGGCATCCGGGCCGACGGCAGCCGGTTCCCGGTCGAAGCCCATGCCGCCATGGTCGACCTGGGCGGCGAAGCCCGCATCATGCTCACGGTCCGCGACCTGACCGATCGCGAGCGGATCCAGTTCCAGCTCCTCCAGGCGCAGAAGATGGAGACGATCGCCGCCCTCGTCGGGGGCGTCCGCCACGAGCTGAACAACCCGTTGACCGCCGTGCGCGGCTACGCGGACCTGATCTCGACCGACTGGACGCTGCCCGAGACGACCCGCGAGGACGCCCGGCGCATCCGCGAGGCTGGCGACAAGGCGATCTCGCTCGTCTCGACGTTCGCCGACTTCGCGCGCGAGCGACCCTCGACCTGGGAGGCATTCGAGCTGCGCGAGGCGGTCGAAGGCATCCTCACACTGATGCGGTTCGATTTCATCCAGCCGCTCCGGCCGCGCTCCTCGGCCGGCGTTGCCGTGGACGTGGACCTGCCGGCCGGCCTGCCCCGGGTGATCGCCGACCGCGGGCGTATCGAACAGGTGCTGCTGACGCTCCTGCAGAACTCGCTCGACGCCTTCCGGGCGAAGGCTGCCGACCGACCGGATCCGATCGGGGTCGTCGGGCGAATCCAGATCGCGGCGGAGGTTGAGGGCGAGCGAATCCGCTGCCGGGTGAGCGACGATGGGCCGGGCATCCCCGACGGCCTTCGCAGCCGGCTGTTCCTCCCGTTCACCTCGTCGAAGGCCGCCAGCCGGGGCCTTGGCCTGTGGGTCGCCGCCCGCCTGGCAGCGGCGAGCAACGGGTCGCTGTCGTTCGATCCGTCGGCCCGCGTGGGCGCAACGTTCGTGCTCGACCTGCCCATCGTGGCTCCGGACCTCGCCGCAGCGCAGGTGTACGACGTCGCGCCGGCCACCCGGCGCCGACCCTCGGCAGCTGGCGAGTCGGAGCGGCCGTGGGTCCTCGTGGTCGACGACGAACGTCTCATCCGCGACCTCGTCCCGCGACTGCTCGATCCGGGCGACTGGCAGCTCGCGATCGCCGACGACGGCGTCGACGCATTGATGCAGGCGCGCTCGCACCCCTTCGACCTCGTGCTGATGGATTACCGGATGCCGGGGCTGTCGGGAGTGGAGGTCTACCGCGACCTCGTGGCCGGCGACCCTTCGTACCGCGGACGGGTTGCCCTCATGAGCGGGAACGAGTGGGAGCCCGAGCTCGAGGCGCTGCGCGACGATGAGGGCGTCGAGATCCTCGAGAAGACCGAGGCCGTCAGGGCCGAGTCGCTCGCCGCCCATCTCGCGCGCCTCCTCGAGAAGGCGGGCCGCCGGGCCTGAGGCGGGCCGCCGCGGCTCGGGCGAACTCCCGGCCGTGGCCGGCTCAGCGCGGATACCGGAAGAAGCCTTCGCCTGCCTTCTGGCCGAGCTTTCCCCTCTCGACAAGGTCGACGAGGATCGCCGGCGGCGCGAACTGCGGTCCGCCGAGGTCGCGCTCCATCACACGCATGATGCCGAGGACGACGTCGAGGCCGATGAAGTCGGCCAGGGCGAGCGGCCCCATCGGGTGATTGAGGCCGACCCGGGCGCCGGTGTCGATGTCCTCGGCGGTCCCGGTGCCTTCCTCCAGGGTGCGCATCGCCTCGCCCAGGAGCGGGACGAGGATCCGGTTCACGAGGAAGCCCGGCCGGTCGGCAGAGACGATCACCTGCTTGCCGAGGTCGCCTGCGAGCGCCCGGACCGCCGCCTCGGCATCTGGACCAGTGGCCGCGCCGCGCACGAGCTCGACGAGCGGCATCACCGGGACCGGGCTGAAGAAATGCATGCCGCAGAACCGGCCACGGCGGGCAGGCGAGAGGGCGCCGGCCAGCCGATCGATCGAGATCGAGCTCGTGTTGCTCGCCAGGAGCGCGGCGGGCGCCGCGAGGCCGTCGATCCGGCCCCACAGGTCGCGCTTGACGGACTCGTCCTCGAAGACTGCCTCTACCACGAGGTCCGCCTCGGCAAGCACTGCCAGGCGCCCGGTCGCCGCGATCCTGTCCAGGATCCTGATCCGCTCGGCGGCGTCGAGCTTGCCCTTCGCGACGGCGCGGTCGAGGTTGCCCGCGATCCGGCCGCGGCCGGCCTCGGCGCGATCGGGGTCCGGTTCGTAGAGGTCGACCGTCCGCCCGGCGACGGCCAGGACCTGGGCGATGCCGTGGCCCATCAGGCCGGCGCCGGCGACGAAGCAGTGACGAATCTCCACGGGCCGACCTCCGAGCGCTGGGCGCCAGCCCAGGTGGACCGGCTCCGCGGCGATTATCGGCCCTCCCGCTCGCCCCGACGAGGGTGGGTCAGGCGCGCGGCGCCTCGTGCTCGTCGCCTCGTCCCACGAACCGGCGCGCCAGCGGGATCCAGACGACCCCGCCGATGACCTGCGCGGCGACCGAGAGCAAGATCAGCAGGCCCGGGATCGCCAGGGCGGCGGCCGGCACGAGCCATTCGATCGACGCGGCCAGCTCGACGTCCAGCGAGATCTCGGCGGCGGGCTCCGGCGCGGCCGACCGCGATTGCCCCTGTCCGTTCGAGCCGGCGCCGCCCGACCCGCCGTTCGACGGCCGGTCCGGGGCACCCGGGATCGCGAAGAGATCGGGGACGGGCGTCGGATGCGGGGTCGGCGTCGCCGACGAGGCAGGCGTCGGAGAGGGCGTTGCGCCGGCGGGCGGCGTCGGGCGGGCCGACGGGGTCGGGCCGGCCCCGGTGGTCGGACCCGCGGTGGCGGCCGGCGTCCCGCTCGGGCTCGGTGACGGCGACCGTGGGACAGCGGTCGCCGGGATCGACGGCGTGGGCATGGCCGTCTGGACAGGCGCCGGGGAAGGTGACATCGAGGGCGTCGGCGTGCGGGTCGAGACCGGCGTCGCCGTCGGGCGCGGCGTCGGGGCGGGCGTCCCGGTCGGCGTTGCCGTCGGGCGCGGCGTCGGGGTGGGCGTTCGGGCGCGGCGTCGGGCGTCGGGCGTCGGCCGGTCGGCGTTGCCGTCGGGCGCGGCGTCGGGGCGGGCGTCCGGGTCGGCCTGGCCGTCGGCGTCGGGGTAGGTGCGCTCGTCGGGTGCGGGGTCGCCCTGCGGGTGGGTACGGGGGTGATGGTCGGGTGGGGCGTCGCCCTGCGGGTGGGCATCGGCGTCGGCGTCTCGTCGGACTTGGCCGCCATCGGGACGGGCGCGGTCGGGGGAGACAGCCAGTTGGCGCACTTCCTGTCCTGCGCCGCTGCGACCACCCACGAACCGGCGGCCGTGCTGCTCGCGGTGGCCACCACGGAGAAGGCGATCTCGTCACCAGGTTCGAGCCTGTCGTTCCCTGTCGTGGCCGTGGCGGTGACGATTGCGCCGTTCGAGCCCGTGCCGTCGACCGTCCAGGCGAGGCCGGATGGCACGCTGACCATCTCCGGGCGGGCGATGCGCCAGCCGGACGGGACGGTCACCCGGGCGCACCCGAGGCGTTGCGACCCCGTCCCGGCGAACGTGACCGACACCCTGACGGTCGTGGAATCGGAGACCGCGAGATCCGTCGGAGCGACAGTGGCCGACCACTGGGCTGCCCCGAGGACGGCGGGCGCCACGGCCAGCCCAAGTGCCAGAACCCAGGCAAACGTGGTGACCAACGTCAGGCGGCGCAGCCGGCGGGCGCGCTCGGGCGAGATGCGCTCGGCGCTGTGGTCCGTCGCGTCGCGGCGACCAGTCACGCGGCCGCCTCGTCCGCCGCGGGCTCCTCAGGGGACGCCAGCGGTGCTGCAGGGTAGGGCGTCCACAGGGCCCCCACCGGGGCTCCCGGCAACGGAGCATCCGGGGCGTTCTCGAGACCCTCGACGAACACTTCGACGAGGTCCTGGTCGAGCTGGGTCCCGGCAGCGTCGAGGAGGCGAATGATCGCCTCGCGGACAGACAGCGCCTTCCGGTACGGCCGGTTCGTCGTCATCGCGGAGAAGGCATCGCCGATCGCGAGGACCCGGGCGATGATCGGGATGTCGGCCCCGGCCAGCCCGTGGAGGTAGCCGTGGCCATCCCAGCGCTCGTGGTGGTGGCGAATGCCACCGCGCACCGCCTCGATGTCGGGCAGGTCGCGGACGATCATGTCGCCGAGTGCCACGTGCTGCTTGACGATCTGGTACTCGGTGTCGGTCAGGGGGCCGGGCTTGCGCAGCACCTGATCGGGAATGCCGATCTTGCCGACGTCGTGGAGGAGGCCCGCGAGCCGGATCGTGCGCTTCATCTCCGCGTCGAGGCCCAGCCGGTCCGCGATGAACAGGCCATAGCGGGCGACGTCCTCCGAGTGGCGCTTGGTGTAGCGGTCCTTCGTGTCGATCGCGATCACGAGACCCTGGAGCACGTCGAACCCGCGGGTCTCCGCGGCGTCCGACTCGCCGCGGGTCGTCCGGATGGAGTCCCCGCCGCTCGACTTCGCGGTGGCGAGCGTCCGGGCGGCGAGGGCGAGCAGCGCGGTCACCGCGGTCGCGTCGGTGGGGCTCTCCGCGAGCCCGGCGCTGATGGTGATCGGGAGGCGCTCGCCATGGCCGTGCCCGAGGTCCTTCGCGGCGAGCGCGCTCCGCACCGACTGGAGGTACGGCATGAGCTCGGCGGTGTCGCCCGGGATGAAGGCCAGGATCTCGTCGGGGCCGTACCGGCCCAGCTGCGCCCCGCTCGGCATCGCGCGCGGCGATCGTCGAGGCGACCGTCTTGAGCGCCTCGTCGCCGGTCGCGTGGCCATGGGTGTCGTTGACGAGTCGGAAGTTGTCGATGTCCACGAGCGCCACCGCGATCGTCGCATCCGTGCTCCGGCCCGCCTCGAGCGCCTCGCCGAGCGCCTCGACGACGGCGCCGTGGTTCAGGAGGCCGGTGGACGCGTCGCGCCGGGTCGCCTCGACGAGCGCTCGGGTCTGGCGGGTGATCCGCTGCTGGGCGGTCCGGAACACGAAGAAGAGGACGATCGCGAGGACGGCCGCCGCGCTCAGGGTGAGGATCACCACGTCGCGGCGGGCCTTGTCGATCTCGTCGAGGATCGGCTGGCCGTCGCGCCAGACGGTCATGACCCCCCGGACGACCTGACCGCGGGAGACCAGCGGCAGGTCCTCGCGGATCAGCGAAGCGCTCTCGAGACGGGGGCCGGCCTGTCCGGCAGTGTCGGCGTCGACGAGCCGCGCCGTGGGCGTCCCGCCGAGCGCCTTCGCCATCGCCGGCGTCGACCGCGACGATGGTGCCGGGCGGCAGGTCGGCGTCGCTTGCGATCACGGTTCCGTCGACCCCTCGCAGCTCGACCCGCAGGATGCCTGCCCGGTAGACCAGCTCGCGAAGCATCGTTCCGAGCGCCTCCCGGCGCTCCGCCATCGGGCCGGCCGGCGGCAGGTCGTCGTCCTTGACCGTCGAGTTGACGATGGCGCGGACGAGGCTCGCGTCGTCGGAGACCACGGCGGACAGCGCCGACGCCTGGTAGCTGCTCGAGATCACCCCGGCCTGGGCGCTCGCCGTCACCCCGACGAGCACCAGGCAGACGCCGAAGACGACGAGCAGCAGGGCCGGCCGGCGGGCGCGGCCGGGCCGGGACATCGGGCGCGAGGGCACCCCGGACGACGGGCGCGGGCGGGCGGCGCGCGCGAGGACACGCATGACGCCCAACCGTAGGTGGGATCCGGTACGCCCTCTAGGCGCCATTCGTACCGGTCGTCGGGGGGGTCCGCGCGTCGCCGCCGGCGGCGTGAGCCGCCAGCGGTGCGTCGACGCACCGCACGACACCTCCCGGCGCCGACCCAGGCGATGTCGGGCCGTCAGTCGAGCGTGGCGAGCAGCCGGTCGGCAGCTTCGTACGGGTCGAGCGCGTGCTCGGCCACGTCGCGCAGGATTGCGGTGGTGGCCGGCGCCCGGGCCCCAGGTCGAGTCGGCTCCGGACCCGCTCGCCGACAAGTGCCCAGACGAGCGCACCGGCGCGCGCGAGGCGCGTGGTGGGCTCGTCGTGCCGGGCGGTTCGGTGGGCGTCGATCGCGGCGAGCAGGGCGGGCACGCCTTCGCCCGTCATCGCCGTCGTGACGAGGACCGCGGGACGCTTGGGCCTGGGCCGCAGCGCGACGTCCTCCGGCGGGACGTCCTCCCGCGGGACGTCCTCCGGCGCGCCAGGGCTCACCGGCGTCCCGCCGCCAGCCGCATTGCCCGTGCCCGCGGCGGGGCCGGGCTGGCGTTCGGCGGATCGGGTCGGCCCTGTCGTGAGCGACAGCATCGCCCGGAGCTGGGCAGCCGTCCGCTGGGCACCGGGCCGGTCGCCCTTGTTCACGACGACCAGGTCGGCGACCTCGAGCAGCCCGGCCTTGATGGCCTGGACCTCGTCGCCCATCTCGGGCGCCTCGAGGACGACCGTCGTGTCGGCAGCGGCAGCGACCTCGACCTCGCTCTGGCCCGTCCCCACCGTCTCGAGCAGGACGACATCGAAGCCGGCGGCATCGAGGACCGCGGCCGCGGCTGCGGACGTGGCCGCCAGGCCGCCCGCGTGCCCGCGCGACGCCATGCTCCGGATGAAGACGCCGTCGTCCGTGGCGTACCCCTGCATTCGGACGCGATCGCCGAGGAGGGCGCCGCCGGTGATCGGCGACGATGGGTCCACGGCGAGAACGGCGACCGGCCGGCCCGCCGCCCGGATCTCGGCGATGAGGGCGGCGACGAGCGTCGACTTGCCGGCTCCTGGGGCTCCCGTGATCCCGACGAGGTGGGCCCGCCCTGCCTTCGGATAGAGGATCCGGAGCGCCGCCTCGGCCACCGGGGTCCGGTTCTCGACCGCGGTCAGGAGGCGCGCCAGGGCGCGCCGATCGCCGTCGACGGCGGCAGCCGCGAGGGTCGCGGCGCGGTCGGTCGCGAGCGTCGCGGCGCGGTCGCGCGCGAGGGTCGCGGGGCGGGCCGCCGCGTCCTCCGGGCCCGGCTGCCCGGCGTCGGTCACGAGCCCGTCAGTCGCGCGCCCGGACGTTCGCGCGGATGAACGCGGCGACCTCCGGGATCGTCGTGCCGGGGCCGAAGACCGCCGCGACGCCGTGCCTCCTTCAGCGCGGCGACGTCGTCGTCCGGGATGATCCCGCCGGCCGTGACGAGCACGTCGTCGAGGCCGCGCTGCGCGGAGGAGCGCGGTCACCTTGGGCAGCAGCGTCATGTGGGCACCCGACAGGATGGAGAGCCCGACCACGTCGACGTCCTCCTGGAGGGCGGCGGTCGACGATCATCTCGGGCGTCTGCCGGAGCCCCGTGTAGACGACTTCGAAGCCCTCGTCGCGAAGGCCCCGCGCGAGCACCTTCGCGCCGCGGTCGTGCCCGTCGAGGCCCGGCTTGGCAATCAGGACCTTGATCGGCCGTTCGCTCATGGCCGGATCATAGCGGCCGGGTGGCGCAGGTGGCGGCCAGCGCCGCGCCACGACGTCGGCCGGCGCGAGCGCCGCGTCCACGGCCGGCGGCCAGGGCGATGCGCTGGCTACCAGGGTCGGGCGCGGCGGCGCTCCGGGTCGGACGCGCCGGGCGCTCCTTCGGGCGGCCGCGTACGCCACCAGCCCACCACCGCACCGACGCCGAGGACGATCCCCGTGGCGAGCAGGCCGGCCATCTTCCGCCTGCGCGATCGACGGCGACGAGCCTCGGGCTCGGCCGGGCCCCCTTCGGCAGCGCCCCGCTCGGCCGCATCCCGCCCGCGTTTCGAAGCCACGTCAGGCGCCCCTGGCGGGCCGAGCCAGGTGAGCGAGGAACTCGGCGCGGGTCTTGTCGTTGGCGCGGAAGAGGCCCAGCACGTGGCTCGTGGTCATCACCGTGCCCGGCTTCCGGACGCCCCGCATCACCGCGCACAGGTGGGTCGCCTCCATGACCACGCCCACGCCCTTCGGCCGCAGGTTGGTCATCAGGAAGTCCGCGATCTGGGAGGTCATGCGCTCCTGCACCTGGAGGCGCCGGGCGTACATCTCGACGATCCGTGGGATCTTCGAAAGACCGATCACCCGGCCGTTCGGGATATACGCCACCGCCGCGGTCCCGAAGAACGGCAGGAGGTGGTGCTCGCACAGGCTGTAGAAGGGGATCTCGCGGACGACCACCATCTCGCTGTAGTCCACGTCGAAGATCGCGCCGTTGATCAGGCGCGCGGGGTCCACGTGGTAGCCGGCGGTCAGCTCCGCGTACATCCGGTGGACGCGGCCGGGTGTCTCGAGCAATCCCTGCCGGGCCGGGTCCTCGCCGATCTCGACGAGGATCTGGCGTACGGCGCCCTCGACCCTGTCGTTCGCGTCGAACCGGCCGGCGCCTCCCTCGATGGCCGCCGCGGGAGCAAGCGAGCCTGCGCCGACGGCGCCCACGGGGCGGTCGTCGACCTCGCCGATCTCGGTCTCGATCTCGGCGACGATGCTGCGAACGTGCTCGGGGAGGTCGCTGGTGGGCATGCGCGCATCGTAGCCAGCCACGCCCGGTTCCGCCTCGGCGGAGCTCGGTCTTCCAAATGGAAGGTATGCTCTGCCGCGGCGCCCTTGTGGCGTCGCGCGCATCCACCGCCGCAACAGGAGCCCCACCATGGACGTCCGCAGCTCGCGCCCGGCCGGCCGATCGCTGGTTCTCGCGGTCGCGCTCGCCGCCTCGCTCGTCGTCCCCGGCTCGATCCTCGGCCACGACGGCGCGACCACCCCCGACCAGGCCGGATCCCCCGCCGCAGTCGCACCGACCGTCGTGACGCCGGCCGTGGCGCCTGCTGTCAGCACCGAGAGCGTCGCGCGGGTCTACCTCGGCGAGGAGCTGATGCGCCTCACGAACCTCGACCGAAAGGCGCTCGGGCGCCGGGTGCTCGCGCCCGACCCGCTGCTCGCGGCGTTCGCCAGGGAGAAGCGCGTCGCCTGCCCTGGCAAGCCGAGCCTGGTCATCGCAGGCCGGGCGCGCGACATGGCCCAGCGGTCGTACTTCTCCCACAACGTCAAGGGCTGCCGCACGTCGGGCGGCGCAGCCGTCGGGTTCTCGCAGCTCCTCCGCAAGCTCGGCTACCGCGGATGGACGCTGCTGACCGAGAACATCGGCTGGAACGACTTCCCGGGCGCGACGGCGACCTACCGCATCGGATGCCCAAGGGGCCGACTGACCGGCTGCCATGGCACCACGCTCACCGCGGATCCGGTCGCGGAGATGGAGCGCATCTTCATGAACTCCGCGCTGCATCGGGCCGCCGTCCTCAACGTACGGTACGACCGCTTCGGCTGCGGCGCGTGGCACGTGAACGGCGGCGCCAAGATCTACTTCTCCTGCATCTTCTCGCGGGGCAGCAACCAGACGCTCGACCGGACAGGCCCGGTCATCTCCGGGAAGACCGGCGTCGGCACCACGATCGCGCAGGGCGGGTCGTTCACGTTCGCGGCGACGGCGAAGGACGCGCGCATGCCCATCGCCGAAGCCTGGGCGACGATCGATGGGGCCACGAAAGACTCCTGGGCGGTCGACCTGGCGTCGCTGACGAAGACGTTCTCGCTGCCGGTGCTGGCATCGAGCCTCACGGTCGGCGCGCACACCCTCGGCTGGCACGTGCGGGACGCCGGTGGGAACGTGCGCGTCGCGGCGGTCCCGTTCACCGTCAGCGCGACCGCGGCCGCGGCCCGCGATGCGGCCCGGCCGGCGACCTCCGGCAGAGCCACTCGCTAGACGTCCAGCTCCCTCGCCGGGCGTCGCTCAGGGGGTCGGTCGAGGCCCGGCGAGGACGAGGATCGCGGCTGTGACCGCGTCCGGCACATAGCGCGGCAGGTTGTGGCCGAGGGCGCCGAACGGCGCGACGGCGATCGGGGCCCGGCCCGTGGCTGACCGGCGGGCCGCCACGGACCGGAGCGCCGCTGCACGCCCACCGGCCTCGTCGTCGCGCGCGACCAGCGCCACCACGGAAGCCTCGACGCCGGAGAGCACCACCCCAGGGTCGTAGGTGAACAGCGCCTCCACCGAGCCGGCGAGCGCATGGGGGTGCACCGCGAGCTTCACGCGTCCGGCGGCAGTCTCGACGACCTGGGCCCGCACCGCCCGCTCCTGGTCCGCGTCCCACGACGCCGGATCGAAGTCGCGCCGATCGGCAAGCCATGCCTGGATGGAGGCGAGGACGGCCGGTGGCTCCTCGATGGCGGCCAGCCACTCGGCGGGCGTCGCGCCGCTCGCCGCCGCGACGTCCTCCCAGCCGCCGTCGACCAGGACGAGGCCCGCGCACCGATCGCCGAGCGCGTTGGCGGCCCAGGCGGCAACGATGGCCCCGAACCCATGGCCGGCGATCACGAACCGCGAGCGCTTGGCACTGCCGACTTGCAGCACGCCCGA
This sequence comes from uncultured Chloroflexia bacterium, assembly GCA_963809375.1. Lineage (GTDB taxonomy): Bacteria > Chloroflexota > Limnocylindria > Limnocylindrales > CSP1-4 > CTSoil-043. The sequence goes on from CAWEJO010000004.1 coordinate 284,161, forward strand.
TCCCTCGGCGGCCGCGATCGCGTCGCCGGCGAGCTGGTCGGGGTCGTACCCGTGGGCCGGGGCGTCGGAGAGGCCGTGACCGCGCACGTCCATCGCCGCGACCCGCGCACGCGACCTGAGCCGCCGGGCGACGGGCGACCACGCCCAAGCGGTCGTGGCGAGCCCAGGGACGAGGAGGACGCCGGGGGCCGTCGCAGTGGGCGGCGCCGCCTGCCCGGGCGGGGCCGGCTCGCCACGGGTGGCCGTCGCATCGGGCGGCGTCGTCGCCCCGGGCAGCATCGTCGCCCCGGGCAGCGTCGTCGCCTCGGGCGGCCCGCCCCAGTCGAGGAAGTGGATCCGCGTCCCATCGTCGGACAGGACCACGAACCCCGCCGGTTCCGCCGCCGCGTCGGGCGGCGGGACGACGAGGCCGCTCACGTCGAGCGGCACCAGGCCCGGGCCTTCGAGCATCTCCATCCGCCCTACGATATCGCCGCCATGCCGAAGCGCCGCCGCGGAATCCCTGCAGCCGACCTCACCGCGATCCGGCGCCGCCGCGAGGCCCGCCACGAGCGGTTCGAGGCGCTCGTCGATCGTGCGCTGGCGGCGATCCCGATGCCGTTCGCGGCGGCGCTGGGCGAGGTCGCGATCGTGATCGCCGACGAGCCTTCGCCTGCCGTGCGCCGCGCCGAGGGACTCCGTCCAGACGAGACGCTCTACGGCCTGTACGACGGGACCCCGCGCACGGCCTGGGGCGCCGACGATGTCCCCTTCCCCAACACGATCACGATCTACCGCCTTCCACTCGAGGAGGACTACCCCGATCCCCTCGACCTCGAGGACGAGGTGCGGATCACCGTGCTCCACGAGCTCGCCCACCACCTCGGCATCGACGACGATCGCCTCCGCGAGCTCGGCGTCGACTGAGCCCGGGCTGCCGCGGCCCGGCGTGGCGCGAGCCGGGTGGTGCGGCCCAGGGGGCTCAGCTCGGCGTGGCGCCGCCTGGGGTGGTCGGCTCGGCCGGCCCGCGGGCCGCCTGCCTCGGGCGGCCTACAACCCCCGGATCGGTGCTGCCGCCGCGAGGAGCTCACCGAAGCGCTCGGTGGCGACGTTCCCGCCCGACAGGATGACCGCGACGCGCTCGCCGTCGCGGATCGGCACGCGCCCGTGCAGCACCGCAGCGAGCGCAGCCCCTCCCGCCGGCTCGACGACCTGCTTCATGCGCTCGGCCGCGAACCGCACGCCGGAGAGGATCTCCGGATCGGAAAGCAGCACGATGTCGTCGAGGTAGCGAGCCCCGAGCGCGATCGTCCAGGTGCCGGCGAAGGGCGCGTTGAGGCCATCGGCGATGCTCGTCGGCCGGACCGGCACGGGGTGCCCGGCGGCCAGGCCAGCGCGCAGGGCATCCGATCCCTCGGGCTCGACCCCGTACACCCGCGCGGCGGGGCGCACCTGCCTGACCGCCGCCGCGACGCCGCAGGCCAGCCCGCCACCGCCGACCGGGACCACGACGACGTCGACGTCGGGCAGGTCGGCCACGATCTCGAGGCCGACGGTCGCCTGGCCAGCCAGCGACTCGGGGTGATCAAACGGGTGCACGAAGGTCAGTCCGCGGGCATCGCGGATGCGCTCCATCTCGGCCCATGCCTCGGCGGTGTCCGCGCCGTGCAGGATCACCTCCGCGCCCTGCTCGCGACTCGCCTCGACCTTCGAGCGGACGGCCGCCGCGGGCATGACCACCGTCGCCCGCACGCCGACGATCCTCGATGCCATCGCGACCGCGGCGGCATGGTTGCCCGCCGAGATCGCGATGACGCCGGCCGCGCGCTCGGCGGGCGACAGGCGCGAGATGCGGTACGTGGCGCCGCGGACCTTGTACGAGCCCGTCAGCTGGAGGTGCTCGGCCTTGGCATGGATCCGGCCCCCGGCGACCCGCACGCCGAGCGCGGCCTCGACGACCCGGCCCGCCGTCGCGGACGACAGCATCGGGGTCCGGTGAACCCTGCCGTCGAGGAAGGCCGCGGCCGCGCGGATCTCGGCAAGGGGCAGGTCGAGCGCGGCGGATGCCCGTGGGTCGGGTTCCATGCACGCGAGTATGCCGCCTCGGCCTGCGTGACCGCCTCTGCGACGGCGTGGCGATGGCGCGTGACGGCCTGCGCGACCGCCCTTGCGATGGCGCGGCGACCACACCGAGACGACGCGGCGAGCATGGCGCCTCCGATCACCACGGCGGCGGCCGCGACGGCCCGACGTTGCGATTGACAGTGCAAACGGCCCGTGTCCGGCAATTCGGGCGGCGCTATCCTCGCCGTGCGCCCCAGCGTCCTCTTCAATCGCGTGCCTGGAGGTCCCCCGAGCCATGCCCGGCTTCACGCCGTTCACCCGCAACTACACCGACCTGTCGGACGAGAACGGGTACCAGTTCGAATTCCGTTGCGACGTCTGCGGCAACGGCTATCGGAGCGAGTTCGTCCGCTCGAGCCTGGGCACCGCGAGCACCGTGCTCTCGGGCGCGTCGAACTTCCTGGGAGGCCTCTGGGGAGCCTCCAACGCCGCGCGCAACGTCAAGGACTTCGCCGACCGCGGCGCGCGCGACAGCGCCCTCGAGAAGGCCTCGAACGAGATCGCGGGCCTCTTCACCCGCTGCGTGGCCTGCAACAACTGGGTCGACGAGACCTGCTTCAACAAGCAGCGCAACCTGTGCGTCAGCTGCGCGCCGAACCTGGCCTCGGAGATGGAACGCGAGCGCGCCTCGGTCGAGACCGACCAGATGCGCCAGGCAATGCGGGCGCAGCAGGTCTTCTCGGGTGACCTGTCCGCCCGCAAGACCGTCTGCCCGACCTGCGAGAAGCCTGTCGGCTCGGAGAAGTTCTGCGCGAACTGCGGGACGCGCCTGGGCACCGCGCACTGCACGCAGTGCGGCGGCGAGCTGCCGACTGACGCGCGGTTCTGCGGCAACTGCGGCGCGAAAGCCGGCTGACGCGATGATCGCCGGCCAGGGCGAGGACCTTCCCGCCTTCGCCGGCGAGATCCGGGTCCCCGGGCAGCCGGCCGCCACCCAGGGCGCGCAGCCCGGGGCCGTTCCCGGCAGCGTGGCGATCGGACTCGAAGGGGTCACGATCGCGGCCGCGGGCTTCCAGCCACGCACGGTCGCCTACCGCGACCTCTCGCTCGTGGCGGTCAACGCGGGCGTCGGCATGCTCGTCGCAGGTGACGGCCCGGGCTCCGAACGCTGGCTGCTCGAGCGGTTCGGCCCGGCGATCGGCCCGCTCGTGGCGATGCTCCGCGAGCGACGGCTCCGGCAGCGCCTGTCCGATGGCTTCGTCGAGGTCCCCGACGAGCCGCCGGTCGATCTCGTCGAGTACGGCGTGCCGGCGAGCGCCCTGGCGGCCGAGGAGCATGGCGTAGCCCAGCTGGCAGTCGACCCGTGGGGCCTGACGCTGGCACCCCTCGACGAGCGCCTGCCGGTCCGGCGCGTGCGCCGGGCCGACATCATCGCGGTCGAGCACGTCCCGGAGATCGGCGGCGTGCGGGTCGCCGCGGGCGGCGGGAGCTTCGAGGTGCTGCGCCAGGGTGGCGCGTCGTTCCGCCTCCGCGATCGCATCGCGGCACTCCCGGCCGCCGCCCATGCGGACGCCGCCGCGATCGTCGGGGGTCTCATCCCCGACGCGCCGCCGGCAGCGATCGGCCGCGCGTCGGCGGCGCTCCTCGACGGACGACCCGCCTCGCCAGCGGACCTCGGCCCGGCTTGGGGTCCCTTGGAGCGGGCAGTCCTGGCGGAGCCTACCTTCGCGACGTCGTATGCCGCGCTGCGCCAGCGCGCCGGCGGCGACGCTGCGCTTCGCTGGCTGGCGCTGGCCCCCGAACGACCGGGCGACGCTGACCCGTACCGGGCCTGGTTCATCGTGGCCCTGCCCGGCAATCTCGTCGCCCTCGAGCTCGTCAGCGAAGGCTCGCATGCCACCTACTGCTTCCGCGTCGGACCGCGCGCGGCCTACGCCGGGGGCGTCGATGCGGCGGCTGCGGCTGCTGCCGTCGCAGGCATCAGCGCTGCGCTCGTCGACGCCCGGTTCCTGCGCGAGCCGATCGCCCTGCCGGACGAGGCGCTCGGCAGCCCGAAGGGGATCCGCTACCGGCTCGCGCTCCGCGCCCTCCCCTCCCTCGCGCTGGCGCGCGCCAACTTCGTGGCTCGCCTCGTCCATTCGAGCGACGAGGCATGGGCGGCAGCGCTCGACGCGCTCATCGCCTGGCACGCCGGGTGCCGGGACGACGCGGCAGCCTGGCCCGGGCGCGCCGCACAGGAGGCGATGGTCTCCGGCGACGGGGACGCTCCGGGATGATCGACGCCACGTCTACCTTCGAAGCCCGCAGCTGAGGTTCAGCGATGCCGACCTACAAGCACCCCTGCCCCCACTGCGGCAACTTCATCGAGCGTGACGTGAAGCGCTGCCCGTTCTGCGCAGCCATCGACCCGTTCACTCCTGGCCGCTGCCCGAGCTGCCGGGCACCGCTCGACGACCCGAGCTGGGTCGCCTGCCCGAGATGCGGCTCCGCGCTGCGCGAAGGCGTTGCCCCGATGCCGGCGCCACTCGTCGCGGGCGCGCCGGGCGTTGCGACAGGCACGCCGGGCGTCGCGACCGCCCCCGCAGCGGCGACGGCCGCACCTGCCACGGTCCCGGCCGCGCCGGGCGCCATCCCGGGATGGGGAGCGCCGATCCCTGCACCTGCCGCACCGGACGCACCCCCGACCGTCGTGGCCGCTGCTCCCGCGCCGCCGGTCGCGGCCCCGCAGCCGCCCGTGCCCCCGGTCGTCAACCCGGCCGCCTTCGCGTGCTCCGGCTGCGGCGCGGCGGTGGCACCGGGCGCCCGCTTCTGCACGGTCTGCGGCACGCTCGTCGGCTGACGGCCGCTCGTCGCGTCCCTGACGCCCGCACATCGCTCCCCGCTTCGAGCCGCAGAACGGAGGCGCACCATGGTCTCGATCGATATCGACTCGGGATTCTCGTTCTTCGGAGGGCACACCGGCTCCTCGCCGTCGCCGTTCGATGCCGTGGATGGGCATCGCCTGGCGGGGCCGTCCTCGAGCCATCCGCTCCACTTCGTGACCATCGACGAGCTGGTCCGGCCGAGCTCCGGCGAGGCCGACGCCCTGTTCGCGTTCGATGGCCCGGCCATGGTTGGCGATGGCATCACGGGCAGCGTGCGGGTCACGGCGCGCGAAACCATCGCGGGGCGGGATGCCAGCCTCCGTCTCGTGGGGCTGCGCCTCGTCGAGACCCGGGAGAGCCGCGAGGACCATGACTCCGACGGGCACGTCACCCATCGCGAGGACTGGGTCGAGGTATCGGGCAGGCTGTTCGTCCAGGACGCCTTCCCGGAGCCGCCGATCCCGTCGACCCTCGAGGCTGGGGCCACCTTCGAGGCGTCCTTCGCCGTCCCGGCGCCAAGGCTCGGACCGCCCACGGCCCACCTCGGAGAGGCGATCGTGGCGTGGGCCCTCGAGATCCGCTGGGATGTTCCGCACGCGGCCGACAAGTTCGTCGCCGTCGGCGTCCCGATCGCCCAGCACCCTGATCTCCTCCGGGCCGGCGTCGGCAAGCAGGGCGGCATGTCGCTGATGGAGACCGTGGCCAGCGATGGGGCGACCATCGCGGTGGGGTCGCCGCTGCCAGCGCTGATCGGGTCGGAGATCCTCGTCCGTGCGCACTGGCCCGGCGCGCCCGGCGGGCGCCAGGCGCGGATCGAGCTCCATCGGCGGAGCAACGCCCCCAACGGGACCGAGGGGATCGTCAGCGCGACCGTCGTGCCGTCCGATGCGGTGCGGGCCGGGAGTGCCGAGGCGCGCCTCGTCGTGCCGGTGGGGTCGCCGCCCTCGTTCGACGGGGCAGACCTCGAGATCGCCTACGTGGTCCGGGTCCTGGTGGACCGGCGCTTCATGCCGGACGCCGCGATCGAGCGCCCGGTCGGGATCGCCTGACCCGCGTCCCCAGCCCGCGCCCCGTAGCACGCGCCCTCGCGGCCGGCGTCGCCGCGAGCCGGGCCACTGCCGCGCCATCCGCCGCGCGAGGTCCGCCGCGATGCGCCAAGGCCGCCGCTCCCGCGCCAAGGCCGCCGCTCCCGCGCGAGGGCCGCCGCGCGAGGGCCGCCGCGCCGTGCGACGCGCCGAGGTCCGCCGCGCGAGTGCGAGGTCCGCGGCGCCCGCGCCAAGGCCGCCGCGCCCGCGCATCCCGCACGCGCACGAAGAACCGGTGACACGCCGCACCGCTTCGTCGTGGCCGGCGCCGGCGTGGGACTTCGGTATGGGGGTCGCGACGCCCTCACGCGGGCTAGGTTGGCGAAGGCCTCCGGGGAGGAAGTCTGCGCGCCCCGAACCCGGATGCCTCGTACGGCCCTAGGGAGGTTCGGTCTCGTGGCAACAACCCGCCCGGCTCGCCGGCGCGCCTTCGCGCTTGCGGTCGCTGTGTTCATGCTCGCAGGCGTGCTGCCGCTCGGCATCCCGACCCCCGCCGCCGCCGTCGTCCTGGCGCCGCCCACGCTGTCAGCCCCGCGTTCGGCGCCACCGTGACCGGGAACCCCGTGTTCGCCTGGACGCGGTCTCGGCCGCGGTCAAGTACCGCATCGAGGTCAGCGCAGATCCCGACGTTCGCCGTCGACCGGTCGTCTCGGACGACACCCAGAACCTCCGCTACACGCCAACCGCCGAGCTGCCACTCGGAACCCTGTACTGGCGGGTCGCCGCGCGCGACGCGTCCAACGTGATCGGCACGTACGCCACCGGTTCGTTCATCAAGGGCTGGGGCATGGCACCCAATCCGACGGCGCCGGCCGACGGCGCGCTCCTGAGCTTCCCGACGGACCCCTCCTCTTCACGTGGGATGCGCTCGCCGGCGCGCAGTCGTACGAGCTCCAGATCGACGACGAGCAGGCGTTCGTGTCCGCGCCGACTCCTCACCACGAAGAACACCTCGTACGTGCTCACCGAACCCAAGACCAGCGGCCAGACCTTCTACTGGCGGGTCCGCGGCGTCTCGGGGGACCATCGACTCCGACTGGTCGACGACCCTGTCGTTCTCCGTCCAGTGGCCGAGCGTTCCCGCTCTCACCCATCCAGCCGGCGGCCAGGAGCTCACGGACGTCTACTTCAGCTGGGCACCGGTGCCGGGAGCGAAGACAGCTACCAGCTCCAGGTGAGCCCGAACGCCGACTGGGCGAACAACGTCGTGATCGACGTGACGGTCAAGAGCACCCGGTACGCACCCCCGATCGCCCTGAACAACGGCAACTACTTCTGGCGCGTCCGCGCCCGCGATGCCGCCAGCCCGGCCAACAACGGCGGCTGGTCCGAGGAGCGCCAGTTCGAACGCAGCTGGCTCCCGCGGCCCGTCCTGCTGTCACCGGCCGACCACGACTACAGCCGTCGACGTGCCCGACGTTCGCCTGGACGCCGGTCGACCACGCGGCCTACTACGAGCTCCAGTGGAGCATCGACCCGAACTTCCTATCCCGTCGGCCACGTACAAGTGCTACACCAACCACACCACCTTCACGCCGTACTCCAGGCTGTGTGAGCGGCCGGCGAGCCGGGCGGCTGCACGTTACCCGCCGTCCATCGGCGCGACGTACTACTGGCAGCGTCCGCGGGATCGATCCGCCGGTCCTCAATCCGGGTGCCGGCGAGCCCGGCGTGCTCGGGCTCTGGTCCAACACGAGCAACCTGGACGTCTGGTCGTTCGCCTACGTCCCCGACAATCCGGTTCCCCTCGCTCCGGCCTCACGGGTCGCACGATCCAGGTCCCGACCCTCAGCTGGGTGGACGCCAGCGGGGCCAGCAAGTACCAGGTCACGATCCTCGACAGGATACGGCGCCCTCGCGACGAGCGGCGACCACCTATGCCACCAGCTGGACGCCATCCACGATCCTCGATCCGGCCGATGGCCCCTTCGACTGGTACGTGCAGTCCTACGACTTCGCGCAATCGCCTGAGCGTGATCCCGGCCCAGCCCACCTGGTGGTCGTTCAGCCTCGAGCCGATCACGCCGACGGCGATCACGCCGGACCAGACCGGCCCGGCGCACCTCTCCTCGAGCGTGATGATGCCGAGCCTCAGCCTGGGACCCGGTCATCGGCGCGGATCGCTACCAGGTCTGGTGGAGCTCCAACGACACCGTCTACTTCAAGCTTGGCGCCGACCAGCGCTACCCGGCCCTGACCTTCGCGGACTCCACCAACTTCGCGGCTGGGCCAGTACTCGTGGTACGTCAAGGCCCTCAACGCGTCGGGCGGCGTCATCGCGGCGTCGTCGACGCTGCGCTCGTTCGTGATCACCGAACCCGACCTCCAGGGGACGGCCGACTACCTGGCGCCCGCAAAGTGCCTGCCCGGCGGCGGCTGCGACCCCGTGGCCGACACGCCGACCATGTCGTGGAACGCGGTCCCGGGGGCGCTCAACTACCGCGTCTACGTGGCCGTTGATCCCAACTTCACCAACATCTACCGCACCTACGACACGATCGTTCACGGAGCTCACGCCCCGCGAGAGTCCTACCTCGACAACCAGGCGGCCCAGGCCTACTACTGGTTCGTCCGCCCGATCCGGTCCATCGAACACCGGACGCTACGACAGCGTCGCGCAGCTCAACGCCTCGGCGTTCCAGAAGCGATCGGAGGGCATCCATCGGATCAGCGCCGCCCGAGGACGCTCGAGGTGGCCGACGAGGTGACGTTCACCTGGCAGGACTTCCTCGCCATGAACCAGGGCCTGCCCGGCCGGTCACCCAGGAGGCCAGGCAGTACCGCGTCCAGGTCTCGACTCGTCGCCGACTACGCCTCGACCATCGAGACGAGACTCGTCGACACGCCCTTCTACACGGCGTTCGACAAGATCTACCGGGAAGGTCCACATCTACTGGCGCGTCCAGGCGATCGACGGTTCGACCAACCCGCTGACCTGGAGCACGTCGGCGACACGTCGAGAAGAAGTCGCCTCTTGTCAGCCGATGCCTATCCGGCCGACGGCGCAGATCGTTCCGGCGTTCCGTACCTCCAGTGGTCGCCGCAGGACGTACGCAGCGACGTACGAGGTCCGGCTGGACAACGATGACAACTTCTCCGTCACCGATCGTCACCCCGACCACAAAGATGACCGCCTGGACCCATACCGAACCACTAGCGGCGGGGAGGTATTACTGGCACGTCCGCCGAAGGGACGCCGACAACCGTGAAGTGCCGTGGTCGTCGCCCCGGTCGTTCGATTTCCTTCCGGCCGAGCCCTCCCTGCTGAGCCCTACCAACGGCGCAAACCCGTCGCCGACATCCCTCCTCCTCCAGTGGACCTCGACGCAGCCGGCACCGAAGTACAGCGTGGAGCTCAGTACGTCGGCCACGTTCTCCGCGATGGTCAGCGGCTACCCGCTGACGACGGTCATGAGCCAGTGGGCACCGAAGTCCCTGTTGGCCAACGGCACGTACTACTGGCGCGTCAAGGCGCTGAATGCGGTAAGCACCGCGGTCGCAACCTCCGGCACGTTCATGTTCACGATCGATTCGACGCGCCCGACCGCGACGGTCGCCCCTTCCTCGGCAGCCCCGATCACATCCTCGTTTACGGCAACGTTCTCCGAGCCCGTGACGGGCGCCGGCGACACCACGTTCGTCGTCACGGTTGCAGGCACGACAAGCGTCGTGCCGGGGACCGTGTCTGTCCTCTCGCCAACCTCTGCCCGCTTCTCGCCGACCAACCTGCTGGTACCCGGCCAGACCTACACCGTCTCGCTGAGCGGGGGAATCGCCGACCTGGTCGGGAACCCGCTGCTCCCCTACTCGGCCAACGTCCGGGCTTCCACGACGGTCCAGCAGGACTCGCCGGCCGTGCGGGAGACCTGGGGACGGTGGACGACGGCGTCCGCCAACGGCGGGGCCATGAAGATCGCCCGCACCGCGTCATCCAAGCTCACCTTCTCGTTCAGCGGCACCGACGTCAGCCTCATCGGGTATCGCGGTCCCACCGGCGGCTACGGGTCGGTGTACCTCGACGGCGTGCTCCAGACCAGCGGCCTCTCCTTCTACCGCTCGGCCGCCCAGTTCAAGCGCGTTCTCTGGAGCAAAGCCGGGCTGGCCCCCGGGGCGCACACCCTGCTGCTCATGCCGCGGGGCACCAAGCCGAAAGCCGCCAGGGACACCTGGGTCTTCGTCGATGCCTTCACCGTCGAGGGCACCACGTACCAGGAGTCTGACGCCCTGGTGGTCGATCTCTTCCGGGCGGTCAGCAGCAGCTCCGCCTCCGGGTCGTCCTACCACGTGATGAGCCACGTCTCGGCGACCGGCCGGGCGGGCGCCACGCTGACGTTCCAGTTCAAGGGCACCGGCGTCAGCTGGTACGCGACCAAGGGCGTCGCGTCCGGCAAGGCGGCCGTCTACGTCGACAACATCAAGAAGGCCACGATCGACCTGTATCGATCCGCCACCGCGTACAAGCAGCGGGTCTGGACATCGGCGACGCTGTCGAACGCGGTCCACACCATCCGGATCGTGGTGCTCGGCTCGAAGCAGACGAAGTCGCGCGGCTACGACGTCTCGTTCGACTACCTCGCCATCAAGTAGGTCGCAGCCCGGTCGACGCCGCGCGACCGTCCCGCCCGGCGGCGAGGCGGTCGCGCCATCCATCGAAGGCCGCGAACATCGACGCTCGTCACCCCAGCCCGGTCGATCTACCATGCCCGGGAGGAGCGAGGTGGGCAGAGATGGGCAGCAGTGGTGGCATCCGGGGGTGGCTGGCGAACCTTCCGAAGAGGATCGTGCGCTCGGTGCCGTGGGCACACGTGGAGCCGGCCGGGCTCGGGGTCGGGTCGCCCGAGCCGGGCGACCTCGATGAGCGCGAGGAGCGCAAGAGGCAAGCCGAGGAGGTCTGGCGATCCGACGAGGCAGACCGTAGCGAACCCGCTGCCGACGACCGCTGAATTGGGGTCCAGTCGGCATCGGGAGGAGCCTCGCCTGCGACGGCGGCTCGCAGGATGGGTGCCCGGGCGCTGATCACTACTTGCGCAAGTGCGCAACTCGTGGGATACTGGCCGCGTGGACGTCATGCAGCCAGTCCCCGAGCGGGTCGCCGACACACCGGAGGCCGACCAGGTCCGGGCCGCCCGGATCGGGCGGGCGCTTTCGGATCCGAAGCGGCTCTGCGTCCTCGAGACGCTCTCGCACGGAGAGGCTTCCGTCAGGGAGCTCTCGACGTGCGTGGGCTGCCAGGTCCCCAACATGTCCCAGCACCTCGCGGTGCTGCGTTCCGCCGGCCTCGTGACGACGCGGCGCGACGGCAGCACCGTGTACTACCGGCTCGCCGACCCCCGGGTCCTCGAGGCCTATCGACTCATCCAGGGACTCGCCCGCTAGGCCGGGCACGTTCCGCGCCACCCGGGTACTCCGGGGGTTGTTCCCGCGCAGCCGGGAGAAAGGATCCGCCCCCTATGGTGGACATCAAGCACGCCACCGATACGACGTTCGAGGAGATCGTCCTCAAGTCGGAGCGCCCCGTCATCGTCGACTTCTGGGCCGCCTGGTGCGGGCCCTGCCGGCTCGTCGCCCCCGAGCTCGAGAAGCTCGCCGAGAAGTACGACGGCTCGCTCGACATCGTCAAGGTGGACGTCGATGCGAACCCCGGCCTGAGCCGCGCGTTCAACATCATGAGCATCCCGACCATCGCGTTCTTCCCGGGCGAGGGCAAGCAGCCGATGGGCGTGGTCGGGTTCCAGCCGGCCGAACAGCTCGAGCAGCGCTTCGGGCTCGGCACGCTCGCGAAGCCCGCCGCGAACTGATCGCGGGCGGCCTCGAGCCGCAATCTCGCCGTCCAGTCGCCCCGCCGGACCAGCCGGCGGGGCGGTCGTGTTCCCGGAGCCCGTTCCGAGCTGACCGCCTGCGGCTCCGGCCGTCTCGGCGCGACGGCTAGCCCCGGCGTCGGCCGGCTGACGCCCCTCTCCTGCGGAGCACGTCGACCGCCCTCCTTCCGTTCACGCAACCGCAACCGGCGCTCCGCAAGGTTGCAGGCGGCGGCGGAATCGGAACCCCGAACTTCCCCAGGCCGCGACCGGATCCGCCTTGTCCGGCCGGGCTCGATCGGCGATACCTGTCCCGAGGCCCGACGGCGTTCTCCGCCGGACGGCCGGTTGGTACCCCCTAGCAGGTTTGTCCATGCTTCGCGACATCGCTCTCGTCCTCTTCGTCGTCGGCATCGCCATCGCTCCGAGCGCCATCGCGGCGTACCTCGAGACCCGGTCCTCCAACGATGAGGTGACGGAAGCCTGATCGAGGCTCGCGCCGCGGCGCCCGTGTTGGGCGGACGAATGCGCTCCGCTCGCGGCGCGGGCGCCGCGGCCCTACCGTCGCTCAGGTAGCGGCCCTACTGCCCAGCTCCGCTCGCGGCGGGGGCGCCGCGGCACCACGGACCTGGGTGACCTTCCCCGGGCTCACGCTCACCCTCAGCGGGTCCCGCGCCCAGCTGGGTCCGTGGCTGGGTCTTCCCGTACGACGACCATTCATGCCCTGAGCACAACCGCGAACCACAAGGCTCCGGAGGAGCCGGGTCTGGGGCCCCCCAACGACTCTTGTCGGCGGCCTCACGACCTCCATTCGTAATCTGGCCGCGAAGAGCGTGACGGCCGTGCTGCGTGACGAGCAGACAGGGCAGCCGTTCGGCTTGGGCGACGCGCCTGTGCGTGGGGCATGAATGGAGGTAGTAGCGGCCGGAGGTCGCGTGCCGCCAGACGGCTCGACCGGGAGCCCGGCCGCGCAGATGCCGCATCGCCCGGCGGGCGCGGACCGGACAACGAGAGCCCCTCTGCGTCGCTGCTCCTCGCGGCATGCGTTTCACGCGCCCCGGCGAAGACCGCTCAGCCGATCTCCACGTGACCCTCGTCGACCCGCCGCCAGGCGCTGTCGAGCCAGGCCCGTGCCCGGTCCCCGGCGAAGCCGTCGAGAGTCGGCGGCGCGAAGCGAACCCAGCCCTCGCCGCGCCGGGACGGCGCCACGTCGGGTGTCCGCAGGGCGGCCGCCGCCACCTCCCGGCGCAGCCGGAACTCCGCCCCGGCACGATCGACGACCGCGAACGTCACGCCGTCGAGCCGCCATTCGGTGCCGTCGGCGAGCTCGATCGCTTCCGCTCCCTCGAGGAGCATCGCGTGGTCCGCGAGCAGGGTCGCCAGCGCGTGGTCGGTCACCGGGACGAGCCGCCGATCACCCCCAGGATCTCCCGCAGGTCCGGTTCGTGCTCGGCGTAGTGGTCGAGCAGCTCCTCGGTGAAGAACTGCTCGTACGTCGCGTTCTTGATCCAGCGCGACTCGGGGACCACGGTGAGGTAGCCGCGCAGCTCGCCGGGAACCTCGCGCGCCCGTGCCAGCACCTCGGGGAGGGGCAACGCCCGCCAGGCCGCGACCGCCTCCGCGTTGATCACGTCGCCGCCGCGGGCCTCCCAGTCGGCCTCGCCCGCTGCGAACGTCGCGCTGCTCTCGCCGACGGCGAGCTCGCGGGCGACCGCGAGGGCGTGCTCCTGCCAGTGCACGAGGTGGCCGAGAAGGTCACGCCCCGACCATCGGTCGGGTCCCGCCACGGGCACCTCGAGCTGTTCGGGCGGGAGATCGAAGAGCGCCTCGTAGGGGCGCCAGGCCTCGCGCTCGTCTTCGAGGAACGAGAGGGCGTCGAAGTACATGGCGCGATCCTACTGCGCGCGCCCAGCAGTGGTGCGGCCGGGGCACCGACGTCGGGCGGGCGCGCGGTCCGCTCGCCGGGCGGGCGCGCGGCTCGTCGGCCGAACCGTGGCGCGGCCGGGGCTGTGGCCTCGGGCGCGCGGTCCGCTCGCCGGGCGGGCGCGCGGCTCGTCGGCCGAACCGTGGTGCGGCCGGGGCACCGACGTCGGGCCGGGCGCGCCGCCCGCTCGCCGGACATGCCCGGCCGCGGTCGGGCTGTGGTGCGGCCGGGGCAGCGGCGTCGGGCGCGCCGCCCGCTCACCGACCGGCCCCCGCACGGTCGCGCCGTTCGAAGCCCTAGACGCCGACCGGCTCGCGGTACTCCCCGAAGACCTCGCGGAGCACCCGGCACTGCTCGCCGAGCGTCGCGTAGGCGGCCGCGCAGCGAATGAAGTGCGGCATCAGGTTCGTCGCCGACGACCCTGGACGCGCCGCCGCGTCGCGCAGGCCGGCCAGCGCGGCACCGACGGCCTCGCCGTCCCGCTCGGCCCGCACGCGCCCGAGCCGCGCGACGTGGCGCTCGAGCGACCCGGCCGGGACCGCGAGGAGGGGCACGCCCACCGTCTCGGATTCGTCCACGTAGGCGTTCACGCCCACGATCCGGCGCTCGCCCGTGTCCACCTCGCGCTGGAACCGGTACGCGGCGTCGGCGATCTCGCGCTGCGGGTAGCCGGCTTCGATGGCGGCGACCATGCCGCCCCGCCGATCGATCTCGTCGAGATAGCGCCACACCTCGCGCTCGGTCCGGTTGGTCAGCGACTCGACGAACCACGAGCCGCCCAGCGGGTCGATCGTGGCCGCCGCGCCCGTCTCCTCGGCGATCACCTGCTGCTGGCGCAGCGCGAGCAGGGCGGCCTCGGCGGTCGGGACCGCCCAGGCCTCGTCGTAGGCGTCGGTGTGGAGCGACTGCGTGCCGCCGAGGACGGCCGCGAGCGCCTGGATCGCGACACGGGTCAGGTTGTTGAGCGGCTGCTGGGCGGTCAGGCTGACGCCCGCGGTCTGGGTGTGGAATCGCATCCAGGTCGAGCGCTCCTGGGTCGCCCGGTAGCGCTCGGTCATCAGCTTCCACCACGCCCGGCGGGCCGCCCGGAACTTGGCGATCTCCTCGAAGAGGTCGCTGTGGCTGTTGAAGAAGAACGACAGGCGCGGCGCGAAGGCGTCCACCGGCAGGCCACGCTCGAGGGCCGCCTCGACGTACGCCATCCCGTCGGCCAGCGTGAAGGCCAGCTCCTGGACCGCGGTCGAGCCGGCTTCACGGATGTGGTAGCCGCTGATCGAGACCGTGTTCCAGCGCGGCATCTCGCGGGTCCCGAACTCGATCGTGTCCGTGACCAGGCGGAGCGACGGGCCGGGCGGGACGACGAACTCCTTCTGGGCGATGAACTCCTTGAGGATGTCGTTCTGGATCGTGCCCTCCAGGGCGGCGCGGGGCACGCCTCGCTTCTCGGCGGCGACGATGTACATCGCCCAGATCGGGGCGGCGGGTGCGTTGATGGTCATCGACGTCGAGACGCGGTCGAGCGGCAGGCCCTCGAGCAGGGCCTCCATGTCAGCGAGCGAGCTGACGGCCACGCCGCACGTGCCGAACTCGCCATCGGCCTCGCGATCGTCGGTGTCGTAGCCGTAGAGCGTCGGCATGTCGAAGGCGACCGAAAGGCCGGTCTGGCCGGCGTCGAGCAGGGCGTGGAAGCGCCGGTTCGTGTCCTCCGCGGCGCCGAAGCCCGCGAACATCCGCATCGTCCAGGTTCGACCCCGGTAGCCGGTCGGGTGGATGCCCCGGGTGAACGGCGGTGCGCCCGGGAAGCCGACGTCCCGGAGCGGGTCGAACTCGTCCCACCGCCCGCGTCCGTCGGCCGGGCGGAGCGGGTCGCCGTGGTGGTCGACCGCCGTGGGGCCGCCGCCGCCCGCGGGCTCGCCGCCAGTGCGCTCGTCCCGGCTGCGGGGTGCCGCCGCGCCCTCCTCGCCGCCGGGTCCGCCGCCGGCGCCCTCGCCATCGGGCGACTCGCCGGCGCCCTCCGGTTGCCAGCTCCAGGGCCCGTACAGCCGATCGACCTCCACGTCGGAGATCGTCGTGAAGCGCGTTCGCCGCTCCGCGGAGCGCGTTTGCGCGGGATCGAGACGCTCGTGCTCCCACGCGCGTCGCCGGGCCTGCCAGGTCATGTCCGCGATCCTAGGCGCCGTCGCCGCGGGCGTCCATCCCGGCCGAGGTTCGGTCTTCGCGCCCGCAGTGATCGGGCCGGCCGCCGGATCCTGCCGGCGCGCGTGCCGGAGCACCCTAGCCGAGCGCGGCGATCGCCTCCTGCACGACGGACTCGTCGACGTCGGCGGCGATGACCAGCTGGACCACGGCGCCATCGGCCGAGGGCCACACGACGATCGCCTCGCGCGACTCGCCGTTCACGATGTCCATGCGGAACCCGGGCCGACCGTTCACGTCGAGGTTGTTCGCCGCCACGATCGCGACCTTCGAGTCGGCTGCCGCGCCCGCCCGGTACTCGTCGGCGACCCGCTGGGCCGTCAGGCCCGGGGCACGCCAGACCGCGGCCTGGACGCCGCCGTTCTTCTGGCCCAGGGCGAAGACAGCGCCACCGTACTGCACCTCGTGGATGCCCGCGTCCCACACGGTCCCGAGGCTCTCCTTGGAGCAGAACCTGCCCGACTCGTGGCCCGATGGGTCGACGCCGCCGAGCTTGGCGGGCACGCGCGCCTCGAGGTCCGGGTACGCGCCGATCATTCCCTGCTGTGCCGCGCCGTTGCACGGTGTCGCCGGATCGAACGACGCGGTGGCTCCCCCACCGATCCTGCAGCCCGCGACGAGCAGCGCGGTCGTGACGATCAGGATCGCGGGGAGCGCGCTGGAACGGCGGGCGATGCGGGTTGGGATCATTCGGCAAGCGTACCGGAAGCGGGCGGCGGGCTGCCGCCGCCTGGATCGCACATGAGGGAGGCCCACTACCCCGCGGTGCACCCTTCCGCTCTCCGGGCTGGTACGTGGGTCATCACCCGGTGCGCGGGTGCCATCGACCATCGAGCCGGCTCGCAACGGGACCGTCGGCGCATTGTCGGCCCCACAGTCGGCGCGTACGTTTGACCTGTCAGCCGAGGCACGCGCAACCGGGAGGCTCCCTGGGGCGTCGGCCACGGGTTCGGATCGCGGACCAACCACAGCTTGAAGGACGCAGGGGCGAGCGTCGCAAGGTGGGTCCGGCGATCCGGATCACGAGCCGAGTAACCAAGGATCATCCGGCCCGCAGGCCCGGAGCCCGTACCGCGGCCGACGCAATCATGGCGAGCGGGCCTCTTCCCGCCGCCGTCAGTCGCGGCTCCCGGCGGGGGCGTCCGATATGGACGCCCCCGCAGCGTGTCTGCCGGGCGAACCGTCGGGCGCCGGCGACCCCGGGCGCGCGACCGCGCCCTCCGGGCGCGCCACGGCGACGTGCCTGCCGCGGTCTCGAAGGCGGGCCGCCCCGTCTGCGCTCGAGGCTACTCGCTGATCGGGCGGCCCATGTCGGCGAGCACGACCCGGATCGCCGCGAGGAGGTCCGGCTCGCGGGTCACCGTGCGTTCGACCCATTCGAGGTAGGTCGGCTCGACGACAGCGATCGCCCCGAGGGTCCAGCCGCTGAACTTCCCGAAGGGAATCTCCGTCCCGCGCGCGACGCCGATCGTGGGGCGCTCGTGGCGCGGCGGCCGGCGCGGTCGCATCCGCTCGAGCGGGCCGTTCGGATCGGACGCGCGCCGGGCCTCGCGATCGGCGGCTCGGGCCCGGAGCGGCTCCAGGTGCGGCCGCGGGTGGTGGCGATGGCCGCCGCCGTCGGGCGTCGTCGTCGCGTTCCGGGGTCGGTAGAGCCGGGTCGTGTCGAGGCGGGCCGTGAGGGGAGGCTCGGGCGGGTCAGGGGGCGGGCCCGGCGGGCCGTTCGTAGGCGGGGCGGTGGCCGTTCGCGCTCGAGCTCGATCCGTCCGCTCCGTTCGACCCGGTCTCGCTCGCGTGGCCGTGCTGGCCGCGGCGCGCCGGCCCGCGTCGGGGTGCCCGGATCTCCTCGTAGGCGGCATTGATCTCGGCCATCCGGCGCGTCGCCTCGTCGCGCTCGGTCTCGTCGGACGCGAGATCCGGGTGGTGGGCGCGCGCCAGTCGACGCCAGGCAGCCTTGATCGTCGCCGCGCTGGCACCCTGGTCGACGCCGAGAACCCGGTACGGGTCACGAGGAGCCACGCCACCATGCTAGCCCACGTCGCCGCCATCCCGCGCCCGACCCGCACCGTTGCCGGAGGAGCGTCCGCGTCGGCACGCCGGCCGTGGCGCGGCGTCCGCGCCAGCGCGCCGCGCGCCGCGCCAGGGTCCCGGCAGCGACCCGGTTCCTGTTCCTCGATAGGATTCCACCACCCGGATGATGGACAGACGCAAGGCCACCGTCGCCGCTGCCTACGACGCGATCGGCGGGGCCTACCTCGCGTGGAGCTCCCGCGTCCTGGACCCGAGAGACCGGATGCTCGACGAGCTCTCGCGTCGACTGGCTCCGGGAGCCCGCGTCCTCGACCTCGGCTGCGGCGCAGGCATCCCTCCGACGAGGCTCCTCGCGAGCCGCTTCAGCGTCACCGGAGTCGACATCTCGGAGGGGCAGGTGGAGGCCGCGCGCCGCAATGTGCCTGAGGCGTCGTTCGTCCACGCCGACCTGGCTGAGCTCGACGTTCCACCGGGCTCGTTCGACGGCGTCACCGCGCTCTACGCGATCTCGCACGTTCCGCGCGAGGAGCACGCCGACCTGTTCCGGCGGGTCGCCCGGTGGCTCGGCCCGGGCGGGCTGTTCCTCGCCACGCTCGGAGCCTCCGACAGCCCGGACTGGACGGGCGAGTGGCTGGGACGCCCGATGTTCTTCAGCGCCTACGACGCCGGGATCAACCGGAAGCTCCTGCTCGACGCAGGCTTCAGGCTGCTCATCGACGAGGTCGTCCTGAGCCAGGAGCCGGAAGGGCCCGTGCCGTTCCTCTGGGTCCTCGCGAGCCCGCTTCCGGACGACCCTGCCGACGCAGGGCCGTCGAGCGATCGCGCGCTACCCTGTCGACATGCGACCACGCTGGCGAACCCGTACGGTCATCGCGGCCGCCGCAGCCGCGACCGGAGCCGCCACGCTCGCGATCGTCCCGGCCGCCGGCTACCGGTTCGCGCTCGAGTACCGGCGCCGGGCCGGGTTCCCGACCCGTCGCGTCCCGGTCGGATCGCCGGCTGACCACGGCCTTCCATTCGAGGACGTCACGTTCGCGGCTCCGACGGGGGCGCTGCCCGGCTGGTTCGTGCCCGCTCGCGGTGGCGCGCCCGGTCCGGGCGTGGTGCTCGTCCACGGCTGGGAGTCCAACCGGGCACGGATGCTCCCGAACGCCCGCTTCCTCCACGCCGCGGGCTTCCACACCCTGATGTTCGACGTCCGCGGCCACGGCCAGAACCCACCCGAGGACCTGCCGATCAGCGCCGCGGAGTTCGGCGCGGACGCGCTTGCCGCGATCGAGGCCCTGGCCGCGCGCCCGGAAGTGACGACAGTGGGCGTCCTCGGCCATTCGATGGGCGGTGCCGGGGCGGCCATCGGTGCGGCTGCCTCGCCCCTCGTCCGGGCTGTCGTGCTGAGCTCGACGCCCGCCGACGCGCAGCGCCTGACACGCCGCACGTTCGAGCTCGCCCGGCTGCGGTTCCCCGCCCTCGTCGCGCACCCGCTCGCCCGCCTGACGACGCACGTCTATCTGCGTCCCCGGCGCCATGCGGCCGCGGACGTGAGCGCCGACCGGGCGCTCGGGCGCTTCGGCGGCCCGATCCTGCTCGTCCACGGGACCGAGGACGAGGTCGTGCCGGTGGCCGACCTGGATGTCCTCGCGGCCGCGGCCCGGCGCGTTCCGGGGCGGCGCGTCGAGACGCTCGTGGTCGCGGGCGGGTTCCACCGCTGGCTGTACGAGCACGACGCGTACCGGGCGTCGATCGCGGCATTCCTCGCCCGGCATCTCGGCGGACCCCTGTCGCCGTCCGACGCCGCGGCGGCGGCTCAGGCGGCGGAGATCCGGCGCCCTCCTGACACCGATGGTCCGTTCAGCGCCCTCGACCCGTCGGCGGCTCCCTCGCCCGCGTGACCGGGCCCGCAGGCGAGCGCGCCGCTTCCCAGACTGCCAGCCGGAGGCCGAACGCAGCCGCCGCTCGCTCCTCGCCCGTCGCCCACCCGCCCCGAATGGAGGATCGCTCAACGATGGAACCGGCCCTCGGCACCTGGGAGGCGATCGATTCGATCCGCGTCGTGCGGACGTTCTCCGATGCACCGATCGACGAAGACGCCCTGACCCGAATCCTGAATGCCGGCCGCCGCGCCGGCAGCTCCAAGAACCGGCAGCGCTGGGCGTTCGTGGTCTGCCGCGACCGGGGCCACCTCGCCGCGCTCGCGACGGTCGGCCCATTCGCCGGACACCTGGCCGGCGCCACGCTCGCGGTCGCGCTCGTGACGCCGGATCCGCACGCGCCGGGCGCGCCACTGTCGATCACGTTCGATCTCGGCCGGGCCGCCCAGAACATGGTCCTCGCGGCGTGGGAGCTCGGGATCGGCAGCGTCCCCGCCACGGTCTACGACCGGGCCGCCGTGCGCGCCCTGCTCGACCTGCCGGCCGACCGCCACTGCGAGTTCATCCTGTCGTTCGGCTACCCGGCGAACCCGTCGGTCCTGGACGCGCCGAACCGCGCCGGCGGGCGGCTGCCGCTCGGCGACATCGTCCACGCGGAGCGCTGGTAGGCGGCCGCGGGCCTACTGCCAGCGGAAGAAGCGCGCCGAGATCGCGAGGCAGACCACCAGCCACCCCGTGAGCACCGCGATGCACACCGACAGGGGCACGAACGGCGTGGCGTTCACCATCACCTGGCGCAGCGCGTCGCCGAGATAGGTCAGCGGCATGAACGCCGCCACGCCCTTGAGGACGGGCGGCAGGGCGTCGATCGGGAAGAAGATGCCCGACAGGAACATCAGGGGGAACTGGAGGACCGACGTGATCTGGTTCGCCGAATCCTCCGTCGGCGCGAACGACGCGACCACGTACCCGAGCGAGATGAACATCATGGCGCCCAGCAGGACGATCCCGACGAACAGGAGCGGCGTGCCGGCGAGCGTGATCTTGAACAGCAGCCCGGCGACCACCAGGATCACCGCCGCCTGCACGATCCCCACGCCGAGGCGGGTCACGACCGCGGCGCCGATGAAGGTCCGCCGGCTGATCGGCGTCGCCGACATGCGCTTCAGGATCAGCTTCTCGCGCTGCTCGACGAGCGGGATCGCGGAGAAGAGGCCGAGCTGCATCAGGGCCATGGCCAGGATGCTCGGCACGAGGTAGGCGACGGCGGTGATGTCCTCGTGCTGCACGGGTTCCGGGGCCAGCGCGAGGATCGGCGGGCGACCCGACGCCGCGATGTTGTACGACCCGATGAGCGAGCCGACGACGCCCTGGATCGTGGCGACCTGTTGGGGGTTCGACGGGTCCACGAGCAGCCTGACCGGGAGCGGCGCCGCCGGGGCGCCGCCGGACCGGGCCGCCGCGACCGCGGCGCCGAACCCGGCGGGGATCAGGATCACTGCCCGGACCTTGCCGCCCTCCATGGCGGCCACCGCGTCCGCCTCGGTGTCGTAGCGGACGACGTCGAAGGCGTCGGCCAGCGTGAAGCCCCGAACGCCGGCGCCACCCGGCGCAGTCGAGCCCGACGGCGCTGGGGCATCCGACGGCGCCGGGGTGGGCGCCAGCGCCTGCGAGGCGGCCGACTGGTCGAGATCGACCACCCCGACCGTCGTGTTGCCGCCGCCGCCCGAGAAGATCGCACCGAACAGGACGATGAAGACGAGTGGGAAGGCGAGGGTCCAGAACAGGGCGGCCCGATCCCGGACGAAGCTCTTGACGTTGGCGGCGACGAGGGCGCGGAACATGCGCATCGATCGGGCCCTTTCAGTCGCGCAGCGCTCGGCCGGTCAGGTCGAGGAAGACGTCCTCGAGCGACGGGCTCCGGATGCCGAGGCCCTTCGGATCGACGCCGAGCTCCTCCGCGGCGGCGAGCAGGGCGCCGATCGTGCCGGCCACGTCCGTGGTCAGCAGGCTGATGCTGCCGTCCTCCTCGTCGTGGCGCACCCTGGCGACGCCCGGGAACCCCTTGAGCGCAGCGTCGGACAGCCCCGCCAGGCCTTCGAAGTGCACGGTCCGCTCGCGGAAGCGCCGGTTCACGAGATCGGCGACCGTTCCAAGCTCGAGGATCCGGCCGTGATCCATGATCGCGATGCGGTCGCAGAGCTCCTCGGCCTCTTCCATGTAGTGGGTCGTCAGCAGGACGGTCCGGCCGCGGGCCTTGAGGCCCTTGATGAGATCCCAGAGTGCCCGCCGGGCGGCCGGGTCCATGCCGGTCGTCGGCTCGTCGAGGAAGACGAGCTCCGGGTCGTTGACCAGGGCGAGCGCGACCGACAGGCGCTGGCGCTGGCCTCCCGAGAGCTCCCGCGTCTGGGCGTGGCGCCGCTCCCCGAGGTCGAGGGCATCGATCAGCTCCCCCGTCGGGCGCGGGTGGCGGTAGAAGCTGGCGAACAGGTCGAGGACCTCGACGACGGTCAGTCGCGGGTAGAGGGCGGCCGTCTGCAGCTGGACGCCGATGCGCTGCTTCAGCGCGGCCGTCTCGTACCGGGCGTCGAGGCCGAGCACGATCGCCTCGCCGGCGTCGGCCCGCCGGAGGCCCTCGAGGATCTCGATCGTGGTCGACTTGCCGGCGCCGTTCGGCCCGAGCAGGCCGAAGATCTCGCCGGTGTCGACTTCGAAGCTCACCCCGTCGACGGCGTGGACCTCGGCGTAGAACTTGCGAAGTTCGCGGACGCGGATGGCGTGCGGGGCGGAGGCCCGCGCCGTGGCGTCACCGTCGGTCGGGGTGGCTCCCGGGCTGGAGACGGGGGTCATGCTCGTACCTCAGCGTGGTTCGAGGCTCAGGGTAGCGTCCGGATGGCCGTGGCGTCCCGCTCCCGCCGCAGCGTCGACCTCCCGTCCGGCTTCCGCTGCTGGTGGCAGCGCCGCGTCCGCGATGACGGCCTCGCCGAGCGCCTCCTGCAGCCCCCCGTCGGGATCCAGTCCGTCGTCGTCCGGGACGAGGACCTCGCCGAGCACCTCGGGCGCCGGCGCTCCCAGTGCCACGTAGGACACGAAGGCTGCCTCGATGCCGACGTCCCGCCCGGCGCCCTCCGAGAGGAGCCACTTGTGCTCGAGCAGGTCGCAGTACGCCTGGAGCGGATCCCGACCCTGACCGATGAGCGGGGCGAGCCTGCGGACGTACGGTTCGAGGACCTCCGCCTGCCAGCGCTCGGCGCCCTCGGCCGAGGGGATCGTGCGCTTCTCGAACCAGGCGAGCCAGGCCCGGTACTCCCGCAGGTCGTTGAGGAGCAGCCTCGCCTGGCCTTCGAGCGCCTTGATTCCGGTGCGACGCTCGAGCTCGCGGGCGTGGAAGTCCCGCCTTGTCACCGCGACCCGCAGGCGCAGGAGGCCGCCCTGGCCGGGAGCCAGCTCCAGCTCGCCGACCGCGAAGCCGAGGTCGTTGAGGCGCCGGACGTGGGCCTGGATCGCGTACCTGTCGCCCGGCTGGAGCTCGACCTGCTTGAAGAGCTCGGCCCAGAGGGCGTGATAGCGCGAGCGGACCGCCTCTGCAGCCTCGATCTGGGCGTCCATCTGGTCGGGCGATCCCTGCAGGGCCGCGAGGTCGGCGAGGCCGAACGCGACGTTCTCGACCAGGATGTCGAGGTCGTAGCAGCGCTGCCCGTCCGACAGCGATGGGTGGATCTCGCTCGTCTCGGCGTCCACGAGATAGGCCTGGATCGTGTCGCCATCGCGCCGGAAGAGCGTGTTCGCGAGCGAGCAGTCACCCCAGAAGACCCCTGCCCGGTGCAGGTCGACGAGGAGCGATGCCATCGCGTCGAGGAGGCGGCCCCGGTACCCCTCCTGGACGATCGCCACGCGAGCGAGGAGGCGCCGGAACTGGAGCGAGTGACGCAGGTACTCGGTGACGAGGATCGCGGTCCCGTCGGTCGGCCGCTCGGCGATCCCGATCACCCGCACGGCCGGGAGGGCCAGGCTCTCGAGCCGCATCAGGATCTCGTACTCGCGCCGGGCGACCTCGAGGGGCTCCTCCTTGAGGGCATAGGTCACGTCGTCGACGACCACGAAGCGGACGAGGTGGCGCGACGGCCCCACCTGCATCTCGCGGAGGATGGCCAGGTCGGGGCGCCAGAGCCCGAGCCGGTACTCCCACGGAAGGTCGAGCAGGCCTTCCGACGGGGTTCGAAGGCGGAGCAGCGGGAATGGGGACGACAGGGTGATCAGGGCGTGATCCGCCGGGGCGCAGCCGTCAGAGCCGCTTCCTCAGGTAGGAGGTGAGGGACGCGTCGTAGCCGGCCCGCTCGAAGAGCCGGCGGGCCTCCGGGCGATGGTGCCCGGCGGTGACCTCGAGGAAGGCGACGCCCGCGTCGCGGCCGGCCCGCTCGGCCTCGGCCATCAGGGCGCTGCCGACGCCCCGCTCGCGGACGGCGGGGTCCACGACCATCGCCATCACCCGCAGGAAGCGATCTTCGACCTCGAAGCGCGGGACGACGGCACAGGCGATGAAGCCGAGGCGCTCGCCGCTCATCTCTGCCACCCGGACCGGCGCCTCCATCTCTGCATACCGCTCGAGCCGGCGGACGAGGTCGGTGCCGCCGGCGGGGTATCCCTCGTCGGACAGGAGGCTCGCCATCCAGTCGGCGTCGTCGGGAACGGCATCGCGGAACGTGAAGGTGGTCTTCTCTTCGCTCATGCGATGGATGGTAGCCCTCTCACGCACGGGCGACAGCGGGCCGCCGGCCATTGCGCGCGGGCTGCCCCGTCGGTCGGCCGCAATGGCTCGCTGGCCCGGGACGGACGCGCTCTCGAACATACGACGTGGGCCACGCCCCGGATTGTCGCACGGTCGGGTTGTCTGGACGGTCGCGGTCGAGTTCGATTGGAGTGCCGGCCGAGTGGCGCTTCACCGACGCGGGGAGTGTCGGGCAGCCGTGCCGACCGGCCGATCGCATCCCGCGCCCGTCGGGCCCGAATCCTGCCAGCACGTCGCCCGGACGCATGCCATCCTCGCAACATGACCGCCCGAACCCAGCAGCTGGCCGCGCCCGCGGTGCAGGTCGCGATCGCGCTGACTGCCCTGTACATCGTGTGGGGCTCGACCTACCTCGCGATTCGCGTGGTGGTCGAGACGCTCCCCCCGCTCCTCGCGGCGGGCGTCCGGTTCGTGATCGCAGGGGCCATCCTGTACGTCGCCACGGGCCGTGTCCGGGGCGCCAGGTTCGCGCTCGTGCGGCCGCCGCGGGTGGAATGGCGCGATGCCGCGATCATCGGCGGGTTCCTGCTGGCGGGCGGCAACGGCCTCGTCATGCTCGGCGAGGTGACGATCCCGTCGGGGATCACCGCCCTGATCATCGCCACGATGCCCGTCTGGGTCGCCATCATCGGCCGGCTGGTGTTCGGCCTGCGCATGAGCACCCTGACGGTCGCGGGCATCGCGCTCGGGCTGCTCGGCGTCGGCATCCTCGTCTGGCCCGCGGGTGACATCGGCCAGCTCGATCCGATCGGGGTCCTCCTGGTGCTCGGATCGCCGATCCTGTGGGCCATCGGCTCGCTCTACTCTCGCCGCGCCCACCATCCGACGAGCGCGCTGGTCGGGGTGTCGATGCAGATGCTGTGCGGCGGGCTGCTCCTGCTGGCGCTCGGGGTGGTCGCCGGCGAGCTGGGCGGCCTGCATGCCGAACGATTCAGCCCGGAGAGCCTGGCCGCCCTCGTCTACCTGATCCTCATCGGCTCGCTGATCGGGTACACGGCGTACGGGTGGCTCCTCCGCGTGGCGCCACTGTCGCTGATCTCCACGTATGCGTACGTCAACCCGGTCGTCGCGGTCATCCTGGGCGCGGTCATCCTGGGCGAGCCGATCACGCCGCGCACGGTCTTCGCAGGCGCCGTGATCGTCGGTGCGGTGGCGGTCATCGTCTGGGCCCGCGGGCGGGAGGCGTCGTCGGCCGCGGCGCCTCCGATCCCGGAAGAGCTGGTCGAGTCGACCTGAGAGCGGATCCGGCGCAGCCTGCGGCGACGCTGCCACCTCACGCCGGCACCGGATCCACCGGACCATCCCGTCACCGCGCCGGTACGCTGCTCCGCGACGGGGCGAGCGAGAGCGAACACAAGAGAGATGGAGACCCGACCATGCCGCACGAGCGCCAGATGACCCTCCACACGATGGGCCAGCAGCACGGCCGGCGGTCGTGGGCCGAGCCGTGGAAGATCAAGATGGTCGAGCCGCTCGCGGTCACCACCCGTGAGCAGCGCGAAGCCGCGCTCGCCGAGGCCGGGTACAACACGTTCCTGCTCCACTCGGCCGACGTCTACATCGACCTCCTCACCGACTCGGGCACGTCCGCGATGAGCGACCGGCAGTGGGCCGGGATGATGCTGGGCGACGAGGCGTACGCCGGCAGCGTCAACTTCTACCACCTCGAGGACGCGATCAAGCGGCGGTACGGCTACGCGTACATCGTCCCGACCCACCAGGGCCGTGGCGCCGAGCACCTCATCTCGCAGACGCTGATCAAGCCCGGCGACCACGTCCCGGGCAACATGTACTTCACGACGACCCGCCTCCACCAGGAGCTGGCCGGCGCGACCTTCCACGACGTGATCGTCGACGAGGCGCACGATCCGCAGGCCGAGCTCCCCTTCAAGGGCAACGTCGACCTTGCCAAGCTCCAGGCGCTGATCGACGAGGTCGGCGCCGACCGGATCCCCTACGTCTCGCTCGCGGGCACGGTGAACATGGCCGGCGGCCAGCCGGTCTCGATGGCGAACGTCCGGGCGCTCAAGGGCCTCTGCGCGCCGCTCGGGATCAAGGTCCTCCTCGACGCGACCCGGATGGTCGAGAACGCCCTGTTCATCCAGGAGCGCGAGGACGGCTATGCCGACCGCAGCGTCGCCGAGATCCTGCTCGAGTTCTGCTCGTTCACCGACGGCGCCTGGATGTCGGCCAAGAAGGACAACCTCGTCAACATCGGCGGCTGGCTCGCGGTCAACGACTGGGACACCTTCGAGGAGATCCGCAACCTCGTCGTGGTCTACGAGGGCCTCCACACCTACGGCGGCATGGCCGGCCGCGACATGGAGGCCCTCGCGATCGGGATCGACGAGGCCGTCCAGGACCAGCACGTCCGCTCGCGGATCGGGCAGGTCCGCTACCTCGGCGAGCTGTTGACCCAGTGGGACATCCCGATCGTCCTGCCCGTCGGCGGGCACGCGATCTTCCTCGACGCCACGCGGTTCTACCCGCATCTCGCCCAGGACCTGTTCCCCGCCCAGACGCTCGCGGCGCAGCTGTACCTCGACTCGGGCATCCGGTCGATGGAGCGAGGCATCGTGTCGGCCGGCCGCGATCCGGAGACCGGCGACCACAAGCGCCCGAAGCTCGAGCTGACCCGCCTCACGATCCCTCGCCGCGTCTACACCCAGGCCCACATGGACGTGGTCGCCGAATCGGTCAAGGCGTGCTTCGACGCGCGCGACGCGGCAACCGGCCTGCGGATGGTCTACGAGCCGAAGTACCTGCGCTTCTTCCAGGCCCGCTTCGAGCCGATCTGAAGCTCCGGCGGTCGGCGGCGATCGCGGACGAGGCTGATCGGGCGGCGAGGCCGCCGCGTTCGGCTGCGAGCCCGCCCCGCGCCGCCTAGGTTCCCGCGAGCCGCTCGACGACCGGCGCCAGCGGCTCGATGTCGCCGACCATGAACGAGGTGATGCCGAGTCGCTCCCGCAGCATCCGGAACTTCTCGGCCAGCCCGTCGAGCGAGCCGATGAAGATGTGGGGCGACTCGAGCAGCTCGTCGACGCCGAGCTCCACGCCGGTGCGCGAGCGCAGGCGGTCGGCGAGGGCGCGTGCCTCCGCGCGGGCATGGTCCGTCACGATCGGCTCCGTCGTCGACGGGTAGACGTTGAACTCGAGGCCATCGAACCGGTCGCCCGCCGCCTCCCGGACCCACTCGATCTTCTCGGCGGTCGCGGCCAGCGTGAGGCTGCGCGGGTCCGCCCGCTCGCGCCCGAGGATCCGCGGCGCGAGGCCGACGATCTGCGCCTCGCGCGCCGCCAGCTCCAGGATGCGCCGCCCACCGCCACCGATGAAGATCGGCGGATGCGGCCGCTGGACGGGCTTGGGGAACAGGTCGAGGTCGGTGATCCGGTAGAAGTCGCCGGCGAACGAGAACGGACCCGGCCCGAAGCATCCCTTGAGCACCCCGATCGCCTCGCCGAGGCGCGCGACCCGCGTGGCCACGGGATCGAACGCGAGGCCGATCGCGTCGTACTCGGGCCGGTTCCAGCCCGCCCCCATCCCGATCTCCAGGCGCCCGCCGGACAGCACGTCGAGCGTGGCAAGGTCCTGGGCGAGGACGGCCGGATGGCGCAGGTCGTTGTTGAACACGAACGACCCGATCCGCAGGCGCTCGGTCGCGGCGGCGATGGTCGCGAGCGCGGGGACCGGCGACATCTGCTCGACGAGGTGGTCGGGCAACGCGAGCAGGTCGTACCCGATGGACTCGGCGCGGCGGGCGCGCTCGGCGAGCGTCCGGCCGTCGGCGATCTCGCCGGCCGAGGCCGAGAAGCGGAGGGGTCGCATGGGGCGAGTGTCGCAGATCGCCGGACGCCGCGCCGGGGCGCAGCTTCGCGGCCCACCCGCGCCGGGGCGCAGCTCGCGGCCCGCCGGCGCCGGGGCGCAGCCTCGCACCGTCAGATTCGGAGGCCGCCCTCGAGGAAGTCGAGCGCCCGCTCGAGGTCGGTGACGAAGTCCGTGCTCGGGTCCTCGAGGGTCGGGATCATGCTCGCCATCAGGGCGCCCATCACGGCCCCGGTATACATGCGGACCTCGGGGTCGCTCGGGTCACGCCCGATGCGGGCGGCCAGCATCGTCGCCATGAGCCTGACCGTGCGGAGCAGGTCGCTGATCCAGGCCGCCTGGAGCTCGGGCACCTCGAACACCAGCCGGCCGCGCTCGCGCTGCTCCTCCATCTGGGCCGGGCGTGAAGCGTCCTGAACACCTCGCGGATCGCGGCCCGGAGGGCCTGGATCGGCGACAGGTCGGCAGGCTGGCGCTGGTAGGCGTCGATCAGGATGGGATCGAGGGCGTCGAAGAGGACGACGTCCTCCTTCGTCGGGAAGTAGCGGAAGAACGTCGAGGGCGAGACTTCGGCCGCCTCGGCGATCTGCTCGACCGTGGTCCGGGCATAGCCCTGCTCCCGGAAGAGGCGCAGGGCATGCTCCTGGATCGCGAAACGGGTCTTCAGCTTCTTCCGCTCGCGCAGCCCGGCGGGCAGGCCGTCAGCTCGTGGCGATGGCTGGCTCATGCCCCGATTGTGCGCCCTCGCCGGCCGCGACGGAGGACCGGCGCGGCATGAACACGAGGGCCAGGACCATGCCGGCGAGCGCGATGATCGCGCCGATCCGGAACGCGTCCGTCATGCCGGCGAGGAACGCCGACGAGACGCCGTCGGCGAGGGCGGTGGAGCCCGCCTCCCGGGCGACGGCGAGGCCGCCGAAGACGCTGTCCTTCACCGCGGCAGCAGCATCGGCCGGCAGGCCGGCGATCGGCACCAGGCCCTGGTAGGTGGAGGTGAGGACGCTCCCAAGGATCGTCGCGCCGAACGCCGGCCCGAGCTTGATGACGGCCTGGACCAGCGCCGAGCCGACGCCGCTGTGCTCGGCGTCGACCTGGACCATGGCGGTCGAGGCCGCCGTGGAGAGGCCCACGCCGGACCCGAACCCGACCGCGAACATCCACGCCGTCTCGACGACGAGCGGCGTCGCCAGCGTCATCGTGGAGCCCACGAGCAAGGGCGCCTCGCCAGGAGCGCGAGCCCGGCGGCGATCGTGGCCCGGGGGCCGAACCGCGCGGCGATCCGGTCGGCCGGGATCGCGCCGGCGGCGAGGCCCAGGATCACCGGCAGCGCTCGCAGGCCGGCCGCCTGCGCGTCGAGCCCGAGGACGCCCTGCCAGTACTGCGGCAGCGTGAACAGCAGCCCCATCAGGCCCAGGATGCCCATCCCGGCCAGGATGACGCCCCACGTGAAGCTCGGGATCCGGAAGAGCCCCAGATCGACCAGCGGCTGCCGGCCGGCCCGGGCGAGCCGCCCCTCCCAGCCGACGAAGAACGCGAGCACGCCGACGCCGGCCGCGAGCGATCCGAACGCCGCCGGGTCTCCCCAGCCGACACGTCCGGCCTCGATCACGCCGTACATGACCAGCACCAGGCCGATGGCGGAAGTCGCGACGCCGACCCAGTCGATCCGCGGCCGCGACGCGGCGCGGGATTCGGGCACCAGGGCGACGACGGCCACGATGCCGACGAGGACGACGGGAAGGTTGAGCAGGAAGACCCAGCCCCACCACAGGTTCGTCAGCATCCAGCCGCCGAGGATCAGGCCGAAGGGCATCGACAGGAAGTTGGACGCAGCCCAGACGCCGATCGCGCGCGGCCGCTCGGCCTCGGAGAACAGCACGGTGACGACCGACAACGCTGAGACGATCATCCCGGCCCCGGCCAGGCCCAGAACGGTGCGAGAGAGGATGAACAGGATCGCGGACGGCGACCAGGCGCAGGCGAGCGAAGCCGCTCCGAAGAGGACCATCGATCCGAGCAGGGCCCGTCGGCGCCCGAACCGGTCCCCGATCAGCCCGGCGGGCAGCATCGCGGCCGTCAGCGCGAGGGTGTACGCCGTGACGAACCACTGGAGCTCGCTCTCCGACGCATTCAGCGCGCCCGCCAGGGTCGGGGCGGCGAGGCTGAGCACGGTCACGTCGAGGCCGACCGCGAGGAGCGCGAGACTGATCCCGCCGAGAGCCCACCAGCGCCGAGAATCAGCTTCAGCCACCTGGACCGTGCCTGTCGTCGCCTCGAGTGTCATGGCACTTACCGTCCTATCCATGCATCACTTATTTGATAGTCACTATCAGTGTACATAGACAGTCAATAGGCGATAGCTGTCCGCCACGTGAACGGAATCCCGCACGCGGGCGATCCCCACTTCACCTGGGCTCGCGGCACGAGGATCGCCCGCGAGGCGCACCGGCACGTCGCGGCGCGCCGTTGCGGCGGTGCGCGCGATCACGCCGCGAGGCCGCGGACCGCGCGGAGCCCCTATCGCGCGGCACCCCTTCGCGCGGTGCGCGCGCCAGCGCCGCGAATTCCTGCGCGCCCGCGGCGCCCCTCTACCGCGCCAGGCGCCGCCAGATCGAGGTCTCGACGGCCAGCGCCACGGCGGTGCCCGTGGCGAGCGCGATGCCGAACGCCCCGGCCCGCCAGTTCCCCATGACAAGGCCGCCGACCACAACGTGCCATGTCCCGAACAGGAATGCGCCGACCAGGGCCGCGCCGACGACGAGGCCCAACCCGAGCGTCGACCCGATCGCGACGGCGCCCGGATGCCCAGCGCGCCTTCGTGTCAGCCACGGCCGCCGCGACGTCGTCGCGCATCAGTAGCGTCCCAGGGCCGGCCAGCGCTCGAACCCCTGGGCGGGCAGCGGCTCGCAGCGCATGGGCCGGTCTTCGCGGTAGCCCATCGCGTAGTCCGCCTGGATCAGGGTGTGGAGCTGGCTCGTGCCCTTCGTAGATGACGGCCGCCTTCGAGTTGCGGAGGTAGCGCTCGACCGGGAATTCGTTCGAGTAGCCGTTCGCGCCGTGGACCTGGACGGCGTCGAGGGCAGATGCCACGGAGTGCTCGGTGGCGTGCCATTTCGCGAGCGACGTCTCGCGGGTCGTCCGGACGCCGTGGTTCTTCAGCCAGCCGGCTCGCCAGACGAGCAGCCGGCCCATCTCGGTCCCGGCGGCCATCTTGGCGATCATCTGCTTCACGAGCTGGTGCTCGCCGATCTGCTGGCCGAAGGTCCGTCGCTCGCGGGCATACGCGACGCTCGCGTCGAGGCACGCCTGGGCCAGGCCGACCGCGCCTGCGGCGACCGTGAACCGGCCCTGGTCGATCGCGCTCATCGCGACCATGAAGCCCTCGCCCTCCTCGCCGATCCGGTTCGCGGCCGGAACCTCCACCCCGTCGAGGTTGATGAGCCCGGTGTTGCCGGCCCGGATCCCGAGCTTCCCGTGGAGCGTCCCCGTCGTCAGGCCCTTCATCCCGCGCTCGAGCATGAACGCGGTCACGCCCCGGTGGCGGCGTGCCCGGTCGACCGTGGCGAAGACGAGGAAGTGGTCCGCGAGATCGGCGAGGCTGATCCAGATCTTGTTGCCGGTGAGGACGTAGACGTCGCCCTCGCGGCGCGCCGTCGTCGCCAGCGCAGCCGCGTCCGTCCCGACGCCCGGCTCCGTGAGGCAGAACGTGGCGAGCTTCCTGCCCTGCGCCTGCGGGACCAGCCAGCGCCGCTTCTGCTCGTCGGTCCCCCACTGGTGGAGCGCGAGCGAGTTCAGGCCGACGTGGACGCTCATGACGACGCGGAAGGCCGTGTCCGCACGCTCGAGCTCCTCGCAGATGAGGGCCAGGCTGACGTAGTCCATGCCCGCGCCGCCCCATTCCTCCGGGACCGGCGCGCCCAGGAATCCCGCCTCACCCATCTTCGCGAAGACTTCCGGATGGACCTCGCCGGCCGCATCCCAGGCCCGGATGTTCGGCAGGATCTCGGCGGCCGCGAACTCGCGGACGGCGGCCTGGACCAGGCGGTTCTCTTCGCTCAGGGCGAAATCGATCACGGGGCGGGACCTCCGGGGCGTGGGTCGGTCGTTCGACTGCGGCCGGTCGAGTCACCGGTCGGGCGTTCGGCCGTTCGGCGCGACAATAGACGGGCCGGCGCCCTGTTGCAGGGATGCCCCGCCCGGGATCGGAGGTCACGTGGACTCGCTCGCCCTGCTGCGCGAGGCGCTCGCCGACGCGCATGCCACCCTCGAGATGACGGTCGCCCCGCTCGACCAGGAGGCGTTCGACTGGGTACCGCCCGGAACGGCGAACCCGATCGGCGCCACGCTCGCGCACATTGCCGTCTCCGAGGACATGGTCGGCAACGCCATCCTCGCGGCCCGGCCGCCGCTCCTTCGGACCGAGTTCGCGGACAGGCCTCGGGCTCAGCGAGCCGATGCCGATGCCCGACCGGTGGGCCGATTACGGGCCGTGGACGCGCCGCCTCCGGGTCGACCCGCCGGTGCTCCTGGCCTACGCCCGGGCCGTCTGGGCATCCACCGATGAGTTCCTCCGCGGCGTGTCCCCCGCCGACCTCGAGCGCGACCATGACCTCTCGATCATCGGGCGCGGCCACCGGACGCTCGGCTGGGCCGTGCTGCGACTCCTGTGCTCGCATGTCGACCAGATCACGGGCGAGATCGCCTGCCTCAAGGGGCTCCAGGGACGCGGCGGGTACGGCTGATGGACCGCGACGAGCGCACCACGATGATCGAACGCTACGTGGCCGGCCACGCGGAGGTCGTGGCCGCCCTCGATGGCGTCACCGACGACGAGCTCGACCGGGCCGGCGGGCCGGACGGCTGGACCGCGCGCCAGGTCGTCCACCACCTCGCCGATTCGGAGACCAACTCCTACATCCGCATCCGGAAGCTGCTCGCCGAGGAGCGGCCGACCATTCACGGCTACGACGAAGAGCGCTGGGCAGCGGCGCTCCACTACGACCGCCCGATCGACGCGTCCCTCGCCGTGCTGGCTGCGGTCCGCGCGGCCAGCGCACAGCTGCTCGCCCGGCTCGCCGACGATGACTGGTCGCGGGAGGGCACGCACACGGAGAGCGGCCGCTACACGCTCGACGACTGGCTCCGCATCTACGCCGGGCATGCCCACGAGCACGCCGCCCAGATCCGGCGCGCCCGCCGCGGCGAGCGATAGGCCGCCCGAACCTCTGGCGATCCCCGGCGGCGACGCCGGTCGGGTCTGGCCGGCCTCGCCCGTATACTCGGGCTCCCCGCCCCCATCGCGAGGTTCCCGATGACGAGCACCGCCGCGCCGATCCCGACCGGAGACCCGACCGCAGACCCGACCCTGCCCGGCGGCGGTCTCGACCTGGCAGCGCTCGCGCGCGACAACCTGACCCCGGTGCTGGGCCGCTACTTCGAGCGCAGCTGGAGCCATGGCGAGGGCCACCGCCTGTTCGACACCGACGGCCGCGCCTACCTCGACTTCGCCAACGGGATCGCCGTCAGCGCGCTCGGCCACCGGCACCCGGCCGTGACGGCCGCCATCCACGCGCAGGTCGACAAGCTCATCGCGCCGACGGCGGCCATGGGCTACGCCGAGCCCGTCGTGCGCCTCGCCCGCGAGCTTGCGGCGGAGCTGCCGGACCCGCTCGACTCGGTCTTCTTCATGAACTCCGGTGCCGAGGCGATCGAGGCCGCCCTCAAGCTCGCCCGCCGCGTGACGGGACGGCCCGGCATCATCGCCTTCCGGGGCGGCTTCCACGGCCGGACGTTCGGCGCGGCCAGCGTCACGACCTCGAACCTCAACTATCGCCGCGGCTACGAGCCGTTCCTGCCGGGCGTCCACCTCGCCCAGTTCCCGCACGTCTACCGGGACTTCGGGGGCGACGAGCAGCGCGCGGTCGACGTGTCGATCGCGCACCTGCGCGAGCTGCTGGCCACGACGATCGCCCCGCAGGACGTGGCCTGCATGCTGATCGAGCCCGTCCAGGGCGAGGGCGGCTACGTCCCCGCGCCGGCGGCGTTCCTGCGCGCGCTGCGGGCAATCTGCGACGAGCACGGCATCCTGCTGATCGCCGACGAGGTGCAGACCGGCTTCGGGCGGACCGGCCGGATGTGGGGCTTCGAGCACGCCGGCATCGTCCCCGACGTGGTGTGCATGGCGAAGGCGATCGCGAACGGGCTGCCCCTGTCGGCGATCGCGAGCTCGCGCGCCCTGCAGGTTGCCTGGGGTCGCAGCGCGCACGGCACCACCTACGGGGGCAACCCCGTCGCGTGCGCGGCCGGCGTCGCCGTGCTCCGAACAATTCGCGAGCAGCGCCTGGTCGAGAACGCGGCGGCCCGCGGCGCCGAGCTGACGGCCGGCCTTCGCGATCTCGCCGGGCGTGACGAGCGGATCGGCGACGTCCGAGGCCCCGGCCTGATGATCGGCGTGGAGTTCGTGAAGGACCGCGTCACGCGCGAGCCCGATGGCGGTCTCGTGGAGGCGCTCATCCAGCGGTGCGCCGACGAGGGGCTGCTCGTGCTGTCCTGCGGGATGCACCACAACATCGTCCGCTGGATCGCGCCCCTCGACGTGACGTCCGACGAGCTCGCCGAGGCCGTCGCGATCTTCGGTCACGCCCTGGCCGCGATCCCACCGTCGTCCTGATCGGCCGGCGACTGCCCGACGACAGGCCCGTCGCGATCGCCGGTCACGCCCTGGCCGCGATCCCACCGTCGTCCTGATCGGCCGGCGACTGCCCGACGACAGGCCCGTCGCGATCGCCGGTCACGCCCTGGCCGCGATCGTCGCCTGATGCGTCCTGATCGGCCGGCGACTGCCCGACGACAGGCCCGTCGCGATCGTCGGTCACGCCCTGGCCGCGACTCGCCGTCGCCCTGACCGCCCCTCCTCCCGCCAGGCCGCCGGCGGGATCGGAGCGGGTTTCCGTCCGCGAAGTGCACTCCGTGCACCTTCCGGCCGTTGCCCGTGCCTGCACCGGGCCGAAACGCGTTCGTGTCAATCGAAATCGTCGAACAGGCAGGCCAATTCGAGGCCAAGCGGCCCTCAGGGTGCCGGGCCGGCTCTCGCGATCGCCGACAAGGTGCACTCTGTGCACTTCGTGAAGGAAAGGAGGGAGGGCGCGCGGCCCCGCACCGCCAGGGTCGGATCACGCTTGGCCGACGCGGGCCGGCATGGGAGGCCGATGGCCCGTCGTCCTGATCGGGTTCCAGAAGGGGGCGAGCGGCGCGGCTCGACCTGCCGACCTGCGGCACCGCCGCGTCCGGCGGGCGTCCGCCCGCCGAGAGTCGCCGAGGCCGCGCCGTGCCGGATGCCCCACAAGCCCTTGCCGTCGCGAGGTACGATCCGCTCGGTTACGTCTGCACGAGAGGGAGTGAACGTGAAGAATCCACCGATCCTGATATCCGTCCTCGGGTTCTTCGGGGTCCTGGCCGGGCTCGCATGGATCGTCCTCGGCGCCCGGCTCCTCGGCTTCGACTGGTTCGGGGTCCTTGGCGATGTCCAGAAGTTCGAACAGGCCGGGTTGTGGGGTTGGCTGGCGCTCCTGACCGGCGTCGGGTGGATCGCCGCGTCGCTCGCCCTCTGGGCGCTCCAGCCGTGGGCCTGGGTGTTCGCCAACGTCATGGCGGGCCTCGCCCTCTTCGGCGCGTTCATCTGGTTCCTCGAGTACCCGGGCACCGGCGTCGGCTTCGCCGAGGCGATCATGCCGATCGTGCTCCTCTGGTACCTGCACACGGGTCAGGTCAAGAAGGCATTCGGCCTCGACGACCTCGTGTAGCTCGCGTCGGGTGCTTCACCGGGAGCCGCAGGTCGACCTGCCGGCTCCCGGGCTCGTCTTTCGGCGATGGTCTATGCAACGCCTCGCCGGCCGCCACGCGGTCAGCGAAACGTGACCGCCGACCTGCTCACTGCACCGAGGGAGATCCGTCATGGCGACGCGAGCCGAAAAGATCCGCGCGGGCGCGAAGACCGCGGTTGCCGAGGGCACCGATACGGTAGCGCTGGGTGACGCCGAGCTCAGCGCGGCCCACGAGGCAGCCGAGCTCACGGTCGCCGCGGCGGCCGCCGGCGCGGCGGACCTCACGCGGGGCGCGGACCAGATCGTGGCCGCCGATACCCTGGCCGGCCTGAGCGAGGTCGTGGCCGTCAAGGGCGTCGTCGACGTGTCGGAAGGCGCCGAGACGCTGGACGTCGCCGAGGAGGTCAACGCGGTCGCTCAGCTGGCCGGCCAGCTGAGCGCCGGAGAGCTCGACCGCGGCATGATCCTCGCCGCGATGTCCGGCCAGCTTCGCGTGGCAGGCGACGTGGTCAGCCTGCTGCGGATGCCCGTCCTGTCCGACTTCCTCCAGCTCAAGAGCCGCCAGCTGCGCGGCCTCGCCGTGAACGAGATCGGGCGGGCGATGGCGGCGGCCATCGTCGAGGACGGAATCAACGACCTGCGCGACCGCCTCGCGAGCCTCGGCCTCGCCGAGGTCGCGGAAGGGATCAGCGAGGTCGCGGTCGCCGAGGACATGGCGCAGGCCGCCAGTGCCGTTGCCGAAGCCGGCGCGGAGCGGGCCGCCCTGGGCGCGACCGAGCTCGCCGTCGCCCGGGACGCAGCCGGCGCCACGCGCGCGCTCGAGGCGGCGGGCGTTGCCGCGATCGCCGACGGCGCGGCCGAGATCGGGACCGGCCTCGGCACCGAGGCGACGCTCGAGGCGAGCAAGCCCAAGCGGCGGAACCAGCGCCGCCGGAAGTGACTCGCCGCGGCGGGCCCCCTCCGCCGGGGACGCGTCGCCGAGGATCCGAACGCCGCCAACCAGAAGGCCGCGCCAGAGGGCGCGGCCTTCGTCATCGTCGATGCTCACCCGCCCCACCCGCGGGCGCGACCCGTCAGGAGTAGCGGGCGTTCCTCGCCAGGAACGACATCACGTCCTCGAGCCGGAAGCGGCGATCGCCGCGCCGGCACACCCGGAAGAACGGCAGCTCGCCGCGGTCGCCGAGCCGCTTGACGGTGTTGACGTGGATGTGGAGCATCTCGGCCACTTCGCTCGCGGTGAGGAGCGGTCCGAGCTCGCTGACGGCCATCTGGTTCCTCGGGCTTTCGGGTGGGCGCCGCTTGATTGTTGTGGTCGGGTGGCGACGGGATCGGTGCGGCGGGTTGTGCAGTGGAGGGTATGGGTACCTCCCCACCCGGGCCAAGCCGTACCTTCCTCCCACGCTCGGTACGCCTGATTCGGTGCTCCGCCGCACCGCACCACCTCGGGGCCGGCCCCGAGAGGCCCGAAACGAGCCCGGCGCTCCCGGCGATTGCGTTCGCCCAGTCGAGCGGCCCGTCCATCCGGTACGCTCGACGGCATGGAAGTCCCCCGGACCCCGGACCCCGAAATCACCCCAGCAGACCCCGCCCGACGTGCCTCCAACGCCCCCGACCGCCGGGTTTCGGTGCTCGCAGGCACCGGGCCGATCGGCGTCGCCGCGGCGTTCGCGATCGTCATCGGGGTCATGCTCGGGCTGCGCGAGATCGCCAGCCTCGTGGTGCCGATCCTGTTCGGCCTGTTCCTCGCCCTCGTCACCTGGCCGCTCGTGGGCATCATCGAGCGGCGCGGGGCGGGCCACCGGGTCGCGGTGGCCGGCTCGATCGGCGCGGTCCTGCTCGTGGTGCTCGGGGCGGGCCTCATCCTCGCGCTTTCCGTCGGTCAGCTCGTCGCCCAGGCGCCGCGCTACGAGGATCGGCTGGCCGAGCTGACGGCGCCAGCTGCGCGACTTCCTGCATGGCATCGGGGTCGACGTCGACCCGGGCAGCCTGCCGAGCCTCCTCTCGCCGGGGACGCTGGCGAACGTCGCCCAGGCCGCAGCGGGGGCGGTCTCGCGCGCGGCAGCCGCGATGATCGTGCTCGCGTTCGCCCTGATCTTCGGGCTGACCGGCGCCGCCGGGCTCGAGGCGCGCGCCCGGATCGCCTTCGGTGAGCAGCACGCAATCCTGGCGGGCGTCCAGCAGTTCGGTCGCGACCTCCGGCGCTTCCTGCTCGTCCGCGCCCAGCTCGGCCTCTTCGCGGCCGTGCTCACGGCCGTCCTGCTGTTCGTGGTCGGCGTGCCGCTCCCGCTCCTGTGGGCCCTGCTCGTGTTCGCGGCGGCCTTCATCCCGAACATCGGCACCCTCATCGCGCTCATCCCGCCGGCCATCCTCGCCTACCTGAACGGCGGGATCGGGCCGGCCGGCGCCGTCGTGATCGGCTTCGCGCTGATCAACTTCGCCCAGGACTACCTGCTCCAGCCCCGGATGATGGGCACCGAGCTCAACCTCACGCCCCTCGTCGTGTTCATCTCGGTCGTGGCGTGGACGTGGGTGCTCGGGGCTGCCGGTGCCCTGCTCGCGGTTCCCCTCACGGTCGGCCTCGTCGCGATCCTCGAGGCGTTCCCGGAGTCGCGGGGCGTGGCCTTGCTCCTGCGCGACCATGTCGACGATGCCGGCCGGCGCGACCTGGTCGCCTCGGCGGCCGCCGCGGGCGACGCCGTCGAGGACGCCCTCCGCGTCACCGCAGATGACGCGCTCGGCGACGTCGAAGACGATCGGACGCGCGGCTGAGCCGGCCGCAGGCCGACCGGTCCCCACGCGACCAGCGCCACTGATCGCCGCGCCGTGGACGCCTTCGCGCTGTCGTTCGGCGTGATCTTCCTGGCCGAGCTGGGCGACAAGAGCCAGCTCATGGCGCTCGCCTTCGCAGCGCGCTACCGCGCCCGGACCGTGCTGATCGCGGTGAGCGTCGCGACACTGATCGTGCACGCAGGGTCGGTGCTCGTCGGCCGCGCCTTCGCGCTGGTCCTCCCGACGGCCCTGATCGAGATCGCCGCGGGCCTCGCGTTCTTCGCCTTCGCGGGATGGACGATCCGCGGCGACAGCCTCGGCGAGGGCGAGGAGGGCCGGACCCGGCGGGGCGGCCGGTGGGCGATGCTGACGATCGGGACCGCGTTCTTCCTGGCCGAGCTCGGCGACAAGACGATGCTCGCCACCATCACCCTCGCCACGACCCAGGAGCCGATCGGGACCTGGCTGGGCTCGACCGCCGGCATGGTCGCTGCCGACGCCGTCGCGATCGCCATCGGGGCGCTCCTCGGGTCCCGCATGCCCGAGCGCGCGATCCGGGTGTTCGCGGCCGGCGCCTTCGTCGTCTTCGGCATCCTGCTCGTGGCCGAGGGCCTTGGCCTGCGGCTCGCCTGAGGACGACGCCGACGGGCGACCGCCATGCATGGATGGCGCCCGGAGCGGTGTTGTACCGGTCGAACACCGGTGCCTCGCAGATCCGCCACCATGACAACCAGGAGACCCGCGATGAACCCCGATCCCCTCGACATCCGCCTCGCTGCACTGGAAGCGCGCGCTCCCGCCGCCGGCAACCCTCCAGAGATCGCCACCGCCCGCCGGCGCCGCTTCGCTGTGTCCCTCAGCGCCGCCCCGATCCTCGTGCTCGCCCTCGTCGCCTCGGTGGGGGCCGCCGGGGTGGTCGTCGCGAACTTCGCGAAGGGCACGCCCGGGGCCGAGAACCCGGGTCAGCCCCTGGCCGGCGCCAACCTCGAATGCATGGCCCCGCGGGCGGCGGCCGCCTACCTGACCGAGCGCGGTTACACGCGCGTCGTCTGGCAGGTGGAGACCGGCTCGTCCGACGGACGCACCGGCACGTCGACGCAGCTGGCAACGCCGCCGGAACACGGGTTCGTCGTGCCGGGCTCGTTCATCGACGGCGTCCTGTACATGGTGATCGACCAGCGCTCGGACGCCACCGGCGTCGGGGCCTGCGCCGGCGCCCCGATGCCCTGATCGTGACCACGAACGATCGGCCCCTCGTCCGCGAGGCGAGGGGCCGTCGCCTCGCTTCCGAGGCGATCGACCTCTCCGTCGCTCTCGGCGCGACGCACCTCCCCTCCACCACTGTCGGCGCGCCCGACGGCTCGCCCGTCGAGGTCGCGCCTGCCGGCCGGCCGGTCGGGACGGCGAGCGGACGCCTCGGCCGAGCCGCGGTGAGCGGCCCCGCGGCGTTCGAGGCCTCCGTCCGCCCGCACTACGACGCGCTGGTCCGCCGCCTCGTCCTCGTCCTGGGCGATCGGCAGGCGGCCGAGGACGTCGCCCAGGACACGTACCTGCGGGCGTTCCGGTCGTGGGACCGGTTCGACGGCAGCGACGTCCGGGGCTGGCTGTACACCATCGGCCTGCGCCTCGCCTTCAACGAGCGTCGGCGGCGCCGGCGCTGGCTCGACGCGATCCGCCGGATCGAACCGAGGCCATGGCACGACCCGGTCGACCCGGACCTGTGGGCAGCGCTGGGCCGGCTTGACGCGCGGGTCCGGGGGGCGCTCCTCCTGAACGTGATCGACGGGTACACGCAGCGTGAGATCGCGTCGATCCTCGACGCCCCGGAGGGCACCGTCGCGAGCTGGCTCTCGCGGGCGCGGGCGACCCTGCGAGCCGACCTCGCCGACCGGAGCTGATCGTTCGAACGGCGGGTCCCGCAGCCGGCGGCCCCGGAGCGGGCGGCGGCGCGCCCGGCGCCCGCGCCCGGGGACGGGCGGTCACGTTCGCGCGGGTGACCGGTCGGGCGGCGCGCCGCCCTGCTACGATCCGCGCCGGCCCTGCGACGGTACGGAGGCCCGCAGCTTGCGTTTGATCGCGCGACAGCACCCGGCGCCGGGCGCGGCAGCGTTCGAGGCGCGGCCGGCGGCTCGGTCGCGTTCGGCGCTCGAGGCGCGGCGGGCGGCTCGGTCGCGCCCGGCGGCTCGATTCTGTCCGGCCGCTCGGTCGTGCTCGAAGGCGCCGGCAGCGTCGGCCACCGGCGGGGCCGGCTGACCGGCGTGGCGGCCCCATCCGCGGCGGCGCGATCTCCCTCGGCACCCTCGTCCGACGACACGGCTGCGGGCCTCACCCGCGACGGCCGCCTTCTGTTCGCGACGCGGATCGCCCGCCTGTTCGCCTACGGGTTCCTCTCGGTCGTCCTGGTCCTGTACCTCGTCGCCATCGGCTTCGGCGCCCTCCAGGTCGGGGTGGTGCTCACCTTGACGCTGATCGGCGACGCGGCCATCAGCTTGTGGCTCACCAGCCACGCCGACCGCATCGGCCGGCGCCGCGTGCTCATCGCTGGCGCGATGCTGATGCTCCTCGCGCGGACGGCGTTCATCGCCTCGCGCGACCTGTGGGTGCTCGTGCTCGCGGCGACGATCGGCGTGATCAGCCCGAGCGGCAACGAGGTCGGCCCGTTCCTTGCGGTCGAGCAGGCGAGCCTCGCGCAGATCGTCGCCGACCGGCAGCGCACCCGGATCTTCGGCTGGTATGCCCTCGCGGGCTCGTTCGCAACGGCCAGTGGGGCGCTCGCCGCGGGAGCCGTCGGCGGGGTCCTCCAGGCGGGCGGCGCGAGCCCGCTCGAAAGCTACCGCTGGATCATCCTCGGCTACGCGTTCGTCGGCGTCGTGATGGCCGGCCTGTTCACCCGCCTGTCGCCCGCGATCGAGGTGCCCGCCGCGTCCCACCCCTCGCCCGCGCTGCGGCTCGGCCTCCACCGCTCGCGCGGCGTGGTGGCGCGCCTGTCCGCGCTGTTCGCCCTCGACGCGTTCGGCGGCGGCTTCGTGATCGCGAGCATCGTCAGCTTCTGGTTCAACGCGCGGTTCGGCCTGTCGATCGGCGCGCTCGGCGCGATCTTCTTCTTCGCCAACGTCCTCGCCGGGTTCTCGGCCCTCGCCGCGGCCCGCGTGGCCGCCCGCTTCGGCCTCATCAACACGATGGTCTTCACGCACCTGCCATCGAACATCCTGCTGATCTGCGTGCCACTCATGCCGACAGCGCCGCTGGCGGTCGCCTGCCTGCTCGTTCGGTTCAGCATCAGCCAGATGGACGTCCCGGCCCGCCAGTCCTACACGATCGCGGTGGTCGACCCGGACGAACGCTCCGCGGCGGCCGGCATCACCGGGATCGCCCGTAGCATCGGCGCGGCGGTCTCGCCCGTCATCGCGGCGCCGCTGGTGGCGACGACGGGCTACGCCGGCCTGCCGTTCGTGATCGCCGGCAGCCTCAAGATCGTGTACGACCTGCTCCTCTACCGGAGCTTCCGCTCGCGCCGACCACCCGAGGAGGCAGCGACGCCGCCCGAGGGGGCGGTGGCGCCCCGACGAGGCGGTGGCGCCGCCCGAGGGAGTGGTTGCGCCGCCCGGGGAGGCCGTGGCGCGTCCCGAGGGCGCCCTGGCGCGGCCCGCACCCGTTTCGTCGAGTGACGAGGCGGTGGATGAGGGCGGTCCCCGGTAGAGGCGCGGCCGTGCCTCCCGGCGCCCCGGCAACGGGGGTGGACGCCGGCCACGCGTCTATGGTAGCGTTACCACATGGGCTCCCCCACCACGTCCCCCCGGCACCGCTGAGCGCCACGCCGGATGTCCACCATCGCCGATGTCGCCAGGCGCGCGGGAGTCTCCCCGATGACGGTTTCGCGCGTGGTGAACGGCTCTGGCCCGGTCAGCAACTCAGTCCGCGCGAAAGTCGAGCAAGCGGTCGCTGAGGTCGGGTACATGCCCAACGCGGTCGCCCGCAGCCTGCGATCGCGGCGGACCGACACGCTCGCCCTGCTCGTGACGGACCTGACCAACCCGTTCTTCACGACGGTCGCTCATGGCGTCGAGGCGGCCGCGAGCGAGGCCGGGCTGATGCTCATCATCTGCAACACGAACGAGCGAGAAACGGACGA
Source organism: uncultured Chloroflexia bacterium (assembly GCA_963809375.1). Classification (GTDB taxonomy): domain Bacteria; phylum Chloroflexota; class Limnocylindria; order Limnocylindrales; family CSP1-4; genus CTSoil-043. The sequence goes on from CAWEJO010000004.1 coordinate 327,302, forward strand.
GCGGCGCTACGTCGAGATGCTCCTCCAGCGGCGGGTCGACGGGATCGTCGTGGTGCCGGCCGGGGACGCCACCGAGACGATCGGGCGCTGCCGCGAGCAGGCGACCCCGGTCGTCGTCGTGGACCGGCGGCTCCGGCGGCCGATCGCGGACGTCGTCCGCGCCAATTCGCGGGCGGGCGCCTTCGAGCTCGGCCGCCTGCTGGCTTCGCTGGGGCACCGAACCACCGCCGTGCTTTCCGGCCCGCGGGGCGTCTCGACCGCCGACGACCGGGTGGCCGGCTTCCGCGACGCGTTCAAGGCCGGGTCGGCCGTGCCCGATCGGGGCCGCTCTCCCTGGTCCTCCGCGGCCGGTTCAGCATCGACAGCGGGCGGGCGATGGCCGGGCGCGCCATGGCCGGGAAGCCGCGGCCGACGGCCATCTTCGCGGCCAACAACTTCATCGCCATCGGCGTTCTGCACGCGCTCGACGAGCTGCGGGTCCGCGTCCCGGAGGACGTGGCGGTCGTCGGCTTCGACGACCTGCCGCCCGCCATGGTGACGTTCCCGTTCCTGACCGTGGCGGCTCAGCCAGCCCGGGAGATGGGCCTGCGGAGCGTCGCCATGCTGCTCGACCGGCTGCATGCCGGGCCCGACGAGCCGCTCCGCGATCTCGTCCTTCCCACCGAGCTCGTCGTCCGGCGGTCCAGCGGAGGTCCCCTGGCCGCCCTCAAACCTCCCGCCAGCTGACTCGAAAGGCAATTGCGTCATGACGACCGAATTCAACGGCAGCGTGCCCGGCACGAACCTCGAGCGCGGGCTCGATCGCGACGACCTGATCGTCATCACCGGCGCCGGCGGGTTCATCGCCGGCTCGCTCGTCCGGTACTTCCACGACCTCGGCTACACCCGGATCCGGGCCGTCGACCGGAAGCCACTGCCCGAGTGGTACCAGCGCATCCCCGGCGTCGAGAACCTGTCGCTCGACCTCAGCAAGGAGCCCAACGCGATCCGCGCGGCCGAGGGCGCCGTCGAGGTCTACAACCTCGCCGCCGACATGGGCGGGATGGGCTTCATCGAGCACTTCCGGGTCGAGTGCCTGCGCAGCATCCTGGTCAACACCAACATGATCGAGGCGGCCTGGCGGGCGGGCGCCCGGCGCTACTTCTTCTCCTCGTCGGCCTGCGCCTACAACACGGACCTCCAGAAGACGCCGGACGCCCTCGCGCTCAAGGAGTCCGACGCCTACCCGGCCATGGCCGAGCGGGGCTACGGGTGGGAGAAGCTCGTCTCCGAGATGTTCTGCCAGGAGTACTGGGCCGAGCGCGGCCTCGAGACCCACATCGCCCGGTTCCACAACATCTACGGCCCGAACGGCACCTGGTTCGGCGGCCGCGAGAAGGCGCCGGCGGCGATGTGCCGCAAGGTCATCGAGGCGCAGGACACGGGCGACCTCCGGATCGAGATCTGGGGCGATGGGACGCAGGCTCGGAGCTTCTGCTTCATCGAGGACTGCGTCGCCGGGATCGACCGGATCATGCATACCGACGCGCTCATCGCCACGCCGATCAACCTCGGCTCGAGCGAGCTCGTCTCGATCAACGAGCTCGTCTCGATCGTGGAGAGGATCGCCGGCGTCCGGCTGGAGCGCTCGTACGATCTCGACGCGCCCAAGGGCGTCGCCGGCCGGAACAGCGACAACACCTTCATTCGCGAGGTCCTCGGCTGGGAGCCCCGCACGCCGCTGCGGGACGGGATGGCGGCGACGTACGCCTGGATCGCCGAGCAGTACGCGGCGCGCAAGGCCGGCAAGGCCGTCGTCGAGGGCTGAGCGCCGTGACGCCCCCCGCCGGCGATAGCGGCAGCACCGACCGCGCTGGCGCCGACCGCCCGGGCGGCGATCTCGGCGACGTGATCGGCCACCTGCCGTACCGGCTCCAGCTGGCCGGCGGGTGGATCGACCAGCCCTTCGTGTCGGCGCTCGACCCCGATCCCCCGGGCTCGATGGTCGTCGTGTCGCTGCGCCCCACGGTCCGCTACATGGACCGCTGCGGCATGGCCACGGGGACCCGGGCCACCGCGCACGCGCTGTGGGGAGAGCGGCTGCCCGCCGGTGACCCCGCCGCGCTGGTCCGCGAGCTGTACGTGGCGGAGAACCGCGGCGCGGCCGAACCGTCGGGCTCGCAGGACATGATCGGCCTGATCCAGCCCGGGATCAGCCGCCTCGACTACGACATCGCGGTCGAGGGAGGCTACTTCCCGAGCCACATCGAATCCACCTGCGATGCGGGCACGGCCCGGTGGCTCGAGCGGGTCCTGCACCTCGTCCCCGTCGCGCCGAGACCGCCGGGCTACGGGCCGCTCGGCGTCAAGCGCCTCGACCCTGCCTGGATCCGGCGGCTCGGCCGGAGCGGACAGGCCTGCTACGGCGCGATCGTGGCTCATGACCTCGAGGCGCTGGGTGCCTCGCTGAACGAGTGCTCGGCGTGCTGGAACGCGATCCTGCCCCAGACGCTCGATCACCCGACGATCCAGGTCGACCTCAAGGCGCTCCTGGCCGCCTACCAGGCCAGCTACCCGGGCGCGATGTTCTCGGGTTGCGGCGGGGGCTACCTCGTCGTCGCGTGCGACGATGAGGTGCCCGGATCGATCCGCGTGGAGGTGCGGACCGAATGAGGGGGCGGCTCGACGACCGGAGGGCGACGGTCCGCCGCGGCGCAGGCCCGGTGCGCGACGCCGCGCGGGCGGACGCCGAGGCGGGCCGGACGAGCGAAGCCGCGCCTGCGGACACCTCCGGATGCCGGGCCGCAACCCCCCGGGTCGTCGTCTCCGCGAGCCTCGACAAGTTGCGGTCCGCGGACGTCCGGTTCCTGCAGGAAGCCTCCCGCGCCGGGAGCGTCCACCTTCGGCTCCCGTCCGACGCGGCCGTCGAGGCGGCCACGGGGAGCCCGCCCGCCTTCCCGCTTGCCGAGCGCCGGTTCCTGGCGGCCTCCCTGCGCCCGGTTGAGAGCGTGGCGGTCGTCCGGCGCCCGCCGGCCGCGGCGCTTGCCGACCTGGCTGTCGGAATCGGTGCGCTCGTCGTTGCGCCGTCCGATGACGAACCCGGGCTGCGCGATCGCTGCCGTGCCCGCGGCATCGGGTACCGCGTGATCGACCCGGACGGGCTGGCCGGGTTCCCGCCGTTCGACGACGAGACTTCAGCCGCCCCGAGCGGAGCCGGGCGCGTCGTCGTCAGCGGCTGCTTCGACTGGCTCCATTCGGGTCACATCCGGTTCTTCCTGGATGCCGCCGCGTTCGGCGAGCTGCACGTCGTGGTCGGGAGCGACCGCAACGTCCGGCTGTTGAAGGGCCGTGGCCATCCCCTGCAGGGGCAGGCCGAGCGGCGCTACATGGTCCAGGCGGTGCGCTGCGTGCGGCGCTGCCACATCTCGAGCGGGGACGGGTGGCTGGACGCCGAGCCGGAGATCGCCGCGATCGAGCCGGCCGTCTACGTCGTGAACGAGGACGGCGACCAGCCCGAGAAGCGCGACTTCTGCCGGGCGCATGGCATCGAATACGTCGTCCTCGAGCGCCGGCCCCACCGCGACCTCCCGCGCCGGACGAGCACCGAGCTGCGCGGCTTCTGAGGGCTCGCGTCAGACCGGGCCCATCGGTGTCGCCGAGGCCCTCATCCCTGGAGGTGGGCCTCCAGGAAGTAGAGGTAGGTGTCCGCGCTCCGGCTGATCTCCGTGAAGAGGTCGGCGGTATTCGAATCGCCGAGCTCCTCGGTCACGCCGATCGCCGCGCGGCACGAGTTGGTGAAGTGGGCGACCCGGTCGGCAACGGCGCGGACGTAGTCCATCGAGCCGGTGATGTCGGTCGGGAATTCGGGCAGCGAAGAAGCCGCGGCTGCCATCCGCGCAGTGCCCGTCGCGTAGCCGCCGAGGGCGGTAACGCGCTCGGCGAGCTCGTCGACCCATTCGGCTGCCTGGGCGGCAATCTCGTCGAACAGCTTGTGCAGCTGCCAGAAGTCAGAGCCCTTGACGTTCCAGTGTGCCTGCTTGACCTGGCTGAGCAGGTCGAATGAATCGGCCAGGTGCTGGTTGAGCACCGCGATGATCTCGATGCGCGGGCCAGCCGGCACGCTCACGCTGGTCTTGAACGTGCGCGCGCTGGGAGCTCGGAGCGCTGTTGTCACTGGTGTCTCCTTTGATCGGGTCGGGTGCGGTTCACGATAGGGGTTCCGGACCGGCGCCGGACCTGGTCGGCAGGCAGCTCGACATTGCGGCCGCCTCTCGCCTGCGGCCGTTCGCGACCGCCCAGTCGTGCGATGGGCCGGCGCGGTCCGTTCGGCAGCCGAGGTTCGGGCGCGATACGGCGACCGGGGCCGGAGGTGCGTAGGCCCGGCACTATGGAGCGACGACGCCGACGACCTGGACCGCGCCATCGCTCGTGCAGAAGGTGCTCGTCCAGGGACAGGTGCCGCTCCAGTGGCGGAGGCGCAGGACGACGCCACCGTCCGGCCATGCCGGGAGGTTCCCGGGCGGCTGCCAGGTGTCGTTCTGGGCGAGCAGCCATACGCGGCCGGAAGACCCCTCCATCAGCACGCGAACGCTCCCGGGGCAATCCGACGTGGAGCAGTAGAAGTCGAGCCAGCCGATCCGGCCCGTCGCGTAGAACTCGCCCGGTCGGGCCGCTCGGGCGACGGCGTCCGCGCCGCGCAGCACCGGCTCGCCGCCGATCATCGTCGCGGTCTTCCCCTCGAATGTGGCACCGCCGAGCTCGGCGGCCGTCCGGAATGGCTCCGCGACCGCCCGCACGACACGGAGGGCGCTGCGACACGAGCCGGTCCACGGGCACTTCCCCTTCCAGGGCTGGACCTCGAGGACGTGGAGCCCGTTCGCCCAGGACGTCCGTGAACCCGGCCTGAACGGGGAGCCGTCGGCCTTGAGCAGCTGGAATCGGGGTTTCGAGACCGTCAGCTCCTTGCCTGTGCTCGTGCGCGAGGCGCGTGCGAGCTTCGATGCGGGAGAGAGGGTCGTCGCGAGCGCGGCGCGCGGACAGCTCCGCCTCGTACAGCCATCGTTGGCCGACGTGACGACGCCGCCCACGACGATCTGGACCTTCTTGGGGATCGTGCGCAGCTGATCGAGGTTGGCAGCGAGGGTGTCGAGCGTCCAGAGCTCGTCCTCTCCAACCCGTTCGGGAACCTCGCCATCCCAGGTGACCGGCGCCATCGTCGGCATCGGAAGCGGCGTCGGGGTCGGCGCAACTCCTGCCGGGGGCGGGACGACCTCCGTGACCGTCAGGCAACGGAGCTGCGGGAGCTTCGCCACGCTCGCGCAGCCGGGATAGGCGCGAAGGACGACGAAGCCGCCGGGCCACGCACCTCCGGCGCCGGGGAAGGGTTGGCCGGCGGGATCCACAGCGCGAATACCGCCCGTGGTTGCGCCGATCCCGCGGGCGGGGTCGATGAGCCCCGTGAAGTCGCAGCCGACGATCCCGCCGCTCGGTCCCATGCAGTCGGCGTTCACGTGGAGGAGCCAGCCGGCCGCGACGAACGGTTCGGTCCCGCCGCCGAGCCTGTCGCGGATGGCACTCCCCCGGAGAACGGGCGCCCCGTCGAGCGCCAGCGGGATGCCGGCGTCATCGACCGTGGCGGCAGTCGGGGACGGCGTGGGGGCTCCCGGGTCCAGTTCGCGGATCGCGGCGGTCACGAGCACGGTTCGGCCGGGCCAGGGGCCGCAGGTGGCCTGGACACGGAGGACGACGAAGCCGCCTCGCCACCGGATCGCGGGCGGCTCGAGCCAGCCTTCGGTGCCGTTCCCCATCAGGAAGAACCACGTGGCGGGGTGGTCCGTCCGTGCCTCGACGAGCGAGATCCCCCCGCGGCCGCGGTTGGTAAGCCAGCCCGCCGCGAGGAACGGCGCCGGATCCCGCGGGAGGGCGTCAGGGGTCGAACCCGGGCAGCTGAGGTGGTCGCCGACGGCGGCGCCGCGAAGGACGGCCTCGCCGTCGATCTCGGTCGGGACGCCGTCCTCCGCGAGCGGGAGCGGCGTCGGTTCCGCGATCGCGCTGATCCCGGAGGGTGCGGGCGTCGAGCTTTCCGGTGCATGCGTGGGGCGACTGCCCGTGAGGGCGACGCCAAGGGCGGCGAGGCTTAGCCCGGCCGCGGCCGCGGCGACGAGCACGAAGCCCGTCCGTCCGACCCTCTTCATCGCTCGCCCTCCCCGGTGCGGCACGTCCCCGATCGGAGACGCGCCATCGCAGTATCCGGTGACGCGCTCCACATCTGTTGAAGCACCGTGGTCGCCAGCAGGAAGCCGGGCTCGGCGCGAACGGCCCGGTTCGCGTCACCGCCATACTCAGCCGGACCTGTCACCGAACGCATCGGGGGAACCGATCATGGAAGACGCCGAAGTCCTTGCAGCAGCCGTTGCCCGCTATGAGGCGTTCCGCCTGCTTCTGCCCAAGGTGCTGGACGACCTCAAGGCCGGCATCGACGCGCGAGACGTCAAGCTGGGCTATGAGGTCCGCGTCGATCTCGCTTCAGCCGCCGCGGCTGCAACGGCAAGGCTCGTGGTCGGGAACCTGCTGGACACCGGATCGTAGGCCGCTGCCCGCGACGCAGTCGACGACCGCAGCGCAGAGACGACAACAGGGATTTGGCGCCCCTGGCAGTTGGCGCCCCCGGCAGGATTCGAACCTGCGACCTTCCGCTTAGAAGGCGGTTGCTCTATCCCCTGAGCTACGGGGGCGCTGGCAGTTGCTCAGTCTACGCACGATCCGCGTCGTTTGACGCCTCGATGACGGGGTCGTACGCTTGCCATGACGCATCACTGAGCAACTAACACATCTGCCATGACCAGGACGCCAGACGACCTCGACACACTCGCCAGTCTACGCGACTCGTTCGCCCTGCACCTCTCCGCGACCAGGTCCGCGAACACCGCGAAGATCTACCTGAGCGCCCTCGGTGCGTTCCTGGCCCACCTGCAGTCGAACGGCTTGCCGACGGGAGCCCGATCGATCCGCCGCGAACATGTCGAGTCGTGGATCGCGGCGCGGCGCGAGAGCGTCAAGCCGGCGACGCTGTCGCTCGAGTTCCGGGCACTCCAGCAGTTCTGGCGCTGGGCCCTCGACGAGGAGGAGATCGAGCGCTCCCCGATGGAGCGGATGCGGCAGCCGCGTGTCCCCGATGCACCCGTTCCGGTCGTCTCGCTCGACTCCTTCCGGCAGCTGCTCAGGACGGCCGCCGGACGGGATGTCGCCGATCGGCGAGACACGGCGATCCTGCTGCTCCTGTTCGACACGGGCATCCGCCGCGGCGAGCTCGTCGGGATGACGGTCGACGACCTCGACCTGCGCGAACGCCAGGCCAGCGTGGCAGGCAAGGGCGGCCACCGACGGGTCATCCGGTTCGGCGCCCGGACCGCGGTCGCGATCGACCGCTACCTGCGCCTGCGGCGCGCCCGGCCGCACGCGGACTCCTCTGCCCTCTGGATCGGCCAGGATGGACCTCTGTCGGGCTCAGGGCTCGCTCAGATGATCGCCCGCCGCTGCCAGTCCGCCGGGATCGACCGTCTCCACCCGCACCAGTTCCGCCACACCTTTGCCCACGAATGGCTCGCCGGGGGCGGCCAGGAGGGCGACCTGATGCGCCTCGCGGGCTGGCGCTCGCCCCAGATGCTGCGCCGCTACGGCGCGAGCCTCGCCGACGAACGCGCCCGGGCGGCGTACAGGAGTCCGGCAGACAAGCTCTGATGGCGACCCCGAGCCCAACCGACACGCGTGCGAGCTCCCCGTCCCTGCGCCACACCCTCGACGACGATCGATGCCGTGTGCGCGCTCGACCGCAGAGGTCGGTAACACCACGCACGCCGGTCGGGGCGAAGGTGGACCTCCACCCGTCTGCTCGCGCAGCCGCGGTTCCCGGAACCCGGCGTCAGTCTGGACGATCGTCGAGTCCATCCGGACGGTGTGGTCGTCTGTGAACGACGCGGCGTCACTTGACGCAGCACGTCGAGCTCGATCCGGGTGCCGGCCGGCAGCGCAGCACCAGGCGGGCCCTGGGTCTGCCGCAGGCACTACGAACCGCCGGTTGAGCACGGAGGAACCGGGCGCACACGACTTCCGCGGTGTCCCGGTCGAACGCCGCCGCCCGGGCCTCCAGAGATTCCCTGAAGGGCTTCCGATGCCGGCCAGAGTACACGTCAGCAACGACAAGGCCTACGTGATCCATTCGGTGGCAACTGTCGGATCATTGCGAGGTCCATCGCACGAGCGCCAAGATCCATGCCACAGGGATGCCCAATTGGATCGTCGCCGCGAGCGACGCCAGGCTGTCTCCCTGTGCTAGGAGCAATACTCCAACGAGGAGATTCGGGCCTTCGAGGAACACTAGTATCGGCAGATCGAAAAGCAACACTGTCTTGTCTAGTCTGACCCGGTCTACTCCATCAAGGAGCGCAATCCTGGCGACGTAGTGGTTCGCGCGGCGACCGGTGAGTGCCAGCCAAAGGCGCGTGGAAAGCAGAACCCAGACGAATGTCCAAGCTAGCACTGCGATGAGCCATTCGCCAACGGCCTCGAATTGAGGAAGCATCGTACCGTGTTCGCTCAGGCAGGCGACCTAGGCCCTACCGCGAAACCGCCCATCGAATCCAGGCCTAGCGGATTTACGTCAGACTCCGCTCTGGCCCGGACTAGTCTGGCTCGGGTCTGTGTCGAGAGCCAGCGGGGAGTCCTCTCCCAAGAATGGGCCTGGGCTCAGAGTAGACTTCTCGACCATCGGTGATCGTGTCACCGAGCAGGTCGAGAGTCTCGACTCGCTCAAGTCTCCAACGAACCTCCTCTCCATCCGAATTCGAGTATGACCTCCTCCGACTCCCGCCCAAGGGCAAGTGCGCGCTCAAATGCGTCTCCGTACGAGCTCGGCACGAAAGACGCGAACAGAAAGCACGCGACGCCACAAGCCACCATGTTCATCGACTATGGCGTGCACCAAAGGGGCTGCGTACCACACGACTCGCATCACTTTCTGAAACGACGGTCGAGGAGCAGTTAGTTGGCTTTGGAGCTGTACTTGAATGGCTTCCTCCACCGTCATGTTGTGACCTCGCTGGGCAGCTCCCGCCAGATGCTCCCCCTACGATACTCGGCGACGGATTCTGCCACGGATCTGATCGAGGTTGTTGAGTAATTGGACGATCCCTCGAGTTCGGGGCACTCGAGCAGTTCTGGCGCTGGACCCTCGACGAGGAGGAGATCTCATGGAGTCTCGTTCGAGCGTCCGCATCGCCGTCGCCGGCCGCGTTCTTCCTGACCGTCGTCGACATCGATGGCCGCCCGTGGACATACCACCTCGCGAAGTGCCCTGGTCCAGTTCCGTCTCATCGGGCCGCTGCATAGACGCATTCATTGGGCGCGCCTATCGCCCGCTGGGCTCTCCCCTTGTTGGGTCGTCGTCATCGGTCCAGTACCACAGGCCCACGCTCCAGCCACCAGCCAGCGCGAGCTCACCGACCAGGACTACCGATACCAGTCGACCGACCGTACCAGACGCAGGCGACGCCTCGAGGAGTTGAACGACGACCAGGGCCTGTGGCCCGATGGTGAACAACAGCAAGACCGCGGCGTAGCCGCAGGTCAGCGGTACGCGTTCGGCTTCGAGTGAGGCAGCGCGAACCAGCCAACGGCCGGCCCGTCGCCCGGACAGGCCCAGCCACAGTCGCGTGCTTGCCAGGACCATCAGGAGGGCTGCGCTGACAGCGACGGCGATCGACGCCCCCAGGTCATCCGACATCGCACGCGATGCGGCACGAGTCGACCTCGCCCGCCCCTGCAGGCCGAGATCAAACGGACGAACTCCCCGCTCGGATCCGACCGTCGAAGCGTACCCGGACTCGCTGATGAAGCATCCAGGATCGCGCGACGCCAAGTCCGCCGACCACGGCGCGCGGAGCCTTGTCGTCAGCCTTGGTCGGGGTAGCTTGATCGCCACAGAAAGACGCACCAACCCACAACGAAGAACCACCCCGCGAGTCCGATGACCATACCGATTGGACCACCGCCTCCCACAGGAACAAAAGGAACAGGCAGAGGACGGGCAGAGCCGTGAAGAAGGCGGCCCAGAGCATGACGATCCGGCCCGGGTGGGCCTCCCGCGCCGGACCGAGGCCGGCTGCCTTCATCAATCGGGGCCCGGCGCGACGACCACTGACGATCAACCAGAACCGGCTTCCGACAGTCGGGAAGAGGCCCAACGTTATCACGACGGCACTGAAAACAAAGCCCAGTTCACTGGAGCTCATGGAGTTCCGAGAACATCTTCGACCACCGTCTGGAATGTACTCGTGACCGAGTTCCAGGCCGCCGAGAACAGAAACCCGCCGATCGGAATTCCCCAGAACGGCTCGTGCGCGGCCGGACCCGATATCGCAGCCCCGATTGCGCCGCCGAGGATCCCCGACATCATGCCCTGTCCCGTCGATGTCCGGCCATGAATGATGTCGTCCGCCAACGTGCCGGCAAGGCCAAGGCCCCGACGAAGAATCCACCGTACGCCGACCTTCTCGACCGAACCGATCCACGCGCCACTTACACCAGTCACGCATGATACGGCGGCGGTCCCCCAGTCGAACCCTCGCCCGATGTCGTGAAGCGCGTCCTTTCGGCGGCTCAGGTTGTCGATCACATTGACCCGGTGGCCCCGTCGACCGGTGGCCGGGAATGCTACTTCGTCGGGTGCGTCCACCGGATCAGGATCGCGGTCCAACAGATGGGCACCAGCAGGGACAGAACCACCGCGATGGGGGCCCACGGATCGCGGGGTCGGGTAGCGACGACCGCCACGAGCAGGAGCGGTAGAGCCGTGAAGAAGGTCGCGTACACGATGGCCACACGATAGGGCGGGATCCGTGGCGCTTCGAGGCCGACCAATCGAGCCAGACGCGGGCTTGCCTCGCGACCCGTCACCATGAGCCAGAGGCGGGTACCCGCGTACGGGACCACGAAGGCTACGATAAGAACAACACTGACATCGAATTCCATGCCGGTATGACCTGATCGCGCCTAGGACAACATCAGGGTCCTGGGAGGGTCGTCTCGACCACGTTCTGGAGGAGCGTCGTGAGAGTATTCCAGACGAAGGTCAGGACGAACCCGCCCGCAAAGAAGCCGATCGCCGGTTGGTGGGCAGCAGGAATGGACACCACGGATCCGACGCCACCCGCGATGGCGCCGGCCAGGAGCACGCGGGGATCCAGTGGCCGCCCGTGAACGCCCTCGGTCAATCCTGTCCCGAGGGTGCCGATCAGCACGCCCGCGAAGATCCTGCCCCCGATCCCGAGAGGAACGACCTCGAAGAACTCCCCGCCGACAGCACCGACGGCGCAGGATGCAGCGAGGTCCCCCACGTCGAAGCCGTGGCCCAGGTCCTTGCGGCCGCCGATCTTGTTACCGATGGCCAGCGCCACCACGTACGAGACAACACCTGCACCGCACCCCGCGGCAAGCACCCAGACGAACTTCCCACTCGGATCCCGTAGGTCCGTCGGGTCGTCGCCGACGTAGGCGTAGAGGTTGGGGCCCGAGCCTGCGAAGCCCGCCGGGTCCTCGGACAGGAAGCGCCCGAAGATCGGGTTGTAGTAACGGCTGCGGTAGAAGTAGAGGGCTCCGTCGTTCTCCTGCCCGGTGAACTGGGCGCGGCTGGTGCTGGCGGCGCCGCTCGCGGTCGTCGTGCCGAAGGGCTCGTAGGTGTAGCTCGTGGTGATGGCGCCCGTGCCGTCGACGAGGGCGAGCGTGGAGCCGAGGGCATCGCTGAGCAGGGTCCGCGAGCCCGCGCCGTCGGTCCGGCTGAAGACCTGGTCGATCCCGCCGGTGAGGCGCTCGGCGGTCGGCGTGCCCGAGCCGTCCTGCTCCTGGATCGCATTCGCGCCGGCGTAGGCGAAGCCCGTGGTCGAGGCGTTGGCGACGGTCCCGATGCGCCGGCCGAGGCCGTCGTAGGTGGCGGTCGCCACCACGGTCGAACCGGACCTGACCTGGGCGAAGCTCGCCGCGGGCGTTCCAGACGTAGGTGGAGCTGCCGTCGAACGTCATGTTGCCGTTGGCGTCATACGTCGGCTCGATGGCGGTGCCGTCCCAGGCGGTGAGCTCGTTGGCGGCGTTGTACGTGGCGGAGCTCACGGCGGCCGGCAGGCCGACCCGGGCGAGGGAGCCCGCCACGCTGACCCGGTGGCCCGCGGCGTCGTAGCCGTAGGCGAGGTCACCGATCGTGGTGGCGCCCCCGTGTAGATGATCGCCGTGACGTGGGACGCGTCGTCATACGCGTAGGTGCCGGTGATTTCGTTGGGCAGCGTCTCGCTGAGCACTTGGCCCGCTTCGTCGTAGGTCGCCCCGACCGTGGTCGCGCTCTGCGTCACAGAGGTCAGCCGGTTGGCGTTGTCGTAGCCGTATGTCACCAGGGGCTGCCCCGTCAAGGTCATCGAGGTCTGGCGGCCCGCGTTGTCGTAGCCGAATGCCGTCGTCCCGTTGGCGAGGCATCGGAGGTCAGCCGGTCGAGATCGTCGTAGCCGAGGCTCGTCGTGCCTCCGCTCGAGTCGGCCACGATCCTGGTGCGGTTCGCGGCGTCGTAGGTGTACGAGATCGTGCTCTCGTACGTGTAGTCGGGCGCGCTCCCCTCGACGCTTGGAAGGCGAATGTGCCGAACAGGACGCCGGCCTGGTCGCCGGCGGCCCGACCAGGTGATCACAGCATTCTGGCCGGGAACCGTGGTGGTTACCGAGGTCTGGGTCCCGTAGGTCGCGCTCGCGGTCGCGTCGGCCGGCACTCTCTCTGGATCTGTGATCGGAATGCTCCCTGTCGTGAACGGATCGAAGAACAGCGAGACGTGCCGGTCAGAGGCAGCGTGATGACGTCCATGAATGAACCCGAGGTCACGTACATGGCTCGACCACGACGCCATCGACATCCTGGGGTACCGAGGCGTCCTGGCATGCGAAGTCGCCGGGGTCGAGGAGGAACAGGTTCCCATACAGGCTTTCCGCGCCCGAACGACACCGAGACCTCGTCCTCGGCGGTCGCATCGAACGCCAGGATCGCCTCTTCTTGCCCGACGTGGTCACCGCGACCGTCGTGGGCGATCCGGAGCGTGGCGCGCGCGGTAACGGCACTGCGCGGCGTGTACGCGGCAGGCGGCACGAAGACGTCGCTGTCGAACACCGCCGTTCCGATCCGCCGTCGCGACCGTCACCGTCCGGTGCACCCCGGATGGACCGTCACGGTCAATGGAGTCGGCTGGCCGTCGCGACGGTCGCCAGAGTGCTGTTGATGTGGACGACGTTCAGATCGGCGACGCGTCGAAGTTCGAACTGGTGATCGTGAGAGAGCTGCCAGGCGAGATGCCGCGACCGAGGCAGATACGGCCGTGATCGCCGGCGCGAATGTCGCGCGGATCGAGAACGCGGATGAACTCGTCGCACTCCTGACTGGGCGAAGTCTGAGATCGGCTGGTCGTCGCGCCGAGGGAATGGTGGCGATGATTGGTCGTGGACGCCGAGATGACCGTGGCCTGGGAACGCCGTCGATGGCGACGCGTGCTCGGCGGCGGTCGAGCCAACCTGGTGCCGTCGATCCGAATCGTGGCGCCACTCGACCCGGTAGCGCGGGCTGATCGAGGATGAGACCGAGGTGTCTGACCGCGCGCGATCGAGGTGATGTCGCCGGTTGCTCGCATCGTACGCGGCGATCGGCGGCAGGATCGATGACATCGCTGAGGCGGCCGTCCGGATCGTACGTGTAGCGGATCGGGTCCGTGCCGCTCGCTGCGGCGACGCGGCGGGCCGGGAACGCACGCCCCGTTAGTCGCGCCAAGGACGGCCGCAAGCGCGGCTCAACGATTGGGTACCCGTCGGCGGATCATCCCAACTCCTCCTCACCCCCGGAGTCGGAGTGCGATCTCGCGGGCCCGCAGACTCTAGGCGGGCGCGGCGGTATTAAACAAGCATTCCGAGAAGAATTTACATTCGCTGGTCATTGGGATTGTCGAGGTTGCCGCGCAACCCCGAAGCGGCGGCGTGATTGGCGGGCGGCTGCAGCCTATCTCCCATAGGCGTTCGATTCTAAGTACACACACTCATACACATAACTGGGTTGATCTCGCGCACATCCCGGCGTACGGTGATTGCCTGGCCGTCTCGCTGGAGACGGCGACGGACCTCGAACTCAATGGCGAGCGGCCGCCTCGTGCGGCACGGTCGGGGAGGCGCGGACTCGCGGGACAACCGCGAACCGGCCGCCCACGTGGGGTTCGTCGCGTCGGTCGACATCGTGGCGGCGGGGCCGGGCGATCCGGCCGCGGACTCGAGGGTTGCGTCAGGTGCCGTCGCCGCCAGGGTCAACCGGGCGATGCGCGAGCAGCGGACCCGAGAGCCGCCGTCGGATCTCCTGCGGTGGTCAGCGATGCACCGGTCGAGCGGCACCATCGACGGTTCTTCGGCCCGGTCCCGCACCGCCAGGTTCTTGCGTCCGTTCGCGGGTGGAGTCGCGATGGGCAGGATGACGATGATCTCGAGGCCTCTCGGATCGTGGCGGACATCGATCGCGCTGACCGCGCCCTGCGCGGCCGGATCGGCGCGTATCGGCTCCACGCGACCCACGACTCGCGGGAGACGTCCAAGCCGGGGCGAATGGCGTTCATGGCCTCGTTCGATCGCCTCGTGGATCCCGACGGGTCGCTGGCCCCGGCAGAGCGGGCCCGCCGCGCGGCCGCACGCCCGGTCGGCCCACTTCGCGCGGCTCGCCTACCTGTCGGTGCGAGGCGCGGCGGAAGCGGGCCCGCCGGCGCGGCCCCGGCTGATGACCGCGGCCCGCCGGCCGCTGATCCGGGCGGGACCCGGCATCTCCGCCTGGACGGCGCTGCCCGAGCGCGACCGGGCGCTCCTGCTGTGGCTCCTCCAGGCCGACGTGGTGACGGCCGAGCTCGCGACTCTGCTCGCCTACGGCAGCCTGCGGATCGCCCAGCGGCGTCTGGCCCGTCTCGTCGACTACGGGATCCTGATCGGCTTCTGGGCCGCCAATCGCCAGCGGCCGCGGGGGCGCCATGCCTATGCGTTCACCAAGGTCGCCCGCCTCCAGCTCGAGCGCATGGTCTGGCCGCTCGGCCGGCCGAAGCTCTGGGATGGCGGGATCGAGACGGTGTCGCCGGTCATCCACCAGCTCGCGACCCACGACATCCTGGCGGCCTTCCTGCGCGGCGGCGGATGCCGACCGCGAGCGCGGCCTCGCGGCCTGGGTGCCGGAGCGGGCGCTCGTCCGGATGACGAGTACGGGCTACCTGCGGCCCGACGCCCTCGCGGTCATCCGCGACGGCCGGCGGCATGATCGTCCTCTCGATCGAGCGCGACCTCGGCACCGAGCGGGGTGGGATCCTGCTCGAGAAGCTCGAGCGGTACGCCCGCGTGTTCGGCAGCGAGAAGGACCCGCGACCGATCCACGTCGGGATGGTGGTCGAGAGCAGGCGCCGCGCGTCGGCGGTCCTGCGGATCCTGCGCACGGGCCGCCATTCAACGCCCGGCGTCCTCGCCTGGCTCGTCCCCGAGCCCGAGCTGACCCGCGGACCCGCTTGGCGCCGTCTGGGTCTCGCCCCACTACGATGCCGCTCGGACGCTCGAGCTCGAGGAGCACTGGTCCGACGACGACCCGTGGCCGATCCTCGGCCCAGGCTGCCTGTCCGAGCCCGACGGCCTCGCCGGCGCTCGACGAGCGGGTCCTCGACGCGATCGAGTGTCTTCCGCCGCCACCGCTGATTGACCGCGAATCATGTGTCGCGGCCACCGTCGCGATCAGCGCACCTCACTCGTCAGGAGCCGCGACCGGGTCGCGACCGGGTCGCGACGAGGGACATGACAGTTCAGAGCCCGTTCGGCGTGCTCGGACGCCGCGAA
This sequence comes from uncultured Chloroflexia bacterium, assembly GCA_963809375.1. Lineage (GTDB taxonomy): Bacteria > Chloroflexota > Limnocylindria > Limnocylindrales > CSP1-4 > CTSoil-043. The sequence continues at coordinate 343,201 of CAWEJO010000004.1, forward strand.
CCCGGGACATCGCTACCGCGATTCGCGTGGGGCCTTATCCGGGCGGGGCCTGAGAGCCTCCGGACGCCTTGGGCCCCGCGCCTCTTCATGGATCCTCGGGCTGCCCGCCAGGCGTCGCGTCAAGCGGTCAGCGCGCCGATTCGGACGGATGCGACACCGTCCTCGCGAACGCAGTTGCAGGCCCGTGGGTCATCACCGCGAGCGCGCCGCATTCCAACGGAGGGAGACGAATGCGCCGAGTGTGCAGGGGCGTTTGCGCCGCATCCAGCAGACTGGCAGCGGTCCGCCCGATCCCCTCCAGGTACCCTCGAACCGACAGGTCGGGGGGTCGACGAGCGGGAACGACTGGCTGTCATGCAGCCCGGCTTCCGCCCGGCGGCTTGACGATCGGGAACCAGAGGCGGTATCTTTCTGGGAAACAGAAGCGGCATCTAAAGCGGCACTATGAGACCATCGGCCACGCACGACGGGCCGACGATTGGACTGCCTATGGCCCAGGCGACGACGCAATCAGCAATGCACGACCTCGCGCGAGCTGTCGAGGCAGGAGCGGTCGTGCGTGCGCTCGAGAAGATCGGGCTCACCCAGAAGACGCTGGCCTGGGCAACCGGGGCCAACGAGCGCTCGGTTCGCAACTGGCGAACGACGTCGGCCATCCGGCCCGAATTCGACGATCGCCTGCGTGACGTCCGGGAAGTCGCGCTCCTGCTCGGCGACACGCTCACGCCCCGTGGCGTCACCCAGTGGTTCTCCGCCCGCAACCGGCTTCTTGGTGGTCGTCGACCTGTCGACGCGCTCCATGAGGGCGACATCGACGCCGTCACGCGGGCGGCCATCTCGTTCGCCGAGGGCGGCTACGTCTGACCCGGCAACGCGGCACGATGCGTGGCTCGCGTTCCTCCGCGATGAGCGGGCGCGAACCTCGCCGCGTATCTTCCGGGTCTGGCACCAGGGCAATCCACGGTACTCCGTAACCGCGGTCGCCGACCCTCCGCAGTCCAGCGGCAGGTATCACACCTCAGGCGGCGTTCCGACCTGGTACGGCTCCCGGACCGAGCGCGGGGCGTGGGCGGAGCTGTTCCGCCACTTCCTCGATGGCGGCGTGAGTCCATTCGAGATCCGTCGCAGCGTCGGGCGGGTGGACGCCCAGGTCGTGGCCCTGGACCTGACATCAGCGCGGGTGCGGGACGCCCTTGGTGTCTCGGTCGACGAACTGATCGCCGACGACCTGTCCGTCTGCCAGGAGCTGGCCGAGGTGGCCGTTGAAGCCGGCTTTGAGGCCGTCCACGCGCCGGCAGCAGCGCTGGAGCATGAGCGGACGCTGGCGGTCTTCGGCGGCGCCATTGCGTCTGCGCTCGTCGCTGTCCTTGACAAGGGCGTCCGCCGAGCGCCCATTCGGCTGTACGACGTCCTGCGAGCGATCCGACTGCCCACCGACCGAGCCGACCGGATCGGACGGCTCTTCGACGGTCTGGCGATCGACTGGCGACTGCGCCGGCGCAAATAGGCCGCCGCGGTCTCAAGCGATAGGCGGTCGTTTTAGTCGAGCGCGCCCATGGCGAAATCCGGTCGGACGACAGCCTCGGGTCGGCGCGGTGCCAGTTGGCGGTTGCTCAGTCAGTCGGATGGCAGTTCCGCGCCCCAACTGAGCAACTACCTGAAGCCGATACGGTCCAGCCGCCACGCTCGCTGCCATGGCGTCCACACCAGCAGGCTTAGAAGGCGGTTGCTCTATCCCCTGAGCTACGGGGGCGCTGGCAGTTGCTCAGTCTACGCAATGCATCTCCTCGTCTCGTGCCACGGCCGAAATCCGCGTGCCCGGGCCCTCGTCGGTCGAGGAACCGCGCCCTCACCACGTGACCAACGGCGCCGAGCCCTTACCTACCCGAGCTCGACGTCGAGCTCGTACGAGACGGTCCGTCCGCCAGGCGCGTCGAAGCTGCCCGTGCCGGTGATCCCGGCGAGCTCGCCGAACCCGGAGCCCGTCACGATCCGCCAGCGGCCTCTCGACTGCCGCCCGTCGTGGTCACCGATCGCCTCCATCACGAAGCCGCCGGTCCGCCCCCCGATCGTCCCGGCGACCCGCTGGAGCCCAACGAATTGGGCGCCACCGCCGGGCTGGTAGCAGAGCAGCCAGTCGATGGCGCCGTCGGCCTCGATCCCGCCGGAGAACCGCTGGGTCCCTCGGGCATGGGCCACCCGGGCCTCGCCGGCGCCCTCGTGGATGGTGTCCTCGGATCCGTCAAGGATCTCGAACGTGCCGGTGACCTTCATGTCGAACCTCGCTGCAGGACGCAGGTGTACACCCAGTCGGGGAATTCGCGCAGCTGCGAACGCCGCCGGTGCCGAAGTGGGGCAACGAGCGCCCGAACGGGCGTGCTATGCTCCGGCGCCCGTGCGGCCCGGGAGTCGCGCCAGCCTGGAGTCCGTCCGTGTCGTCACGCGCAGGTTCGACCGACCGGGCCGCGCCCGTCGGGGCGCCCGTCGCGGGTCCGGATCGGCACGTCGGCGACGCCCCAGCGGCCTCGGTTCGACCGCCGACCATTCCACCGCCGGCCGAGCCGCCGCGGGCCGGGCCACGAAGCGCCGGACCACCCGTCCTCCCGTGGGCGCCGATCATTCCACCGCCGGCCGAGCCGCTGCGGGCCGGGACGCCAGCCGTCCGGCCGCCCATCGACGCTCGCGGCATCCGACCCACGTCGTCCGCGGCCGCCCAGCTCGACCTCGCCCTGGTCCCGGCCCTGCCCCGCCTGGCCATCGAACCCGACTGGAAGGATCAGGCCCGCCTGTGGGGCCACGCCTTCCACCCGATGTGCTCCTATCTCGCGAGCTTCCCCGCGGCCCTCGCCCACGCGTTCATCGCCCGCTACACGCGACCGGGCGACGTCGTCATCGACCCGTTCTCAGGACGCGGCACCACCCCACTCCAGGCCTGCGTGGAGGGCCGGATCGGCGCGGGCAACGACCTCAACCCGTTCGCCCACGTGCTGACGGCGGCGAAGGTCGATCCGCCGACGCCGCTCGAGGCCGAGACGCGGCGGGCGGTCCTGCGGATCGACTGGTCGCGGCAGCGGGCGCCGTGGGAGGTGCTGGCGCAGCGGCTCCACGGGAGCGCGCAGGCCTCGCTCGCCGAGGGGAGCGAACGCAGGGAGCCCGGCGGGTTCGCCATTCCCCTTCCGGGGCCTGTCCCCGCGGCCGGTTCGGGGTACGCGCCACTGCGCGGCGAGCCGGGCGAGCCCATCCCGCTCGAGGTCGTGCTCGCCTTCCACCCGGCGACCCTCGCCCAGCTCCTGTTCGTCCGGTCGCAGCTCGACCTCGCCGATCGGACCGACCGGTTCCTGGCGGCGGCCCTCACCGGGATCCTGCATGGCAAGAGCCGAACCTACCTCTCCGAGCTGATGCCCAACACGTTCTCGATGGCCCCGCGCTACGTCCGCGACTTCGTGCGCCGGACCGGGCACGCATCGCCGGAGCGCGACGTCTTCGACTGCCTGGGCGCCAAGCTTCGGCGCCTGAACGTCGACGGGCGCCCGCCGATCCGGGGAATCGCGCTCCTCGGCGACGCCCGCGACGCGGGCCCCCGGCTCCGCGCGGCGCTCCGGGCGCGGGCGCTGCCCGACCGGGCGCGCCTCGTCGTGACGTCGCCGCCCTACCTCCGGGTCGTCAAGTACGGCTACTACAACTGGCTGCGGGCGTGGCTGCTGGGCTTCCCCGCCGCCGAGATCGACCGGACGCTCGACGACGCGCATCACCGCGAGCCCTACCTGGTCTTCCTCCGCGAGGTCCTCGCTGGCCTGCGCCCTGCGCTCGCGGACGACGCGGTCGTGGCGCTCGTCATCGGCGACGTCGAGGCGGACCGAGGGAAGTCCGTGCGGGGCGGCGGGATCGGCCTCGCGGAGGCGGCCTGGGAGTCGGCCGCGGCGCCCGAAGGCTACGCCCTGGCCGGGATCACCCTCGACCCCGTCGCCGCCCCACGCAAGATGACCAAGCTGTGGGGCGACGAGGCAGGCCAGGCGACCAAGCTGGACCGGATCCTCGTCCTCGGCGCATCGGATGCCGGCCGGCGGCGGGCGCTCGCGGGGGCGGGCACGCCGGTCCCCTGGGAGTAGCGCTCCGCGGCGGGCGCCTCCGCTACACTCGCGCCATGCAGCAGATGTACCACCCGGACGACCTCGCGGCGATGGATCCGCTGGTCCTGATGAAGAACCTCGATCACGTCCGGATGACGAGCCGGCGCCTCAGCTACATCCTCCAGCAGCAGGTCCACCTGTACACGCCGGAGGCCAACCAGCTGCGCGAGCAGATCGACACGTATGTCGAAGCCGAGCGCCAGATCGAGGGCGAGATGGCGCGCCGGGCGATCCGCGCCTGACGATCCCGGGCCAGGCGCCGGCCGGCGCCAGATGCTCGCAGAGATAGACCGAGACCCAGCGGGCGCCGTCGTCCGGGGCGCGAAGCTCTCGGGAGTGCCGGCCGCAGGGCGATGGGCAAGCGCTACGTGATTTGCACCTGTCGGTCGGCCGGGCGCGCCACTGCCGCCCACATCGGGCGTCCCGGTCACCGTGGCGGCACCCGCACCGTGCGTCGCGTGCTCGCGAACCCGCCGCCGGCCCGTCCGCCGCGGCGCGACTTGGCGTCGAACGGCACTTGCGAGATTCGCACGGCCGAACGACCATGATGACCGGCGTCCTCCGCATGCAAGCCGAGGACGTCGTGGCGGTCACCCAAAGCTCGCAGCCCCTCGTGGATCCGCTGCCCGCTCGAGCGTCGACGGCGGAGGGTTCGCCGCCCGATCGACCCCCGGAATCACCGCCCGGCATTCCTGCGGCGTCATTCCCGGGCGCCGATGAGCGCCAGGCCGCCCGGCATCGCTCGCGCGTGTGGGTGCTCCTTGCAGCGATCGCGCTCACCGCCGACGCATTCGTGGTCGGTGCGATGGTCGACCGGGGCGGCACCTACGACAGCCAGGCCGCCACCGGCATCGATCCGATCGCATGCCTCGGGCGGACGTTCGATGCCATAGCGTGCACGACGATGCCCGCAGCCTGGGGCGACAGCCGGCTGGCGGCGTGTGGGACCTGGGGCGCGACCGTCTCGCCGGAGTCCACGGTCACGACCGTCTCGATGTACGCGGCCGGCCGCGATGGCTTCGCGGGATTCACCGGCCCCCTGCCCCTCGGCCTGCATTGGGGCGAATTGTTCCGGGAGATCTCGGCGCGCGTCGGGTCGCCGGCGCTGGTCACGTCGGCGTTCGGCACCCCGACGATGGTCTACATGTTCGCCGACGCAGCCTACGGCTCGCTCGAGCTGCAGTTCGACAGCCGCGACCGTCTGATCAGGGTCTCGGCGAACCTCACGCGCTGACGGCCGCACCGGAACGAAGCCCTCTGCCGTCCCCTCCTGCGCCTGCCGTCGAGAGCGCCTCCCGCGGTTCCGGAGTGTCGATCAGGTCCTCGCCTATCGGCCCCCGACCGCTCGGTCCAGCTCTGGCTACCCCGCCCCGCTGACCACCGCCAGGCCCCGCCGCGCCGCCGCCACCGATCGGGCGGATGGCGCCATCGGCTCGCGCTCGATGACCTCCCGCGCGAGTGCGGCGAGCATCGGCATGCCGGTCAGTCCGAACTCGATGCCGAGCTCCGCGAGCTCGGCGAAGTCGTAGCCCCGGAAGAGGCCGCGCGTGGCCACCGCCCACATCTCGTCGTACAGCGTCGGCCAGGTGACATGACGGCGCGCCCGGCAGAAGCGGACGAATTCGACCGCTTCCGGATTGGGCGCTCGGGGCACGGGTGCACTCGACTCCATCGATCCTCGGTCCTCCCTCAGGGCAGCACGAAGCTGGGGGTCGTTCGACTGGGTGCCGCCCGCGGAATGTGGCAGGTACGGCCGACCGGCTGCGGCCAGGCGCCTCCGGGATTGCCGCTCATTCCCTCTGCAGCGGCAACACGCGAATCCTACCCGCGGCCGGCCGCCTTCGGAAGTGGCTTGTCCACCAAACCGGGCCCCGAATTGTCCACAGGAACAGGCGTTCGGTGGATTTCGGGCCGCGTTGCCGAGCGGGGAATCGACAGCCGGGCCACCGGCTGTCCGCGGTCCTGAACCTGCGGCGAGGTGTCATGGAGGCTGCGAACCTGGGGCTCGGCGCGATCAGGCGGGGCGGCCGGCCCGCGCGCGGCGGGTCGCCAACCCGGGGCCTGTCAGGCGCGGCACGGTCACGTCCGCGCGGCCAGGCGGTCAGGCGCGAGACGCGATCACGCGCGCGGCGCGATCCCGAGCCCGGGCGCGTCGGTGAGGCGCCAGGCGCTCGCGTCGTCGAGCGCGAGGCCCTCGAATGGATCGTCCGCGAGCAGAAGGCAGCCGTCGAGGTCGACCCACTCCGCGAGCGACGCGACCGCGGCCGACGCCGCGATCCCCACGGACGTCTCCTCCATGCACCCGAGGAAGGTCCGGAACCCGAGCTCCTTCGCCCGGGCCAGCATCCGGGCCGCCGCCCCGACGCCGCCGCACTTGGCGAGCTTCACGTTGACGCCCGCCACCACGCCCACCAGCCCCTCGAGGTCCTCGATCAGGACCGCGGACTCGTCGGCCACGATGGGCAGCGGCGAGACTGCCTGCAGCTCGCGGAGCCAGTCGAGCCGGCGGGCCGGGAACGGCTGCTCGATCAGCTCGACGCCGAGGCGCACGAGCTCCGGGAGGATCGCAACCGCTGACGCCGGCGTCCAGCCCGTGTTGGCGTCGACCCGCAGCGGACCCGCGAAGACGCCGCGCACCGCCTCGAGCGTCGCCAGGTCGGCCGGGCCCCCCACCTTGATCTTGAGGGCCGGGAACCGGCCGGCTCGCCGGGCGCGCTCCGCCACGACCGCGGGCTCGTCGAGGCCCAGTGTGAAGTCGGTCGGCGGGATCGCCGGCGAGAGCCCGAGGAGCCGATGCACGGGCAGGCCGAGCACCTTGCCGGCGAGGTCGTGGAGCGCGATGTCGACCGCGCACTTGGCCGCGCCGTGGCCCCGGATCGCCGCGTCGAATGCCGCGCCGGCCGCCGCGAGCGAGCTGGCAGCGGCTGCGGCCGACGACAGGTCGAGGGAGTCGGCAGGCACCGCCTCGAGGAGCATGGCCATCACCACGTCCATCGTCGCGACGGTCTCGCCGTAGTAGGCGTCGGGGTATCCCTCGCCGTAGCCGACGAGACCCGGGTTGGCCCCGCTTCGCAGCTCGACGAGGACGGTCGTCATGGACGCACCCGCCCCGTGGGAATCGCGGGCGATCCGGAACGGGTCGCGGTACGGGATGCGGACCGTCCGGGCGCGCAGGTCCCAGCCGGCTGAGGCTGCCGCGCGGGCGGCGCTCATAGGGCGACCCAGGGCAGCGCATCCACAGCCTCGCGGACCGCGACCCACAGGGGCCCGGCCCCGAAGCGAACGGGATCGTCGGTCGGCAGGCCGGTCTCCGCCCCGAGCGCCGCGATCGTCCGACGGGCGGCGGCCTCGTCGGCGATGAGCGAGGTGTTGAGCGCGACGGCCACGACCTTCGATGGCGCGACGAGCGCAGCGATCAATTCGTGGAGCGCGATGAACGGTCCGAGCGGCGCGAGCGGGAACTCCCGGTCGGGGAGGTGGTCCCAGTCATGTCCCGGCAGGCCCGGCTCGTGGACCAGGATCATCGCCTGCGGAGTGGCGCCGTGGATCAGGCCGAGCGTGACCGCGCTGAAGGCCGGGTGGTCGAGCGAGCCCTGGCCCTCGACGAGCACCCAGTCGCCGCGGTGCTCGCCCTCTTCCACCATCCACTCGACGGTCCCGTTGAGGAAGTCGCTGATCACCCGGTCGACGGCAACTCCCCAGCCCTCGATCATCATGCCGGTCTGGCCGGTCGGGACGAAGGCGACCTTGTCGCCGGCGGCGAGGCCGGCCTTTCGGAGCTCGAGGGCGACCGACATCTTGCCGACCGCGCAGTCGGTGCCGACCGTCAGGATCACGCGCTTGCCGGCCGGGTGAAGCCGGCCGACCGCGCAGTCCCGGCGTTCGGGCGGGCGACGGTAGTCGATGATCTGCTGTCCGTGGGTCGCCGCCGCCGCCGAGAAGTCCGGGTCGTCGCCCAGGAACTGGTGCAGCCCTGAGTGGATGTCGAGGCCGTTCGAGAGCGCCGTCATGATCGTCGCGCGCCAGGCGTCGGGGAGTCGGCCGCCGGTCGGCGCGATCCCGATGAGGAGGCCGTCCGGGCGCGGGCGGCCGGGGATCTCGAACGACTCCTCGAGGGTGGCCACGATCGGGATGTCGACCCCGGGGATCCACTCGCCGGCATTCCGCCCGGCGATCGTCGAATCGAGGACGGCGACCACCTCGTCGGGTCCGTAGCGGATGACGCCCCACGCGGTCTTGGAATCGTGCGGTCCGAACTGCCCTTCGGTGAGGATGACCAGCCTGCGGGGGCCGTGGGGGTTCATGTGTCCTCCGACGCTTCCGGCGACCCCGGCGGGACGCCGACGGTGCGGCGTCGGGAAAAGGTAACGCCCCCGGGGCGCGGACCGGGGGCGTTGGGTTGTTCGGGTTGGTACCGCATACCGGATTCGAACCGGTGATCTCCGCCTTGAGAGGGCGGCGTCCTGGGCCTCTAGACGAATGCGGCGCAAGGTCGAGAGGCAATCCGCACGTCGACCGCGAGCCAGAATACCATCGCCCAGCATCGTCCGGCAAGCGCGCCCGACGCGGCGGCGCGCGGAGCGCGACCGCGGGACACCGGAGCGGTGCCGGCGAGGGAAGGCAGCCGCTGGACGGACCGGGTCGGCGCGGGACCCAGGCAGGCGATCCTCTCCGGAGATCGTCGGCCCGCGGCCTGCCCTCTCAGAACCGGTGCGACTCGAGGAACAGCTTCACCCGCTCGGCGACCATCCGGTAGCCCTCCTCGGCGAGCGTGAGCCCGTAGTGTGACGCGGCCCCGTATTGCTCGTGCTCCGCGCCGAGCCAGCTCGCGAGCTGCTCCGCCCCCTCGGCAAGGGGCGATCCGTCGAGGCCGGAGCCGATCACCAGCGCCGGCAGGCCCGCGAGCCGGGTCACGTCAACGGGGACGCCGGCCAGCATCGTGGCGCGGGCGCGCCCCGACTCGTGGGGCTTCTGCCCGAGCAGGTGCTGCACGCGCAGCACGTCATCGATCGTGAGGTCGCGGTTCTCGCGCACGAGCTTCTCCGGGAGGGCGTCCCAGCCCGAGACGCTCCGCCCGTAGGCCGGCGGCACGTCCCGCACGATGTGAGGCTTGGCAGGCATGCGCAGCTCGGCCGGCAACTCCGCGTCGACGAGGACCAGGCCGGCCACCGGGGCGCGCTCGGCGGCCGCCTTGAGGACCAGCAGCCCGCCCATGCCATGACCGATCGCCACGGCGTTCGGCCCGATCCGCTCGAGGCCGGCCGCGACATCGTCGAGATAGCTCTCGAACGACAGTGTCGCCGGGTCGGCCACCTGGCTCCAGTAGTGATTGCGCAGGTTGAGCGCGTGGCCCTCCCAGCCGCGGCCGGCGAAGAAGCGCAGCCAGCGCTCCCAGACCCACGACCCCGCCAGCTCCCCGTGGACGAAGAAGAGGGGCCGGCGCCGCGAGCGGCGCTCGGGGAGCCAGGACTCGATGTAGAGGCCGCGCTCCTCGAGCTCGATCTCGTCCTTGCGGACCGGGCGCCCGCCGCCTCCGTTGCCGGAGCCGCCGCCGGTCGGAGGCGTGGCCTGCGACACGAGGGGCTCCCGATCGAGGGGGTCGTCGAGCATGACTACGACTCGAGTGGGTTGATCACGAGGCCGGTCAGCGGCTTCGGATAGAAGTAGGTCGATTTCTGGGGCATCACGTCGCCCTCGGCGGCGACAGCGGCGATCTCGGCGACCGGGGTCGGCTCGAGCAGGAAGGCCGCATCGGCGCCATCGGTCCCGGCGTCGACCCAGCCGATCGCCTCGGGCACCGACTTCGTGTACGCGATCCGGCCGCCCGTGGCGGTGGCGCCCCGGTCGATGCCGCAGAGACGCTCGAGCGCGACCGCCAGCAACGAGACGTCGAGCCGCAGCAGGGCTTCGCCGCCAGCCGGAAAGATCGGCGCGAATGCAGCCCGGCGGGCGGTCAGGATCGCACCCCCGGCGCGGGTCCACAGCCCGATCCGACCGGCGCCGCCGGCGGCCAGGGTCCCGGCCCCGAAGCCTCGCTCCAGGGCCTCGCAGGTCGCGGGCTCGACGTCGAACAGGTCGCGGGCAGCCCGCGGCAGGTCGTCGGCCGTCGCGCCGATGCCACGAGCCACCCGGTGGGTCGGGAGGACCGTCAGCGGCTCGCCCGCCTCGACGAGGAGCATCAGCACGTAGTCGAACGCCGGGTCCGTCTCGGTCGAGCCGGTGCGGCGCTCGTCGCGGTAGCGCAGCGCGGTCTCGTAGCGGTGATGTCCGTCGGCGATCGTGACCGGGTCGCGGCCGGCGGCCTCGCGGAGCGTCGCGACGGCCGCGCCGTTCGTCTCGTCGTCGGGCACCGCCCAGAGGCGATGGCGCACGCCTTCGTCGTCCCGGACGTCCGCGACGAGCCTCCCGCGCACCCCGGCGACGACATCGCCGAGCACGCTCGCCGTGGCGCCACCCGGATCCGCATACAGCGCCATGACGCCGCTCAGGTTCGCGGCGGTCGCGCGCATCAGGCGGTAGCGATCCTCGCGCGGGCCGCTGAGCGTGCGCTCGTGGGGCAGGACGCCTGCTCCCGGCCCGTACGCCTCGAGCCGCACGCGCGCGTAGAACCCGCGCTGCACCCGCGTGACGTCCGAGCCGGGGACGGTGTACGACTGCTCGCAGACGTAGACGCTCGCGCGAGGATCCATCCGCAGCGTGCCGTCGGCGCGCCACCGCATGAAGAGGCGCGCCGCAGCCCGGTACTTGTCGTCCGGGTCGGTCGCTCCCGACGCGTCGACGGGCTTGTCGATCGCCACGACGTTCCGCGGGTCGCGGGCCGCCAGAACGGCCCGTTGCGCCGGCGAGATGACGTCGTAGGGCGGGGCGACCACGCGTCCCAGGTCGGGCACGACCTCGGGGCTGTAGCGCAGCGCGCGGAACGCGCGGATCTCGGGCACGCGACCTCCAGGACGGGACCTCGACGCCGCTGGACCCGGAATGGCTGGGGCCGGCGGGCGGACGGGCGATCCGCGGTCAAGGATACCGCGTCGGGTCCGACCCTTCGAGCCTGCCCCCGGCGGCAGCCGCGGCGCTCGAAAACCTGGGCGCCTCGCCATCCTCCGCCGATCGCGATCAGCGGCGCTCGCAACCCGGGGCTCCTGCGGTCCGCCGCGCCGACGAATGACGGGGCCACGCGCCTGCGAAACTTTCCAGGGCCATCCGGCGTCCCAATGGCACCGGCGGCCACGATCGCCGCGTCGTCCGCGCGACCGCAGGGAGGAATTCGTGACCAACCGGCGCCGAGCCGCCCCGCTTCCGCCCGCCGCCCTCGGCCGCGCCGCTCGTCTTCTGGTCCTTGCCGGGCTCCTGGCCGCCCTCGGTGCCGTGCTCCCCGCGATCGCACACGGCGCGCTGGCCGCGGACCCGTCGCCGTCGGCCTCGCCGGGCGCCTCAGCGGCAGCCGAGCCGGCCGGACTCGGCATGGATGCCCGGGCGCTGCTGCAGGGTCACGCCCGGCCCGGCGCGTGGATGGCCGTCAACGTGAGCCTCTCGAACGACGGCCCACCGATCACGGGCGAGCTCCGGATGGTCGGCGGCACGCAGGGGACGACCCGCTTCTCGGTGCCGGTGGACCTCCCGACCACGTCCCGGAAGTCGTACTCGATGTACATCCAGGCTCCCGTCTTCGGCTCGAAGCTCGACGTGGCCCTCGTCTCCGGCGAGAGGGTCGTGGCGAAGCGCCAGGTCGCCTTCGCCCTCCACGACGTGAGCCAGCTGAGCGTCGGGGTCGTGGCCGAGCGGCCGGGCGACCTCGTCGCGAGCCTCGCCCGGGTCAGCGATCCCACCGCGCCCCGCCCCGCCGTCTTCGGCCTCGTCCCGGCCGACCTGCCGTCACGCCCGGAGGCCTGGGCGCCGGTCGATCGACTGGTCTGGCAGGACGTCGACTCGTCCGAGCTCACCCGGGAGCAGATGGCGGCCCTCCGGACGTGGCTCGCCGGCGGCGGCCGCCTCACGATCGTCGGCGGGACGAACGGGGCGAACGTGCTGGGGGCGTTCCCCGACGAGCTCCTGCCGTATCGCCCCGCCACCACCCTCGACGTGGACCCGAGCGAGCTCCGGGCCCTCGTCGGCGGCACGCTCCCGGCCAACGCGACGCCCGTCGCGGCCCTCGCCGGCGAGCTCACGCAGGGCCGGGCCATCGCGACGAGCGGCGGCGCGGGCGATCGTCGCCGAGACGACCTACGGCTCGGGCGGCGTTGCGATCGTCGGGTTCGACCCGGCCTCTTCGTGGCTCGCCGGGACCGATCGCGCCGACGCCGTCTGGCAGCGCGTGGTGCCGGCGCGGGCAGGCGCCGCGGGCCAGATCCTCGTCGGGGACGACAGCCCGTTCGTGCAGCTTCTTGGCAACCTGCCGTCGCTCGCCATTCCTTCGATCGAGGGCCTGCTGCTCCTGCTCGTCGGCTACATCATCCTCGTCGGGCCGGTCAACTACCTCGTCCTGCGCCGCCTCGACAGGCGCGAATGGGCCTGGCTGAGCATCCCGCTCATCGTCGTCGGCTTCACCGTCGCGGCGTTCGCCATCGGCAGCTCGCTGCGCGGCAGCAACGTGATCGTGAACCAGGTCGCGGTGGTGCGCGGCGCGCCGGGCACCGACGCCGCCCAGGCCGAGGTCTTCCTGGGCATCTTCTCCCCCACCCGTTCCACCTACGACGTGACGGTCGGGGCCGGGGCGCTCGTCACGGCCCCCGTGAGCGACCCGACCGGGACCGGGACGAGCGGCAACCTCGACGTCATCCAGGCCGACACGGCGACGATCCGCGGCCTGACGGTCGCCTACGGCTCGATGCGGGCGATGCGCGCCGACTCGACGGTCACCGCGCCAAAGGTTGCGGTCACGCTCGCGGTCCACGACGGGCGCCTGACGGGCACCGTCCGGAACGATTCGACGGTTCCACTGGCGAGGGCGACGGTGGTCCTCGGCATGACGGCCGCGCAGGTCGGAGACCTCGCCCCGGGCGCGTCGGCGAAGATCGACGTCGCACTGCAGTCGGTCGGCGTCCAGGGATCAAATCTGTCGGACCGGGTGTTCGGGCCGCAGGGCGGCGTCATGTTCGACGGCAGCCCCCCGTCGGACTACATCCGCGAGATGGTGCGCCGTGGGCTGCTCGACGCGCTCACGTACGACCCGTTCTCGGGCTGGACGGGCACGCTGCCGACGAGCGGGCCGGTCCTCCTGGCCTGGGGCACGCCCGGGCTCCTCGACGTAAAGGTCGGTTCCGAGAGCCCGGTCACCTCCGGCGAGACGCTCTACTACATCCCGCTCGACTTCAGCATGTCGGGCCGGACGATCTTCACGCCCGACCTGCTGCGGGTCACGACTGTCGACAACAAGGCCCAGATGTTCCAGAAGGATCCGACCTTCATCGGGATGGGCACCGGCTCGGTGACGCTCGCCTATCGGCCGATCTCGCTCCAGGGAACGCTCGCGGAGCCGCGCCTCATCATCGCCACCGACACCGGCGACCCGTTCAACATCCCGACGCCGGCGCAGAAGCTGACGGCCGGTCCGCCCGCCGCGCCCTCTCCCTCGGCCTCCCCGTCACCCTCGGCGTCGCCAGTGGCATCGCCTTCGCCGGGCGCGTCCTCTTCGCCGGGCGCGTCCTCTTCGCCGGGCGCGCACTCCCGCGCCCTCCTCTCGCCGGGGCGTCTCCCGGATCGCCGTCGCCGGGCGGTCCGGCCCTGCCGCCCGACTCGCCGCCCCCGACGGACGCGCCCGCGCCGACCGCGTCCGCCGTCCCAACGGTGGCGCCGAGCGACCCGGCCTCCCCCGTCCCGGCGGCTCCCGTCCCGGCACCCGTGCCTTTCGTTCCGGGCCGGCCTACCTTCGAGCTCTTCGACATCGTGGCAGGAGCGTGGCGCCAGCTGCCGGCCCTGCCGTCTGGCCAGTCGGTCGAGATCAACGAGGCGGACCACTTCGTCGATCCGGCTTCGGGAACGGTCCTCGTCCGCCTCACGAACAATGACGCCGGCAACCAGATCGGGCTCCAGCTCTCCGTCAGGATCGAGGGGACCATCCGATGACCGCCATCGTCCGGACCGAGGGACTCGTCAAGCGCTACGCGGGAACCCTCGCCGTCGCGGGCCTCGACCTCGCGGTGGAGGAGGGCGAGATCTTCGGGATCGTCGGGCCCAACGGCGCCGGAAAGACGACGACGCTGCGAATCCTCGCCACGCTGCTCGCGCCGACCTCGGGCGACGCGGAGGTTGCCGGCGCATCGGTCCGCCGGAACCCCAACGCGGTGCGGCGGGTCGTCGGGTTCATGCCCGACAGCTTCGGCGTCTACGACGACATGCGGGTGTGGGAGTATCTCGACTTCTTCGGCCGCTGCCACGGCCTGCCCGCCGACCGGCGCAGGCGGGCCGTGTCCGACCTGCTCGAGCTGGTGGACCTCGGGGCCAAGCGCGAGGCGTACGTCAACACGCTCTCGCGCGGCATGCAGCAGCGGCTGTGCCTCGCCCACGCGCTCGTCCACGATCCCGCGGTGCTCGTCCTCGATGAGCCCGCGTCGGGCCTCGACCCGCGGGCCCGGGTCGAGCTCCGCGAGCTGCTCCGCGAGCTCCGGGCGCTCGGGAAGACGATCCTGATCAGCAGCCACATCCTGCCCGAGCTCGAGGAGCTGTGCACCAGCCTCGCGATCATCGACCATGGCAAGGTGCTCGCCCAGGGAAGGCTCGCCGACATCGAAGCCCGGCTCCGCGTCGGCGCTGTCATCCGGGTGCGCGTCCTCGGCGACGGCGGCGGCCTCGAAGCCGCGCGTGCGCGGATCGCGGCCGAGGCTGGCGTCGTGGGCGTCGACGAGGCGGGCGATGGGCTGCTCGAGGTCGCCTTCACGGGTGACGACGAAGCGGCCGCGGCCCTGCTGGGGACCCTCGTGCGCGGGGGCGTGCGAGTCGTCTCGTTCGGCCGGGCGGTGTCCGACCTCGAGGAGCTCTTCCTGCAGATGACCGGCGAACGCGACGTCGAGGCCGGCGAGGTCGAGACGGCCGAGAGTGTGGCCCCGGCTGCCACGGGCACGGAGGCGCGACGATGAGGACACATGTCTCGCTGCTTGCAGCCGGTGTCGGCGCGGTCGCGACCAAGGAGCTGCGCGGGCGGATGCGCGGCTGGCGGGCGTTCATCTCGCTGACGCTGTACGTGGCCCTGCTGGCCGGGTTCACCATCCTCGTCTACTTCGCGATGCGCCGGTCGTACGCGAACGGCGGCAGCTTCGGCGGCACGCCGTTCGCGTCGGCAAGCGTCGGCCAGTCGATCTTCGAAGTCCTGATGGTCATCCAGACCATCCTGGTCGTGTTCCTCGCCCCGGCCTTCACCTCCGGCGCGATCAGCCTCGAGCGCGAGAAGCAGACCCTCGACATGCTCGCCGCCACGCCGGTGCCCAGCCTCGCGATCGTGCTCGGGAAGCTGTTCTCCGCGCTCGCCTTCGTGGGCATGCAGATCCTGGCATCGGTGCCGCTGGTCGCCGTCGTCTTCGTCTTCGGCGGCATCGCGCCCGACGACATCGTGCGCGGCTATCTCGTGCTGCTGGTGTGCGGTTTCGGGTTCGGCTGCATCGGCCTCGCCCTGTCGTCGATCACCCGCCGCACCCAGGCGGCGACGGTACTGACCTGGCTGATGGTGCTCGGGCTGACGCTCGGGACCGCGACCATCTTCGCCCTCTGGAACGGCATCGCCGCGCCGGCCCAGTCGAACATCGGGATGCCGCAGCCGGCTCCCATGGTCGACGACTCGAACGGGGGCTTCGGCGGCTCGACCGGCTCGACGGGAGCGTCGTCGACGTCGGGCATCCCGCAGCCCCCCGAATGGATCCTGTGGCTCAATCCCGGGGTCGCGATGGGCGACGTCGTGTGCGGCGCTGGCATGGATCCGTACTCGCTCGAGTGTCGTGGGGTGGCGTTCGCGCTCCACCAGGACGCGGGGCAGGTCTTCAGCCGCGACATGATCATCAAGGGCGGGGCCGCGGGGCTGGTGGGCGGGCCGGTCAACGTCGGGGTGACGGGCGTGGTCGGTGGCTTCGCGGCCGGTGGGTTCGTTGCCGACCCGACGGCGTCGGCGACCCCGTCCGTCCGAGACCGCCTGTGGCCCAAGATCGCCGCGGCCTGGCTCGTGGTGTCGCTGCTGCTCATCGCATTCTCGGTCGTCATGGTCCGCCCACGCGGCGCGCGGCGCCGCTCGCTCAGGCCGGGGCGCCCGCACCTGCGGCGGCGACGCAGCGCGACCCGGGAGACTCCGGCGTGAGGCGACCGCGATCCCTGCGGCGCGGCCGTGCGGTTTCCCGGCCGCTGGCGGCTCCGATCCTGCCCGCGCTCCCCGCCGAGTCGGCCTCGGACCCGGCGCTGCGGGCCATCCGGGCTGGCCTGCGCCGCCACCGCGACAGGCTCTGGCTGCGGCGCGCCGCCCGGCGCTGGTGGCGGGTCGTCGCGTCCGTGGCGATCCTCGAGGCGGCCGTCCTGGCAGCCGCGCGGCTGGTCCCGATCGAGATCCTGCCGCTGCTGATCGTCGCCATCCCGTTCGGCGGCCTCGCCGTGGCGCTCGTCGCGGGAGCCTTCGCACGACCGACGCTCGGGGCGACGGCCCTCGCCCTCGACGCCGAGGGCCGCCTGCGCGACCGCGTGGCGACCGCCGTGGCCTTCGCGGCCGCGCCGACGGAGGCGGGCGACGAAGCGCCGCCCGAGGCAGGCATGCTGGCCCGGTTCGTCCGGCGCCAGCGGGCCGACGCGGCATCCGCGATCGCGACCGTCGCTCCGGACCTCTTCCGGCCGTCGATCGCGCGGCTGCCGGGCATCGCGACGCTGGTGGCCGCCGCGCTGATCCTGCCGCTGGCCCTCCTGCCGAACGCCATGGACGCCACGATCGCGCGCGACCGCACCATCCGCGAGGAGGCGGCGCGCCAGGCCGACCGGGTCGAAGCGGTCGCCCGCGAGCTCGAGAAGAAGGGAACCTCGGCCAACGATCCGCGCACGCGCAGCGCGCAGGAGCTCCGCGACATCGCGAAGCAGCTGCGGGAGCGCTCGTCCGAGCTCGACAAGAACCTGGCCCGCATCGGCGACGCCGAGACCGCCCTGCGCGACCAGCTCGATCCCGGCAACGAGCAGCGCGGCGCGGCGCTTGCCGCGCTGAGTCGCGGGCTCTCCCGGGCGGCGACGGGCAACCCGCAGGCGAATCCGGGCGGCGACCCGAAGACGGCACGCACCGACCTCGAGTCGCTGGCGAACGGGCTCGACAGCAAGTCGAACGCAGACCTGCAGAAGCTTGCCGGCGACCTCTCCGCCCTCCAGCCGGTCGCGCAGCAGGCGGGTGCGGGGGCCGACGCGGCACTCCGGGCCGCGGCCGATGCGCTCGCCCGAGGGGACCGCCCGGCGGCCGCGGATGCGCTTCGGCGGCTCGGCGAGACACTCGACAACGCCGATACCGAGGTGCAGACGAACCGCGACCTGGCGGGGGCGGCGGCCCAGCTCCAGGACGCGCGCCGACAGCTCGCCGACGCCGGGCGGCAGGGTGAAGCCTCGGGGCAGCAGGGCCAGCAGGGCAACGGGCAGCAGGGCTCCGGCCAGCAGGGCTACGGCCAGCAGGGCAACGGTCAGGCGGGCGCCTCGGGCCAGCCGGGCAACGGCCAGGCGGGCGCCTCGGGCCAGCCGGGCGCCTCGGGCCAGCCGGGCAACGGCCAGGCGGGCGCCTCGGGCCAGCCGGGCGCCTCGGGTCAGGGCCAGGGGCAGGGCCAGGGCCAGGGCCAGGGCCAGGGGCAGGGCCAGGGCCAGGGGCAGGGCCAGGGGCAAGGCCAGGGCCAGGGGCAAGGCCAGGGCCAGGGGCAAGGCCAGGGGCAAGGCCAGGGCCAGGGGCAAGGCCAGGGGCAAGGTGCCGGCCTCGGCGGCGGCACGAGCGCTCGCTACCTGGGCAACCGGACCGGCGGCACCACCAGTCTCGGCCAGCCCACCAACCCCACCAAGCCGTGGACCGTCGGCGCAGACCAGGGCTCGGTCTTCGCACCCTTCGACCGCGTCGGCAAGCCGGGCGACCCGACCTACATCGCCGGCAGCGGCGGCAACGGCGGGCAGCTCAACCCGGGCTCCACGACCGGCCAGGGACAGCAGAACCAGGGCATCGTGCCGTACACGAACGTGTTCGCCGACTTCCTCCGGTACGCCCAGGCCAGCCTCGACCGCAGCTACGTCCCGCTCGCCGTCAAGGACTACGTCCGCGACTACTTCAGCGCGCTCGACCCGACCCAGGAGGCCAAGTGATGCAGTCCCCGACCGTGCCGCCGGCGCTCGAGCCGGATCGCTTCGTCGAGCTGGCGAGAGGGATCGAGCGCGAGGTCGGCCGCGTGATCGTCGGCCAGGCCGACCTCGTCCGCCAGACGGTCACGTGCCTGATCGGCGGCGGCCACGCCCTCCTGGAGGGGGTGCCCGGCCTCGGGAAGACGATGCTCGTGCGGACGATCGCCGACGTGGTGGCCTGCTCGTTCAACCGGATCCAGTTCACGCCCGACCTGATGCCGGCGGACATCCTGGGCACGAACATCCTGATCGAAGAGGGCGGCAGCCGGGTCTTCCGGTTCCAGCCGGGCCCGATCTTCGCGAACCTGGTGCTCGCGGACGAGATCAACCGCGCGACGCCCAAGACGCAGTCCGCGCTCCTCGAGGCGATGCAGGAGCACCAGGTGTCGGTGGCGCGGTCGCGGCATCCGCTCGAGGAGCCGTTCTTCGTCCTGGCGACCCAGAACCCGCTCGAGATGGAGGGCACCTACCCGCTCCCCGAGGCGCAGCTCGACCGGTTCATGTTCAAGGTGCACGTCCCGTTCCCCTCGGAGGCGGACCTCGTCGAGATCCTGGCCCGGACGACCGGGACCGACACGCCCGCGGCGGCGAACGCGGCCGGCGCCGCCGACGTGCTGGCGATGCAGCGCCTCGCGCGGAGCGTCCCGATCGCCCCGCACGTGTCCGCGTTCGCGGTCGCCTTGCTCGCGGCGACGCACCCCGACCAGCCGCGGGCGCCCCAGCTCGTCCGCGACTACGTCCGGTACGGCGGATCGCCGCGCGGCGCCCAGGCGCTGGTGGCGGGGGCCAAGGTGCGGGCCCTCCTCGACGCCCGCTTCAACGTGTCGGTTGAGGACCTCCGGGCGGTCGCGATGCCGGCCCTCCGCCACCGGGTGATCCTGAACTTCGAGGGCGAAGCCGAAGGGATCACCTCGGACGCCATCGTCCGGACGATCCTCGACAGCGTCGAACCGCCTGCAGTCGACTGACCGGGTCGCAACGCGTGGAGCAGGCGAACCGGCCCGACGCCCCGGCCAGCGCGGCGGCGACGCCGCGCGCGCTCGGAGGCCCCGCAGCCCCCGGTCGACCCGGCGGGGCGAACGCCGGATCGAGCGCCGGATCGAGCGCCGGATCGAGCGTCGGATCGACACCTGCGACGCCGGGTCGCGAGGGCACACGGGCCGCCTTCCTGCCCTCCGACGTCGACCCGACCGTCTTCGACGAAGCGTTCCTGCGGAGCCTCGAACGCCTCGTGGTCCTCGTGAAGCGGCCGGTCCGGGGTGGCCTCAAGGGTGGCCGGCGGAGCGTCAAGCGCGGCCAGTCCGTGGAGTTCGCCGACTACCGCGACTACTCGCTCGGGGACGACCTGCGCCAGCTCGACTGGAACATCTACGCGCGCCTCGAGAAGCTGTTCGTCAAGCTCTTCATCGAGGAGGAGGACCTGACCGTCACGTTCCTCCTCGACGCATCCGCTTCGATGGCGCACGGCACGCCCGACAAGCTCGTGTTCGCCAAGCGGGCGGCCGCGGCGCTCGGCTACATCGCCCTCGCGTCCGAGGACCGGGTGACCGTCGCCACGCTCTCGGGGCGGGTCGCCCGGCGGCGCTCGGCGCTGCGGGGATCAGGCCGCGCGTTCCGCCTCCTGGCGGACCTCTCGGCGATCGAGACGACGCCCGGCCCGACCGACCTCGTGGCGGCCTGCCGGCATGCGGCGGCGCAGCTCCACGGGCGCGGCGTCCTCGTGCTCGTGAGCGACCTCCTGGATCCAGCCGCCGACCGCGCGATGCGCGACCTTGCCGGCACCGGCGCCGAGGTCATCGTGCTCCACGTGCTGGCGCCGGACGAGGTCGAGCCGGACCTCGTCGGCGACCTGCGCCTCGTGGACGCCGAGACGGGGGCGAACGTCGACGTGACCCTCGACCTTGCGGCCCGCGACCGCTACACCGAACGCGTGCGGGCGTGGCGTGAGGAGCTGGCGGCCCTCGCCGCGCGACGACGGATCGCGTACGTGCCGCTCACCTCGGACGTCCCGCTCGCCGACCTCGTCTTCGCCGAGCTCCGGCGCCGGCAGGTCGTCGGGTAGGGGCAGCCATGTCGTTCATCGCGCCGCTCGGGCTGCTCGGACTGGCGTTCCTGCCGGTCATCGTCGCCTTCTGGATGCTCAAGCTGCGCCGAACGGAGCGCATCGTCGGGTCGACCGTCCTGTGGAAGCGGTTCGGCGAGGACCGCGAGGCGAACCAGCCGTGGCAGCGGCTGCGGCGCTCCCTCCTGCTCCTGCTCCAGCTGCTCCTCGTCGTCGTCCTGGCGCTGCTCGTGGCGCGCCCGTTCGCCGAGCGCCCGGCCGGCCTCGCCAAGGACGTCGTGCTCGTGATCGACGCGTCCGCGAGCATGGCGGCGACCGACGTGGCGCCGTCGCGGCTCGAGGCCGCCAAGGCGGGGGCGCTCGAGAGGCTGCGCGACCTGCCGGCCGGCGGCCGGGTCAGCGTGGTGGAAGCCGGCGCCGTGCCGCGGGTCGTGGTCAACGCCACCAGCGACCTCGGGCGGGTCCGGGCGGCAGTCGCCGCCGTGCGGGCCGCGCCCGCGGTCGGGGACATGCCCGCGGCCCTGCGGCTTGCCTCGGGCCTGGCGTCGCGCTCGGCGGACGCCCAGGTGATCGTGGCGACCGACGCGGCGTTCACCCTGCCCGCGGATCTGCGGGTCGCGGCGCCCGTGTCGGTGGTGGCGGTCGGCCGCGACCGCCGCAACGTGGCGATCGTGGCGCTCGCGGTGCGCGCCTCGCCGTCGTCGGTCACCCGCTCGGTCTTCGCGTCGGTGGCCAACCTCGGCGCCGAGATCGCCGCCGTCCGCCTCGAGGTCTACGGCGACGGCAACCTGCTCGAGGCCCGCCAGCTCTCGATCGATCCCGTGACGCGGGCCGACGTGGGCATCGACGACGTTCCCGCCAACGTCCGGACGATCGAGGTGCGCGTGGTGGGCGGCGACCTGCTGGCCTTCGACGACCGCGCCTGGGCCATCGTGCCGGACCAGCGCGCCATCAACGTGCTGCTCGTCTCGGACGGCGACCCGTATCTCGAGACCGCCCTCCAGCTCCTGCCCGGGATCCAGCCCTTCGAGGTCGGCAAGCAGGGCCTCGCCGCCGCGCTCGCGGAGCGGAGCTACGACGTCCTGATCCTCGACGGCTCGCTCCCGGCGACGCTGCCGCGGATCCCGACGCTGGCGATCGCGCCGCCGGCCACGAGCGCCCTCGGCACGCTGACGGGCGCACTGACGAACCCGGCGCTCGGCACCCCGAGCCCCGACGAGCCCCTCCTGCGCTACGTGGACCTCACCACGCTTCATGTCGCCGCGGCTCAGCGGCTGACGCTTCCCGACTGGGCCCGGACGGTCCTGCCCGGCGCGGCCGGCGACCCGCTTCTCTACGCCGGCGAGCGCGACGGCATCGCGACCGCCGTCCTCGCGTTCGAGCCGCGACGCTCCGACCTGCCGCTGCAGGTCGCCTTCCCGGTGCTCGTCTCGAACCTCATCGGCGCGCTCGCCGGCGCCGCCGAGGCGCCCGAAACGGCGCTGGCCCCGGGATCCCTGGTGACGCTGCCCATCCCGGCCGGCGCCACCGGCCTGCGGGTGACGAGGCCCGACGGCACGGCCGTCGAGCTCGTGCCGTCGGTCCCGGGCGGGCTCAGCGCGACCTATGCCGCAACCGACCAGCTCGGGGTCTATGCCGTGGAGCCGGTCGGCGTGGCAGCATCGCCGGCGCCAAGTGCCGCGACCCCATCGCCGACCCTGAGCGCCGCGACGCCGACGTCCGGCGCGTCGCCGGGCGCCTCGGCCGGCGCCTCCGCGAGCGTGAACCCGGCGGCGACCGGCCCGACCAGGTTCGCGGTGGACCTCTTCGACGTCGGCGAATTCGACGATCACGCCGGGCGTCCCGGAGCTGCTGACCGCGGTCGGCGGGCGGGCCGGCGAGGGCGCCGGTCCCGACGCCTCGCCAGGGGCCTCGCCGAACGCTTCTCCCGGTACCTCGCCGGGCGCATCGCCCGTGACGGCCGGCAGCCCGCCGGAGCGCGCGCCGGCCCGCGACGAGGTCTGGCCGATCGTCGCGGCGATCGCGCTCGTCCTCCTGCTCGTCGAGATGCTCGTCGCCGAGCGCGACGCATTCGTCCGCCTGCGCCGCTGGCTCGGCGCGCGGGTCGGCCGCCGCCCGAGGCCCGGGACGCCCGTCCGGAGGGGCACCTGATGCCCCTCTCGTTCGCGACGCCCGCCCTCCTGCTGCTCCTGCCGGTCCTGCTCGCGCTCGTCGTTGGCATCCACCTCCTGGCCCGGGGCGGCTTCGGGGAGGCGCGCTACCGGATCGCGCTCGTGGTTCGCGGCGTCATCATCGGCGCGCTGCTCTTCGCCCTCGCCGGCGCCGCGGTCACGCTCCCGACGGACCGCCTGGCAACCGTCTTCGTGGTCGACCTCTCCGATTCGGTCGGCAACGCCGGGCGCCAGCAGGCGCTCGCGTTCGTCCGCGACGCGCTGGCGGCACGCCCCCAAGGTGATCTCGCGGGCGTCGTCGCGTTCGGGCGGGATGCCCTCGTCGAGCGCCTGCCCGACGAGCTCGCGGCGATCGACCGGATCGCGTCCACGCCGGTCAGGACCGCGACAGACGTCGGCGCCGCGCTCCGGCTCGCCGCCGCGCTCTTCCCGGACGATGCCCAGAAGCGCATCGTGCTGCTCTCGGACGGGAACGACACCACGGGCTCCGGGCAGGTCGAGGCCGCTCGCGCGGGAGCGCGCGGCGTGACCGTGGACACGCTCCCGATCGGCCTCGGGGGCGCCGACGAGGTCCTCGTGGAGCGGCTCGGCGTCCCGTCGACCGCCCGCCTCGGCGAGGCGCTCTCGCTGGTCGCGGACATCCGCTCGACGGTCGAACAGCCGGCCACGGTCCGCCTGTTCGCCGACGGCGGCCTCGTCGACACCACGTCCGTCCAGCTCCCCGCGGGCGTCACCCAGGTCGCCTTCGAGCAGACGCCGGCCGAAGCCGGGTTCCACCGCTACCGGGTCGTGGTCGAGGCCGGCCGCGACACGTTCGCCCAGAACAACCGTGCCGACGGCGACAGCCTGGTCAGCGGACCGCCGCGCGTGCTGGTGGTGGCGCCCGAGGGCGACCTCGCTGCCGACCTTGTGACCGCCCTCCGATCGCGCGAGGGGAGCGTGGTCCAGATGCTGCCCGAGCAGGTCCCGCCGGACGTCGCCTCGCTCATCGGGTTCGACAGCACGGTCCTGGTCAACGTCCCCCGGGCGCGTTTGACCGACAAGCAGCTCGAGGCGATCCGGACGGCGGTCCGCGACTATGGCAAGGGCCTGGTCATGATCGGCGGCGACGAGAGCTTCGGCGCGGGCGGCTACCGCGACACGCCGATCGAGGCGGCGCTCCCGGTCGAGATGCAGGTCCGGAGCAAGCAGAAGCAGCCCGACATCGCGCTCGTGGTCGTGATCGACGAGTCGGGCTCGATGGCGGCCTGCCACTGCAACTCGTTCGACCGGAGCATGGCCGGCAATCGCCAGCTCGCGGGCGTCCAGAAGGTCGACATCGGCAAGGAGGCGATCCTGCGGGCGGCCGCCGCGATGACCTCGCGCGACGAGCTCGGCGTGGTGGCCTTCAACGAGGCTGCCCACTGGGTCGTCCACACCGAGCCGCTGGGGGCCGTGACGGACCTCCAGGGCAACCTGTCGGGGATCCGGGCCGACGGCCAGACGAACATCATGGCGGGCCTCGACGAGGCCGTGAAGTCGCTCGAGCAGACGACCGCCACCCGGCGCCACCTGATCCTGCTGACCGACGGCTGGTCCACCTCGGGCCAGTACGACGCGATCCTGGCCCGCATGAAGGCCGCCGGAATCACCCTCTCGACAGTCGGCGCCGGCGGGGCGCCAACCCCTTCCTGCAGCAGCTCGCGGCGCAGGGCGGGGGCCGCTTCTACCCGGCGACCGACCCGTCGACGATCCCGGACATCTTCCTCAAGGAGACGCAGCAGGTCGCGGGGCAGCAGATCATCGAGGAGAGCTTCTTCCCGACGCTCACCGGCTCGTCGCCGATCATGCGCGGGCTCGACGCCGGGCTGCCGTCGCTGCAGGGCTACGACGGGACGACGATCAAGCCGGCCGCCCAGCAGGTGCTCGCCTCGGCGCGGGCCGACCCGGTCCTCGCGCAGTGGCAGTACGGCCTCGGGCGGGCGGTCGCCTGGACGTCCGACGCCACGGCGCGCTGGGCCCGCAACTGGGTCGGCTGGCCCGGGTTCACGCGGTTCTTCGGCCAGCTCGTGAGCTGGACCTTCCCGGGCGAGGAATCCGGCGGGATCGAGGCCCGGTTCGTCACGGGCCCAGCCGGCACCACGCTGCGGGTGGAGAGCGTCGGCCCCGACGGATCGCCGCGGGACTTCTACTCGACGTCGGTGACGGTGGTCGACCCGGCGCTCGACGAATTGAAGCTGGAGCTCTCCCAGGTCGCGCCCGGCGTCTACGAGGCGCCGATGGGCGAGCTGACGTCGGGCGCCTACGCGCTGCGGGTGACGCAGACACGGTCCGGGGCGGCGGCGGTCGGCCGGACGCTCGGCCTGGTGGCGCCGACGCCGGCCGAGTATCGGCTGCTGGGCACGAACGTGCCACTCCTCGCCGCGATCCGCGCGGCGACCGGGGGCGGCGGTCACGGCGCCGGTCGACGCCTGGCGCCACGACCTGGGCTCGACGACGCGCGAGACGCCGCTCTGGCCATGGCTCCTCGCCCTCGCGCTCCTCCTCTGGCCGCTCGACGTTTTCCTGCGCCGCGTCGCGATCGGGCGCCGCGACGTGACCGCAGGGGCGCGCTGGGTGCGGGCGATTCCGGCACGACGTGGGCGCGTCGCGGTCCGCGAGGCGGGCGCAGAGGCGATGCTCGCGGCGCGCGGACGGGCGGGCTCGAGCGGCGCGCGCAGCGCGCTGGCGACGGCCCGCGAGTCGACGGCCGTGGCAGGATCTGCGGCTGCGGCAGGCTCGGGGGCCACTCCCGCGCAGACGGCGGCGCCCGGCGACGTGACGCGCACGGCAGCCAGCACCCCTCCGCCGGCCGCTTCCCCGAAGACGGCAGCGCCCGGCGGCGTTGCGAGCTCGACGGGCGCTGCGGCAACTCCCCCGCCCGGCGCGGCGCCCGGTGGCGTGGCGGGCCCGGCGGCCACCACTCCCCGCCGGCTGGCGCCGCCGGCCCTCGTCCGTCGGCAGCTGCCCCGCCGCCGACTGCCGCCACGACCCCGCCAACCGCAGCGGTGACGAAGCCTCCCGCTCCGGCGCCCGCCAGCGGCAGCCCCGACGACACCCTCGCCCGCCTCCGCGAAGCGCGCCGCCGCGCCAAGCGATAGGTGCCCGGGCGGCCAAGCGCCGGTTGAGACTGTCCGAGGATCGGAGGCGACGTCCGGAGGTGTCGAAGGGCTGCGACTCGCCGAGTAGCCCCGCCAGCGCGCGGAGCTTGCGCATCCAGGCGGGGTGTTCGCGCTCGAGCGATACGAGAGCGGCCAATGCGTCGGCGCGCCGGCCGGGAGGGTCGAGCCGGGCGAGGAGGACGAGGGCTTCTCCGAGCTCACTTGGCGCCGCGGCCGCGTCTCCGGCGAGCGACAGGGCTCGTCCCCACGTTTCCTCGTCCTCGTCCGCGAGGTGCCCGAGGCTGCGGGCGGCGGCGGCGCGAGTCCACCCGTCCTCGTGCCCCATCGTCACCCGTAGCGCGTCGCGGATCTCTGGGTCGCCGGTCCAGCCGCCGAGCACGGTGGCCGCCCACCGCCGCGCGTAGACGCGCCGCGAGGCGAGATCGGTCAACAGCTTGGTGCGCTGCTTCGCCGTCCGTCGAACACGAGGTCGGGGCGTGATCGCGTCGTCGCGGATCGGGCCTCTCGTCTCGATGTGAACGCCGGGCGGCAGCGCCGCGATGAGTTCCGCGAGCTCCTGGTCGCGCAGCGCCTCCCGCGGGTCCGGGCGTCGCGGCCTGGCGAGTGCCGCGACGATCCGCGCCCGGACATCCGCTGCGCCGGCGGCGTCTGCCAGCGCGAGGAGCTCTTCGGCGTGTCCGGGCGCGAGGTTCTCGAGGGGCTCGAAATGCGCCAGGTGTCGGTCGAGGACCGCCCGGGCACCGGTGTCCCCGATCGCCGCGATGGCCGCCGGTAGCCCCGTCCGGATCAGCTCAGCGAGTTGCTCCTGGCCGGCCGGGTTGTCGGCATCAAAGAGGTGCCACTGCTCGCCGCCTGTTGGCCACAGGGCGAGGCTCGGTGAGCCCATCGTGATGTCGTGGACGCCCGGTGGACGGCTCCTGCCGGGCATCCAGGCCGGCCGCGTGGCGGGAACGGACACGCCGACGCCGATCCTGAACCTGACCTGCGGGTCGTCCTGAGCCTCCTGCGCCTCGAACGGGTCGAGGTGCCGCCGCTCGAGCGCGAAGACCACCCAGTTGTCACCCTGGCGCCGCCGGAAGACGGGGCCGTAGCCGTCAGGCCTTCGGCGCGCGCGATCGGGGCCACCGATTTCCGCATCCACGCGGTGAAGGCGTCCGAGCCCCTTCCCGCCATGTGCCCTCCCAAGACTCTTCGGAGAATGACACGCGCATACCGCCCGGCGCTTCGATCCTGTCATAGGTACGGTATCCGCGACCGGCTTCAGCGCAGCGTGACCTCGACCCGCACCGACCGCGTCCCCGACGCCGGCAGCGGCACGACGTCGCCCGCGACGGGGCGCCCGTCGACGACGAGCGACGGCACGTTGCCCGGGCCCTCGCGGCGCACGACGATCTCGTAGGCGGTGCCCCGGAACTCGCGGTGGGCCGTGTAGCCCGGCCACGCCGCCGGCAGCACCGGCGCGATCCGCAGGCCCTCGAACGTGCGGGCGGATGCCCAGGATCCACTGCGTCGCGGCCACGAACGTCCAGGCCGCGGTGCCGGTCAGCCAGGCGTTGCGGGCCATCCCGAACGACGGGTGCGCCGGACCGCAGATGTTCTGCGGGTAGGTGTACGGCTCGACCATGTAGCGGTCCGAGTCGGTCCGGGCGAGCGGCAGGATCTGGCGGTAGTAG
Source organism: uncultured Chloroflexia bacterium (assembly GCA_963809375.1). Taxonomy (GTDB): domain Bacteria; phylum Chloroflexota; class Limnocylindria; order Limnocylindrales; family CSP1-4; genus CTSoil-043. Next base: position 370,693 of record CAWEJO010000004.1, read on the forward strand.
CGGTACGCCGCGTCGCCGTCGCCCAGCATCGCCGCCGCGACGATCGACCAGGTGTTGGCGTGGCAGAAGATGCCGCCGTTCTCCTTGGCGCCCGGCAGGTAGGTCGAGGTGCCCCGCACCCGATCGTCGCCACCGTCGTAGGGCGGCCAGAGCAGCGCGATGCCGAATCGCGTGTTCAGCTTCTCGTCAGCGGACTGCATCGCCAGCCGGGCGCGCTCGGCGGAGCGACCTCGCCGATCACGCACCAGCTCTGGGGGATGAGGTCGATCGGCGTGGTGCGCCGCGCCGGCGACCCCGATCGGGAGCCCCTCGTCGTCGAACGCGCGCGCGTACCAGGCGCCGTCCCAGGCGTGCTCGTTGATGACCGCCGCCATCCCGTCGTGCAGGCCCGCGAAGCGCGCGGCGTCGACGGACCGGCCGGTCGCCTCGCACAGCTCGACCAGGTCGAGCATCGCCCGGCAGAACTGCATCCCGGTCCAGACGCTCTCGGCCCTGCCCGAGCCGTGGTCGATGTTGAGGGTGTCGTTCCAGTCGGAGAAGCCGGCTCGCGGCAGGCCGTGCGGGCCGCGGTGGTCGAGGGTGAACTCGACCGCCCGCAGCATGTGGCCCCAGACGCTCTCGGCGGCCCGGTCGACGTAGGGGACCTCCTGGTCGAGGTAGCCGAAGTCGCCGGTCTCGCGCAGGTAGGCGCACACCGCGATGACGAGCCACAGGTGGTCGTCGGAGAACCACTGCGGCCAGTCGGGGAACTCGGCGGCGAGGCCGGGGCCGCCCTCGAGGGTCAGCGGGTAGAACTGGTGCCAGGTGTGGCCGTCGGCGAACTGCATCCGCCAGATCGTGGTCAGCGTCCGGCGGGCGTGATCGGGGACCGTGTGCATCGTGCCGAGCGTGTCCTGGCCGCTGTCGCGGGTGCCCATGCCCCGCCCGAGCCCGCTCTCGTAGCCCGAGACGAAGCGCGACCAGTAGAGCGTGGTCCGGCACTGGACCTGGTTCCAGACGTTGAGCATCGCGTTCGTGTCGGCGTCCGGCGTGTTGACGGTGAAGCGGGCGAGGTAGGCGTCCCAGTCCTCGTGCACGGCCTGCAGCGCCGCCGCCGCGGCGCCCGGCCGCGAGAAGCGGGCCACGACACCGTCGATCGCCGCGGGAGCGTCGGTGGCTCCCATGACGAACACGATCTCGCGCTCCTCCCCCGGCGCCAGCGCGATGTCGTGGGACAGCGAGCCGACGCTGTTGCCGCGGGGCGAGGGGGCGTTGGACGGCACTCCCGTCTCGACGACGATCGGGTCGCGAGGTCGCGGCAGCGACCGACGAAGGCCTCGCGGTCGCACGTGTAGCCGGCGGGCGGCTCGCTGGCGGCGAAGAAGAACGTCAGCGGCCGGAACTTCGTCGCGACCCGGATGACCCCGTCGAGGCACGAGCTGAACACGATGTGCTGCGCCCAGTCGAGGTTGGCGATGTCGTTGAACGCGTCGGAGAAGCCGAACTCCGCGTAGGTGAATCGAGCGCAGCCGGCGCGGCGCGGTCGCCCGAGGTTGCGGACCCGGAGGACCCACAGCTCGCAGGGAGCCGGGTCGTCCGGCGGGCCGGGCGGGACGAAGTAGAGGATCTCGGCCGCGATGCCCTTGTACGTGCCCGAGATCCGCGTGTAGGCGGTGCCGTGCCGGCACTCGTAGGCGTCGAGGTCGCGCCGGACCGGCTGCCAGGTCGGGCTCCAGTACTCGCCGGTGTCCTGGTCGCGCAGGTAGACGTAGCGGCCGGGCTGGTCCGCCGGGATCGGCGTTGTAGCGGTAGCGGGTGACGCGCCGGTTGCGCGGGTCGCGATCGAACGAGTAGCCGCCGCCGGTGTTGGAGACGATGCCGCCGTAGCGGCCCTCGCCGATGTAGTTGAGCCACGGCGTCGGCGTGTCCGGGCGGGTGATGACGTACTCGCGGGCGTCTTCGTCGAAGTAGCCGTACGGGTTGGCGCCGGGGTGAGCGGCCGTCTCGTTCACGCTCCGAACAGGGCCTCGACCTCGATCGACTGGCCGGGACGGGTGGGCAGCGGGACGACGGCGCCCTCGACGACGGGCCGTCCACGACGAGGCGGGCGACGCGGCCCGGCTCGCCGCTCGGCTTGCGGACCGTGATCCGGTACGTGGCGCCGCGGAACCGGCGCGTGACCGCGAAGCTCACCCCACGCGTCGGGCACGCACCGGATCGATGCGCAGGCCGTCGTACTCGGCGCGGATGCCCAGGATCCACTGGGTGATCGCGACGAAGTTCCAGGCGGCCGTGCCGGTCAGCCACGAGTTCTTGGCCTCGCCGTGGGTCGGCGCATCCCGCCCGGCGATCATCTGCGCGTAGACGTACGGCTCGCAGCGGTGGATCTCGCTGATCTCCTCGCGCGCCGACGGGTTGATGCGCAGGTAGTAGTCGAAGGCGCCCGTCGCCGCGCCCGACCATCGCCTCGGCGATCATGATCCACGGGTTGGTGTGGCAGAAGATGCCCGCGTTCTCCTTGTAGCCCGGGCGGATAGGACGAGATCTCGCCCAGGTCGAGGTAGTAGTGCGTGAAGGCCGGCTGCTGCAGGACGATGCCGTGCGGCGTCGCCAGGCGCTCGCGCGACCGACGTCGAGCGCCTGTCGCGGCCCGGCCGTCGTCCAGGCCGATGCCGGCCATGACGCAGATGCCCTGCGGCTCGATGAAGATCTGGCCTTCGTCGCTCTCGCGCGAGCCGATCGGCGTTGCCGAAGTAGTCGTAGGCGCGCCGGAACCACGCGCCGTCCCAGCCGTGCTCTCGACGACCGTCGTCCATCGCGCCGGCCGCCGCGGTAACGGGCCGCCTCGTCGCAGCGTCGCCGCGCATGGCCGGCGATCGCCGCCATCTCGCCCGCCGCCAGCACGAACAGCCCGGCGATGAAGACCGACTCGGCCGACCCGCCCTCCTTGTTCGCGGTCGTCTGGAAGGACTCGCCGGGCGTGTCGAGAAGCAGTTCAGGTTCAGGCAGTCGTTCCAGTCGGCGCGGCCGATCAGCGGCAGGCCGTGCGGCCCGAGCCGGTCGAGCGTGTAGCGCGAGCAGCGCTGCAGGTGCTCGTAGAGCGGCGTCTCGGAGCCCGGGCCGTTGTCGTACGGGACCGGCTCGTCGAGGATCGCGAGTCGCCGGTCTCCTTGAGGTAGGCCGCCACGCCGAGGACCAGCCAGAGCGGATCGTCGTTGAAGTCGCTGCCGACCGCGTCGTTGCCGCGCTTGGTCAGCGGCTGGTACTGGTGGTAGGCGCCGCCCGTCGGCAGCTGCGTCGCGGCGATGTCGAGGATGCGCTCGCGGGCCCGCTCGGGCACCATGTGGACGAAGCCGAGCAGGTCCTGGTTCGAGTCGCGGAAGCCCATGCCGCGGCCGATGCCCGACTCGAAGAGCGACGCCGAGCGCGACATGTTGAAGGTGACCATGCACTGGTAGGCGTTCCAGATGTTGACCATGCGGTTGGTGTGCGTCGTCGGGCGTCGTCCGACCTGAAGGTGCCCGAGCAGGCCGGATCCAGTAGTCGCGCAGGCGCGTCGAACGCCCGCTCGACTGTCGCGGGGTCGCAGGTAGCGGGCGATGACCGGCTTGACGCGCCGTCTTGTTGATCGTCTGCGAGCCGGGCGGGTCGAACTTGTCGTCGACCGGGTTCTCCGCAGTAGCCGAGCAGGAAGATGACCTCGCGGGTCTCGCCGGGCGCGAGCGTCAGCTCGCACGTGGTGCGAGCCGATCGGCGCCCAGCCGTGCGCGATCGAGTCGCGCGACTGCGCCGCGCTCGACCGCGGCCGGGCGGTCCCAGCCGCGGTAGGGGCCCAGGAAGGCGTCGCGCTGCGTGTCGAAGCCGGCGAGCGGCTCGGAGCAGGCGAAGTAGGCGAAGTGGTCGCGCCGCTCGCGGTACTCGGTCTTGTGGTAGATGACGCCGTCCTCGACCTCGACCTGGCCGGTGGTGAAGTTGCGCTGGAAGTTGGTCGCGTCGTCCTAGGCGTCCCACAGGCAGAACTCGACCGAGCGAGAAGAGCGAAAGCTCGCCGCGGCTCGTCGCGCTCGTTCGTCACGCGGACGCGCCAGACCTCCAGGTTCTCGCCGAGCGGGACGAAGTAGAGCGTCTCGGCGCGATGCCCCGGTAGGTCGAGCGCGATGATCGTGTAGCCCAGGCCGTGCCGGCAGGCGTAGTCGTCGAGCTCGCGCTGGGTCGGCTGCCAGGCGGGCGACCAGAACTCGCCGGTCGCGTCGTCGCGCAGGTAGATGTAGCGGCCGCCGACATCGAGCGGCGCGTTGTTGTAGCGGTAGCGCGTCAGCCGGCGCAGGCGCGCGTCGCGGTAGAACGAGTAGCCGCCGGCCGTGTTGGAGATGAGGCCGAAGTAGGCCTCGCTGCCCAGGTAGTTGATCCACGGCAGCGGCGTGTCCGGCCGGGTGATGACGTATTCGCGCTCAGCATCGTCGAAGTGACCGTAGCGCACGACCCGCCTCTGTTCTTGTCGACCTTCCCAACCATCGGGCGTCGCCCGAGCCCGCCACCATCCCGGGGCGCGACCGGCCCCGCGTCGGCTTGGCCCCGAGCGCTGCGGCGCGATCGCAGGGGTGGCGCGGTCCGATCCCAATTCCCGCTCGGCTGAGAGCGCTTCCACAATGGACGGGCCCAGCCGGGTGGCGGCGCTCCCATGAGCGCTCGTGTGCAGCGTACCACCTCCGCTCGCGCAACGGAAGGACTGAGAGCGCTTCCAAAGCGTTGGCCAGCGGACTCCTCTGCCGCGGTGTGCCGCGGCAAGCCGGAGGCGGCGGTGATAGCCTCGGGCCCGATGATCCCACGTGGCACCTTCAGGTTCGGCGCGCTGCTGGCGGCGCTGATGCTCACAACGGCCGCCTGCAACGCCTTGACGCCCCAGACGCCACCGGCGACCCCGACGGACTTCGCCGGGATCGTGGCCGAGCTGGCGAGCGGCGGGATCGGCGTCGAGAACGTCACCTCAGGCGACGCCGGGTGCGACGACCAGCGCCTCGCCAGGACGGCGATCAGCTTCGACGCGGAAGGCATCGACCAGCCCTCGCTGGTGCGGGTCTACCTGTACGCGTTCAAGACCGCGGCGGTCTATGACGAGCTGCGGGCGAGCGTCGACGCCTGCGCCCGCACCTATGCGACCGACCCGGCGACCTTCTCGTCCGTGGAATCGCCGCCGTACGTGCTCGCGGGCGCCGGGCCGTGGCACGCCGGCTTCAAGGACGCCCTCCGCAAGGCCCTCGACCGGGCCGCCGTGGGGCGGCTGACTTACACCCTCCGGGCCAGCCGGTGCTAGCCTTCCGCCCATGACCGAGCCGGCGTCCCCGGGCGCGACTCCAGCGACCATGCCCGCGAGCCCCGATCCCCACGATCGGGCGATCCTCGTCGTCCTGCGCGAGCTCGGCGCGACCTCGCCCGAGACGCTGGCCTCACGGCTCGGCGCCAGCCCGGCCCGGGTCCGCCAGCGGCTCCGGATGCTCAAGGGCGCGGGCTTCGTGGTGCGCCACTCGATCCGCCACGGCGTCGGGCGCCCGCGCCACCTCTACGACGTGACCCCGGCCGCCCAGCCGGCCCTTCCCGCCAACTACGACGGCCTGGCGGAGACGCTGCTCCGGTCGATCCGGTCGGTCGGGGGCGACGCGCTCGTGGATGAGGTCTTCCAGGCCAGGCGGAGGATCCTCTCGGACAGGATCAGGGCGCGCTTCGAGCAGCGGCTGGGTGCCGGCGCCACGCTCGCCGACAAGGTCCGCGAGCTCGCCATGCTCCAGGACGAGAACGGCTACCTGTGCCGGGCGGCCGCGCTGGACGGGCCCGCCGGGCCGCTCGAACTGCGCCAATCGAACTGCGCGATCATCTCGGCCGCGTCGGGCCACCCGGCCGCCTGCCGCGCCGAGCTGCAGCTCATGGAAGAGGTCCTCGACGCCAAGGTCAGCCGCGTGGCGCACATCGCCTCCGGCGACCGCGCCTGCACGTACCGGATCGAGCCTCGCGAGGACTGACTGGGGTCAGACGCAACCGGGCTGCGGCACGCTGCCGGTCACCGAACGGCCAGGCCCGAAGGACGACCCCGCCGTCAGGCCTCTTCACGCTCGACGACCTCGCGCGGCGCCGGCTCGACCCGCGGGAGCGCGATCTCGCTGACCCTGGGCACGAACGATGCCTGCGCCGGTCCGGGCCACCTCGTGCTGCTCGTCCAGCGTCAGGATCCCCAGCCGGCCGAGCGTCGCGAGCTCGTCGCGCATGTAGGTCTTGAGCATCTCCGGGCCGTCCGTGTTGATGGTGAAGCGGACGCCGTTGCGCCGGAACGTGTCGAAGATCCAGCGGAACTCGTCCCAGCCGGACACGACGCGGGTGTTGAGGTTCGACGTCGGGCAGACTTCGAGGGTGATGCCGCGCTCGCGGATCATGGCCATGGTGCGCGGGTCGTAGGCGGCCTTGACGCCGTGGCCGATGCGGTCGGCTCGAGCTGCTCGATGACCTCGGCGATCTCCTCCACCGGGCCCGACTCACCGGTGTGGACGGTGATGCCGAGGTCGTGCCGGCGGACCCGCTCGAAGAGCCTTCGGTAGTCGCGGACGGAAGTCGGCCGACTCGGGCCCGGCGATGTCGATGCCGACCACGCCGCGGTCGCGCCAGGCGATGGCCTTCTCGGCGATGATCTCGTTCAGCTCGTACGGGAAGGCGCGGTCGAGGCAGAGGATCAGGCCGGGCGTGACCGGAGTACTCGAGGATGGCCCGATCCATGCCGCGGATGGCGGCGCTGATGATGTGGTCCAGGTCCTGCTCGCCGCCGCGGTTGCGCTTCATCGGGTTGAAGCGCAGCTCGATCGTGGTGACGTTGTTCTTGCGGTACGCGCCGCCGATGACCTCGTACACGGAGCGCTCCACGGCCAGCGGGCTCGACTGGATCAGCTCGGTCCAGTGGAACAGCTCGAGGTAGCCGTCGAACGAGCGGCCGCGGCGCGCCGAGACGGTGATGAGGTCGCGGAACGCCCAGTAGTCCTTGGTCGGCAGGCGGATGCCCTGCGCGTGGGCGATGCCCCACATGATCGCCGGCGTGACGGCGCCGCCCAGATGGCAGTGCAGCTCGGTCAGCGGGACCGTGCGCGGCAGGAGGCGACTCATGGCCCGAGGATACCCGTTCGCCCACGGACCGGAATCGGGAACGCTCGGGTCGTTTTCGCGTTGACGCTTCGCGCGGGCCCAACCGGCGTAGTACGCTGCGGCCCCATCAAGGGTGACGCCCAGGGGACGGGCGTCCTGAGGAGGAGATCCATGCCATATCCGCGCTCGCGCGTGCTGGCCATTGCCGGCGCTGCGCTGTTCGTCTTCGGCGCCTGTTCGAGCGCCGCAACTCCTGCACCGACGCCCGCGCCGGCTACCCCTGCACCGACCGCAGCGCCGACCCCGGCGCCGACACCTGCGGCGACCGAGGCCGCCACCCCTGCGGCGACGCCGGCCGCCACTCCGGCCGCCACCCCGGCCCCGACGCCGGCGGCCCTGCCCGTCCCGGATCGGATCAAGACCGCGGGCAAGCTCATCTTCTGCTCCGACATCAGCTACGCGCCCGAGGAGTTCTACGCCAAGGACGGCACCACAGCCCAGGGCAGCGACATCGACATCGCGACTGACATCGCCAAGCGCTGGGGCGTCCCGGTCGAGATCGACAACACCTCGTTCGACGCGATCATCCTCGCGCTCAACGCGAAGAAGTGCGACCTGATCATCTCCGGCATGAACGACACGGCTGAACGGCAGAAGCAGGTCGACTTCGTCGACTACCTGAAGGTCGGCCAGGGCCTCCTCGTGCCGGTAGGCAACCCGAAGGGGATCCACACGCTCGACGACCTGTCCGGCAAGAGCGTGGCCGTGCAGCTCGGGACGACGAACCTCGAGGCGCTCAACGCCAAGAACGCCGAGCTCAAGGCGGCCGGCAAGCCGCAGATTGACATCCAGACCTTCAAGCAGGACACCCAGGCCTTCGCCCAGCTCGGCCTGAAACGGGTCGACGCATATTCGACCGACTCGCCGGTCGTGGCGTACTACAACACCCTCCCGGAGAACGCCGGCAAGTACGAGATCGGTGGCCAGCCGATCGACCCGGCCGTCATCGGCATCGCGATGCGCAAGGACGACACGGGCATGAAGGACGCCGTCCAGGCGACGATCGATGCCATGTACGCCGATGGCGGGCTCAAGGCGATCGTCGACAAGTGGGGCATGACCAACGCCGTTGTCTTCCTGAAGTAGGGCCAGGCCGGGGCGGCTGCCACCAGGCGGCCGCCCCGTTCAATTCCGGGAGGAGCGCGCATGAAATTCGACACGAACGAATTCCTCGCGTTCACGTTCACGTGGCGGGACGTCCTCGTCGGAGCGCTCATCACGACGATCACGATGGCGGTCCTCGCCCAGCTGATCGGCGTGCTCCTCGGGCTCATCGCAGCCCTTGCCGGGCGGTCGCGGAACCGGCCGGTCAAGACGATCTCCGGGATCTATGTCTGGGTCTTTCGCGGGACCCCGGTCCTCGTCCAGATCATGCTGCTCTACTACGGCCTCCCGTCACTCCTCGGGATCGATCCGTTCCCCAAGCAGTACGGCGATCTCCCGGCGCTCTTCGGAGGCGCCTTCGTCGCGGCGACGCTCGCGCTCGGGGTCAACGAGGGCGCCTACATGAGCGAGATCATCCGGGCCGGCATCCTGTCGGTCGACTCCGGCCAGGCCGAGGCAGCGAAGTCGCTCGGCATGACGCCGCGACTGACGATGCAGCGAATCGTGCTGCCACAGGCCCTCCGGGTGATCATCCCGCCGCTCGGCAACGAATTCAACAACATGCTCAAGACGACGTCGCTTGCATCCGTCGTCACCGTGCGGGAGCTGCTGCTCCTCGCGGAGGAGCGCTACGGCGGGACCTTCCAGCCGTTCGAGCCTCTCTTCGGCATCTGCGTCTACTACCTCGCGCTCACCACGATCTGGGGTCTCATCCAGAGCCGGATCGAGAAGCGGCTCGGCGCCGGACAAGCCCGCAACGAGCCCGAACCCGGGTTCTGGTCGCGGATGATGGGCTTCGGTCGCCCCCGTGCGGGTCAGGAGGGAGGCTCCCGATGACGGGCCCCGTCAGCGGGTCCAACGTCGTCGTCGGCCGCGACCTGCTCGAAGCGATCGGCGGGGTACCGAGCACGGTGACCGACGTGGTGGTCGATGCCTCCGGCGTCAACAAGTGGTTCGGGAAGCTCCACGTCCTGCAGGACGTGACGCTGTCCGTGAAGCGCCAGGAGGTCGTGGTCATCCTCGGGCCGTCCGGGTCGGGCAAGACGACGTTCATCCGGTGCGTCAACCACCTCGAGAAGATCCAGGGCGGCCGGATCTTCGTCAACGGGCACCTGATCGGCTACCGGGAGGTCAACGGCAGGCTCGTCGAGGACAAGGAGGCGAACATCGCCCGGCAGCGTCAGGAGATCGGGATGGTCTTCCAGCGCTTCAACCTGTTCCCGCACAAGACGGCCCTCGAGAACATCATCGAGGCGCCCATCCAGGTGCGCGGCACGCCGCGGGACGAGGCGATAGCCATGGGCCGGGCCCTGCTGGTCCGGGTCGGCCTGGCCGCGAAGGAGAAGTCGTATCCGTCGCAGCTCTCCGGCGGCCAGCAGCAGCGCGTCGCAATCGCTCGCGCCCTGGCGATGAAGCCGGCGCTCATGCTGTTCGACGAGCCGACATCCGCGCTCGATCCGGAGATGATCGGCGAGGTCCTCGAGGTCATGAAGGAGCTCGCGCGAGAGGGCATGACGATGATCGTGGTCACCCACGAGATGGGCTTTGCGAAGGAGGTCGCAGACCGCGTCGTCATGATGGACGAGGGAGTCGTCGTCGAGGAGGGCACGCCGGAGCACTTCTTCACGAACCCGACCCACGACCGGACGAAGAGCTTCCTCTCGAAGATCCTCTGACGAGGCGGCGCGGACAGCATCCAGGACGGCCGCCAGACGTCACGTTCCTCCGCCTCGGATCGCTTCGGTGGCCGGCTCGGCACGAGTCGCGAGCGCGCCGGCTAGCCATTCCCTTCCTGGTCCTTCTGGCGCCAGCTGCCCATGCCGTAGACGCGGTCGACATCGACCCGGATCGTGAATCCGGGCGGCATCTGGCGCAGCGGGAACGGCTGGCCGGGTCCCAGGTAGGTCGTCGCGAGGTGGTCCATCACCGCGAGGGCGCCCCCCGGCGACACGCGGGCGCGGCCGCGGATCACGAGGTACGGGTGAAGCACCTCGCCGCCACTCTCCTTCGCCAGGAACGACAGCGTGATGCGCGGGTCGCGACGCAGGTTGTCGAGCTTGCGCTGGTCGGAGAACGAGGCCCACACGATCCCCTCGCCGCTCTCGTCGATGCCGGCCCAGGCCAGCGAGACGTGCGGAGTGCCGTCGGGATCGAGGGTGACGATGTGGGCGAACTGGCCCCCGGCGAGGAAGGTGCGGGCACCCTCAGGGATTGACGTGCATGCCTTCGATCCTATTCCGATGCGGGCGGGGCGCCCGATCGCGAGATTGCCGCCGGCCCATCTGCCGCGTTTGACGCCCCTGGATGACGGTCGGGCCGGACGCGCTGGTGACCCCGGCGAACCTCCTTTCGATCCTCGCGCTCGCGCCGTCCGGCCGAACGGATCGGCGCAGCCTGAGGGCGATCCTTCGCGACGGTGCGATCCTCCGCGACGATGCGATCCTCCGCGACGGTGCGATCCTTCGCGACGGTGCGATCCTCCGCTATGTGCAGGCCGTGCACCTTACGGGCGTTTCCGACAGGCGGACCGGCGTGTTCGGTAGGCCCGAGTCTCCGCCGTGAGCGTGACAGTGGCGCCGCGGGCCGCCCGGGAGTGCCACGAGCGGGGGCCCGACGGCCACGATCGGCGCCAAGGTGCATGCCATGCACTTCGGGGAGGATACCTTCGACCACGGGCCGCGGCGCCGGCCGCATCGACCACGCCGCGGCGCCGGCGCGGGCGGACCGGGGTCAGTCGGGTGAGACTCGCAGGGCAGCGAGGCGCCAGGCGGTGAGTCCGCGCCCGCGCCACGTCCGTCGTGTCGGCGCCGGCCGGTTCGCGACGCGAGCGGTCCTGCGTGACCCCCGGGGAGAGTCCCCTATCGACTCGCCATCCCCGTCGCCGTCCGGCGCGCGAGGGCCATGATCGCCAGCATCGGGTTGACGCCCGTCGGGGTGGGGAACGCCGATGCGTCCGTGACGAACAGGCCCTTCGCGTCCCAGACCTCGCCCGTCGGGTCGGCGACGCTGTCGCGCGGCGACGTGCCGATCCTGCATGACGACATCTGGTGGGCGGTGAACAGCAGGATCCGGTTCGGGCTGATCGGGCGCGCCGCGATGGCATCCAGGAACGGATCGAACGGAGAGCCCTCGGCCCACGTCAGCGGCGGCGTGAAGAGCGGCACGATCTCGGTGGCGCCGGCGGCGCGGTGGATGCGGGCGAGGTCGAGCATGCCGGCCCGCAGGAGGGCGCGTTCGGCGCTGCCCGGCGCGTAGCTGACCGTGATTCCCCCGTCGCGCGCGAGCGAGACGCGGCCGGCCGAGCGGTCACGCACGATCGCGATGAACGACGCGATGTGGCCCGCCTGCATCGCCAGGCTCCGGTGCTGGGCCGCCGAGGTCCAGGGGAGGGCGGTCGCGATCAGACCCGGGTGTGTCGGCGCGGCCTCGAGCCGATAGCCCCACGTGCCGTCCACCTCGGCGAACTCCTCGGACATGACGCCCTGCGGCACGCCGGCCCACGGCTCGAGCGGCTCCGGGTAGACGGCCGCGACGGCCGCGACCGGGTGGATGTGGAGGTGGCGGCCCGCGTTCGCCGTCGCGACTCCGGATCGCAGCAGCACCGCCGGCGAGAGGACGCTGCCTCCGGCGAGGGCAACGATCGGCGCCCGCACCGTGATCTCGCCACCCGGGACCCTGGCGCGCACGCCGGTTGCGCGGCCCCCGGCGAGGAGCACCTCCCGGACCTCCGCGCGATCGAGGATCTCGGTTCCATGGGCGCAGGCGTCGGCGAGGTACGTCCGCAGGACGGACTGCTTCGCGCCGATCCGGCAGCCCACGGCGCACGGGCCGCAGTCCGTGCAGCCGCGCACGTTGCGGGGCACGACGCTGACGGGGTACCCGAGGGCCTCGAGACCGGCCGCCAGCCGCGCGTTCGGGCCGTTCGGGGTGCTCTCGTCGGTCGTGACGTTGATATCGCGCTCCACGGCGCTGAAGTGCTCGTCGAGATCGTCGCCGATCCCGGCGGCCGCCCACTCGGCGCGGACCGCCGCGGGCGGCCGCAGCGACGTGCTCCAGTTCACGACCGTCCCGCCCCCGACCGCGCTTCCCGCCCGGATCGAGATCCAGCGGTCGCTCGTCGCGGTGAGGCCGCGGTCCAGGAACAGCTCGCCGACGCCCTCGAGCTCGGGGCCGCCGAAGCGATCCTCGCGCACCATCGCGGCCCGCTCGAGGACGACGACCTTCTTCCCGCTGCCCGCGAGGATCCCGGCCGCGACGCCACCGCCCGCGCCCGACCCGATCACGACGGCATCCGCGTCGATGACCTCGCCCGCCCGCGGGGTCCGGACCTTGACCGCCGCTCATGCTCGGCGGATCGAGGGCCGGAGCCGTGTACCCGGTCCGGGCGCGCCAGGGCGAGTCGTCGATGCCATAGGTGAGCAGCAGGGTCAGGCGCTTGAGGTCCTGGAACGCGGTCCGCTTGAGCGCGATCGGGCTGCTCGCGAGCGCCCGCATCCAGGCTTCGCGCGACGCGTGGTCCATCCGCGAGAACGGCGTCGGGCGGCCCCGGACGCCGCCGAGGGCGAGATTCCCGACCCGCGTCTCCATGGCTCGCGTGAGCAGCGTCAGCTGGCTCTCGAAGGAGGGCCGGCGGAGCGCCTGCACCTCCGCCCACAGGCGGCGGTGCACGCCGAGCTCGCTCGCCGACGGCAGCCCCTCCCCGCCCGGCGCGAACGTGTCGACGATGGCGGCCAGGGCGCGATCGCGGCTGCTCATGACCGCGAAGCGTAGCGCCCCTGACATCCTTCGGCGGCTCTGTCGCGGGTCGCGACCTTGCGTCGGCATGTGACCGCGAGCCGCGTGGGCGCGAGGGGACGCGGCGACGGGCCGGGCGGTCGCGCGGTGCCACGGGCGCGGCCGTGGCACCGGCTCGCGCTGCTACGCCCCCGGGATCACCCTTCCATCGGGCGCGATCGTCGCCGGGCCGGCGCCCCTGGCCGCCCGGGCCGCGGCGCCGGGGACCTGGTCGCGGGCGTGATAGCTCGAGCGGACGAGCGGGCCGGACTCGACGTGGCGGAAGCCGAGCGCCAGCGCCTCCTCCCGCATCGCCGCGAACTCGGACGGGTGGTAGTACCGGACCAGCGGCAGGTGGTCGAGCGTCGGGCGCAGGTACTGGCCGATCGTCAGGATGTCGCAATCGACGGCCCGCAGGTCGCGGAACGTCGCCGACAGCTCGCCGCGCTCCTCGCCGAGGCCGACCATGATGCTGCTCTTGGTGTGGACGGCCCGCCCGAGCTCGGCCGCCTGGGCCTTCGCCCGCTCGAGCACCTCGAGGCTCCGGTCGTAGCGGGCGCGCCGTCGGACGGGCTTCTGGAGACGCTCGACCGTCTCGACGTTGTGGTTCAGGATGTCGGGCCCGGCCTCCATCACCGCGCGGAGCGGGGCCGCCTGGCCGTTGAAGTCCGGGATCAGCACCTCGACGCCCATCCCCGGGCAGCGGTCGCGCAGCCGGCGGATCGTCTCGGCGAAGACGCTCGCGCCACCGTCGGGCAGGTCGTCGCGCGCGACCGAGGTGACCACGATGTGCTCGAGCCCGAGCTGCGCGACGGCTTCGGCGACCCGGCGCGGCTCGTCGTCGTCGAACCACGTCGGCCGACCCGTCTTGATGTTGCAGAAGCCGCAGGCCCGGGTGCACGTGTCGCCGAGGATCATGACGGTCGCGGTGCGCTGGTCCCAGCACTCGCCGATGTTGGGGCAGCGGGCCTCCTCGCAGACCGTGTTGAGGTTCAGGCCACGCAGCAGGCGGCGGAGATCCGCGGCGGTATCGCCATGCGTGATGATCGGCGCCCTGAGCCAGTCCGGATGGCGCCGGGCGGGCGGCCCGCCGGGGCCCGCCGCGCCGGCCAGCCCGCCTCCGCCGGCGGGCAGGTCGACGGAACCTCCCATCGCGATCGTCGGGGGCAGCGTCGGCCCACCCGCGTGGTGGTGGCCCACGCCGGATGGCGCCAGCATCGGGAGCTCGCGGCCCATCAGCGGCCGCCGGTCATGCGGGTAGCCTCATCGGCAGCGTCGCCGGCCGCAGGTCGGTCGCCCCCATCAGTAGACGCCGATCTCCGGCCCGACGCCTTCGATCCAGGTCTTGACGTCTCGCAGGAAGGTGCCCGCGCGGGCACCGTCATTCGCGCGGTGATCGATCCCGATCACCATGTTCAGGATGCTGCGGATCCGGATGACGTCGCCATCGGGGGTCTCGGCGACCACGGCGCGCTTGGTGATCGCCTCCATCGTCAGGATCGCGACCTCCGGGACGTTGATGATCGGGAGCGTCAGGATGCTGCCGAACCAGCCGGTGTTGTCGACGGTGAAGCTGCCGCCCCCGAAATCGTCGAGCCGCAGCTTGCCGGCGCGGGCGCGCGAGGCCACGTCAGCGATGGCGCGGTTGATGCCGTTGATCGACATCTGGTCCACGTCCCGGATGCACCGGCACGATCAGTCCGTCATCCACCGCGACCGCGACCCCGACGTTGATCCGCCGCTTGGCGACGAGGCCCTGGTCGGTCCAGTGGGCGTTGAACGTCGGGTTGCGCTTGAGGGCCTCGACCGACGCCTTGACCACGAAGGGCACGAAGCTGAGCGAGATGCCCTCGCGGGCCTGGTAGTCGCGCTTGAGGCTCTCCCGCAGCCGGACGAGGTTCGTCGCGTCGACCTCGACGTGGACGTAGGCGTGCGGGACGGCGAGCGCGCGCGTCATCTGGGCGGCGATGCCCTTGCGCATCTGGGTCGCCGGGACGAGGACCTCGTCCACGCCAGGCGGGAAGGAGATCGCGGCACCGGCCGGCAGGGCGGGCGGCGCAACCTTCGGAGCCGGCGCGGCCGGTCCGGCGGGCGAGGAGGCGCCGACGGGCGAGGGAGCGCCGGCGGGCGCGGCTTCGCCGACCTGCGAGTGGCTGGCCGTTCGCAGCGCCTCCACGACCGCGAGGACGTCCTCGCGCGTGATCCGGCCGCCACCCCCGGTGCCGCGGACCTGCGCCGGCGAGAGGTCGTGCTCGCGAAGCAGGCGCCGGACGGCGGGCGTCATGCGGGCGTCGGGATCGGCGGCCTCGGCGCCAGCCGGTCGCGGGGCGGAGGCAGGCGGTGGCGCCGCGGTTACAGGTGGCAGTGCCGCGGGCGAGGGCGGCGCCGCGGCCGGCGGGGCGGGCGCGGCCGGCGCGGGCTCGGGCGCAGCTCGCGGGCAACATGGCCGGGGCCGCCGCCACCTGCACGGGCGCCGCCTCGGCCGCCCCATCGGCGGTCTCGATCTCGGCGATCTCTGCGTTGTTGGGGACGGTCGCGCCTTCCTCGGCGAGGATCTTCGTGAGCGTCCCCGCGAACGGCGACGGCACCTCGGCATTCACCTTGTCGGTGATGACCTCGACGATCGGCTCGTACTTCTCGACGCGATCCCCGGGCTTCTTGAGCCACCGCCCGATCGTCCCTTCCGCGACGCTCTCGCCGAGCTGCGGCATCGTCACCTTCGCCACCGGGCGGAACCTCCTTCGCGGGGACGCCAGTCCCTCCGGACGCAGGATCGCGTCAACGCCCGTCTAGTGTGGCCGAAACCGTCCGGACCGGCACGCACGCGCCTGCCGGGATCGGCGCGCGGCGCCCCGGCCCGCCGGGGTTGCACCCGGGCGCGGCGGCCCCCGGCCCGGCAGGGGACGGCGACCCGTCCTCATGTCGTTCGCGGCCGCTCCGGGCCATTGGTCCCTTGACCGGGCCTGGCCAGACCCGGATGCTCGTCGCGAGGCGCATGCCGCCGTCCGGGGGAGCTTTGCTCGTGAACCGCGTGACCGCCGCCGCCGTCGTCGTCGCCCTTGTCGCCGCGAGCGCCTGCGGCGGAGCGGGAGCCAGCCGCGATGCGGGGAGCGGCGGCGGACCACCGGCGATCGGAGTTGCAGTCGCCCGGGTCGCCCGGGCGGCGACGGCCGCGGATCCGCGACCCGCAGCCGAGGCGATCAACTCGTTTGGCGCCGACCTCTACCGGCAGCTGGCCGCGGCGGCAGAGCCGGGCGCCAACCTCGCCGTCTCGCCGACCAGCCTCGGCCTGGCACTCGCCATGGTGCGCCCCGGGGCGCGTGGGACGACCGCGGCCGAGATGGATGCCGTGCTGCACGGCCTCGCGTCGAGCCCGGCCGCGCTCGACGCGATCAACAGCCTCGATCGGGCGCTCGCCGCTCGCAGCGGGACCTTCCAGACCACCAAGTACGGCACCCAGGAGCTGACGCTGCGGGTCGCCAGCGCCGCCTTCGCCCAGAAGGGCGGATCGATCGTCGATGGCTACCTGCGGACCCTGGCATCCTCGTTCGGAGCGGGCGTCAACCTCGTGGACTTCTCGGGCGACCCCGACGTCGCGCGCGAACAGATCAACGCCTGGGTCAGCGATCGCACGAACGGCAGGGTCCCGGCCATCGCCGGGCCAGGCTCGATCGATCGCGCCACGCTCCTGGCACTTGCCAACGCGGTCTACCTGAAGGCGCCCTGGAAGGATCCCTTCGACGCGCCGGTCGACGGCCCGTTCACCCGGCCCGACGGGGCCAGCGTCCAGGTCCCGATGATGACGGCGCACCTCGACCAGGCGGGCTACGCCTCGGGCGCCGGCTGGCAGGCGGTCGACATCCCGTACGCGGGCGATCGGCTCGCGATGACCCTGATCGTTCCGGAGGAGATGCGCGGGTTCGGAGCGAAGCTCGACGGCGCGCTGCTCGGTCGGATCGTGACCTCGCTCGAGGAGCGTCGGGTCACCCTGACGGTGCCGCCCTTCGCGATCACGTCCCGCTCCGACATCGTCCCCGTGCTCGCCGCCCTCGGGATGCCGGCGGCGGTCGATCCGGCGAGGGCCGACCTGTCCGGCATCTCCGCGAACGCGGTGTCGATCGACCACGTCCTCCACGAGGTGCACGTCACCATCGACCCGAACGGCACCGAGGCGAGCGCGGCGACGCTGGTGGCGATCCCGGCCGCCGCGTACCCGGGCGAGCCCGTCACCCTGGTCGTGAACCGCCCGTTCCTGTTCGCGATCCGCGATCTCGAGACCGGGGCCGTCCTCTTCCTCGGTCGAGTCGCGGACCCGGCGGCGCACAGCTGACGCATCCGCGCCCCGAGGCGACCCAGGTCGCCGCCGACGAGCGCGCCCGACCGGCCGCGCCGGCCCTTCCGGCCCTGCGTGCTCAGTAGGCGGCGAGCTTGCGGATCGCCGCCGCGATCCGCTCGGGCGTGAGCAGGAACGCGTCCTCCAGCCGGTCGTTGTAGGGCGTCGCCGGCGACTCCGGGCCGGCGAGCCGGGTGACCGGGCCGTCGAGGTAGTCGAACGCCTCCTCGGCGACGAGCGCGGCGACCTCCGCCCCGAACCCGGCGAACCGGTTGTCCTCGTGGACGACCAGGCACTTCCCCGTCTTGCGGACCGATGCGAGAACCGTCGCCGCGTCCAGCGGACGGATCGTCCGCAGGTCGACCACCTCGGTCTCGATCCCGTCGTCCGCCACGCGCGCTGCCGCGTCGAGCGCGTAGTGGACCATCAGGCCGTAGGCGACGACAGTGACGCGGCTGCCGGCGCGGGTGATCGTGGCCCGCCCGAGCGGCACCGTGTAGTCGGTGTCGGGAACCTCGCCGCGCACGCTGCGGTACATCTTCTTGTGCTCGAGGTAGATCACCGGGTCCGGATCGCGGATGGCCGCCCGAAGGAGCCCCTTCGCGTCGTACGGCGTGGACGGGATCACGACCTTGAGGCCGGGGACGTGGGCGAAGAACGCCTCGACCGACTGGCTGTGGTACAGCGCGCCGTGCACGCCGGCTCCGAACGGCGCGCGGATCGTGATCGGGCAGCCGAACGTCCCGTTCGAGCGGTAGCGGACGCGGGCCGCCTCCTGGATGATCTGGTTCATGGCCGGGAAGATGAAGTCGGCGAACTGGATCTCGGCGACCGGCCGGATGCCGTTGGCGGCCGCCCCGATGCTCACGCCCGCGATCATCGACTCGGTGAGCGGCGTGTCGATGACCCGGTCGTCGCCGAACTCGGCCCACAGGCCGTCGGTGGCGAAGAAGACGCCGCCCTTGCGCCCGACATCCTCGCCGAGCACGACGACCGAAGGGTCCTTGCGCATCTCGTCGCGGAGGCCCTCGCGGATGGCCTCGATGAACGTCCGGATCGCCATCAGCCGTCGCTCGCCTCGAAGTACACGTGGCGGGTGAGCGTCGCCGGGTCGGGTTCGGGGGAGGCCTCGGCGAAGTCCGTCGCATCGTCGACGATCGCCCGGATCTCCGCGGCCGTGGCGGCCTCCCACGCGGCGTCGATGACGCCCGCCGCCCGGAGCTCGTGGCCGAACGCCGGGATCGGGTCTCCCGCCGTGAGCGCGCCGAGCTCCTCGGCCGACCGGTACTTCGACTGCTGGTCGTCGGACGAGTGACCGGTCAGCCGCGCCACCTTGGCTTCGATGAACGTCGCTCCCTCGCCCGCCAGCGCGCGGGCGACCGCGTCGCGCATGGCGAGATAGCAGCCGATCACGTCGGTCCCTTCCACGGTAACGCCCGGCATGCCGTACCCGGCGGCCCGCACGGCGAGGTCCTGCACGGCGATCTCGCGCTCTGCCGGAACCGAGATGGCATACCCGTTGTTCTCGACGAGCAGGATCATCGGCAGGCGGTGGATGCCCGCGAAGTTGAGCGCCTCGTGGACGTCGCCCTGGTTGGACGACCCCTCCCCCATCATCGTGAGCGTCACCTGGCCGAGGCCCCGCAGCTTCGAGGCCAGGGCGAGCCCGGCGGCATGCAGGGCCTGCGTCCCGACCGGCGACGACGACGTGAAGACCTGGCGGCCGGCGTGCCCGTAGTGGGCCGGCATCTGGCGGCCGCCCGAGCCCGGATCGGCAGCCTTGCCGAACTGGAGGAGCATGATCTCGCGGGGCGTCATGCCGAACGCCAGGACGGCGGTCATGCTCCGGTAGTAGGGGACGAGCCAGTCGCGTCCCGGCACGAGGGCGGCGCACGCGCCCGCCTCGGCGCCTTCGTGGCCCTGGGCGGAGATCACGAAGTGGACCCGCCCGCTCCGGTTCAGGATCCAGGCCCGCTCGTCGAGCGCGCGGGCGAGCGTCATGAGCCGGTACGTCTCGCGCAGGCGCTCCGGAGCCAGTCCGGACCGCTCGACTGGGTCGGTCGCGGGCGGATGCTGGGCTGGGTTGTTCACGGGGCGGATGCTACAGGCGCGGGCGACGCGCGACCATCCCGCACGCTCGGCGTCCCGCGTCGCGGAGAGCGGGGCGCGGTGCCATGGCCGGGGCCGGCTGCTCCCGACGGGCTGCGCCGCGACCGCCCGCCGGTGCCACCGGCCGGGCCGCGGCCCATCAGCGGAACCGGGCGCGACCGCAGGACCCGGCAGCCACGACCCGGCGAGTTCCGATACAGTCTCGCGCACGGCTCAGCGGAGGGTGGCAACCGATGGTCTGCCCGGCGTGCGGGATGGACAACCGACCGGGGCGGCGCTTCTGCGTCGAGTGCGGCGCGCCCCTCGCGGCCGCCTGCCCGACGTGCGGGGCGCCCGTCGAGGGCGCCGAGAAGTTCTGCGGCTCGTGCGGCACGCGGCTGGCCCCGGCGCCGCCGGCCGAGCGCTCGACCGCGACGCCGACCACGACATCGGGCCTTGCAGCCGCGGCCCACCTCCCGCTCCCCGAGCCGGTCTCCGAGCGGCGGCTCGTCTCGGTGCTGTTCGCGGACCTCGTGGGCTTCACCGCGATCGCCGACGGCCGCGACGCGGAGGACACCCGCGAGCTCCTCTCACGCTACTTCGAGCTCGCGAAAGACGTGGTGGACAGGCACGGCGGGCGGGTCGAGAAGTTCATCGGCGACGCCGTGATGGCCATCTGGGGCGCGCCGGTCGCGCGCGAGGACGACGCGGAACGAGCCGTCCGGGCCGCGCTCGACCTGGTGGGCGCCGTGCACGCGCTCGGGCCGTCGGTCCAGGCCCGGGCTGGCGTCCTGACCGGCGAAGCCGCCGTGACCCTCGGCGCCGTCGACCAGGGCATGGTCGCCGGGGACCTCGTCAACACCGCGGCTCGCCTGCAGGCGGTCGCCACGCCGGGCACGGTGCTCGTCGGTGAGGCGACCCAGCGAGCGGCCAGCCGGGCGGTCACGTTCGAGCCCGCCGGCGACCAGGCGCTCCGCGGCAAGGCCGCGCCCGTGCCCGCCTGGCGGGCGCTCCGCGTCGTCGCCCGGATGGGCGGGCGCGATCGGACGAACGTGCTCGAGGCTCCGTTCGTCGGGCGCCAGGAGGAGCTCCGCCTGCTCCAGGACCTCTTCCACGCGACCACCCGTGAGCGGCGCGTCCGGCTCGTCTCCGTCATCGGCCCGGCCGGGATCGGCAAGACGCGCCTGGCCCGCGAGTTCCTCCACTACGTCGACGGCCTGGCCGACGACGTCTGGTGGCACGAGGGACGCTCGCCGGCCTACGGCGACAGCCTCACGTTCTGGGCCCTGGGCGAGATGGTGCGCCGCCGCTGCGGGCTCGCCGAGACCGACGACGAGGAGACCACGCGGCGGCAGGTCGCAGCCACGCTCGACGAGCACGTCGAGGACCCGGCCGAGCGGCGCTGGCTCGAGGAGGCGCTGCTCACGCTGCTCGGCGTCGAGGCGCGCGCGGGAAGCGACCAGCTCTTCGGGGCGTGGCGGACGTTCTTCGAGCGACTCGCGGCGTCCCACCCGGTCGTGCTCGTCTTCGAGGACTTCCACTTCGCCGATTCGGGCCTCCTCGACTTCGTCGATCACGTCCTCGAGTGGTCCCGTGGCCTGCCCATCTACGTCGTGACCCTGGCGCGTCCCGAGCTCCTCGAGCAGCGCCCGGACTGGGGGGCGGGCAAGCGCAACTTCGTGAGCCTCGGCCTGGAGCCCCTTCCCCGGGCCGCGATGCGCGAGCTGCTGCAGGGCCTGGTGCCCGGCCTGCCGGAGCCGGCGGTCGACCACATCGTCAGCCGCGCCGACGGGATCCCGCTGTACGCCGTCGAGACCATCCGGATGCTGCTGGCCGAAGGCCGCCTTACGCCGGTCGGAGACGTCTACGAGCCGACCGGCGACCTTGGCCACTTCGCCGTGCCCGAGACGCTCACCGCCCTCATCGGCAGCCGCCTCGACGCCCTCGAGCCGACCGAGCGGGCACTCCTCCAGACCGCGTCCGTGCTCGGCCGGAGCTTCGCGCCGGCTGCCCTCGCCGCCGTCTGCGAGCTGCCCGAGGCCATCATCGCGCCCCACCTGCGCAACCTGGTCCGGCGCGAGATCCTGGTCGTCGACGCCGATCCGCGGAGTCCCGAGCGGGGCCAGTACGCGTTCGTCCAGGCCCTGATCCGCGAGGTCGCGTACGGCACGCTCGCGAAGCGGGAGCGCAGGATTCGCCATCTGGCCGCGGCCCGCTACTTCGAGGGGCTCGGGTCCGACGAGCTCGCCGGCGCGCTGGCCGGCCACTACCTGGCCGCCCACGCCAACGCCGCCGAGGGAGCCGAGGCCGACGCGCTGGCGAGCCAGGCGCGGCTGGCCCTGCGGGGCGCCGCGGAACGGGCGGCCGCCCTGGGCGCCCACGACCAGGCCGTCACGTTCCTGCGCCAGGCATTGATCGTGGCGCCGGACGACGCAGAACGGGCGGACATCCTCGAGCGCGCCGGATCGGAGGCGTCCGCCGCCGGGCAGCACGCGGCAGCCGAGGAGCTCCTCCGCCAGGCGCTCGAGCGGCGGATCGAGGCCGGCGAGGCCGGTGGAGCGAGCGACGCCGGCGAGGCTAGGGGTGCCGGCGGGGCCGGGGGCGCCGTCGAAGCGAGCGGGGCAGGGGCGCAGGCGGGGCCGTCGGAGCGACCGGGTCCGGCGAGGCCGGGGATGCCACCCCGCGAACCTGCCGAGGCCCGTGCGACCGCTCGGACCATGACCCTCCTCGCGCGGGCGATGCTCTCGGCACGCAGGCCGGACCGGGTCCTCGAGTTCGTCGAGCCCGCGGTCGAGCAGGGTCGCCACCTCGGCGGCCTCCCGGCCGACGATCCGGCGTACGTAGCGCTCCTGGCCCAGTACGCGCGGGCGCTCCTCCTGAACGACCAGTTCCGCCGCGCGCTGGCCGTCGTCGACCGCGCGCTCGAGGCCGCCGAGCACGCCGATCTCCAGGACATCCTCGCCGACGCCCTCGTCACGCGCGGCTCGACGCTCGGGGGGCTCGGCCGGCCGCGCGAGGGCCTCGGGGTGATCGAGATCGGCGAGGGTCTCGCGAGATCGCGCGGCATGACGCGAACGCTGATGCGGGCGATCAACAATCGGGCCGGGTCCTTGTTCGAGTTCGATCCGCCGGCGTCCCTCGAGCTGTGCCGCGAGGGCCTCGCCCTCGCCCGGCGCGTCGGCGATCGAGGGGCGATGTTCGCCATGCATGGCATGCTCGGCTACGGCATGCTGATGACGGGCGACGCGGACGGCGGCCTTGCCTCATTCGAGACCGGCCTCGCGGAGGATCCCGAGCCGGCCGACCGCCTGCTCCTCCTGGCCGGCACGATCATGATCCGGGCGTGCCGCGGCGAGGTGACGCAGGAGCTCCTCGACGAGCTGCTGCACCTCGCGGGTGCCGTCAGCGACTCGAACGTCCTCTGGACGATGACCGATGCGCCCTGCTGGGTCGCCTTCGCCGACGGCCGCTTCGGCGAGGCGGCTGCGGGATGGCGCCAGGGCGGCGCACGGATCGACTTCCAGGCCACCACCTGGTATCCGCAGGCCGCCGGAGCCTCGCTCCTCGATGGCGACGCGGCCTCGGCCGAGGGCGACCTCGCCGCGCTCGACGCGACCGGGTTCCACCGCCGGTCGCCGAGCTCCACCGGCAGCGGATCCGGGCCGGGCTGGCCGCATCGGCCGGCCGGCGCCAGGACGCCCTCCGCCAGTACCGCGACGCGCTTCAGGGCTACCTGGACATCGGCCTCGTCTGGGAGCACGCCCTCGGCGTGATCGAGATGGCAACCCTGCTCGGCGGCGGAGACCCGGAAGTCATGGCCGCGGTCGCGATCGCCCGGCCGCCGCTGGAGCGCATGGGCCTGCGGCCGTTCCTGACCCGGCTGGACGCGGCCGTCGCGCGACGACCAGTCAATGCGCCGGCGCGCGAACCGGAACGGCCCGGCCCGACACCGGCGCCTACCGACGCGTCGGTCGCCGCCCCTTAACGTCAGCGGAAGCGGGCGAGGGCGGCCAGGAGCGGGATGCCCATCACGAACGGGCCGATGATGACGAGCTCGGACGGCCCGCCCGCGGTCAGGTTCGAGACGAGCATCGCGCCGTACGCCACGAGGGGCGGCCATGCCAGCCCGAGGCGCCGGTCGGCAGGCGCCGCCGACGGAGTCCGTGACTCGTAGACCCGGTAGAGGGCGTAGACCGTGAACGTGGTCACGAGCCAGCCGACGTAGTTGCGGACCGGGACGCCGAAGTACGGCCCGCCAGCCTCCCAGATCCAGGCCCGGAAGCCCGGGCCCGACAGGATGGGGTCGACCACGACGTCCCAGGCGGTCATCACGACCGCGCCGAGGGCTGCCAGCCAGGCGATGCCGACGACGCCGCCCCGCGTCCCGTACGGCCTGCCGTCGGCGAGCAGGCCGCCGATCACGTAGCTCGGGTAGATCATCATGAACCAGGCGCACGGGATCAGGAGCGGCACGTCGCCCAGCTTCGGGCCCAGGACGTCGGTGTAGTGGTAGGGGCCGTAGACGAGGCCGGTGGCAACCCCGGCCTGCTCGAAGCACCACGACACGACGGCGCTGAGGCCGAAGAAGATCGCCGCGTGGCGGCCGCCGAGGATGAAGGTGGCGTGGCAGACGCTGAACACGACGAGCAGCGTCGTGAGCCCGTTGAGGCCGCCCGGCACGGCCGGCAGGCGCAGATCCGGCAGCAGGCCGCGAACGGGCCCGTCGTAGATGAACAGGCCGAGCGCGACGAGGCTCGCCCAGAGCCAGTATCGCCGCCGGCCGCTCACCTCCAATGCCGCCCGTCAGAAGTTGATCGACCGCCCGTCGACCGCCATCGCCGCCTCGCCCAGCACCTCGGAGAGCGTGGGGTGCGGATGCGTCGACCCGCCGATCTCCCAGGGAACAGCCTGCAGCGTCGTCGCGAGCGACGCCTCGGCGATCAGCTCGGTCGCGTGGGGGCCCATCACGTGGATCCCCAGCGTCTCGCCAGTCTCCGCGTGGGCGATCACCTTGGCGAACCCCTCGTAGTCGCCGTGGATGATGGCCTTGGCGATCGCCTGGAACGGCACCTTGCCGATCTTGACCGGCAGGCCCGCCTTCTCGCACTCCTGCTCGGTCCGGCCGATCGAGGCGATCTCGGGGCGCGTGTACGTCGCGCGCGGCTGGCCGACATAGTCCATCGCGTGGACGTCGGGGTCGCCGGCGATCGTGTGGACCGCGGTGAGGCCCTCGTGCGCCGCCGTGTGGGCGAGCCACAGCCCGCCGACGATGTCGCCGATCGCCCAGACATGCGGCTCGGCAGTCCGCATGTGCCCGTCCACCTTGACGATGCCGCGGTCGGTCTCCACCCGGGTGGTCTCGAGGCCGAGGTCCTCGACGTTCGCGGCCCGGCCGGCGGCGACGAGCAGCACCTCGGCCGCGATCTCCTTCGCCTCGCCACCTTCGGGGCCGACCGTCAGGCGGATGCCCTCGTCGCCGACCACGAGCGACCCCGCGTCGAACCGCGCGTTCGTGATGACGTCGATGCCGCGCCGCTTGAAGCTCCGCTCGAGGTCCTTCGAGACCTCCCGGTCCTCGAGCGGCACGATCGCCGGGAGGTACTCGAGGAGGGTCACCTTGGCGCCGAGGTCATGGAATGCCGAGGCGAACTCGGCACCGACCGCGCCCGCCCCGATGATCACGATGCTGGCGGGCAGGTCGACCATCCGGAGGACGTCGTCGGAGGTCAGGATCCGGCGACCGTCCGGCGTGATGCCGGCGAGCGACTTGACCCGCGAGCCGGTGGCGAGGATCACGTCGGTCGCCTCGAGGAGCCGTTCACCGCCGGTGCCGGGCGTGCCGTCCTCGCCGTGGAGGCGGACCCGGACGCGACCCGGGCCCTCGAGGCGGCCCCGGCCGGCGACCCATTCGACCTTGTTCTTGCCGACGAGGCCCCGCAGGCCGGTCCACATCCGGCGGACGACCTGGTCCTTGCGGGCCGCGATCGCCGCGTACTCGATCGCGACGTCGCCGACGTGGATGCCCATCTCGCGGCCCTTCTCCCGGACGCGGTGGGCGAGCTCCGCCGACTCGAGGATCGCCTTGGTTGGAATGCAGCCACGGTGGAGGCAGGTGCCGCCGATCTTGTCCTCGTCGACGAGGGCGACCTTCAAGCCGAGCTGGGCCGCCCGGAAGGCCGCCGTGTAGCCGCCGGTGCCCGCGCCGAGCACGATGAGATCGAACGAGTTGGACGAGCCGACGGCCATGGGTGGGATGCTCCTCGCGTTCCGGATGGAGAGTGCGCCCATCGTACCAAGCGCGGGCTGCCCTCCCGGGCGGGCGCGCTGGTGAGGGCGGGAAGGAACGCTGGCCGCGGCGGGGAGGCGAGCTGGTGGCTACCGCCACCCCGCAAACGCGCGAGAATGAGCAGGGGCAGCATCTCTGCCCTTCCGGTGCCTAATCGGCCGGACACGGGACGCGCGTTCGGCCACCAGAGGGGACCCGATGCAGATCGAGCTCGACCGCACCGACCCGGCATGCCCGGGCGCCGCCCGCGCCGGACACCATCCGGGCAGCAGCCACGTGGGAGGCCACGCCCCACGCAGCCGCGCGGGACGCCACGCCGCACGCGGCGGCGCCCGCACGCGGACCGCCATCGCCGCTACCCTGGCCGTCGTGCTCGTGCTGCTCGTCTCGGCGATCGCCCTCGCCGCGAGCCCCAAGCGCCTGAACAACCCGCTCACGGACGACGTCGGCGCGCTGGGGAGCGACCGCGCGACGGCCCAGGCGGCGATGGACAAGCTGCTCGCGGACCAGGACGTCCAGCTCTGGGTCTGGTTCACGGACACGTTCTCGGGAACGCCTGCGTCGGATTTCGCGGTCTCGACGTTCAACCGCAACAGCTTCGGGGGCAACGACCTGCTGCTCACGATCGCGATGAGCGACCGCGAGTACGGCTTCGCCAAGCACGACTCCCTGCCGCTCTCGAACGCCACGATCGAATCGCTGCTCTCGAGCACCCTCGAGCGCGGGCTCCGGGCCGGCAATCCGGCGCAGGGCGTCGCCGACTTCGCCACCGCCATCAACCAGGAGCTCGCGAGCGGCTCGGTCGTCACGCCGGGCCCGATCGTCACCACGGTCCCCGACGGCCAGGCGGGCGGCGGAACCACCACCGGCACGTCCGGGGGCGGCGGCTCCTGGGTGGGCATCCTCCTCGTGATCCTCGTCGTCGGCGTCGTCGCCATCGCCGGCTGGTGGTTCGTGGTCCGGTCGCGCGCCGGCGGCGCCGGGGGTCCGGCCGGCCAGGCGCCGGGCGGTCCGGTCGACGATCTCGCGGCCATGGAGCCCAAGGAGCTCGAGCAGCTCGCGAGCAAGTCGCTCCTCGACGGCGACGACGCCATCCGCGACAGCGAGCAGGAGCTCGGGTTCGCGCAGGCGCAGTACGGCGACCAGGAGGCGGCGCCGTTCCAGCAGGCGATCGAGGCCGCCAAGGGAGACCTGAAAGCCGCCTTCCAGATCCGCCAGCAGCTCGACGACGCGACCCCCGAGACGCCCCAGCAGCGGCGGGCAATGCAGCAGGAGATCGTCCGCGCCTGCCGCCGCGCGCAGGCCCGCCTCGACGAGCAGGCCGAGCGCTTCGAGCAGTACCGGGCGATCGAGAAGAAGGCGCCCGAGATCCTGGCGGCCCTCCCCACCCAGATCACCGCCCTCCAGGCCCGCCTGCCGACCGTCAGCGCGACGCTCACGCGCCTCCAGGCGTACGCCGACCCGCTGTGGCAGCCCGTCGCTACCAACCTCGACGAGGCGGGCAAGAGGATCCAGGCCGCCCAGCTCGCGACCGACGAAGGCACGAAGGCCCTCGCGGCGAACGACGCAGCGACCGCCGGGCGGGCCGCGCGCCTCGGCCAGGACGCGCTCGGCCAGGGCGCCGGGTTCCTCGACGCCGTCGAGCGCCTGGACCGCGAGGCCAGCGAGGCGATCTCCAAGGTCGACGCCATGCTCGCCGAGGCCGTCGCGGACGTCGCTCGGGCCAAGGTGGGCCTCGAACGACGGCCGAATGCCGATGCGACGGCCGCCCTCGCCCAGGCCGACCAGCTGGTAACCCAGGCGCAGCAGGAGCTGGCGCCGCCGAAGCCGAACCCGGGCGCCGCCTACCGGATGGCGAGCCAGGCGAACGACATCGCCGACCAGCAGATCGCCGTCCAGCGCACGGCGGCCGAGCAGCAGGCCCGGACGGCGGCCCGCCTCGACGCGTCGGTGCGGGCGGCGCAGACGACCGTGACCCGCGCCGCGGACTACATCGCGGCCCGTCGAGGCGGCGTCGGAACGGACGCGCGAACCAGGATCACCGAGGCGCAGCGCCACCTCGACCAGGCGGTCGCCCTGGGGCCGACTGATCCGGACTCGGCGATCCGCGAGGCGGAGGCCTCGGCGAACCTGGCCAACCAGGCGCTGTCGGCGGCCCAGAGCGACTACGACAGGTGGAACGACCCGTGGAACGGTCCCCGCGGCCGCGGAGGCGGCGGCGGAGGCACCGACATCGGCACCGCGATCATCGGCGGGATCATCGGGGGCATGCTGTCGGGCGGCGGCCGCCATGGCGGCGGCTTCGGCGGCTTCGGCGGGGGCGGTGGCCGGCGGCTTCGGCGGCGGCTGGGGCGGTGGAGGAGGCGGGGGCGGTGGCGGCGTCTCGGGCGGAGGCGGCCGCTGGTGAGCGAAGGCGCGGACCACCGGCGGGTTCGCACTCGCCGATCGGCGTAGGAGGCTTTCGAAGGGCGCTACGATGAGCGCGACAGAACAGCGATAGAGCGGGACCGTCGGTCCCGCCAGCACGAAGGGGTGCCGAGACATGCCGCAGACGTCCATCCTCGGGCGGGTCAGCCAGCTGCTCCGGGCGAACGTGAACTCCATGATCGACCAGGCCGAGGACCCGGAGAAGATGCTGGACCAGATGGTCCGCGACTTCACCAACAACATCGCCGAGGCGCAGGACGCCGTTGCCCAGACGATCGGCAACCTGCGGCTCCTCGAGGACGACAGCAAGGAGGCCCAGGAGGCGGCGGTCGAATGGGGCCACAAGGCCCTCGCCGCGTCGCAGCGCGCAGACCAGCTGCGCGCCGGCGGCCAGGCCGCCGACGCCGACAAGTTCGACCAGCTGGCCAAGATCGCGCTCAAGCGGCAGATCAGCTTCGAGGACCAGGTCAGGACGTTCGCGCCGCAGATCGAGCAGCAGACGGCGCTCGTCAACCAGCTCAAGAACGGGCTGACCCAGATGCAGGTCAAGCGCGAGGAGCTGGTCCAGAAGAGGGACGAGCTGATCGCGCGGGCGAAGATGGCCCAGGCGCAGGTCCAGGTCCAGGAGACGCTCAAGAGCGTCAACGTCATGGACCCGACCTCCGATGTCGCCCGCTTCGAGGAGCGGATCCGCCACCAGGAGGCGAAGGCCACGGGCATGGCCGAGATCGCCGCGAACTCGCTCGACGCCCAGTTCTCGAGCCTCGACGACGCGGAGGACGACATCGAGGTCGAGACGCGCCTCGCGCAGCTGAAGGGCGGCTCCGCACCCGCGGCCGCGATCCCGGCCACGACCGGCCCGGACGCACCGGCCGGCTGATCGCCGACGACCAGACGACGGCCCGGGCCTGACCGCCCGGGCCGTTTCGATTCAGTCGCGCGGCGCCCGCCGGACGAGGGCGAGGAGCACGGCCAGCGTCCCCACGACAAGCACGATGATGGTCGTCGGGAAGCGCCCGAACACGTCGTCGACCGCGGGGATGAGCCGGCTCGCGATCTCGATCGCGAAGATCACCGCCAGCACGACGCTCGCGATCACGACCACGTCGCGCCATCCCGGCGGCCGGCCGGGCCGATCTACGGGAGGGAGCGCCTGGCCGCCTCCGGCGGCGCCCGAATCGTCGCCCCCGACGCCGCCCGGTTGGTCGCTTCCGGCGTCCCCGGCTCCGCCGCCTCCGGTGCCCGTGGCTTCGGCGTCGGACGGGCCTCCCGGGGCGCCCGGCCGAGCTGCCGGATCCGGGCCGGAATCGGTCTCCGCGATCCCCCCGCCTGCGGGGCGCGCGTCAGACACGATCCGCGGCGGGCGGAATGCCGATGGGTGCGACCAGCACGCGGCCAGCCACCGCCGCCCCCCTGCGCGTGAGGAGCCCAGCCTTCGGCCGGTGGAAGGTCACCGTGACGTCGGCCCTGACGACCGGGTCGGAGAGCTCGCCCGAGGTGAGGTCGCAGGAGGTGGGCGTGTCCACCGCGAGGATCGGGACGCCGGCGGCCCTGGCCCGGATGCAGAGGTCCACCGCCGAGCGGATCGGCTCCCGCAGCTCCCCGCTGACGCCCGTCCCGAGGAGCGCGTCGATGACGAGGGCTGCCTTCTCGATGCCCTGGCCGATGATCGCGACGTCGCGGGCTGTCGCAGCGTGGATCCGGTCGATCGACGCGTCGGCCCCGAGGCGGTCCCAGTTCCGAAGCGCGTCCGGGGTCCTGGGGCGCGGATCAGATCCGACGAGCACGACCGCGACCCGGGCACCGTGCGCTGCGAGGCGGCGCGCCGCAACGAGACCGTCCCCGCCGTTGTTGCCGGGGCCGCACAGGACGAGGATCGGACCGTGGCCCGGTCCCCAGCGCTCGGTGACCACGGCCAGCGCCCGCGCCGCCGCTGCCACGGCGGTCCCCGCGTGCTCCATCAGCCGGATTCCGGGCACCCCGAGACGCTGGGCCTTGAGGTCGGCGCCCGTCATCGCCTGGGCGGTCATCGGCAGGCGTCCGGCGGTCTCGGACCATCGAACGGCCAGGCCGCCGAGATCGACGTCGAAGAGCCTGGCGTCGTCGGCGGGGAGCGGCGGCGGGGCGCCTTCCGGGCGCGTCGGCGCGCTGCGAGGTTCGGGCGGCATGCGTCGGCAAGCGTAGCCGGTCGCGTCGGCTGCCGGGGGGAGGATGCCCGATCCGAGCGCCGGTGTCTCCCCTGCCCTACCCCGTGCCCTGCACGCCGGCGGCGATCCCGGAGATCGTCTGCCCGACGAGCCGATCGAGGTCGTCGCGTGTCGGGTCGTCGGGCGCAAGCGCCGCGAGACGCCGCAGCAGCAGGACCTGGAGCTCCGACAGGGGGTCGAGGTAGGGCGCCCGCAGCACCACCGAGCGCTGCTGCTCGGGGACGCCGTCGAGCAGCGCGTCGCGACCGAGCAGCCGGAGCAGGTGGCGGGTCGAGCGCTCAAGCTCGGCGACGATGATCTCGCCGATCCGGGTCCCGTCCTCGCCCGCAAGGGCGAGATGGCGCCGACCGGCTGACGGATCGCTGCGCGCAAGGGCGATCTCGGCGTTCTGGAGGAGGACCCGGAAGAAGAGCCACCCGTCCGCCATCGTGCGCAGGAGGGCGACCCCGGCCGGCCCATGCAAGCGCTCGTATGCCTCGAGCGCCGAGCCCAGCCCATACCAGCCCGGAATCGGGAGGCGGACCTGGGTCCACGAGAAGACCCACGGGATCGCCCGGAGCGCGGCGATGGCGGGCGGTGGGGCGCTGCCCGGGCCCCGCTCCCCGGCGCCGCGAGCCGACGGCCGCGACCCGAGGTTGAGGTTCGTGATCTGGACGATCGGGGTCGCCGTCGCGAAGACCCGTTCGAACGCCGGATCCTCCCAGACGAGCGCCCGATACGCGGCGCGAGCCGACTCCGCAAGCTCGTCCATCGCTGCCGACCAGGCCGGAGAGGCCATGCCCCGGCGCCCGGCCACGGACGCGGACCCGACACCCTCCGCGACGGCGGTGAGGAACGTGGCCGAGGCCGCCTGCTCGAGGCCGCGCAGGGCGAGGACCGGGTTCGCGTAGCGGGCCGCGATGACCTCGCCCTGCTCGGTCAGCTTGAGCCGGCCGCTCACGGAACCCCGGGGAGCGGCGAGGACCGCGCGATGCGCCGGGCCGCCGCCACGGCCCACCGCTCCCCCGCGGCCGTGGAAGATCGTCAGCTCGACGCCGTCGCGGCGCGCCGTCGACGCGAGGTCCTCCTGCGCCCGGTGGAGCAGCCAGTTCGCCGCCAGGTAGCCCGACTCCTTGTTCGAATCGGAGTAGCCCAGCATCACCTCCTGGCGGTCGCCGCGCGACCGCAGGTGGTCGCGGTACGCCGGGTCGGCGAGCAGCGCCGAGAAGATCGCTCCCGCTCCTTCGAGCGCGTCGGCCGATTCGAAGAGCGGCACGACGTCGAGGTTCGGCGTGGCCGGGCCGAAGCCGGCCGTCGCCGTGGCCGCGATCTCGGTCGAGCCCGCGAGCTCGGCGAGGCGGAGCACGAGCGCCACGTCCCGCGGGCCGGAGGTGAAGCTGATGACGTAGCGTCGGATCGCCTCCTCGCCGACCCGGCGCTGGAGCGCCGCCAGCGCCCGGAACGTGGCGAGCACCTCTCCGGCGGTCACGCCGGGAGCCACCTCGCAGGCTGGCTCGGGTGGCGCGGCTGTGAGGGCGTCG
The DNA here is from genome assembly GCA_963809375.1 of uncultured Chloroflexia bacterium. Classification (GTDB taxonomy): domain Bacteria; phylum Chloroflexota; class Limnocylindria; order Limnocylindrales; family CSP1-4; genus CTSoil-043. The sequence goes on from CAWEJO010000004.1 coordinate 402,592, forward strand.
AAGGCAGCCCGATGGACCGCGCTGTGCTGGCGGACCTCGAGCGAGGCGAGGTGGAACCCGAACGTCTCGACCTGCCAGCGGAAGTCCTGGAGCGCGCCGTAGGCGATCCGCTCGAGACCTTCGCCCGCCAGCGCGTCGCGCAGCTCGGTCAGCTCGTCCGAGCAGCTCCTCCGGCGAGGCGTACCGGCCGACCTGCGCGCCCGGCCGCGACGCCAGGTGGGCGCGCGTCCGGCGGATCCGCTCGGCGATGCCGCCCAGGCGCCGGCGGTACGGCTCGTGGGGGAAGCGGTCGTCGAGGTCGCGGACCGTCTCGGGCAGCTCCGCGTGGTCACGGGCGAGGCGCTTGACGATCGCCGGCGGCAGGCCTGAGCCAGGCGCCGGGCGGGCCGAGATCGTGCTCATCAGGCGCACGGCGACCGCCTCGTACCCGTGCAGCAGGTGGTCGGCGTAGATGCGCTGGCCCTCGACCGTGGTCTCGGCCGTGACGTACGGGTGGCCGTCGCGGTCGCTGCCGATCCAGCTGCCCCAGCGCAGGAACGCCGGCACCCGCGGCGGCCGGGTCCCGCTCCGGCCGTGATCGGCAGCCAGCCCGCGTTCGACGACTGGACGCGGCGGTTCGACGGCGAAGTTCGGCTGCGAACGGCAGCGAGCCCGCCGACGCTCCGCCGACGAGATCGAGGGCCGCGTCGGCCGCCCGGTAGAGCTGTGGCGTCGCGGTGAAGATCGTCGCGTCGAAGAACACCATCGCGGTCCGGATCTCGTCGATCGGCGTGGGACGCGCCTGGCGCAGGTCGGCCGTTCGCCACAGGATCGTGATCTCCTCGCGCAGGCGCCGGCGGAGCGTCATGTCGTCGTCCGGCGTGAGGCGCCGGTCGTCGAGGGCATCGAGCAGGCCGTAGATGCGGCGCAGGGCGAGAAGGACCGTCCGGCGGCGCGCCTCGGTCGGGTGGGCAGTCAGCACGGGCGCGATCCGGAGGCCGCGGAAGGCGGCTTCGAGCTCTTCGGCTGCGGCGCCTTCGGCCGCCAGGCGGGCGATGACCTCCCCGAACGTGTCGTCGATGGGGCCGCGATTGCCCGCCCGGGCGCGGCGCCGCAGCGAGCGGACGCGGTCCTTCTCCTCGGCGAGGTTGACGAGCTGGAAGTACGTGCTGAAGGCGCGGGCGAGGACCGCGATCCTGCCGCTGTCGAGCGCCGCCAGGTCCGCGTCCAGGGCGGCACGCAGGTGGGGGTCGGGCGCGCGCCGGAGTGCGATCGTGCGGCGCCGAACGCGCTCGACGAGATCGAGCGCCGCCGCCCCTTCCTGCTCCGCGATCACCTGGCCGAGGAGGGCGCCGAGCAGGCGGACCTCGAGGGCGAGGGGGTCGCGAGCCCGGCCCGTCCCGACCGACCGCGGCTCGGCACGGACCGCCGGGCTGGCGGCGCCGGCCCGCGGCCGCTTCATCGATCGCTCCCGGGAAGGCGGGCAGCGCCACCGGGTGCGAGGTCCGCCATCCCCTCCCCCGCGAGTGCGTGGAGCGCGGCGAGCACCGCGGGGAGGTCGTGGCTGCCGATCGGGCCGTCGAACGTCGTCCATTCGCCGCCCGACGCGTCGCGGAGGCGCTCGACGATCCGGCCCCGGAGCCAGCGCCGCGTCTCCTCGAACCGGATGGGCGATCGCCGATCCGTGGGCGGAAGGCCCGCCTGCCGAGCGGGCGGAGAGCCCGCATCCCCGGGCTCGGCCGGTCGCTCGGGGTCGGGCGATGTGGCCGCGGCGTGCGCGCACCAGGCAGCGGCCGGGCAGCCGTCGCACCGCGGCGCAGCAGGCGCGCAGACGGTGGCGCCGAGGTCCATCAGGGCGTGCGTCCAGGCGCCCGGCCGGGCCGGGTCGACGAGCGCGTCGGCGGCCGCCTGGAACGCGGCGGGCGATGCCGGCAACGGGCCCAGGACCCGTCCCACGACCCGCCGCACATTGACGTCGACCGGCGCGACGGCGGCCCCGAACGCGATCGCCGCGACGGCCCGCGCCGTGTACGGCCCGATCCCTGGCAGTGCCGCCAGCCTCGGCGAGGGCGCTGGGAACCTGGCCGCCCGACGCCGAGATCTCCCGGGCGGCGCGCTGGAGTGCGAGCACCCGGCGGTTGTATCCGAGGCCGCGCCACGCCCGGATCGCCGCCGCAGGCGGGGCGGCGGCGAGCGCCGCCGGCGTCGGGTACTCGGCCATGAACGCGGGCCAGCGCTCCTCCACCCGGGCGACCTGCGTCTGCTGGGCCATCACCTCCGACACCAGCACGCCCCAGGGGTCGGGGCGGCTCTCATCCTGCGCCCGGAACCGCAGCCGGCGCCCGTCGCGCTCGAACCAGGCGAGCACCGCGGCGCGGAACGCACGGAGATCGCCCTCGTCGGCGGGCAATGTGCTGCGCTGGGTCGGCGCGGCTGCAGGCACGCGCGAAGGATAGCCGGGAGCGCGGCGCGGGCAGGAATCGGCGGTCAAGGCGGGCAGGAATTGGCGGTCAGGGCGACCCGGCCTGGCGGGCACGAAGGCGGCGCCCCGGCAGCCTCCAGGTCGGCGGCTCGTCCGTCGGCCGATCTTCGGCGGCCCCGCCTCCGCGGGCCTAGCGCTTGGGCGGGATCGAGAGGACGGTGCCGATCTTGAGCGCGGTCGCCTTGACTTTCGGGTTGGCGGCCTGGAGCGCTTCGACCGTGATCCCGTACTTCTTGGCGATCGAGTAGAAGGTGTCGTTCTTCTTGACCTTGTACGACTTGGTCCCCGCAGGCTTCTTGGTCGGCGCAGGCGTGACATCCGGACTCGAAGATGCCGACGGCGTCTCGGCCGGGCTGGCGCTCGGCGGCGCGTCGGACGGCGCCAGGATGTCGGTCGGGGCCGCCGTCAGGGTCGGTGCGGGGGTGGGACTCGCGCTGCTGCCGCACCCGGCGACGAGGATGGCCCCCACGAGCGCAAGTGCGAGTCGCCGCATGCTTCCCTCCTCGGATCCGGCCGGCCGCCGAGTGCGGATTGCTGCCCTCGCGAATCGTAGCGCGCCTGGACGGGTCGCGGGTATGACGGGCGCACGGTTTCGAATGTCACGCCCGGAAATCACAGGCTGCTGCGCGACCGTCACGCGCGACCCGTCGACGGACCGTCACTTGTAGATGTACGAGACCGAGACGGTGTCGAGGTCCTGTGACACGGCGAACGTCACCACGAGGCGTGGCGTCTCGCCGGCGCCCGGCACCACGCGGTCAGGGACCGCGAAGCTCCCCGACCCGGATCTTCGATGGGACCATCGTACCGGCCGCCTCATCGCAGCCGATGGAGACGTCCACGATCCGGACCGACGGCGGATTGGGCACCGCCGGCCCGCTCGAAGCACCTTCGACGCCGGAGCCGTTCACGGCGGAGACGTTCAGCCAGCCGTCCTCCGGGCCGAGCTGGTGCATGCCGGATCCGCAGAACTCGTTCGCCCGGGAGTCGAAGTCGAGGGTCGCCTTGAGCGACCCCGACACGTCCACCTCCGTCCCGGGCGTCAGGCGATCGGGGATCTGCCAGGTCGCATCGAGCCGGGCGTGCGCGGCCGGCACCGAGTTCTCCACCGCCCAGGTGGTGACGATCCCCCCGCGCCCATCCCCATCCCAGGACCACGTGTAGTCCTGGTTCACGGAGATGCCGGTGTGCTTGACCTGCACATCGGCCAGCTCCCAGTCCGACGATTCGCCACTCGTCACCGTCAGCCGGACGAAGTCCACGTACTGCCACCCGGCGCCGGCCCGGTTGCCGAACTCGGAGATGCCGAGCGGGTTCGCGCCGTCGGCGAGGTCGATCGTCTGCTTCCCGGAGAACGGCCCGACCGGCGTCGCCGAGGTGCCCGGGTAGACCCGCATGGTCACCGAGTCGTGCGCCGCGGGATCGCGGAGCCGGATCGTCAGCTTCTTGTCGGGCGTCTGGTAGCCGTCCACGAGGGGCACCCAGACCTCCTTGCCCGCGGCGTCCTTGCCCGCCAGCGCCTCGACGACGAAGCCCGGGAACGTCCCGTCGCCGACGGTGCCCGCGTCGAACTCCGCCCAGCGCTGGCCGATGCGTCCCCAGTCGGCGATCGCGCTCTTGGCCGAATACAGGAGCTGCTCATAGGCGACCGCCCCGTCCTGCGCGATGCTCGCGGCGTTGGTCCCCGACGAGTACGTCAGCAGGTCCTGGGTGGCGTCATCCCAGCGGATCGTCCGAAGCCGGCCAGGATAGTTCGGGTCCGCGACGAAGATGCGGTCGCGGGTGACCCGGTAGGCCGTGATCGCGTGGCCGCTCCCGCCGTTGGCGTCGTAGATGAGGAGCTGCTGGGGCTCGCCCGTGACCGCCATCGCGTAGCGGAGCGCCATCCGGTGGATCGCGTCGGGGGTCTTCTCGCTGTTCTCGAAGAGCTTGGCGGCCCAGCTGTCGAAGTCCGTGTCGTGCTGGACCATCGAAGCCAGGCGATAGCCGTCCGAGTCGTCGACCCAGAGCGCCGGCGTCGGCGTGCCGCCGTTGTCGTCATAGGTGCCGAAGAGCGACGCCGCCCCGATCGCCCGGCGACGCTCGGTGTAGTAGTACATCGCGCTGACGGCCTGGCCGCTGCAGTGGCCGCCGGGTGCGATGATCGAGCCGCGGTTGGTGAACTGCCAGTCGTCGACGCCCGGCCGGAAGCCCGAATCGACCGTGTCGGGGAGGCCGCCGGTGGCGATCGCGGGCAGCAGACCCGAGAAGTGCCGCGTCGCGATCGTGATCCCGGTCGCGTCGACCGCCACGGTCGGCAGGCCCTCGAGGCGACCGGTCACCTCGTCGTAGTAGAAGACCCCCGCGACCGCGCCATCCGGGATCGTGGCCGGGATCCGCAGCCGCAGCAGGCCGTCGGCATAGCCACCGCCGTCGTCGATCGTGACGAGCGGGCCCGCCGGCGTGACCAGCGGCCCGTAGTCGCTGCCGGTCACCGGTCGGGACGAGATCGTGACGGTTCGGTCGCCCGCGAACGCGCCCGCCGGCACCTCGAGACGGAGGCCGTCGAGCGGTTCGCCGGGACGGGAGACGGCGATGGTCCCGCCGGCGGCGCCGATCGCCTGGGCTGCCAGCTGCGTCGCCGGCCCGAGCGAGAGCTTCCCGCTGACCGGCGTCGGCTGCTCGGGCGCCGGGACGTCGCCGTCCTCCACGATCGGTGGGACGAGCCCGGTCTCGTCGGCGAAGCCGTCGACGAGTGGCGGCGTCGTGAGCCCGGACGCGGGAGCGCCATCGGTGGCTGCCGTGGAGGCCGTCGGAGCGGCCGGACTCGGCGCGCCGGCGGGCCCGCCGGCCGGGGCGGCAGCGTCGTCGCGGGGCCGCAGGATCAGGCCCGCCCCGACACCCGCGGCAATGATCGCGAACGAGGCGATCAGCGCCAGGAGGATCACTGAGGCACCCGGCCGGCGGCGATCGACCCGGGTCGTCGCGGGGGCCATGGCTCGCACGGACTGGGTCGGCGGCGGCTCGGGCGTGAAGGGCGGCGCCGGAACTGGCGAGAGCGGCGGCGGGACCGCGTGCAGGGTCGCGGGCGAGACCGCGTGGAGGGTCGCGGCCGGGACCGCGGGTTGCTGGGGCGCCCGGACCGCATTCAGGGTCGGCGGCCCGACCGCGGGCTGCGTCGGCGCGGGCCACACGGCGGCGGGCTCGGGCGCTTGGGGCGCCGGCGTGCTGGGGAACGCCCCGGCGGAGGGCGCGGACGTCGTCGGGACGCGTTCGATCGGCCTGCCGCATCGGCCGCAGAACGCGGCGGTCGGGCTGACGGGCCCACCGCACCAGGGACACGCGCCGAACAGACCTGGCTCCACAGCTGCCTCCGATCACGGGTGCGCTCCGCGTCACCGGGACGCCGGTGTCAGCTTCCCCGTAGCAGACCGTGCGATGACCGGGGCGGCAAGGGCCGTCCGTCACGATCCGCGCCGAGTCGCCTCTTCGCGAGCCTCGCGGCGGGTAGCCCGGTCAGGCATCGTCGTCGATGCCGAGCAGCTTCGGCAGCAGCTCGCCGGCGCGACCCTGGGCGACGCGGTCGAACGCACCGGCGTTGTCGGCGGCGTCGAGATTCACGAGCCACGTCTCCGCGCCGCGCAGCGCGGCGAGCTCGACGTAGCCGGCCGCGGGCCAGACCGCGCCCGACGTGCCGACCGCGATGAAGAGCCAGCGATCGCCCGACCGGCCGGCCTCGAGCATGAACCTCTCGACGCGGCGCGTGTCGCCCGCCTCGAGCGGTTCGCCGAACCAGACGATGTCCGGGCGCTGCGTGGCGCCGCAGCGCGGGCACACGGGCAGCGGCGGCTCGACCGGGAAGCGCCGATCCTCGAACGGTGGCGCCAGGCAGCGCGAGCACCGGGTCCGCCAGAGGCTGCCGTGGATCTCGACGAGACGCTCACTGCCGGCCGCGCGGTGGAGGCCGTCGACGTTCTGGGTCGCGAGCAGGAACCGGTCGCCGAGCCGCCGCTCGAGCGCGGCGAGCGCGTGGTGCGCGAGGTTCGGCCGGACCCGGGCCGCCTCCTCCCGCCGCATCGAGTAGAAGCGCCAGACGAGCGCGGGATCGGCCGCGAACCCTTCGGGCGTCGCGACGCGATCGACGGGATGGCCCGCCCACAGGCCACCGCCGCCGCGGAACGTCGCGAGCCCGCTCTCGGCGGAGATTCCCGCGCCCGTGAGCACGAGCACCCGGGTCCGCTCGTCGATCCGTGGCCGCTGCACGGGTCGACGGGTCTCTACCTGCCGAGGAACCGGCCTGCCGAGGAGCTACCTGCCGATGTTCGCCATGACGTGCTTGACGATCGTGTAGTCCTCGAGCGCATAGGCGGACTGGTCCTTGCCCCAGCCGCTCTCCTTGAACCCGCCGTGCGGCATCTCGGAGACCAGCGTGAAGTGCTCGTTGATCCAGACGGTCCCGAACTGGATCGCCTTCGCGACCCGGAACGCCCGGCCGAGATCCGCCGTGAAGACCGACGCGGCGAGGCCGAACCGGACGTCGTTCGCCCAGGCGATCGCCTGCGCCTCGTCGCTGAAGCGCTGGACCGTGACGACCGGCCCGAACACCTCGTCCTGGACGATCTCGGACTTCTGGTCGGGGCCCGCGATGACCGTCGGCTCGTAGTAGTTGCCGGGACGTTCGACCCGATGCCCCCCGACCACGACCTCGGCGCCGCCTCGGGCGCGGTCGACCATGCCCTCGACCTTGTCGACCTGGCCGCGCGCGATCAGCGAGCCGAGGTCGAACGTGCCTTCGGCCGGGTCGCCGAAGGTGATCTGCCTGACTTGGTCGGAGAGCGTGGCGACGAACCGGTCGTAGACCGCCGGCGCCGCCATGATGCGCGTCGCCGCCGTGCAGTCCTGGCCGTAGTTCCAGTAGCCGAAGTAGCGGATCTGCTCGGCCACGAAGTCGAGGTCGGCGTCTTCGAACACGATCACCGGCGCCTTGCCGCCGAGCTCGAGGTGGAGCCGCTTGACCGTGTCCGAGGCCAGGCGCGCGATCTTCTTGCCGGTGTCGGTGTCGCCGGTGACCGAGATCATGCCGATCCCCGGGTGGGCGACCATCGCGGTCCCGGTCTCGTCGCCGGTGCCGGTGATGACGTTGAGGACGCCCGGCGGGAGGATCTCCGACGCGATCTCGGCGAGCAGCAGGGCCGTCAGCGGAGTCCGGGCGGAAGGCTTGAGGACGACCGTGTTGCCGGTCGCGAGCGCCGGGCCGACCTTCCAGCCGGCCATCATGATCGGGTAGTTCCAGGGCGCGATCGACCCGACGACCCCGATCGGGTCGCGCCGGATCATCGAGAGGTGGCCGGCCAGGTACTCGTTTGCGGCCTTGCCCTCCATCACCCGGGCGGCCCCGGCGAAGAAGCGGAGGTTGTCGACGACGACCGGCACCTCCTCGATGGCGGCCTGGGTCGGCTTGCCGGCGTTGCGGGATTCGAGCCGGCCGATCTCGTCCGCCCGCGCCTCGATCGCGTCGGCGAGCTTGAGGAGCAGGAGGCTGCGCTCGGCCGGCGTCGTCGCGCCCCACGTCTCGAACGCGGCGGACGCGGCCCGCACCGCGCGGTCGACGTCCTCGGGGCCGCTCTTCGGGACCCGGGCGATGACCCGGCCGTTGGCTGGGTTCTCGACGTCGATCGTCTCGCCCGAAGCGGCATCGACCCACGCGCCGCCGATGAGCTGCTGCCTGGTCTCGACCGCGGAGAGCGTGTCGGTCATGGTCATGCCTCCTGCGCGTGCCCGGTGCGGGCGCCGAACGTCGTCGTGGCCTCCCATGCTAGCCACGCCGTCGATGCCGCCTGCGGCGGGCGCACGGGGCGGGACTCGCCGGGCGGATGACGCGGCGGCACGTACGGCGCATGTCGCCGGGGCGAGCGGGGTGTCGCCTCCGCGACGGCATCAGGCGGCGGGCTCGGCCCCGCCCGGTGCCGCCTCCGCGAAGGCATCGGGTGGCCGGCTCGGCCCCGCCTTCGCCGGTTCCGAGCGCCCATGGAGCGGCGCCCCGCGAGGACGTATCCTTCGCCAATGACCTCCGGGAACCCCGCCCTTCAACGTGCCCGCGACATCGTGCGGGCGGCCCACACGCTCGGCCCGTCGCCCAGCCTGCTCCGGATCGAGGAGCAGCTTCGATCGGGCGACGCCAACGCCCGCCAGCTGGCCCGCCTGATCGAGGGCTCGCCGGCGCTCGCGGCCCGCGTGCTCCGGATGGCCAACTCGGCCTTCTACGCGCCGCTCGAACCGGTCGTCACGCTCAACCGGGCCGTCGCGATGCTCGGCGACACCGTGCTCCGCCAGCTCGTCCTGACCTCGCTCGTGATGGCCCGGGGGGCCGGCCGGCGCAACGCGCGCCAGGCGCTCGCGGCCGCCCGACTGACCAGCGACGCCGTCCGCGCGGCGGTCGTCGCGCGCTCGCTGGCGGTGAAGACGAAGTCGGCGGCAGCCGACGAGGCGTTCGCCGCCGGGCTGCTCCACGACCTCGGCCACGTCTACCTGCTCGACTCGGTGGGCGACGCCTACGCCGAATACCTGCTCAGCGCCGGCACCTCGATCGGCGACATCGAGCGCGAGATGGAGCTTGCGGCGACCAGCCACCAGGAGGTCGGCGCCGTCTTCGCGTATGAATGGAACCTTCCCTCGTCGGTCGCGGGCGTCCTCTGGGAGCACCACTGCCCGCCCGGGACGAGCCTCGTCGGGCTTGTCGCGACGGCGGACGTGCTGATCGGCGACTTCGCGTCGCACCAGCCCGACGCCGCCCACGACGCCCAGTCGACCGCCGACGAGGCGCTGACCGCCGTGGGCTTCACCCGCGAGGCGTGGGAGGAGATGCTCCCCCGGGTTCGCGACGACATCTCGGAGCTGCTGACGGTCTTCGATCTCACGGAGGGCTGAGCATGGCGAACCAGTTCGTGATCGAGCTGCCGAACCGGCCGGGCTCGCTCGCCGATCTCTCGGAGCAGCTGGCGTCCCGCGGCGTCGACCTGCGCGCCATCGGCGGCGGCGGCATCGGCGACAGCGCGCACCTGATCTTCAAGACGTCGGACGACCCGACGACGCGGGCGGTCCTCGAGGCGGGCGACTACCGGTTCATCGAAGGCGAATCGCTGCTCGTGGAGGTCAACGACTCCCCGGGCGGAATGGCCCGCGTCACGCGCCGGCTCGCCGATGCCGGGATCAACATCTACGGCCACCTGTTCATCGGGCGGTGGGGCGACCAGGCGCAGTTCAGCTTCGTCGTGAGCGACATCGACGGGGCCCGGAAGGCGCTCGAAGGGCTGAGCTCGATCCAGACGGGCTGACCCGGTCCGGCGGGATGGGCGGCTGGCGCGAGATCGGCGATCGGACCTGGATCCGCAGGTTCGCGTTCCTCGACCAGACGATCGGTGTGGTGGTGGGTGAGGAGCGCGCGCTCGTTGTCGACACGCGGTCCACGGCCGCGCAGGGCGCCGAGCTGCTCGCCGAGCTCCGGGAGCTGACCGCACTCCCCCACGTCCTGGTGAACACCCACCATCACTGGGACCACGCCTTCGGGAACGCCGCGTTCCGACCATGCCTGGCGTGGGGCCACGAACGCTGCGCCGGGACGCTCAGGGCGGGCGGGGCGGCGATGATGGCCCGGGTCGCGCTGGAGCTGCCGCAGCTCGCCGCGGACCTCGCTGCCACGCCGATCGACCCGCCTGACCTGACGTTCGCCGATCGGGCCGATATCGACCTGGGCGGTCGGATCGTCGCCTTGCGCCATCTCGGGCGGGGCCACACCGACAACGACATCCTGGCGGCGATCGACGGGATCGTGTTCGCCGGCGACCTCATCGAGCAGGGCGCCCCACCGTCGTTCGACGACGCGTTCCCGCTGGAGTGGCCGGCGACGCTGGGGCAGGCGCTCGATCTCGGGGATGACGCCACGGCGTTCGTCCCGGGGCACGGCGAGCCGGTCAACGCTGACTTCGTGCGCGGCCAGCTGACCGAGATCGCGTACGTCGCGGAGGCCGCGCGGCGGGCGGCCCCGGGCGCCGCCGCAGACGAGCTCGCCGTCGACGTCGGGCGGCACCTCGGCTGGCCGGCCGGCACGGCCGCGATCGCGCTGGCGCGCGCCCTCGGGCAGGTGCGGGGCGAGATCACGTAGGGCGACAGGCGGTACGGCCCCCCGCGCGCGGTGGGCCGGCCGAACCACGCGCCCCGGGCCGATCGGCCGGGCGACCGCGGTACCAACGTCGGGAGCGAGGTGACCGAGGGCCCATGGCGGGCGACGCGTGCCGCCGCGAGCATGGGGCGGTGATCCTTCGCCATCGAACGTCCTTCACCGCCCCGAACCGCCGCCGCGGCATGCTCGACGCCGGGATCCGGCGACGCCACCACCTCGACATCGTCGGCGACCACGAGCCGGGCGCCCTGCTTCAGCCCGCGATCGACGGGGCGGACGCACCCGTCGCAGCTGCGGCGCCCGACGCTGCGCCGCCGGCGCCCGAGGCCGCCCTTCGGACCCAGGACCGCCGCAGCGCAGCCGGCTGATCCTTGACCGGGCGATCGGCGACGCGCCCAAGGGCTCGACGTCGCGGGGGCCAGGCAGCCGGGCGACGCGCGCCACCCGCACGACCTCGCGCGCACCGATGGCGCTACCGGACGTCGTAAGATGGCGAGCGCAGCGCGGTCGCCGGCGGAGGAGCCGGCCCGCTCGCATGAACACCCCCGGGATGTTCGGCCTGGCATTCCCGGTCCCTGACGACGAGCCGGGAGTCGCCGCGACGTGAGCACCCAGACGCCGATCTCGCCAGAGCGGAACGACTTCATCCGCGAGATCGTGGCCGCCGACGTCCGGAGCGGCCGGCATGCGACGATCGTCACCCGCTTCCCGCCCGAGCCGAACGGCTACCTGCATATCGGCCACGCGAAGTCGATCTGCCTGAACTTCGGGATCGCCCGCGAGTTCGGCGGCCGCTGCCACCTCCGGTTCGACGACACGAACCCCACCAAGGAGGAGCAGGAGTACATCGACGCCATCGAGGCCGACGTCCGCTGGCTCGGGTTCGACTGGGGCGAGCACCTGCACCACGCGTCCGACTACTTCGAGCAGCTGTACGCGTGGGCCGTCCACCTGGTCCGGAATGGCGACGCCTACGTCGACGACCTGACCGCCGACGAGATCCGCGAGCATCGCGGGACGCTCACCGAGCCCGGCCGGCAGAGCCCGTACCGGGACCGCTCCGTCGAGGAGAACCTCGACCTGTTCGAGCGGATGCGCGCCGGCGAGTTCCCCAACGGGGCCCGCGTCCTGCGCGCGCGGATCGACATGGCCAGCCCGAACATCAACCTCCGCGACCCGGTCCTGTACCGGATCGTCCACGCCGCGCACCCGCGGACCGGCGACGCGTGGTGCGTCTACCCGACCTACGACTTCGCCCACGGCCAGTCCGACGCGATCGAAGGGGTGACCCACTCGATCTGCACGCTCGAGTTCGAGGTCCACCGGCCGCTCTACGACTGGCTGATCGAGCACCTGCCGGTGCCCCACGTCCCCCACCAGTACGAGTTCGCCCGACTGAACATCACGTACACGATCCTCTCGAAGCGGGTGCTCCTGCGCCTCGTCAACGAAGGGTTCGTGCACGGCTGGGACGATCCCCGGATGCCGACGATCTCCGGCCTCCGCCGGCGCGGGTTCCCGGCCGAGGGCATTCGCGAGTTCGCGTCGCTCGTCGGCGTCTCCAAGGCCGACAGCATCGTCGAGGTCGGCATGCTCGAGCATGCGGTCCGCGACGTCCTCAACCGGACCTCCGCCCGGCGCTTCGGGGTCCTCGACCCCCTCCGCGTCGTCATCGACAACTACCCGGCGGGCCAGGTCGAGGAGATGTCGGTCGCCAACAACCCGGAGGACCCGTCGGCCGGCACGCGGACGGTGCCGTTCAGCCGCGAGCTGTGGATCGAGCGCGACGACTTCATGGAGGAGCCGCCGCCGAAGTTCTTCCGCCTGGCGCCCGGCCGGGAGGTCCGCCTGCGCGGCGCCTATTTCGTGACCTGCCGCGAGGTGGTCAAGGACGCGTCGGGCGCCGTCGTCGAGCTCCGCTGCACGTACGACCCGGCAACCCGCGGTGGCGACGCGCCCGACGGGCGCCGGCCGAAGGCGACGCTCCACTGGGTCTCCGCCGACCACGCGATCCCCGCCGAGGTCCGGCTGTACGACCACCTCTTCAGCCGCCCCGACCCGGGGGCCGACGGCGACCTCTTCGCCGACCTCAACCCCGCGTCGGAGACGGTGCTGCAGGGCGCCCTCGTCGAGCCGAGCCTCGCCGCGACGCCAGTCGGCGAGACCGTCCAGTTCGAGCGCCTCGGCTACTTCGCGCCGGACATCGACTCGACGCCGGGCCACCTCGTGTTCAACCGGACCCTCACGCTCAAGGACACCTGGGCGAAGGTCCAGGCGCAGGGCCGCCACCAGGGCTGACCGCGTTCGGGCGGCGCCAAGATCGGTGGTTCGTCCGCGACGGGACGAGGGTTCGGGTGCGGCTCGCTCGAGCGAGGGCTCGTCTGCGCCTGCCCGGATCGGTCGGGCCGGCTGGCGGATGCCCCGGTTTCCCCAGTCCGAGGCCGGTGGTAGGGTCCCCGGATCCACGACCGCAGGGCGCCACCGGCGTCGGAAGGGCAGGGATCGCGACATGGCCACCGATCAGACCCGCATCTCCCCTGGAGCGCTCCCCGGCCCCGAGGGCCTCGCCGGCCCTGGGGCGCTCCCCGGCCCAGAGGCGCTCGCCGGCTATCCCCTCCTCGAGGCGATGACGCGCCGCCGCGCCCGGCGATTCGCCCTCGGCAGCGACCTCAAGGGCGGCGCGCTCTCGTACCAGAGCGCGGCTGCACCCGTCCCGCTGTCGCTGGACGAGGAGGCCGTCCTGGCCTTTGCCGGTGCCGGCGTCACCGGCCGCGTGTTCGGCGAGCTGCCGTACCAGCCCGACGCCGGGCCCGAGACAGGCGGTGGCCAGATCATGATGAGCATGCTGGGCCGGACCCATTCGAGCGCCGACGCAGTCGCCACGGCCGCCCTCGTCATCACCCGCGACGACGGCACGTTCGTCATGCCGAAGCCGCCGGATCTCGCGCCAGACGAGTTCGACGCGCTCGCCGCCATGGGCCGCGAGCGACGCTACACGGAGCTCTACGAGCGCATGCGCTTCCGCCTCGCCGACCGTCGCTCCGAGATCCCGCGCGAGCTTCCCTTCACGCCGCCGTTCAACAAGTGGTCGGCCAACATCCCGGGCTCGACCTACTTCCTGCCCGTCACCGACGTCACCGGCCTGTACATGACGATCCTCTTCGCCGCCGTGGGCGAGCAGTTCGCCTTCTACTTCCACGACGACAAGGACTTCTTCCTCCGATCGGCCGGCCTCAGCCGGTTCGCGAAGTCGAAAGGCGGGCACCTTCTCGACGACGTGAAGGATGGACGGGTGGGGACGATCGACGAGATGGAGACCTATGCGCTCGAGATCTGCGGGTTCGAGCAGGGCCTCATGATCCAGAACATCGCGCTGGCGGCCGAGGCGCTCGGGCTCGGCGGGTTCCCGCACTACGCCGCCCACCGGTTCGCCTGGCTGCGCGGCCTGGGCTTCGAGATGCGCGACCGGCGCTTCTCCCAGATCCTCCACAAGGGCCCCATCGGCTCCCTGCTCATGCGCCTCCTGGGCAAGGACGTCGCGATCCCGCAGGCCGTCAACCTCGCGCACGATGGCCAGCCCGTGTTCAAGCCGTACACGGTCCCCTACTACCCCACGATGGAGGCGGCCGTCAGGGCGTTCGTCGCGCACAAGTTCGCAGCGGGGACCGGCTTCTTCCGCGACCCGGCGCAGAGCGCGTGGCGCGATCCGGCGGCGGTCGAGGCCACCATCCCCGAGTACTCCGAGGCGAACATCCAGGCGGCGATCGCCTACTGCGAGTACGTGTTCAAGCACTACGGCCAGTTCCCCGCGAACTACTCGCCGTTCCGGACGCTGATGGCGTTCCAGGTCCACCACGTCGACACGGCGTTCTACGACCGCTTCTACGTCGACGGCTCGTACACCGACCTCCACGCGAACCACTTCGCCAGCTGGCACGCCGGGGGGACGCCGTCGCCTTCGTGACGCCGCCGCGGGGAGTGGCCGGGCCGCGGAGACCAAGCGACAATGGAGTGGCAGCGCCCGCGCATGCGAGCGGCGAACGCACGTGATCCGGAAGCGCTCATCGCAGAACCGCGGCCGCGGCGCTCAGTCGGGCGCGATCTCGGCGGCACCGTCGCGGCGCGCTCGGCGATTGGGGTACAATCCTCGGGCCCAATCGGCGTTGGCGCGTGGCCTAACGGTAAGGCACCTGACTCTGGATCAGGGGATTCTAGGTTCAAATCCTAGCGCGCCAGCCAATTCCCCCTCCGACCACAAGATGTTGTGGTAGCGCAGGGCGGAACCCCCACATGTCGTGCCAGCAGGTGCTCTGTCGGAGCCCGGCGCGGAGGTACGCGACATGCGACGAGCACCTGACTCTACTGATCTTTGGGCATCTGATTCGGGAGGCCCTGATCGATGGGTACCTGACTCTTCGACCCCTGACAAGTGGGCACCTGACTCCGACGGGCGCCTGACTCTCGGCCGGGCGATCGAGCTGTACCTGCTCGCCAAGGCGGCCGAAGGGGTCTCGCCGCGGACGACCGAGTGGTACGGGATGATCCTGGCCCGGACCGCCCGGGCGATCGGCGCCGGCCGGCCGGTCGACTCGCCCACCGCCCCCGAGCTGCGGGCGTACCTGCTCGGGCTCCGGGAGACGCTCTCGGCCTCGAGCATCGCCGGCTACGTCCGCGCCCTCAAGGCATTCGGCAACTGGCTGGCGGCCGAGGAGCTTTCACCAGCCACCGGCCTGCGTGCACTCCGGCGGCCGAAGGTGCCGGTGAAGATCATCGAGCCGGTCGCCGACGAGGAGCTCCGGCGGCTCCTCGCCGCCGCGACCGTCCGGGATCGGGCCATCCTGCTCCTCCTGCTCGACACCGGGCTGCGGGTGTCGGAGTTGGCCGGGGTGACGCTCCGCGACCTGCGACCGGACGGCACGCTGAAGGTGATGGGCAAGGGCTCCCGCGAGCGGATCGTCCCGGTCGGCGCCACCGCTCGCAAGGCGATCATCCGCTACCTGGCGATCCGGGGCCCGGGCGACCCCGAGGCGCCGCTGTTCCTGTCCCGAGGCGACGGCGGACTGGGTGTCCGCGGCATCGCGCAGGCTCTCCGGCGCCTCAAGACCCGGCTCGGCATCACCAACCGCTGCAGCCCGCATTCGTTCCGCCACACGTTCGCCCGCAGCTACCTCGTCAATGGCGGCGATCTCTTCACGCTCCAGCGGATCCTGGGCCACAGCACGCTCGACATGGTCAAGCGCTATGTGGCCCGGGCCGACATCGACGTGATGGCGCGCCACGCGGTCGCATCACCGGCGGATCGACTGGCGGGAAGGAGGTAGCCGCAAAACCTCTCGCCCCGACCAAACGACCTTAGTGTCCATTCCTGGTCCCGCTCGCGCCGCTTTCGGCGCGCCTCGGGCGTGGGCGCAGGTTCCAGTCGGGTGCGTCGCCCGTCCATGAGCTGGATCAGGACGGCAGCCCGCTCCCCCTCGAGCTGCGCCTTGGCCGGGTTTGCCCCGCTCAGGCTCCACCCGCGGTGGCGGGCCGGCTGGCTCCTGCGTCTCGACGAGCTCGCGAGATAGAACCGCCTTGCGCCGCAGATAGTCGTCGTCGCCGAGCCGGCCCAAGGCGTTATCGAGCGCGATCGCGCGCAGTTCATTCTCGAGCCTCTTAACCCGGCGCAGGTTGACGGGAGTCGGTACGCCGCCGAGCGCTGCCACGATCCGCAAGCGCGACGCGTCATCGACCGACGCCGTTGCGAGCAGGGCCGCGACCTGCCACTCGTAGATCTCGGCCCGGAAGCTCGCCCGCCGTCCAGCTGCCTCCTCCCACGACGCGCAGACCGGAGTGAGGTGATACATGCGGCGCCGACCGGCGGTCGCGTGGCCGCGCAGCGTCGAGCCGCAGCCATGGCAGTAGAGGTTCGGGATGTATACCCGGTCGGCACCTCGGACCGACCGCGAGCCGACCGTCGCCCGCTCGGTCCGGATCGCCTGCACCCGCTCCCAGAGCTCGTCGGAGACCGGCGGATCGACGATCCGCTCGCCGCTCCCATCGTTGGCTGTCGCATGGCGCCAGGGAGCCTCGATCCGCTCCTCGTCGGCGAAGCCCCGGAAGCGCACGAGGTAGCCGTTGTACGCAGGGTTGCGGAGGAGCTCGGCGATCCCGGCGGCGGTCATGGGCCGCCCCGTCCGCGGCGAGCGGAAGCCCCGGGCCGCAGCCTCGAGCGCGAGCGTGTCGTCGCTGTACCTGCCGCTGCCGTACTGCTCGAACAAGGTCCGCGCCTCGCCGATGTGGTCGGGATCGGGTTCGAGCACCGGGCGTGGACCGCCCGAGCGCCGGAACCCGAAGGGCGGGTGGCCGCCGGGATCCCCGAAGGCCTGTACTGGGGTCACTACGGAACCGACGACGGCAGTGGGCGACGGGACTGGCGAAGCCGATGCCCGGCTGATTGCGTAAGCCCGTGGCGCCCGCCGTCAAAGCGCTCAGCGCCGTGTGCTCGTGGAGCGCTCGACACCCTCGTGGTTCGCTGGCTTTTCCCCCGCGGCATCGCGCGAGGAGACGACCGGGGAGTGGAACGCCTGGGAAGGCATTCACGCGCCCGTGCGGCGCGATCCGGATGGACGACCGTTCGTCCCGACGCAGGCAGTGAGACCTCAGCATCCGTGCAGCTCCGAGCGTGGCATAGGTACACGTTCACGCTCCAGCTGCGGAATCCGGGTGCAGGACCGCCACGTAAGCAGGCAGTCCCTCAGATCCGTGCTTGACAATCTAGATTTAGTGCTAAATACTGCGCATGTCGAGTCAACCCGACCCGACAACATCCAGTCCGAAGCCTGAAGGGAAGTCATCAGTCATGAAGCGATCCATCGCCCTCCTCGTGCCAGCGCTCGCCATCGCGATCGCGGCCTGCTCCAGCGCGGCCTCACCG
Organism: uncultured Chloroflexia bacterium; assembly: GCA_963809375.1. Classification (GTDB taxonomy): domain Bacteria; phylum Chloroflexota; class Limnocylindria; order Limnocylindrales; family CSP1-4; genus CTSoil-043. The sequence goes on from CAWEJO010000004.1 coordinate 420,124, forward strand.
AGCGCGGCGCCCACCAGCGCGTCCGACTCGCGACCCCGGCGTCACCACCGCCGCCGCCCCAAGCACCGCGCCTTCGGCATCGGCAGCCGCCATGACCAAGGACATCGTCCAGACCGCCACCGAGGCGGGCTCGTTCAAGACCCTGCTGACCGCGGTCAAGGCTGCCGGCCTCGTGGAGACGCTCCAGGGCAAGGGCCCCTTCACCGTGTTCGCGCCGACCGATGCGGCCTTTGCCGCACTGCCGGCCGGCACGCTCGACGGCCTCCTCAAGGATCCGGCCGCTCTCAAGAAGATCCTCCTGTACCACGTCGTCTCGGGTTCGGTCACCGCTGACAAGGTCGTCGGACTCACCTCAGCCACGTCGGTCGAGGGATCGCCCATCGCCATCTCCGTCAAGGACGGAACCGTCTATCTGAACGACAGCGCCAAGGTCGTGACTCCCGATGTGATGGCGTCGAATGGCGTCATCCACGTCATCGACAAGGTCATCCTGCCGCCGGCAGACTGACCCTGCCCGCCACCCATTCCACCCGAGGGTGGGGCCTGTCTCTCCTCCAGGCCCCACCCTCGTCCCATGAAGGACAACATCGTGATCGCCACCGACCAGCTCATCACCACCCCGACCGTCGAGCTCCCTGGTTCGCGGGCCGCCTCCCTGCGGCGCTGGAACATCGGGCTTGGCTTCGTCCACGCCGTCCAGGCCGTCGCCATCCTCGCGCTCGCGACCGCCTTCGCGCTGCCGGTCACGGCGACGTTCATGGAGGGGCCGCCGGGCACTGCGGCAGGCGCGCCGACCACCCTGTTCGACGTCTCCGTTGCGTGGGGCGTCGCCCTGTTCCTCCTGCTGTCGGCCGTCTTCCACTGGCTCGTGGTGCTGCCCGGCGTCTTCGGGCGCTACACCTCCGGCCTGACGGCGCAGCACAACTACTTTCGCTGGGCCGAGTACTCGCTCTCCTCGTCGGTGATGATCGTGCTCATCGCGATGCTCACCGGGATCAGCGACGTCGCGGCGCTGATCGGCATCTTCGCGGCCAATGCGGCGATGATCTTCTTCGGAGCTGTCCAGGAACGATACGAGCGACCGGGCGGCTCACTGTGGCCGTTCTGGCTCGGGTGCGTCGTGGGCATCGCGCCGTGGCTGGCCGTGGGGGTCTACCTTTGGTCGCCCGGGAGTACCGCCGAGCCGCCCGCCTTCGTCTACGCGATCTTCGTCTCGCTCTTCGTCTTCTTCAACATCTTCGCGCTTAACATGTGGCTCCAGTACCGGCGGGTCGGTCGGTGGAAGTCGTACGTGTTCGGCGAGAGGGCCTATTTCGTGCTCAGCCTGGTCGCGAAGTCGGCGCTCGCCTGGCAGGTGTTCGCGGGGACGCTGGCGGGTTGATGCCCGTCGGACGCTGCCGGCCATCTCAGCCTGCACGAGGCGGCCGATCTTCTCGGGGTCCACTACATGACGGTCTACCGTCGCGTCCGGCTGGGGATCCTGCCGGCCCGCAAGATCGGCGGCACGTGGTTGGTCGATCCTGCCGATCTCGAGCGGGCGACGACAACGCCCGACCGTGGTCGTCGCCGCCGCGGGAGTAGCCATCCGCGAGTATCGATCTGGCAGGAGCGACTCCAGGCGCGGATGCTCGGCGGTGACGTCGCGGGGAGCTGGCAGGTCATCGAGGCTGCCATGGCCTCGGGGCTCGAGCCAGGCGAGATCTACGTCCGCGTCCTCGCGCCGTCGCTGCACGCGCATCGGGGCGTCGTGGCGATCGGGTGACGTCTCCATCGACCAGGAGCATCTCGCGAGCAGCGTGGCCAGCGACGCTGATCGGACGGTTGGGCCCCCGGTTCGTGCACCCGGGCCGCAAGAAGGGCGTCGTCATCGTCGCGATGCCACCCGGTGAGCGTCACGGACTCGGGGTCGCGATGCTCGCCGACATCCTTGCCGACGCCGGATACGGGGTCCTCAACCTGGGCCCCGACACGCCGACGGCGTCCCTCGTCGCTGCCATGCGCGATGCGGGATCACTCGCGGCGGTCGTCGTGAGTGTCGTCGACATCGAGCGTCGTCCGGCGGCCGGACGCCTCCTGGCCGCCGCCCGTCGGGAACGACCGTCGGTTCCCCGCCTGGTCGGCGGAAACGCGATCCCGGACGAACGCGTGGCGCTCGATCTCGGTGCGGACGGGTGGGTCGCGGATCCGCGAGGGCTCGGCGACCTGATCGAAGCGCTACGAATTCCA
>CAWEJO010000005.1:0-162968 GCA_963809375.1 uncultured Chloroflexia bacterium
AAGGGCGAGTGACGCGACCGATGTCGCCGAGTTGTCCATCGCGCCGGGCAACTGGCCGACCTTCCGCCGCCAACAACGTCTGTGACACGGTCTCCGCGGCGACCGTTCCGGAGAAGGCGCAACTGCTCTGGCAACTCGAACCCCGCGGGACGACGGTTCCGGGCCTGCCGCGAATCAGCCCGCCCGTCATGGCCGGCGGCATGGTTTTCACGGGCGCGGTGGATGGCACGGTTCAAGCCCTCGATGCTGCCACGAACAAGACCCGGTGGAAGGTCCGTACAGGCGGCGCCATCCGCATGCCGCCCACGATCTGGGAGGGACGAGCCTTCGTCGGCTCGGGCGACGGCTGGGTGTACGCCTTTGAGGCGGCGACGGGCCGGCTGCTCTGGCGGTTCCGTGGCCGCGCCGGCCGAACGTCTGATCCCCGTCTATGGCACGCTGATGTCCACGTGGCCGGTCGCGACCGGCGTCCTCGTGGAGAACGGCACCGCGTACGTCGCCGCCGGGATGGCCAACTACGACGGCACGTACGTTTACGCGCTGGATGCCGGACCGGGGAGCTCAAGTGGCACAACAGCACGTCGGGCCATCTCGATAAGGAGGCTCGCACGGGCGTGAGCGTCCAGGGGCATCTGTTGCTGCACGACGGCAAGCTCTACCTGGCGGGCGGGACCTCGGTTTCGCCGGCGGTCTATGACGCCGCGACAGGCAAGTGCTTGAACGACGCCGAAGCAACTGGCGCGAGTGCGTCCTCGCGAGCCCCCGCGGCTGGGAGTTGTCCCTGCTGGCGGTCAGGTCGTCGCGTGCGGCAAACCCTTCTATGGGCATCCGGCGTATGATGTCTACGATGGCACCGTGTTCAACCGGGTCTTCATGGCCTCGAAGCGGGCCGTCCGTCGTGTGGGCCGCCATACGGCGCCCACCGAGTGATGGGGTTCAAGGACTTCGACGTCAGGGACTCGCCCGCAAGATGGCGAATCCGGGCAACCGGTTCCAGGTCAACTGGGACCAGATCGCGCCGTCGGCCCGTCCGGACTGGTCCGCCGAGTTCGAGAGGATCCATGCGATGGCGGTCTGCGAACGCCGTTCTGTTGGCCGCCGAGAAGGAGTTGGTCGCTCTGAACCCGGCCGACGGCAACGTGCTCTGGAGGCAGCCGCTGCCGAAGCCGCCGGTTCCGTGGGGTCTGGCGGTGGACGGCGCCGGCCGGGCGGTTGTCACCCTGACCAAGGGAAGGTCCTTTGCTTCGGCCAGGGCGGCCCGGGGGCACTGTCGCGAGATGAGACGATTCCTGTTTCCTGTAATTGTGCTGGGTTGTGCGGTCGTACTCGTGCAGCCGGTCTTCGGCTGTCGGTACAACGTGCGTGAGGTCGGCTTCATCGACGTGGGCGTCGAGCCATACCGGCTCTCGTGTATCTGCCGCAGGATGCTCCGGCCGACGAAGCGGCCGGCTGAAGGAGACGGCAGGTCACTTTGGCCGACACCAATGTCCGGCTCGAGGCGGCCGGCGCCGACGGGCCAACCATCCGGCGGCGGAGCTTGTCAAGCCGTCATGGGATCAGCGTTTTCCGGCCGCCAGTTCTAGTCTCGCCGGACGGCCAGTCGCTGCCGCTTTGCCCGCGGCGGCTTCCTCGGGACAGGCGGTTTCTGCCGTTCTGGACGGGTCCTGCATTCACCACGCGGCGGCAGATCCTGGAGAAGCGCGGACGACCTACGGGGTTGTGCTCCTGATCGAGGGACCGCAGCAGGCCATGCAGCCAGGCCCGCGAGGCTCGCGACGGCATCGGTGCATACGCGAGCAGTTGGACCTGATGTCCAAACCGATCACCCGGCCGCCCGGAGCTCGTCGCCCTCGACCGGCAGTCATTCGACCGCGAGCAGGTACTGCTCTGGACCCTTCGCCTGAAGCCCGAGGATGTCAATCAGCCGCGTGCGGCGGTCTTCTATGGCCGGGGCCGCTGGCTCGGTCCGCTGTTCGACGGCCGTGACCCTGACGGCCGACCACCTGACGCAGCTCCTTTCGGTCATCGGCGGAGACTGCGAATGCGGCGTCGACCATCGCTGGCTGCAAGGGACCATGCTGCCGGCCCGCTGGGACGAAGCGCTCCAGCAGAAGGTCGTGCAAAACCTGGGTTACGATCCGGAGAACCCCATGGCGAAGATGGAGATGGTCTCCATCATCCGCCGCGGCATGGGCGGATTCGATTACCCCGGCGTGCCGTTCGAGTACCAGGAGATCGAGGTTGGCAGAGGATCTGGCGAGGGCGCGGAAGCACCGGCAGGAGGCGCAGAGACGCGCTCCGCAGTCTCCGTCCTCCGTCGTCCACAGTAGTGGGACAGGTTCTCGCCGGCTCGCTGGCCGGCATGGTGGGGCTCGTGGGTGTGGTATCTCTGGTAATTATTTTGAGGGCGAGAAAACCATGAGGCAGTTGGTAGTGTCGGCGTTCTGCCTGCTTATGTTGGTGGGATCGGCATGCGGCCAGGACTGGCCGACGTACATGCATGACAACGCCCGCAGCGGCGTCACGGAGATGTCGCTGGAATTGCCTCTGGAACCGGCGTGGACTTTCAAACCGCTGTGCGCCGTCGCCGGCCTGGCCCGGACCCGCGAAGCAGGATTTCTACCACTACCATTACGATCTGCGGCCACTGGAGACGTACGATCACGCCTTCCACGCGACCGTGCGGGAGGCACGGTCTACTTCGGCTCCTCCTCCCAGGACAAGGTCTACGCGCTGGATGCGGCAGCGGACGGATTCGCTGGACCTTCTTCACGGAAGGGCCGGTTCGCTTCGCCCCGGTGCTCTCGGACGGCCGGGTCTATGCCGGCTCGGACGACGGGTGCGTCTACTGCCTGTCCGGCGACGACGGCGCGCTGTGTGGAAAAAGCGGATCGCGCCCGAGGAGCGGATGGTCCCCGGCAACGGGCGGATCATCTCCCTGTGGCCCATCCGGACCGGTCTGGTGGTCGATGAGGGGACGGTGTACTGCACGGCGGGCCTGTTCCCGGAAGATGGGACCTACCTGGCGGCCCTGGAGGCGCAGACCGGGGACGTGAAATACCGGCAGCGGATTCTGGTTTCGCCGCAGGGATACATGCTCGCCTCCGCCCAGCGGCTGTATCTGCCCACGGGACGGACCAATCCCGCGATCTTCACCCGCGCGGAAGGGAAGGCGGACGGCCAACTGCCAGCGCGGGCGGCGCCTACACGCTGCTGGTCGAGGACGTGCTCGTCAGCGGCCCGGGACGGGGCCCGAAGGAGCTGCAGGCCGGCGATATCGGGACGAAGGACTCCATTGCGACGTTCGGCGGTCTGCGGATGGTGGTTCAGGGTCCATGGCTTATATGCAGTCGGAGCGGCAGGTGTCGGCGTTCGATCGCGGACGCTATCTTGATCTCTCCCGGCAGCGCACGCGAACTGAGACCGAACGCGCAGCACCTGAAGAAGTCGATGGACAAGATGCGCAGAGCTCGAGGCGGAAGGAAGCCGGCCCGCCAGATCGCGGACCTGAACGCCCGGATCGGCAACTGGACGTGGGAATGAAGGCGTGCTACCTCTGGACGACGGGTTGCGGCCATCCATATGCGATGGTGATGGCGGGCGAGACCCTGTTCCTCGGCGGCGACGGCGAAGTGGCGGCCTGACAGGGAGAACGGTCGATGGTCTGGACGGGCCGGATCGAGGGAAAGGCACTCGGGTTGTCGTGGCACGGCTCGCTGTTCGTCAGCACGGACAGCGGGTACATCCACTGCTTCCGCCATACGGTCGAGGGCGAATCGAAGATGATCGCGGAAGAGGCCCGCCCCTCCCGCCTGCCGAGGACGAGCTGGCCAGGCGGTATTGGGAGACGGCGGACCACATCCTGCGCGAGATTCCCTCGGCGAAGAGGCTATTGTCTTGTTCTGGATTGCGGCCAGGGCCGGCTGGCCTGCGAATTGGCGCAGCGGAGCGAGCTCAAGATCGTGGCGATAGATGCGGATGCCGATGCCGCGGACGAAGGCCCGGAGATCGCTGGACTGCGCCGGCTTCTCCGGCCGGGTCACCGTGCATCACTCACGGATCGCGCCGGCTGCCTTTCACGAGCTACTTCGCCAACGTGGTGGTCTCGGATGGCGTGCTTCGCGGCGGCCGGAGTTCCCGGCAATCCGCGTGGAGGTGATGCGAGTCCTGCGTCCCTACGGCGGCGTACTCCTCCTGGGGTGCGCTGCGGACGCCGAGGCACAGGTACAACGGTGGGGGCAAAGCCCTCTGCTTCGCAGTGGCAGGTGGCCCGGCGGGACGATCTTCGTGTGGGGCCGGCTCCAGAACGAAGCGGCCTCGACGGTTCGGGGCAGTGGACTCATCAGTACGCCGAGCCGGGCAACAGCGCGTGCAGCGGCGACAGGCTCGTCAAGGGTCCGCTCACAGTCCAGTGGTTCGGCGAGCCCGGCCGCGTGACATGATCGACCGGCACCACCGCAACGTCGCCCCGCTCTGCAGTACTCGGCGCATGGGCCGCAGAGTGGCGAGACGCTTGCCATCTTCCAGTTCATCCCCGAGGAGCTGATCCACACCACCGGAATCGTCGTGATGGTCCTGGTCGTCCTCGCCGGGCTCGCCGGCGTCGTCAGCATGGCCCGCGCGATCGGCCGACGCGAAGGCGTGGGGTCGCGTCGATCGTCGACAGCCGGGCTGCCCTGGCGCGGTCGGGTCGGGCGCTGTGGGCATCGGTCGGTCGCGAATCGATCGGCCAGGTCCGCTTCCGGACAGACTGCGACGAGGACCAGAATGCGCTGCCCCTGGTGCGCCGGCGCTGGTTCATCCACGCGCTGACGCTCTGGGGCTTCCTCGGGCTGCTGCTCGCGACCGGCCTCGACTACGGGCTCGCGCTCGTCGGGATCAAGGAGACCGGGGCGCCAGTGCCCATCTGGTACCCGGTCCGCCTGCTCGGCACGCTCGCCGGCCTCGCCCTCGTCTACGGCGTGACGATGCTCGCGATCGACCGCTTCAGGGCCACCAACCGGTCCGCGAAGACGTCGACTGCCGCCGACTGGATGCTGCTCGCGCTCCTCTGGATCACCGGCGTCACCGGCTTCGTGCTCGAGCTCGCCCTCTACCTGCCAAGCGCTCCGGCCTGGGGCTACTGGGTCTTCCTCGTCCACGTCGCCGTCGCGCTTGAGCTCGTGCTCCTCGCGCCGTTCATGAAGCTCGCCCACGCCGTGTATCGGCCCGTCGCGCTCTTCTTCGTCGCCCTGGCCGAGACCCCTGCGGAGGGAGGCGACTGACCTGGACCATCCGCGGACCGATCGATCATCCACCCTGCAGCCTTGCCGACCCGAGCGGTCAAGGAGTACTCCGATGACGCAGACACTGCCCCAGGTTGGCCACGAGCACCACGAGCGTATCCAGCACGTCGTCGACCAGATGCCCGCGATCGGCGATCTGCTCCTCACGGGGCCCGCGGCCGAGATCACCGCGCGGATCGACGAGCTCGGGGCGTTCCTGACGGGGACGCTCCTCCCCCACGTCGAGGCCGCCGAAGCCACGCTCTACCCGGAGCTCGAGCGGATGATGCAGAACAGGCACTCGATGGCGCCGATGAAGCGCGAGCACGTGGAGGTCCGACGGCTCGTGGCGAGTTCGGGGGTCTCCGCCCGGACGTCGCGGGCGGCCGCGTGACGGTCGGCCGCGCGATCGCCCTGCGCCGAGTCGTCTACCAGCTCTACGCGCTGCTCAAGATCCACCTGGCCGAAGAGGAGATGTACCTGCGCATGATCGAGAAGGGCGTGAGTGCCGAGGTGGCCGAGGCGCTTGCCGCCGCCATGGAGCACCCGGTGGCCGTCGCGGCTCCATGAGCCAGCCCTGCGATCGCAACCGCTCTCGTCGCCGGGTTCCACGTGACGCACCGGCCCGTCTGAACCGGCAGACGGCTCGCGAGACCTGGGCGGCGGGCCCGGTGCGACCCCCGCGCGACGTGTCATCCTGCATCGGCTGCGCCGTCCAGTGGCGTCGAGCCCGCGATCAGCAAGGACCCGGTGCGATGCAGTCCCTCAGAGCGACCAGCCAGGCCCACCACGCCAAGCTGCAGCCCCATGTCGACCGGCTGCTGTTCATCGCCGAGATGATCGGGCTCGAGGACTGCGCTGCGGTCCACGCGGCCTTCGAGGCAGAGTACGGCGTCATCGTCGGCCAGCTCGTGCCGCACATGGAGGCCATCGAGACGACGCTCTATTCGCAGCTCGAGCGGCTGATGGGCCAGCGCCATTCGATGGCGCCGATGCGCGAGGAGCACGCCCAGATGCGCCGGCTGATCGAGGTGATCGGCCAGTACCGCAACCACGTCGCGGGCTGCAGTCTCGGCGCGGTCGAAGGCCTCGCACTCCGCCGGGCGCTCTATCGGCTCCACGCGATCCTCAAGGTCCACCTCGCGGAGGAGGAGCTCTACCTCGGCGTGCTCGAGCGGAACCTCACCGACGAGGAGAAGGACGTCCTGGCCCGTGGCATCGACCACGCGAACGCCGAGCCGCTCTGACCGGCGGCAGTACCGAGTCCGTCAGCGCCGCTGGACCGCGACCCACTCGAGGTAGCGCGCGTCGAACTCGGCGATCAGTCGGGCGCGCTCCTTCATCACGGCCGCCCACTCGTCGAGGGCGGCGTAGCCGGCTTCGGTCAGCTCGTAGTCGCGCCGCGCCGGTCCCGACCCTGCGGTCGACCACGTGGATCGGACCTGGCCCGTCTCCTCGAGGTCGCGGAGCGTGCGGTACACCTGGCCGACATCGACGGACCCCAGCGTGATCCCGAGGTTGGCGAGTTCGCCGGTGATCGCGTAGCCATGGGTCGGCCCGCCGCCCAGGAGGACCATCACGAACGGCTCCATCCAGCGGTGGTGTGCGCCCACGGGGGCCCAGCCACGATGGATCGGAATGCCGACCGGATCCCGGTTCGAGGCGATCGTGGACACGCCCTCGTGGCCGGCCCTGTTGGTCGAGTCGGTGTCAGTCGGCTCCGGGAGCTGGCCTGGGTCATTCATATCTGCCCCGAGCATATAGGCTGCGCCCGTCACGTGTCACCCGCCTGCGTCGACGCGGGAAGCGTCGGCGGCGCATCGGAGTGGCACGGGTGCTGGCCATCGAACCCGTTCCGGCGTCGATCGAGCGGAATGCGCTCGCCGGCACGACACATCGGGATGTGGCTCCGGCGGTAGGATTCGAACCTACGACCAAGCGATTAACAGTCGCCCGCTCTACCACTGAGCTACGCCGGAGCGAGGCGCCCGCCAGGTGCGGGCACGTGGGCGGCCGAGCCGCGCCGGGCGAGAGTCTACCAGAGGCGCGGCGCGTGGGTGGCGACGCTGGGGGTCGCCGCCGCACGCGGTCGCCGACGAGTCGGATCCCGCGACCAGGCTGCGAGTCGATCGCCGCGAACCGACGGGCGCGAGTCCACGCTTAGGGACTCCGGCGCGAGGCGCGCCACCCGCCGGCGGACGGCACGACCATCGACCCGGCGACGAACGCGGGTCAGACCCCGGCGAGCGCCGGGTCCGGCCCGTCGCTCGGCTCGACCTTGGGAGCCGCCTGCCCGTCATCGGAGGCTTCGGTCGCGGCGCGCGTGGTCGGCCGGCCGAGTCCGATCCCGTCGACGAATGCCCGGAGCGCGGCGTTGAACGCCTCGGCGCCCTCGATGTTGACGAGGTGGCCGGCGCCTTCGACGACCACCAGCCGCCCGTCGCGGCATGCGTCGAGGAACTCGCGCTCGCTGCGCCGGAAGACCGGATCGTGCTCGCCGTTGATGATCAGGGTCGGGCCAGGGTAGGCGGCGAGGTGGGGGAGGAACCGCATCCGCAGGGCGCTCGCGAGCGCCCTGCTGCTGCCCCGGAAGAGGATGCCGTGCGTCGCGGGCTCGAAGACCGTCGACTCGACCGCATCATCCTCGGTGGGCCATGCCTCCGGTCCAGGGACGTGCCCGTTGACGCGCTGTCGCATCGCCATCCGCAGGTAGCTCCAGACCGAGCCTGTCGCGTGGCGGGCCACCGTCCGCGGCTCGGCGGAGCAGTTCGACAGCACGAGGCCGGCGACCGCGTCCGGTCGCTCTGCGGCGACGAGCATCGAGAGATAGCCGCCCATCGACTGGCCGACGACGATCGCCCGCCCGCCGCAGGCACCATCGAGCGCCTCGACGATCCGTTCCTTGGCATCGTGCAGCCGGAACGGGACGTGCTTGAGCGAGCCGTGGGCCGGCAGGTCGATCGTCACCATCCGGTAGTCGCTGGCGAACGCGCGCATCTGCGGGTGCCACATGTGGCGCGTGACGCGCGTCCCGTGCACGAAGAGCACGACCTGAGCGTCCGGCGGACCGGCGACGTCCATGGTCAGGCTGATGTCGCTCCCGGAGGCGCCGTTCGACCCGCTGGTCCGCCCGTTGCCGTTCCCCGAGGCGTGTCCCGACCTGTCCGTCGAGCTCGTAGGGTTCGTCGGGCTCACGAAGTGACCGTCGAGCGGCACGGCGACGTCATCTCCCTCCTTCGCGTCGATCTCCATCTCCTCAGCTCGGCCGGATTCTAGTGCCCGACGGCCGGTGCGCGCCCGACGCGGACCCGGCCTGTGATCGTCCGTCGCCCGCGCGCCGCACGGTCACCGGCGAGGGCACGCGGTCAGTCGTCCGCGCCACCGCCAGACCCGGCGAGCCGTCCCGTGCGCGCAGGTCAGCCGGCCGAGCCGTGCCAGAGACGTGCGCGACCTCGAATGCGGCCCCCTTCACCCGCCGTCGCCGCGGCGTGGCCGAAGCCCGGCGATCACGACGATGACGCCGAGGGTGACCAGGATGGCCGGCCAGATGAGGTTCCAGTCGAGGTCGAAGGCGCTGCGCAGCAGGAAGAAGACCCCCAGGCCCACGAGGAAGATCCCGACCAGGATGGCCGTCGTCGGGTCCTCGCGGCGGGCGGCCCGGCGGGCGGCGCGCTCGTCCCAGCGGGCGGCGCGACCAGCGGCCCGCCGGGCATGCCGATCATTCGGATCGTAGGCCTGGGACGCGGCCGTCCACGCCGCCGGTGCAGTGCCACCCGGCGGCGTCCAGCCAGGGACGGCGTCGGGCGCGACCGGCAGCCCGGGCGGCATCGTCGAGCCGGCCGGCGCGTCGTCGCCCGGCGCTGGCGCCGCGGGTCCCGGGCCGGGTGCTGCGCCGGCAGCCGGGCCTCCCGCACCCCAGCCCGTGTCCCAGGGTGCCGGGCCGACGGGTCGGACGCCCGACCAGGTCGGCTCTTCCGGGACCACGGCCGCCATCACGACGTAGAGGATCAGGAAGGGGATGAACGCGGTCACGATTGCCAGGACGACGTAGCCGATCCGCACGAGGGCCGGGTCGAGGTTGAACCGATCGGCGAGGCCGCCACACACGCCCGCGATCACGCGGTCGTCAACCGATCGGTAGAGCCGGTCGTTCATTTGCAGCCCTCCGGGCCTTCGAGCGTGAAGCTCGCCGCGTTGCCGTCGAGGCGGAGGTCGACCACGGGACCCGCCGCCCCGGGCGTCTCCCACGTATTGCTCACGCGCACGAGCCCGCGCGAGCCGAAGTTGTCCGACGAGATGGTGGAGTCGCCGACCGAGAAGCGCAGGTGGGCGCCCGGTTGGGCGCACAGGTGGACTGACGCCGCGTTCGCACTGATCGAGCCGACCGTGCCGGCCGTCGGCAGCGTCACCCGCAGGTCCGCGGCGTTGACCTCGAGGTCGATCCTGGCAACCGAGGTGGATCCGAGGTCGAGGCGGGTGGCCGCGGCGTTGGCGTTGACGACCGCGTTCGAGAGCGTCAGCCCCGCGAGCGACACCCGTGCGTCGGACGCGTTGAGCTCGGCCCGCAGGTCGATCGCCGGGCCGGCCGGCAGCCCGACGGTCCAGGTCGCGCTGCGGTTCCCGCCGAACGGCGGGAACACGATCCCCTCGGGGGAGCGAACCAGGAGCAGATCGGAACCCGGCGTCACGACCGGCCGGGTCCGCTCATCTCCCGTTGCGGTGAGCGTCCACTCGGCGCCCGTGGCGGGTGCGACGTTGAGCGTCCCGCAGTTCAGCCGAAGCTCGACGCGCGGGCTCGGGCCGAACGAACCATGCTGATTGTCGATCAGCACCGGTGCTCCCGCGCCGCTGGAGCCGCCGCAGCCGAAGTTCGCGAGGTTGAAGCCGCCCGCGATCGCCCCACCGATGATGATGCCGAACGTCGCCGCCACGATGAGTCCGCCCAGGAACGCGAACCGCGTCCGCGACAGGATCAGGCCGACCCCGGAGCCGATGAGCAGCAGCGGCCAGAGCTGCCACGCGCGCCCGAGCGTGTCCGCGGAGATCCAGCCCTGGTGGGCAGCCAGAGGCAGCACTCCGAGCAGGACGAGGAAGATGCCCCAGTTCAGGAGCCTGCGATCGACCGACACCGAGAACCCTCCTTCCACAAGAGGATACCCCGCTGCGGCGAGCGAATCGCGGCCAGATGGCGATTCGGAGAGCGTCGTTGGCGGCGTCGAGGAGCGTGGCGGGCGGCGCCGGGCAGCGTGGCGGGCGGCGTCGGGCAGCGCGGCGCCGGGTAGCGGCGCCGGGCAGCGGCTCGCCGGCGGCACCGGACGGGTGTCACGGCCGGTCGGGCGTGATAGCCTTCGGCCGTCGGCGGAGTGCCGGCGGGAAGGGGAACGGTTCGTGCGCTGGAGCCAGTGGCGGGCACGATCTCCCGTGAAGGAAGCCGTCGCCCCGCGGGTCGTGGCCGCGGTCGACGCCGTCCTGGGCACGCTGGGGGCCGACGCCGACGCGGAGTGCTGGGTCGTGTGGGGCGACGACGCCATGATCCGCTGGACGATGCTCGTGCCGACGCTGGCGGGCCTCGTGGCGCTGGCGGTCCGGCCGGCGAGCGCCGACGGCGCCCGAGTGGCGGGCAAGCTCGTGCGGTGGCAGCGCGTCCAGATCGGCGAGTTCTCGGTGGACTACCAGGTCGGCCACCGCGTCGTCGGCGTGTCGGTGGAGGGCACGGTCCTGCGGGGCGCCGACGTCGAGGCGGACGCGATCGGCGCCTTCCTCCAGACGCTCTACCAGGCGATCGACGGCCGAACCGCCCTGGCGGCGCCGCCGGCCCGGCCGGCGGGCAGGCGGCCCGCCCGCGGGAAGGCTGCCCGGACCGCCGAGGCGCCACCGGCCAAGCCAGCCCCACCGCCTATCGAGCCGGACATCGACGAAGACGACGACCTCGATGGCGACCTCCCGGCTCTCCCGTCCGGCCTGCCGGCGGCCCCGCGACCGGCGGCACGACCGCCCGCCGCCGCTCCGCCGCCACCGTCAGCCTCCGGGCTGCCGGCGCTCTTCCCCTCGAGCCGGCCGTCCGCCGTGCCAGCCCAGACGGCGCCCGCCGCGCCCGCTGCACCGGGCCGGACCGCGCCGTCGGCACCGGGCCAGTCCTCGCCGCCCACGTCGAGCCGTCCGGCGCCGCCAGCCTCGGCCCGCCCGGCGGTCGAGAACCCGTCGGGTCCGCTCGCCCGCCGGCTCGCCGCGGGCATCCCGCCGGCGCCCGCCCCACGCTCTCCCGGCCGGCCAGACGACCGATGACGCCGGCCGCTCCCAAGCCGCCGCCGATCGAGGCGGTGATCTTCGACATGGACGGCGTGATCGTCGACAGCGAGCCCTGGTGGCATGCCGTCCGGGTCGCCTGGGCAGCTGAGCACGGGAGGACCTGGACGCACGCCGACAGCCAGGCGTGCATGGGCCTGAACTCGCGCGACTGGGCGATCGTGATGCGCCAGCGCCTGTCCCTGGACCTCGCGCCGGCTGAGGTCGAGCGCGCCATCGTCGAACGGCTCGTCGCGCGGTATGCGGCCGAGCCGGCTCCCCAGGTCCCGGGGGCGGTGGAGGCAGTTGCACGGATCTCCGGGGAGCTCCCGGCCGCGATCGCCTCGTCGGCCCACCGCGACGTGATCGCCACGGCGCTGCGATCAGTCGGCCTCGCGGGGCGCCTCCGCGCGGTCGTCTCGTCCGACGACGTCGCCCGCGGCAAGCCGGCGCCCGACGTCTACCTCGAAGCGGCGCGCCGGCTCGGGGTGGCGCCGGCCGCGTGCCTGGTCGTCGAGGACTCCTACAACGGCGTGGTCGCGGGCAAGGCCGCCGGGATGACCGTGGTCCTCGTGCCGAACCCGAGCGTGCCGCCCATCGACGGAACGGCCGCGCTCGCGGACCTCGTCCGGGCGCGCCTCGCCGACCTCGATCCCCGCGACCCGTGGGCGTGAGCGGGGAGGAGGCGGGGCAGGCGCCCCGGTTCCGGCGGCCTCGCCGGTTCCCGTACTGGTTCGTCACCATCGGCCTCAAGGTCGTCGTCGGGGTCTACCTCCGCGTCCGCCTCGAGGGCGGGGAACGGCTGCCCTCGGGCCCCGCCATCCTGTGCTTCAGCCACCAGAGCTGGACCGATCCGTTCGTCCTCGTCGCCGCGCTGCCGGCCCGGCCCGACCTGGTCTTCTTCGGCCCGCGCGAGGCCGACATGTCGGTCGGCGCCCGCAACCGGATCATCGGGTGGTCGGGAAGGGGAGTGCCGTTCCACCCGGACCAGACGAACCTGCTGACCGCCACGCGGAGCGTGCAGGCCGCGCTGGACGCGGGCGCTCGCGTGGCGATCGCCCCCGAGGGCCGGATCCACGCCGGCGAGCAGCTGCCTGCTGCCGCTCAACGAGGGCGTCGCGTTCTTCGCGCTGCGGTCGCACGTGCCGATCGTCCCGATCGCGATCTCCGGCGCGGGGTGGATCCGGTTCGGGAAGACCGTCCGCGTGCGGATCGGCGAGCCGATTCCGGCGCTCGGGCGTCCGACCCGGGCCGCGACCGCGGCGCTCACCGACGCGGTCCGGCGGTCGCTGCTCGCGCTCCTTGCCGACGGGCGCGACGAGCCGCCGCCGGGGCCCGTCGGGCGGTGGGTGACCGAGCTCTTCAACGACTGGCCCGACGGGAAGCGGCCGGCATCCATGGCGCCCGGCCGCGAGGACGCTTCGCCGGACGGGACCTGACGCGCCACCCTGCTTCTGCGATACTCGCCCGGTCCAGCCAGCCCGCAGGGAGGACCAGGCACGTGGGAGCCACCGGCCTCGCCCCCGACCCCGTCGAGTACCGCAGCCGGCTGCTCGAACAGTCCGACGAGCAGATCGACGCCTGGTCGGCGGAGGCGATGCGCGACATCTCGATCCGTCGCGGCGTGCGCGCCGTCCTCCACGAGTACCAGGCGGCCACGGGCATCGACGACCGGGGCCTCGAGCGGGTCTTCGCGGCCGGCGGGGGCCCGCCCGCGACGGTGGGCCGCGACGCCGACGGCAACCTCTTCGTGCCGGCAATCGCCCTGTTCGCGCTCGTCCCCGGGACCCGGGCGGCCCTGCCCGATGCGCGCGACAAGCTGATCGCCTTCCTCGTTCTCGCCTTCGACGAGCTGGTCTACGTCTAGCGAGCGCTGACGGTCCCGGCGCCGTCGTCCTCGTCCGGCTCGACCACCCGAGCGTCGGCCGACCGGCATGGCCGCTCGCCCCGCAAACCGGCGACGCCTCCCGTCCACGGCCTGGCTTCGGGTCGTCCACCCGTTCCCGTCGAGCCTCGACGCCGTCGTCACCGGGGTCGTCGCGGCGCTTGCCGGCGCGCAGCCAGGGCGTGTCGCGCTCCTGGCCGCGTCGATGCTCCTCCTCCAGTTCTCGATCGGGACGGCCAACGATGTCGCCGACCGCGGAGCCGATGCCGCGGCCGGCCGGACCACCAAGCCCCTGGCGACCGGCCTGCTGTCGGTCCGCCAGGCGACCGGGGCGGCGATCGCCCTTGGCGCCCTCGGCCTCGGCGGCGCCGCCATCGCGGGGCCGCTCGCCCTCGTCGTGGCCGCCTGCGGCTTCGGGCTCGGGATCGCCTACGACGTTGCTCTCAAGCGGACCGCCTGGTCGTGGCTCCCGTTCGCGCTCGGGATCCCGCTGCTGCCAGCGTTCGCGGCCATCGGCGCGACCGGCGGCGTCCCGGCACCGCTCCTCGTTCTCGTGGCGCTGGCCGTGCCGGCCGGGGCGGCACTGGCTGTCTCGAACGCGCTCGGCGACGTCGAGGCCGATGCGGTCGCGGGCATCGAGACCGTGGCGACGCGGCTCGGCGCGACCCGGGCCATGCGCCTCGTCATCGCGCTCGACCTGCTCGTCGTCGCCGTCGCAGCCCTGCTGGCGCTCGGGGCCGGCGCGGGCCGCGGGACCTGGCTGGTCGCCCTCGGCGGCGCGGTGGTGCTCGCGGGAGCCGGGCTGACGCGACGGGTCCGCGGGGCACGCGGCTGGGAGGTGCAGGCCGTGGGGTTCGCGATCATCGCGACGGGCTGGGTGCTCGGTCAGGCGGACGCGGGCCTGCTGGGCTAGCCGTCAGATGCAAGGAGCCGGCCCGTCGTGGGGCCGGCTCCGTGGATGTCCCGCCGAAAGGGTTGGCCCAGCGACGGCCGGTCGCGACGCGCCTGTCTAGAGTGCGTCCCGCGGTCCGTGCCCGCGGACGATGGTGATCGCGTTCTCGATCGTCAGCTTCGAGATCGTCAGGTACTTCGCGAGATTGTCGCGATCGGTCCCGGTGACCGACGAGCGGAACTCGGGGCTCCTCAGGACTTCCACCAGGTTGTCGAGCGCTGTGTGGAACGTGTTCTTGGCCGACAGGAGCGCGTCGTCGCCGGTCGGGACCGGCATCGGAGGCGAGAGGACCTCCGGCTCCTCCTCGTAGCCCTCGGCCGGCTCCTCGGCGATGTCCTCGTCGATCGGTTCGTCGCGCACCACGCGGGCCGGGCGGCCCTCGATCCGCTCGCGCAGCTTGACCAGCGAGAGCTGGCCCGCCGCCACCTGCTGGGCCAGCCGACGGCGCTTCTTCGGGTCGTCCACCTTGAGGAGCTCGTACGCGTGGCTCAGGGTGTCTTTGCGCACAGACACCAGCTCACGGATCTCTTCGGGGGCATCCGCGAGCCGCAGCCGGTTCTCGAGGTAGCCCTTGTCCTTGCCGAGCTTCTGGGCGAGCTTGCGGATGCTGTAGCCGTGCTCGCGGACCATCCGGTCGTAGATCCCGGCCTCTTCGAGGGGCGAGAGATCCTCGCGCTGCAGGTTCTCGATGACGGCGATCTCGAGGGCGGCCTCGTCGTCGAGCTCTTCGACGAGGGCAGGGATCGTCGTGACACCGGCGAGTCGCGTGGCGCGCCAGCGGCGCTCGCCGGCGACGAGCTGGTACTGGTTCGTTCCACGCGGACGGACGAGTACCGGCTGGAGGACGCCGTGCTCCTTGATCGAACCCGTGAGCTCGGCGAGGGCGGCCTCGTCGAACACGACCCTCGGGTTCTCCGGGTTCGGCTCGATCTGGTCGATCGGGATGTTGCGGACGCCGAGGTTCTTGCCCTCCGCCGAAAGCAGGCTGACGATGGAAGGCGAGAGCTCGCGCTCCTCCGAGAGCCGCTGCGCCGCGTAGGCGCGGAAGTCAGGCCTAGCCAAGTTCGACAACCTCCTTCGCCAGTTCGCGGAAGGTGCGCGCGGCATCTGACCCGCTCGCGTATTCCGTGATCGGCCGCCCGGTCAGGGGGGCCTCGCCGAGCTTCACCGCGCTTCGGACGATCGTGTTGAACACGTGGTGGTCGCCGAGCTCGCGCAGCTCGTCGAGCATCTCGCGCGCCAGGAGTGTCCGGCCGTCATAGAACGTGGGCAGCAGGCCGAGCACCCGGAGGTCCCTGTTCAGCTTGGAGCGAATCGTGTTGATCACGCGGACCAGGGCGGTGAGGCCCTTGATCGCGTAGTACTGGGTCTGAACCGGGATGATCACGCTGTCCGCCGCAACGAGGCTGTTGATCGTCAGGAGCCCGAGCGTCGGCGGGCAGTCGATGAGGACGTAGTCGTACCGGTCGCGCGCCCCGTCGAGGCCCTCGCGCAGCGCGTACTCGCGCCCGATCGCCGAAAACAGCTCGACCTCGGTCGAAGCGAGCTCGAGCGTCGACGGAACGACGAAGATGCCGGGCGTGGGGCTGGGGCAGATCACCTCGTCGAGCGGAACTCGCACGTCGTGGAGGACGTTGGCCACCGAATGCTCGACGTGCCCGAGGTTGATGCCGAGCCCCTGGGTGAGATTTGCCTGGGGGTCCATGTCGACCGCGAGGATGGAGAGTCCCTGCTCGGCGAGGGCACCCGCGAGATTGATCGCGGTCGTCGTCTTGCCGACGCCGCCCTTCTGGTTCGCGATCGCGATCACGTGACCCACTGGGCGAATCCTCTCCTTCGTTGACGGGTCTGTCGCCGTCCCGCGTCGGCGCGGGCGTTGTCTCAGATCCTACCGCACCCGTGCACCTGTCCTCGACGATTGTCCACAATGCGGGCGAGTTGTTCACCATTCTGTGGATAAGTGGCGACCGCGACAGGGTCCCCTTGCGCGCCGGCCGTCCGGGCCCACGCGGGCTGGCCGAGGTCCGACTTCGCGACTCGAATGCGTATGATGGGGCACCCTCGGACTCCGCGTCCTTGCGCAAAGACGCGGCGAACCAGGAGCCGGACGGACCGGCGAATCGCTCGAGGAGGTCGACGGTGGCGACAGCGGACGAACGGCTCAGGCGGCTCGAGCAGATGCGAGCGGAGTCGCTGCTCGGCGGGGGAGCCGTCCGGATCGAGCGCCAGCACTCGTTTGGCAAGCTCTCGGCGCGGGAGCGCCTCGACCTGCTGCTCGACCCCGGCAGCTTCACCGAGCTCGACGCGTTCGTGACGCACCGGGCCACGGAGTTCGGCATCGACGAGCAGCGGATCCTGGGCGACGGCGTCGTGACCGGACACGGCAGCATCGATGGGCGTCTCGTCTTCGTATTCAGCCAGGACTTCACGGTCTTTGGTGGGTCGCTCTCCGAGACATACGCGGAGAAGATCTGCAAGGTCATGGACCTGGCCATGAAGGTCGGCGCGCCGATCGTCGGGCTGAACGACTCCGGGGGCGCCCGGATCCAGGAGGGCGTCGTCTCGCTGGGCGGCTATGCGGACATCTTCCTGCGCAACGTGCTCGCCTCGGGCGTCGTTCCCCAGATCAGCGTCATCCTGGGTCCGTGCGCGGGCGGGGCGGTGTACTCGCCGGCGATCACCGACTTCACGGTGATGGTGGAGGGCACGAGCTACATGTTCGTCACGGGTCCCAACGTTGTGAAGACCGTGACGCACGAAGAGGTCGACTCGGAGTTCCTGGGCGGGGCCGCGACCCACACGACCAGGTCGGGTGTCGCGCACCTCGCAGCGCCGGACGAGGCGGGCGCGCTCGATTCTGTCCGCCGGATCCTTGGCCACCTTCCCCAGAACAACCTGGCCGACCCGCCGTTTCGGCCAGCCTCGGATCCGTCCGACCGGCGCGACCCAACGCTGGATCACGTCATCCCGGACGACCCGCAGAAGCCGTACGACATGCACGACGTGCTGCGTCGCATCGTCGACGACGGGGACTTCCTCGAGATCCAGCCCGGCTGGGCGCCGAACATCCTCATCGGGTTCGCGCGGCTCGGGGGACGCAGCGTCGGCATCGTCGCCCAGCAGCCGGCGGTCCTCGCGGGCGCCCTCGACATCGATGCGTCGATCAAGGCCGCGCGGTTCGTTCGCACGTGCGACTGCTTCAACGTCCCGCTGGTGACGTTCGTCGACGTGCCGGGGTTCCTGCCGGGCGTCGGGCAGGAGCACGGTGGGATCATCAAGCACGGCGCCAAGCTGCTCTACGCGTACTGCGAGGCGACCGTCCCCAAGGTGACCGTCATCACCCGCAAGGCCTACGGCGGCGCGTACGACGTGATGAGCAGCAAGCACATCCGGGGCGACATGAACTTCGCCTGGCCGACCGCCGAGATCGCGGTCATGGGCGCCGAGGGCGCGGTGAACATCATCTTCAAGGAGCAGATCGCGACGGCCGCCGATCCGGTGGCCGAACGACGCCGCCTCGTCGCCGAGTACGAGGAGCGTTTCAACAACCCGTACGTCGCGGCTGCCCGAGGCTACGTCGACGACGTGATCGTCCCGAGCGACTCGCGCCCACGCCTGATCCGGGCGCTCGAGATGCTGGCCGACAAGAAGGACACGAACCCGCGCAAGAAGCACGGCAACATCCCGCTCTGAGCGGATCGTCGTCGGACCGGACCGCCCCGCGGGTTCGTCGACGTCGGGCCGCCCGGCCGGATGGCGGGGCCAGCCGCCTCGACGCGTCTTTGTGCAAAGACAAGCCCGGGCCCCGCCTGCCGAGTAGGATGGCGCCCATGACCCCTCCCTTCCGCCGCGTCCTGGTCGCCAACCGCGGCGAGGTCGCCCTGCGAATCGTCAGGGCCTGCCACGACCTGGGGATCGAGGCGGTCGCGGTCTACTCCGACGCGGATGCGCGGGCCGGCCACGTGCGGGCCGCCGACGCCGCCGTCAGGCTCGGCCCGACACCCGCGGGAGAGAGCTACCTCCGGATCGACGCCGTCGTCCAGGCCGCCCTCGACACCGGGGCCGAGGCCATCCATCCGGGGTACGGGTTCCTGTCCGAGCGGGCGGTGTTCGCGTCGGCGGTTCGCGACGCTGGCCTTGCCTTTGTCGGTCCGCCGGCCGAGGTCATCGCCGCGCTCGGCGACAAGCTGGCTGCCCGGCGGGTGGCCCGCCGGGCCGGGGTGCCGCACGTGCCCGGCACCCTCGAGCCTGCCCGCGTCGAGAACCCTCGCGAGGTAGCCCGGGTGATCGCCGCCGCCGAGTCGATCGGGTTCCCGCTGCTCGTGAAGGCCGCGGCGGGCGGTGGCGGGCGTGGCATGCGGCGGGTCGTGTCGGCCGACGAGCTGCCCGCTGCGCTCGCGGCGGGGTCGCGCGAGGCCGCCGCCGCCTTCGGCGACGGGACCGTCTACCTCGAGCGCGAGATCATGCCCGCCCGCCACGTCGAGGTGCAGCTCCTCGGAGACGCGTCCGGTCGGGTCGTGGCGCTCGGCGAACGTGACTGCTCGACCCAGCGGCGCCACCAGAAGCTCATCGAGGAGGCGCCGGCCCCCGGCCTCGACGAGCTGACCCGCCGGCGCCTCCACGCGATGGCCGTCCGGATGGGGGAGGAGGCAGGCCTGAGCAATGCCGCCACGGCCGAGTTCCTGCTCGACCGCGACGGCAGCTTCTGGTTCCTCGAGGTCAACACCCGGCTCCAGGTCGAGCACCCGGTGACCGAGCTCGTGTCCGGCGTCGACATCGTGGCGGAGCAGCTCTGGATCGCCGCCGGACACCCGCTGTCGCCCCGGGTCCTCGTGGCGGCCGAGCAGGCTGCCCGGCCTGCCGCCCACGCGATCGAGGTCCGGATCTCGGCCGAGAACCCGGCCGCCCTCTTCGCCCCGTCACCGGGCCGGGTGACGCGCTGGGTGATGCCCGCGGGCCCGGGCATCCGGGTCGAGACCGCGATCGAGGCCGGCGACGTCGTGCCGTCGGCCTACGACCCGCTCATCGCGAAGCTGATCGCGGTGGCCGAGGATCGCCCGCGGGCCCTCGCCCGGCTGCGCCGCGCGCTCGCCGAGACCGAGATCGGTGGGATCCAGACGACCCTGCCGTTCCACCACGCCATGCTCCGCGAGCCCGCCTTCGTCGACGCATCCCACCTCTCGACGACCTGGGTCGACGGCCACTGGGACGGCAGGGCGGCCCGGCGGGGAGCCGTCCGCGCGGCTGCGCTGGCTGCCGGGCTGGCCGCCATGGGCGGCGAGGGCGCGGTGACCGTTGCCGGTCGCCGCACGCCCGGCGACGGCGCGGACGACGCCGCCTCGAGCCTGCCCGGCGCCGCGGCGTCGGACGGCGCGAGCCCGCCCGGACGCGATCGCTCGCCGGCCGAGGGCGACGGCGAGACGACATGGCGATCTGCCGGGCGGACGGCCGCCGTCGACCGGTGGCCACGATGACCGGCCGCCGCCCTGCCCGGCGGCCCGCTGTCGGCGACGGCGCGACGTGGCGATCCGCCGGGCAGGCGGCCTCCGTCGACGGCGCGACGACGTGGCGATCCGCCGGGCAGGCGGCCTCCGTCGACGGCGCGACGACGTGGCGATCCGCCGGGCACGCGGCCTCCGTCGACGGGCCACGATGACCGGCCGCCGCCGCGCCGCCCGCCGGGCGCCCGCAATGATCGCCGGGCACGACGCCACGACCCCCCCGCCCAGTGCGCCCGTCGATCCGCGGTCCGTCCGGGCCGTGGTCGCGTTCAGCACGCGCCTCGATGGCGACACGGCCTTCGTCGTCGCCCCACCGCCCGATCCGGCGGCGCGGCTGCCGGGCGACCCGCCTCCCGGGCCTCTCCAGCCGACCCTCGACGGGGAGCCGGTCGACGCGCGGCTCCAGGTGCTCGACGCGGGCCGGGCGGTCCTGATCGAGGGCGACGATAGAACAGGCGTGCTATTCGGACCGCGGCACGACGACCCGGCCCGCGGCGTCACGGTCCGCGAGGTCGTGGTGGACGGCTGGCGCATCGAGATCGAGCTCGAATCGGAGCGCCGTGCCGTGCTCCGCGAGCGGGCCAGGCGGAGCGCCGTCACGACCGGCCGAGGCGGGCCGGTCGAGGTCCGGGCGATCATCCCCGGGCGCATCGTGGCGATCTCCGTCGCCCCGGGAGACACGGTCGAGGCGGGCCAGCAGATCCTGGTCGTGGAGGCCATGAAGATGCAGAACGAGCTGCGGGCACCCCGCGAGGGGACGGTCGAGCGCGTGGGAGTGGCCGTCGGCGCTACGATCGAGGTTGGCGACCTGCTGGTCGTCATCCACTGACCATCGCAGGACGTCCACCACGGCCGCGCAGGAGCGCGGCGCCACCTTGCGTGCCGAGCTGGCGCGACCCACGGAGCATCGATGAGCGACGACAGCAGCCGGTCAGCCTCCCCGGACCCCGACCTCGCGCGCGAGCGCTGGCGGGCGACGGCTCGCGCCCAGGCGGTGGCGGCCACGCCGGAGCGCCGGGCGCGGTTCGAGACGTCGTCGGGAATCGAGATCGCCGACGTCTACACGGCGGCCGACGCAGCGGGCATCGACGAGGCACGCGACCTCGGGCTCCCCGGGGAGTTCCCGTTCACCCGCGGCGTCCAGCCGACGATGTACCGCGGCCGCTTCTGGACGATGCGCCAGTACGCCGGCTTCGCGACCGCCGCCGAGACGAACGCCCGGTTCCGGTACCTCCTCGAGCAGGGGCAGACAGGCCTGTCGGTCGCGTTCGACCTGCCGACCCAGATGGGCTACGACGCCGACGCGCCGGAGGCGGAGGGGGAGGTGGGCCGGGTCGGCGTCCCGGTCTGCTCGCTGGCCGACATGGAGACCCTGTTCGCGGGTATCCCGCTCGGCGAAGTGAGCACGTCGATGACGATCAACGCGACCGCGGCCATCCTGCTTGCCCTGTACATCGCTGCGGCCGAGAAGCAGGGCGTCCCGCGAGCCCGGATCAGCGGCACCACCCAGAACGACATCCTCAAGGAGTACATCGCGCGGGGCACCTGGATCTTTCCGCCGCGCCCGTCGATGCGCCTGGTGACCGACGTCTTCGAGTTCTGCAGCCGCGAGCTGCCGCGCTGGAACACGATCTCGATCAGCGGCTACCACATGCGCGAGGCGGGGGCGACCGCGGCCCAGGAGCTGGCGTTCACGATGGCCGACGCGATCGCCTACGTCGAGGCGGCGGTCGACCGCGGGCTCGACGTCGACGCGTTCGCCGGGCGCCTCTCGTTCTTCTTCGCCGCCTGGAGCGAGCTCTTCGAGGAGGTGGCGAAGTTCCGGGCGGCGCGCCGGCTGTGGGCGCGGATCGTCCGCGACCGGTTCGGCGCACGCGACCCACGCTCGATGCTGTGCCGCTTCCACGTCCAGACGGCCGGCAGCTCGCTGACGGCCCAGTCGATCGACAACAACGTCGTGCGCACGACCGTCCAAGCCCTCGCCGCCGTGCTGGGCGGTGCCCAGAGCCTGCACACCAACTCCCGGGACGAGGCGCTGGCGCTCCCGACGGCTGAGGCAGCCCGCCTCGCGCTCCGGACCCAGCAGATCCTGGCCCACGAGTCGGGTGTGACCGAGACGCCCGACCCGCTCGCCGGCAGCTGGTATGTCGAGTCGCTCACCGACGACCTCGAGGCCGCCGCGCGGGGTCTCCTCGACGAGATCGATGCGCTCGGCGGCACGCTGGCCGCGATCGAGGCCGGGTTCCAGCAGCGCCAGATCCAGGAATTGGCGTACCGGGTCCAGCGTGCCGTCGAGACGGGCGACCTCGTGGTCGTGGGCGTCAACCGGTTCCGCGACGAGGATGTCCGGACCCCGGCCACCCTTAGGATCGACCCGGACGGCGAGCGCCGGCAGGTCGCGGCCGTGCGCCGCGTCCGCGCGGAGCGCGATGCCTCGGCCTGGGCGGCGGCGATGGGTCGCGTTGAGGACTGCGCGCGCGGGCGCGAGAACCTGGTCCCGGCCCTCGTCGAGGCGGTGGGAGCATACGCGACCGTCGGCGAGCTCTCGGATCGGCTGCGCGCCGCGTGGGGCGAGCACCGCGAGCTGGTGACGCTGTGAGCCGCGGTGCCCGGCTGCGGGCCGGCGACCGGTTCGGGCACCACGACCGCCGGAGCAGGCATCCCGACGGGTTCGGGAGGGAGCGCGAGATGCACGACAGTGGCGACCGCGGGGCATCGTTCAGGCAGGCCAACCTGTGAGCGCCGAGGCGCGCCGCCTGCTCGCCGGAGAGGCGCATGCCCCGGTCACCCTCAGCCACGCGGCCGTGACCGACCTGATCGAGGCGGCGCGCGACGCCGGGGTGCGGGTGGCCGAGCTGCGGGGCCCGGCATCGAAGGCGACCCTCCTGGAGGCGATCGGGACCGGGCTGCGCTATCCCGACTGGTGGGGGCGCAACTGGGATGCCCTGTCCGAGCTCCTGCACGTTCCCGAACCTGCCGAGAGCGACGGGATGCCGGCCCGGTCCGACGTGCCCGAGGTGGTGGCGTGGCATGATCCCGCCGTGCTTGCCAAGGCCGACCCGGCCGCCTGGGATGTCGCCAGTGAGATCCTCCAGGCGGCCATCACCGATCGCCGCGATCGGGGGGCTCCGCCCCTGATCGTCGCGCTGACCGGCGACCTGCCCGTCGCCATCACGGGTGGTGCGACGCCCGCGGGTCACGGCGCAACGCACCAGCCCGACCTCGCCGGCCTCGCCGCCCTGCCCGGGTCGGTGCGGCGGATCGGGCGTATCCATCATGTCGCGGTCGTCGTGCGGGACATGACCGCCGCGCTCCGGTTCTGGCGCGACATCCTGGGCCTCGCCCCGGGGCCGGTCGTCGCGATCCCGTCGGATCGGGTCAACATCGCCTTCCTGCCGGTCGGCGAGGTGAAGATCGAGCTTGTCGAGCCGACCGACGACACGACCGGCGTTGCCCGCTTCGTCGCGAGTCGGGGCGAGGGGTTCCACCACATCTGCTTCGAGGTTCCCGACATTCATGCCGCATTGACCCGGCTCGCCCTCGACGGAATCGAGCTGATCGACGGGGCGCCCCGACCCGGCGCCGAGGGGCCGGTCGCGTTCCTCCACCCGAGGAGCTGCCATGGCGTCCTTGTGGAGCTGATCGAGCGCGAGGGCGGGCCCGCCTGGAGCGCCTTCTACCCGGCTGGCTTCCGGGTCCCCGGGGCATGACGGCGATGCACGCTCAGCATGGGTCCGGCGGCCCGAGACGGAACGCCGCCGAGCCGGGCAGCTACCGGACCGTCGATCCGTGGGACCGCGCCGAGGGTGCGCCGTGGCCGCCCGGCGTGGTCTGGCTGCCGCGCGAGCAGGCCTGGGCGTTCGCGCTCTATTCGCGGCATGCCCAGCAGGTCGAGCTGTGCTTCTTCGACCCGGCGGCGCCGGACGTCCCGGCCCTCAGCGTGCAGCTCGATCCGTTGCGCAACCGGACCGGGCGGACGTGGCACTGCATCATCCCTGCGTCCGACGTCGGGGATGCGGTGGTGTACGGGTACCGCATCGACGGGCCGTGGGACCCGACGAACGGCCATCGCTTCGATCGCGACAAGATCCTGCTCGACCCCTTCGCGGAGCGCGTCTGGTTCCCCCACGGGTACGATCGGAACGCGGCCCGCGGGCCAGGCTCGACCCTCGGGCGGGCACCCCTCGGGGTCCTGCCCCCGCCCGACGAGACGACGGGTCGCGAGCCGGACGAGCCCCGCCCGCGCCACGCCTCGGATCTCATCGTCTACGAGCTTCACGTCCGCGGGTTCACGATGGACCCGGCGTCGGGGGTCGCCGAGGCCCACCGCGGCACGTTCGCGGGCCTCATCGAGAAGATCCCGTACCTGCGCGAGCTCGGGATCACGGCCGTCGAGCTGATGCCGGTCCACCAGACCGATCCCCAGGAGGGCAGCTACTGGGGCTACATGACGCTCAGCTTCTTCGCCCCCAACCGGGGCTTCTCGGCCGGGCTCGACCCGGCGGACGAGTTCCGGCGGATGGTCCGGGCCTTCCATCACGCGGGCATCGAAGTCTGGCTCGACGTGGTCTACAACCACACGAGCGAGGGCGACGAGAACGGCCCGACCCACTCGTTCCGCGGGATCGACAACCGCTCCTACTACCTGGTGACGCCCGAGGGCTACTACGTCAACGACACGGGCACCGGCAACACCTTCCGGAGCGGCCACCCCGCCGGCCGGTCGCTGATCGTCCAGAGCCTCGACCGCTGGGCCGACCGCTTCGGGGTCGACGGCTTCCGGTTCGACCTTGCGTCGATCCTCACCCGCACGAGCGACGGCCGGATCGACCCCGAGCCCTCGCTGATCGCCGAGATCTCGTCGCACGCCGGCGAGCGCGACCTGCGCCTGGTCGCAGAGGCGTGGGACATCGCCGCCTACCAGCTCGGGCGCGGCTTTCCCGGGATCACCTGGCGACAGTGGAACGGCAGGTATCGCGACGACGTCCGGTCCTTCGTGAAGGGCGATCCGGGGATGGTCGGCGGCCTGATGGCGCGGGTCTACGGATCGTCCGACCTCTTCCCCGACGGGCTGCCCGACGCGTACCGGCCGTGGATGAGCGTCAACTTCCTGACGGCCCACGACGGGTTCACGATGTGGGACCTCGTCTCGTACGACCACAAGCACAACGAGGCGAACGGCCACGCCAACACCGACGGCAGCGACGACAACCACTCGTGGAACCACGGCTTCGAAGGGGACGCGGGAGCCCCGGCGGACGTGGTCGCGCTCCGGCAGCGCCAGGTGCGCAACCTGGCGGCCCTCCTGCTGCTCTCGAACGGGACGCCGATGATCCTCGCCGGCGACGAGTTCGGGCACTCGCAGGGCGGCAACAACAACCCGTATAACCAGGACAACCCGACGACGTGGCTCGACTGGTCGCGACTGCCCGCGAATGCCGACCTGTTCCGCTTCTGGCGCCGCATGATCGCGTTCCGGAAGGAGCATCCGACCGTCGCCCGGTCCCGCTTCTGGCGCGACGACGTCCGCTGGCACGGCGCCAGCGGCCCGGTCGACTTCGGCTGGGAGAGCCGCTCGCTCGCGTGGTACCTCGACGGGCGGAGCGTCGCCGACGACGACCTGTACGTGCTCGTCAACGCGTACTGGGAGACGCTCGACTTCGCGATCGCCGAGGCGGGGCCGTGGCGGCGGGTCGTCGACACGTCGCTCGCGTCGCCCGACGACATCGTCGACCGCGGCGACGAGCCACCCGTCGAGGGGGCGACCTACCGCGTCGCCCCGCGGTCGGTGGTCGTGCTCATCCGCCGCGCCGGCGAACGACCGGCCTAGCCTGGGGCGCCGTTCGACGGCGCCTACCGCGCGTCCTTGCCCTCGCCAGCCGCCTCGCCTACGATGGCCAGACAGCCACGTGAGGCACGATGGACCGAGAACGGCGCAGCCGCGCCACACGAGGACTCCTGGTCGCCGCGACCGTCGCCTTCATCGCGGGCTCGTGCGGGAGCGCCTCCGATCCAGGCGCGACGGCTGCCGGCCCGGGCGCTGCCGTCTCGGACGCATCTGCACCGGCGGTGGGGGGCTCCAGCGGCCGGCCCGGCGCGGTCACGACCGCGGCTCCCGAGCCGACCGCCGTGCCGCAGGGCCGCGAGGAGCGCCTGGCTCGGGCGTGGCTGGCCGCCCACGGCGCCGCTGGCGGCGCGGCGTACGAGCTGGTCGCATCCGGGCCGGCGCCGCCGGCCGGCCCCGGCTCGCCTCCCTGGATGGGCAAGTTCCTGGACGCCGGGACGGGCCGGATCGTGGTCGTGTACGTAACCTCGACCGGTGAGGCCCTCGACGAGGCAGGCATGGCCGCGTGGCTGCGGCAGGCGACGCCGGACGGGCGGCCGGCTCTCGACCGGAAGGCCGACGACGCGCTCCGGCTCGCCCTCCGCTCAGCCGGGCCGCAGGATCGGCTCGGTGTCGCGATCTGGGTGGCAGCCGACACGAGCGCGGCGCTCGCGGCTGTCCGGGCCCGCTATCCGAACGTGGACTGGTCCGACGGCCTGCCCGCCTCCGACGACGCTGCGCTGCTCGACGAGATCCGAGCCGCCATCTACGCCGCGAAGGCCGCCGTCTACCGCGCGGCGGAGCAGCCGGTCGCCGATCTCGTCGCGGCCCGCGGCGGCGTGGCGACCTCGACGTCCCGCTCGGCGCCGCTGGTGCTCGCCGCGGCGACCCCGCGCGACCTCGCGGCCGTCGCGGAGCGGGCCGACGTGATCGAGATCGACCTCGACGCGGCCGCCAGCGGGGGCGGTTGAGGCGTGCGGCGCACGCACCCGAAGCCCGGCGCGGCGATCCTGGCGGCCTGCTTCGCGCTCGGCATGGCCGCGGCACCCGCCGCGGCGCGCGATCCGCTCGGCAGCTCGGCCCGCGGCTGGCTCGCGACCCGGTTCGGCGGCGACCCCGCGGCATATCGCCCCGTCGGCAGCGCGACGGCCCGGATCGCGGGCGGCCGGGCCACGGTGAGCGCCGCGAAGTACCTCGACACCGCGAGCAACGAGATCCGGACTGTCTTCGCGGGCCCCGGCGGCGCGCTCATGGACGGGGCGGCAATACGGTCCCACGAGGCCGCGATCCTGCGCCGGCTGCCCGCCGTCTGGCGCAAGGCCGACGGGGCCCTCCGGGCGAGCCTCTCCATCGCGACGCCGGTCACCCGGATCCCCGTCGCGATCTGGGTCGCGGCCGACCCTGGCGCGGCGATGGCGCGGGTGCGCGCCCGCTACCCGGCGGTGCGCTGGACCGATGGCCTGCCCGACACCCGGGACGCGGCGCTCGTGGACGAAATCCGGGCTGCCATCTACCGCGAGAAGCGGGCCGCCTACCGGAGCGCCCAGGCGCCGATCGTCGCCGCGGTCCGGGCACACGGCGGGCAGGTCGTCTTCAGCGCAGGGGCCGCTCCGCTCCTGTTCGCCCGCCTGACACCGACCGCCATCACCGCGCTCGCGCAGCGCGGCGACGTCGTCGGGCAGGACCTCGACAGCGCCGGTTGGACGCCCACGATGGCTTCGGCCGGCCCGACCGTCCAGGCCGACTGGCACGCGGGGACGCTCGACCAGGGCACCGGGATCCGGGTCGCCGTCGTCGAGTACCACAACGTGCGGGCCACCGGCGACCTCGCCGGCAAGGTCGTGTACTCGTGGGGCACGACCGGCGTCAACACCGCCGGCTCCCACCCGACGTGGGTCGCGGGTGCGATCGCGAGCCAGAACCGCCGCAACCGCGGGGTGGCGCCGGGCGCCCTCATCGTCTCGACCTCGACCGGTGGCAACGCTCGCGGGGTTACCCACGACAGCGACGTGATCCGGGCCGCCGAGCGGGCGATCGATCCCGACTTCGGCAACGCCGACATCGTCAGCGCGAGCTTCGTCCAGGACTCGCCGGCCGGGCACACCGCGGCGCGCGCCTACTTCGACGCGATCGCCTTCGACGCGCTGCGCCTCCCGGTCGCGGCGGCCGGCAACAAGGGCGTCGGCAACTACGGCGGGTACCGCGACGGCTATTACGTCGGGTCGCCCGGCGTCGGCTGGAACGTCCTGACCGTCGGCGGCATCGACGATCGCCAGGACGCCAGGCTCGCGAACGACCGGATCTGGTACACACCCAGGGCCGGCAGCTCGTTCCGCGAGCGGACCGACGTCGCCTACAACAGCCACGGCGACTTCAACAAGCCGAACGTGTCCGCCCCTGCGGTGGGCGTCACGACCGCGAACGGCCTGAGCGGGACCGGGACCAGCGCGGCGGCCCCGATCGTCGCCGGCATCGCCGCCCAGCTCATGGCCCGCGTCCCCTCGCTGCGCGTCCGACCGCACCTGGTCGAGGCCATCATCATGGCCGGCGCCGTCCACCACACCCGGCTGCCGAACGGGACCGTCAGCCGCGACCACGAGGGCGTCGGCACCGTGTCGGCGTGGTGGGCGAACCGGAGCCTGGTCGAGGGCGGCGGCCCGAACGGGGGGTTCGTGTTCGGCGAGACGTCGACCGCCGACCCGATCGTCCGCCAGTTCGGGGTCTCGGCCGGCCAGAAGGTGCGGGTGGCGCTGGCCTGGCAGAGCCACGCGGGGGGCGGCGACATCCTCGCCTCGGCCGACGTCCTGACGGCCGACTTCGACCTGGTCGTGACCTACCCGGGCGGCCGGCGCGTGTCGGCGAGCTTCGACAACGCCTACGAGTTCGTGGAGTTCACCGCGCCGACCAGCGGGACCGCCACGGCGACGATCTCGCTGCGCCGGATCGACGCGGCGAGCGAGCGCTGGGCGCTGGCTTGGACGAAGGGGTTCTGAGCAGGGCCTACCCCGACGACTGCGGCTTGATCGCCCGGATCGAGAAGAAGAGCGGCAGCTCGCCCGATACGCCGTCGGGGAGCCGGTAGCCAGCGCCCCCCTCGACCAGGAAGTCCAGCTTCCAGGCGACGAACGGGTATTCGCGCAGGCTCTCGATCCGGAGGCCCGCTTCGATCAGCGCCGTCACGACCTCGCCGAGACCGTGGTCCCAGCCGTTCTCGACCGTCGCCGCCACCTCGGCCGTCGGGTCCGCGTACGAGCCGTGGACCGGGAAGACGAGCGGATCCGCGTGCTCCCAGTACGGGTACGCGAGGCGGAGCTCCCCGGGCGCGACGCCCTCGTTCTCGAACGCGTTCGCCACCGGGTGGATCTCGGTGATGTAGAACGTGCCGCCCGGACGCAGGAAATGGGCGACGACCGCCGCCCAGCGCCGGATGTCGGGAAGCCAGCCGAGGACCCCGCGCGACGTGTAGACGATGTCGAAGGTGCCCTCGAGCGCGGCCGGGAGGTCATACAGGTCGGAGCAGACGAAGCGCGCCTCGGGGAACCCGAGCTCGTCGGCGAGCGACCGGGCGAGCTCGATCGCCGGGCTGCTGAAGTCGGCGCCCGTGACCCTCGCGCCGAGCCGCGCCCACGACAGGGTATCGATCCCGAAGTGGCACTGCAGGTGCAGCAGGTCGCGGCCGGCCACGTCGCCGATCTCGGCGATCTCGTAGTCGGCGAGTCGCACGCCGCCCTGCCGGAAGGCGTCGAGGTCGTAGAACGCGGACGCGGCGTGGACCGCCGTCCACCCGTCCCACAGGGCGTTGTTCTCGCGGATGGCGTGGGCCGTGCGGTCCTCCGGGACCGGCCCGGGCGTCGTCGCCGAGCCCGGCGATCCGGTGTCGCTCATCCCCGGTAGCCCGCCTCGCGCAGCAGGGCGGGGATCTCGGTCGGCGAGGAGGCGACCCGGATGCCGGCCGCCTCGAGGGCGGTGACCTTCTCCGCCGCGGTGCCGCGGCCGCCGGAGATGATCGCGCCCGCGTGGCCCATCCGCTTGCCCTCGGGCGCCGTCCGGCCGGCGATGAAGGCGGCCATCGGCACGCCCCGGAGATGCTCGGCGGCCCAGGCCGCCGCCTCCTCCTCGGCCGCGCCGCCGATCTCGCCGATCAGCACGATCGCCTCGGTCTCGGGGTCCGCCGCGAACAGCTGGAGGATGTCGAGGAAGGTCGTCCCGATGATCGGGTCGCCGCCGATCCCGACGCAGGTCGACTGGCCGATCCCGGCGTCGGTCATCGCCTGGACGGCCTCGTAGGTGAGCGTCCCGGAGCGCGACACGACCCCCACCGAGCCGTCCCGGTGGATCGAGCCCGGGATGATCCCGACCTTCGCCCGGCCCGGCGACGTCGCGCCGGGGCAGTTCGGCCCGATCAGGCGGGCGCCGGCTGCCCGCACGATTTCGACGACCGGCAGCATGTCGAGGGCCGGGATGCCCTCGGTGATGCAGAAGATCGTCGAGATGCCCGCGTCGACCGCCTCGAGCACCGAATCGGGCGCGCCGGCTGCCGGGACGAAGATGCAGGATGTGTTGGCGCCCGTCTCGCGGACCGCCTCGGCGATCGTGTTGAAGACCGGCACCCGGTTGTCGAGGGCGTGGAGGCCGCCCTTGCCGGGAGTCATGCCGGCCACGATCCGGGTGCCGTACTCGAGCATCTGGCGCGAGTGGAACTCACCCTCGCGGCCGGTGATGCCGTGAACGACGAGCCGCGTGTCGCGGCCGATCAGGATGCTCACGCCGCGCCTCCCGCCGCTCGCGCTGCCGCCACGGCCAGCGCCGCCGCCTCGTCCAGGGAGGCCGCCGTCTGGAAGCTCGCCTCGCGGAGCAGGCGGGCCGCCTCGTCGGCGTTCGTCCCGACGATGCGGACGATCATCGGGACCTCGCGCTGCTGGCGAGCCCGCGCGTCGATCAGGCCGCGGGCGACCTCGTCGCCACGGGTGATGCCGCCGAAGATGTTGACGAGGATCGCCTCGACCTTCGGATCGTCGAGGATCAGGCGCATGGCGGCCGCGACCCGGTCGGCCTTGGCGCCGCCCCCGATGTCGAGGAAGTTGGCAGGCGCTCCGCCGGCGCGCTTGACGAGGTCCATCGTCGTCATCGCGAGGCCCGCGCCGTTGACCATGCAGCCGATCGACCCGTCGAGGTGGATGAAGCTGATGTCGTAGTGGCGGGCCTCCGCGTCGGCCGGGTCCTCCTCGTCGAGGTCGCGCAGCTTCTCGAGCTCGGGGTGGCGCGGCAGCGCCGAGTCGTCGAGGGTGATCTTGGCGTCGAGGCAGGCAAGCCGCTCGACCTGGCCGCCCGCGCCGCTCTCGCGGACGATGCCGAGGGGGTTGATCTCGACGAGATCGGCGTCGTTGGCCTTCATGGTCGCGACGAGGCCCTTGGCGATCCGGACGAAGTCCTTCAGGTGGGTGCCGCCCAGGCCGACGGCGAAGGCGAGCGCCCGCGCCTGGTGGTCGAGGAGCCCGAGGAGCGGGTGGGCCGCGATCCGGTGGATGGCCTCGGGGGTCGCCCGGGCCACCTCCTCGATCTCGACGCCGCCCTCGGCGGAGGCCATCACCACGATCCGCCGCGAGGCGCGGTCGAGGATCGCCCCGAGGTAGTACTCCTTCACGATCACGGCGGCCGGCCCGACGAGGACCTTGCGCACCGTGATGCCCTTGATGTCCATGCCCAGGATGCGCCCTGCGATGGCCTCGGACTCCTCGGGCGTGCGCCGCGAGCTTCACGCCACCCGCCTTGCCCCGGCCGCCGACGAGGACCTGGGCCTTGATCACGACGCGCGCGCCGCCGCCCTGCAGGAACCGCTCCGCGGCGGCGCGCGCCTCGGCCGGCGTCCGGGCCACCTCCCATGGCGGGACGGGCAGGCCCTGGGCGAGGAGCAGCGACTTGGCGTCCGCTTCCTGGATCTTCACGCGGCGCTCCTCGTGCGGGTCGGACCTGCCCTGGTCGTTCGGCGGCACCGATGGTATCGGATGGCGCATCGCGGTGGGCGCCCCCGCGGCCTCGGCCGCATGCCGCGGCGGTGCGCGGGCGCCGCCGGCTGCCGCGTAGAATGGATCCGTTCCGCAACCTCGTCCCGGCATGCGGGCACGGGCGCGGGCGACCAGTGAGCAACCGCAGCCGCCCGACCCGGGCGGCGATCGGCCAGCGACGAGTCCCGGCGGCCCACGCTCCGGCGGCGGCCCCGGCCACGGAGGCGTGCTCAGGCGTGCGATACCTGACCTACCGCGGGGGCGAGGGGATGCTCGCCTGGGCGTTCCACCGGATCTCCGGTGTCGCC
Source organism: uncultured Chloroflexia bacterium (assembly GCA_963809375.1). Classification (GTDB taxonomy): domain Bacteria; phylum Chloroflexota; class Limnocylindria; order Limnocylindrales; family CSP1-4; genus CTSoil-043. Next base: position 32,025 of record CAWEJO010000005.1, read on the forward strand.
ATCTGGGCCTTCATCCTCCTCCACGTGCTCGACATCTGGCTGGTGAAGGCCAACCCCGGGCTCTACAACGACGTGCTGGCCCTGTACGCCAGCCCGGCCGGCCGCGTCGGCGAGACCCTCCTCGGCGCGGCGCTGCTGTACCACGCCCTCAACGGCCTGCGGATCATCGTGATGGACTTCTGGCCCGCCACGACGGTCTTCCACCGGCAGCTGTGGTACGCCAGCTGGGTGGTCTTCGTGGTGGTCGGGCTCCCGGCCGCCTACATCATCCTCAACCCGATCTGGACCGGGGCACGCTGATGGCCGGAATCCGAACCACCCGGGCCGGGCGGGCCAGGCCGCAGGGCAGCGGCTTCGAGACCGCGGTCTGGTACCTCATGCGGGTGAGCGGCCTCGCGCTCTTCGTGCTCGCCCTCAGCCACTTCAGCATCACCCATTTCCTGAGCGATCCCGCCAACCAGAACGACCAGTGGGTCACCGAGCGGTGGGGGAGCCTGGTCTGGAAGACCATCGACTGGCTGATGCTCACGATGGTCGTCTTCCACAGCTTCATGGGCGTCCGGACGGTGCTCCAGGACTACGTCAAGGGCGGTCCTCGGCTCCTGCTGACGGGCGTGCTCTACGTCACGGGGATCCTCCTGTTCCTGATGGGTTCGATCGCCGTGGCGACCCTCAACCTCCCGACGCCCTGAGGTTCCCGATGCTGATCGAACACGACGCCCTGGTCGTCGGGGCCGGCGGCGCCGGCCTGTGGGCGGCCCTCGAGCTGGCCAAGGCCGGGGTCGACACCGCCGTCCTGACCAAGCTCTACCCGACCCGCTCCCACACGGGCGCCGCCCAGGGCGGCGTGTGTGCCGCCCTCGGCAACCTCGAGGAGGACCACTGGGAGTGGCACATGTTCGACACCGTCAAGGGCGGCGACTACCTCGTCGACCAGGACGCGGCCGAGGTCCTGGCCCGCGAGGCGATCGAGACGGTGATCGAGCTCGAGCACATGGGCCTGCCCTTCAACCGGACGCCCGAGGGCAAGATCGACCAGCGCCGGTTCGGCGGCCACACCCGCGAATTCGGGAAGGGGCCCGTCAAGCGCGCCTGCTTCTCGGCCGACCGGACCGGCCACATGATCCTGCAGACGCTCTACCAGAACTGCATCAAGGCCGGCGTCCGCTTCTACGACGAGTACCACGTCGTCGACCTGCTGGCCGACGCCGCGAGCGGCAAGGACCTCGGCGACGGGGGACGCGCGGCCGGCGTCGTGGCCTACCGGATCATGGACGGCGAGCTGCACACGCTGCGCGCCAAGGCGGTCCTCCTCGCGACCGGCGGCAACGGCCGGATGTTCAAGATCACCTCGAACGCCCAGTCCCTGACCGGCGACGGGATGGCGCTGACCTACCGCCATGGGCTGCCCGCTCGAGGACATGGAGTTCTACCAGTTCCATCCGACGGGCATCTACGGGATGGGAATCCTGCTGTCCGAGGCGGCCCGCGGCGAGGGCGGCACGCTCCTCAACAAGGCCGGCGAGCGTTTCATGGCGAACTACGCCCCGACCCTGATGGAGCTCGCGCCGCGCGACATGGTCAGCCGCGCCATGTACCTCGAGGTCCGCGACGGCCGCGGCGCCGGTCCCAAGGGCGACTACCTCCTCCTGGACGTGCGCCATCTCGGGCGCAAGGTGATCGAGGAGAAGCTGCCCGACATCACCGAGTTCGCCCGGATCTACCTCGGGGTCGAGCCGCTCACGGAGCCGGTGCCGGTCCAGCCGACGGCCCACTACGCGATGGGCGGGATCCCGACAGACCTCCGGACTCGGGTCATCCGCGACCAGAAGAACACGGTCGTCGAGGGCCTCTTCTCGGCCGGCGAGACCGCCTGCGTCTCGGTCCACGGCGCCAACCGCCTGGGCACCAACTCGCTCGTCGACCTGCTCGTCTTCGGACGACGCGCCGGGCGCGAGATGGCCGCCTACTGCCGCGGGGCGAGCATGCCCGACGTCGCGGCCGATGCGTCGGACGCCGTCCGCGCCGAGATCGAGACGCTCCGAGGCCGTCGCGAGGGCGAGAGCCCGGCCGCGATCAAGGCGGACCTCGCGGCCCTCATGATGGACAACGTCGGCGTGTTCCGGACGGCGGAGATGATCCAGGCCGCGGTCGACGGGGTCGGCCAGCTCCGCGAGCGCTACCGCACGCGTCCGCGTCCAGGACGCCGGGACAGTCTTCAACACGGACCTCCTCGAGGCGCGCGAGGTCGGCTACCTGCTCGACTCGGCCGAGGCGATGGCGGCGTCGGCGATCGCCCGTACGGAGAGCCGCGGCGCGCACTCGCGGGAGGACTTCCCGGAGCGCGACGATGCGAAGTGGCTCGCCCACACGCTGGCCTACCGGTCCGCCGCGGGCCAGCCGACCCTTCGGTACAAGCCGGTGACCATCACCCGCTTCGAACCGAAGCCCCGCACCTACTGAGCCGGGAGCGACAGCGACATGCAGGTCGAACTCCGCATCCTCCGCTTCGATCCCGAGCGCGACACGCGTCCCCACTGGGAGACCTACTCCGTCGTGGCCGAGCCGATGGACCGGGTGCTGAACCTCCTGGCCGCCGTGAAGTCCGACCAGGACGGGACGCTCACGCTATCGCCGGTCCTGCGCCCACGGGATCTGCGGCTCGGACGCCATGCTGATCAACGGGCGCAACCGTCTCGCCTGCAAGATCCGGGTCGACCAGCTCGGCCGGAAGATCAGCGTCGCGCCGCTCAACGGGCTCGCCGGTCGTCAAAGACCTCGTCGTCGACATGGAGGGCTTCTTCGCGAAGTACCGCCAGGCGATGCCGTTCCTCGTCAACGACGCGCCGGTGCCGTCGCGAGAGCGTCACCAGACGGCCGCCCAGCACGCCCGCTACGAGGACACCACCAAGTGCATCCTCTGCGCCGCGTGCACCACGTCGTGCCCGTCGTTCTGGGCGCAGCCGACCTACGTCGGGCCGGCAACGATCGTGAACGCGCACCGGTTCATCTTCGACAGCCGCGACGAGGCGGCCGAGGAGCGTCTCGAGATCCTCGCCGACCAGGACGGCGTGTGGCGCTGCCGGACGATCTTCAACTGCACCGACGCGTGCCCGCGCGGGATCAACATCACCCGGGCGATCCTGGAGGTCTCATCGGCCATCGTGGAGCGGTCGGTCTGAGCGGCTCCGCGGGCCGGGGCGCGGCGCCGGGCGCCCGCCGGCTGATCATCCGGACCGACGGCGCGGCCAGGGGCAACCCGGGTCCAGCGTCCCTGGGTGCGGCCCTGATCGACGCGGACCGCCCCGGTGCCGAGCGACCGGACGCCGCGCCGCTCGCGACCATCAGCGAGGCGCTCGGCCACCAGACGAACAATGTCGCGGAGTGGACGGGGGTCCTGCGGGCGCTCGACCTCGCCGCGGACCTTGGCGCCGAAGAGGTCGCCCTGCTCCTCGATTCGAAGCTGGTCGTGGAGCAGCTGGCGGGTCGCTGGAGGGTGAAGGACGCGAAGCTCGCGCCGCTCCACGAGGCGGCCATCGCGAGGTTGCGGCGCTTCCGGCGCTGGAGCGCGCGACACGTCCCGCGGAGCCAGAACGCGACCGCGGACGCCCTGGCGAACGAGGCGCTCGACCGCGTGGCGGCGGGCGGACCGGCCGTCGTGGTCCGGCGACCCGACATCGCCGCCAGGCCCGACGAAGGCCCGGCGCAGCTCGGGCTCGACTTCGACGACCGACCGGGGAGCCTGCCCCCGGCCGGGAGGTCGTCGGCCAAGGCGACAGGGCAAGCAGAGCCACCTCTGCCCTCGCCCGCCGATCCGGCAGCGCGGGCCGCGCCGGTCGCGCGAGCGCCGAGATCGTCGGTCGAACGCGCCGCCCGCACACCGGCCGCCGCTCCGGCGCCGGCCCTCGAACCCGGGTTCGATCCGGGCGACGCCGGCCCGGGCGCCGGCGCGCTCCGCGTGCGCATCCTCGGGAGCGGCACCAGCCAGGGGATCCCGCGCATCGCCTGCGATTGCCCGGTCTGCACCTCGGACGATCGGCGCGACCGGCGGCTCCGGGCGTCGGCGCTGCTCGGCTGGGGCGATCACAACGTCCTCATCGAATGCGGCCCGGACTTCCGCCAGCAGGCCCTCGCCGCCGGGCTGCGCCGTCTCGACGCCGTGCTCCTGACCCACGAGCACCAGGACGCGGTCGGCGGCCTGGACGAGCTGCGCCGGTTCAACGAGCTCGGGATGCGGGTCGTGCCGATCCATGCCCGGACGGAGCTGCTGCCCCTGGTCATCGCCCGCTTCCCATACGCGTTCGATCCGGCCGCGGTCGAGATGCCCGGCATCCCGCGCCTTCGCCCGGTCGCGGTCGCGGGACCCTTCGAGATCGGCGGGCGGACGTTCGTGCCGATCCCGGTCTACCACGGGCGGCGGCTGGTGGCCGGCTATCGGACGGGCGGCTTCGCCTACTGCAGCGACGTGTCGCGCATCGACGCCGACGGCCGGGCCCTCCTCGGCGGCCTCGACACCCTGGTGATCTCGGCCCTGCGGTACGAGCCGCACCCAGGCCACCAGACGGTCGGCGAGGCGCTGGCGCTGATCGAGGACCTCCAGCCGCGGCGGGCGTTCCTGACCCACCTCGACCACGAGCTCGGGCATGCGGCGCTCTCGGCCGGCCTCCCGCCCGGCGTCGGGATCGCCTACGACGGGTTCGAGCTCGAGGTCGACGGCTGACATCGTCGCGACGTTCGCTCCGGGCAGGCCCGAGCATCGGCGGGTTTGCGATCATGTACTCGACCGACCCGGCATGCCCGCGAGGAGACCACCGATGACCGACGAGTCCGAGATCATCCTTCCCGAGGCGTGCAAGAAGGAGCTCATCAAGGCGCTCCTCGACGCCGCGTACATGGACGTCTCGATCGACGAGGACGGCGACGTCCAGGTCCACGACTCGTTCCGCTTCTGGGTCATTCCCGCCGAGAGCGGGAAGTGGATCCGGATCTTTGCCCAGTTCAAGGGCAATCCGGATGCGACGCAGGAAGCCAAGCTCGAGTACGTCAACGCCGTCAACCGCGACCTCCACCTCGTGCGTGCCTACCTGCGCGACAACGGCGGCTACACGTTCGACCAGTACCTGCCGGTCGAGGGCGGGATCAGCCGCCGGGCCATCGTGTTCGCCGTCCGGGCTTTCGACGACCTGCTCCATTCGGCGCTGAAGGTCGACACCGGCAACGTGGTCGGGTAGCGCCCGGGATCGGTCGGTCGGCCGGGCGTCGGAGATGCGGGAACGGGCGGCTAGAATGAGCCTGTCAGCGAGGCGGCTGGACGGTCGCGCGTCGGCGGGCAACCGCCGGCGTGAGGAACGTCCGGGCTCCCCGGCGCACGGTAGCGGGTAACACCCGTCCGCCGCGAGGCGAGGACAAGCGCCACAGAGACGAGTCCGCACCCCGGGCGACCGGGGGCGGGGTGAAACGCGGCAAGCTCTACCCGGTGCAAGGCCAAATAGGAGGGCGCGTCCCGGTTCGCCGGGACAGCGGTGCGCCGCCGCGGACCCTCGGGTCGGCCGCATGAGCCGTCGGGCAACCGGCGGCCCCAGATGGATGACCGTCCCCGCGGACGGGGGATCGCCCTCGACCGCGGGACAGAACCCGGCGTACAGGCCGCCTCGCTGGCGCCTCCAACCGATGGGTTCGGTGCCGCCCGACCACGCGCCTGCCGATCGAGCACGCGCCTGCCGATCGACGACTTGATCATCTGTCGGTGTGGCTGGCACGAACGCAGGCCTGGTGCGGCTGGTCCGATCCGAAGATGTCCCCGGAGGCACTTGATCGGGTTCTCCCGAGCGTGACCGAGAGTGCCCGGAGCGTGTCGCGCGTCCCTGGCCGGCGCCGACCTGCGATAACGCCACCACAGGCGACATCTGCGCAAGTCGCCGCGCGGCCGCGCCTCCCTTGTCGGCGCCGACCCTGCGAAAGCGCCACCCCGGGCGACATCTGCGCGAGTCGTCGCGCGGCGCGGCCCGGGCGTGACTGCCGGACTCGCGCTCGACCGCGCTGACCTGCTCGCCGCGGCCCCGAACGCCCGCCGCGGCCCCGAGCGCAGGCCGCGGCCCGACGGCACGGCGAGGCCCGCGAGGCGCAGATGTCGGCGATCATGCCCGGAGGCGGGGTCGTTCAGGCGGGCCGGACGAGCGAGCCGGTCAGTCCTCGTCGTCGCGGAAGCGGCCCGGCGCGACGCACGCGTTGCAGATGGGCGTCGCCGTCTCCATGTCGCCGAGCGGCACGGCTGACCCGTCGCCCGGGTGGCAGCACTCAACGTCGTAGCTGCGTCCCATGCGGATCTCCAGGGCGGTCAGGCGTCGGAACGCGCACCTGCGGATCCGGATGGCCGCCATCGCGTATGGCACGGCCCCGACGTCATGCACCAGGGCGAGCCCTGTTGAGTGGTGCGGGGCGGCCATGCGAAGCGGGTGCCTCATGCGGGATCCGGGCCGGGAATGTAGCACTCCGTGCAATGCGCCTGCAACTCTGAAGGAGGTACTAGGCCCTGGCCGTTGGATCAGCGTAGACGACGCCATCTGGTGCGCCGACGCACCGACGGTACGGCCGGCGGCCCAGGTCGGGTCACGCGGGGTCGAGGAGCTCGCGCCAGGGGTCGTCGAAGAGGCCCGCCACCACGGATGGCACGCGGAGGATCGCGCCCGGCACTCCATAGGGCGCCCGCAGATCGCGCAGCACGATGCGCAGCGGATCGGGTCGGCCGACGACGGCCCGCTTGGCCGCCCCCAGGGCGGGCGTCCGGGCCAGCCGGATCAGCGGGGAGCTGCCGGAGGGGCTGGCCTCGCGAAGGCGTTCGAGCGCGTCGGCAAGCGCCAGCGCCCGAATGGCATACGGCAGGTGGGCGAGGGGCGCCCCGTCGAGCAGGATGATGTCGAGCGGGTCGAGGCGAACGTCGCCGCACGCGACGATCGCGACGTCCATGACGGCCTCGCCGATCATCTCGAAGGCGCCTTCCGCGGCCGCCTCGGCGAGCAGCGCCCGGGCGCGCGCCAGGCGCTGATCCGACGCGGCCACGCTCTCGGCGCCCGTCTCGAGCCAGGCGGCCCCGCCGCCGGCGTGGAGCCAGGCCCGCGGTCCCGAGGGCCAGGTTTCGGCGGTCCAGGCGAGGTCGGCGAGTGCCGGCTCGAGGTCCGCAGGTGCGACGTCGCTGCGGTTCGGCAGGGCAGTGGGCGCCGGCGGACGGGCCACCCGGCGAGGTTCCGGTCGGGCGCAGCGGTCGATCCACCGGGCGAGGGCCGGTGCGGCGCAGCGGTGGTGGCGGGGTGATCACGGGCGGAGCATCGTCCGTCCGCGTGCCAGGTTGGCTGGCACGGCGGCGCTGCCAGGACGGCCCGCGCATGGCCCCGCGGGGGCCCGCACGCCGCGTGACGGGCGCCGCCCGCCGCGTTCCGCCTTGACGCCGCCCGCGACGCACCCTCACGCCGCCGGATGCGTGTCGCATGAACGTCCGGGGCGAACGTCGCCACGTTCCTGCCTCGCGCCGCCCGCCGACCCGTCGGCGCGGACGGCGCCCTCGCCGCGTCCCTGCGCACCGCCGACCCGTCGGCGCGACCACTGCAAATCCATCGCGCGAGTGGGGCGGAAAGGCGTTGACGGAGCTGTTCGGTGGTGTAGAATGCCATCCACTTCCCATGAAGTGGGGAGAAATGGGGAACACCGAGACGCTCGCACAGGTCCCGCGACGATCCCGGTGGTGACCAGGGCAGGCGCCGGGAGGACCGGTGCCGGGCGAGATGCCGGCGGCGGAGAGGGCCGGCCGGGATGACCGTTCGCAGCGTCGCTCCGAGCGCGTCGAGGCGCTCCGCACCTGACCAGGAGATCCCGCGCAGTGTTCACCGGCGAGTACCGGCACTCGGTGGACTCGAAGGGTCGGCTTGCCGTCCCCTCGAAGTTCCGCGCGCAGCTCAGCGGCGGCGCCGTCGTGACCGTGTGGCTCGATACCTGCCTGGCCATCTGGACCAAGGACGACTTCGCCGCCTTCATGGGGCGGGTCCGCAACCTGCCGATCGTCGGAGACGCCGACGCACGCGCGTTCGCCCGGTGGGTCGCCGCGTCGGCCGCCGAGGTCGAGTTCGACGGCCAGGGCCGGTTCGTGATCCCGGGCCACCTTCGCGAGAAGGCCGGGCTGGGCGCGAACGTCGTGATCGCCGGGTCGTGGGACAAGGCAGAAGTCTGGGATGCCGCCCGGTACGACGGGTACCGGGGGCAGATCGATCCCGAAGCGCTCGCCAGCAAGCTGTCCGGCCTGGGCATCTGAGGAGGCCGACGAATGGCGAAGCGCACGGGCTCGCACCATATGCGCCCCCAGGATCCGCTCGGGATCCGCTCGCTCGTGGAACGGGAAGGCGGGGAGGCAGGGCACACTCCGGTGCTCGAGGCAGAGGTCATCGCGATGCTCGCCCCGCGCGCCGGAAGCCTCCACGTCGACTGCACTGCCGGCGGCGGTGGGCACACCGAGCGGATCCTGGAGGCCGCCAGCCCCGATGGGCGCGTCTTGGCGCTCGACGCCGACCCCGCTGCGATCGCGCGGGTGGGGGAGCGGCTCGCGCGGTTCGGCGAGCGCCTGGTCCTGCGGCAGGCGAACTTCCGCGACCTGGCGACGGTCGCGCCGGCGGCCGGGTTCGCGGCCGTCGACGGCGTGCTCGTGGACCTCGGCCTCAGCTCGTACCAGCTCGCCGACGCGGCGCGCGGGTTCAGCTTCCGGGCCGGCGGGTCGCTCGACATGCGCTTCGACCCGACGACGGGCGAGCCGGCCGCCGCCGTGCTCGCCGACCTCGACGAGGACGGCCTGGCGACGCTGTTCCGGCGCTACGGCGAGGAGCCGCAGGCGCGCCGGATCGCCCGCGCGATCGTCGAGCAGCGGCGCAGCGCCCCGCTCGAGACGGCCGATCAGCTCGCCGCCCTGGTCGAGCGGGTCGTCCCGCGCCGCCCGGGCCCCCGCGGCCGGATCCACCCCGCCACGCGCGTCTTCCAGGCCCTCCGGATCGCCGTCAACGAAGAGCTCGAGGCGCTCGAGGCCGTGCTCGCTGCGGCCGTCGACCTGCTCCGGCCCGGCGGGCGCCTCGTGGTGCTTGCCTACCACTCCCTCGAGGACCGCCTGGTCAAGCGCTTCGTCGCGGCCGAGCGCCGCGGCTGCGTCTGCCCGCCGGCCTTTCCCGTCTGCGTCTGCGGCCGGGCTCCACGCCTCCGGACGGTCGGCCCCCAGCCGGCCATGCCGTCCGCCGGCGAGGTGGCCGCCAATCCCCGTGCTCGGAGCGCCCGGCTCCGAACAGCCGAACGTCTTGCGGCCTGACCCGCGTCCCGAACAGGAGGTCCGCCCCATGAGCAAGCGCCACCAGGCGAGCCGGCGCCGGACGTACGGTCGTCGCCAGCACGAGCTGCGCGAACGCGAGGAGCGCACGCTCGCCGCCCTCGACGAGCTCGACGAGATGAATGGCGGCAGGTACACCGGCGCCGACGTGGCGATCCGCGAGCTCGGCCTGCGCACCTACGGCACTGCCTACCTCGGCGCCGACTGATGGCCGGCTATGTCGGCGCGCGTCGCCAGGGCGTCTTCGGGCCGCGCACCGCCGCCCCATCCCGTCCCGCCGCCCGGGCGACCCGCGACGAGCGGAGCACTCCCCTCGAGCGCCGCGCCGTCGACCTGCCGCGTCGCGGCGTGCGAGGCGTCACCGCGGTCCGGGCCCAGCGCCGCCAGGCGCGCCTCGGCTTCCTGATGATCGGGATCGTCGTTGCGTTCCTGCTCGGCCTCTTCTCCCTCTCCCAGACCGTCCGGGTCTCGGCCATGGACTTCGACCTCGACGGCCTCGTCGAGGCCGGCCAGCAGCTGGAGGCAACCAGCCGCGACCTGCGGGCCGACCTCGTTCGCCTCGGCAGCGAGCCCGCCGTGCGTCGCCAGGCGAACGACGCGGGGCTCGCCCCGATGGTCGCGCCGGTCGTCGTCCCTGGCCCGCTGACCTCGCCCCGCACGAGCACGGCACCACCCGCCCATCGACCGACCGGAGCCCGCCGATGAACGGCCGCACCGACAGCCGAACGCGCAGCCTCGTCCTGCTCGCCGTCCTGGCGATCGCGGGCCTCGCCTGCACCCTGCGGCTCGGCTACTGGCAGCTGCTCGATCGCGCCGATCTCACCGCGCGGGCGCGCGACCAGGTCAGCGTCAGGGCGACCCAGGAGCCGATCCGGGGCAGCGTCTACGACCGCTCCGGGACCGTCGTGCTGGCGACCACGGTCGAACGCGACCGGCTGGTGGCGTTCCCTGCCAACCTGAAGGCGACGACCGACGAGGCGACCCGCGTGCGGCGCGACACGGTCGCCACCCGCCTGTCGGCCATCCTGGGGCTCGACGCGGCCGGCGGCGCCGCGCTCCGCGCCCAGCTCGAATCGGACAAGCCGTACCTGATCCTCGCCACGGGCCTGACGGCCGCGGAGTCGGGCCTCGTCCGCGCCGGAATTGCCGACGGCTCGTTGCCCCAGGTCCGCCTCGAGCCGAGCTACGAACGCATCTACTCGACCGGTGGGGCTCCCCACACGTCGATCGCGTCGCAGCTGCTCGGCTTCGTGAATCGCGAGGGCAGCGGCCAGTACGGGCTGGAGGCCCGCTGGCAAGCGGCTCTGGCGGGAAGCCCGCAGGTGATCCTCGCGCTGCGCGACGGCTCCGGCCGCCCCGCGCTCGAGACGGGGACGGTCGTCGAGCAGGGATCGCCGGGGGCGGACCTCGTCCTCACGATCGATGCCAGCCTCCAGCTCAAGGTCGAGCAGGAGGTCTACGCCGCGGCCGTCGCCGACCGCGCCAAGAGCGTCTCGGCCGTGGTGATGGACCCGGTCACCGGCGAGATCCTCGCCTCGGCGACCTACCCGGCTTACGACGCGAATGCCTATCCGACGATCGCGGCCAGGCACCCCGGGCTCTTCCTCGACCAGACGATCTCGACCACCTACGAGCCGGGCTCCGTGTTCAAGATGGTGACCGCCGCCGCGGCGCTCGAATCCGGGGTCGTCCGGCGATCGACCAAGATCGCGGACCAGGCGGTCCTGGTCCTCGATCACGGGAAGGCCCAGGTCCGCAACGCTGACCGGGGCTCCAAGGGCCGGCTCAGCTTCCAGGATGGCGTGGCGTGGTCGCGCAACGTGATCATGTCCAAGGTGGCGCTGCGCCTCGGCTCGACGACCAGGCGGGCGGCCACGGTCCTGTTCCGGACGTGGTCGAAGCTCGGCTTCGGCCGGCCGACCGGCGTCGACCTGGCGGGCGAGGTCGGAGGAATCGTGCGCGACCCCGCCGTCAACAGCTGGGCCCAGGTCGACCTCGCGAACGGTTCGTTCGGCCAGGGCGTCGCGGTCACCCTGCTGCAGCTGGCGACGGCCTACTGCGCGATGGTCAACGGCGGGACGCTGCCGGTGCCGCACGTCGTCCGATCGGTCGGCGGCACGCCGGTCGACGTCGCGGCGCCCGCTCGCGTGCTGACGCCGAAGCTTTCCGCCGACCTCATCGCGATCATGAAGCGCGTCGTCACGGCGGTCCCGTACTACACCTCGCGCACGGAGATCCCGGGCTACCTCGTCGGTGGCAAGACCGGGACCGCGCAGATCTGGGACAGCGCCAAGCGGCGCTGGCGGAGCGACGTCTACGACTTCTCGTTCGCCGGGTTCGTCGGGCGCACGGCGCCGGACCTCGTGATCGCGGTCCGGATCACGGAGGGCCGGCCCAAGGTGAACCGGCCGGGCAACCTGGTCAACGCCGTCGAGTCCTTCGAGCTGTTCCGGCGCGTGGCGACCGATGCCATGTCGACGCTCGACTTGCCGCCCGTCGGCGCGACCACGGTGCACGGGGCCACCCGGCGGGGAGCCCAGGCGACGCCTGTCGCGACACCCCGGACGGGGGCGATCCCGACGCCGAAGCCAACTCGCCGCCCGGGCCGCAGCGCGCCGCCGACGGCGTCCGGCGACTCTGGCGCGGATGCGACGCCAGGATCGACGGCGAGCCCGTGACCGAGACCTGTGCAACACTCGCAGCCGTGACGACCGTGCCGCCGGCCCCCGGCGACGACGACCCGAGCGTCCTCGCGCCGGGCGCCGCGCTCCGCGTCGCCGATGGCGCCGCTCTCAGCGTCGCTGATGGCGCCGCGCTACGCGTCGCCGATCTCCTCGCCGCCACCGGCGGGACGCTCCTGCGCCAGTCCGCCCGCCCGATCCGCGGCGGCGCGGTCGACTCGCGGCGCGTCGCGGCCGGCAACCTGTTCGTGGCGCTGCCCGGCGAGCGGGTCGACGGCCACGCGTTCGTCGGCGCGGCCGCGGCCGCCGGCGCGGCCGCCATCCTCGTCAGCGAAGTCCCTGACGCGGATGCGCTCGCGGCACTCGGCGACGTCAGCGTCGTGCTCGTGCCGGACACCCTGCTCGGCCTGCAGGCCGTGGCCGCGGGCTGGCGATCCCGCTTCGCGCCGCTCGTCGTGGGCGTCACCGGCAGCGTCGGCAAGACGTCCACCAAGGAGGTCACGGCGGCCGTGCTGGCGGCGGCGATGCCCACCCTGCGCAACGAGGGCAACCTGAACAACGAGATCGGGCTGCCGCTCACGCTCCTGCGCCTGGAGCCCGGGCACCGGGCGGCGGTCCTGGAGATGGGCATGTACGTGGGCGGCGAGATCGCGACGCTGGCCCGGATCGCCCGGCCGAGGATCGGCATCGTGACCACCGTCGCCGCCGTCCACCTGTCCCGGGCCGGGTCGATCGAGGCGATCGAGAACGCCAAGGCCGAGCTCGTCGAGGCGCTCCCCGCCGACGGGACGGCGGTCCTCAACGCGGACGATCCGCGGGTGCGCGGGTTCGCGGCCCGGACGCCCGCGGCTGTCCTCACGTACGGGCTCGCCGGCGACGCGGACGTGGCGGGCGTCGGGGTCACGTCCGCGGGCGCGGCGGGCATGCGCTTCGAGCTCGTGGCGCGGGCGCCGCGCGCCGCGCGCCTGCGCGTCAGCATCCCCGGGCTGGGCCGGCACAGCGTCTCGAACGCGCTTGCGGCGGCGGCGGTCGGCCTCGTCGCCGGCCTGTCCGATGAGCAGATCGTGGCCGGCCTCGCAACAACGATCGAGGACGGTGCCCCGCACCGCGGCCGGGTCATCGACGCGGGCGACATCACGATCCTCGACGACACGTACAACGCCTCTCCCCCGGCGATGCTCGCAGCGCTGGAGGTCCTGGCCAGCCTGCCGGGGCGGCCCGTCGCGGTCCTCGGCGAGATGCTCGAGCTGGGTTCGGCCCACCGCGTTGGCCATGCCTCGGTCGGTGCGGCCGCGGCCGGCGTGTGCGCCGCCCTCGTCGTGGTGGGCGAGGGAGCGGCCCCGATCGCCGCCGCGGCGCGCGAGGCGGGCATGGACCCGGCCGCCGTCCATCTCGTGCCCGACCGCGACGCCGCAGTCGCCGCCCTGCGGACGATCCTGCGGCCTGGCGACGTCGTCCTGGTGAAGGCGTCGCGCGGGGCGGCCCTCGAGTCGATCGTGGATGCCCTGCTCGCCCGGGCGGAGCCTGGCCGGTGAGCGGCGAGCAGGTCAACGTGGAGCTGATCCAGGGAATCCTGCTCGGGTTCCTCGTCGTCGCGATCCTCATGCCAGGCTACATCCGGTTCGTCCGGTGGGCCGGCTTCGCCAAGCAGATCCGGATCGAAGGGCCCGAGGGTCACCTGTCCAAGGCCGGCACGCCCACCGCGGGCGGGGCCCTGATGATCGCGGTGGTGGGCGCCCTGGCGCTGCTCATGAACCTCGTCGACGCCTCGACCTTTGCGCCGCTCGCCACGCTCGGTCTCGTCGGCGCCCTCGGGCTCGCGGACGACTGGCTGAACGCCCGAACGGGCGATGGGATCCGGGCCCGCCACAAGCTGCTCTGGCAGATCGTGGTCGCGGTCTTCGTCGCCTGGCAGATCCAGAAGACGTACGAGATCTCGTCGCTGGCGGTGCCCTTCGTCGGCGCCGTCGCGATCCCACCGGGCCTCTACATCGCCTTCGCGGCCTTCTCGATCGTGGCCATGAGCAACGGGGTGAACCTGACCGACGGCCTCGACGGCCTGGCCGGCGGGACGCTCGTGTTCGCGTTCGTCCCGTTCCTGATCATCGCCCTGCTCAACGTCCCGGAGCAGCAGAACCTCGCGGTCCTGTCGGCGCTGATGATCGGCTCGCTCCTCGGCTTCCTGTGGTTCAACGTGCACCCGGCCCAGATCTTCATGGGTGATGCAGGCTCGCTCAGCATCGGCGCGATGCTCGCGGTCGTGTCCCTCATCACCGGCCAGATCCTGATCCTGCCCCTCATCGGCATCGTGTTCGTCGTCGAAGTGCTCAGCGACATCGTCCAGATCGGCTACTACAAGCTGAGCCACGGGCGGCGAATCCTTCGGATGGCGCCCCTTCACCACCACTTCGAGCTCGGCGGCTGGCCGGAGACAAAGATCACGCTCCGCTTCTGGATCGTCGGCGGCCTCGCCGGCCTGCTCGGCGTCACGCTCTTCCTCGCCACCCTGCAGCGGCTGGCCTGACGATGGCCAGCCTCGACCTCGACGCCCTGACGCTCGATGCGATCCGCGCCGGCGCGCTCCGCGACCTGCCGGTGACGGTCCTGGGCCTCGCCCGGACGGGCGTCGGCCTGGCGCGCTTCCTCGTCGACGCCGGCGCCCGGGTGGCGGTCTACGACGGCCAGCCCGCTGAGGCGCTCGGCGACCGGCTGGCCGAGCTCGGGGGCCGGGAGATCCGCCTCTTCGCCGGCCCCGAGGTGGACCCGGACACAGCGTGGGCCGATGCGGCGCTGGTGGCGTTCTCCCCGTCGATCACGCCGGGCTTCCCGACGACCGAGCCGCGCCTGCGGGCCGCCCTCGACGAGCTTGCCGCCAGGGTGGCTGCGGGCGCGCCCGGCGCCCCGGCGCTCGTCTCGGAGCCCGACCTCGTGCTGCGCCTGTGTCCCGCGCCGACGATCGGGGTGACGGGCACGAAGGGCAAGACGACCACCTCGGCGCTCATCGCGCACGTCCTGGCCGGCGATCCGACCCATCCCGTGATCCTGGGGGGCAACATCGGCGTGCCGCTCGTCGACCGCCTCGGCGACATGACGCCCGGCCACCGGGTCGTGGTGGAGCTCTCGGAGCTGCAGCTCCCGTCGCTGACCCGGGGCACGACCGTCGCCGTGTACACCAACGTCACCTCCGATCACCTCGACCGGCACGCCACCCTCGAGCAGTACCGCCGGGTCAAGCGCCGGCTCGCCGAGCTCGTCGATCCCGCCGGCGCCCTCGTCCTCAACCTCGACGACCCGGTGGTGGCCGCGTATGCCGCCCTCGGCGCCACGCCGACCGTGTGCTACCGGCTCGAGCGGCCGATCGGCGGCGGCGTCGGCATCGTGGACGGCTGGGTGGTGGCCGCCGGGGTCGAACGCCTGCCGATCGCCGGCGGCGGCGCGGCGGCCGCGGGGCCGGGCGGAAGGATCCTGCCGGTGGCCGAGCTGCCTCTGCCGGGCCGCCACAACGTGGCCAACCTGCTGGCCGCGGTCGGGACGGCGATGCTGTTCGGGGTCGCCCCGGACGCCATCCGCCGGCAGGTCGCGACCTTCGTCGCGGTCGAGCACCGGCTCGAGCCCGTCGCGCTCATCGACGGTGTCCGCTTCGTGAACGATTCGCAGGGCACCCAGCCCGACGCCGTCATGGCGGCACTCCGGGCGTTCGACGCCCCGGTTGTCCTGATCGCCGGCGGCCGCGACAAGGGCACCGATCTCGGGCCGCTGGCGGGCGTCGTGGCCGAGCGGGCCGCCGCGGCCGTCCTGATCGGCGAATCCGGGCCCATGCTGGCGGACCTGTTCCGGGCGGCGGGCTGCCCGCGCGTCGAGGTGGCGGGGACGCTCGACGCCGCGGTGCCACGCGCTGCGGCGATCGCGCGGGAGCTGCTCCGGGCGGCCAAGCCGAGCAGCGAGACGGGACCGTCCCCGTCGAGCCTCACCGGACTCTCGGGGTCGACGTCGATCGCGAGCGGCCCGGTGGCGACGGTGCTGATGAGCCCGGCCGCCGCGAGCTTCGACCAGTTCCCCGACTATGCCGCACGCGGCCGGGCCTTCAAGGCGGCCGTCGCATCGCTCGTGTCGCCGGCGCGCGCCGACGCCCGGCCATCCGCCGACGCCTCGTCGTCGCGCCGGGGAGGCGCCTGATGGCCTCCGAGTCGCTGCGCGACCTGCCGCCGGTCGGCGGCGCGGTCGGCTTCCGGCCGACCGGCCGCCGCGCCCGGGGCGGCGCCACGTCGGCCACCGGGCGCGGCACGTCATCGGGAGCCGGCCGGGCGGCCGCGCGTCCCGCGTCCCGCCCCGCGCCGCGTGCGGCGGCCTACCCGTTCGTCCCGTCGCTGGGGCCGGTGGCGGCCGCCCAGCCGGCCGACCGCGATCCCTCCCGCGACGATGCGCCGGGCCGGCCGGACGCCCGCCGGACTGGCGGCCGGCGGACCGCTGCGGCCGCCGAGCCGCCCTGGATGGGCGAGCGCCACGGTCCGGACGTGACCGTCCTCGCCATCGTGCTGGCCCTGACCGCGCTCGGGATCCTGATGGTCCTCTCGAGCTCGGCGATGGCCCAGTACGCCGCCGGCAACAGCCCATTCGAGATCGTCGGGCCACAGCTCGTGTACGCGGCCGTCGGCATCGTCGGCATGCTCGCCATGATCGTCGTGCCGTACCGGCGCCTGCGGCTCGCGGCGCTGCCGATGCTGATCCTCGGTGGCGTCCTCCTGGCCCTGCTGTTCACCCCGCTGGGCGAGAAGACCGGCGGGTCCGGCCAGTGGCTGCGGTTGCCCGGCATTCCGAAGGTCCAGCCGGGCGAGTTCGTGAAGCTCGCGCTCGTCATCTACCTCGCGTCGTGGATGCAGCGCCGGGGCACCGCGCTCCACGGGTTCGCCAGCGGCTTCATCCCGTTCGCGATCATCCTCGCGCCGTTCGTCCTGGCCATCTTCGTGACGCCCGACCTGGGGTCGGCTGGCCTGGTGGGTCTGACCGCCGTCGCGATGTTCTACGTCGCCGGGGGCAGCCTCATCGGCCTGGCGAGCCTCGTCCCGCTCGGCGTCCTGGGCGCCGTCGGCGCGTCGGCGATCCTGCACGCCTACCAGCTGGCCCGCCTGAGCGTCGTCCTCGATCCCTTCGCCGATCCTACCGGCAATGGCTACCAGACCGTCCAGGGACTGCTCTCGATCGGCCTCGGCGGGCTCTTCGGGGCCGGGCTCGGCGACCGGACGGCCGCGGGGGGGATCCTGCTGCCGAATGCGCACAACGACTACATCTTCGCGGTGGTCGGCCAGGAGACCGGCTTCGTCGGCGCCTCGCTGGTCATCCTCGGCTTCATCGTCCTCGCCTGGAAGGGCATCCAGATCTCGCGCAACGCTCCGACCACGTTTGGAGCGCTGCTCGCGGCCGGCATCACGGCGTGGCTGTGCCTGCAGGCCTTCATCAACATCGGCGTGGTCGTGGCGCTGGTCCCCGTGACGGGGATCACGCTGCCCTTCGTCTCCGCCGGCGGCTCGTCGCTCATCGTGAGCCTCGTGGGCGTCGGCATCCTCCTGTCGGTCTCGCGCGAGACCGTCCCGCAGGGAGGGTGGGTGGATGCGAGTGGTGATCGCGGCCGGCGGCACGGGCGGGCACATCTACCCAGCCCTGGCCGTCGTCCGGTCGCTCTCCGCGCTCCCGGACGCACCTGAGGTTGCCTGGATCGGCGGCCACCGGGGCCTCGAGGCCGGCATCGTCGCGCCGGCCGGCATCCCGTTCCGGCGCCTCTTCGTGCGCTCGCTGCGCAGCGCCGGC
This sequence comes from uncultured Chloroflexia bacterium, assembly GCA_963809375.1. Lineage (GTDB taxonomy): Bacteria > Chloroflexota > Limnocylindria > Limnocylindrales > CSP1-4 > CTSoil-043. Next base: position 49,866 of record CAWEJO010000005.1, read on the forward strand.
CGGGACGTCCACCTGGTCCTGGACCCGCTCCGGCTCGTCGCGTCCTTCCCCCAGGCGGCCTGGATCCTGGCCCGTCGGCGGCCCGATGCGATCTTCACGACCGGTGGCTACGTGGCGATCCCCGTGCTCGCCGCGGCGCGCCTCCTGCGCATCCCGACGATCCTCTGGGACGGCAACGTGGTCCCGGGTCGCAGCGTCCGCGCCACGGCCCGCTGGGCGACCGCCGTGGCGGTGAGCTTCCCCGAGACGGCCGGCGCCCTGGGCGTCCGCACGCCGTTCGTCACCGGCACGCCGATTCGCGACCCGCGCGCCGTCGACCGCGAGGCCGCGCGGCGCCAGCTCGGGATCCCCGACGGGCCGCGGGTCCTGCTCGTGTTCGGGGGGTCCCAGGCGGTCCGCCGCTTCAACGCCGCCGTGGCGGGCGCGCTCGAGGGGCTCGTCGCGCGGGCCTGGGTCCTGCACGTGACCGGCGAGCGCGGCTACGCGGAGATGCTGGCCGCCCGCGAATCGCTCCCGGCGGACCGGCGCGAGCGCTATCGCCCGGTCCCGTTCCTCAACGAGGACATGACGGCGGCGCTCGCGGCGGCCGACCTCGTGGTCGGGCGAGCCGGCTCGTCCACGCTCGCGGAGGCGGCGGCGTTCGGCCTGCCCCTCGTCTGCGTTCCGTATCCGCACGCGGCCGGTCACCAGCGGGCGAATGCCGCCACGTACGTCGCGTCGGGCGCAGCCCGGATGATCGAGGACGAGGACTTCGATGCGCGCGCGCTCCTCGATGCCGCGAAGCTCCTCGACGATCCCGCCGCGCACCTCCGGATGAGCGCCGCGGCGCGCGACGCGGGACGACCCGGGGCCGCCGACGCGTGCGCGGCGCTGGTCGCCGCAGCTGCCCGACGGACGCCCCTTCCGACCCCCGACGAGATTGCCCGGATCGCCCGGGGCGGCTCCCCGCGGGGGGGTGGCGCATGAGCGGGAGCGCCGGCGCGCCGGCCTTCGACGCGATCGCCGTCGGCACCGAGATCCAGCGCCGGCTCGGGATCCGGACGTCCCGCGACGAGCCGCTCGCCCGGTTCACGACCATGCGGGTCGGCGGCCCGGCCGACCTGTACGCCGCGGTGAACAACCCGTTCGAGCTGCGCGGCCTTGTCAAGTTCGTCCGCACCCGGGGCATCCCGCATGTCCTGCTCGGGCGCGGGAGCGACGTCGTCATCGCCGACGCGGGCGTGCGCGGCCTGCTGATCCACGTCCGGGCGCAGGGCTTCGAGATCACCGGCGACCGCCTCGTCGCCGACGCCGGGCTCGCGATGGCGAAGGCGGCCACGGTGACCGCCGACGCAGGCCTGTCCGGCCTGGAGTTCGGGCTCGCCATCCCGGGCAATGTCGGGGGAGCCGTCTGGGCCAACGCGGGTGCTCACGACGCGGACGTCGCCGCGGTCCTGGAGTCAGCGGTCGTGATCACCGCGGGCGGGACCGAGGCGACCCTCGGCGCGAGCGAGCTCGGACTTGGCTACCGCGAGAGCCGCCTGAAGCACTCCGCGCCCGGCGAGCCCCCCGAGGTCGTCCTGCGGGCGGCGTTCCGGCTCCAGTCGGAGGAGCCCGCAGTGATCGCCGCCCGCCTCGACGAGATCCGGCGCTGGCGCCGGGAGCACCAGCCGCTCGGCATTCCGAGCGCCGGGTCCGTCTTCCGCAACCCGCCTGGCGCCTCTGCCGGCGCGCTGATCGACGCGTGCGGGCTCAAGGGCCGGCGCATCGGCGGGGCCGTCGTCTCGGAGAAGCATGCCAACTGGATCCTGAACGACCGGGCGGGCACGGCCTCGGACGTCCGGCGCCTCGGCGAGCTCGTGCGCGCGACGGTCGCCCGGGAGCGCGGGATCGAGCTCGCCTTCGAGGTGGTGTTCATGGGCGACTGGGTGGCCTGGGACGACCAGGGCGAGGCGGCCTCGTGAGCGCCGCGAGGCGCGCCGACATGGCCGCAGATCCCGCCGGCACAGCCGTCCGCGGCGGCCCCACGAGCGCGGAGAGGCGCGACGCCAGAGCCGCAGATCCCGCCGGCACCCCGGTCGCCGTCGTCCTGGGCGGACCGTCCGCCGAGCACGACGTGTCGATCGTGTCGGGGACCGCGATCGCCGAGGCGCTCGCGGCGGCGGGCCACGAGGTGAGCGAGCACCTCGTCGACCTCGACGGGGCCTGGTGGGCGCTGCCGGCCGGTCATCACCGAGAAGGGCGCCCCCAGTCCGCGTACGACGACCCGGTCGCGCTCGGGGCAACGGGACCACTGCGCGCCGGCGCAGCGCTGGCGGCGATCGCCGCGCAGCGATCCGCAGCCGGTCGTCTTCGTCGCGCTCCACGGCCCGTTCGGGGAGGACGGGACGATCCAGGCGCTCCTCGAGATCGGTGGGCTCGCCTACACGGGCGCCGGCGTCGCCGCCTCGGCCGTGGGGATGGACAAGGCGTTCTTCAAGCGCGTCGCGCGGGGCATCGGCCTGCCTGTGCTCCCCTGGATGGAGCTCGGCGCCGGGCGCTGGCAGGCCGCTCGCGGCGCGCTGCTGGCAGAGATCGAGGCGTTCGCCGCCGGCGTGCCCGACCGGCGCGTGATCGTGAAGCCCGCGCGCCTCGGGTCCTCGGTCGGGATGTCGATCGCCTGGACGGCCGCCGACCTCGCGCCGGCGCTCGACGCGGCGTTCGCCTACGACGCCCGGGTCATCGTGGAGCCCTGCCTCGCGACGCCGCGCGAGCTGGAGGTCGCGGTCATCGGCAACGATCCGGCCCGCCTCGAGATCCACGGCCCGGGCGAGGTGATCCCCAGCCGCGACTTCTACGACTACGTCGACAAGTACGTGGCCGGCGGCGCCGTGACGCTGCCCCGCGCCGACCTCCCGGCCGACCTCGCCGCGAGCTGCCGCGAGCTCGCGGGCGCGGCGTTCGCCGCGATCGGGGCCGAAGGCTTCGCCCGGGTCGACTTCCTCTACGACCGCGGGCCGGGCACGCTCTACCTGAACGAGATCAACACGATCCCGGGCTTCACCCCGATCAGCCTCTTCCCGAAGATGGCGGCAGCCGACGGGCTGGCGTTCGGCCCGCTCTGCGAGCGGATCGTGGCGCTGGCCCTGGAGCGGCATGCCACCGCGGCCCGGCGCCGCTTGACGCCGGCGGACCTCCCGCGATGAGCGGCCGCCTGCCGGTGCGGGGTCCGGTGCGCCGCCACCGCCGCGTCCAGCGCCGGTCGTCCCGCCGGATCGACGTCGCCCGGATCCTGGCCGTGCTCACGATGGTGGCGGCGGCTGCCGCGACCTACGCGCTCGCAACGTCGAGCACGTTCGCGGTCACGCGGACCGAGGTCACGGGCAGCGCGCTGACGTCGGAGTCGGCGATCGACGCCGCCCTCGATCTCGGCCCCAGCGCGCCGAACGCGTTCAGGGTGCGCACGGACCTGCTGAGCGAGCGCCTGGCCGCGCTCCCGGGCATCGCCCGGGCGGACGTCTCCGTGGCGCTGCCCGGCACGCTCCACGTCCGGCTCGTCGAGCGCGAGCCGGTCCTCGCCTGGCGGGTCGGCTCCGCGATCCTGCTGGTCGATCGCGACGGGACCGTGATCGCCGATGCCGGATCGGCAGCCGCCACCGACCCGGCGCGCGAGATCGCCGGCCGGCTCCCGACCGTCGTCGATCGGCGCTTCGATGCCGTGATCGCGCGGTCGGCCACCCGTCCGGCGGCGGGCGGATCGGCCCCGGACGGAGCGCCGGGTGCTGGTGCGGCCGCGTCGCCTGCCCCGGGCCGGACGTCGCGCCCCACGGCCGCCCCGAAGCCGGGCACGAAGGCGGCCGCGACCCCGAGGCCGGGCACGAAGGCGGCCGCGACCCCGAAGCCGGGCACGAAGGCGGCCGCGACTCCGAGGCCGGGCACGAACGTGGTTGCCGCCAGTCCGAAGCCCGGGTCCTCGCCATCGCCTGCGCCGGCCGCCACCTTCGGGCCTCCCGATCCCTCCGCGTCGCCGTCGCCCGCGGATGGCGTCGGCGGCACTTCGTCGGCCGCGGGCGGCGGCACCTCGGGCACGCCCAGCAGCGACGCAAGCGCGTCCGCCGCGGGCGACGCGAGCGCCGCCGATCGTCGACCCGGAGGCCAGCAGCGCCCTCGGGGCGACGTCGGTGCCGCGGGTGGGCGACACGCTCGACCCGCTCGACCTCGACATCGCCACCCGCCTCCTCTCGCTGGCACCCGCCGACGTCGGATCGAACGCCGCCCGGCTGCGCGTCGTGATCGACGAGCACGAGGGCTGGACGCTCGGCCCGGCGCAGGGCGACGGATGGGTCGCGATCTTCGGCCTCTACACCAGCGAGCTCCGCCGGCCCGACCTCATCCCGGAGCAGGTGCGCGTCCTGCGCAGCCTGCTGGCCGGCACCGGCGAGGCGCACATCCGCCGGATCAGGCTCGCGGACGCGAACGGGGGGACCTACACCTGGCAATGATGAGCGTGGCGGCGACTCCGGCGGACGCGCGCGCAGTTTGCCGCGCGCACGGTGCGTCGAGTAGCCTTGCACAAACGAAGTCGAGGAGGGAGAACCGGCCTGTGCTCCTGCCGTTGGCGGGTCTGCTCGTCGGCGTCCTTCTCGGGCTCGTGCTGAACGTGAACGTCGGCTTCGAGCTGGCGAGGTATTCGGCGGTCGCCATCCTCGCCGCGCTCGATTCCGTCCTCGGAGCGGTTCGCGCGGAGCTCGAAGGGACCTACGACAACCGGATCTTCGTCAGTGGCTTCGTGGTCAACGCAGTCGTGGCGGTCCTGCTCACGTTCATCGGGGACCGCCTGGGGCTGGATCTGTACCTCGTGGCCCTCATCACCTTCGGGTTGCGGATCTTCCAGAACGTGGCGCTCATCCGCCGGCACTTCCTGTAGAGGCCGGCCGCGGAAGGCAGGAGAGGTACCGAGAGAGTGGAACGCGAGGCGGTCCTGGTCGGGATCGACGTCGGGACGACCAAGGTCGTCGCCCTGATCGGCGAGATCGGGCGCGACGGCGCGCTCACGATCATCGGGAAGGGGACGGTGCCCGCGTCGGGCCTCCGGAAGGGCGTGGTCGTCAACATCGACCAGACCGCCCATTCGATCGGCGCCGCGGTCGAGAAGGCGGAGCGCCACTCGGGCTGGAAGATCGACCGGGCCTTCGTGTCGGTGGCGGGCCAGCACGTCGAGGGCCTGAACTCGCCGGGCCAGGTCGCCGTCTCCGGGACCGCGCCGCGAGGTGACCCAGGAGGACGTCAACCGCTCGATCGAAGTCGCCCGGGCGGTCTCGATCCCGTCGAGCCGGGTGGTCCTCCACGTGATCCCGCGCGGCTACACGGTCGACAGCCAGGAAGGCGTCATGAACCCGCTCGGGATGAGCGCGGTGCGCCTGGAGGTCGAGACGCACATCGTCACCGCGTCGGCGACGGCGCTCCAGAACCTGACCAAGTGCGTGACCGCGTCCGGCGTCAAGATCGACGAGCCGGTCGCGGCCGGCCTCGCGTCGGCCGAGGCGGTGCTCACCGGCCACGAGCGCGACCTGGGCGTCGCGGTGGCCGACATCGGGGCCGGCACGATCGACCTGTGCCTCTTCTCGGAAGGCTCGCCCTTCCACACGACGGTCCTGCCGGTCGGCGGGGCCAACGTCACGAACGACATCGCGTTCGGTCTCAAGACCTCGCTGCAGGTCGCGGAGGCGCTCAAGATCGAGCACGGCACCTGCGACGTCGGCACGGTCGATCCTGACGAGGTGATCGCGGTGACGGTCCTCGGCGACGAGGCGGGCCGGACGGTCGAGCGGATCGAGGTCTGCCGGATCATCGAGGCGCGGATGCGCGAGACGTTCGAGATGATCCGCACCGAGATCCTCGCCGCGGCTCCCGGGCTGCTGCCCGCCGGCCTGATCCTCACCGGCGGCGGGTCGCAGCTCGCGGGCGCCGCCCAGCTCGGCCGCGAGATCCTCGAGATGCCGGTCCGCGTCGCATCTCCCGCCGAGGTCGGTGGCCTCGTCGACGGGATCCTCGAGCCGCCGTACGCGACGGCGATCGGGCTGCTGGTCTGGGGATCCCGCAACGTCGTCGCGGCCGAGCTGGGCACGTACGAGTCGGCCCCGGCGGGCGGACTGCTGGCGCGAATCCGCGGTTTCTTCCGGGGCCTCTTCCCGTAGGCTCGGGGAGCCTGGGCACCCGACCGCGGCACCGCGCCGCGATGAGGACGCTCGAGCTGCGCGTGCAGACCGGCCCCGGCCGCGGTCTCGTGGACATCACGTCGGCCTGCGACCGGTTCGCACGCGATGCGGCGGCCGGCGGCGACGGGCTGCTGTCGATCTTCGTCCCCCACGCGACGGCGGGCCTCGTGGTCGTCGAGATCGGGGCCGGCTCCGACGAGGACCTCATGGCGACGCTCGACCGGCTGCTGCCGCGCGACGATCGGTGGCGCCACCGGCACGGCTCGCCTGGCCACGGCGCAGACCACGTGCTGCCGCTGCTCGCGCCGCCCGCGCTCACGCTGCCGGTCGTCGGGGGCGACCTCGCACTCGGGACGTGGCAGTCGATCTGCCTGCTCGACCCGAACGTCGACAACCCGGTCCGCCAGGTGCGGCTCTCGTTCGTGGCGGGGTAGCGGGCGGGCGCCGGCCGCGCGGCTCGCGTTCGTTGGCAGGGTCGCGGCGGGCGCCGGCCGTGCAGCCGCATCCGCCGGGTGGCACGGGGGACCTTCGTACCGTCGCGACCCGGTACATTCGGTGTCGCGTGGCACCGCCCGCGCGATCGCCACGCTCGCATCCCGTGCGTACGGCGCTATACTCCGTGCCACTCTCCGTTCCGGGACGCAACGTGCCCAGCGCGCCGGATCGACAATCGCGAAGATAGGCCAGCTCGACGAGCAGATCCCGGCAGGCCGCAGGTGGCGGTCGGCACACCGGAGGACCAGCGATGCCGCTGCGGTCAGATTCCGAGAACTTCGCGCTCATCCGCGTGGTGGGCGTGGGAGGCGGCGGGAGCAACGCCGTCAACCGCATGATCCGCGCCGAGATGATGGGCGTCGAGTTCATCTCGGTGAACACGGATGCGCAGGCACTCCTGCAGTCGGACGCCCCGCACAAGATCCGGATCGGCGACAAGGTGACCCGCGGCCTCGGGGCCGGCGGCGACGCGGCCATCGGCCAGCGCTCCGCCGAGGAGGACACCGAGAAGATCACCGACGCCCTGCGCGAGTCGGACATGGTCTTCATCACCGCCGGCCTCGGGGGCGGCACCGGCTCCGGCGCGGCGCCCGTCATCGCGGAGATCGCCAAGGACCTTGGCGCGCTCACGATCGGCGTCGTGACCAAGCCGTTCGGCTTCGAGGGCAACCGGCGCAAGATCGTGGCCGAGAAGGCTGCCGAGGCGCTCAAGTCCAAGGTCGACACACTGATCACGATCCCCAACGACCGCCTCCGCGACGTGGTCGCCAAGAACACCTCGATCCTCGACGCGTTCCGGGTCGTCGACGACGTCCTGCGCCAGGGCGTCCAGGGCATCTCCGACATCATCACGGTGCCCGGCCTGATCAACCTCGACTTCGCCGACGTCAAGGCGATCATGCGCGATGCCGGCTCGGCCCTGATGGGAATCGGCCGGGCGTCCGGCGAGAGCCGCGCCCTCGAGGCGGCCAAGCAGGCGATCGCGAGCCCGCTGCTCGAGATCAACATCCTGGGCGCCCAGGGCATCCTGTTCAACGTCGCCGGCTCCTCGAACATGACCCTCTTCGAGGTCACCGAGGCGGCCGAGGAGATCCGCGCGGCCGCCGATCCCGAGGCGAACATCATCTTCGGCACGAGCTTCGACGACCGGCTCGGCGACGACGTCGTCATCACGGTCATCGCGACCGGCTTCGACGGCAAGCGCCGCGACATGTACCGTCGCGAGGCCGAGCCGCGACCCCACGTCGAGGTCCGCCCGGCGCCGCGCCAGGAGCGCAACTTCCTCGAGGAGCTCGAGCGCCAGCGGGTCGCCGCCGAGGACCCGCGGCCGATCGAGCGATATCAGCCGCAGGACCGCTTCGCGCCGCCGGAGCCGTCGTTCGTGGACCGGTCCGAGCCCGTCGTCCGGATCGACCGGGCACCGACCGAGCCGCCGCCGTCGCCCGGCACGCGGCGGCAGTACGACGCGGACGACCTCGAGATCCCGAGCTTCCTGCGGCGAACCAAGTAGCGACCGGCGGCCATGGCCGGGTCGCCCGGCGCGAGCGCGGGCGCGGACCTCGTCGCCGCGTTCCGGGCCGCCCGTGACGAGGTCCTCGGCCGGATCGCGGATGCCTGTGCGAGAGCGGGGCGCGCGCCCGCGGACGTGACCCTCGTCGCGGTCAGCAAGACCGTGCCGCCGGCGCGGCTCGGGGCGGCCGTCGCCGCGGGGCTGACGCTCCTCGGGGAGAACCGCGTCCAGGAGGGCGTCGCCAAGCGGCCGCTGGTGCCCGGCGCGACGTGGCACCTGATCGGGCCCCTGCAATCGAACAAGGCGCGCCATGCGCTCCAGGCGTTCGACGCGATCGAGACGGTGAATTCGGTCGCCCTGGCGGAGCGCCTGGGGCGGATCGCCGTCGAGGTCGGGCGCGCGCCGTTTCCCGTCTTCCTGCAGGTGAATGTCGACGCGGATGCCTCGAAGGCAGGATTCGAGCCCGTGGCCATCGCCGCGGCGCTTCCGGAGCTGGCGTCCGTGCCCGGGCTCCAGCTCGCCGGCCTGATGACGATCGGCCGGCTGGTCGCCTCGCCCGAGGAGGCTCGCGAGACCTTCGCCGCGCTGCGAGACCTGTCGAGGCAGCTCCGGGCGGCGGAGCCGCGGCTCGGCGGGGAACTCTCGATGGGGATGTCCGACGACTTCGAGATCGCGGTGGAGGAGGGCGCCACGCTCGTCCGGGTCGGACGGGCGATCTTCGGAGAGCGCGCCGGCGGGCACGGGCCTGGCGGGGGTGATTCGGTGAGCGCAGGGAGGGCAGCAACGTGAGCGACGACCATGGCGGCGGCACGATCGTCGAGCTCAGCCACGTGATCCGCGACGGCCAGGTGACGTATCCGGGGCTGCCCGCCCCGGAGATCGGGGCGCACCTGACCCGCGAAGCATCCCGCGAGCGGTACGAGCCCGGCACCGAGTTCCATATCGGCTCGATCCGGATGGTCGGCAACACCGGCACCTACCTCGACACGCCCTTCCACCGGTATGCCGACGGCTTCGACCTCGCGGGCCTCGCGGCCGACGCCTGCTTCGACGTCCCCGGGGTGGTCGTCGGCGCGGTCGGCAGGCGGGCGGTCGAGCCCGACCTGCTCGACGGCCTCGATATTCGGGGCCGGGCGGTGCTGTTCCACACGGGCGGGATGCCGCCTTCGGGACGCCGGCCTACGCGGTGGACGCGCCCTACCTCGTCGCCGCCACGGCCGCCCGCCTCGTCGCCGGCGGTGCGCGGCTGGTCGGGATCGACGCGGTCAACATCGACGACACGCGCGACGGGGCGCGGCCCGTCCACTCGGCGCTGCTTGGCGCCGGCATCCCGATCCTCGAGCACCTCACGAACCTCGCCGCGCTGCCGCGGCACGGGTTCACGATCACGGCCCTGCCGCCCCGGGTCGCGGGCATGGGCACGTTCCCGGTGCGGGTCGTCGCCCGGATCGCGGGCTGACGCGGCGTCCCCGCCGCCGCGGCCTATCCCCGGCGAGCAGCCGGGCGGCATATCCCTGCGAGCAGCCGGGCAACCCTCCCCCCGGCGAGCAGCCGGGCGGCATAGACTCCGGCCATGGGCGCCGCGTTCCTTCGCAACATCGTCGGCCTGGTGCTCCTGCTCCTCTGGCTCCTCGTCGTCGCGCGCGTCGTCGTCTCGTGGGTCGATCCGCGCGGCAGCAACGCGTTCTCGCGGTCGGTCATCGCCTGGTCCGAGCCGATCCTCGGTCCCGTCCGCCGCCTGCTCCCTCCGATGGGCAGCCTCGACATCTCGCCGCTGATCGTGGCGATCGTGCTCGGCGTGCTCCTCCGCCTCGTCGGCGTCTGACGATCGGATCGCCATGACTGCGCGGTTCACCGTCCGCCTCACGCCGCGCGGCGGAGCCGACCGGGTCGAAGGTGCCGACCCCGACGGCGTCCTCCGGGTCCGGGTGGCGGCTCCACCGGTCGACGGGGCTGCGAACGCCTCGCTCTGCCGCCTCCTCGCCGCCGAGCTCGGGGTGGCGAAGGGATGCGTGCGCGTCGCGGCCGGAGAGACGGCGCGCGTGAAGGTCGTGGAGGTCGAGGACACGGATCCCGATGCCGTCCGCGCCCGCTGGCCCGGCCTCGCCGTATAATCCCGGCCACGGGCGATTAGCTCAGCCGGTCAGAGCGCACGGTTCACATCCGTGAGGTCACTGGTTCGAACCCAGTATCGCCCACCAAAGTGACCCCATCGAGGCGGAGGCGTCTCCGCCTCGTTTGCCTTGGCGGTCGAGCGGCGCGACGATGGAGAGCCTCGTCGACCTCCCGCCGCAGGAGCTCGCCGCCGAGGCGGTGCTGGCGCCACAACAGGTCGCCCCCCGGGTTGCGGCCGGCGGCCGGAGCGACCTTGGCGAGGTTCGACCAAGCGATCTCGCGCAGGTCGAGCCGCATCTCCGCCATCGCGACGCGGGCAAGCTTCCAGAATGGCCGGCTCCAGACGCGGGGCCGCATCCAGCCGAAGGCGCCGTCCTTCTCGGACGACCGCCGCGTGGCGGCCAGGAGGCGGCTCCGGACCTCGGCTGCACCGAACTCGGCGGGCGCACCCTCGTGGCCCCAGCCGTTGAGCGCCTGGCCAACCACCAGCAGGCGCCCGGTGCACGACGGCTCGTGCATCGGCCAGTGCGGGCACACGAGGTCGGGTAGCGTCTCGCCGTGCTCGCCGTGCTCGCCGTGCTCGCCGTGCTCGCCGAGCTCGACGAGCAGCTGGTCGTACGTCGCCTCGAAAGTGGCCGAGAGGGGACCCATCGCCGGATTGTCGCCGAAGACTCACCGGGTCAGTCACACGGCCGCCCGGCCTGACGTCGCGGGCCCATTCCTCTTCAACCGGCGGCCGCGAGCTGTCGAAGGTGCTGGCTGGGCCGGGCATGATCGCGAAGGCCTCGTCCCAAGTGTGGTCGCCGTTCGCATCACGCAGGCGGGTATCGAGGAAGAGCCCGGCGCCCTCGGATCGAGCTCCACCATTGCCCTGGGTTGGGCGCATCGCCGGCAAGGTGCGTTCCACCGACGATGAACGGTCGGCACTCGACCCGCTTGCCGCGAGATTGCCAATGCGGCCGGCCGGGCGGGCGGACGGTCATCCCCACGCCTCACGGACGCGCGGGGTGGTCGCGGAAGTCACCCGTTGACGACTAGGCACATCGCCCTATTGGCTCCGCCGCGCGCGGTGGGGCAGAGTCGGGGATGCGGGCGGCATGGGCACGATCTCACGCCACCTGGGGGAGGTGAATTGCCGCCATTGGGGTCCGGGACACGCCCAACGTTGGTCGCGTGGTGATCCGATCGTGGCGATCCGCGCCAGTTCCACGTCGGGTGCGGTTCCAGGGGGCACTGCAACTGGGGAGAAGGCAGTGAAGCTCCGCAACCTGAGTGTTGCGGAGCGGAGAGGAACCAATGAATCCCAAACGTCCGATGGTCTTCATCGCGATGCTCGCGATGATCGCTGGGGGCGCATCCCCGGCAGTCGCGGCGCCGGGCACCGAACTCCGCAGTATCGCGCCGGATGAGGTCGATATCTCCGTGCTGGGCAAGGCCGCCGTCGGTCCGATCCTCGCGACCGGACCGTGACGGTCGGAGGCAGGCCTTCGTCCGGCAGCCTGGTCGCCGCGCAGGCGTGGCCGGCACGCGCAAAGCTGGCGTCGATGAAGCCGGGGGACAGCTTCTACTCGCCGACGGTGGGATGGGCCCGCACCGGGCCCGACGGGACGTATAGCCTCCAGGTCGACGCGACACGTCTGACGCCCGACTTCGTGGGGCAAGACGGCAAGGTCAACCTCAACCTCGTCGCCTGGGACGCTTCGAGCGTCGGGCGGTGGGGGCAGACGGCGTGGCTCGGGTCCACCGACGAGGCTGCCGTCCTGTCCGCCGCACCCTCGTCGGCCCGGCCGGCGAAGCCCTTCGAGGCCACGATCTCCCTTGACACGCCGCGGAAGCCACGCCAGACGACTTCCGCTGCCGCGCCGATGGCGTCGCTCGCCGCGGCAGCCTGCACGCCGGGGTACCCCTACTGGTACCTCCTCAGCACCAGCAACGCCCAGTTCGTCATCGGCGAGAGCCTGCCCTGGTCGTCCGGGCAGACTGGATGGATGAAGACGAGCTCCAGCCATCAGTCGTCGATCGGCTTCGGAGTCAGCGCGAACGGCACGACGTGGTCCCTCGGGGGCCTGCACACGGAGACCGACGGGACCTCCACCGGGATGACGTGGCCGAAGTCCGTGTATTTCACCCAGTACACGGTCTGGGAGCAGTACGGCAAGTACGCCCTGGCGTACCGCGGCACCACCAACTACACGTCTTGGCAGGAGACCGAGATCCAGCCAACCGGAACCTATGGCTCCTTGATCATTTCCGCGAACCACTTCCCGACGGCGAACTGCGCGCCGCAGACGTTCGGGACCTGGCATCGGTACCAGACCGCGGGCAATAGCTGGACGATCAACGCAGGCGTCAAGCTCAAGTCCGTGATCGGGATCGACCTCAAGGTGACGTCCTCATATAGCACCACGCACGACCTGTACTACAAGCTCACGGTAGCTGGGCAGCTCTGCGGCAGCAATGCGAAGCCCGGCACCGCATCATCGGTCGAGGCGAAATGAAATGATGGGCCGGCGGCGCCTGTACCTGGCAGTTGCCGTCGCGCTCGCAGTCGTCATCGGAGCCGCCGCCGTCATCGTGACCGGCGGCTCCGCCACGCACCTCGATGGCCAGGGCGACCTCGCCAACACGGGTGACCCGGGCGGCGAGGAGATGTTCGCCGGCCCGAGCCCGTCCGGCAGCCTGGACTTCTCATTCGCACTGCAGCTGTGCGCCTGGCGCGAGACGGCCGGTCCGATCGTCCTCGACAAGATCGAGCCCGTGGCGACGGTTGGCGGCGGGGTCGAGCTGCTCGGCACGCTCGCCAACACCTGGATCACCCAGCCACCTCCGTCCGGGTTCATCTCCTGGGACGCTTACCCTCCGCCGCCCGACATCGCGGCATATCCGCTCTTCGACTTCTCGGGCGCCCAGGTGACCAACCGCTGCGACAGCGACGCCAACTTCGAGGCCATCGTCGGGCTCCGCCTCGTGGACCCGGCCAAGAGCGGCGGGTGGGACGGCGTGAGGGTGACCTACCACGTCCGGGACCGTCGTTCGGTCCTCCTCCTCCCTCGCACACGCTGGATCCTGTGCGCTGACGCGGAGACATGCGGTGGGTTGGGGATCCCGATCCCCGGGGCGAGTCCCTGACCCTACGTGCGAGCGGGTTTCGATCTTGCTCGACGCCTGCGCTCTCCTTGCGGGGTCCACGGCCGTCGTCGAGCGGCGCCGCCCGCGCTGACGTCACCGGTCGTGCGAGGCGACCAGTCCAACGAAGGCGGGAGCGTGGCTCCGTGGCGTCGGTATGTCGCGGCGGGCGAATCCTCATCCCGGGACGCCGCCGCATACAGGTTCGTGGGTGGAGCCGTACGGGGGTGGACCAGTAGCCAGGGCGCCCGAATCGTGCCCAGCCCGACACGTCGGCCCGACGGACGAGATCGGACACACCTGCGCAGCGACCCCGCGACTGACGCCGTTCGAACCGATCGTGCAGGCGATCGAGGGCAGTGGACTCTGCTCGGCTCTCCGGCCCGAGTCCGTCCGAGGCGCAATACTGACCGCACGGCTCGCCGGGAGAGCTCGGTCGGAGTGCTGTCGGATGGGAGGCCGCGGTGGACCCCTGCCAGGAATTCTCAGGAGGGGAGCATGCGTCGCCGAACCCGGCCGCCGGCACCCCGCGCGTGACCCGGACCAGGCGGGTCGCCATTGCGGCGGGCGTCGCGGCGGTCGGAGCCGCTGCCGCCGCCCGGCCCGTCCTCGACACGCTCCTCGCTCGCGCGGAGCGACGCACGAACACGCTCGAGACGGGCCCGCTACCCCCGCCGTCGGACGCGGCGCTCGCGCTTCACGGTTCGCTCAGGATCGCCGACCTGCACGCCGATTCGCTGTTCTGGGGCCGCGACCTGCTTCGGCGCGGCGACCGGGGCCACCTCGACGTTCCGCGCATGATCGAGGGCAACGTCGCGCTCGCAACCCTCTCGATGGCCGTCAAGGTGCCACGCCATCTCAGCATCGAGCGGAACGAGCCGACCAGCGACGACGTCCTGGCGGTCGCGATCGCCCGGCGCTGGCCGCCCGCGACGTGGCGCCACCTGCTCCCGCGCGTCCTCCGCCTGGCCGCCGAGGCGCGCCGCCTCGCGTCCAGGTCGGACGGGGCGTTCCGGCTGCTGGGTTCGCGCCAGGACCTCGAGGGCTTCCTGGCGGACCGGTCGACGCGTCCGTGGATCAGCGCCGGCATCCTCGCGATCGAGGGAGCCCACGCGCTCGAGGACGACCCGGCGAACGTCGAGGTCGTGGCCGATGCCGGCATCCGGATGATCTCGCCGGCGCACTTCTTCGACACCTCCTTCGGCGGCAGCGCCCACGGTGTCGAGCGGCACGGCCTGACCGACCGGGGCGCGAGATGGTTCGCCGGATGGAGGCGCGCGGCATCCTCCTCGACGTGGCGCACGCGTCGGCGGCGACGATCGACGACTCCCTCGCCGTCTCGACGCGGCCCGTGGTGGCCTCCCACACGGGCGTTCGCGGCGTCATCGACAACGCCCGGAACCTGTCGGACGCGCAGCTGGCGGGAATCGCCGCGACGGGCGGCCTCGTCGGGATCGGGTTCTGGGAGACGGCCTGCGGCGGTCGCGATCCGGGCGCGATTGCGCGGTCGATCGCCTACGCCGTGGACCGGATCGGCCCAGCCCACGTTGCGCTCGGGTCGGACTGGGACGGCGGCGTCCGTGTGCCGTTCGACGCGGCCGATCTCGTCCACCTGACGGACGCGCTCCTCGGCGCGGGCCTCGACGAGACGACGATCCGGGCGGTCATGGGCGAGAACGTCCTGCGAGTCCTGGGAGAAGCGCTGCCGTGAGCATCGGCCCGCCGATCGCGAGCGAGGCGCCATCCGCCCGTCAACGGGGCCAGCATCCCAGCGGAACCGCGAGCCAAAGCGGGCGGCGCGCAGTCGGGCCCGCGCTCGGTCCCCTACGCGCCCTTGACCGGCACGAGCAGCAGGAATCTGCCGTCGCGCCCGGGATAGCGGGCCTCGGGCCGGCGCCACGGGAGGAAGTTGCGGGCGAGGTCGGCGGTGTCGTGCCAGGCGCCAGGCGTCAGCGACCGACCCCAGATGTTGCTGACCCGCGGGTACCAGGGATCGAGGATATAGGCGCCCTTCACGGTGAACGACCGACCGGCGAGCGGGTCGCGGTCGACCTTGTAGCCGGTCATCACCCACGCGTGGGCCCCGCGCCAGGCGAGGAGCACGACTGGCCGGTGCGTCTGGGCCATCGCGATCACGGCCTGCTGGAGGGCCGCCGATCGGCTGTCCAGGGCTCTGAGCTTGTAGGTCACCCCGGTGAGCGTCGTGAGCGCGTCGGCCATGCCACGGGGCCCCCAGCCGCCGTTGCGCAAATCGGCCCGCGTCGTGTAGCCCGCGGCGGCCTCCTCGATCGACCGCTGGTAATCGGCCGACTTGTCCGGGTTCGTCACGATGAGGTTGACGACGTTCTGGATCGCCGCGGACGCGCACCACTTCACGGTCGCCTGGGACACGAACGTCGCCTTGCCGCCGAGGTTCATGCTGCGCGCCCCGACGGGCGCGGGTGGAGGCGAGGGGGTCGGGGAGGGGGAAGCCTCGGACGCGATGTCGCCCGACGGCGACGGCGAGACGTCAGGCTCGGCGACCAGGCCCGACGGCGACGGCGACGCAGACGGCGACGGCCGGAACGTCGCGCTCGCCGAGGCCGTCGGCGAGTCGCTCGCCCCGGCGCCCAGGTGGACCGTGAAGAGCGAGGCGAGGCCGATCGTCGGCAGCGCCGCGAGGGCGAGCAGGACGATCCCGGCGATGGCGGCGAACAGACGGGCCCCGAACGAGGGACGAGGGCGCACGCGAATTCTTCCCCAGGAGCTGCGGACACGAGGGCCCGTGGGCAGGAGTGCGCGGGCCTTCGTGGTGAGACTGACGAGCGGGCGTCGCGCAATGCTACGCGGCGGGCGCCGGACGGTCCAGCCAGCGACGCGGCCCGCGCGGGCGCGGTTCCCGTGGCAGCCGCGCGGACGCCTGGTCCCGCGTCTCGTACGATCGCGCGATGCGCTCGATCGACCAGCCGTCGCCGACCGCGGCGGGTGCCGCGCCCGTCCTCGACCTGCGCGACGTGACGGTGCGGCGTGGCACCGCCCGGATCCTCGACGGGGTCTCCTGGACGGTGCGCGCGGGCGAGCGCTGGGTCGTGATCGGCCCGAACGGCGCGGGCAAGTCGACGCTCCTGGCGATCGCGGCGACGACGCTCTTCCCCTCGGCCGGCCGAGCCGTCGTCCTGGGCGAGCGGCTCGGGCACGTCGACGCCCGCCGGCTGCGGACGCGGATCGGCGTGGCCAGCGCGGGCCTGGCCGAGCGCATCGAGGCGCAAATCAGCGCCCACGACGTGGTGGTGTCGGGGCGATCCGGAGCGCTGGCACCCTGGTGGGACCGGTTCCCGAACGAGGATCACGACCGCGCGGACGCCCTGCTGGCCCGGCTCGGTATCGGTGGGTTCGGCGAGCGCGCGTTCGGAACGCTCTCGACAGGCGAGCGCCAGCGCGTCCTGCTGGCGCGGACCCTGCTCGTCGATCCCGACCTGCTGCTGGTCGACGAGCCGGCGGCCGGGCTCGACCTCCGCGCCCGTGAGGACCTCGTCGCGGCGCTTGCCGACCTCGCCGCCGCGGCCCGGCCGGCCGGGGTCGTGCTGGTCACCCACCACCTCGAGGAAGTGCCGCCGGGCTTCGGGCATGCCCTCGTCCTCGCCAGCGGCCGCGTCGTCGCCGCGGGCCCGATCGAAACCGTCCTGTGCGACGCGGCACTGTCGGCGGCCTACGGGCTCCCGCTCCGGGTCCACCAGGCGGACGGACGCTGGACGGCCCGCCGGGGGTGAGGCTGGCCGCGCGGTCAGCCGGCCTGGCTCTCCCGCGCGATCCGGCGCAGCACGGCCGGCAGGATCCCGCCCTGGCGGAAGTACTCGACCTCGATCGGCCCGTCGAGCCGGCAGGCGACCTCGAACGATCGCTCGCCGCCGCCGTCGCCCGGATCCGCCGTCGCGACGACCGTGAGGCGGGCCCGCGGCGCGAGGCCCGGGCCGAGGCCGCGGATCGTGTAGGCCTCGCGCCCCGTGAGCCCGAGCCCCGCCGCCGTCTCCCCTGGCAGGAACTGGAGCGGCAGCACCCCCATGCCGACCAGGTTCGAGCGGTGGATCCGCTCGTAGCTCTCGGCGATGACCGCGCGCACCCCCAGGAGCAGCGTCCCCTTGGCCGCCCAGTCGCGCGACGAGCCCGAGCCGTACTCACGGCCGGCGAGGACGATCGCCGGCACGCCGCGCTCGCGGTAGGCCATCGCGGCGTCGAACAGGAACGCCTCGCTGCCTTCGGGCAGGATGACGCTGTACGGCCCCTCCTTGCCGCCGGCGAGCCGGTTCCTGAGCCGGATGTTGCCGAACGTGCCCCGCATCATCACGTCGTGGTGCCCCCGCCGGGCCCCGTACGAGTTGAAGTCCAGGGGTGCGACGCCGCGTTCCTGGAGCCACTGCCCGGCGGGCGACCAGGCGGCGATCGACCCGGCCGGCGAGATGTGGTCGGTGGTCACCGAATCGCCGAGCCAGGCGAGCACGCGGGCGCCCTCGATGTCGGTGACGGGGTCCGGGGTCGCCGTCATGCCGGCGAAGAACGGCGGGCTGGCCACATAGGTGGACGCGGCATCCCAGGCATACCGGTCGCCGTCGGGGATGGGCAACGCTCTCCAGCGCTCGTCCCCGTCGAAGACGGACGCGTACGCCTCGCGGAACAGGTCTCCGTCGACCACGTCCGAGACGGCGGCCCGGACTTCGCGGGCGGACGGCCAGACGTCCGCGAGCATCACCGGAGACCCGTCGTCGCCGATGCCGAGCGGTTCGGAGGAAAGGTCGAGGTCGACCCGCCCGGCGAGCGCGAACGCGACGACCAGCGGGGGCGAGGCGAGGTAGCTCGCCCGCGCGAGCGGATGGATCCGGCCCTCGAAGTTCCGGTTGCCCGACAGGACCGCCGCCGCGACCAGGTGGCGCTCCTCGATCTGCGTCGCGACCGCCTCGTCGAGGGGACCCGAGTTGCCGATGCAGGTCGTGCAGCCGTAGCCCGCCAGCGTGAACCCGAGCTCGCCGAGCGGCGCCGAGAGCCCGGCTCGCTCGAGATAGGCGGTCACCGCCCGCGATCCTGGCGCCAGCGAGGTCTTGACTGTCGGGCCGACGCGCAGGCCCTTCGCGACCGCGTTCCGCGCCAGCAGCCCGGCCCCGATCATCACGCTGGGGTTGGACGTGTTCGTGCAGGACGTGATGGCGGCGATCACGACGGAGCCATCGCGGACCTCGCCCGGCGCCGGCGCCGGCTCGCCGGCGGCCGGCAGGACGTCCGGGAAGGCCGCCTCGAAGCTGGCCCGGATCTTCGCGAGCGGCACCCGGTCCTGCGGGCGGCGCGGGCCCGCGAGGCTGGGCTCGACCGTCGCGAGGTCGAGCTCGACGACCTGGTCGAACGACGGGCCCGGCCCCGGCTCGCGCCAGAGGCCCTGCGCCCGGGCGTAGCGTTCGACGAGGGCGACCAGGTCGTCGCTCCGGCCGGTCAGCCGGAGGTAGGCGAGGGTCTCGTTGTCGATCGGGAAGATCGTCGCCGTGGCACCGAACTCCGGCGACATGTTCGAGATGGTCGCCCGGTCGGCCAGCGGAAGGCCGGCCAGGCCGTCGCCCGCGAACTCGACGAAGGCGCCGACGACGCCCACGCCGCGGAGCAGCTCGGTCACGGTCAGGACGAGGTCGGTCGCCGTCGCGCCCGCCGGCAGCTCGCCGCGGAGCCGGACGCCGACGACGCGGGGCATCGGCTGGTAGAGCGGCTGGCCGAGGAGGACGGCCTCGGCCTCGATCCCGCCGACGCCGTAGCCGAGGACGCCGAGGGCGTTGATCATGGTCGTGTGGGAATCGGTCCCGACGAGGGTGTCGGGGTAGGCGAGCGGGGAGCCGTCGGCATCGGCGCCGGTCGTGACGACCGTCGCCAGGTGCTCGAGGTTCACCTGGTGGATGATCCCCGTCCCGGGCGGCACGACTCGCAGGCCCGTGAACGCGCGCTGGGCCCAGCGCAGGAGCTGGTAGCGCTCGCCGTTGCGCTCGTACTCGCGGGCCACGTTGTAGCTGAACGCGTCCGCCGTCCCGAAGCGGTCCACCTGGACCGAATGGTCGATCACGAGGTCGGCCGGCACCAGCGGGTTCACCCGGGCAGGGTCGCCGCCGAGATCGGCCATCGCGTCACGCATCGCCGCGAGGTCGACGACCGCGGGCACGCCCGTGAAGTCCTGCAGGATGACGCGCGCCGGCAGGAACGGGATCTCCGCCTCGCCACCCTGTCCCGGCCGCCAGCTCGCGAGCGTCGCCACATCGTCCCAGCCGACGATGCCGCGGCCGGCGTGGCGGAGCACGTTCTCGAGCAGGATCTTGATCGTGACCGGCGTGCTCGCGAGGTCGATCCGGTCCGCCACGGACGAGAGCGGGACGTAGGCGGGCAGGCCGGCCCCGAGGCTGGCTCGGGCGCCGAGCGGGTCGCTGGTCGGCACGGGGACCTCGCAGGTTCGCTGGGGTGGTTGGGGCAGCGCTGACGTTGTCGAAGAGTACGGCGGCTGTTGCCGCCGGTGGAGTCAGGCCGGCGTGGGGGTCTCCACGAGGCGGCCATCGAGTGCGGCGTAGTCCCAGACGTCGATCGCTGGCGGCTCGACGCCGATGACGGTGAGGGCGGTGCAGACCTGGCTGCGATGATCGGTCCCGTGGTGGAGCGCCTGGGCCAGCCGGATGCCAAGCGGCGCGGCGCTGTCGGTCCCGTCGTCGCGGTGACGGACGACGATCGCGGACGGGTCGAGGTCGCCGGTCAGGAGCGCCGCCCAGGCGGGGCCCTGGGCCGCCATCGCGGTCCGGAGTGCCGGGAGGTCCATGCGCTCCTCGTCGATCGCCTCGATCCCGCGGGCGCCCATGACGGTCGCGTAGGAGACGTCCGCACCGACGAGGTGGCGCAGCGTGTCGATGATCGACCCGTACGTGCCGGGGACGCGCGTGTCCAGCTGCTCGGCCGGGAGAGCCAGGCAGGCGTCGATCAGGCGAAGCGTCGCCCAGGCGTGGTGGCCGAACGCGTCGGCGAGCAGGGAGCCGTCCATCGCCGAACCGTACCAAATTCCGGCCCGGCGGTCGCCCGGCGGGGCGGCGGCGGCGCGAGCTGCCTGGCCGGCGGGCTGCAGCGCCGATCGGCCGCGACGCAGGCACTTCCCGGCCGGGGGTTGCCGGCGGCGGCGCGAGCTTCCTGGCCTCCGGGCCGATCGCGCCGATCAGCGACGCAGCCGTCCCTCGCAGCCGCGCCGTCCCGCGTCGGTGCGGGATCCCATGCCGGCCGCCCGGCGCCGCCCCGGGTCTGCGGGGATCCGGGACAATACGGGCGCGGCGGAACAGGGTGGAAGCCCGGCAGTGACGCCAGGAGGGAGGATCGGTGAGCCGTTGGTGGAACAGGCGGTCGGCGCCGCCGCCGGGCGATCCGGCGACGCTCGACGCGGTCGAGCGCGCGGCCGTGGCCGAAGGCGAGCTGCCGCCCGGCGCGCACCGCCACGGCACCGAGATCCACCTCGAGGCCCACGCCCACCCGCACGTGGCGCCGGACGCTGACGGTCGGCCCGTGCTCGGCATCGTGGGCGGCGGCCCCGTCGGGGCGACGCTGGCCGCCGCGTTCCACCGGGCCGGCTGGCAGATCGGGGCCGTCGCCTCGCGCGATCCCGGCCGCCGGGAGCGCTTGCATGGGCTCGCCCCGGGCGCGCGAGCGTTCGCCGAGCCGGCCGCGATCCTCGACGCCTGCCACCTCGCGATCCTGGCCGTCCCCGACGATGCCCTGTCGACCGTGGTGGCCTCGATGCGGCTCTACTCGGGCCAGGCGATCGTCCACACGTCGGGACTCCACGGCTCCGGGATCCTTGGCCCCGCCCTCGCCGCGGGGACGAGCGCGGGCAGCTTCCACCCGCTCGTCGCGTTCGCGGACATCGACCGGGCGCTCGCGGCGCTGGCCGGCGCGACGATCGCGATCGAGGGCGATGAGGACGTGGTCGACCTGCTGGCCGAGATGGCGGAAGCGATCGGCGGCCGGCCCGTCCGCCTTGCGCCAGGCTCGAAGGCCGCCTACCACGCCGCCGCGGTGCTCGCGGCGGGCGGCCTCGTCGCGCTGCTCGACGCCGTCGCCGCGATCGCCCGGCCGACCGGGCTGGACGAGGCTGGTGCGCTCGCGATCTACGGGCCGCTCGCCGCGCAGGTGCTCGGGAACGCCCGCGCGCTCGGCATCGGGCCGGCCCTGACCGGGCCCGCCGTGCGCGGCGACGCGGGCACCGTCGCTGCGCACCTCGCCGCGATCGAGTCGGATGCCCCCGACGCGCTCGGCGTCTACCGCGCGCTGCTGCTCCGCCAGGTCGACATCGCGATGCGCGATCGCGGCCTCGACGCCGCGCTCGCCGCAGACCTGCGCGCCCGGCTTGCAGAAACGCGCTGACACGCTACGATTCCGGGTATGCACCGCAGTCTCTTCGCGCGGTACGCGGCCCGTCCGGGAACCGCGTTCCCCGTCCCCGTCTCCCGGCTTCGGGCACCCCGGCTCGGCCTCGGCCGGCAGTCGTGGTTCTCGCCTGCTGCGCGGACGACGACGGTCCTCCGTCGTGCGGAGCACGGGCCCGTGATCCTCCTGCGTCCCGAATGGCGCGCCCTCACCCCGGCACGCCCGAACGGCGCCGCCGGGTTCGGCGGGCCGCTCGCCTCCGTCCGCTGGGCGAAGCTCGACGGACGCGCCGCCGGTCGCCGAGCGCGGGCCGCGTCGGCGCCGTGGCGCGGTTGAGACGGGCGACCGCCACCTCCGCGGGCGGCATCGTCGTCCGGTACGTCGACGGCGTCCCGCAGGTGGTCGCGGGGCGGCGGCGCCGCGAACGCGACTCGGTGACCTGGACCCTGCCGAAGGGAACGCCCAACCCGTCCGAGACCCTGGAGCAGACGGCCCTCCGCGAGGTCACCGAGGAGACGGGCCTCCTGGTCCGGATCGTGGCACCACTCGACCAGATCGAGTACTGGTTCGTCCAGGGCGGCACCCGCATCCACAAGACGGTCCACTACTGGATCATGGAGCCGACCGGCGGTGACCTCGGCGGGCACGACCACGAGTTCGACGAGGTGCGCTGGATCTCGTTCGCCGAGGCGCACCGCATGCTCACCTTCGAGACCGAGCGCGCGCTCGTCGACCGGGCCGCCGCGGCGCTCGCCGATCGTGCGCAGGGGCAGGGGGCCTCGGCATGACGGACGGCGTCTCGATCGTCACCGGCGCAGGCCAGGCCGCCCGGGCGACCCCGCTGCTCGACCGGCACCGCGCGCTCGGCGCCCGCCTGATCGACTTCGGCGGCTGGCAGATGCCGGTCCAGTACACCTCCATCCTCGACGAGCACCGCGCCGTCCGCGAGCGGGCGGGCCTGTTCGACCTCTCGCACATGGGTGAGCTGTTCACCGAGGGACCGGACGCGGGCGAGGCGCTGGCCCGCGCCGTCGTCACGAACCCGCCGGCGCTCGCGATCGGCCGGGCCCACTACTCGATGATCTGCGCCCCGGACGGGGGCGTGCTCGACGACCTCATCATCTACCGCCTCGGGGAGCACCGCTTCCTCGTCGTCGCCAACGCGGCCAACGCCACGGTCGTGTCCGATGCGCTCGTGGAGCGCCTGGTCGGGACCCGCACGATCCTCGACGACGGGTCGCTCGCCACCGCGCTGGTGGCGATCCAGGGCCCGGCGGCCGCGGGGATCCTCGCCCCCCTGACCGACGTCGACCTCGGCACGCTGCGCTACTACGCGATCGCGGAGGGGACGGTCGTCGGGCTCAAGGCGCTTGTCGCCCGCACCGGCTACACCGGCGAGGACGGCTTCGAGATCTTCGTCGACTGGGCCAACGCCGAGGCAGTCTGGGACGCCCTGATGGACGCCGGCCGGCCGGCCGGGATCCTGCCGGTCGGGCTGGGGGCCCGCGACACGCTTCGCCTCGAGGCGGGCATGCCGCTCTACGGCAACGAGCTCGACCGGTCGACGACGCCCTTCGAGGCCGGCCTCGGCCGGGTCGTCCGGCTCGACAAGCCGGACGACTTCGTCGGCCGCGCGGCACTCGCCCGAGCCGCCGATGCGCCGACCAAGCAGCTGGTGGGGTTGGTGATGCGAGGGCGCGGCATCGCCCGGCACGGCTACCCGATCTTCGTCCGTGACCGGCGGTCCGGCGTCGTCACCTCGGGGACCCAGTCGCCGACGCTCGGCGTGCCGATCGCCATGGCCTACGTCGCGCCGGGGGATGCGGCGGCGGGTACGATGCTGGACGTCGAGATCCGCGATGCCCGGGCGGCCGCGGAAGTGGTCGCCCTCCCGTTCTACTCTCGTCCTCGATGACCCGCGCCGGCGCTCGTCGCGCCGGGGCCTCGACGATGGCGCGGCACGAGCCGCGCCGGAAGGATGGCGCGGCCGGAACCGCGCCAGCACGGAGGATCCCCCGGCGATGATCCCGTCCGACCTGCGCTACACCAAGGAGCACGAGTGGATCCGGCTCGAGGGCGATGTCGCGACCGTCGGCATCACCGCCCACGCGGCCGACCAGCTCGGCGACATCGTCTTCGTCGAGCTGCCGGCCGCCGGCACCCCGGTCGAGCAGTTCGCGACGTTCGGCGTCGTCGAATCGGTCAAGGCCGTGAGCGACCTGTTCGCGCCGGTCTCGGGCGAGGTCGTCGAGTCGAACGCGGCACTCGCCGGCTCGCCGGAAGCCGTCAACAGCGACCCCTACGGCGCGGGCTGGCTCCTCCGCGTCCGGATCGCCGATCCATCCCAGGTGGATGCGCTCCTCGACGCGGTGGCGTACGAGGCCCTGACCGCGGAGGCCTGACCCCATGGCGTACGGTCCGCACACGTCCGCCGACCGGGACCGGATGCTCCACGCGATCGGGGTGCGCTCGGTCGACGACCTGTTCGACGTGATCCCGGCGGCCGTCCGGGCGCGGCCCCTGGCGCTCCCACCGGCCCTGACCGAGATGGAGCTGACGGACCGGGCGCGGCGCCTCGCCAGCCACAACCGGACGGAGCTCGTCAGCTTCCTCGGCGCCGGCGTCTACCGCCACCACCTGCCGCCGGTCATCGACCAGATCCTGCTGCGCGGCGAGTTCTACACCGCCTACACGCCATACCAGCCCGAGATCAGCCAGGGGACCCTGCAGACGATCTACGAGTACCAGTCGCTGGTCGCCGAGCTGACGGCCCTCGACGTGGTGTCGGCGTCGCACTACGACGGGTCGACGGCGACCGCGGAGGCCGCCCTGATGACGTGCCGCGCGACGGGCCGGACCCGCGTCCTCGTCTCGCGCGGCCTCCACCCCCACGCTCGCGCCACGCTCGCGACGTATGCCGGCGGCGCCGCGATCGAGCTCGTCGAGGTGCCCCTCGCCGGCGGCGACGCGGAGGGCACGACCGACCTCGATGCTCTGGCGGCGCTGCTGGCCGACCCGGGACACCCGGCCGCCGGCGTCATCCTGGCCCAGCCGAACGTGCTCGGCCTGCTCGAGCCGATGGCGGCGGCCGCCGCGGCGGCCCACGCAGCCGGGGCGCTCTTCGTGGCGGCGATCGAGCCCGTCAGCCTTGCCGTCCTCGCGCCCCCAGGCGCCTACGGCGCGGACATCGCCGCCGGCGAGGGCCAGCCGCTCGGGATCCCGCCCCAGTACGGCGGCCCCTATCTCGGCATCCTCGCCTGCCGCGACGCCCTCGTCCGCCAGATCCCGGGTCGCCTCGTCGGGCGGACGACCGACGTCGACGGGCGGCCGGCCTACGTCATGACCCTGCGTGCCCGCGAGCAGGACATCCGGCGCGAGCGGGCCGCTTCGAACATCTGCACCAACCAGGCGCTCTGCGCGCTCGCCGCGACCCTCTACGTCGCCGCGCTCGGCCCGGGCGGCCTGCGCGACGTCGCCGCCACGGGGGCTGCCCGGGCAGCCGAGCTCGAGGCGGCCCTCGCCGGGGCCGGCGTGCGGCGGCTCCACGGAGCCCCGTACCTCAACGAGTTCGCGGTCCGGGTGCCCGACGCAGTCGCGATCCACCGGCGGCTGCTGGCGCGCGGCATCCTCGCCGGAGTCCCGCTGGTGGAACTCGAGCCGGACGACCCGTCGCTCGCCGAGGGGCTGCTGGTGTGCGCGACCGAGACGACGACGACCGAGGAGATCGGCGTGCTCGCCTGGGCGATTCGCGACGAGCTGGAGCGAGCGGCCCAGCCGCCGGCGGCTGCCCGCGCCGCGGAGGCTGCCCGATGAGCGTCACGGGCCCGCGACTCGTCCCCGGCCTGTTCGAGCACAGCGGAGCCGGCCGGGCGGCCGGCCACCGCCTGCCACCCGCCCCGCCGGGCGCGCTCGACCGCCTCCCGGCGACCGCCCTGCGCGCCGACGGGCCGACGCTGCCCGAGGTCGACGAGCCGACCCTGGTGCGCCATTTCGTCAACCTCTCGCACCTCAACTGGGCCGTCGACACGGGCTTCTACCCGCTCGGCTCGTGCACCATGAAGTTCAACCCCAAGGTGAACGAGTGGGCCGCCCGCCTGCCCGGCTTCGCGAACCTCCACCCGCTCGCGCCCGACGAGACGGCCCAGGGCACCCTGGAGATGCTCTGGGAGCTCCAGCGCGACCTCGCCGAGATCAGCGGGATGGACGCCGTGACGCTCCAGCCTGCGGCGGGCGCCCAGGGCGAGCTGACCGGCAGCCTGGTCATCCGGGCCTACCACGCGGCCCGCGGCGACGCCGCCCGGACCGAGGTGCTGGTCCCGGATTCCGCGCATGGCACGAACCCGGCCACCGCCTCGATGGCGGGCTACCGGACAGTCAACATCCCGTCCGCGCCCGACGGCGGCGTCGACCTCGGCCGGTTCCGCGACGCGCTCGGTCCGCGGACGGCCGCGGTGATGATCACCAACCCGTCCACGCTCGGGCTCTTCGAGGGCCGGGTCGTCGAGCTGCTGGACCTGGTCCACCGGGCGGGCGCGCTCGCCTACATGGACGGCGCCAACCTGAACGCGATCCTGGGGCGTTTCCGGCCCGGCGCCGCCGGCTTCGACGTGATGCACTTCAACGTCCACAAGACGTTCTCGACGCCGCATGGCGGTGGCGGGCCGGGGGCCGGCCCGGTCGGCGTGCTCGCCCCACTGGCGCCCTTCCTGCCGGGGCCCCTGGTCGTCCGCGATCCGGACGGCATGTTCCGCCGGGAGCGGCCGGGCGAGCGACCGACCAGCATCGGGCGGATGCGCAGCCACGTGGGCAACACGGGCATCCTCCTGCGCGCCTGGGCGTACATCCGGGCCCACGGCGCGGAGGGCCTGTGCGAGGTGGCCGACGACGCCGTGCTGGCCGCCAACTACGTCAAGGTGCGCCTCGCCGCCGGCGGGACCTGGGAGGTGCCGTTCGAGCGGGCCTGCGCCCACGAGTTCGTGGCCTCGGGCGCGCGGCTCAAGCGCGAGACGGGTGTCCGCACGCTCGATGTCGCCAAGCGGCTCATCGACAAGGGGTTCCACCCGCCGACGATCTACTTCCCGCACACGGTCGAGGAGGCGCTCCTCATCGAGCCGACGGAGACCGAGCCGCTCGATGTCCTCGATGCGTTCGTCGCGGCGATGGAGGAGATCGCGCGGGAGGCGCGCGAGGACGCCGAGCTCTTGAAGACCGCGCCCCACACCGCCCCGGTCGGTCGCCTCGACGAGGCGACCGCGGCCCGCCAGCCGAACCTGCGCTGGCGGCCGGCGGCTGCGACCGACGGTGGCGGCTGAGGGTCGTCTCGTCGCTGCGCCTCACGCCCGACGGGCCCACTCGAGCGCGTCGACGCGCCCCACGCGCGCCGCGGTGCGCTTCGTGCCCGCGCCTCGCGCGCGGTCGCCGCGGCCGCGCGAGCCCCCCATGCGGGTGCATTGACGCGCGCGATCGGCCGCGACCTATAATGCGGCCACGCTCGCGGGCCGCCAGGCACGCCCGGTAGCCCATGCGTAGCGGACACTGGTGGCCCCATAAGCCAGCGGAGCCGGCCCGGAGGAGTGGCCGGTCCCCGGAGCAGGAGGATCTACCTACATGACGTTGAGAAGGCGAAGTCTCGGCCTGCTCGGCGCACTTGCCATGCTGGTGAGCGCGTGCGGAGGCCAGGCGACGCCGGCGCCCGCCACGCCGGCGCCGGCTACCCAGGCCCCTGCGTCTACCGCCGCAACCCCTGCGCCGGTAGCGACGCCCGCCCCCGAAACCCCGGCCCCGACGGCCACGCCCGCAGCCTCGGGGAACTTCCGATTCGCGGTCGACGGCGAGCCGACCTACTTCTCGCCAGCCTCGAACGACCTCCCGTCGTCCTGGATCAACACGTTCCTGTACTCCGTCGTGATGCGGATCAACAACAAGGGCGACGTGGTGCCCGACCTGCTGAGCGCCGCACCGGACGCCAGCGCCGACGGCCTGACGTTCACCCTCAAGCTCAAGGACGGGATCAAGTTCCACGACGGCTCGGTGATGACATCGGCCGACGTGAAGTACACCTACGACCTCGCGCTGTCGTCCAAGTGCTCGTACAACCCGACGACGTGCTCGACGTTCCATGACAACGTCGCGTCGATCGACGCCCCCGACGCCTCGACGATCGTCGTGCACATGAAGAACAAGTACGCGTCGATGTACATCTTCGGGTTCGCCGGCACCCTGATCGTCCCCAAGGCCGCCACGCAGGCGTCCTACCAGCGCTTCGTGGCTGGCTCCGGCGGCGTCCAGGCCGCCGAGGTGAAGACCCTCGCCGACAAGATCAGCGCCGCCCAGGGCGACGCGGCCTGCGCCGGCGAAACCCCGCCCGACAGCTGCCTCAGCAAGACCTACACGGCCGAGATGGAGGCGATCATCACCAAGGCCGGCATCGCCCTCCCGGACAAGAACCGGTACCTGGGGGCCGATGGCGCGCCCGATGCGGGCGCTTACGGCGATGCGCTCCTGCAGCAGCTGACCGACCTCAACACCACGCTCCAGGCGGGTGAGACGGACAAGGAAGCCGCGGCCTACCGGCTCCTCGACATCAACCTCAACCCGATCGGCAGCGGGCCCTACAAGTTCGAGTCCTACAAGGCCGGCCAGGAAGTCGACCTCGTCCGCTTCGACGACTACTACATGGGCGGCGACCGGCCGGCCAAGATGCTGATCCCGGTCATCAAGGACGCGGCCGCCGCGTCGCAGGCGCTCCAGTCGGGCAACATCGACTGGCAGACCGAGGTGACCTCGTCCGACGCCCTTGCCTCCCTCAAGGCCGACCAGAACATCAAGCTCTCCGAGTTCCCGGACCTCGGCTACTACTTCTTCGCCTTCAACGTCCGCCCGGGCCACGCGTTCTCCGACGTCATCGCGCGCCAGGCGCTCGCGATGTGCATCGACCACGACGCGACCGTGACGGCCGCGACCGAGAGCAACGGGACGCCGGTCTACGCCCAGGTCCCGCCGGGCTCGTTCTTCTTCAACCCCGACGTCCCGAAGTACACCCTGGACGTCGCGGGCGCGACGAAGCTGCTCGAGGACAACGGCTACACCAAGCAGGGTGACCTCTACGTCAGCAAGACGGGCACCAAACTCCAGGCCGACCTGTACGTCCGCCAGGGGCGCCCGCAGCGCGTCAAGTTCGCCCAGCTGGCCGCCGACCAGGCTGCCCAGTGCGGCATCAAGCTGGTCGTGAAGGAATCGGACTTCGCGACGGTCCTCCTGCCGCTGCTCAGCTACCCCAACAAGTTCGACATCTACCTGGGCGGCTGGGCCAACCTGACCGACCCGGAGGACTCGAACATCTTCGGGTGCGCCCACGTCACGACCAAGGACAACCCCGACGACAACAACTTCACCGGCTACTGCGACAAGGCCGTCGACGACCAGCTGCTCGCTGCCAAGACGGAGCTCGACCGCGCCAAGCGGAAGGACATCCTGGCCCAGCTGCAGGTGAAGCTCCACAACGACGGCCCGTACTACTTCCTGTGGGCCGACATCCTCCATCGCGGCTACAGCGCCAAGGTGGACACCAACGGAGTCCTGGGTCCGATCGACTACACGACGTTCTACGACACCTGGAACTCCGATACCTGGATCGTCAAGCAGTAGCCGTTCGTCGCACCCGACGTACGCACACTGCGCGGGACGCGCGGCCGGTCGGCCGCGCGTTCCGCGTCGCAGCATCCGGCCCGCAGCGTCCGGGTCCCCACGACGCTGGGGCCTCGACGACGCTGGGGTCGGCGATTGGTAGGTGAGTCGTGGCGCTTTACATAGTCAGGCGGGTCCTCCAGGCGATTCCCATCCTCCTCGGCGTCGCGATCATCGCCTTCTTCATCGTCCGCCTCGCGCCGGGCTCGCCCGTCGACAAGTTCCGGGGCGGTCGCGTGTCGCCCGCCGTCATCCAGAACGTGATCAAGCTCTACCAGCTCGACCAGCCGCTGCCCCAGCAGCTGTGGTCCTGGCTGACCACCTTCCCCCAGATCTGGCGGATCGACGCCTGGGGCTACTCGTTCACCGACGGCAAGCCGGTCCTCTCGAACATCGCGGCCCGCGTCCCCCTGACGCTCCTGCTGATGGGGACGACGCTGATCCTGACGGCCGTCATCGCGATCCCGCTCGGCGTCCTGGGCGCCGTCAAGCAGTACAGCACCAGTGACAAGTTCATCACGGTCCTCGCGACGCTCGGCTACGCGATGCCGACCTTCTGGCTCGGATTCATGCTGCGGACCGTGTTCGGGGCCAACCTCAAGTGGTTCCCGCTGTTCGGGGCGCAGACCCTCGGCGGCGGCAACGGCCTGCCCGACCTGCTGTGGCACATGGTCCTGCCGGTGACCACGCTGACGATCGTGGCGGTGGCCGGCTGGAGCCGGTATATGCGGTCATCGATGCTCGAGGTCCTGCGCCAGGACTACGTCCGGACGGCCAAGGCGAAGGGCCTGGCCTCCCGACGGGTCATCTACCGCCACGCGCTGCGGAACGCCCTCATCCCGATCGTGACGCTGCTCGGCCTCTCGATCCCCGCCCTGCTCGCCGGCGCGGCCGTCACCGAGACGGTGTT
This sequence comes from uncultured Chloroflexia bacterium, assembly GCA_963809375.1. Lineage (GTDB taxonomy): Bacteria > Chloroflexota > Limnocylindria > Limnocylindrales > CSP1-4 > CTSoil-043. Next base: position 80,284 of record CAWEJO010000005.1, read on the forward strand.
CTCGTGGCCGGGCCTCGGCTCGATGGGCATCAACGCCGTCATCACCCGCGACTACCCGACGGTCCTGGCGTTCGTCATGATCGGCGGCATCCTGGTGATCCTCGGCAACCTGCTGGCGGACATCCTGTACGCCTTCGTCGACCCACGCATCAAGTACTGAGACCGGACTGATGGAACACGTCGAACACAGCGTCCCCGCCATCCCCGCGCCGGCCGAGCTCGCCGGCAGCGATGAGGTCGACCTCACCCCGGTTCGGACCTACTGGCAGCTCGTCCGACAGCGGTTCGTCCAGCACCGCCTGGCTGTCATCGCGCTGGTCGTCATGATCGTCCTGGTGGCGGCCGCCATCCTGGTGCCGTGGCTGACCGGGACCGCCGCCTTCAAGACGGATCTCAAGCTCATCAACCGGCCGCCAACGCTGACGGCTCCGCTCGGCTACGACGAGATCGGCATCAACATCTTCGCCCGCCTCATGGCCGCCCTCCAGACGTCGCTGCTGGTGGCGGGGTTCGCGGTGCTGATCATCGTCGTGATCGGGATCCTCGTGGGCTCGATCGCGGGCTACGTCGGTGGCTGGGTCGACAACGCGCTGATGCGCTTCGTCGACGTGATCCTGTCGCTGCCGAGCTTCTTCCTGATCGTGATGCTGGTCGCCTTCTTCGGGACGGGCAACATGTGGGTGGTGGTCTTCGCCATCGGGCTGACCGGCTGGACGACCGCGGCCCGCCTCGTGCGGGGGGAGTTCCTGTCACTCCGGACCAGCGACTACGTCCAGGCGGCCCGCGCCCTCGGCGCGTCCGACCGCCGCATCATCCTGCGCCACATCCTGCCCGGGGCGGCCGCCCCGGTCATCGTGGCGGCCACGCTCGGAATCGCCGACGCGGTGGTGGTCGAGGCGACCCTCTCCTACCTCGGCTTCGGCATCCAGCCGCCGGCCGCGAGCCTGGGCAACATGCTGACCAAGGCGCAGGACTACGTGTTCCGCAACCCGATCCTGATCTGGTATCCCGGGATCCTCCTGATCGCCGTGGTCCTCTCCGCGAGCTTCCTCGGTGACGGCCTCCGCGACGCGCTCGATCCCCGCCAGCGGATCGAGGCCAAGTGAGCGTGACCGCCACCAATCCGAAGGTCGGGTCCAACCGCGACGGCAGCCTCCTCGCGGTCCGCAACCTCAAGACCCACTTCCTGACCCAGGACGGGGTCGTCAAGGCCGTGGATGGGGTGAGCTTCTCCATCGCCGACGGGGCCACGCTTGGCGTCGTGGGCGAGTCGGGCTGCGGCAAGAGCATCACCGCGATGTCGATCATGCGCCTCATCGAGCGGCCCGGCCGCATCGTCGAGGGCGAGATCGAGCTTGGGGGCCGCAACCTGGTCACCATGACCGACGACGACATGCGCGACGTCCGGGGCAACCTGATCTCGATGATCTTCCAGGAGCCCATGACGTCGCTCAACCCGGTGTTCACCTGCGGCGACCAGATCGGCGAGGCCGTCGCCCTCCACGAGCACCTCGGCTCGAAGGAGGCATCGGCGAGGGCGGTCGAGATGCTGGCCGCGGTCGGCATCCCGGACCCCAAGCGCCGGGCCACCGAGTACCCGCACGAGCTGTCGGGCGGCATGCGTCAGCGGGTGATGATCGCCATGGCGCTCTCCACGTCGCCGGCCCTCCTCATCGCCGACGAGCCGACGACCGCCCTCGACGTGACCATCCAGGCCCAGATCCTCGAGCTGATGAAGGACCTCCGGGCGCGCAACCAGATGTCGATCATGCTCATCACCCACGACCTCGGCGTCATCGCCGAGATGGCCGACGACGTCGTGGTGATGTACGCGGGCAAGGTCGTGGAGCATTCCGACGCGATCACCGTGTTCGAGCAGGCCCACCACCCGTACACCAAGGGCCTGCTGAGCTCGATCCCGCGCCTCGGGGAGCGACGGACCCGGCTCGAGGTGATCCGGGGCGTGGTCCCCAACCCGCTGAACCTGCCGGCCGGCTGCCTCTTCAAGCGCCGCTGCCCGTACGCGATGCCGGTCTGCGACACCGCGCCGCCGCTCCAGGAGGTGAGCAGCGGGCATCTCTCGCGGTGCTGGCTGACGCCGGCCGGCGAGCCGCCCGCGGTCGGGGCGAACGCCCCTGCCGTCGAGGCGGAGGCCGCCGCGGCGGCGTTGGCGGTTGGAGCATGAGCGGGGCCACCTCCACCGGGTCCGCTCACCTCGATGGCGCGACGCCGGTCCGCCCGCCGGCCGGATCGGCGGCGCCGGCCGGATCGGCAGCTCCGGCACAGCCGGGCCGGAGCGACGATCTCGTCTCGGTCGAGAACCTGGTCAAGCACTTCGAGATCCGGGGCGGCTTCTTCGGCGTCACCAAGATCGGCGCGGTCCGGGCCGTCGACGGGGTCTCGTTCACGGTCCGGCGGGGTGAGACGCTCGGCCTCGTCGGCGAATCGGGCTGCGGCAAGACGACCCTCGGCAAGGTCATCCTCCGGCTCATCCCGCCGACATCGGGCGAGGTCCGGATCAACGGCAAGCCGATCTTCGGCCTGTCGCAGAAGGAGATGAGCACGGTCCGGCGGGACATGCAGATCGTGTTCCAGGACCCCTACGGCAGCCTCAACCCGCGGATGTCGGTGGGCGAGATCGTGGGCGAAGGCCCGTACGTCCACGGCCTCAAGAGCCAGGCCGAGCGGGAGAAGCTCGTCCGCGAGCTGCTCGCGCGGGTCGGACTCAACCAGAGCCACATCCACCGCTATCCGCACGAGTTCTCGGGCGGCCAGCGTCAGCGGATCGGGATTGCGCGGGCCCTGGCCCTCAACCCCGAGTTCATCGTGTGCGACGAGCCGGTGTCGGCCCTCGACGTGTCGATCCAGAGCCAGGTCCTCAACCTGCTCGACGACCTGCAGCAGGAGCTCGGCCTGACGTACCTCTTCATCGCCCACAACCTGGCGGTCGTCGAGCACATCAGCGACCGGGTGGGCGTGATGTACGTCGGCAAGCTCGTCGAGCTCGCCTCGGTCAATTCGATCTACCGCGAACCCGCCCATCCCTACACCGTCGCGCTCCTGTCGGCGGTGCCCGATCCCAACCCGCGCAAGCGGACGCGCCGGATCGTCCTGCGGGGCGACGTCCCCTCGCCTGCGAACCCGCCCAGCGGCTGCCGCTTCCACACCCGCTGCTGGCTGCGCGAGCGGCTCGGCAACCCCGAGCAGTGCGCCAGCCAGGAGCCTATCCTTCGCGAGGTGCGACCGGGCCAGGAGACGGCCTGCCACTTCGCCGAGGAGATCACGCCTGAGACCATCGAGTCCGCGACCGTCGGCGCGGACCGGGACGGACACGGAAGTCGGGTGAGCTGAGACGACGTCGAGGGAAGATCCCGGGCCCGGCACTGGTCGACCTTCGATCGAGGAGCGGGCTGCCCGCCGCGAGCGACAGTCGCACGCGACGGCCGACCGGTACCGGAACCTCGTGCGGGCGCTCCAGGCAGGGCGCGAAGTGCCCTGGCAGCCTGCCGGTGGCCGGCGCCGCCTGGAATGGCATCCGATCGCCTGGACGCTGCTGCGGATCGTCGGGGTCGTCGTGCTGGCCTACGCCGTCGTGACGACGGGCTTCAGCCTGCTGCGCGAGTACCGGGTCGACGCGTGGTCGGGCCCCGACGCCGCGGTCACGTCCGGCCAGCGCCTCGAGGACTGCCCCGACGAGCTGTCGCTCCACGATGCGACCTTCCCGTCCTGGATCCGGTTCGACGGCCACCTCTTCCTCGGCACCGAGGCTACCCGGCCGGTCGTGTCGGACACGGACTACCCGCCGACCGCCTACCAGCTCGGGGCGATGCACCTCCTGCGGGTCGCCAACACGCCGGACGGCAAGGCGGGCAAGACGATCGTGCTCAAGCTCGAGGGCGCCCTCACGGGCCAGGTCTACGTGCGCTCGGAGAACTGCAGCTAGGCGTCAGCGCCGCAGCGCCCCGCGACGCCGGCAGCGACCGTGAGCCGGCCGAGGACCCGGGCTCACCACCGGTCCCGGCTCCGGCGCACCAGGTGGGCGAGCTCGCGCTCGACCTTCGGTCGGAGCCCGGGCGAACTTGGTGCGGTCGACATCTGATGCGAGATGGACGAGCATCACGCATCATGCGGACCACGATCGATCTCGACCCGACGCTTCTCCGCGAGTTGAAGCGACGCGCACAGCGCGAAGGCAAGACCCTCGGACGGCTGGCGTCGGAGGTCCTGAGCGCCGCGTTAGCCTCCGAGCCGCCGACGGAGCCGCCCCCGGCGCTTGCGTGGGCCTCGCACCCCATGGGCGCCCGCGTCGACCTGGATAACCCGGAGGCCGTGCGTCGCGCGCTGGACGGCTCGTGAGCTACACCATCGACGCCAACGTCCTCCTGTACGCCTCCGACGAGTCGAGCCCCCTGCATGTCACTGCGCGCGCCATCGTCGGACGGCTCGCCGATGGGCCGGAGATCGCCTACCTCTTCTGGCCGACGATCATGGCCTACCTGTGGATCGCGACACATCCGGCTGTCTTCACGCGGCCGCTCAGCACGGGCGAGGCCGTCGGCAACGTCGACCAGCTCCTGGCTCGACCACATGTGCGGACTGCTGGCGAGGGCGAGGCCTTCTGGCGCTCGTATCGGGTCGTGGCCGACGATGCCCTCCCCACCGGCAACCTCGTCCCAGACGCCCATCTCGTTGCCCTCATGCTCGAGAATGAGGTCAGGACGATCCTGACTCGCGATCGGGACTTCCGCCGTTTCTCGCGCCTTGAGGTCCGCGACCCCTTCGGGTGAGGGGTGATGCATCGAGACTGCCAGAGAGGTGCGCACGGGTTCTCGGGATCCGTCCACGCTCCCGGAGCGTGATTGGCTACTCTCCGGTCGCGCCCTTCACCGCACCTGGAGCGTCCAGGGCTCCGGGGCCCGCGAAATGGCAGGCGACGCGGTGGCCCGCCTCGACGTCGAGCAGGGCGGGGATCTCCGTCGCGCAGCGCTCCGGCTGGCCGAGCTTCGCGCGCAGCGGGCAGCGCGGGTGGAAGCGACAGCCCGACGGCGGGTTGACGGGCGACGGGACGTCGCCGCCCAGGATGATGCGGGTCCGCTTGAGCTCCGGGTTCGGCAGCGGGATCGCCGACAGCAGCGCCTGGGTGTAGGGATGCTCGGGCGACTCGAAGATCCGGACGCGGTCGGTGAGCTCGGCGACCCGGCCAAGGTACATGACCGCCACCCGGTCGCTGATGTGCTCGACGACGCCCATGTTGTGGGCGATGAACAGCAGGGTGAGATCGAGCTCGCGCTGGAGCGACTTGAGGAGGTTGAGGACCTGCGCCTGGATGGAGACATCGAGGGCCGACACGGGCTCGTCGCAGACCACGAGGTCGGGTTCGAGCACCAGGGCCCGCGCGATGCCGATCCGCTGGCGCTGGCCGCCCGAGAACTCGTGGGGGTAGCGGCGGGCGTGATAGGGCATCAGGCCGACCAGGTCCATCATCCGGGCGACCTTGTCGCGGCGCTCCTGGGCCGATCCCAGGCCGTGGATCCGGAGGCCGTCGCCGATGCTGTCGCCGATCGGCGTCCGGGGATCGAGGCTCGCGAAGGGGTCCTGGAAGATGATCTGCATCCGGCGACGGAAGGGCTTCAGCGCGCTGCCCTTGAGCCGGGTGATGTCCGTGCCGTCGAACTCGATGGTGCCGGCCGTCGGCTCGATCAGGCGCAGCAGGAGCCGGCCAACGGTCGTCTTGCCGCAGCCGGACTCGCCGACCAGCCCGAGCGTCTCCCCGCGACGGATCTCGAGGCTCACACCGTCGACGGCCTGCACCACGGCCACGGTCCGGTTCAGGACGCCGCCGTGGATCGGGAAGTGCTTGACCAGGTCGCGCAGGGCGACGAGGGGCGTCCCGGCGGCCGGTGCCGGCGCCGGGCCGGGCACGGGGAGCGCAGGGGCCGTCATTCGGCGACCTCGGCGACGGCCGGCCGGCTCGTCACGACCGGCCGGGCGGTGGCGGCGCGCGGGAGCAGGCTGCCCTCGCGATCGTGGTACAGCCAGCAGCGCACGTCGTAGTCGGCAGCCACGGGCAGGAGGTTGGGGTGGACTTCCGTGCACAGCTCGATGCCCGCCGCGACGCGCGTCGAGCAGCGCGGGGCGAACCGGCAGCCGGGTGGCAGGTCGATCAGGTTGGGGACGTTCCCGGGGATGACCGCCAGCTCGTCGCGGACGTCGCCGACGACGGGCACCGAGCCGATCAGGCCGCTCGAGTACGGGTGGCGCGGGTCGCGGTACAGCGACACCGTGTCGGTCTGCTCCACGATCTCGCCCGCGTACATGACCGCGACCCGGTCGCACATCTCGGCGACCACCCCGAGGTCGTGGGTGATGAGAATGATCGCGGTGCCGGTCTCCTCGCGCAGGTTGCGCATCAGGTCGAGGATCTGGGCCTGGATCGTGACGTCGAGCGCGGTGGTCGGCTCGTCCGCGATCAGCAGCTCGGGCTCGCAGGCGAGCGCCATCGCGATCATGACGCGCTGGGCCATGCCGCCCGACATCTCGTGGGGGAACGCCTTCGCGCGGCGCTCCGGGTCCGGGATGCCGACCATCCGGAGGAGATCGATCGAGCGCGCCGCGGCGGCCCGGCGGGTCATGTTGCGGTGCAGCTCGAGGACCTCGCCGATCTGGCGGCCGACGTCCCAGACGGGGTTCAGGGCCGAGGTCGGCTGCTGGAAGATCATGGTCAGCCGGTTGCCCCGCAGCTTGCGCATCTCGTCGGTCGAGATCTTGAGCAGGTCGCGACCGTCGAACATCACCTCGCCCGCGTCGATCGACCCGGGCTTCGTGATGAGCCGCATGATCGACAGGCTCGTCACGCTCTTGCCGCAGCCCGACTCGCCGACGAGGCCCATGATCTCGCCGCGGTCGACGTGGAAGTCGATCCCGTCGACCGCCCGGACGAGGCCGTCGCGCGTCCTGAACGCCGTTCGCAGGCCCTTCACGTCGAGGAGGGGCTTCTCGCCCCGCGGGATCCGGCGGCGCCGCGCGGACGGCGGCACGAGCTCCTCGATGAACGTGCGGCCCAGCTCCGGCACAAGGGCCACGTCGCCGCCGGCATCGGCCGGCGGCGTGCCGGCGCTGGAATCCATCCGGTCCGCCATCAGCGGTTCAGGCGCGGGTCGAGGGCATCGCGGATGCCGTCGCCGAGGAGGTTGAAGGCGAGCACCATGAGCACGATGGCGCCGCCCGGGAACAGGATCAGGTGGGGTGCCGCGAACACGGCGTTCCGCTCGTCGCCGATCATCGAGCCCCAGTCGGGCGTCGGGGGCTGCGAGCCGAGGCCCAGGAACGAGAGGGCGGCCACGTCGACGATCGCGGCGCCGATGCCGAGCGTCCCCTGGACCACCAGGGGCGTCATCGCGTTCGGCATGACGCGCCGGCGCAGGATCCCGAACGACGAGTCACCCAGGGCGCGCGCCGCGGTCACGTAGTCGTTCTCCCTGACGGACATCACCGACGCCCGCATCACCCGGGCGAAGACGGGGATCGCCACGATCGCGATCGCCAGCACCGCGTTCGTCAGGCCCGGGCCGAGGACCGTCACGATCGCGATCGCGAGCAGGAGGGCCGGGAACGCCAGGATCACGTCCATCAGGCGCATCAGCACGTTGTCGCTCGTGCCGCCGAAGAAGCCTGCGAGCGTGCCGATGGTCGCCCCGATGAGGATGGCGAACCCGATGGTGACGAAGCCGACAAGGAAGCTGATCTGGCTGCCGTAGACCAGCCGGCTGAACACGTCGCGCAGGTTCCCGTCGAGACCCATGATGTGCTGCGGGATATCGGCGGGACAGCCAAGCAGGTGGATGCAGGGCGGCATGCGCGCCGTGACGTTCGTCTCGCCGGCGTCGAGCATCGTGGTGGAGTAGTGGAACGGCGCGATCCAGGGCGCGAAGGCCGCCACGAACACGATCACGCCAAGGATCGAGAGCCCGATGATCGCCGAGCGCTGGCGCAGGACGTTGCGCAGCGTGTCGCGCCACAGGCTGGTGGCCTTCTGCTCCTTGGCGGGGGCGGCGATCGGCTTGGCGGCGGCGCGCATCGTCGGTCCCTCAGTCCAGCCGGATCCGCGGATCGAGCTTGGCGTACGACACGTCGACGACCAGGTTGACGGTCAGGTAGATGACCGCGATCACGATCACGGTGCCCTGGATGACCACGTAGTCGCGGCCGGTGATCGCTTCCGTGATCGTCTTGCCGATCCCCGTCAGGTTGAAGATCGTCTCGGTCAGGACGGCCCCCGACAGGAGCCCGCCGAGCGAGAGCCCGATGACCGTGACGACCGGGAGCAGGGCGTTGCGCATGGCGTGACGGTTCACGACGTGGGATTCCCGGAGGCCCTTGGCGCGCGCCGTGCGCACGAAGTCGAGGCCCATCATGTCGAGCAGGCTCGAGCGCGTCATCCGGGCGATGATCGCCATCGGGATGGTGCCCAGCGCGATCATCGGCAGGATCATGTGGCGGACGACGTCCACGAGCAGGGGACCGTCGAGCCGGAGGATCGCGTTCAGGGTGTAGATGTTCGAGATGAAGTCGAGCAGGTAGCGCGGCAGGCCGCTCAGGCCCTGGAGCCCCCAGGCCGTGGCGAGGGGCACGACGTCGGTCCCGGGCGTGAGGCGCCCCGACGGCGGGAGCGCGAACGGGGTGCCCTTGAGGCCGACCGCGAAGATGTAGGCGAGCATCAGCCCCAGGACGAAGACCGGGATCGACACGCCGAGGTTGGCGACGACCATGGTCCCGACGTCGACCGGCGAGTTGCGCCGGATGGCCGACAGGCGGCCGAGGGTGATCCCGATGAGCGTGGCGAACGTCAGGGCATACAGCGTGAGCTCGACCGTCAGCGGCAGGCGCTCGGTGAGGATCTGGCTGACCGGGCGGCTGAACTTGATCGAGTTGCCCGAGATCGCCATGGGCGAGGTCGGACAGGTAGATCCCGAACTGGGTGACGATCGGCTGGTCGAGCCCGTAGCGGTGGATGAACGCGTTGCACAGCTCGGGGGTCGCCTTCTCGCCGAGGATCGCCTTGCACGGGTCGCCGGGGATCAGCCGGGCGAGCAGGAACGTGAGGAAGATGACCCCGAGGAGCACCGGGATGCTGACGAGCAGTCGCCGCGCGATGAACCGCGTCATGGGAGACCCGTCCGATGGAGGTGAATGGAAGGGCGCCGCTCACGTCGAGCGGCGCCCTCCGCGTTGTTCAGGCTCGGGCCGGGGTCACGGCGCCGGCGGCGGCGGGTTGAGGAACCCTCCGAAGAGCGCCGAGAAGTAGGTGAAGCTGCTGGTCCGCCCCTTGTGGAGCGGACTCGCGGCGTCCCACTGCGCGGCGTACGAGAGGACCACGTCGTTGGCGTCGAAGTCCGCGCCGTCGCCGAACTTGACGCCGGTCTGCAGCGAGCAGGTCCAGACCGTCAGGTCGGTGTTGGCCTTGCACTCCTTGGCAAGGTTCGGCTGCGGGTCGACGCCACCGATCTTGTAGGAGTAGAGCGACTCCACGACCTGGTTGCAGACGCGAATGGACTCACCGTCCTCCTCGTCCGCGCAGTACAGGCCGCCGGGCTCGCCGTTCTGCAGCCACACGAGCTGCTGGCGGTCGGCCGGCTGCATCACGGCGAAGTACTCGTCGCTGAGCGGCGAGGCATGGGCGCCGGTGACGTCCGCCTTGAACGCGACGGCGGAGCCGCCGTGAGCGATCGGGACCATCGGGACGTCCTGCTTGACGAGGTTGTTGGACTCACCCGCGGCCGTGAGGCGGGCCGCCGGGTCGGCCGAGGATGCGCCCTTGGCGAGCGCCGCGACGATGTCCGCGTAGTGGGCGCCGAACTGCTTCGACGCGCCGCCACCGAAGTGGTAGTCGAGGAAGTCGGTGATGTCGGGGTAGTCAGCGCCCCAGCCCAGCATGTGGATGCCGTCGAGGGCGCCGTTCTTGGCGTTGTCGAGGTAGGTCGTCGACTCCTGGACGTCGATGGTGGCATCGATGCCGAGGTTCTTCTTGAGCTGCGCCTGGAGGTCCTGGGCGACCTGCTTCGGGTTCGGCAGGTAGCTGCGGACGACGTCACGCAGGTGGATGACGGTCTTGAAGCCGTTGGGGAAGCCCGCCTCGGCCAGGAGCGCCTTGGCCGCGGTGGCGTCGAACGCGTACCACGGGTCGCCCTCGCAGCCGCCCGGGATGGCGCACGGCGTGAAGTACGCGGCGACTTCGGACCCCGCCGGGTAGAAGTTCTTGACGATCCGGTCGCGGTCGATGCCCATGGCGACTGCCTGGCGGACCTTGACGTTGTCGAACGGAGGCTTCGTGTTGTTGAAGCCGACGTAGAAGACGTTCAGGGCCTGGCGCGGCAGGAGCTGGAGGGTCGAGTCGTTCTTGACGGCGTCGAAGTCAGTCGAGCCGACGTTGTCGATCCCGTCGACGTTGCCCGACTGGAGCTCGACGAGCCGCTGGGCGGCCTCGGCGGACCACTTGATGATGACCGTCCCGACCTTGGGCTTGGTGCCCCAGTAGTTGGGGTTCGCGGCGAGGGTGATGTGGTCACCCTTCACCCATTCCTTGACCATGTAGGGCCCCGTGCCGTTGGGCTGCTGGACGATCGAGCCGTCCGCGACCGCCTTCTGGAGGTAGGCCGTGTCGTTGATCCCGAAGTCGGTGAACGCGACCTTCGAGAGGAACGCGGCGTCGGCCGTGCACAGGTCGAACTCGACCGTGCTGGCGTCGAGCGCCTTGATGCGCTTGATCTCGCTGGTGTTGGTCTTGGCATCCCCGCAGGTCGCGTCGGCGGCCTCCGGGTAGGACATACCCGTATACGCGGGTGCCGGCGTCGGGGTGGCGGGCGCCGGTGTGGCGGGCGCCGGTGTGGCCGGCGCCTGGGTGGCCGGTGCCGGGGTCGCGGGCGCCGGTGTGGCCGGCGCCGGTGTGGACGACCCGCTACAGGCCGAAACGACGATCGCAGCGGTCGCTACCAGCGCCGCCCACGACCACCTCGGTGATCGGGACATGCTCCCAACTCCTCCTCAAACATGCTCGGCCCGGCGGCTGCCTCCCCTCCGGAATCCGAGGCAGATGCCCACGCACACGGACAGAATCCGTGCGGCGGGTGCGGGCAAGCCTAGCACCGTGCACGGGTCCGCGCATCTCCCGGTGCACGCGTGAACGGGCCGTCGCCGAGCGTGCAACGGGCGGTGTCGGGGGTCGCGCCGGCGAGTTCGGGGCCGAGCTCCCGCGCCGCCGGCCGCCTCGCCGGCCGGCCGGCCGGATGGTGGGCCAGGCGTCACTGTCCGCTGCCCGACGCCGCTTCGGCAGGTAGCCCGGGCACCCGGTGACCGTCGCGGCACCGGCCCGTGCTCGGGTGACCGGGGAGCGTGGCTCCCTACCGTGCGTAGGTCGCGGCCCGCGAACCTCTATCCCGGGACGCCGCTGCGGATGTGTTCGCCGGCGGTGGCTTACGACGGGTAGCCCCCGGGCCAGGCGTCCCGATCGTTCGCAGTTGACGGCTCTGGCCCCATAGCCGTCTGGCCCATCTCGCCGAAGGGTCAGCCGGTGGCGGCTGGCGACCTGTAGCCCGGCGGCGAGGCGCGCGGCCCAGCGGCGGCGGCCGAGTGGACCACCGCCTCCCGCTCGGGGCCCGCTGCCACCCGCGGCTGCCCTCGCGGTCGGGGTTGCTCAGCCGGATTGGTCGGGTCCGAGACGGACCGCCGATCCGCGCGCTGCCGGATGGGTCGCGGGCGAGCCGGTATGCTCGCGGCATGCAGTCGCCCGCAGCGATCCGGATCGCGCTGGCCCAGCTCGCGCCGCGCCTGGGCATGCTCGAGGCGAACCTCGCCCGCCACCACGAGGTGCTCGCGGAGGCTCGCGCCGGGGGCGCGGACCTGGTGGTCTTCCCCGAGCTCGGCCTGACCGGCTACCTGCTCCAGGACCTCGCGGCCGACGTCGCGATGCGCCTCGACGACCCGCGGCTGCTCGCCCTCGTCGCCGAGACCGCGGGCCTGTCGGCTGTCGTCTCCTTCGTCGAGGAGTCCGCCGACCACCGTCTCTTCATCGTGGCCGCCCTGGTCGAGGACGGCCGAGTCCGGCATGTCCACCGCAAGCTCTACCTGCCGACCTACGGGCTCTTCGACGAGCGGCGGTTCTTCGCGGCCGGCGACGCGCTCCGGGCCACTCCCTCGCGGCTGGGGGTCGGCGTCGGGATCGCGGTCTGCGAGGACTTCTGGCACCTGAGCGTGCCGGCGCTCCTGGCCCTGGACGGGGCGCACATCCTGGTCAACGTCTCGTCCTCGCCCGGGCGAGACCTCGCCTCCGCGAACGCCGGCGGGCTCGGGACGGCAGCCTCGTGGCGGACGATCCTGCGGGCCTACGCCCAGCTCACGACGAGCGTGGTGGTCTTCTGCAATCGGGTCGGGGTCGACGAATCGATCTCGTTCTGGGGCGGCTCGACGGTCATCGGCCCGAGCGGCGAGCCGATCGTCGAGGCTCCCCTCTACGACGAGGCGCTGGTCTACGCCGAGGTGCCGCTCGCGGACGTGCGGCGCGAGCGGATCTCGCTGCCGCTGCTGCGCGACGAGCGCCCGGAGCTGCTGGTGCGCGAGCTCGACCGCCTCGTCGCCGAGCGGGCCGGCCTGGCGGACGACGCCACCCTCGACGCGGTGCTCCGGTGAGCCTGCCGACGGGCGCCCGCGGCGATCCAGAGCCGATCTCGGCTGCCGTGCCGGGGGATCCGGGCGGACCGGCGGCCCGCGCCGACCCAGGCGGCACGAACGGGTCCGGCGGCGGGCCGATGTTCGAGCTCCCACCGGAGCTCTCGATCGACACCGGGGTCGCGCGCCGGGCGATCGCCGGGTTCATCCGCGGCCAGCTCCGCCAGGCGGGCTTCGAGCGGGCGGTGCTGGGGCTCTCGGGCGGGATCGACTCGGCCCTGGTCGCGTTCCTCGTCGCCGAGGCGATCGGCGCCGAGCGGCTGCTGTGCGTGATGATGCCGTATCGCACTTCGTCGCCGGCCTCGCAGGGCGACGCCGAGGAGGTGATCCGGCGACTCGGCTGTGCGGGCGTGGTCGTCGACATCAGCCCGGTCGTCGACGGCTACTTCGGCGCCGGCGACGCGGTCGGGGCGGGCGGGCAGGGCGCCATCGACGCGTCGCCGCTGCGGCGGGGCAACTTCATGGCGCGGGCCAGGATGATGGTCCTGTACGACCACTCGGTGACGTTCGGCGGGCTCGTCGTCGGGACCGGCAACAAGACCGAGTCCCTGATCGGCTACACGACGCTCTTCGGGGACAGCGCGTGCGCCTTCAACCCGATCGGCGACCTGTACAAGAGCCAGGTCCGCCAGCTGTCCGCCGCGATCGGGGTGCCCGAGGCGATCATCCGCAAGGCGCCGTCGGCGGACCTGTGGCCCGGCCAGACGGACGAGACCGAGGCCGGCTTCACGTACCACCAGCTCGACCGCATGCTCTACTGGATGATCGACGGGCGCCGCAGCGACGCCGAGCTGGTGGCGCTCGGGTTCGACGCTGCGGCTGTCGCCCGCGTCGGCCGGATGGTGGCCGGCGCCGAGTTCAAGCGCCAGGTTCCCCCGATCGCCAAGCTCGGGCCGCGGACGGCCGGCGTCGACTACCTCTACCCGCGGCGGCGGCCGGGCTCGGCCCGGGGCTGACCGGCCCGGCGTGCGCGTGTCCCAACGCACTCCAAGGGCCGGTGCGAACGCGGAGAGCCTGCGGGCAGTCGTCGAGCCGCCGGTCCCGGCCCCTGACGGCGACGAGCGAGGCGGTGCGCTGTTCGTGGTCGCCACGCCGATCGGGAACCTCGGCGACGTCACGTTGCGGGCGCTCGAGGTGCTGCGCAGCGTGCCGCTCGTCGCCGCGGAGGACACCCGGATCACGCGGCGGCTGTTCGCCCGCTACGAGATCAGCACCCACCTCGTCGCTCACCATGCCCGCAATGAGGCGGCGAGCACCGCCCGGCTGATCGATCACCTGCTCGGCGGAGCGGACCTCGCGCTCGTGACCGACGCCGGGACGCCGCTCGTGTCGGACCCGGGGGTCGGCCTGGTCGCCACGTGGGCGGCCGAGGGCGGGCGCGTCATCCCGATCCCCGGCGCATCGGCGGTCCTCGCCGCGCTCGTCGCGTCGGGCGTGGCCGGCGCCCGGTGGAGCTTCGAGGGGTTCCTGCCCCGGTCCGGTCGGGAGCGCCGCGACCGCATCGCGCGCGCCGCCGCGGACGACCGCGCGACGGTGCTCTTCGAGGCGCCCGGCAGGCTTGCCGCCACGCTCGCCGACCTGGCCGCGGCCTGCGGCGGCGCGCGCCCCGCGGCGGTCTGCCGCGAGCTGACGAAGCTCCACGAGGAGGTGCTGCGCGGCACCCTCGGCGAGCTTGCGGCGCGAGCGGCGGATGGCGGGATCATGGCGCGCGGGGAGATCGTCATCGTGATCGGCGAGCGGGCCGCGGCCGGCGTGGCGCCGATGGCCGCGGGCGGAGACGCCGGCGCGGCGGGGGCGCTCGCGAGCGGCGCCGCGCTCGGGGCGGCAGGTACCCCAGAGGCGTTCCCGCCGGGCGCCCGGGCGGCGGCAGACGCTGCGCTCGCGGCCGGCCGCGCCGCGGTCGAGCGGCTGGTCGCCGAGGGCGTGGCGCGCGGCGAGGCCGCCCGCCGTGTGGCGGCCGCGACGGGGCTCCCGCGCCGGGCGCTGTACGTGGTGCCCGAGTAGCGACCCCGGAGATGGCGCTGGGGTCCGGCGCGCGGCTCCCGCGCCGGGCGCTGTACGTGGTGCCGGGGTAGGGGACCGGGAGATGGCGCTGGGCGGCGCCGAGCCCGTGGCTCGCCAGCCGCGGTCGGGCGTGCCCGAGGGTTGCCGCCTCCCCGCGCCGCGGGCGCCCGCGCCGAACGGCACCGGATCCAGCCTGCCGTGCACGGTCGCGCGGCGGGCGCCGGAGGGGACAGGCGCCCGCCGCGGAGGAGTCGCCACGTGCCGGAGAGGGGACGGCACGCGACGGGGGGAGAGACTCAGCCGACGAGGATGCCTCCGACCTCCTCGGTCTCCGGCTCGCCGGCCGCCTCGATCGCGGCCGCGTCCGCCTGGGCGGCTTCGGCCGGCGGCGTGCCGTCCGGGTCGTCGTCCGGGGCGTGATACGCCGGGACCGCGTTGGCGTCGACGCCCATGGCAGTCGCCTGGACCGCCAGGGCGTCGGCCGCGTAGTCCTTCTTGCGGCGGCCGGAGAGCATCTCGACCGAGCTCGCGACCACCTCGGTCTTCCAGTGGTGGGCGCCCCGGTCGTCGTCCCACTGGCGCGTCTGGATCCGCCCCTCGATCGCGACGGTCATGCCCTTGCCGAGGTACTGGGCGCAGATGTCGGCCAGGCGCTCCCAGGTCACGACGCTGTGGTATTCGGCCTTCTCCTTGCCATTCCCGATGTACTCGTTCGTGGCGAGCGAGAAGGTGGTGACGTTCTTGCCTGAGGCGAGCACCCGCAGCTCGGGGTCGCGCGTCAGGCGTCCGGTGAGCAGGACCTTGTTCATCGGTCCGGATTCCTCCTGGCCGAGCCGGCGGCGCCGGGCACGGCCCTTCGACGGCGGGAACACGACAGCGTCGGCGGGTGGGTCGCCTGCCGGCGGCGAGGGTCCGGCATCGACGACGCCCGAACCGTAGCGTCGGGCCCTCACCGGGCCCTTACGGGCGACTCACCGACGGCTCCACGCCCGCCCGCCCGGCTCGTGAGCGGCACGCCCCGGGTCGGGACCGGCCGGCCCGCGCCGACACCAATCCCGCCGTCCGCGCGGCGCCGAGCGGGCCGCACGACTCGACGCCCTGCGCCGCACCCCGCCAGGACGGCCGCTCGACGCCGCCCGTGCGGGGATCAGCAGGCGTCCGCCGTCCTGCGGCGCGCCGCCGACACCAGCGGCGTCGTCTCGGCGAGCAGGGCCGCGTCGCTCCGGATCGCCGGCAGCCCCTTGCCGAACAGCTCGACGAAGTACTCGACGAGGTCGGGGTCGAACTGCGTCCCGGCGTGCCGCCGGATCTCGCGGATCGCCTCCTCGTGGGTGAGAGGACACTTGTAGGGCCGCTCGCGGGTCATGGCGTCGTAGGCATCCGCGATCGCCACGATCCGGGCCCCGAGCGGGATGTCGGTGCCCCGGAGCCCGTACGGGTAGCCGTGCCCGGCATAGCGCTCGTGGTGGTGGAGCACGATCGGGACGGCCTCGCGGAGCGCCGACGCCTGCTCGAGGATCACCTGGCCGATCCGTGGGTGCTGCACCACGGCCTGCCATTCCGCCGCCGTCAGCGACGCCGGCTTCTCGAGGATCTCGGGCGGCAGCGCCAGCTTCCCGACGTCGTGGAGGAGCGAGGCGACGCGGAGCCGGTCGATCTCCGCGTCCGGCAGCCCGAGATGCGCCCCCATCTCGACGGCGAGCGTCGCGATGACTGCCGAAGCGTGCCCCCGGTGGCTGGCGTACGGCGCGAGCGTCGCGATGAGCGCCTGCTCGGCGGCGAGGCGGGCGGTCCGGCCCACCTCGGTGGCCCGCGCGCGACCCTCGGCCGATACCGGGGCGCGCGAGACGATCGCGTCCTCGTCGGGCTCCTCGAAGATGTAGACCTGGTTGCGCCCGAGGGACTTGGCCGAGTACATCGCCGCGTCGGCATCCCGGACCAGGTCCTCGACGCGCAGCGTGCGGCCGGTGCCGCCGGCGACGCCGATCGAGACGGTCACGTTGAGCTGGAGCTGGCCGTCCACGTCGAAGCGGGCCGCCACGACCAGCTGGCGGAGCTTCTCGGCCAGCGTCGCCGCGTCCTCGACGTCGGTCTCCGGGAGGATCAGCATGAACTCTTCGCCACCGTAGCGCCCGACCGTGTCGGTCGCCCGCACGTTCGCCCGCAGGACGCCCGCGATGCCGCGCAGCACGAGGTCGCCCGCGTGGTGGCCGTACGTGTCGTTCACGCCTTTGAAGAGGTCGACGTCGACGAACCCGACCGCCAGCGGCCGCTCGTAGCGGGCCGCGCGCTCGACCTCCGAGAACAGCGTCGAAAGCAGCGCGGGCCGGTTCGCGACGGCGGTCAGGCGGTCGGTCGTCGCGTCGTTGTGGGACTCGACGAGCCGGACGCTGATCCGCTTGAGGGCCTGCGCAAGGCGCTTCTCGAACCCGGTGTGCCGGCGGGGCACCTTCGTCTCGAGCTTGCCGTCGGCGATCCGCTCGGCCGACTGGACCAGCGGCTGGACGCGCGCGAAGATCCAGACCGCGGTGACCACGGCGACCGAAGAGGCGCCCGCCAGGACTGCCAGCGCGATGAGGAGGGGGGTGGGGACGTCGCCCGCGAGCGGCCCGGCGTGGACGGCGGCGAGCCCCAGAAACACGAGCACCATCGGGGCTCCGAGCCCGAGGATGGCAAGGAATCGCAGCACGAGCTGAGCGTACGCCGGGACTTCCTGCGGGCGGTCCTCCCGTTCGTACCGGTGCCCATACCCCGGAGGTCCCGCGACGGCCGCGGACCGCCGGCGAGCACGACCCACGCCAATGTCACCGAACCGATACCGACCGCACAGTCGTCCCGAGCCGGCCCGTGCCGTATACTCCGGCGGTCCCCGGAGCAGCGGGCCGGAGCGAAAGTCCGCACGAAGGAGAGCGCACGTTGCCCGAAGCGGGCCGCTGGGTCGCGACGGCGTGACCCGGGCCGCCAGCACCTCCGTCACCGGGCGTCACCGACGCGGCGACGCCGGCACGCAGGGGCAGTGTATCCAGCAGGTCCGAGGCGTCGGCGCCTTGGGCCTTTTTGTTTGCCCGCGCGGCCGCGGCGCCCGACGACTGCGAGGGGCCTGATGCCCGCCACCGTCATCGTCGGGCTCCAGTGGGGCGATGAGGGCAAGGGGAAGGCGACCGACTTCCTCGCCGAGCAGGTCCGCTGGGTCGTCCGCTACCAGGGCGGCGACAACGCGGGCCACACGATCATGCTGGGCCCCGAGGTCTTCAAGCTCCACCTCGTCCCGTCGGGGGTGCTCTACCCGCACATCACCCCGATCATCGGCCCCGGCGTCGTGGTGAACCCGGCGACCCTGATCGCGGAGCTCGACGGCCTTGCCGCCCGTGGCGTCGACGTGGCGCGTGTCCGCGTCTCGCACGCGGCCCACGTGATCATGCCGTACCACGTGGCGCAGGATCGGGCGTCGGAGGCCCGGCTCGGCCGCGAGGGGATCGGGACGACCCACCGCGGGATCGGGCCGGCCTATGCCGACCGCGCCGCCCGCGTGGGCATCCGGATGGAGGACCTGCTCGACGGCCCGCGCCTCGCCCACAAGCTCGATCGGCTCGTGCCCGACAAGAACGCCTGGCTCGCCCACCTCGGCGAGCAGGGCCAGCCGTTCGCCGTGAAGGCCCTCGCCGAGGCGGCACTGTCGTGGGGCGCGCGCCTGCGGCCCATCATCACCGACACCACCTCGCTCGTGCAGGACGCGCTGCGCGCAGGCGACCACATCCTGTTCGAGGGCGCCCAGGGCACGCTCCTCGACCTCGACCACGGCTCCTATCCGTTCGTGACGTCGTCGAACCCGGTCGCGGGCGGGGCGACGACCGGCGGCGGCATCGGCCCGCTTCAGGTCAGCGAGGTCATCGGGATCATGAAGGCGTACACCACCCGGGTGGGCGCCGGGCCGTACCCGACGGAGCTGACGGACGCCATCGGCGAGGGCATCGCCATGCGCGGCCACGAGTTCGGGACCACGACCGGGCGCCGCCGGCGGGTCGGCTGGTTCGACGCCGTGCCCCTGCGCTACGCCGTCGACGTGAACAGCGTGAGCAGCGTCATCGTCAACAAGCTCGACATCCTGTCCGGGCTCGAGGAGGTGCTCATCTGCGTGGCCTACCAGATCGACGGGCGGCGGGTCGAACGCTGGCCGGCTTCGGCCGACGAGGTCGCCCGTGCCACCCCGATCTACGAGCGGTTCCCGGGCTGGCCCGAGGCGATCCACGACGCCCGCGCGCGCGACGACCTGCCGCCCAACGCGCGGGCCTACGTGAAGGCGCTCGAGGAGCTCGCCGGCGTCCCGATCAGCCTCGTCTCGGTCGGTCCCGAGCGGACCCAGACGGTGGTGATGGGCGAGCGGCCGACGGTGGGGCGCGGCGGGTGACGCCGGTGCCCGTGCCGCGGCGGATCCTGCTGGTCGGGGGCGGGGGACGCGAGCACGCGCTCGCCTGGAAGCTCGTGGCCGAGCCTGCATTCGAGGCCCTCCTCGCGGTGCCGGGAAGCGAGGCAATCGCCCGGCTGCCCGGCGTCCTGGTCGACGGCCGCGTGCGGGCGGCCGATCCGGCTGCCGTCGTCGCGGCGGCCCGGGCGTTCGGGCCGGACCTCGTCGTGGTCGGGCCCGAGGCGCCCCTCGCCGCTGGCGTGGCCGACGCGCTGCGGGCGGCCGGGTTCGCGGTCTTCGGGCCGGGCGCGGCAGCCGCCCGGATCGAGAGCAGCAAGGCGTTCTGCCGCGAGGTCGCGGCGGCAGCCGGGATCCCGATGCGCGCGCGGCGCCGCGTTCGCTGCGCTCGCCGAGGCACGCGTCTTCGCCAGGGAGCTCGCGGCGGCCGGCAAGGGCGTCGTGGTCAAGGCCGATGGCCTGGCGGCCGGCAAGGGCGTCGCCGTCTGTTCGTCGCTCGACGACGCGGAGGCCGCCCTCGCCGCGATCTTCGCGGACGGCGATGACCACGCCGGCGACGGCCCGCCCGGCGACGGCCTGGCCGGCGTGCCACGGGTCGTCCTCGAGGAGCGTCTCGAAGGTCCGGAGGCCAGCATCATCGCCCTGTGCGACGGCACGGCCGCGGTCGCCCTGCCCGCCGCGCGCGACCACAAGCGCCTCCGCGACGGCGACGCGGGGCCGAACACGGGCGGCATGGGCGCCTACTCGCCGCTGCCCGACCTGCCCGATGCGATCGCGGCGGCGGCGCTCGAGCGGTTCCACCTCCCGGCGCTCCGCGTCCTGGCCGCGCGCGGCACCCCGTTCCGGGGCGCCCTGTACGCCGGGCTGATGCTGACGCCAACGCGCGGGCCGGTGCTGCTCGAGTTCAACGCCCGGTTCGGCGACCCGGAGGCGCAGGCGATCCTGCCGCGCCTCGCGGTCCCGCTCGGGCCGCTCCTCCTCGCGGCCGCCCAGGGACGGCTGCTGGCGACGGCCGCCGAGTCACGGATCTGGACGCTGCGTGCCGGCAGTCCCCGAAGCGGCCGTGGCGATCGTCCAGGCGACCCGCGACTACCCCGAGCGCTCGCGCTCGGGCGACGCGATCCGGGGCCTCGACGCGACGGGCGCGCCGGTCGGCGGTTCGGGGCTCGTCTTCCACGCCGG
This sequence comes from uncultured Chloroflexia bacterium, assembly GCA_963809375.1. Taxonomy (GTDB): domain Bacteria; phylum Chloroflexota; class Limnocylindria; order Limnocylindrales; family CSP1-4; genus CTSoil-043. The sequence continues at coordinate 100,613 of CAWEJO010000005.1, forward strand.
GACGCGGCGCACGCGCGGACGGCGGCTGGGAGACCGACGGCGGGCGGGTCCTGGCCGCCGTGGGCATGGGCGCCGGGCTCGCGGAAGCCCGGGCCTCCGCGACGCGCGTCGCGGAGGGTATCACGTTCGAGGGCGCGCAGTGGCGCCGCGACATCGCGACGGGCGCGCTCGCGGAGGCTTCCCGGTGATCCGCCGCTACACCCGGCCCGAGATGGGAGCCGTCTGGTCCGACGAGGCGCGCTTCGCGGCCATGCTCCGCGTCGAGATCGCCGTCGCCCGGGCGGAGGTCTCCCGCGGCATGGTCCCGGCCGCCGCGTTCTCGACGATCGTCGCGCGGGCCCGCATCGACGTGGATCGCATCACCGAGATCGAGCGGACGACCGACCATGACGTGATCGCCTTCGTGAGCCAGGTCGCCGAGACCGTCGGCCCGGACGGCCGCTACCTGCACCTCGGCCTCACCAGCAGCGACGTCGTCGACACGGGCCTCGCGATCCAGATGCGCGCCGCCGGCGAGATCATCCTGCGCGGCGTCGACGGGCTGCTGCGCGCCCTCGTCGGGCGTGCCAGGAGCGAGGCGGCCACGGTCATGATGGGTCGCACGCATTCGGTGCACGCGGAGCCCACCACCCTCGGCCACAAGCTCGCGGGCTGGGCGTTCGAGGTCGACCGCGACCGGCGGCGCCTCGAAGCGGCGTTCGGCGATGCCGCGACCGGCAAGATCAGCGGTCCGGTCGGGACCTACTCGCACCTGGCGCCCGACCTCGAGGCAGAGGTGCTCGGGAGCCTCGGCCTGCAGGCGGATCCGGTGAGCACGCAGATCGTCCAGCGCGACCGCCACGCGGCCCTGCTCGCCGCGATCGCGGTTACCGGCGGCTCGCTCGAGCGCTTCGCGACCGAGGTCCGCAACCTCCAGCACACGGAGATCTCCGAGGTGATGGAGCCCTTCCGGACCGGCCAGAAGGGCAGCTCGGCGATGCCCCACAAGCGCAATCCCATCCTGTGCGAGCGGATTGCGGGGCTCGCCCGCCTCCTGCGCGGGTACGCGGGGGCGGCCTTCGAGGACCAGCCGCTCTGGCACGAGCGCGACATCAGCCACTCGTCGGCCGAGCGGGTGCTCCTGCCCGACGCCACGATCCTGCTCGACTACATGCTTGCCAGGATGACCGGCCTCGTGGACGGGCTGGTCGTCCGGCCGGACCGGATGCGCGAGAACATCGAGCGCGGGCTCGGGCTTCACGCCAGCAGCCGCGTCCTGCTCGCCCTCGTCGAGGACGGCGGGCTCTCGCGCGAGGACGCCTACGCCATCGTCCAGCGCCACGCCATCCGGGCCGCCGATGCGCGCCGGCCGCTGCAGGCGAGCCTCGCGACCGATCCGGCCGTCGCCAAGGTCCTCACCCTGGAGCGCCTGGACGCATGCTTCGACGATGCCAGCTTCCTGCTCCACGTGCCGACCGTGATCGAACGCCTGGACGCGGTCGATCCGGCCCGGCGGAGAACGCCATGACGCGGTCCGCCGCACGATCGGGCGGTGGGCCCGGAGGGGTGTCGTGACGCTCGCCCGCGACTTCGTCCGGTCCGGCAAGGTGCGCGACCTCTATGCCCTCGCCGGCGGGCGTCTCCTCCTCGTCGCCTCGGACAGGCTCTCGGCGTTCGACGTCGTGCTCCCGACGCCGATCCCCGACAAGGGCCGCGTCCTGACCGGCCTGTCGCGCTTCTGGTTCGGGGCGACCGCGGCCAGCGTGCCGAACCACCTGCTGGCCACCGATCCGGCCGGGCTGCCGGGCATCGGAGCCGCGGAGGCGGCCGAGCTGCGCGGCCGCTCGATGATCTGCCGGCGGGTGCGGATCCTGCCGGTCGAGTGCGTGGTGCGCGGGTACCTCGCCGGCGGCGGTTGGAAGGAATATCGGGCGACCGGGCGGGTCTCCGGCCTCCAGCTCCCACCCGGGCTCCGCGAGAGCGACCGGCTTGCCGAGCCGATCTTCACGCCCTCGACCAAGGCCGAGCAGGGCCACGACGAGCCGATCACGTTCGACGCGATGGCCGGGCTCGTCGGCGGCCCGCTCGCCGAACGCGCGCGCGCGGCAGCGCTCAGCCTGTATGCGCTCGGGGCCGCCACCTGCGAACGGGCTGCGATCCTGCTCGCGGACACGAAGTTCGAGTTCGGGGTAGGGGAGGACGGCACCCTCGTCCTCGCCGACGAGGTGCTGACCCCCGATTCGTCGCGCTTCTGGGAGGCGGCCACCTTCGAGCCGGGCCGGCCCCAGGCGAGCTACGACAAGCAGTACGTCCGGGACTGGCTCGAACGGCAGGCATGGACCAAGACGCCGCCCGGTCCCGCCCTGCCGAACGATGTCGTCGCGGGCACCCGGGCCCGGTACGTGACGGCCTTCGAGCGGATCACGGGCGCGAGCTTCGACCGCTACCTCGAGGAGGATGTCATCGCCCCATGAGCGCGCCGACCGCCGCCCCCCGGTTCCGATTCGCCGTCAACGTGCTCCCGAAGGAAGGGATCCTCGATCCGCAGGGCCGCGCGGTCGAGCAGAGCCTGCCGCACCTCGGCCTGGTGGGCATCGGGCGCGTCCGGGTCGGGCGGCGCGTGGAGCTCGTCGTGGCTGCCGCGGACGCAGCCGCCGCGCGGGCCGTGGTGGACCACCTGGCGGCGGAGCTGCTGTGCAACCCGATGATCGAGCAATACGCGGTCGAGGAGCTTGCCGGAGAGGCCGCGGGGTCGCCCGTGGCCGCCGGGTCGGCGGCGGGCGGCGCCGCGCCGAGCCAGGGCGCGGGGGGGAGCGTGTGACCGTCCGCGTCGGCGTCGTCGTCTTCCCGGGCAGCAACCGCGACATCGACGCGGCGAATGGCCTGCGGGTCGCGGGCGCCGAGCCGGTCAGCCTGTGGCACGAGTCCGCGGACCTCGCGGGCGTGGCGGCCGTCCTGCTGCCGGGCGGCTTCGCCTACGGCGACTACCTCCGCGCGGGCGTGATCGCGCGCTTCTCGCCGGTGATGCGGGCCGTCGCGGCGTTCGCCGCGGCGGGCGGCCACGTCCTCGGCATCTGCAACGGGTTCCAGGTGCTCGCCGAAGCCGGCCTGGTGCCCGGCGCGCTCCTGCGCAACCGGTCGCTCCGGTTCGTCAGCCGCGAGGTCGCCATCGTCCCCGAGCGGCTCGCCACGCCGTTCACGTCGCGCTGCATGGATCGGCGGCCCCTGCGGATGCCCGTCGCCCACGGCGAGGGCTGCTACTACGCGGACGAAGCGATGCTCGATGCGCTCGAGCGCGACGGGCAGGTCCTCTGGCGCTACGCCCGCCCGGACGGGACGGCCGTCCGGGATCCGGACGACCCGGCGAACCCGAACGGCTCGCTGCGCGGCATCGCCGGCGTCTGCAACGCAGCCGGCAACGTGGCCGGCCTCATGCCCCACCCGGAGACCGCGACGGAGGCGATCCTGGGCTCCGACGACGGGCTCGCGATCATCGGCTCGCTCGTGGACGCCGCCGCGGCGCGGCTCGCCCACGGCGGCCCGGCGATCGTCGCGACGGGGGCCGGCCGGTGAGCGCCACGGCGGCGGGTCCGGCGGGGGTGCCGGCCGAGGAGCCGGTCGCGCGCCCGGCCGGGGTGCCGCTCCACATTGCGCTCGGGCTCGACGACGCCGAGCTCGAGGCGATCAGGGCGAAGCTCGGGCGCGATCCCAACGATCTCGAGCTGGCGATGTTCTCCGTGATGTGGAGCGAGCACTGCTCGTACAAGAGCAGCCGCCCGCTCCTGGCCACGCTGCCGACGAGCGGCCCGGACGTCGTCGCCGGCCCCGGCGAGAACGCCGGCGTGCAACGGATCGGCGACGGGCTGGCGGTCGCCTTCAAGATGGAATCCCACAACCACCCCTCGGCCGTCGAGCCGTACCAGGGCGCCGCGACCGGGGTGGGGGGCATCCTGCGCGACATCTTCGCGATGGGTGCCCGCCCGATCGGGGTCCTCGACGCGCTTCGCTTCGGCGATCCGTCCGACGCCCGGACGCGCCACCTCGTGCGCGGCGTCGTCCGCGGCGTGGGCGGCTACGGCAACTGCGTGGGCGTGCCGACGGTCGGCGGCGAGCTGGTGTTCGACCCGTCGTACCAGGGCAACCCGCTGGTGAACGTGATGGCCATCGGGCTCGTCCGCGAGGACCGGATCATGCGGGCAGCGGCGCCCGGCCCCGGCAATCTCGTGGTCCTGTACGGCAGCGCGACGGGGCGCGACGGGATCGGGGGGGCCTCCGTGCTCGCGAGCGCAACGTTCGGCGACCAGGATCCGTCGAAGAGGCCAGCCGTCCAGGTCGGCGACCCCTTCGCGGAGAAGCTGTTGATCGAGGCGACCCTCGAGATCCTCGACGCCGGCCTGGTGGAGGGGCTCCAGGACCTCGGGGCGGCCGGCATCACCTGCGGCGTCTGCGAGACGGCCGACCGGGCGGGGACCGGCATCCGGGTCGACCTCGACGCGATCCCCCGGCGCGAGCCCGGGATGGCCCCCTTCGAGGTGATGATCAGCGAGTCGCAGGAGCGGATGGTCGCGATCTGCCGGCCCGACCGGCTGGCCGCGATCCGGGCGATCTGCGAACGCTGGGGCCTGCCCTGCGCCGTGATCGGGCGGGTGACGGCCGACGGCGACGTCGCGGTCGTCGAAGGGGGCCTCGACGCCGGCGGGCAGCCGAGCCTGGGCGCGCGCGAGATCGCGCGGGTGCCGGCCCGGGCTCTGGCGTCCGAGGCGATCCTCGCCCCGCGGGTGGCCCTGGCGCCGACCAAGCGGCGCGGGGCGCCGGCGCCGGGGGAACCGCCGTCCACGTCGGGGGATGCCCTGCCCGAGCGCGGGCGCGACCCCGGCGCCGTGCTGCTCGCGCTGCTCGGATCGCCGAACCTCGGGAGCCGGCGCTGGGTCCACGAGCAGTACGACAGCACCGTCCAGGCCAACACCGTCGCCGGGCCCGGGCGAGGTGCCGCAGTCCTGCGGATCAAGGGGACGCGCCGCGCCCTCGTGGCGACGACGGACTGCGACGAGGCGGTGGCGAGCCTGGACCCGTATCTCGGCGCCGCGCTGTCGGTCGCCGAGGCGACCCGCAACGTGTCGGTCACCGGGGCGCGACCCCTCGGCGTCACGAACTGCCTCAACTTCGGCGACCCGACCCGGCCGGAGTCGTTCTGGGAGCTCAGCGAGGCGGTGCGCGGCCTCGGCGACGCCTGCCGCGCCCTCGGCATCCCGGTCACGGGGGGCAACGTGTCGCTCTACAACGAGGCGCCCGGCTCGGCGATCGCCCCGACCCCGGAGATCGGCGTCGTGGGCCTGCTCGACGAGATCGACCTCCTCGTTGCGCCCGCGTTCCCGCGGATCGGCCCGGCGACCGTCCTGCTCGCCGGCTCGCCGGCGCCCGGACTGGGCGGGTCCGCGTACGCGGCGCTCGCCGGCCGGGGGCCGGACGACGTGCCTCCGGCGCTCGACCTCGCCCGCGAGGTGGCCGTGCAGGCCTTCGTACGCGAGGCTGCCGCCCGCCGGCTGCTGCTCGCGGCGCACGACGTGGCGCGGGGCGGCCTCGCCGTCTCGATCGCCGAGATGGCGATCTGGGGCGGCCGCGGCGGCCGCTTCCGGGTCGTCGTGGATGGCACGCCGGCGGCGGCTCTGTTCGGCGAGAGCCCGTCGCGGATCGTGGTCGCGGCCGCGCCGGGGCAGGTCCCGGCGCTCGCCTCGCTGGCCGCCGCGTGCTCGGTCCCGCTTGCCGAGCTCGGCGTGCTCCACGACGCGGGGGCCGATCCGCACCTCGTCCTCGAGCTGGGCGGCGCCGGCTCGCCCGTCGCGACCGAGGAGCGCGGCCGCGCCCCCGACGCGGTCGACCTCGCCCTGGCCGAGCTCCACGCGGCGTGGGACCAGGCGCTTCCGCGAGCCCTCGGCGAGGAGGCCTGACGATGTGCGGCATCTTCGCGGCCGTGGCGCCGGGCCAGGAGGCCGCCCGGATCGCGGCTCTCGGCCTCTTCGCGCTCCAGCACCGTGGCCAGGAGTCCGCCGGCCTCGCGGTCAGCGACGGCCGCGAGCTGATGCTCTACAAGGACCTCGGGATGATCGCCCAGGTCCTCGACGACCGGCGCCTGCCGAGCCTTCGCGGCGAGATGGCGATCGCCCACTGCCGCTACTCGACGACGGGGTCCACGGTCTGGGAGAACGCCCAGCCGACGCTCCGGCTGGGTCCCCGGCGAGCGCTCGCGATCGGCCACAACGGCAATCTCGTCAACACCCGCGAGCTGCTGGCCCGGCTGGCGGGCGGCCGGGCCCGGCTCCCCGCGAGCACCGACACCGAGCTCCTCACGGCGCTGCTCGCCGACGAGCCCGCCGCCGACACCGTCGCCGCGCTCCGCCAGGTCCTGCCCACCGTGCGGGGGGCCTACAGCCTGGTCGTGCTCGACGAGGGCCGGGTGATCGGCGTGCGCGACCCGTACGGCTTCCGGCCGCTCGTCCTCGGCCGGGTCCCCGGCGCCGCGCCCCTGAACGCGACCCTGTGGGACGATCCGGATGCCGGCGCCGCGTGGGTCCTCTCGTCGGAGACAGCCGGCCTCGACGTGGTCGGCGCGGAGTTCGTGCGCGACGTCGAGCCCGGCGAGATGGTGATCCTCGAGCCCGGCCGGGCGCCCGTCAGCGTCCGTTTCGCGCCGGCGACGCCGGCCCTCTGCGTCTTCGAGCTGATCTACTTCGCGCGCCCGGACTCCTACCTCGAAGGCGTGAACCTCTACGAGGCGCGCCGCCGGATGGGGATGCAGCTGGCCTCCGAGAAGCCGGTCGAAGCCGACCTCGTCATGCCCGTCCCCGACACGGGGGCGCCGGCGGCGGCGGGATACGCGGAGGCGTCCCGGATCCCGTTCCGCGAGGGGATGGTCCGCAACCGCTACGCCGGGCGGACGTTCATCCAGCCGTCCCAGGGGATGCGCCAGCGGGGCGTGACCGTCAAGCTGTCGCCGCTGCGCGAGGTGGTGCGCGGGCAGCGGCTCGTGGTGGTCGACGACTCGATCGTCCGGGGGACGACCACGCGCTCGATCGTCAGCCTCCTCCGCAAGGCCGGCGCGGCCGAGGTCCACGTCCGGATCAGCGCCCCGCCGATCTACCACCCGTGCTTCTACGGGATCGACACGCAGATCGAGACGGAGCTGATCGCCGCGACCCACACGGTCGAGGAGATCCGGGCGTTCGTCGGGGCCGACACGGTCGAGTACCTGTCGCTCGGGGGCGTGCTCGCCGCGCTCGACCTCCCGTACGAGCGGTTCTGCTTCGCGTGCTTCGACGGCCACTACCCGGAGCCCGTCCCGTACGACGCGGCGAGCCGGAAGCTCATCCTGGAGGAGGCCGGAGGCGGCCTGCCCGCGCCGATCCGGGCGGGCGCCTGATGGTCGACGGCACCGACCCCGAGCGCCTCGTCCCGAGCGGCCTCAAGGAGCCCGCCCCGCGCGACGCGTACCGCGAGGCCGGCGTCGACGTCGACGCCGGCGAGCTCGCCGTGGAGCTCTTCCGCGATGCGGTGGCGTCGACGCGCCGGCCCGAGGTCGTCGGCGGCCTGGGTGGCTTCGCCGGGGGCTTCGTGATCCCGGCGGCGTATCGCGACCCGCTGCTCGTCGCGGCGACCGACGGGGTGGGGACCAAGACGGTGCTCGCCCGGGAGCTCGGCCTGTTCGGCACGATCGGGGTCGACCTCGTCGCGATGTGCGCCGACGACGTGGTCTGCGCGGGCGCGGAGCCGGTCGCCTTCCTGGACTACCTGGCGGTCGGCCGGGTGATCCCGGAGCGGGTCGCCGAGATCGTGGGCGGCGTCGCGACGGGCTGCAGGCTCGCCGGCTGCGCCCTCGTGGGCGGCGAGACGGCGGAGCATCCCGGCACGATGGAGCCTGACGACCTCGACCTTGCCGGGACCTGCATCGGGGTCGTCGAACGTGCCGACGCCCTCGACGGGTCGGCGGTCGCCGCCGGCGACCTGCTCGTCGGGCTCGCGTCGTCGGGCCTGCACAGCAACGGCTTCGCGCTGGTGCGCCGGATCCTGGCGCGGGGCGATCTCGACCTCGGCGTCCCGTTCGAGGAGGTGGCCGCGCGCTGGGACGTGGCCGCGTATCCGTCCGACGCGGCCCGCTCGCTGGGCGAGGTGCTCCTCGAGCCGACCCGCATCTATGCCCCGCTCGTGCTCGCGATCCGGGCCGCCGTGCGCGCCGCCGGCGACGGCCTGGACGTCCACGGCATCGCCCACGTCACCGGCGGCGGCCTCCCCGGCAACGTCCCGCGGATCGTGCCGCCCGGCCTCGCCGTGCGCCTCGACCCGACCCGCTGGCCGCTGCCCGCTGCGATGGCGCTGCTGGGCGCCGTGGGCGGCGTCGCGGGGGCGGAGCTGCGGGCGACGTTCAACGGCGGGATCGGCATCGTGCTCGCCGTGCCGGCCCGGCCGGCGGCCCTCGACGCCGTCCGTGACGCGGCGATGGCGGCCGGGATCGCGGGCTGGGTGATCGGCGAGGTCGTCGAGAGCGCCGCCGTCGGCGGCGCCCGGTACGTCGAAGCGCCGCTCGCCACCGCCGCGCGCCTGGACTGAGTCTTCCCGGAGGTGAGGGCGTGACACATCGCATCGCGGTCGGGGTCTCGGGCAGCGGCTCGAACCTGCGGGTCCTCCAGGGCCGCATCGAGCGGGGTGCGCTCGACGCCCGGATCGCCCTCGTCTTCGCCGACCGCGCCTGCCCGGGCCTCGACTGGGCGGTCGAGGCGGGGCTCAAGACCGCCCTCGTGCCCGCGCTCGGGGACCCGGACCCGGCCGCCCGCGCCGAGGCCGAGGAGGGCCTCGTGGCGACCCTCCAGTCGCTCGACGCCCGCAGCCTCGTCCTGGCAGGCTACCTCCGGCTCGTCGGCGCGCCCGTCCTCGAGGCGTTCGCGGGGCGGATCCTCAACGTCCACCCGTCGCTGCTGCCGGCGTTCCCGGGCGCCCACGCGGTCCGCGACGCGCTCGCCCACGGGGCGGCCATCAGCGGGGCGACGGTCCACGTCGTGGACGCCTCGCTCGACGGCGGCCCGATCGTGCTCCAGGAGAGCGTCGCCGTCCTGCCGGGCGACGACGAGGCGGCGCTGCATGCCCGGATCCAGGAGGTCGAGCACCGGATCCTGCCGCATGCGGTCGGGCTCCTGCTCGCCGACGCGCTGCGCATCGAGGGACGCCGGGTCGTCGTTGACGTCTCGCGGGCGGTCGACGAGATGGCGCGTGCCGCGCCGGGCCCTCCTCTCGGTGTCCGACAAGACCGGGCTCGTCCCGCTCGGGCAAGGCCTGGTGGGCCTCGGCTTCGAGCTGGTCTCGACCGGCGGGACCGCGAGCGCGCTTCGGGACGCCGGACTCCCCGTCACCGACGTCGCTGCGGTGACGGGCTTCCGCGAGATGCTCGACGGCCGCGTGAAGACGCTCCACCCTCGCGTCCACGCGGGCGTCCTCGCCGACCGGCGCCTGGTCGCCCACCGCGCCCAGCTGGCGGCCGCGGCGATCGAGCCGTTCGACCTGGTCGTCGTGAACCTCTACCCGTTCGGCGCCGCCGCCGACCGGGCCGCCCGCGGCGAGCTCGCCCTCGACGGGCTCGTCGAGGAGATCGACATCGGGGGTCCGTCCCTCGTGCGGGCGGCGGCCAAGAACCATGCCAGCGTCACGGTCGTCACCTCGCCCGCGCGATACGAGCAGGTGCTCGCGGCCTACGGCTCCGGGCGCTCGCTGCCGTACGCGCTGCGCGCGACGCTCGCGATCGAGGCCTTCCGCCACACGGCGGCCTACGACGCCCGGATCGCGGACGTCCTCCCCGTCGAGCTCGTCCGGGCCGGCACGGCGCTGCCGGACGAGCCCGGGCTGCCCGGCGCGACCGACCCGTTCCCGCAGTCGCTCGTGATCGGCCTCGAGAAGGTCGACGAGCTCCGCTACGGCGAGAACCCCCACCAGCCGGCGGCCCGGTACCGGCGCCCCGGATCGTCGGTCGAGGACGGGACGTTCGCCACCGGCGAGCCGCCGCTCCAGGGCAAGCCGCTCTCCTACAACAACGTCCTCGATGCGGCGGCGGTCGCCGGGATCGGGCGCGCGCTGCACGGCCCGGCCTGCGTCATCGTCAAGCACACGAACCCCTGCGGGGCGGCCGAGCGCCCGACCCTCGTCGCGGCCTGGGACGACGCGCTCGCGGCCGACCCGGTCAGCGCCTACGGCGGCGTCGTCGCCTTCACCGGCGTCGTGAACGCGGAGGTGGCCGAGCGGCTCGCCCGGATCTTCCTCGAGATCGTGGTGGCGCCTGGGTTCGACGCCGGGGCGCGGGAGATCCTGGCCCGCCGGGCGAACCTGCGCCTGGTGGTCGATCCGCTCCTCGGCGCGGCGTCGATCCCGTCGGCGGCGACGATGCCCGACCCGCGCGGGTCGTTCCGGACCGCGGGCGGCGCGGTGCTGGTCACGGCGCCGGATACGGCCACCGACGATCCGACCGCCTGGACGTGCGCCACCCGGCGGGCGCCGGGCGACCGGGAGCGGCGCGACCTCGACCTGGCCTGGCGCCTGGTCCGGGGCGTCACCTCCAACGCGATCGTGCTCGTCCGGGACGGCATGCTGATCGGCCTCGGCTCCGGCCAGACGTCGCGGGTCGACGCGGCGCGCCAGGCAGTCGACAAGGCGCGCTCGATCCTGGGTCGCGAGCGTCTCGCGGGGGCCGCCTGCGCGTCGGACGCGTTCTTCCCGTTCGCGGACGCGGTCGAGATCTGCCTCGCGGCGGGCGTGACGGCGTTCGTCCAGCCCGGCGGCTCGGTGCGCGACGCGGAGGTCGTCATCGCCGCGGACGCCGCGGGTGCGGCGATGCTGATGACCGGGATTCGCCACTTCCGCCACTGACCCGGGCGGGGGCAGCGGCGGCGTCGCGGCCGCGGCCGGCGACGGGGGGTGATCCTGGGCGCCGGCACGGCGCCGAGTGGCGTCACGCCCCCCGCGGCATCGTCGGGTACAGGTACGTGTGCAGATGTCACCCGTGGTGGCGTTATCGCAGGTCGGCGCTCGATCCGGGGCGCGAGGCACGCCCGGGCGACGTTCGGCCGCGTTCGCGGAGCCCGGCCGCGGGCCGTCGGGGACGCCTGCCGATCCGGATCGGCTGCGCCCGACCTGCGTTTGTGCCAGCCACACCGGCATGTGATCAAGTCGCCAAGGGGCAGGCGCGGCCGGAGTCCGATCCGTGGTCGTCGAGCGGCGCGGCCGGGTCGGCGACCGCCGCCGACGGCGCGCGAGACTCGCCGCGCTACCTACCTGCGCGACGACACGGCCCTGCCATGGTTCTCCGAGTTCGGCATCCAGCAGACGCGCGGCTTCCGGGCCCTCAAGGCGTGGATGACGCTCCAGGCCGTGGGCGCCGCGGGCTACCGTCGCGAGATCACCCGACAGGTGGCCCTGGCGCGCACCCTCCAGGCGATGGTCGGGACGCGCCCGGGCCTGGAGCTCGTGGCTGCCGGCCCGCTCTCGGTGACGTGCTTCCGGGTCGCGGCACCCGGCCGTGATCCCGCGGCGATCGACGCGCTCAACCGCGCCGTGATCGAGCGGATCCAGGCCGCCGGCGAGGTCTTCCTGACCTCGACGACCCTCGACGGACGGGTCGCCCTGCGGGCGTGTATCGTCAACTTCAGGACCCGGGAGGCGGACCTCGTGGCGCTTCTCGACGCGGTCGAAGGAGCCGCCCAGGCGGCGATGGGAGAGACGGGATGAGTGACCTGATCGTCGTCACGTTCGACAAGGAAGACGATGGCCTCGCGGCGCTCAAGACGCTCCGCTCGCTCGAGAAGGCGGGAGCGCTCCACCTCGAGGACAGCGCGGTCATCTCGAAGGATCCCGGCGGCAAGGTCAGCGTCAAGAACGAGATGGCGGGCGGTACCGAGGCCGGGATCGCGGTCGGGGCCGTGCTCGGCGGCCTCCTCGCGGTCATGTTCCCGATCGCGGGGATCGTTGGCGGCGCGGTCGCCGGCGGCCTGATCGGCCGGTCGATGGCGCCCGGGGTGGACGGCGGGTTCGTCCGGGAGGTCACCGAGCAGGTGAAGCCCGGCAGCAGCGCCATCTTCGCCCTGGTCCAGTCGGGCAGCGGCGACGCGATCGTGTCCGCGTTCCGAACCTTCCCGGGACAGCTGCGCCAGACGACGCTCACCCCCGAGTACGAGGAAGAGCTGCGCGACGCGCTCCGCACGAAGAAGTAGCCGGCAGGGCGTCGCGGGCCGATCCGCCAGGTCGCACCGGACCGCAGGATCGCGGCGATAGCCGGCCGGCGGCGCGGCGACGCCGCCAATGCCCCTGCTACCCTTGGCCGGCCATGCCTGACCGCCCCGACCGCTTCTACATCACGACCTCGATCGCGTACGCGAACAACAAGCCCGGTCTCCACACGCTGTACGAGGTGATCGGGGCCGACGCGCTCGCCCGCTGGCACCGGATGCGCGGCATCCCGACCCGCTTCCTGACGGGCACCGACGAGCACAGTGTCAACATCGCGATGCGGGCGGCCGAGGAGGGCCGCGACCCGCGCGCGTTCGTCGACGAGAAGGTCGCCCTGTTCGGCGAGGCCGAGGGCGCGCTGCTGATCTCGCCCGACCGGTTCATCCGCACGACGGATCCCGACCATGTCGAGGCGAGCCAGGAGATGGTCCGGCGCGCCTACGCCAACGGCGACATCTACGTCGGCACGTACGAGGGCTGGTACTGCCCGAACGAGGGCTTCCGGAACGCCACGGACGTCCTGGAGACCGACCGGGGCACGATCTGCCCGAACCACCCCGAGGTGCCACTCCAGTGGCTGACCGAGCGGAACTGGTTCTTCCGGCTGTCGGCCTACCAGGAGCGCCTCGAGCGCTGGTTCCTCGACCATCCGGACGCGGTCCAGCCGGACTATCGACGCAACGAGATGCTGGCCTTCATCCGGAGCGGCCTCGAGGACGCCTCCATCTCGCGCTCCGGCGCGGGCTGGGGCATCCCGTTCCCGCTTCGCGAGGACGGCTCATCGTCGCGGCTTCCGGACGGGACCTGGGATCCGGACGCGGGCACGATCTACGTCTGGTACGACGCGCTGATCAACTACATCACGGGCGCGGGCTTCCCCGGTGATCCCGGGGCGTTCGCGCGCTGGTGGCCGGCCGACCTCCACGTCATCGGCAAGGACATCGCCCGCTTCCACACCATCTTCTGGCCTGCGATGCTCTGGTCGGCCGGCCTCGAGGCGCCTCGTCACGTGTGGATCCACGGCTGGCTCCTCGCCCAGGGCGAGCGGATGAGCAAGAGCCGCGGCAACTTCCTCGACCCGCTCGACTTCGTGCGCGCGTTCGGGGCGGACGGGGCCCGCTACGTCGCGCTTCGTGAGGTCGGCTTCGACCGGGACGCCGACGTCTCCTGGGACGCGTTCCTGCGCCGGTACAACGCCGACCTTGCCAACGACTTCGGCAACCTGCTGAACCGGACCGTCAGCATGGCCGTCCGCTACCTCGGCGGGCCCCGGCCGGGCGCCCGCGGCACGGCCGGATCGCCGCTCGGCGCGGCGTGGGCGACGACCAGGGCCGCGTGGCACGCGAGGCTCGAGGAACGGCTGCTCAGCGAGGCGCTCGCGGCGCTATGGGAGTTCGTCGGCCAGGCGAACCGGACGGTCGAAACCGAGCAGCCCTGGGCCCTGGCGAAAGCCGCCACGGCAGGCGATGCCGCCGCCGAGGCGCGCCTCGGCGGCGTCCTGGGGGACCTCGTGGAGGCCTGCCGGCTCGTCGCGCTCGCTGCGGCGCCGGTCATGCCGGGAGCGGCGGCCCGGGCGCTGGGACAGCTCGGGTATGCCTACGGGTGGGACGCGGCCGGCAACCACGGGCCGTCGCTTGACGACGAGCTCGCCTGGGGCGTCCACGCGGACGAGCCGGGGACGCTGGCGCCGCCTGCCCCGCTGTTCCCGCGCCTCGACCTCGACGCGGCGTCCGACACGCAGGGAGAGGGTGCCCGATGACCGATCGATCGTACGTCGATGCGAACGAGCGGGCGTCCGCCGACCTCGGCCTCCTGGCGACCTCCCTGTCGGCCGACGCGCTCCTGGCCGACGCCGGCGACGGCTGGACGGTCGCGGTGCTGCTCGCCCATCTCGGCTTCTGGGATCGGTGGCAGGTCAGCCGGTGGGAGGCGGCCCGGGCCGCCGGCGCGGCCATGCCCGACGACCTCCCGGACGGCATCGCCGACCTCGTCAACGCGACGCTGCTCCCGACCTGGCGCGCGCTGCCCACGCAGTCGGCGGTGGCGCTGGCGCTGGATGCCGCCGCCGACGTCGATCGGCTCGTCGCCGGGCTGCCCGACGCATCGGTGGACGCGGTGGCGGCGGCCGGACGGATCCGCCTGCTCGATCGCTCGCTGCACCGCGCCGAGCACGTGTCCCACGTCCGCCGGGCGTTGGGTGGCGACGCGGCCTGAACGCCGACGCGGCCTGAACGCCGACGCGGCCTGAACGCCGACGCGGCCTGAACGCCGAAGCGGCCTCAAGCGGCGAAGCGGCCTCAAGCGGCGAAGCGGCCTGAACGTCGCGGCGGCCTGGTGCACAGACCACGGGCCTGACGCAGCGACGGGCCTGACCACGACGCTGCCGCCCGCCGGGGGCAGCGCCCGCGCTTGACGACCGGCCGCCGTCGGCCCCACCGTGGGCCCTCCACGCTGCAGGCACCGAGGAGGCGTCCCACGATGGCTCAGGGCGAGTTCGCGCACATGGAGATCCCGGCCGACGACCCGGCCGCCATCATCCCCTTCTACGCCGGCGTCTTCGGCTGGAAGATCGCCCTGATGCAAGGCACGGACGACTACCACACCTTCATGACCGGGCCCGGCAATACCGGGCGGTGCGATCGGGAAGCGCGGCATCTCGGCCCCGGAACGCCTGCGCGTCTACATCGACGTCGCCTCGATCGACGATGCGGTCGCGACCGCGACCCGGCTGGGCGGCAGCGTGCCGGTGCCGAAGACCGCGATCGGCGGGATGGGCTGGTACGCGGTCCTCGCCGACCCCGAAGGCGGCGAGATCGCGCTGTACGAAGCGGCGCCGGCCGGATGAGCCGCCCGGGGTCGCGCGGCGTCAGCGACCGCACGCGCGGCGTGCGCGAGCTCCGCCTCGTCGTCACGGCCGTCGACTACGACGCCGCGCTCGTGTTCTACCGCGACATCCTGGGACTGCGCGAGCAGGCTCGCTACGAATCGTCCGACGGGCGCGTCGCGATCCTCGACGCGGGCCGGGCCACGCTCGAGATCGCCGACCCGGATCAGGCGGCCTACATCGATGCCGTCGAAGTCGGGCGGCGCGTCGCCGGGCCGATCCGCGTCGCGTTCCAGGTCGACGACGCCGCCAGCGCGACGAACCGCCTCGCCCGGGCTGGCGCGAACGTCGTGGCCCAGCCGACGCGCACGCCGTGGAACTCACTGAACGCGCGGCTCGACGGGCCAGCCGGGCTCCAGCTGACGCTGTTCCAGGAGCTCGGCGGCGAGCTCGCGGAAGCGCCAGCGCCGCCCCGAGCCCGGGACCGCCGGGTAGGCCGCCCCAGCCGCCCGCACGCCTGCCGCCGCATGCGCCTCGTCGACAGCCACTGCCACCTCAACGCCGAGCACTTCACCGACGACGCGGACGAGGTCGCCGCGGCCGCGGCGACCGCCGGCGTCGAGCGCCTCCTCGTCCCCGGCTGGGACGTTGCCTCGAGCCGTCGTGCCGTCGCGCTCGTCGGGCGCCTGCCGCACGCCCTCGCCGCCGTGGGGGTCCACCCGCACGCCGCGGCCGAGGTCGACGCGGCGGGCTGGACGGAGGTGGTGAACCTCGCGAATGACGCGGCCGTCGCAGCGATCGGGGAGACCGGCCTCGACTTCGACCGGATGTGGTCGCCGGCCGAGGCGCAGCTGGAGAACCTGCGCCGCAACCTCGCGCTCGCCCTTGCGACGGGCAAGCCGGCGATCCTCCACTGCCGCTCGAAGCCGGGCCGGCGTGACGCCCAGGACGCCCTGCTCGCGGAGCTGCGGGCGGCGGGCTTCGGCGGCGCTGCCGGCCGGGCCGCGTTCGGATCCCGGCCGCCGGCCGTTCTCCACTCGGTCTCCGGGCCGGTCGACTACGTGGAGGCCGCGCTCGAGCTCGGGTGCGCGGTCAGCGTGTCCGGGCTGGCCTTCCGGGTGGGCGAGGAGGCGACGGCTGAGGCGGCTCGCCGCGTCCCGCGGGAGCGCCTGCTGGTCGAGACCGACGCCCCGTACCTCTCGCCCCCTGGCGCTCCCCGGCGGCGCAACGAGCCGCGCTACGTCGAGATCACGGCCCGGTGGGTCGCGGGCCAGCGCGGTGAGGATCCCGACGAGGCCGGCGCGGCGTTCGTCGCCGCCTACGACGCGACGTTCGGGACCGCCGGCCGGGCCAGGCGGCCATCCCTACCGGCCGACCCGACGGGCTGACCCGGCCTGCACCCCGTGACCGGCTGCATGGCGCGCACCCCGTGACCGGCTGATTGCGGCCGGCCGAGCCGGGCGAGCGTGGCCCGCACCCACAAGCGGCTGACTGCAGCCGGCCGAGCCGGTGAGCGTGGCACAATCGGCTGCGTGAACACCGCATCCCGCAGCGACAATGGCGCGCCGCCCGCCTGGGAGGCATCGCCCACCCTGGACGCCGTTCCAGGCGGGGACGCCGCGCCCGCCCGGGGCACCCCGCCCGCCGGGGATGCACTCGCGAGCCGCGCGCCCGGCGGTCCGGAGGTACGCCTGCGACCCGCCCGGACGTCCGACGTGCGGGACATCGTGCGGCTGGTAAGCGGCTACGCCGAGCAGCGCATCCTGCTCGCCAAGGAGCGGGTCACGCTCTTCGAGGACATCCAGGAGTTCCGCGTCGCCGAGGCGATCCGGCCGGCCGGCGAGGCCGCCGAGTCTGAGCGGCGGGCGGACCCAGGCGCCGCCGCGGACCGCCAGCCGGCCGACGACGGGCCAGAGCTGGTCGGCTGCGGCGCGCTGCACGTCATGTGGGAGGACCTCGCGGAGGTGCGGACGCTCGCCGTGGCGCCGGCCTGGCGCGGTCGCGGCGTCGGCCGGCGGATCCTCGAGGCGCTCGTCGAGCAGGCCCGCGACCTTGGCGTCAGGCGGGTCTTCTGCCTCACGTTCGAGGTCGACTTCTTTGCCCGGAACGGGTTCCACGCGGTCGACGGGACGACCGTGTCGCCCGAGGTCTATGCGGAGCTGCTGCGATCGATGGACGAAGGCGTCGCCGAGTTCCTCGACCTGGCGAGGGTCAAGCCGAACACCCTCGGCAACACCCGGATGATCCGCATCCTCTGATCCCCGCGCGGCCCGCTCCGACCGGGCCCCCGCCACGACCCTGACCCGGCGCGGCCGCCCCTGGTCGCATGGCCCGCCCACGACCCTGACACGGCGCGGCCGCCCCTGGTCGCATGGCCCACGCCCGGACGGCGGGTCCCTTGTCGAGCCGCCGTCAGCCGAGCGACCGCCAGCGCAGCGACATCGACGCCACGAGCGGCCGGCCCGGCCCGACCACGGCATGGTCGTCGGTGTTGAGGCCGTTCGGCGGGCCGGTCTGGGGCTCGACGCACAAGGCCTCCGGCGGGAGGGTGTAGCAGACCCAGTCCGGCGCGTCGCTCTCGATCGTCACCTCGAACGCCCCGGGCCAGCGCACGACGGGTGGCCGCGCGACATCGACGAAGCAGTCGTCCCAGGGCCCCGGGGAGGACGGCCGGACCTCGCCGGTCGGCAGGTAGTCGGCGCCGCGCACCAGCATGCCCCCAGGCGCGAAGTCGAGCTCGGCAGGGCCGCCCAGGGGCGCCCCGGTCGGCGTGTGCAGCTGGCGCAGGAACCAGGGATGCCAGCCCACGATCGCCGGGAACTCCGCCGCGTCGGCCTCGACGACGAGCTCGAGCCGGACCGCCCCAGGCTCCAGCGCGATCCGCTGGGTCGCCCGGCCGCCGAACGGCCAGGGGGCGCCGAGGGCTGCGGTCAGCGTGACCCCGTCGGTGCTCGCCTCGACGACCGACCAGGGAGCCTCCAGGAGCGTCCCGTGGATCGCATGGGGCGGGGTCAGGTGGGTCGGCAGCCGGTGTCGCCCGCCCCGCCATGCGAGCACGCCGTCGCGGAGGCGGCCGGCCCACGGGACCATCGGATAGAGGCCATAGTCGACGACGCTCGTGCCGGCTGGCTTGACGAGGTCGACGCCGGCCTCGCGGACCGCGACAATTCGACCGCCGGCGGCCGGATCGACGAGCACCTCGGCGGTGCCGGCACGGAGGATCGGACGTGCGGCGGTTTCGGTCATGGCCTGATCGTAGCGCGCGCGGGCAGTGTCGCGCGCCGGGTGTCGACCCGATCCAGGCCGCCGGGCTCCGGACCGGGCGCGTGGCCCACGCCGCCGGCCTGCCATTGATTGCGCCTGTTGACAGGCGCAGCGGCCGCGGCTAGTGTATTGGCACTCTCGACGTGAGAGTGCCAGACTCCCTGGATCGCGCCGGGTGGTAGGTCGCGCCGGATGCGGGCCCACGGCATGCCAGCGGGAGATGGCGACGGGCCGCGCGCCCTCCGGGCGCCCGGCGATCGACCGAACGGGGCGACGCGACGTCGCTCCGCCAGCACCACACACAGGAGGGTCACGCGTTGGCCACCGCCACCGACAAGAAGCTTCGGCCTCTCGGCGACCGCGTCGTCGTCAAGCCGACGCCGCGCGAGGAGATCACGAAGAGCGGCATCGTCCTGCCGGACACCGCCAAGGAGAAGCCCCAGGAGGGCAGCATCCTCGCGGTCGGCCCCGGCGCCATCCTCGAGGACGGCTCGCGCGGGAAGATGGACGTCGTCGTCGGCGACAAGGTCCTGTACGCCAAGTACGCCGGCACCGAGTTCAAGGTTGACGGCGAGGACCTCCTCATCATCAGCCAGAAGGACATCCTGGCGGTCGTCGAGGGCTAGTCCCAGCTTTTCGGCACCAGCCGTCCAACCCGAACGGATCCCGAGCGGATCCCCCTGGAGGAACCCCCACCCGTGGCCAAGCAGGTCATCTTCGAGGACGCCGCCCGGCGCTCGCTCAAGCGCGGCATCGACCGCCTCGCCGACGCCGTCAAGGTGACGATCGGGCCCAAGGGCCGGAACGTCGTCCTCGACAAGAAGTTCGGCTCTCCCACCATCACGAACGACGGCGTCACCATCGCCCGCGACATCGAGCTCGAAGACCCCTTCGAGAACATGGGCGCCCAGCTCCTCAAGGAAGTCGCCACCAAGACCGACGACGTCGCCGGCGACGGCACGACGACCGCGGTGGTGCTCGGCCAGGCCCTCGTCAACGAAGGCCTCCGCAACGTGACCGCCGGCGCCAACCCGATGGTCCTCAAGCACGGCATCGAGCGCGCCGTCGAGGTCATCGTCGCCGAGATCAAGGCGCACGCCCGCCCGGTCGATTCGCGCGAGCAGATCGCGGCCGTGGCCGCCATCTCCGCGGCGGATCCCGAGGTCGGCGAGATCATCGCCGAGGTGATGGACAAGGTCGGCAAGGACGGCGTCATCACCGTCGAGGAAGGCCAGTCCCTCGGCCTCGAGAAGGAATACACCGAGGGCATGCAGTTCGACCGGGGCTACATCTCGGCCTACTTCGTGACCAACTCGGATCGCATGGAGGCGACGTTCGAGAACGCGCGCATCCTGATCACCGACAAGAAGATCTCGGCCGTGGCGGACATCCTGCCGGCGCTCGAGAAGGCCGTCCAGTCGGGCCGCCCGCTCGTGATCATCGCCGAGGACGTCGACGGCGAGGCGCTCGCCACCCTTGTCGTGAACAAGCTCCGCGGCACGATCCAGGTCCTGGCCGTCAAGGCGCCGGGCTTCGGCGATCGGCGCAAGGACATGCTGCGCGACATCGCGATCCTCACCGGCGGCACGGTCATCTCCGAGGAAGTCGGCCGCAAGCTCGACTCCGTCCAGCTCGAGGACCTCGGCGAGGCCCGCCGTGTCGTCGCGACCAAGGACAACACCACGCTCGTCGACGGGTCCGGCCGCGAGGCCGACATCAAGGCCCGGATGAACCAGATCAAGGCGCAGATCGAGGAGACCACCTCGGACTACGACCGCGAGAAGCTCCAGGAGCGCCTCGCCAAGCTCGCCGGCGGCGTCGCCGTCATCAAGGTGGGCGCGGCGACCGAGGTCGAGCTCAAGGAGAAGAAGCACCGCATCGAGGATGCGCTGTCGACGACCCGTGCGGCCGTCGAGGAAGGCATCGTCGCCGGCGGCGGCACGACCCTCCTCCAGGCGATCCCGGCTCTCGACTCCCTCCAGCTCGAGGGCGACGAGCAGGTCGGCGTGGACATCGTGCGGCGCGCCCTCGAGGCTCCCGCCCGCCAGATCGCCGACAACGCCGGGCAGCGCGGTGAGGTCGTGATCGACCAGGTCCGCGGCATGCCCCGGGGCCACGGCTTCGACGCACTCAAGGGCGAGTACGGCGACATGTTCGAGAAGGGCATCGTCGACGCGGCCAAGGTGACCCGCTCCGCGCTCCAGAACGCGGCCTCGATCGCGGCGATGGTCCTCACGACGGAGACGCTCGTGACCGACCTGCCGGAGAAGAAGGACGCGGGCAACGGCGCCGGGCACGGCCACGGTGGCGGAGACATGGACTTCTAGTCCCGAACCTTCCGCAACACAGCAAGGACCCCGGCTCGCAACGGCCGGGGTCCTTCGTTTTCTCCGGCGCCGGGGTCCGCCCCCGACGAACTCGGTCCGAAAGCCTCTTGGCGAAGGTCTCGACCGGGCCCATCGTTCGGCCGCGGGACACTTCGACGTGTGACCCTAACTCTGGCCGCCGGGGTCACGCCGAGTGACTGGCGAGACCGACCCGCCGCTTCCTCGTGGGAGGCTGACGGTGAAACGGATCCTCGCGTTGGCGCTCGTGCTCGCCCTCGGGACCTCGACTATTCCGCTGGGTGACGCTGCCTCGGCCGCCAAGAGCTGCCCGCTGTGGCCCGACGTGAAGGGCACCATCGAGATGGCCGGGAACGGGCCGCAGACCGACAGCCCGTGGTCAGGTGAGGCAACCGGCTCATACGCCGGGGCGGTCGTGGTGACCGAGACGACCAACATCTTCGACGGTCCGAACATCCGCAGCATCCTGGCCCTGACCGTCACGCCCGCCACGGGCCCCGCGCGGTACGTGGTGATGGATCTCCTGGCGACCAACTGGACGGCCACAGGCCTGATCGGCAGCGGGCTGCTCACCGAGCAGTCGAGCGCCGATGCGACCGCGGAGGTCCTCAACATCAGCCACGTCGTCCTCGGCCCGATGGAGGATCGCTACGGGGCGCCGCGCGTCTTCACCTACGAGAACAAGGGGATGTGCAAGCTCGATCCCGACGGCCCGCCGTCGCCCTGGAACTAGCACGACAAGCGGCCGTCATACCTGATCTGTCGAGCAGCAGGCGTCACGCCCCCGAACCTGTCACCCGAGCTCCCGGGACCCCGGCCAGCAGCGGCCGGGGTCCCTTCCTTCGTTGTGCGGCACCGAAGGCGGGCGCGGGGTCATCCGTGGATGCCCGGCTCGGGTGCGCAGGGACGGGCGTCCCGCGCCGAGCCGGGGGCGCCGGACGGGCGCGGGTTCGCCCGGTGCAGCTGTCGTTGGCCTGACCGACGTCGCTTACTGTCCGGGGTGGAAGATGTAGCCGTGCGTCGCTGTGCCGCCTGTCGGGGTGGGGGAGAGGTCGGCCCTCCATTGCCAGCCCTTCAGCGACCCGGTGCCGTGGCAGACGCCCTTGCCGGCCCAGACGCCGTGCGCGAAGTCCGTGTAGAGGCCGATGAACGAGCACTCCCAGGTTCCGTCCGGATAGGCGGTCGGCCAGTGGCGGCTCGTGCCCCACAACACGCCGCGGTTCGTCTTGAGGTTGCCGATCAGGTTGACGACATCCTCCTGGTAGCCGGCCACGCGCGGGTTGTTCGTCGGTGCCGGATCCGAGACCTCGGCGACTCTGAAATCCGCGCGTCATGACGATGTTGTCGCGCGTGATCGTCGTGCCCGGGTCGAGGATGGCCACCGGGCTCGTGGTGCTCACGACCTCGATCTTCGTCGTCTTCGCCAGTGCCGCGGATCCGGTGCTCGCCACCAGCAGGCATGCGGTGACGAGAGCGATGACTGGCCGCTTCATGGCCCCCTCCTTCGCCCGCGAGAACGCAGGGCGTCGAGGCGGGTCGGTCTCGCCAGTGGCTCGGCGCGGTCCCGGCGGCCAGCGGTTTGGGCCGCGTGTCAGAGCTCCCCGCTGATGACATTGTCCTACCGACGGGAAGCGAACCGAGCCAGCGAGAGGCAGCGTCCGCGGGCGTTCTGACCGCTCGAGCAGGCCGATCGGGCTGCCCGCCGGATCAGCGCCCGGAGCGAAGGCACGACGCGCCGCGCGTTCCAGGGCCGAGAGGTCATCACAGCGCGGGCCCCTGCCGGACGGCCACCCCGCCCCTGCCATTCCGCTCTGGCGCGCGGGCCATCGGACCCGCGAGGCTCGCCGCATGCGCGAAGCGCGAGGTGCCGTCGGCTGCGACCGCGCGATCAGGCCGGGGGCCGGTCGCTGGTCGCGCCTGTCACCCGCCGAGTGCGAGCGGCTGCAGGCCGCCGCCTGCACGATCCTCGAGCGAACCGGCATCCGGATCGACCATCCGGAGGCCCGGGCGATCCTGGCAGCCGCCGGCGCTCGGGTCGACGAGACGGACCGCGCCCGGATCCCCGCCGCGCTCGTGGCCGAGGCGCTCGCCTGCGCCCCATCGACCATCACGCTCCACGACCGGCTGGGCGAGCCGGCGATCGAGTGGGGCGGCGAGGCCGCCTGGTTCGGGCCGGGGTCCGACTGCCTCACGATCGTCGACGCACGGACGGGCGAGCGCCGGCCGGCCGTCCTCGCCGATGTCGAACGCGGGATGGCGCTGGTCGACGCGCTGCCGAACATGGCGTTCGCGATGTCGATGTTCATCCCGTCCGACGTCGACGGCCGTCTCGCGGACCGCCACCAGGCCGAAGTGATGCTCACGGCCACCCACAAGCCCCTTGTCTTCGTCACGTACGAGGTCGACGGCACGCGCGACGTCCTCGCGATGGCCGAGGCCGTCGCCGGCGGCCGGTCCGAGCTCGCCGCCCGCCCGTTCGCGGCGTGGTACGTCAACGTCACGCGGGGCCTCCACTTCGGCGAGGACGCCCTGTCGAAGCTGCTGCTGCTGGTCGACGCTGGCCAGCCCGTCCTGTGGATCCCGGTGACCTCCGGCGGGACGACGGGCCCGGTGACCCTGGGCGGCACGCTCGCGGTCAACCATGCGGGCGTCCTGGCCGGGCTCGTGATCGCCCAGCTGCGGCGACCGGGCGCGCCGGTCGTGATCCCGGGCTTCGGCGGCGACGGCCTCGACCTGCGGACGTTGGTCGACCCGTACGCCGGCCCCGATCCGAAGGGCGCCGCCGAATCGCTGGCCCACCACCTGCGGCTGCCGATGTTCAGCCTGGGCGCCGGCTCGGATTCGAAGGCGGTCGACGACCAGGCTGCGGCGGAGGCGGGTCTCACGATCCTCGCCGACGCGCTCGCCGCGGGCCAGGTCACCCACGACTGCGGGTACCTTGAATTGGGCCTGGCGGGCTCCCTCGGCCAGCTCGCGATCTGCGACGAGCTGGTCGGCTGGACCCGCGCCGCCACCGCGCCGGTCGACCTCTCCGACGAGGCCCTGGCGCTCGACCTCGTCGACAAGGTCGGCGTGGACGGCTCCTTCCTCGAGGCGGACCACACGCTCCGCCGCTTCCGGGACCGCTGGTACCCCGACCTCCTGGACCGGCGGACGATCGGCGGCTGGCGCGCCCGCGGCAGCCTGACGCTCGCCCAGCGCGCCGCCGACCGGGTCGACGCCCTGCTCGCCAGCCACCAGGTGCCGCCGCCGCTTCCCGACGCGGCGACGGACGCCATTCGCGAGATCGTCGCCCGGGCGGAGGCTCGGGCAGGGCTCTGACGCGCCGACGAGCCGGCAGTGCGACCCGGGCACCGGGAAGCGCGACCTTGGTCCGCGAGCCGGGCGGGCACCCAACCGGCGGACAAGCCGATCCGTCGACCGGACCTGTGAGGATGTCATGACCAGCGAGATACTCGACAAGCTCCGCGGAGCGATCATCGAAGGCGACCCCGAGGCCGCGGAGGCGGCCGCCAGCGACGGCCTGGCGGCGGGCGTCGCCCCGCTCGACCTGATCAACGATGGCGCGATGCCAGCGCTGCGCGACGTCGGCGCGAGCTACGAGTCCGGGGAGTTCTTCCTGCCCGACCTGATGATGGCGGCCCGGGCGATGGAAGCCGCGATGCGCGTCGTCGAGCCGGTCCTCGCCGCGGAAGGCAAGGCGCGCGAGACGGCGGGCACCGTCGTGCTCGGGACCGTCAAGGGCGACATCCACGAGATCGGCAAGAACCTTGTCGGGCTCCTGCTCTCGGTCAGCGGCTTCAAGGTCCATGACCTGGGCGTCGACGTGGCGCCGGCGGCCTTCGCCGCGAAGGCGGCCGAGGTCGACGCCGACGTGGTCGGCGTCTCGGCCCTCCTGACCACGACGATGCCAGGCCAGCGGGCCGTGATCGAGGCGCTCGCCGCCGCGGGCCTGCGGCCGAAGGTCAAGGTGATGATCGGCGGAGCTCCGGTGACGCGGGCGTGGGCGGCCGAGATCGGGGCCGACGCCTACGCCGAGGACGCGATCTCGGCAGTCGCCGTGGCGCGCCGAATGGCCAGCGCCCCGGACGCGGCTCGATGACGCCGGCGGCGGACCGCGGCGGGTTGACGCCCATCGTCGACCCGGCCTTCGGCGTCGAGCTGCTCGACGCTGCTGCCCTCGACCGCGTCCATGCGGCGACGCTCGAGGTCATCGAGACGATCGGCGTCCGGTTCCCGTCGCCGCGGGCGCAGGCGATCTGGGCCGACCACGGCGCCACCGTCGACCCCGCCAGCGGCGTCGTCCGGGCGCCTGCTGCGCTCATCGAGGAGGCGCTCGGCCGGGCGCCATCGGCATACGTGCTCGGCGGGCGGATGCCGGAGCGCGACATCGCGCTCGACGGGCGCCACGTCTGGGCAGGGACCGACGGCTGCGGCGTGGAGGTCCTCGATCCCCACACCGGCGAGCGCCGCCGCTCGACCCTCGCGGACGTCGCCGACATCGCCCGCGTCGTCGAGGACCTGCCCGACGTCGGCTTCATCTGGCTCCCGCTCTCCGCCCAGGACGTCCCGGTCGAGCAGCGCGCGCTCCGGGAGCTCGCTGCGACCTGGAGCGTGAGCACGAAGCACCTGCAGACCGAGACGCTCATGTCGACCTGGGAGGCGGAGGCGGCGATCGAGATGGCGGCCGCCGTCGCGGGCGGCCGCGCCGCCCTGCGGACCCGGTCGCCGCTCTCGCTGACGTTCTGCACGATCAGCCCGCTCGCGCAGGACGGCGCCGCGATCGACGCCGCGCTGGTCGCCGCCGAGGCGGGCGTGCCCGTCGGGTTCATGACGATGGTGTCGTGCGCTCACACCGGCCCGGCCACCCTGGCCGGCTCGCTCGTGGTCGGCAACGCCGAGGTCCTGACCGCCACGGCCCTGATGGAGCTCGCGGCGCCGGGCGCCCCGGTCTACTACGCCGCGGCGCAGACGTCGATGGACCTGCGCAGCGGTGCCTACACCGGCGGCGGGCCGGAGGACGTGCTCTTCGCCCTCGCGTCGGGACAGCTCGCCGAGCGCTACCGCGTGCCGCTCTCGATGGGCGCGTTCGCGACGGGATCGCACCAGCCCGACTGGCGGGCCGGGGTCGAGAACAGCCTGTCGGCGCTCGCCGCCTGCGTCCAGCGCTCGGACATGCTGCTCGGCTTCGGCTTCCTGGCCGGCAGCCGCACGTGGTCCTACGAGCAGCTCCTGCTCGACGTGGAGATCTACGGGTTCGTCAAGGGGATCTGCGCGGGCATGCCGGTCGACGACGAGTCGCTCGCGCTCGCGACGATCGCCGCCGCGGGGCCGGGGGGCGACTTCCTTACCGCGCCGCACACGCGGCGCCACATGCGCGAGCGGTGGACGCCCGCCCTGATCGACCGGCGGCCGCCGGCGTCGGACGGGACCCCCCGCGAGCAGCCGCTCGAGCGGGCCCACCGGCGGGCCCTGGATCTCCTGGCGAACGCGCCGGGCGCGCCGATCGAACCGGCGCTCGGCGCCGAGCTCGACCGGATCGCCACCACTGCCGGCCTCTCGAGGGCGGGCGGCTGATGGGAGGGCAGGCGGCCGCGCCGCCGTCGACGCACCGGCCGCGGCTCGAGATGCTCGACCCCGCGACGATCGAGCGGGTGCTCGACGAGGCGTTCGAGGTGCTCGCCGAGCCCGGCGTGCGGGTCGCGGACCCGGAGGCGGCAGCCCTGCTCGCCGCGGCCGGCGCCACGGTCGAGGCCGGTGTCGCCCGGATCCCGGAGGCGGTCGTCCGGGCCGCCCTGGCGAGCGTCCCGCCGGCGTTCACGCTCCACGATCGCGACGGCCGCCCCGCCGTGCGCTACGGGGCGGGCGAGGTCGCCTTCGATCCCGGGTCGTGCGGCGTCTCCGTGCTCGACGCTGCGACCGGCGAGCACCGGGCGGCGGAGGCGGCGGACCTGGTCCGCCTGGTCCGGGTCGCGGACGCCCTCGGCGTCTACGCCGCTCAGTCGACCGCGGTGATCTGCAGCGACGTGCCGTCCGCCATCGGCGACATCTACCGGCTGCTCGTGGTGCTGCTCACCTCGGCCCGGCCCATCGTCACGGGCTCCTTCTCGGCGGCCGGCACGCTCCCCATGCTCCGGCTCCTCGCCCTCGACGCCGGCGGCGCGGAGGCGCTGCGGGCCGCGCCGCGGGCGGTCTTCGACGTCTGCCCGTCGCCGCCGCTCACCTGGACGTCGTTCGCCTGCCGCTGCCTGATCGACCTCGCCCGGGCCGGCGTCCCGGCCCAGATGGTTTCGATGCCGCTCGCCGGCGGCGCCGCGCCGGTCTCGCTCGCGGGCTCGGTCGTCCAGCATGCGGCGGAGTCGCTGGCCGGGATCGTCATCCACCAGGCGGCGGCGCCGGGCGCGCCGATCGCCTGGGGCGGGGCACCGGCCATCCTCGACATGCGGACCGGGGCGACGCCGATGGGGGCGATCGAGACGGCGATGCTCAACGTCGCGAATGCCGCGGTCGGCCGCCACCTCGGGCTGCCGACCCACGGCTACCTCGGGGCGACCGACGCGAAGCTCATCGACGCGCAGGCGGGCATGGAGTCGGCGACGACGGCGCTCGTCGGGGCCCTCGGCGGGATCGACATGATCTCGGGCGCCGGGATGCTCGACGAGCTGCGCTGCCAGAGCGTCGAGAAGCTTGTCATCGACGCGGAGGCGATCGCGAGCGCGCAGCGCCTCGTGCGCGGCGTCGCCGCGCCGGAGGACGGCCTGGGGCTGGCGTCGATCCGGGCGGCCGGGTTCGCCGGGCGGTTCCTGGAGCTGCCCGAGACGCGGCGTCGCTTCCGGGAAGAGCAGCACCTCCCGTCGCGGGTCATCGACCGCGGCTCGCTCGGCGCGTGGCGCCTGGCGGGCGCTTCGGACATCGTGCAGCGGGCGCAGGCTGAAGTCGCGGCGATCCTCGCGGAGCCGCCCAGCCCCGCGCTCACGGAGGAGACGGGCCGGGCGCTCGTGGATGCGGTTCGCCGCGATCCGCGGGCGTCCGGCCTGGACGCGCTGCCGGGCGTCGGCGCTGCGTACGGGGGCGCCGCGACGGCGTAGGGTTCCGCGGGCGGGCGAGACGGAACGTCGACAGGCGGGGGCGCCGGCGGCTTCCAGCCTGCCTGCATCCGGGCGGGGCACGGGGCGGTGAAGCCCGCGCCGGTACAATTCGAGCGTGGATTCCCCGCCCACGTGGCTCGACGATCCGCTGCCCATGCCCGACGAGCCGCAGCCCGGCGGCGAGCCGGCCGACGACGAGGTGCTCGTCTCGCCGGCGTCCGCCGCGGCGACCGCGAGCGGGCCGCCCGAGCCGTGGGAGGACCTGCCGCCCGCGGACGCGGCGCCAGCCGCGCCTCGCGACCGCGGCCTCGCCACCGGCGTCACCTCGCGCGAGGAGCTGGCCGCCCTGATCACCGGCCGCCTCAACGAGGAGCAGGCACGCGCGGTCACGACCACGGAGGGGCCGCTGCTCATCCTCGCGGGCGCGGGGAGCGGCAAGACCCGGGTCGTGGCCCACCGTGTGGCGTACCTGATCGGGGTGAAGGACGTCGCGCCCTGGCGGATCCTCGCCGTCACGTTCACCAACAAGGCCGCCGGGGAGATGCGCGAGCGGATCGTCGGCCTCGTCGGACCCGACGATGGCCGCAAGGTCGAGATGGGGACGTTCCACGCGATCTGCGCCCGGATCCTGCGCCGCGACGGCCGCCAGATCGGGCTCGATCCCCGCTTCGTCATCTACGACACCGACGACCAGCTCACGCTGATGAAGCAGGTCTTCCGGGAGCACGACCAGCCGATCCAGGGCGGCCCGATCCGGCCCCGCAGCGTGCTCGAGGCGCTGTCGCGGGCGAAGAACGACCTCGCCGGCGCCGAGGCGCTCGCCGAGGCGGCGATGACCCACTACCACGAGGAGCTCGCCAAGCTCGCCGCGGCCTACGAGCAGCGCCTCAGGGCCGCGGGCGCGCTCGACTTCGACGACCTCCTTGGCGAGACGGTCCGCCTCCTCGAGACCCAGCCCGACGTGCTCGCGCGGTACCAGGCCCGCTGGCGCTACCTGCACGTGGACGAGTACCAGGACACCAACCGGGCCCAGTACCGGATCGTGCGGGCGCTCGCCGCGGCGCACCACAACCTGTGCGTCGTCGGCGACGACGACCAGTCGATCTACGCGTGGCGCGGCGCCGACCTGCGCAACATCCTCGACTTCGAGCGGGACGAGCCCGGGGCGACCGTCGTCAAGCTCGAGCGCAACTACCGGAGCACGCAGCTGATCCTCGACGCCGCCCACGCGGTGGTCGCCAACAACGAGGCGCGCAAGGCGAAGCACCTGTGGACCGACCAGCAGGGCGGCCGCCGGATCGCCCGGTTCGAGGCCTATGACGAGGAGGAGGAGGCGGAGTGGATCGCCCGCCAGGTCGAGGCCCTCCTCGGCGGGCGCGGCGCGGCGCTCAGCCGGCGGGCCGACGAAGCCGCGACGTTCCGGCCGAAGGACATCGCGGTTCTGTACCGGACGAACGCCCAGTCCCGCGCCATCGAGGAGGCGTTCCTGCGCTGGGGGATCCGCTACCAGCTGATCGGCGGCACGCGCTTCTACCAGCGCCGCGAGGTGAAGGACGCGCTGGGCTACCTCCGGATCCTGCGCAGCGACCGTGACCGGGTCAGCTTCGAGCGGGTGCTCAACGTCCCGCCCCGCGGCCTCGGCGAGCGGTCGCTCGAGATCGTGCGGATCGCCTCGGAGGACGAGGGGGCGACCTACTGGAGCGCCCTCGAGCGGGCCGCCCTCGACGGGCTGGGTGTCCTGACGGGGCGGGCCAGGACGGCGATCGCGGCGTTCGTCGAGCTCGTCCGCCGGCTGCGGGCCCGGGTCGGGCTGCTGCCGCTCCCCGAGCTGCTCGACGAGGTGCTCGAGGCGTCGGGCTACCGGGCGATGCTCGCCGACGGCACCGAGGAGAACGAGGAGCGCTGGCGCAACCTGCTCGAGCTGCGCTCGGTCTCGACCCGCTACGACGACCTCGCGCCCGACGACGCGCTCGACCGGCTCCTCGAGGAGACCGCCCTCGTCGCCGACCAGGACGCGTACGAGGGCGACGCGGACGCCGTGACGCTCATCACGCTCCACGCGGCGAAGGGCCTCGAGTTCGGCGCCGTCTTCATCGGCGGCCTCGAGGAGGGGATCTTCCCGCACAAGCGGGCGATCGATGCCGAGCGCGAGGAGGGCGACACGAAGCAGCTCGAGGAGGAGCGGCGCCTGGCGTATGTCGGGATCACGCGGGCCAAGGAGCGGCTCTTCCTCTCGCACGCGTCGCGCCGGGCGACGTGGGGTCCCGCGGGAGGCATGGCCGCGCCGTCGCGGTTCCTGTTCGAGATCCCGGCCGACCTGATGGACGGGCCGCGCCTTCTCCCGGGCTCCGGCGACGACACCTACGACCTCGACCTCGCGTTCGGGGCGCGCCGCACCTCGCGGCTCGGGGTGCGGGCGGGCGGCGCGGCCTGGCGAGCGGGGAGCGGCCGTCCCGGTGCGCCCGCCCCGGGCGAGGGCTTCCGGCCGCAGCGCGACCTCGCCGCGCGGCGCGAGGCGTTCGCGGCGGGCGCGCCGTCCGGATCGCTCGGCCTGCCGCGCCGCCGGTTCGGGGACGCCAGCGAGGCCGACGGCGAGCCGGTGGATCACGACGGACGCTTCCTCGGCGACGATGTCCCGTCGCGCCAGCTCGACGATCCCGTCGCCCGCCCGCCGGTCCAGCCCGCGCGTCTCGCGGCCGCCCCCCGCGTCCGCGTCCCCGGCCAGCGCGAGTTCCGCGACGGCGACCGCGTCCGGCATGCCCGGTTCGGCGAGGGCGTGGTGGTGACGAGCAAGCTGACCCGCGACGACGAGGAGGTCACGGTGGCGTTCAAGGCCAGTGGCGTCAAGATGCTCCTCGCGAGCATCGCGAACCTGGAGCCGGCAGGGTGAGCCTGGCCGACTCGGAGCTGCTGGCCCGCCTGCGGGACCCGGATCCACGTGCCCTGGCGGCCCATTCGCTGGCCGAGCTCGAGCCGCTCGCCCGGGCGCGCATGGCACCGTCCGCCTGGGACTACGTCGAGGGCGGCGCCTGGGACGAGATCTCGCTCGCCGAGAATGTCGAGGCCTGGCGGGCCGTCCGGCTCCGACCCCGTGTCCTCGTCGATGTCGGGCGGGTCGACCCCGCGACCGACTTCCTGGGCGAGCGCGCCGCGCTGCCGGTTGGCGTGGCGCCGATGGCCGCCCACGGCCTCGCGCACCCCGACGGCGAGCTCGCGACGGCCCGCGCCGCGGCGGCTGCGGGCATCCCGTTCACGCTCTCGACCATGGCCAGCCGCTCCATCGAGGAGGTCGCGACCGCGACCCCGGGAGCCTGCCGCTGGTTCCAGCTCTACACCCAGGCACAGCCGGGGCACAGCCGGCGCCTCGTCGAGCGCGCCGCCGGGGCGGGCTACCGCGCGATCATGGTCACGGTCGACCTGCCGGTCCTCGGCTACCGCGAGCGCGATCTGCGGAACGGCTTCGACCTCGCCGTGCCCCTCGGCAACTTCGAGGGCGGGCGGGTCGCCGACGGCGCGGGCGGGCTCGGCGGGCTCGACGGTCCGGCGGACCGGACGATCAGCTGGGCTGACGTCGCGGAGATCGCGACGTGGTCGCCGCTGCCGCTCGTCCTCAAGGGCATCCTCACGGCCGAGGACGCGCGGCGGGCGGTCGAGGCGGGCGCGGCGGGCATCGTCGTCAGCAACCATGGCGCGCGCCAGCTCGACCGGACCGTGACGCCCCTCGCGGCGCTCCCCGAGGTCGTGGCCGCGGTGGCCGGCCGGAGCGAGGTCTGGGTCGATGGCGGCGTCCGGCGCGGCCTCGACGTCGCCATCGCCTGCGCGCTCGGCGCCCGCGGCGTGCTCGTCGGCCGCCCGTTCCTGTGGGGGATCGCCGCCGCCGGCGAGGCCGGCGCCGCGCGCGTCCTCGCGATCCTGCGCGACGAGCTGGAGCGGGCCATGGCGCTCCTCGGTGCGCCGTCGGTCGCCGACCTCGTTCCGGCGATGGTACGCCCGACGCCTCCCGGCCTTTCGTGACTCGTCGCCACCGGGACGCTCGATGAACAAGGGCATCGCCTACGCCGCCGGCGCCTACATCCTGTGGGGCTTCATCCCGCTCTACTTCGACGCGCTCGACGGCGTGCCGGCCGTGCAGATCGTGGCCCACCGGATCGTGTGGTCGTTCGCCCTGCTCACGACCGTGGTGCTCCTCCGCCGCGAGCTCCGGGCACTCCTCGGGTCCCTCACGCCACGGATCGTCGCGACGTACCTCGCGGCCGCGCTCCTGCTGTCGGTCAACTGGTTCGTCTACGTCTGGGCCGTCGGGGCGGGCTTCGTCATCGAGACGAGCCTCGGCTACTTCATCAACCCGCTCGTCAGCGTCCTGCTCGGCGTCGTGATCCTGCGGGAGCGGCTGCGGCCGTGGCAATGGCCGCCGATCGCCCTGGCGGCGGCCGGCGTCGGCCTGCTCGCCCTCAGCTACGGCAGCATCCCGTGGATCGCCCTGGCCCTCGCGTTCTCGTTCGGCACGTACGGGCTCGTCAAGAAGATCGCGCCGCTCGAATCCCTGCATGGCCTCACGCTCGAGACCGCGCTCCTGTTCCCGGTCGCGATCGTCTACCTGGTCGCGCTCGAGATCGGCGGCAGCGGCGCGTTCGGCCACGGCGGGCCCCGGACCGACGTGCTGCTGGCCCTGTCGGGCGTGATCACCGTCGTGCCGTTGCTGCTGTTCGCCTCCGGGGCGCGCCGGGTGACGCTCACCACGCTCGGGCTGCTCCAGTACTTCGCCCCGACGATCCAGTTCCTGATCGGGGTGTTCGTCTTCCACGAGGAGATGACGCTCGCCCACCTGGCCGGCTTCGTCGTGATCTGGATCGCCCTCGGCCTGTTCTCGGCCGAGGGGCTCATGGCGCGCCGTCGGTCACCTGTCGCGGCCGTTGCCTTCGTGCCGCTGGACTAGAGTCGCCGGGCCGGGGGAGTGCCCGCCCGGCCGGGGAGTGCGCCGCCCGGCGGCCCGGGAGTGCGCCGCCCAGCCGGGGAGTGCGCCGCCCGCGGCCCGGGAGTGCGACGACTCAGGGGTGGAGGCTCCATCTGGTCGACCAGGGAGCGACGGAGGATGCCCGGCCACGACCGAGAGTCAGGCAAGGCGCCGCCCGGCGGCCCGGGCCACGGGCACGGCACTTGTGCGATCACGGGCTCGCGTCACTGGCGCTACCGCGCAGGTCTCACGCGACGACTCGCCGGCAGCTGAGCGTGGGATCGCCCGCGGGGACAGGTATGCACGATATCGGGCCGTGGGACGACATTTGCGCACGTCGGGCGGCCGCGACTGACGTTCGTGCCAGCCACAACGGCACGTGATCGAGAGTCGTGGCGGGCGGGGGTGGGATCACGGCCCGCGCGGCCGAGCCGCCGCCTCCGCCGAGACAGCCTCGTGCTGAGCCGCCAGTCCCGCTCGCGCCCCGGGCCGAGCCCGTGTGCGCCGCGCCTGGGCGCGGCCCGCGTGCGCCGCGCCTTCGGCCGCGGCCCGTGTCGCCGCGCCTTGGCGCGGCCCGTACACTCCCGGCCATGACGCTGCCCGACCTGCCCGTCGACCCCGCCGCAGTCGCCGCCGCGGCCGCCCTCGACGAGACGACAGCCGCCGCCCGCCACGAGGCGCTCGCGGCCGAGATCATCGCCGCGAACCGCGCCTACTACGTCGACGACGCGCCGACGATGGCGGACGCCGACTACGACGCGAAGTTCCGCGAGCTGGTGGCCCTCGAAGCCGCCTTCCCGATCCTCGTCACGCCCGACTCGCCCACCCAGCGGGTGGGGACAGGCGAGCTCGACGAGAGCAGCCCGTTCGCCGAGGTTCGCCACGAGCGGCCCATGCTCTCGCTCGCCAACGCGTTCTCGCCCGACGAGCTGCGCGCGTTTGACGCCCGCGTGCGCCGCGGGCTGGCGCTCCCGCCCGCGCCGGAGCCGGCGCCCGAGCTCGGATACGTCGCGGAGCTCAAGATCGACGGCCTCGCCATCAGCCTGCGCTATCGCGACGGTCGCTTCGCCCGCGGCGCGACCCGCGGCGACGGCACGACGGGCGAGGACGTGACCGCCAACCTCCGGACGATCGAGGCAATCCCGGAGCGGCTGCCGGAGCCCGCCACGCTCGAGGTCCGCGGCGAGGTGTTCATGCCCCGGACCGAGTTCAAGCGCATCAACGAGGAGCGCGAGGAGGCCGGCCTGCCGCGCTACGCGAACCCGCGCAACTCGGGCGCCGGCAGCCTGCGCCAGATCGACCCCGCGGTCACGGCCCGCCGGCGCCTCAGCTTCTGGGCGTACCAGCTCCATGAGGAGGCGCCCGGCCAGGCGACCCTCCTCGACGCCCCCGAAGCCTCCGGCGCCGCATCGGCCGGCGCCCCGTCGGCCGGCGCCCCGTCCGTCGCCGCCCAGTCGGAGGCGCTGGCACGCCTCGAACACCTCGGCCTCCCCGTCAACCCCAACCGACGGGAGGGGATCGATATCGAAGGCGTCATCGCGTTCCTCGAGGAGTGGCGCGAGCGGCGCCACGAGCTCACCTACGAGACCGACGGCGTCGTCGTCAAGGTCGACCGGTTCGACCAGCAGGCGCGCCTCGGCATGGTCGCCCGCGCGCCGCGTTGGGCGATCGCCTTCAAGTTCCCGCCCGAGCAGGTCGAGACGGTCCTCGAGGACATCGTTCCGTACGTGGGCCGGACCGGCACGCTCACCCCGGTCGCCCACCTCCGGCCGGTCGTCGTGGCCGGTTCGACGGTCGCCCGGGCAACCCTCCACAACCTCGACGAGGTGCGCCGCAAGGATCTCCGGATCGGCGACTGGGTGGTGCTCCAGAAGGCCGGCGACGTGATCCCCGAGGTGGTCCGCCCGATCCCCGAACGCCGGGCCGGCGCCGAGCGCCTGTTCGAGATGCCCGACGCCTGCCCGGTCTGCGGGACCGCGATCGTGCGCGACGATGGCGCCGTCCGCCACTACTGCCCGAACCCCGCCTGCCCCGCGCGCGTCGGCCAGACGTTCGGGCATTTCGCCGGCCGCGGCGGGATGGACATCGAGGGCCTCGGCTGGGTCATCCTCGTGCAGCTGCTCCAGCGGGGCATGGTCCGCGCCCGGGGCGACTTCTTCCGGCTCAGCGTGGACGACCTGATGACGCTCGAGCGCTTCGCCCGCAAGAGCGCCGAGAACCTGTTCGCCGCGATCCAGCGGGCACGCCGGCGGCCGCTGGCCCGGATCCTCAACGGGCTCGGCATCCCGCAGGTCGGCGAGGCCACCGCGATCGACCTCGCGACCTGGCTTGCCTCGTCCGTCGTGCCGCCGGCCGAGGACGAGGCGATGGGTGGGCCGGGGGGCTGGCTCGCCCGGGTCGCGGGCGCCCTGCGGGCGGCCGACCCGGCGGACTTCGTCGCCGTGCCGGGGATCGGCCAGACGGTGGCAGCGGCCATCGCCGACTGGTTCGCAGATCCGGCCAACGCAGGCGTCCTCGACGACCTGGTCGACGCGGGGGTCGAGCCCGAGCGGCCGGTCGTTCGGCCGGCGGTGGCCGGGGATGAGGCTGGCGCCCTGGCCGGGCCGCTGGCCGGCATGACGCTGGTGGTCACCGGCACGCTGCCGGGGTTCAGCCGCCAGGAGGCGGAGGACGCGATCCGGGCGGCCGGCGGCAAGCCGGCGGGCTCGGTCTCGAAGAAGACGGACTACCTGGTCGCCGGCGAGAACGCCGGGTCGAAGCTCGCCAGGGCCGCGGAGCTCGGCGTGGCGATCGTTGACGAAGAGGCGTTCAGGCGCCTCCTCGCCGGGGACGGATCGGCCGGCGAGGCCTAGGCGCTCCGAGGGAGCGAGACGGATCGGCCGGCGGGACCTGGAAGGCGCGACGCTCCCGCGGGACGGACCGGCCGGCGAGGCAGAGCGCCCCGGCCGAGCGGCCCGGTGGCGGCCGCATCGTCGAGGCGCCGCTGGCCCGGCGACGCCTCTCGGCGCTGCCGGGCCGTGCGAGCACGCAGCCGGTGGGGCGGTCAGATCCCCGGGGTTCGCGGCCGGATCAACGGCAGCCCCCGCTCTCCGACCTCGACCCGGAAGATCTTCCACGCCGCGGGGTTGTCGCCGGGCTCGAGGTCGCCGTTCGTCACGAGGAGCGACCTCCCGCTGAAGGCGAGACCCCACGGCGAGTTGAAGAGCGGGCTCGAGATCCGGCGGATCTCGTTCCCGGCGGGATCGAGGACCGCGATCTGGTTCGGGCCGAGGAGGCTGACGTACAGGTTCCCGGACGCAGCGAAGGCCAGCCCCGTCGCCTGCGGGGGCGCCTGGCCCGCGACGAGCGGGAAGCGATGCACGAGCTCGAGGTCCGCGGCCGTCGGATGGGCGACGAGGCGGATCCGGTAGATCGCTGCCTCCATCGGGAACTCCGCCGACAGCGTCACCGACACGTAGAGCCAGCGGCCGGTCGGATCGATGCGCCCGCCGAGCGGGCCGCCCGCGAACCCGAAGAACCCGGCCAGCCGGGGATCCGTGAACCAGATGGCCGGCTGCCCGTCGCTGCCGACGCGCCAGATCCGCGGCTTGTCGTCCGTGATGTACAGGTTGCCCCGGCGGTCGAAGGTGAGATCGTTCCACATCGAGGCCTGCCAGCCTCCCGCGGCAAGGGGCGGCGGCACCTGCGCGACCACGGTCGGCGGGGCCGGGTGCCTCCCGAGGTCGAGGCGCAGGATCCGGCCGTTCATGTCGGCGACGTACAGGTGGTGGCGCCGACCCTCCCTCCCGTCGAGGGCGAGGCCGAACAGGCCCATCGTGGCGTCCGGCATCGTCGCGATGCTCGTCGTCCGGAGCAGCCGGCCGTCCTCGTCATAGGTGAACACGCGCTCGCCGTCCGAGTTCCGGTGGCCGCCGTTGGCGGGATCGGCGAAGAAGTCACCCGCGCTCGTGGAGACGTAGATCCGGTCGCCGTCAACGGCGATCCCGAACGGGTGGCCGGGCGCCGGTGCGCTCGCGAAGATGGTGACCCGGTCGGCGGCCGGCGCCGTCCGGGGTCCACGGGCCAGGGCCGGCCCGGCGCCCAGCACGAGCCCGGCCACGATGGCGGCCATGCCGGCAGCGGCGGCTACCCACCGAAGGCGGGAACGGCGGGCGGCGGCCGGACCGGGCGACCGCCGCGGGGGATTGTTCGATGCGTGCATGCCCGTTCTCCTGCTCTCGTCGCGGCGACGGACCCTGCCGGTCGCTCAGAAGGGACGACGACCGAAGGGGCCCGGATTCGACAGGCGGACGAGCCGGCGGCGGGCGTGCGAAGCGGGCTTCGGACAACTCGCAGTGAAGCCGCGCGTGGCATGATCGCCCGGTGAGCCGTGCCGACTCTCCCGTGACGTCCGCGACGGCGGCCCGCGTGGCCCGGGCACCGCACGGTCCACGCGCCGCCAGGATCCGGCTCGACCAGCTGCTCGTCGAGCGCGGCCTCGCCGAGACGCGCACGCGGGCCCAGGCGCTCCTCATGGCCGGCAGCGTGAGGGTGGGCGAGGGGGACGGCGCCCGCTCGGATCGCAAGGCGGGGGAGATGGTGGACCCGGCGACGCCGCTGTCCGTGACCGCCCCCCTGCCGTTTGTCAGCCGTGGCGGCGAGAAGCTCGCGGGCGCCCTCGACATCTTCGGGGTCGATCCGGCAGGGCTCGTGTGCCTCGACGCCGGCGCCTCCACGGGCGGGTTCACGGACGCGCTCCTGCAGCGTGGCGCCAGCCGGGTCCACGCGGTGGACGTCGGGCGCGGCCAGCTCGCCGCGCGCCTGGCGGGTGACCCGCGGGTCGTGGTGCACGACCGGGTCAACGCCCGGACCCTCGGGCCGGAGGTGCTCGGCGGCGACCGGGCGCGCCTCGCGGTCATCGACGTCAGCTTCATCTCGCTTGGGCTGGTCCTCGGGCCGGTCGCAGCCTGCCTGGAGCCGGGGGGCCGGATCGTCGCCCTCGTCAAGCCCCAGTTCGAGGCCGGCCGTCGCGACGCGCCGGGCGGAGTCGTTCGCGATCCGGCAGTCCATCGTGCGGTCCTCGAGCGGGTCGTGGCTACCGCCCGGGCCCTCGGGCTGACGCCGCTCGACGTGTGCCGCTCCGGGTTGACCGGCCCGGCCGGCAACGTGGAGTTCTTCCTGCTCGCCGCCGTCGCCGGGCCGGCTGCCGGCGAGCCGATTCCACCCGACGCGACCGTCGGCGACCCGATCCTGGGCGAGCCTGCCCCTGGCGAGCCGATCCCGCCCGAGCTGGCCCCCGGCGAGCCTGCCCCCGGCGAAGCGGCCCCGTCGGAGCCCGCCGACCTCGCGGCGCGGATCGCGGCGGCGATCCGATGAGCACGGCGGCGGTCGCATGAGCGGGTCCGAGCGCCAGGGCGCACCGGGCGGCGATCCCGGTGCGGTCGGCGCGCGGGCCATCGCATCCGAGGGCGCCATCGCAGCCGACGAGGCCGCCATCGCGCCCGGCAGCGACGCCACTGCCGGCAGCGGGCAGCCGGCCATGCGCCGGATCGGCTTCGCCTACAACCCGACCAAGAACGACGCGGCCGACCTCGTGACCCGGGCGACCGGCTGGTGCGCGATGCGGGGGATCGAGAGCTGGGCGCTCGCCTCGGGCGACCAGGCCGCCCTCGTCGCGGCCCTGGGCGGGACCGACGCGCTCGTCGTCCTCGGCGGCGATGGGACGTTCCTGCGGGCCGCGCGGGCGATCGCGGACGTCGACGTGCCGCTCGTCGGGGTCAACCTCGGCAAGGTCGGGTTCCTCTCGAAGGCCGAGGCCGAGGACCTCGGGCCGCTCCTCGCCAAGCTCGCCGAGGGGCGGTACCGGATCGAGCCCCGCCTCGCCCTGCGCGGGACGATCCGGGCCGGCAGCGCCGACGCGCCTCCACGCCACACCTTCATCGCCCTCAACGACGTCGTGGTGGCCCGCGGCGCCCTCGCCCGGGTGGTTCGCATCGAGGTCGACATCGGGCCGTCCCACCTCGCCACGTACATCGCCGACGGGCTCGTCATCGCGAGCCCGACCGGGTCGACCGGATACTCGTTCTCGGCGGGCGGCCCGATCCTGGATCCGGTCAGCCGCAACCTGATCCTGACGCCCATCGCGGCCTACCTGTCGGCGATCCGCTCGATCGTCGTGAGCCCCAACCAGGACATCCGCTGCCGGATCACCGATGCCTACGAAGCGCTCGTCTCGATCGACGGGCGCGAGGACTTCGCGCTCGCGGTCGGCGACGTCGTGACCGTAGCGGCGTTCGAACGCCCGATCCGGTTCATCGAGCCGGACGGCAGCCTGCCGTTCTGGGACCTGCTCCGGCAGAAGGCCCAGCTGCTGCCCTCGTGATGAGCGCCCCCCGCCCCGAGCTTGCCGATACCCCGACGCTCGCTGGCGGCCGCCTGCTCGAGCTCGGCGTGAGCGACCTCGCGCTCCTCGAACGGATGCGCGTCTCGTTCGCGGGAGGGTTCAACGTCATCACCGGCGAGACGGGAGCCGGCAAGAGCCTGCTGATCGACGCGCTCGGGCTCGCCCTCGGCGCCCGGGCGGACCCGGGGCTCGTGCGCCACGGTGCGGACGCCGCGCGCGTCGAAGCGCTCTTCGACCGCCTCCCCGAGCCGCTCGTCTGCGTCCGCGAGGTCGCGGCCAATGGGCGCTCGGTTGCCCGCGTCGACGACGAGACGCTCACCGCCGGGCGTCTCGCGGCGATCTCCGGCCCGCTCGTGGCGATCCATGGCCAGCACGAGCAGGCGCGCCTGCTCGAGGAGCGCTGGCAGCGCGAGCTGCTCGACGCATTCGGCGGCCACGAAGAGACGCGGGCAGTCGTGGCAGCCGCTGTCGCGGCCTGGCGGGCCAACGAGGACGCGCTCGCGGCGCTGGCCGTGGATCCGCGGCAGATCGAGCGGCGGATCGCGCTCGTCGAGCACGAGGCGGAGGAGATCCGGGCGGCCCGCCTGAAGCCAGGCGAGGCCGGCGAGCTCCTGGCACGGCTCGAGGCATCCCGCCACGGCGAGGCGATCGCGCGCGGCGCGGGCGCCCTCGTGGCGCACCTGGCGGGCGACGACACGACGGCGGAGCCGGCGGCGGGCGCGCGCGAGCAGGCCGCCCGGGCGGCCGACGAGGCGACCGCGCTGGCCCGCCTCGACCCGCGGTTCGGGCCGCTCGGCGAGCGGCTGGCGGGACTCGCCGCGGAGCTCGAGGACGCTGCCCTCGAGGCCCGGTCGCTGGCCGAGACGGTGGAGCACGACGCGGCGACGCTCGCCGCGCTCGAGGAGCGCCTGTCGCTGATCTACACGCTCGAACGCAAGTACGGAACGGACCTGGACGGGCTGATCGGCCGGGCCGCGGCGGCAGCCGAAGAGGTGGCCCGCCTCCGCGATGTCGAGACGGAACGCGCCCGCCGGACGGTCGACGCGGCGCGCCTGCTCGCCGACGTCGCCGCGGCATGTGCCGCGCTGTCGGCGCGTCGCAGCGTGGCTGCCGGGGCGCTCGGGGCTGCCGTCGAGAGTGCGCTCGGCGAGCTCGGGCTGCTCGACACGCGGTTCGAGGTCGCCGTCGGCCGGCGCGTCGCCGGCCCGGACGAGCCGGCCGTCGAGCTCGGCGGCGACGCCGTCACGTTCAATTCGACGGGAGCCGACGCCGTCGTCTTCCGGATCGCCCCGAACCCCGGCGAGCCGGCCCGGCCGCTGGCCCGGATCGCGTCGGGCGGCGAGCTGTCCCGGATCAGCCTCGCGATCGAGGAGGTGCTGGCGGCCGCGGACGCGACGCCGACCCTCGTCTTCGACGAGATCGACGCCGGGATCGGGGGGCGCTCGGCGGATCCGGTGGGGCGGACGCTGTGGGCGCTCGGGCGGCGCCACCAGGTGCTGTGCGTCACGCACCTCCCCCAGATCGCGGCCTATGCCGACGCCCACTTCGGGATCCGGAAGCGCGTGCGCGACGGCCGGACCGTCACGGACGTCCGGCGCCTGTCCGGCGACGAACGGGTGGCCGAGCTCGCGGCGATGATCGGCGGACCGGCCGGCGGGGCGGCCGCCGAGGCGTCCGCGCGCGAGCTGCTCGATCGGGCGGACGCGTTCCGGGCCGCTCGGGGCGTGCCGGCCGCGGCGCGATGAGCGGTCGGGGGGAGTCGGCCCGCGCCCAGGTCGCGCGCGACGCTGCCGGCGCGACTGCACCCCACGGCCGAGCCGGCCTCGCCGGGGTGAGCGTCCCGCCGCGACCCCGGCGGGCCCCACCGGCGGGCCCGCCTGGGCTCCTCGCGGCGATCGACGCGTTCCTCCTCCATCTTCGGATCGAGCGCGGCCTGGCGCCGGCGAGCCTCAAGGCATACGGCGCCGACCTCCGGGACTTCGCGGCGAGCGCCGAGGCGACGGGCCGCTGGGATGCGTCGCCGGAGCCGGCCCTCGACTACCTCGCCCGCCTGAGCCGCGAGTCGGGCGCCTCGGGCGTCCGCCTCCGCGCCACCAGCCGGCGGCGCAGGACGGCGGCGCTGCGGGCCTTCTACCGGTTCGCGCGTGCCGAGGGCATGGCGGCGGTGGACGTCGCGATGCACCTGGACCTGCCGCGCGAGCCACGGATCCTGCCCGATCCGCTGACCGTCGCCGAGGTCGAGCGCCTCCTCGAGGCGGCCGGCCCGTTCGAAGGTCCGGGCTCCCTCGCCAGGGACGCGGGCGAAGCTCCTGGCGGCATCCCGGCGGGCGCCGGCGGGCCCGACCCGCTCACGCCGGCCCGGACCCGCGACCGGGCGCTGCTCGAGCTCCTGTACGCCGCCGGCCTCCGGGTCAGCGAGGCGACGTCGCTCGATCTCGATGACCTCGACCTCGACGGGGGCACGGTCCGGGTGATCGGGAAGGGCGACAAGCAGCGGCAGCTGCCCCTCGGCGAGGTCGCGGCGGAATGGCTCGGC
This sequence comes from uncultured Chloroflexia bacterium, assembly GCA_963809375.1. Classification (GTDB taxonomy): domain Bacteria; phylum Chloroflexota; class Limnocylindria; order Limnocylindrales; family CSP1-4; genus CTSoil-043. Next base: position 142,243 of record CAWEJO010000005.1, read on the forward strand.
CGGTACCTCGGCGGCGTGCGCCCGGGCCTCGCGGCGCTCGGTCTCGCGCCGTCGGGGCGGGGCGGCGCGGTCTTCCTGTCGGACCGGGGCCGCCGCCTCAACCGGCAGCAGGCCTGGCAGATCGTCACCCGGACCGCCGTCTCGGCAGGCCTCGCCGGCCGGGTGACGCCCCACACGCTGCGCCACTCGTTCGCCACCCACCTCCTCGAGGGCGGCGCCGACCTGCGGATCGTCCAGGAGTTGCTCGGGCATGCGAGCATTTCGACCACCCAGATCTACACGCATCTCACCGGTGAACGCATCCGCGAGGTGTACGCTCGGTCCCATCCGCGGGCCTGATGCCCGCGACGGCGCAGAGTCGGGAGGTCCAACGGATGGCTCGCTACACGGACGGGTTGCTCATGGACGGCGAGTACGTCGTCTACCGAACTCGGCAGCACCCGTTCGCCCGGTTCTACAACGCCCGGTTCGGCATCCTCGCCGTCGTGCTCTCGCTGGTCTTCCTGTTCCTGGCCACCCGGGTCAACGACCAGGGTCCCGTGGGCACGGCCATGGGCTGGCTGGTGGCCATCCTCCTGTTCGGCGGGATCGCGAACATCGCCTGGGTGTTCTACGCGTGGTACCAGGACGACTACGTGGTGACGAGCCGGCGGGTGATCAAGGTCGAGGGAATCCTCAACAAGTCGGCCGCCGACAGCTCGCTCGAGAAGATCAACGACGCGATCCTCACGCAGAGCATGTTCGGCCGGATGTTCGACTGGGGAGATCTCCGGATCCTGACCGCGGCCGAGGAGGTGGCCGACGACTACCACCGCCTCCACCACGCGAAGATCTTCAAGAAGGCGATGCTCCAGCAGAAGCAGGACCTCGAGGAGGGCCTCGCGCGCCAGATCACGGCCCCGATCCAGGCGCTCGCCCAGGCGGACGCGGAAGCGGCCAAGCAGCGGGCCGAGGAGGCCGCCGCCAGGACGGCGGCGGCCGCTGCCCGCCCACCCGAGCCCTCGGTCGAGGAGAAGCTCCGCCAGCTCGTCGCCCTGCGTGACCAGGGCCTGATCACGCCCGAGGATTACGAGGCCAAGAAGACGGCGATCCTCGCGCTGATGTAGCTCGCCCAGCCGCGACCGCTGCGCCGGAGCGCGCGGGTACCATAGCCGGGACCCGTCCTGCACCCCGGAGCGCCCGTGAGCTTCAACTTCGACACCGCGACGATGGTCGCGGTCGGCATCTTCCTCCTCGTCGGCTTCCCGGTCCACGAGTACGCCCACGCCTTGATTGCCTATCGGCTCGGGGATGGCACCGCGAAGATGTTCGGGCGCCTGACGCTCAACCCGCTCGTCCACCTGGACCCGATCGGGTCGTTGATCCTCGTGATCTCGGCGCTGACCGCGGGCTTCTTCATCGGCTGGGCGAAGCCCACGCCCGTGAACCCGGCGATGCTGCGGGGCGGCCGGCGTTCGGAGGCCTGGGTAGCGGCAGCCGGACCGGTCTCGAACCTGCTGATGGCCGTGCTCGGCGCCGTCGTCGTCCGAATCCTGCTCTCCATGCTCAGCCCGGGCTCCGCCGAGTCGCTCGTCTTCGTCACGCAGGTCGCGTTCCAGTTCGTCTACATCAACGTCGCGCTGTTCATCTTCAACCTGATCCCGCTGCCGCCGCTCGACGGGTCGGCGGTGATGTTCGCGCTGATGAACCCCCGGACGGTGTGGCAGATCCGGCCGACCCTGCAGCAGTACGGGTTCCTCATCCTGATCGTCGTGATGATCGTCCCGATCGGCGGGGAGTCCCTCGGCGCGCGGGTCATCAGCCCGATCCTGAACGGAATCCTCGATGTCCTGGTGGGGGTCTAAGGTCCGCCAGTTCGGCCGGCATCTCGTGGCGCGGGTCGATCCGCGCGAGCGAGCGAGGCTGGCCGAGTGGCTGACCATGCCCCAGCAGGCGCTGTTCGACGGCATGCCGGTGGCCGATCAGCGCCACGGGCTCGACGTCGTCGCCCACCTCCGATCGGCGGGCGCGGCCGACGACCCGGACCTCCTCCTCGCGGCGTTGTTCCACGACGCCGGCAAGGGCCGCTCGATCCGGCTCTGGCACCGCGTGGCCTGGTCGCTCGGGGAGTGGATGGGGGCGTGGGTCCATGCCGCGGCTGGCCGGGTGCCGGGCGGAGCCGAAGCCATGCTGATCCTGCGCGATCATGCCGAGCGTTCGGCGGAGCTCGCGCTCGCGGTCGGGTGCGGAGCGCGCACCGCTGCCCTGATCCGCGGGCAGGCACCGGCCGCGGACGCGCGGGCCGCGGCGCTCCTGCTCGCGGCCGACGAGGCGTCCTGAGGTGACGGAGCACGACGGGGTGCCGGTCGCCGGCACCGCCCCGCCCCAGGTCGCAGGCGACACCGCTGTGACGAATGCCGCCGACCCGGCCCTGACGACCGCGCCCGCGGTCGCAGGCGACACCTCTGCTTCAGTCGTCATCGGCCAGAAGCGCCGCCCCGAGGAGGCGACCCGGGTCCGCCTCGCCGACTGGGAGGGCCCGCTCGGGCTGCTGCTCGCGCTCGTCGAGGCGCGCCGGATGGACGTCCGCAGCGTGCCCCTCGGGGCGCTCGCCGAGGCCTATCTCGACGCGCTCGCGACGCTCGACGGCGACCGCCTTGGCAACATCTCGGCGTTCGTCGGCGTGGCCAGCCAGCTCATCCTGATCAAGAGCCGCGCGCTGCTGCCGCGCCCCCCGGCAGCCCCGATCGGCCTCCCCGAGGACGAGCCAGATCCGGAGGAGGAGCTTCGGGCTTCGCCTCCTCGTCTACCGCGCCTACCGCGACGCCGGGGCGGTGCTCCAGGCCCGCGCCCTCGACGGGGCGATGCTCGTGCGGCGCGAGCCCGTCGTCGCGGCCGCGACCGCCCGCGCCCACGCCGTCGCGCCCGACCCGCCCCGGATGGACGTCGCGATCCTGGTCGGGGCGCTGGTGCGAATGGTCGCCCTGGTCCCCGCGCCGCCGCCGCCGCCGGAGGTCATGGTCCGGGTCATCACGCTCGCCGAGCGGGCCCGGCTCATCCGCGCGGCGCTCGCGGGTGCGGGCCCCATCGTCCTGCAGGACCTCCTCGCCGGGGTCGCCGACCGGGTGGTCGTCGCCGTCACCTTCCTGGCCCTGCTCGAGCTCGTCAAGCGGCGCGAGGTGACCGTCGAGCAGGCCGAGCCGTGGGGTCCCATCATCGTCACGTCGATTCCGAAGCCGGTCGGGGAAGCTCACGCCGCGGTCGACGGGCGCGGCGCCCCGGGTGGGCCCGCGGGCGACGCCTTCGACGAGCGACTGGAGGACTACGGGTGATCGATCGCGGCGCCGACCCGGCCGAGGACGCCGTCGACCCGCCCGGACCGGCCGAGGACGCCGTCGACGCCGCCGGAGCGCGGCCGAGGGTGCCGTCAACCGCCCGACACGGCAGCGGATCCGCCGGACGCCGACGCCTCCGTCGACCCGGCGGTCGATGCCGGCGCCGCGGAACCGGCCGGGACAGACGACCCATCGCCGGACGGCGGCCTGCCCGGCGACGCCCTCAGCGAGGCGCAGCTCGAGGCCCTCCTGTTCGTCGCCGAGCGCCCGCTCACGCGCCGGGAGCTGATGACCATCACGGGCGCCTCGGTGGAGATCGTCAACGATCGCCTCGGCGACCTCGAGGTGAGCCTGGAGGGGCGTGGCATCCGCCTGGTCCTCGACGGCGAGCGCGTCGCCCTTGCGACGTCGCCCGAGGCCGGCCGCCTGATCGGGCGGTTCATCGGGCGCGAGCCCACGAGGCTGTCGCAGTCCGTCCTCGAGACCCTCGCGATCGTCGCCTACCGCCAGCCGGCGACCAAGGCCGCAATCGAGCGGATCCGGGGCGTCGACGCGGAGTACGCCCTGCGCAGCCTCCTCCACCGGCGCCTGATCGTCGAGCTCGGGCGATCGGAGGCGCCGGGTCGGCCGATCCTCTACGGCACGGGCATCGACTTCCTCGAGCGCTTCGGCCTCACGACGATCGACGACCTCCCCGTCGTCGACGCCGAGATCGGACAGCGGCTCGCCACGCCCGATGCGGATGCGGCCGAGGCCGCGGGTGCGACCGGCTCGCTCGACACGCCGGCGCGCTGACGTGGCCGCCGGACAGGCCGGGCTCGCCTCCCGGGGTTCGGGCCGCGACGGCGCGGGCGGCTGACGTGCCGGCAGACCGTCTCTCGAAGCTCCTCGCGGCCGCCGGCGTGGCGAGCCGGCGTGCGGCGGACGCCCTGATCGAGGCCGGCCGCGTCACGCTCGACGGCCAGGTCGCGACACTCGGCGCGAAGGCCGATCCGGCCACGTCCCGGGTCGCGGTCGACGGCCGCGCCGTCGACCTCGCGGCCGCGCTCGCCGAGCCGACCGTCCACCTCGCCCTGCACAAGCCGATCGGCGTCACCTCGACCGTGGCCGACCGTCACGCCGACGACGACCGTCCTCGACCTCGTGCCGCCAGGGTTCGTGCGGCCGGGCGTCCGCCTCTATCCCGTCGGTCGCCTCGACCGGGATTCGGAGGGCCTCCTGCTGCTCACGAACGACGGGTCGTGGACGGAGCAGGTCCTCCATCCCAGCCACGGCGTCGAACGCGAGTACGCGGTGGCGGTCGCCATCCCGCTCGATTCGGCGCAGCGCGCGGCGCTCGCCGACGGGATCCCGCTCGAGGAAGGCCACGCGACGCTCGCCTCGCTGCGGCCCGCCACCCGGACCGAGACGGTCGGCCTCGCCCGGCTCGCCCGGCCCGCCCTGCCGGAGCGTGCCGCGTGGTACCGGGTCACGCTGGCACAGGGGTGGAAGCGCCAGGTCCGCCGGATGTTCGGCGCCGTGGGCGCACCGGTCGTCCGGCTCATCCGCGTCCGCGTCGGCCCGGTGCGGCTCGACATCCCGGCCGGTGCCGTCCGGCGCCTGACGCCGGCCGAAGTCCGGCGCCTCGCGGGAGGCAGGCCGGCGCCGCCACCGCCGGGAAGCGGGCGGCCACGCGTGACGGCTTCGATGCAAGGGGACGCGCCGCCACCGCCGGGAAGCGGGCGGCCACGCGTGAAGGCCTCGATGCACGGAGGGGCGGCGCCGGCACCGGGCCGGCGGCCGCCTCGCGCGAGGCGCTCGACTCAAGGAAAACCCCGAGCCGACCGATAGCCCCCCTACGAGCGACCCCTGACGGATCGGGGTCGGGTTGGCGAGGCGAAGGATGCGCATCGAGCAGACCACTCTGGCGCTGGCCGCGTTCCACGAGCGGACGCGCACCCAGGTCTCGAGGACGTCCATGACCGCGTGGGTCGACGCTCCGGCCCGCCCGTTCGTGCCGGCACCGACCGTGCGTGCCACCGTCCCAGCGCCCGCGGCAACGGTGGACCGCTGCCGGGGTGCTGGCGTCGCGCCAGTCGACGAGGGCGAACCCGCGGTCACCGACCCGAAGCTGGCCGCCCTGATCGCGATCGTCGAGCGCCTTCTCGGCCACCGGGTCCGCCACCTCTCGATTGGCGACCTCCGACGGATCGAGCGCGCCGCCGGCCTCGGTGGCCCCGGGACGGCGCCGGCCGCCGCGCCCCCCGCTCGGCCGCCGCGCCCCGGCCGCCGCATCAGCGGCCAGCGCGCCGGCACGCCAGGCGCCGGCAGGCTGGGGCGTGGACATCCGCTCGGAGACGGCCACCACCGACCACGAGCGGATGACATTCGCCGCGGCCGGCTCCGTCACGACGGCCGACGGCCGGACGATCGCGATCGACCTCTCGCTGATCATGGATCGGTCGAGCGTGTCGGTCTCCCGGACGCGCGTGCTGGCCGGCGATGCCGTCCGGCAGATGCAGGATCCGCTCGTGCTCGACCTCGGTGGCGGGCCAGCCCGCCTGGTCGAGGGGACGGCCACCTTCGACCTCGACGGCGACGGGGTCGCGGAGTCGATGCCGCTCCTGGCCGACGGAGCCGCATACCTCGCCCGCGACGTGAACGGGAACGGCACCATCGATGGTGGCGCCGAGCTCTTCGGGCCGGCATCGGGCAGCGGGTTCGCCGAGCTCGCGGCGCTCGACAGCGACGCCAACGGCTGGATCGACGAGGGAGACGCCGCGTTCGGGTCGCTGCTGTTGTGGCGGCCGGAGGCGTCGGGTCCCGGGACGGTCGCGACTGCCGCTTCGGCCGGCGTCGGCGCGATCTCGGTCGTGGCGGCCGCGACGCCGTTCCTGCAGGTCGCCCCGGACGGATCGACCCTGGGGGCAACCCGCGAGACCGGCATCTGGCTCGCCGAGGACGGCACGGTCCGCACGGTCCAGCACGTCGACGTCGCCGCGTAGGGAGCTTCTGCGGGGCGCACGCGCGCGGCGCGCCGGCGGCGGCGGCGTCGCGCGCCCAAGGTGGCCGCTTCGGCCGCGTGGCTCGGTGTCGCGCGCCGCCGCGCGGGGCACGACGCCCGCTCGGCCCTCCGTTGCTGCCGGCGGGCCGCGGCTGGCGCCGGCCACGCGCTGCTGCCGGCCCCGCCGCTCGGGATATCATCGGGTCACGCGCCCAGGCGGCCGGCGAGCGAGCCGCGTCCAAGGGCCAGGCATGCGCGAGGTACGGGACGGCTCCCACGTGACGACGGCCAGCCAGTGCCACCCGGTGCGCCCGTGAACGCCGCCGGTGGCTTCGCCGACCTCGTGATCACGGGCGGCTCGGTCCGGACGATGGACGACCGCGGGACGGTCGCCGAAGCCCTGGCGATCGCCGGCGGCCGTCTCGCCGCCGTCGGCAGCGCCGCCGAGGTGCGGCCGCTCGTCGGTCCCCGGACCCGGGTGATCGGGCTCCGCGGCGAGACGGTCCTGCCGGGATTCCAGGACGCGCACGTCCACCCGCTGATCGGCGGGCGCTCGATGCTGCTCTGCGACCTGCACGACCAGCCCGACGACCGGGATGCCTACCTTGCGGCGATCGGCCGGTACGCCGCGGCGAACCCCGGTCGCGAGTGGATCGTCGGCGCCGGCTGGTCCATGCCCGCCTTTCCGAGCGGCACGCCGTCGCGCCACGACCTCGACGCCGTGGTGCCCGACCGGCCGGCGATCTTCGACAACCGCGATGGCCACGGCGCGTGGGCGAACACGCGCGCCCTGGCGCTCGCCGGCGTCACGGCGGCGACGCCGGACCCGGCCGACGGCCGGATCGAGCGCGAGGCCGATGGCGGCCCGCAGGGCACCCTTCACGAGGGCGCCGCGCGGCTCGTCAACCGCCTCGTCCCGCCGTTCACCCAGGGGGACTGGGAGGACGCCATCCTCGCGGCGCAGGCCCACCTGCATGCCTGCGGGATCACGGCGATCACCGACGCCTGGGTCGAGCGCCAGCATGTCCCGCCCTACCGGAGCCTCGCCGAGCGTGGCGAGCTGACGCTCCGGACGAGGCTCGCCCTGTGGTGGGAGCGCGGCGGCGGGCTCGAGCAGCTCGAATGGTTCGAGGATGCGCGGCGCGCCGCGAACGTCGGCCGGCTGCGTGCGGATGCCGTCAAGCTGATGCTCGATGGCGTGCTCGAGACGTTCACCGGGGCCATGCTCGAGCCCTATCTCGGCGCCGGCGGCCGACCGACCGCGAACTGCGGCATGACCTTCATCGACCCCGACCGCCTGGCTCGCGAGCTCGCCCCGGCGCTCGATCGGGCCGGCTTCCAGCTCCACTTCCATGCGATCGGCGACCGCGCCGTCCGACTCGGCCTGGACGCGGTCGCGGCGGTTCGGGCGGCGCGCGCGGCCACTCCCGGTTCGGCCGGCGGCGCGATGCGGCGCCGGGCCCACATCGCCCACCTGCAGGTCGTCGACCCCGCCGACATCCCCCGCTTCGCCGAGCTCGACGTGGCGGCCACGATGCAGCCTTACTGGGCGTGCAACAGTGCGCAGATGACCGAGCTGACGATCCCGTACCTGGGGCCCGTGCGGACCGCCCGGCAATACCCGTTCGCGAGCCTCGAGCGCGCCGGCGCCCGGATCGCCGCCGGCAGCGACTGGTCGGTCTCGACCTCGAACGTCCTCGCCGAGGTCGAGGTGGCGGTCACGCGCGTCGCCCCGGCCGACCGCGGGATCGCGCCGTCGTTCCTGCCGGGCGAGGCCCTGACCCTCGAAGCCGCCCTGCACGCGTTCACGCGGGGATCCGCATGGGTGCACGACCTCGACACCACGACGGGAACGCTCGAGGCCGGGCGACTCGCCGACGTGTGCGTCCTCGACCGCGACGTGTTCGATCGGGGTGCCGGACCGATCGGCGACGCGCGGGTCGACCTCACCCTCGTCGAGGGGGTTCCCGTCTTCGAACGCGCGGGCTTCGCATGACCATGCTGCACCGGTTGCTCGGCCGGCGGCCGAAGCGCAGCCCGTGGCCGTTCGAGCGGGTCGACCAGCTCGAGCGCTTCGGGAGCCTCGTCGTCGAGACGCTCGTCGCGCGCGGCGAGCGGCCGCGGGTGGAGGGGCACCTCGTGCATGTCGAGGGCGATGGCCACGACCCGATCGTCCTCGGACTGACGAACCTCGCCCAGGTGTGCGCCCAGATCCCCGAGGACGAGTGGGCCGCGGCGGTCTCGGCCCAGCTGGACCAGATGACGCAGCCCGACGCTGCCGACGCCCTCGACTGGGACGCGGCGCAGCCGCTCCTCAAGCCTCGCCTGTGGCGGCGCAGCGACATCGAGAGCCTGGTCGCCGCGACCAGCGCCCGCGAGATGATCCGGCGGCGCCTGGCCCCCGACCTCGACGCGGTGCTCGCGTTCGACCTGCCGACCGTCGTCCGAACCGTGGAGGGGGACGCCCTCGCCCGCTGGAACGTCTCGATCGACGAGGCGTACGGCGTGGCCATCGCCAACCTGCGCGCGGAGGACGTGCCTGCCGAGGACCGGATCGTGGGGCTCGACCTGCCCGTCACCGTCGTCGCCGGGGACAGCCACTTCGTGGCAAGCAGGATCCTCTGCCTCGACGAGCGGCTCGCGCCGGTCGGCCCGGGAGCGCTCGTCGCGGTCCCGAACCGCCACTCGCTCGTGCTCCATCGGATCGTCGACCGGTCGGCGATGCGGGCCGTGGCAGTCATGGTTCGGATCGCCCGCCACGGCTTCGACACCGGTCCGGGGTCGATCACGCCGGACGTGTTCTGGTGGCATGCCGGCACGCTCACCGCGCTGCCGGTTGGCGAGGAGGGGCGAGACGTCGCGTTCGACCCGCCCGCCGGGTTCGTCGCGCTGCTCGAGTCGCTGCCGCCGGAGCGGCGGCCATGACCGGCGAGGACGCTGCGGCAATGACCGCCCGGCAGGCCGCGGCGATGACCGCCCGGCACGCCACGCCGCCCCGGATCGCGGTCGACGGGCCAGCCTCGTCGGGCAAGAGCAGCGTCGGGGCGGCGGTCGCGGCCGCGCTCGGGCTGCGCTTCTTCGATACCGGCCTGCTCTATCGCGCCCTCGCGCTGGTCGCGCTCGATCGCGGCGTCGATCCGGCCGACGGCCCGGCCGTCGCAGCCCTGGCGCCCGAGCTCGAGCTCGCGCCGGATGGGGCTGGTGCCCTAAATCACGTCATCGTCGGCGGCGTGGACGTGACGTCGCGCGTCCGCACTGGCGAGGTGGACCGCGCCGTCCCGGCCGTCGCCCAGGCCCCGGAGGTCCGAGCCGCGCTCCTCGCCCGCCAGCGCGAGATCACCCGGGACGGCGGGATCCTGCTCGCCGGCCGCGACATCGGCACGGTCGTCCTGCCCGACGCCGACGTCAAGGTATGGCTCGACGCCTCGGCGGAGACGCGGGCGTCCCGGCGGGCGGCCGAGCGGGGGATCGATCCGGCGTCGGAGGCCGGGCAGGCGATCCTCGCGGACCTGCGCCGGCGCGACGCGATCGACGGCGGCCGGGCCGTGTCGCCGTCACGCCCCGCGGACGACGCCGTCCACGTGCGGACGGACGGCAACACGTTCGAAGAGACGATCGCGGCGGTCCTCGCCGCGGTGCGCGACCGGCTTGCAGCGGGAGGGGACATGGGAGCGAACGACGACACCGGGACGGAGCGGCCTGCGCCGGAAGGCGGGCAGACGGCGGGCGCCCGCTTCCGAAATCGACCGCTGTGCGCCAGCAGCCGAACCGGCCGCTGCGCCCGCAGCGGCGACGCCAGCAGCCGAACCCCGCACGGCGGAGCCCGTCCCTGCACCGAGCCCCAAGAGAACCAGGCGCGTCGCGGCGAAGCCAGTCGCTGCGCAGCCCGCCGGGGCGGACCCGGTCGCTGCGCAGCCCGCCGGGACGGAACCAGCCCCGGTGCCCCCCGCGGTCGCGGCGCGCCCCGAACCGGAGCCCGCCGCAGCCAGCCCCGAACCTGCGCCGGCACGCGCGGGGCGGTCGCCCACCACGCACGCTCCGAGGCGGCACGGACCGCGTTCGCTCTTGCCCGCCGACCGCCTGCCATTCTTCATCCGGACGATGGTGCGGCTCGGCCGCGGCCTCGTCCTGAGCTTCACCCGAGTGACGGTGAGCGGCCTCGAGCACGTCCCGACGACGGGCCCGCTGATCCTCGCCGCGAACCACATGTCCAACGTCGACGGCGGCCTGCTGATCGCCTGGGTGACGCCGGCCCTCGGGCGTCCCGTCCACTGGATGGGGAAGGCCGAAGCGCTCGACTGGCCGGTCGCCGGCTGGCTCCTCAAGCAGCTCGGCGTCTTCGGCGTCCGGCGCGGCACCGCAGACACGGAGGCATTCCGGCTGGCGAAGGCGGTGCTCGACGACGGCCGGGTGCTCGGCGCCTTCCCGGAGGGAACCCGCAGCCCGGACGGGGCGATGCAGCGCGGCAAGGAGGGCGTCACGCTCCTCGCGCTGCGGACCGGCGCTCCGATCCTCCCGATCGGCATCGCCGACAGCGGACCGGTTCTGGCCGAAGGGCCGGCTCCTGTGGGGCTTCGGCGGCCGCCTGACGATGCGAGTCGGCGAGCCGTTCGTGCTCGAACGCGGCCGCGGCCCGGGCGGGCGCAAGGAGTCGCTCGAGGACGTGACGACGCGCCTGATGCTGCACATCGCCGAGCTAGCTGCCCGAGCGCCATCGGGGCGTCTACGGCCCGCTGCTGGAGGCAGCACGCACCGCGGACGACAGGCCGGGAGACACGCCCCGGCCACGACGTGCCTGCCGACGACGCGGGTGACGGCGGCCCCGGCGGCCGCGCGCCCGGTGGCGACGGCGTCGTGGGCGAGGTCGACCCCGCCTGATCGATCCCGCGCGATGCGCGGGAGGTCACGCCGCCCGCCCGGTCCTCTCGGCCGGCTTCATCTCGCGCGCCCTGCGCCTGCGCGCACGTGGCCGACGAGTGCGCGATCGGCTTACGAGTGCCAGCCGTGCATCGAGATGCTGCCCGGCGAGCCCGCGCCGCCGTTGCACGGCGGGACCCCCGAGGCGTCCGTGGCGGAGAGCGGGATCGAGACGACCCGGCCCGCCGCGCCGGGGAGCACGAACCCGAGGGTCACCGGCTTCGCGGGGGCGCCGCCGCAATAGTTGCTTGCGCGGATCTCGCCCTTCAGGGTGCGGAGCGGGGCGAGCGCGTGGATCGCGGCCGTCGTCGACGCGGCGCTGGCCGTTGATCAGGACCGTGCCTCTCGCGCTGAGGAGCTGGACCCGCGGGAAGTTGCGGAGGTTGCACGTCACGAAGGACGTGTTGGTGATCCGGACGTTGCCGATTCGGCTGCCGGCGGCCCCTTCCCACGACACGATCCGCGCGGAGAGCTGCGCGGCGGTACAGGCGTGGATCGCTTCCGGAGCGACCCTGGCAGCCGCCGCCACGCTGGGGCGGGGGCCCGACGCAGCCGAGACCAGGCCCGTCATGACAATCGTGAGGCCGACGGCCGCAAGGCCGCTCAGGAGAGGGCGTCCGAAGCGGCGCGGCGCGCCGCCGGCGCTGGGAGTGCTGGACACGACGGACTCCTTGGTGCGAGATGGAGCCGCAGGATACGCCCGGCCGACGGAGGCGGCGGCTGCGGCTCGCCGGCCGGGCGGTGGGCGCGGTGCGCCGGCCCCGGCACGCGACAATGGCCAGCGGCCCGCGGCTCCCGCGGCACCACCCGCGGCTCCCCGGTGCGGCCCCACGGGCGGTAGATCGGGCTCGTGAGGACCGCATGCCATAATCGAGCCATGGGAATGGTGCAGGACGTCCGGATCGCGAAGCGCACAGGCTTCTGCTACGGCGTCCGCGAGGCCGTCGACAAGGCCAAGGAAGCCGCAGATGCCGGGAAGACCACGCGCACGCTCGGGCAGGTCGTCCACAACGAAGGCGTCGATCCGCGGATCTGCAGGCGCGCGGCGTGGCGAGCATCGACGAGCTCGACGAGGCCGAGCGCGGCTCCTCGGTGGTGATCCGCGCCCACGGCGTGACGCCGGCCGTCCGGGCCCGGGCCGAAGGGCGCGGCCTCGAGGTGATCGACGGGACGTGCTCGTGGGTGATCGCCGAGCAGCGCGAGCTCCAGAAGCTCGTCGAGGATGGCTACACGATCGTCCTGCTCGGCACGCCGCGTCACCCGGAGGTCGTCGGCCTGCTCGGGTTCGCGCCCGACGCGATCGTGGTCGATGACGAGGCCGACTGGGACCAGATCCCGCGCCGGAAGCGGATGGCCCTGATCACCCAGTCCACCCAGCCGCCCTGGAAGTTCGAGCGGCTGGCCGCCCTGATGGTCGGCCGCGCCCACGAGCTCAAGATCGTGAACACCGTCTGCCCGGTCACGATCCGCCGCCAGGAGGACACGGTCGAGACGGCCCGCGAGGTCGACTTCATGGTCGTGGTCGGCGGCCGCAGCTCGGCCAACACGCGGGAGCTGACCCGCCTGTGCGAGATCGTCGGCACCCCGGTGATGCAGATCGAGAACGCCGCCGCGCTGCCGGACGATCCCACCACGTTCGACGGCCGCCGGATCGTCGGGATCACCGGCGGCACGTCGACCCCGATCGAGGACCTCCAGGCCGTCGCCGAGCGGATCCTCGCGCTGGCCGGCACCGACCAGGCCGCCCCGCGTGCCCGCGAGCTCGCGCTGGCCGCCCTCGCCGCGGCCGCCACGCCCGCCGGCCGGACCTCGTCGCTGCCGCCGGCCACCGCCGCGCCGCCGGCGCGCCCCGCGCGAGCCGCTGCCCATCGCACCCGCGAACGCTCCGCGACCTCGCCCGCGCCGGGGCCTGTCGGTGCGGAACGCGGTGCATCCTCCGCCACGGGACACGGCGTCCGCTCCGCGCACTGACCCTGCCTCGACCCAAGACCCAAGGATCGATCGTGCCTTCCGCCTCGCTTCCCGTCGTCGCCATCGTCGGCCGCCCGAACGTCGGCAAGAGCACCCTGTTCAACCGGCTGGTCGGTGACGCCCGCGCCGCGATCGTCGAGGATCGCGCCCGGACGACCCGCGACCGCCTGTACGGCGAGTCCGACTGGAACGGCCGAACCTTCCTCGTGGTGGACACGGGCGGCCTCGAGATCTCGCCGCTCGATGCGATCGAGGCAGAAGGTCCAGGAGCAGGCCCGCCTCGCGATCGCCGAGGCCGACGTGATCGTCTTCGATCGTCGACGCGACGGCCGGTCTCACGCCCGGCGACCTCGAGGCGGCCGACCTGCTGCGGCGGGCGACACGCGCCCGTGTTCGTCGCGTCAACAAGGCCGACAACGCGAAGCGCGAGCTCGACGCGGCCGAGTTCTGGAGCCTCGGCTGGTCCGAGACCTGGCCGATCTCCGCGATCCACGGCCGCGGCGTCGCGGACCTGCTCGACGAGATCGTCCGGCGCTCCCGCCCGCTCTCGGACGAGGAGCGCCGGCGCGCCGGCCGCGACGAGCGCGGGTCGGGCGCGAGGCCGACCTGATCGCCGGCGAGCTCGCCGAGGGGATGGAACCCGACGACGCCGCCTTCGCCGAGGACGAGTTCGCCTCGGCCCGGCCCCGTCACGATCGCCCTCGTCGGCCGCCCCAACGTCGGGAAGTCGAGCCTGCTCAACGCCCTCACCGGGCGAGGAGCGGATGATCGTCTCCGAGGTTCCCGGGCACGACCCGCGACGCCATCGACACGACGATCGCCGTTCGGCCAGGGCGAGGTCGTGCTCGTCGACACCGCCGGGATCCGTCGCCGCGGCAAGGTGGCGGCCGGCCCGGCAGCCGACCGCTACTCGACGCTGCGAGCGCTCAAGGCGATCGACCGGGCCGACGTCACCGTGCTCGTGATCGACGCTGTCGAGGGCCTCACCGCGCAGGATGCCCACGTGGCCGGCTACGCGGTCGACGCCGGCAAGGGCCTCGTCCTCGCGATCAACAAGTGGGATCTCGTCCAGGAGAAGACGGACAAGACCTTCGACCAGTACGTCGAATGGATCCAGCGCGACGCGCCGTTCCTCGACTTCGCGCCGGCCGTCTCGATCCGGCGAAGACGGGCCAGCGGGTCGAGCGCGTGCTCGAGATGGCCGTCGACGTGTGGGGCGAGCGCCGCAAGCGGATCGGCACCGGCGAGCTGAACCGGCTGCTCACCGAGGCGGTCGCGCGCCAGGTCGCCGCCGACGGTCAAGAACAGGCGTCCGCGGCTCTACTACGCGACGCAGGCGGGGATCGAGCCGCCGACCTTCATCTTCTTCGCCAACGACGCGGAGCGATCCACTTCTCGTACCGGCGCTACCTCGAGAACCGGATCCGCGACGTGCTGGGCTTCCACGGCACGCCGATCAAGCCGTCTTCCGCAACCGGGGCACCGAGCGCGCGCGGCGCACGCGGCCGGCCGCGAACGCCCGGGCGCGAGCCCGACCGAGGGCGCGCCGCCGGGCTGACGCGGGTGGACACGAGGCCCGACTGGCGCCGAGCCTCGTTCGGTCGCGGCCAGGGCGAGCGCGTCAGCGCTCGCGCTCCAGCAGCACCGGCAACGGGATGCGCCGGCTGGGCTGCCGGCGAGTACGACGGGTGATGCGTCAGGTCGACGCTGACCACGCACCAGCCCTGCTTGCCGAGTTCATTGAGCCGCTCGAGCAGCTCGGATAGGTGGGTCTCCGGATGCTCCTGGAATGGCATGCGTTCGATCCGGTACTCCAGGCCGGGCGAGCCGTCGCGGTTCCCTTCTCCAGGAGCACCGGCAACGGGATCGCCGGCTGCGCCGCCGGCGAGTACGACGGGTGGTGGGTCAGGTCGACGCTGACGACCCGCCAGCCCAGCTTTGCCCATCTCGTTGAGCCGATCGAGCAGCTCCGCGAGGTGTGCCTCCGGGTGCGCCTGGATCGCCAACCGCTCGATCCGGTACTCGACCCGCTTGGCCGAGACGATCTCGTTCTGCGCTACGACCATGTTCGACCCTGGCTCTTCTGCTGTCGGTCCGCGGCGAAGCCGCAGGCTCCGACCACGTCACAGCATGCGGGAGCCCCACGCTCCACGTCAGTGATCGACGTGCGTCGCGAAGGTGACCGGAGTCACGCCCGCCGCGATCATTCGCCCCATCCGGCACTTGGTCGCCAGCGCCCGACGGCGTACGGTGAACACGGAACTCGCAGGATGCCGCCTCCGCGGCCGCCGCAGATGACCCGACCAGCGAATGCGCTCGACGAGCTGGCCCTCGAAGGACTCGGGGCCGGCTTCCTCCTCGCGCTTCCGCGGGCTGCTGCCGAGCAACTCCTCGCCGACTCGATCCGGATCAACGTCCCGGCGGGGGCGTTGATCTACCGTGACGACGAGCGGCCGCGGCTCCTCGTCGTCGTCAAGGGCCTGCTGCGGATCTTTCTCTCGTCGGCGGACGGACGCCAGGTGACCGTCCGCTATGCGCGGAGCGGCGACGTGGCCGGGCTCGCGCTCGTCATCGGCGGGCCCGGCGCCATGGAGCATCCAGGCGATGACGAGCGCGCTGGTCGTCGCCCTCCGCATCGACGCCCTGCGCGCCCTGCTGGCCACGGACCCTGCGCGTCGCGCGCGTGTGCGCAGAGGAGCTGACGCGACAGCTGTACCGGTTGCTCGACGACATCTCCGAGCAGGCCTTCCGCTCGGTTCGCCAACGTCTTGCCCACCAGCTGCTCCTGCTCGCGACTGCCGGCATCGGTCGCGACCTCGTCGTGCGCGCCGGTCAGCAGGACCTTGCCGACGCAATCGGGTCCGTGCGCGAGGTCGTGACGCGCAACCTCCATCAGCTCGCCGAGGAAGGGTTGATCGACGTTTCGCGCGACGAGATCGTGATCCTCGACCCGACTGCGCTTGCGGATCTGACCGGTGGGCCCGCCCGGGCGAGCGACTGATGGCGCCCGACACGCCGTCACGGCTGGGGCCCCGGTGAGACGTCCGATGGGCAACGGCCTCTCCGTGGTGTAACACTCTGCGTGAGGGGACCGGCCTCGCTCGGCCGGTCGAAGCGGTTCGGCGAGACGTGTCCGGTCCCCGGTTGCCAACCCCCTTTGAGCGAGCCCAGCCGCCCTGATGAACATGCCGTCGCCTGAGCGGCAACCGACTCGCGGGGCCGCGTCCCGGGCCGCCTCCGGCGGATCGTGGGCGCCGGTCGCGTCGACGTACCCGTGGCGGCCTCCGAGATGCCCCGGCTGGCGATGCCGGCGCCGGGCACGGCGGCCGGGATCGAGAGCCGACGAGCTCTCGTGCCGCGCGGCAGCGGCACCGAGCCGGTCGTCGTGACCTGCGTCGACTACTCGCCCGAGCAGTGTCGAGGTCGAGGAGGTCGGTGACATCGTCGACTTCCTGGCCCGCCATCGGCCCGCTGGTCGCGGGTCCGCTGGATCAACATCGACGGGCCTCGGCCAGCTGGAGGTGGTGCGCGCGTTCGCCGAGAAGTACCAGCTCCACCCGCTCGCGGTCGAGGACGTGCTGCACCGGGTCCAGACGCCCAAGGCGGAGGACTACCCGGGCTCGGCGGACCAGCCGGGACGCCTGTTCGTGGTCGCCCGGGCGATCGAGGAGCACGAGGCCGGCTCCGGAGCGACCAGGTCAGCCTCTTCCTCGGCCGGACGACGCTGCTGACGTTCCACGACAGCACGGGGCGACCTCGAGCCGGTCCGCCAGCGGATCCGCACCCCAGGCTCGCGCCTTCGTCAGAACGACGTCAGCTTCCTCCTCTACGTCCTGCTCGACGGCATCGTCGACCACTTCTTCCCCGTCCTCGAACGGTACTCGGAGCGCCTGGAGGACTCGAGGAGGCGCTCCTCGGCCGCCCGTCGCACGACACGCTCCAGCGGATCCACCGGTCAAGCGCGAGCTGCTGCTGGTGCGGCGCGCGGCGTGGCCACTCCGCGAGCTCGATCTGCGCAGCTCCAGCGCGACCGCCACGAGTGCCTCTCGGAGACGGCCCAGACGTACCTGCGCGACGTCCACGACCACTGCGTGCAGATCATCGACCTGGTCGAGACCTACCGCGAGATCGCGAGCGGGCTCGCGGAGACGTACGTCTCGGTGGTGTCGAACCGCACGAACGAGGTCATGAAGGTGCTCACGGTCATCGGCACGATCTTCATCCCGCTGACGTTCCTCGCCGGCGTCTACGGCATGAACATGCCGATCCCGGAGAACGCCTGGCCGCATGACCTACCCGGCCTTCTGGGTCGTCTGCGTGCTCGTCGCGGGTGGCATGCTGCTCTGGTTCCGCCACCGCGGCTGGCTCTGACGGTCGCGGCGTGGCGGCAGGGGAGGCGGCGCACACATTGGGGTCCCGCGAGGTCGGCCGGGCGACGACCTGCGCAGATGTCGGCTGTGGTGGCGTTATCGCAGGTCGACGTCAACCAGAGCGCTCGCGGCTCGCCCGGCCCGCATGCGGCCACGCTCAGCGAACCGGGCCAGGGCCAAGTGCGGGCCGGATCGGCATCGCCGGACGTGCATTAGTGCCGGTCACACCGACAGATGATCAGATCGCGACCGGCGAGACGCCGCCGGACCTGCGTTCGCGTCAGCCACACCGACAGGTGATCAGGTTGCGAATTGCGGGCGCCGCCGGACGTGCGCTCGTGCCAGCCACGCCGACGAGTGATCAGGTCGCGAGCGGCGGCCGCGGCCGGGCGCAGTTCATCGTCGCCGCGCGGCCCGCGAGGCGTCCGGCATTTGTTGCCGGGGTCGGGCTTCCTCATCGGCGTCCCGCTCGCCGTGTTCCGCTTCCGCGCTCTGCTATCCTTGCGCGGTCGGGGTGTGGCGCAGCTTGGTAGCGCACCTGAATGGGGTTCAGGAGGTCCCGCGTTCGAATCGCGGCACCCCGACCACCTTCTCGCACGAATTGGCCCCCGGAGCGAACTCCGGGGGCTTCTTTGCGGGCACCGTACCCCTACGCATACCCCGACCGGGCTTTGGCCCGTGCCAG
Organism: uncultured Chloroflexia bacterium; assembly: GCA_963809375.1. Classification (GTDB taxonomy): domain Bacteria; phylum Chloroflexota; class Limnocylindria; order Limnocylindrales; family CSP1-4; genus CTSoil-043. Next base: position 160,483 of record CAWEJO010000005.1, read on the forward strand.
CGGCGCCCCGCGTGAGCGCCGTTCCATGCCTGCGCGTGCACGTCCGCGGTCGTGCCGAAGTCCGAATGGCCGAGCACCCGCGACACGACCGTCCGGACGACCATCGCGCCGCCATTCGCGGCATCGCTCGCCGCGCCTGGACCGCGCGTTGCGACTGCCACGTCCGGAAGATCGAACGTCTGTCGGCCAACGCGGAGGCCTTCGGCCCCGCGTCCGGGACGTGATCCCATCCCACCCCGCGAGAGATCACCCTCGATGAAGGCAATGCCTGCACGTGGTCACCGCCTGTCCGACACCTGACCGTGAGGGACTGTCGGCTACGAGCCGCGCGGATCGCGGCGTCGGCGCACGACCAGAAGCAAGATGAACGCCCCAGCAGCGAGGGCACCGACCAGGCCCAGGGCGCGACCGCCAGACAGGCCAGCCTCGGCAGCGACCGGCTCGCTCGCCGGCGCCTCATCAGGCGGCAACGTCGGGTCGCTCGTCGGCATCGATCTGGCCACCGCGCTCGTCGGTGTCGGGGCGATGGTGACAGCCGGGGTCGGGCTCGGACTCGGGGTCGGGGACGTCGGGGTTGCCGCGGCACGTCCGCCCGCTCCAGCCGTGCTTGCCGGCGTCGCAGCCGGACGGATCGTGGGCGTCGGGTTCGCGGACGGCTTGGGTGTGGGCGTAGCGGTCGACGTCGCCGTGGGCTCGGGGGTCGGGCGCGGGGTCGGCCTGGGGGTCGCCCGCGGGGTCGGCCTGGGTGTCGGCTTCGGCGTGGGCTTGTGGGGCGGCGTCGCGGTCGGCCCAGGGGTCGTGCGCGGGGTCGGCGTCGCAGTCGGCCTGGGGGTGGGCTTGGGGGTCGGCTTGGGGGTGGGCTTGGGGGTCGGCTTGGGCGTGGCAGCCTTGACCGTCTGCGAGCCGGCCGAGAAGCTGGTGACGTCCTTGTCGCCACTGTCGTACGTGTACTCGAGCACGACAAACGCTGTGTAGGTCCCGGCGGCAAGACTGCTGAACGTCGCAGTCACGTCCGATGACCGATCGTGCCAGGTTCTGACGTGGGTGCCGGGGCCGTCGAGTCTGATGGTCACTGTATCGACGTGATAATCGCCGCAGCCCACCACAACTCTGGCGTCGGCCGGAGCAACATCACCGGCAAGGAAGCCCGCGCTGCAGGTCAGTGCAGAGGCCGGTGACGGCGCGAGGAGGGCAGTAGAGCCGAAGGTGCCGAGGGCCACGACCGCAGCGAGAGCGATGGCCCGTCCGGTGTTCCGGTTGCTGTTCATCTGAGCCGGTCGCCTCCTGAGGCCGCTGGCAGCGCGGTGTGCGTTAGCCAACCACTACCCACGAGACCGAGCCATCAGGAATGTATGGGCCTCCGGCAGAGCGAGACCATGCACCACAAGTCAGGGCCCGGTCGCCATTCGTCGCCGGCCGTGCCGGCTGGACGCGGCGGGACGCTTCGGGTCGCGAGCCGGGAAGGGAGTGCCATCTGGCGACCGGGGCCGTTCGCCGCTCAGCGGGCGAGTCGAACCACAGCAGGGAAGACGGACGCCCGCTCGATCGAGGCGTCTGCCGCGCAGCACCCTCGAGCAGTGGGCGACACCCGGCCCGCATCGCCGCGGCAGGCAGTGCCGACGGCCGTTGACCGGCAGTTGCGGACGGACGATGGTCCGGGCGAAGCTGGCGGCCCGGCTATTGGAAGGACCGGTGACGATGCACAAACGGCTGAGATGGAGATGGCCCGGGCTCCGCGGCGTCCGCGCCGCGGCCGCGGTCGCGGTCGTCCTCGCCTCGCAGTCCCGGTGTCCGGTGGCGCCGCGATGCGCCGATGCGTGGTCGGTGTCGCTCACGCCTGCCCGGCTCGGCGACCGCCCGCAGACAGCCAGGAGTCGGACATGACGCTTCGCGAGTTCCCCGTCGGTACATCGTCGTCATGCTGGGTGTGGTCGTCGTGCTGGCCTTGCTCGGCTACCTCTTCGTCCGGACGTAGCACCCGAACCTCAAGGAAGCGGCGCCGGAACCTCGCGATCCCGGTCGACGCCGTTGCTCGGGTGGGAGCCAAGTGGCCTGCGCCCCGCCACCGCCTCCGCCGGCACGCGGGCCGTAGCGCCGGGAGCCGGCTTCGGGCGGGTCGGCTATGGTGCGCTCGTCAACCGTAGCGCCCCAGGTCAGGCAGCCGATGCTCGAGCAGAATGCGCAGCGCTGGACTCCTCATCGGGTTCGCGATCATCGGCGTGCTGGCAGGCCTCGCCCAGATGAACGCGCAGCGGACGTGCGGCTGCTGCGGGCTCGACGTGAGCCGCGGCGAGACCCGCTGCCCCCACTGTCGCTGCCACATGGCCTGATCAGTCGCGCGGGGAGGGGAACGCCCCGGCGTCGCCGCCCCGGTTGCCGTTACCCCGGGCCGCGCTCGCCGCTGCCCCGGCCGCGTGGGTCGCGCTCGCCGCCGCCCGGGTCGGCGTCCCCCGGCGCCCGCCTGCGCCGGCGCTGCGGGGCCCGGT
>CAWEJO010000006.1:0-148724 GCA_963809375.1 uncultured Chloroflexia bacterium
GAGAAGGACGGAGCCGGAGCGAAAGCGAGTCTGAATAGGGCGTTGAGTCGCGTGCAGTAGACCCGAAACCGAGTGACCTATCCATGGGCAGGTTGAAGCGGAAGTAACATTCCGTGGAGGACCGAACTCACTAGCGTTGAAAAGCTAGGGGATGACCTGTGGATAGAGGTGAAATGCCAATCGAACTCGGAGATAGCTGGTTCTCCCCGAAATGCCTTTAGGGGCAGCCTCGGGTGGTCAATCGCGGGGGTAGAGCGCTGGATGGGCTAGGGGGCTTCCCGCTTACCAACCCCAACCAAACTTCGAATCCCGCGATTTATACAGCCCGGGAGTGAGACTGCGAGGGCTAAGCTTCGTGGTCTAAAGGAAAACAGTCCGGACCGTCAGCTAAGGTCCCCAAATCCAGGCTAAGTGGCAAAGGATGTGGAATCGCACTGACAACCAGGATGTTGGCTCAGAAGCAGCCATCATTGAAAGAGTGCGTAACAGCTCACTGGTCAAGTGATTCCGCGCCGAAAATATAACGGGGCTCAAGCCTGGTACCGAAGCTACGGATCGGTCGTTCGGTACGCCGAACGACCGGTGGTAGGGGAGCGTTCCGTTCTGCTGTGAAGGTCGACCGTGAGGACGGCTGGAGCGTACGGAAGTGCGAATGTCGGCATGAGTAGCGAGATGTGGGTGAGAATCCCACACGCCGTAAGCCTAAGGTTTCCTGAGGAAGGCTTGTCCGCTCAGGGTTAGTCGGGCCTAAGCCGAGGACGAACGTCGTAGGCGATGGACATCCGGTTGATATTCCGGAACCACCAGAGATCGTTTGCACCGCAAGGTGCCGCCCGGAGGAGGCGAACGGTGGTTGACCAGCACTGCTGGTCGAAGCCGCCAGTCGAGCCCGGTGAGAGCAAGGGCATGACACGGCACGGTAGCTCGAGCGCCTTATTGGATTGGCGTCCAAGCCGGTAGGGGGAGGAGACAGGCAAATCCGTCACCTCATCAACCCCGAGCAGCGATGGTAAGCGGTGTATTCCGCAATTCGAGTGAGCCGAGCTGGCGAGAAAAGTGTCTAGCGAGATCAAAGGTGTCCGTACCGCAATCCGACACAGGTAGGCGGGTAGAGAATACCAAGGCGATCGGGAGAACCCTCGTTAAGGAACTCGGCAAAATTGCCCCGTAACTTCGGGAGAAGGGGCGCTCCGCTTGTCGGAGCCGCAGTGAAATGGCCCAGGCGACTGTTTAGCAAAAACACAGGTCTCTGCTAAAGCGAAAGCTGACGTATAGGGGCTGACGCCTGCCCAGTGCCGGAAGGTTAAGAGGAGGGGTGCAAGCTCTGAATCGAAGCCCCGGTAAACGGCGGCTGTAACTATAACAGTCCTAAGGTAGCGAAATTCCTTGTCGGGTAAGTTCCGACCCGCACGAATGGCGTAACGATCTGGGCGCTGTCTCAACGAGGGATCCGGCGAAATTGAAGTACGAGTGAAGATGCTCGTTACCCGCGACAGGACAAAAAGACCCCGTGGAGCTTTACTGCACCCTGACATTGGATTGGGGTTCAGCTTGTGTAGGATAGGTGGGAGGCTGTGAAGCTGGGGCGCTAGCCTCGGTGGAGCCGACGTTGAAATACCACCCTTGTTGGATTTCGGTTCTAACCGCGTCCCGTAATCCGGGCGCGGGACAGTGTCAGGCGGGCAGTTTGACTGGGGCGGTCGCCTCCTAAAGTGTAACGGAGGCGCCCAAAGGTTCCCTCAGCCTGAATGGAAACCAGGCGTAGAGTGCAAAGGCATAAGGGAGCTTGACTGCGAGACCTACAAGTCGAGCAGAGACGAAAGTCGGGCTTAGTGATCTGGTACCTCCGAGTGGAAGGGGTATCACTCAACGGATAAAAGCTACCCCGGGGATAACAGGCTGATGGTGCCCAAGAGTTCACATCGACGGCACCGTTTGGCACCTCGATGTCGGCCCGTGGCATCCTGGGGCGGAAGTACGTCCCAAGGGTTCGGCTGTTCGCCGATTAAAGCCGCACGCGAGCTGGGTTCAGAACGTCGTGAGACAGTTCGGTCTCTATCCGTCGTGGGCGTAGGGAACTTGAGAGGAGCTGCTCCTAGTACGAGAGGACCGGAGTGGACGAACCGCTGGTGTGCCAGTTGTCCCGCCAGGGGCACTGCTGGGTAGCTATGTTCGGTTGGGATAAGCGCTGAAAGCATCTAAGTGCGAAGCTCGCCTCGAGATGAGGTTCCCCACCGGGTTAACCGGGTAAGACCGCAGGGAGACTACCTGCTTGATAGGCGGCACGTGGAAGCCGGGCGACCGGTGAAGCTAAGCCGTACTAATGGTCGAGGGCTTGACCTCTTCCACGACTGACCAGGGGTCAGCACCGTGGACGGAATGCACCCGCGTCAGATTGCGACGCCGTGTTGACCGGAGATTGAAGACCCGATCGGCGCCCCGCCCGCGAGGCGGTGAGCCGCTGCCGAGACGCGAACCACACGCATGAGATCCTGGTGACACTGGCGGAGAGGCCATACCCGTTCCCATCCCGAACACGGAAGTCAAGCTCTCCAGCGCCGAAGATACTGAGAGGGCAGCCTTTCGGGAAAATAGGTCGTCGCCAGGATTTCTGCGTTTCCGGGCCTGGCGACCGATGCGCCCGCTTCCTCGTCCACGTCCTCGAGACTCCGGGGCCACCCGCACCGCGGTCGCCCCGTGAGCGCCTCGTGGCCGCGCCCGATGCGCGGCTCGACCGGGAGTTCACGGTCGGGCCCACCGGCTCACCGACCGTGAACGGGGCTCCTCGATCGCGGTAGACTCGCCCCATGGCCGGTCGCGATCCCGCAGCCTCCGCGGAGGTGCCCGCACCGCAGGGATACGGTCGCGCCCGATCGCCCGATGTCTGCCCGCACCTGCGCTCCCTCGAGGGACCGTGGCGCGTCCAGCACGCTTCCCGCGACCATCGCTGCGCGCTCCTCGCGCGCGACGCGCGGCTCGCCACCAGCCACCAGAAGGCCTACTGCCTGACCCCGGCCCACCGGACATGCCCGATCAACGTCCCGCTCGCAGATCAGGCCTCCCGGCGGCATGTCGCCACGGCGCCGGTCCTCGTCGAGCACGGCGTGGCGGCGGGCGTGGCGGCGGCTGCTCCCGTCATCCGCGATGCGGCACGGGGCGGCGCTCGGCTCGCCCGCGGCCTGCTCATCGCGCTCCTTGTCGCCGGGGCAGGACTGGCATTCCTGCTCGCGCGCGGACCCCTCGCACCGAACCCCGCGGCCCAGCCGACCGGCGCGGCCGGGAGCGCGGGCGCGTCCATCGGCTCGATTCCTCCGACGCACGCAACCTCGACGGGTGCCGCGACGACCCGCACGCCGGCGCCGTCGACACCCACTCCCACGCCCAGGCCAACGCCGGCTCGAGCCTCGCCGCGACCGTCCGCTTCGACGGCCCGCGCCGTCCAGGTCGCCAGCGGCGCATACGTACATCGTCCAGAAGGGCGACACGCTCTACGTGATCGCCCGGAAGTCCGGCACGACCGTTGCCGTGCTCGAGCGGCTCAACAACATCACGGACCCGACGCGCATTCGGGTGGGGCAGGTCCTCCGCCTGCCGTGAGGGCCGGCTCCGGCTGCGCCAGGCATCCGGCCGGTGGCGCCGGTGCCTCGCCGCACGTCACGCCCGCGCGTCGTCGCCCCGCTCGCCGCGAGTCAGCCCGCGCCCGCGCGCGCCCGCGCGCGCGAGCCAAAACGCCGGTTGGCGGCAGCGACGCCGCAGCATCGGAACGACCTCTCGCACGGTCCGCACGAGCGGGTTCGCGGTCGACCGGCTGGCTCGTCAGCGCTGGCAGGTCCGGCAGTACGAGGTCGCCTCGCGGCCGCCCACCTGGCTGATCGAGGCGCCGCACCGCTGGCACGCCTGCCCGCCGCGCAGGTGGACCTTCAGGTGGTCGCGAACCTGCTTCTCGAACGTCGGGGCGACCCGCTCCCGGAGAACCTCGATCGCGTCCACGAGCGTCATTCGCGTTGCCTCGTAGAGCGTGTCGACCTCCTCGATCGCGAGGCTCGAGCGACGCCGGAAGGGCAGCAGCCGGGCCGCCCAGAGGATCTCGTCACTGTAGGCATTGCCGATGCCCGCCACGAAAGCCTGGTTCCGGAGCAGTGGCTTGAGCTCGCCCGGATGCCGCCGGATGCGGGCCCGCCAGACATCGAGCGTCAGGCTCGGATCGTCGGCATCCGGCCCGAGCTCGCCAGGGTCCATCCCTGGAACCCGGGCCTCGACGTCCGCTTCGACGAGGTAGAGCTTGCCCATCCGCGTCGGGTCGAGGTAGCGGATCTCGACCTCGGCTTCGTCGGCAGGGAGCCATCCGGCGTCGGCGACCCACGGGGCGGGCGACGCGACGATCGTGCCCGCGGCCCGCGGGCCGAAGCGCAGGACCACGGCGCCTTTCGGCTTCGCTGCCTTGGGGGCCACCATGCCGAGTCGGCCCGTCAGCATCGGAGCCGCCCAGAGCACGCGCCCGCCGAAGACGAAGCCCAGGAACTTGCCCCGCCGGCGGACCTCCCGCAGGACCTCGCCGACGAGGCCGGCGAGCTGGTCCGGCGTCGCGCGGAGCACGAGCGGGTCGGGGGCCCGCGCGGCGATGACGGGTCGTCCCGCCAGCGCGGGACCGAACGCCTCGGCAAGGATCGTCAGGTCGGGCAGCTCGGGCACGGCGCGCATTGTACCGGTGTGACCCGTGTGCTAGACTCGCGCGGCCCAGCGGGGCGTACAGCCGAAGATCTTCACCCGACCGACGCCAACGGAGGAGTGGACCGCCGCACGCGCACGGACCCGAATCACGACGACGGCTCGAGCGAGGCTCGGCCGTCGTTTCTGTTTCGGGCGAAATCCAAGACAAAGGTAGGACCAACCCTTGACCGAAGAGCAGCAGGCAGGGACCACGCCGGAGACCGAGGAGGCGCTCGCCTCCGAGGCCAACTCCGCCGCAGCACCGGCGATCGCGGTCGCCGACGTGGCCGCCGAACAGCACGACGAGCCAGTCGTGGCGGAGGCGACCGCCGAGGTGTCGGCGGCCGAGGCAGCGCCAATCGCGGATGCCGAGGCAGCTGTCACGGAGCCGGAAGAGGCGCCCGCCCCGGAGCCGGTCGCCCAGGAGGCGCCGGAGCCTGAAGCGGTCGCCGAGCCGGTCGCCGAGGAGGCGCCGGAGCCTGAAGCGGTCGCCGAGGCGGTCGCCGAGGAGGCGCCGGAGCCCGAAGCGGTCGCCGAGGTCGGCCGGTCGCCGAGGAGGCGCCGGAGCCCGAAGCGGTCGCCGAGGAGGCGCCGGAGCCCGAAGCGGTCGCCGAGGAGGCGCCGGAGCCCGAAGCGGTCGCCGAGGAGGCGCCGGAGCCCGAAGCGGTCGCCGAGGAGGCGCCGGAGCCCGAAGCGGTCGCCGAGGAGGCGCCGGAGCCCGAAGCGGTCGCCGAGGAGGCGCCGGCCGAGCCGGTCGCCGTGGCCGAGGTTGCGTCGGCTCCCGAGCTCGTCGCGGAGTCCCCCGCCGCCGAGCCAGCCGCGATCACGGAGGCGATTGCGGCCGACGAGCTCGCCGCCGCGCCCGCCGCCTCGGAAGAGGAGCCGGTCGAGGTTCCCGCTGCGGCCACCGCCGTCCGGCCCGAGCCATCCACGATGGCCGAGCTGCTCGCCGAGCAGGACAGCGACATCAAGAGCTTCAAGCACGGCGACGTGGTCGAAGGCACGGTCGTCCGGATCGACAAGGACGAGATCCTCGTCGACATCGGCGCGAAGAGCGAAGGCGTCGTCTCCAACCGCGAGCTGTACGGCCGGAACGCGGAGTCGGCACCCCAGCTTGCCATCGGCGACGTGGTGCTGGTCTACGTGCTGCAGCCCGAATCGCCCGAAGGGCACGTGGTCCTGTCGCTCCGGCGCGCCGGCCTCGAGCGCAAGTGGCGCTCGATGCAGGAGCAGTTCGAGGCCGGCCTCATCATCGAGGCGCCCGTCATCGACCACAACAAGGGCGGACTGATCGTCGACTGCGGGATCCGGGGCTTCGTCCCGATCTCCCAGATCGTCGACTTCCCGCGCCGGCCCCAGAACGAGCAGCCGCGTGACGCGGCCCAGGAGATCGCGGAGAAGCTGCAGCCGTACGTCGGCCGCCGCCTCCGGCTCAAGATCCTCGAGGTCAATCGGAAGGCGAACCGTCTCATCCTCTCGGAGAAGGTTGCGCTCTACGAGGAGCGGCGCGAGAAGCGCGACGAGCTCTTCAGCAGCCTCCAGGTCGGCCAGAAGGTCAAGGGCAACGTCCGCTCGATCGCGCCGTTCGGCGTCTTCATCGACCTGGGCGGCATCGATGGCCTCGTCCACAAGAGCGAGCTCTCGTGGAACAAGGTCAACAACCCCGAATCCGGCTACAAGGTCGGTGACGAGGTCGAGGCCGAGGTCATCGACATCAACCACGAGCGCGGCCGGATCAGCCTCTCGATCCGCCGCCTCCAGCCCGACCCCTGGCACTCGACCGTCGCGGACTTCCGGGTCGGTGACATCATCGAGGGCACGGTCACCAAGCTCGTCAACTTCGGCGCTTTCGTGCGCGTACGCGACGGCCTCGAAGGCCTCATCCACATCAGCGAGCTGTCCCACCAGCGCGTTGCCCATCCAGGCGATGTCGTCCGCGAGGGTCAGGTCCTCAAGCTCAAGATCATCAGCCTCGACTCCGAGCGCCATCGCCTGGGGCTCAGCCTCAAGCAGGCCGAGGAGCCGCCGGCCCGCCCGGCGCCCGCCGAGCCGCGCCCGCGCCGCCCGCGCGAGGAGCGGGGCTACTCCCTCTCGGACGCCGTCCAGGAGCCGGAGGGCGGCATCGACAACACGCTGGCCGCGGCGTTCGCCCAGGTCAGGCAGCAGCTCGAGCAGGCGGAGGCCGACCGCGAGGCGCCACCCGCCGAGGCCGACCGCGAGGCGCCACCCGCCGAGGCCGACGGCGAGGCGCCACCCGCCGAGGCCGACCGCGAGGCGCCACCCGCCGAGGACGAGCCGCAGCCGTAGCGTCTTCCCCCGCGACCTGGAGCGACGCCCCGCCGGCCGACCGGCGGGGCGTCGCCGAATCCAGCCCCACCCGCGGGCGGGCCGCGGGGTGTCGCCGACCCCCGCACCGCGGGGGCAGGCGGCCATGGCCGGGTGATCCACTCGGGGCGCTCAGACAAATCACCCTCGGGACGACGGGACCGGCCCCATGACAGGTGGAAGCCGAGCGCCCATACTCCACCCCCCACAGGGAAGGCCGATTGCCGGGCTGGCCGGACCGGTACGGCCCCGGGTGTCGGCAGGGGGGTCGTGCTAGCATGACCAGAAGGGCGGCAGAGCCGCCGGAACGGACGTTTCGATCTCGATGGACCGATTTGACAAGTTCACGGATCGCGCGCGCAAGGTCCTGACTCTCGCCCAGGACGAGGCGCAGCGGTTCAATCACAACTACATCGGCACGGAGCACCTGCTCCTCGGCCTCGTCCGCGAGGGCGAAGGCGTGGCCGCGCGCGTCCTCGAGAACATGAACGTCGAGCTCGCCAAGGTGCGGACCGCGGTCGAGTTCATCATCGGCCGGGGCGACCGGCCCGTCGTCGGCGAGGTCGGCCTGACGCCGCGTGCAAAGCGGGTGATCGAGCTCGCGATCGACGAGGCACGCCGGCTCGGCCACAACTACATCGGCACCGAGCACCTGCTCCTGGGCCTTGTCCGCGAGGGCGAGGGGATCGCCGCGGGCGTCCTCGAGTCCCTCGGGGTCGGCCTCGACAAGGTCCGCCACGAGGTGATCCGGGTCCTCTCCCAGAGCACCACGGCCGGCCCCGCGCCCGAGGCCAAGCGAACCTCCAAGACGCCGACCGTCGATCAGCTCGGCATCAACCTGACCGACGCCGCCCGGGCCGGCAAGCTCGATCCCGTGATCGGGCGCGAGAAGGAGATCGAGCGGGTCATCCAGATCCTCGGGCGCAAGACGAAGAACAACCCGGCGCTGATCGGCGAGCCGGGCGTCGGCAAGACCGCCATCGCCGAGGGGCTGGCCCATCGCATCGTCGCGAACGACGTCCCGGACACCCTGCTCGGGAAGCGGGTGCTGACCCTCGACATCGGGTCGCTGGTCGCGGGCACGAAGTACCGCGGCGAGTTCGAGGAGCGCCTCAAGAAGATCATCGAGGAGCTTCGCAACACCAACGACGCCATCCTGTTCATCGACGAGCTCCACACCCTCGTCGGGGCGGGTGCGGCCGAGGGCGCGATCGACGCGGCGAACATCCTCAAGCCCCCGCTGGCCCGTGGCGAGCTCCAGTGCATCGGCGCGACGACGCTCGACGAGTACCGCAAGTACATCGAGCGCGACGCCGCCCTCGAGCGGCGGTTCCAGCCGGTCATGGTCCAGGAGCCGACGCTCGAGCAGACGATCGAGATCCTGTTCGGGATCCGCGAGCGCTACGAGCAGCACCACAAGGTCACGATCAACGATTCCGCCGTGCGCGCTGCCGCCGACCTGTCGATCCGCTACATCACGGACCGCCACCTGCCCGACAAGGCGATCGACCTGATCGACGAGGCGGCCAGCCGCGTCCGCCTCCGCTACGCCTCGGCGCCGCCGGATCTCCGGGAGGCCCAGAAGGAGCTCGAGCGGATCGTCCGTGACAAGGACGCGGCCATCAACACCCAGGAGTACGACGACGCGACGCACCTGCGCGACGCGGAGACCTCGGCCCGCGAGAAGGTCGAGACCCTGCGCGGCGAGTGGCAGGCGAAGGTTGCGGGCGACCAGCCGACGGTCGACGAGGAGGAGATCGCCCACGTCGTCGCGATGTGGACCGGGATCCCCGTGACGCGGATCGCCGAGGAGGAATCGGCCCGCCTGCTCCACATGGAGGAGGAGATCCACAACCGGGTCATCGGCCAGCAGGAAGCCATCGAGATGATCTCGAAGGCGGTCCGCCGGGCCCGCGCCGGGCTCAAGGATCCGAAGCGCCCGATCGGCTCGTTCATCTTCCTGGGCCCCACCGGGGTCGGAAAGACCGAGCTCGCGAAGGCCCTCGCCGAGTTCATGTTCGGCTCCGAGGACGCGCTCATCAAGATCGACATGAGCGAGTTCATGGAGCGCCACAACGTGAGCCGGCTCGTGGGCGCGCCGCCAGGCTACGTCGGGTTCGACGAGGGCGGCCAGCTCACCGAGGCGGTCCGCCGCAAGAGCTACGCCGTCGTGCTCCTCGACGAGATCGAGAAGGCGCACCCGGAGGTGTTCAACATCCTCCTCCAGATCCTGGAGGACGGCCACCTCACCGATGCGAAGGGCCGCCGGGTCGACTTCCGCAACACGATCATCATCATGACCAGCAACCTCGGCGCGCGGCAGCTCCAGACCAACTCGTCGCTCGGATTCCGGGTGACGGGCGAGACCGAGGAGGCGCGGGCCCTGGCGTCCTACGAGAACATGCGGGACAAGGTCCAGGTCGAGCTCAAGAACTCGTTCCGGCCGGAGTTCCTCAACCGCATCGACGCCACGATCGTGTTCAGGACCCTGACCCAGGACGAGATCCGCCAGATCGTCGACCTGATGCTGGCCCGCGTGCGGGATCAGCTCAAGGCCCAGCAGATGTCGCTCGAGGTCACCCAGGCTGCCAAGGATCACATCATCAAGATGGGATACGACGTGGCCTATGGCGCGCGGCCGCTGCGGCGGGTCATCCAGAACATGATCGAGGACGTGCTCGCCGAGCACCTCCTCCTCGGCCGCTACCAGCCGGGGACGCTGATCGTCGTCGACAAGGGCGAGGAGGCGGGCCTCGAGATCCACGCCGCGGACGAGCCGCAGCCCGCAGCCGTCGAAGCCGGCTGACCGCCGGTCGCCGGGGAACCCGTGGCGCGGCCCCAGAGCCGCTATGTCTGCCAGACCTGCGGGGAGGCGTTCCTGCGCTGGGAGGGCCAGTGCCGCACGTGCGGCGCCTGGAACTCCCTGGTCGAGACGGTCGTCCGTGACGTGCCGGCAGCCGGCCGGCGGCGCCCGGCGCCGGGCGGGTCCGCGCTCCCCGAGGCCGTCGCCCTCGCCGGGATCTCCGACACCGACGTCGCCCGGCTCCCGGTCGGGATCGGCGAGTTCGACCGGGTTCTCGGTGGCGGCCTCGTTCCGGGATCGCTGGTGCTCGTCGGCGGCGAGCCAGGGATCGGCAAGTCCACGCTCCTCCTGCAGGCGGCGGCCGGCCTCGCGGTCGGCGGCGCGGCGACGGGGAGCGGCCACGTCCTCTACGCCACGGGCGAGGAATTGGCCGCCCAGGTCCGCCTGCGGGCCGCCCGCCTCGGCTTCCTGACCGGCCCCGCGGGCGAGGGGATCCGCGTCCTCGCGGAGAGCGAGGTGGAGCGAATCACCGAGATCGCCCGGCGGGATCGGCCCGTCGCGGTCGTCGTCGACTCGATCCAGACCGCCACCGTCGCGGAGCTCGACGGGGCTGCCGGGAGCGTCGGCCAGGTCCGGGAGGCGGCGCTCCGGCTGATGGAGCTCGCGAAGGGGGAGGGAATCGCGGTCGTCCTCGTCGGCCACGTGACCAAGGAGGGCAGCCTCGCCGGGCCCAAGACCCTCGAGCACCTCGTGGATGCCGTCCTCGCCCTCGAGGGTGACCGGAGCGGCACGCTGCGCCTCGTGCGGGCGGTCAAGAACCGCTTCGGATCGACCGAGGAGGTCGGGGTGCTCGAGATGGGCGAGCTCGGCCTGCGCGAGGTCGCCGACCCGGCCCGGGCCTTCCTGGGCGAGCACGACGCGCCCGCGCCCGGCAGCATCGTCGGCGCGACGCTCGAGGGGAGCCGGGCCCTCCTCGTCGAGGTCCAGGCTCTGGTCAGCCCGACCTCGTTCGGGACGCCCCGCCGGACGGCGATCGGGCTCGATCCGGGGCGCCTGGCCCTCCTCGTGGCCGTCCTCGGGCGGCGGGCGGGGATCGGCCTCGGCAGCCACGATGTCTATGCCAATCTCGCCGGTGGCCTCGCCGCCGACGATCCCGGCCTCGACCTGCCGATCGCGATCGCTCTCGCGTCGACGTTCGGCGACCTCCCGGTCGCGCCCGGCACGCTCGCGGTCGGCGAGGTCGGGCTGCTCGGCGAGCTGCGGCCGGTCGGCGGGCTCGAGCGTCGCCTCCGGGAAGCCGCCCGGCTGGGCTTCGTGCGGGCGATCGTGCCACGCTCGCGTAGCGGCGCGCCGGAGATCGCAGGGATGGCGGTCGTCGCCGTCGGATCGGTCCGCGAGGCGCTCGGCGTGGCGCTCGCGAGCGCCATTCCGGCCGAGGCGACGTGATGTCGCGCGGAGCGTCGAGCTGACGCCCCTGCGGGTGCCGGGCTGACGACCCTCCGGGCCGGGTGCTAGGCTCACGGCCCGTGATCCGCTACATCCGGCTGCTCGGCGCTGCCCTCGGGCTCCTGGTGGGCCTGTCGTTCGTGGCCGGCACGGCCCGGATCTTCACGGACGCGCCATACCCGGGCGCGCTCATCGCCGGGTGGCTCGTCGCGTGGTTCGTGCTCGGGTTCGCCCTCCTGCCCTACCTGACGGTCGTTCCCGCCGGCTGGCTCGTCCGGCGCGTCCAGGCGCTCTCGACGGCCGAGTTCGTGACCGCCGTCGCCGGCCTGCTCGTCGGGCTGCTGATGGGGCTCCTGCTCGGGCTCCCGATCGCGGCGCTGCCCGCGCCCGCCGGGACGTGGCTCCCGCCCGGCATCTCGATCTTCATGGGGCTCGGGATGGCCGGCCTCACGGTCGCGAAGCGCCACGACCTGCTCGTCGCGGCCGACGCGGTGGGCCTCACCCGGCGCTCCAGGCCGGCCGAGGAGCAGGCCGCGCCCGGGCCGCAGATCGTGGTGGACACCAGCGCGATCATCGACGGCCGGATCGCGGACGTCAGCGAGGCGGGCTTCATCGTCGGTGAGCTGGTCGTCAGCAAGGTGGTCCTCGACGAGCTGCAGCGGATCGCCGACAGTGCCGACGGCCTGCGCCGCGCCCGTGGGCGCCGCGGCCTGGAGATCCTGGGTCGGCTCCAGCGCGACGAGCGGACGCCGGTCACGATCGTCGACGACGCGTTCCCCGAGATCAAGGAGGTCGATGCCAAGCTGGTCGCGCTCGCGAGGTCGCGCTCGGGGCTCATCCTGACCAACGACTTCAACCTCAACCGCGTCGCGGAGATCCAGGGCCTCCGGGTCATGAACGTCAACTCGCTGGCCAATGCGATGAAGCCCGCGGTGCTGCCCGGCGAGGCGATGCGGGTCCACGTGATCCAGGAGGGCAAGGAGGCGGGTCAGGGCGTCGCCTTCCTCGACGACGGCACGATGATCGTCGTGGAGGGCGGCGCCCGGCTGCTGGATCGAGAGATCGACGTCAGCGTCACGCGCGTGCTCCAGACGGTGGCCGGGCGAATGATCTTCGCCCAGCCGCGACCCGAGTGAGCGGCGGCGTGGGGGGCGGAGCCGTGGCGGGCGGAGCCGGGGCAGGCGGAGCCGGGGCCGGTGGTGTCCCGTCGGCCCGTGGCGGCGCAAGCACCCGCCCGGCGGCAGACGTCGTGGTGGTCGCCGCAGGCGGCAGCACCCGGATGGCCGGCGTCGACAAGGTGGACGTCCCGGTCGGTGGACGGCCGCTGCTCGCCTGGACGCTCGAGGCCATCGCCGCCGCGCCGTCGGTCGGCCGCATCGTCCTCGTGACGGCGGCGGCCAAGGTCGGGCTGCTCGCCGGAGCGGCTTGGCTCCCGGCGTCGGTGACGGCCGTCGTCGCCGGCGGACCGCGGCGCCAGGAATCGGTGGCGGCCGGCGTCGCGGCCCTCGCCGACGGGCCGCCCGGGGCTGCCATCCTCGTCCACGACGGTGCCCGACCGCTGGTGTCCGCCGCGCTCGTGGAGCGCGTGGTCGCCGCCGTCGCGGCGCACGGCGCGGCGATCCCCGTCCTGCCGGTCGCAGAGACGCTCAAGCGCCTGGACGGAGACGCCGTCGGGGGCACCGTCGACCGGGCCGGCCTGGCGACCGCCCAGACGCCCCAGGGAATCCGGCGCGACCTCCTCACCCGGGCCTACGCGACATTCCCGCCCGACGGGCCGGTCACGTTCACGGATGAGGCCGCTCTGCTCGAGGCCTGTAGAATCGATGTCCATGCGATCCCCGGCGAACCTGCGAACCTCAAGGTGACGCTGCCTGACGATCTCGCGAGGGTCGAGGTGGCGCTCGCCGCGCGCCGGGCCGTCCTCGGCGGGCGCGTGCCGGCCGCGATCGACCGGCGATCGGATCGCCACGACATCCGGATCGGGTTCGGCGACGACACGCACCCGTTCGGACCCGGCGGGCCGCTCGCCCTCGGCGGGATCTCGATCGATGGCGCACCCCGCCTGCACGGCCATTCCGACGGGGATGTCGCCCTGCATGCCCTGTGCGACGCAATGCTCGGTGCGGCCGGCCTCGGCGATCTCGGGCGGGTCTTCCCGGCCGGCCCGGCGACGCCGCCGGGCATCGCGAGCCCGCTCCTCGTCGAGGCGTGCCTTGCCCGCGTGCGGGCAGCCGGGCTCCGGCCGGCCGCGGTCGACCTCACCATCGTCGGCGCGCGACCCCGGCTCGCGGCGCGCCTCCCGGAGATGGCGGCCGCCATCTCCGGCCTGCTCGACCTGCCCATCGACCGCGTCAACATCAAGGCCTCGACCGGCAACCTGGCCGGGTGGGAAGGGGCGGGGCGCGGGATCGCCGCGCGCTCGGTCGCGCTGCTCACCCCGGAGGATGGTGCGTGACCATCCGCCTGCACGACACCCTGACCGGCGACCTGACGCCGCTCGAGCCGCAGGTCCCGGATCGGTCCGGATGTACTCCTGCGGCCCGACCGTCTACGGGCCGGCCCATGTCGGCAACTTCCGGAGCTTCCTGTTCGCCGACCTCCTGGTCCGCTTCCTCCGCTGGCGCGGCCTGCGCGTCACCTGGGCGATGAACCTGACGGACGTCGACGACAAGATCATCAAGGGTGCGGCGGCCGAGGGGATCTCGATCGGCGAGCTCGCCGATCGCTGGATCGCCCAGTTCCGCGAGGATGCCGCGACCCTGCGGATGACGCCGCCCGATGTCCAGCCGCGTGCCACCGACCACGTGCCGGAGATGGTCGCCCTCGTGGAGCGCCTCCTCGCCGGCGGGCACGCCTACGGCACCGAGGATGGCTCGATCTTCTTCAGGATCGCGTCGTGGCCCGCCTACGGCCGGTTGGCGCGCCTCGATCCGGGCCAGCTGCGCCAGGGGGAGCGTGTCGCGGCCGACGAGTACTCGAAGGACGACGTGCGCGACTTCGTGCTCTGGAAGGCTGCCCGACCGGGCGAGCCGGCCTGGGAGTCGTCGATCGGCGCCGGGAGGCCCGGGTGGCACCTCGAGTGCTCGGCGATGAGCATGCGCTACCTCGGCGAGACGTTCGACATCCACACCGGCGGGGTCGACCTCGTCTTCCCCCACCACGAGGACGAGATCGCCCAGTCGGAGGCGGCGACGGGCAAGCCCTTCGTCGGCCTGTGGGTCCACTGCGCCCATCTCCAGATGGGTGGCCGCAAGATGGCCAGGTCCGAGGGGAACATCGCCCGCGTCACGGACCTCCTGGCGAGCGGGGTCGGTCCGCGGCCGCTCCGCTACGCGCTCATCGCGGCGCACTACCGCACGGGCCTGAGCTTCTCGGACGAATCCCTCGCCGCTGCGACCGCGGCCGTCGAGCGGCTGGATGCGCTTGTCGCAGCGCTGGGTGCCTATCGGGAGGCGCGGCCCGACGACCCGGAGCTGCCGGCCGTGCTCGAAGGGGCCCGCGGCGGCTTCGGGGCAGCGCTCGACGACGACCTCGGGATCTCCGCTGCGCTCGCCGTCGTCTTCGACCTCGTTCGAGACCTGAACCGCAGGCTGGCCGCGCGCACGCTGTCGACCGCCGACGCCCGACGCGCGACGGCGGCGCTCCGCGACCTCGACGAAGTGCTCGGCATCCTGCCCGACACGGCCCCCGACGAGCTCGACGCCGAGCTCCAGGCGATGCTCGACGAGCGCGCGGCGGCGCGCGCGAGCCGTGACTGGGCGGGATCGGACCGCCTGCGTGACGCGCTGGCGGCGCGGGGCGTGGTGGTGGAGGACACGCGGGACGGCCAGCGCTGGCGCAGGGTCGTCCCCGGAACCGACCAGCCCGACGCCGATGCCGGGACTGCCGATCCGGCCGACGCCGCACCTTCGGGGAGCGCGTCGCGTGCCTGACCGGCCGGGCGGCAGGAAGCCGGGGTCGCGGTCCGGCGGCAACCGCCCGCCGGGGCGTCCCGGCGGCCCGGGCGGGTCGGGCGGATCGCGCCATCCCCAGGGACCGCGTCCCGGCGGCGCCGGCGGACGTTCGGGTGGTCCCGGCGAGGCGGCCGGGTTCAGTCGCGGCCCGGGCGATGCCGGCGGCCGCGGACCGAGCAGCGCCGGCGGACCGCCCGGCTCCGGCAGCCGGGGGCCGTGGGACGCTGGCGGCCGCAGAGCGGGACCGGGCGGCCATGATCGTGGCGCCGGACCCGGTCCGACGCCCGGCGACCGCCATGGCCGCTACGAGCAGTGGCGCCCGCCTGACCGCGGTCCGGGCCCCCGGTTCGACCGCCCGGCCGACCGCCCGGCAGGGGGGCGCGCCGCCGATCGCGGCGCACAGGGACGTGCGGGCAGGCCCCCGTTCGATGGCGGCCAGCGACCGCCGGCGGGCCGCGAGGGTGGCCAGCGCAGGGGATTCGGCTTCGGCGAGCGCGAGCCCTTCCCGGAGCGGCCCTGGCCGCGCGCGGTGACGCCGCGCTTCGGACCTGGTCCTGGGCCGCGCGTCGGTCCGGGCCCGGCGGCGCCCCAATTCGGCCCGGGCGGTGGCCCGCGGTTCGGCCCTGGTCCCGGTCCGCGAACCGGCGCCCGGCCTCCCGCGTTCGATGGCCCGGGGCCCAGGTTCGACGAGCGCGGCGCCCGGCCCGGGCCGCCGCCGCCGCCCCGCTTCGGCAGGCCCGTGCCGTTCGCCCAGCCGCGACCGTATCGACAACCCCGCTCAGCGCCGTCGGAATGGCAGGCGGGCACGCCGCGGCCCTACCCACCGCGTCCCGTGGGGCCGCCCCAATTCGTCCGCCCGGCGCCTGTCGAGTCTCCCGAGCCGTTCGAGCCATGGCTGCCGGACCAGCCCGACGCGGGCGGTCCACCTGGTCGCTTCGGGTCGCCCGGCGAGCCCGGCATGGCGGGACCCGGCCCGCGGCCATGGGAGGGCGCCGAAGGCTTGACGTC
The DNA here is from genome assembly GCA_963809375.1 of uncultured Chloroflexia bacterium. Classification (GTDB taxonomy): domain Bacteria; phylum Chloroflexota; class Limnocylindria; order Limnocylindrales; family CSP1-4; genus CTSoil-043. The sequence goes on from CAWEJO010000006.1 coordinate 16,246, forward strand.
GCTCGGGCCGCTCGAGCCGCCCGCCATCCCCGGGTCGCCGGCCGGCCCGGGGCCGGGGCAGGCAGCGGCGCCGCTCGGCCAGGCGGCGCGGCCGTTCGGCCCGGCGACCGCACCGTTCGGTCAGGGGACGCCGCAGTTCGGCCAGGGCACGCGGACCTTCGGCGAGGGCACGCCGCCGTTCGGGCGAGCCAGGCCGGCCGCCGGCCGGCCTCATCGGCCCGCCTACGCGGAGGTCGGCCTGGCCGACGACGAGGAGATCGTGGCCGGCCGGCACCCGGTCGAGGAGGCGTTCGTGGCCGGCCGCCCAGCCCGGCGGCTGCTCGTGGTGCCGCAGCGCCGCGACGCCCTGGAGCGCCTGGTGTTGCACGCCACCGCCCTGCGGCTCCCCGTCGTCGAGGTCGAGGGCGGGACGCTGACCTCGCTCGCGGGGTTCGACGGGCACCAGGGCGTCGCCCTCGTGGTCGAGGCGCGCCGATCCGCCGACCCGGCGGAGATCCTGGCGCGGGCGATCGCACGCGGCGAGCCGGCCTTCGTCGTCGCCCTCGACTCGCTCGAGGATCCCCAGAACCTCGGGACGCTCCTGCGCAGCTCGGAGGCCGCCGGCGTGCACGGCGTCGTGTTCCCGACGCGGCGCCAGGCGCCGCTGAGCCCGGCGGCCGTCAAGGCATCGTCCGGCGCCAGCGAGCACCTCCTCCTCGCGCCCGTCGAGGACCTGCCGGGCGCGCTTGCCGACCTGCACCTGCGGGGTCTGCGGGTGATCGGCGCCGACGCCGACGCGCCGCTGACGTACCGGGATGCCGACCTGCGGGGCCCGGTGGCCCTCGTGATCGGAAGCGAAGGTCGCGGTCTCGCGCCCGCGGTCCGTCGGCGCTGCGACCTCCTGGTCCGGATCCCGATGCGCGGCCACGTCGCCTCGCTGAACGCGGCCGTCGCCGGCTCGATCCTCGTGTTCGAGGCCGCCTCCCAGAGGGGTCTGCCGGAGGGCGCTCCTCCGCCCGCCGACCGCCTCCGCGCGGCGACGACGGCCAACCGCTCCCGCGCAACGGCTCCCGACGGGCAGCCAAGCGACGTAACAGGGTCGCCGAGCGGGACGGCGCCCGATGGGTCGGCGAGCGACGCACCGGCGTCGCCGAGCGAGGCACCGGGGTCGCCGAGCGAGGCGCCCGGGCCGGCGACCGCCGGGGACCGATCGCACGCCGATGGCGAGCCGGCGGCCGAGAGCGCCGCCGCTCTCCGAGACCACGGCGGCCGAGACGCCGCCGCTCTCCGAGACCACGGCGGCCGAGCCAGCGGCGTCCGGCGTCGAGGGCGCACCCGAGGCAACCGCCGACGCCCCCCTCGCGGCGCCTTCCGAGGAGGGCGACCTCCTGCCCGGGCCGGGGGAGCCCGAGCGAGGGTAGGGCGCCGCGACGCGCGAGGCCCGCGGCGGAGCCGCCCGGCCGAGCCACGCTCGCTTGACCGAGAACCGGCTCGGCCCGTATGATCGCCGGTGCGCCTCGGAGACGACTGCGGTATGCTCCTGCGCCTTGCGCCGACGTAGCTCAATTGGTAGAGCAGCGGTTTTGTAAACCGCCGGTTCCGGGTTCGAGTCCCGTCGTCGGCTCCAACTGAAGACGTCTCGACGGGTGCACCCCAGGGCCGCAGCTCCTGCCCGTCCGGAAGTCCCGGTGGGTAGGTTGAGCAGGTGGTGAGCTCAGCTGACTGTAAATCAGCCGTCTTCGACTGTAGAGGTTCGATTCCTCTCCTGCCCACCACCATCGAACGTATGCCCGCACCGACGGGCCCAGATAGCTCAGTTGGCAGAGCACATCCTTGGTAAGGATGAGGTCATGGGTTCAAGTCCCATTCTGGGCTCCATCACCCCAGGCGACCCGAAGAGGTAGGTAGACGCGCACGTGGCGAAGAAGAAGTTCGAGCGGACCAAGCCGCACGTCAACATCGGCACGATCGGCCACATCGACCACGGGAAGACGTCGCTGACCGCGGCGATCACCAAGTACCTCGCCCTGAAAGGCGAGGCGGAGTACCGCGCGTTCGATTCGATCGACAACGCCCCCGAGGAGCGCGCCCGGGGGATCACGATCGCGATCGCCCACGTCGAGTACCAGACCGACGCCCGCCACTACGCCCACGTCGACTGCCCGGGCCACGCCGACTACATCAAGAACATGATCACGGGCGCCGCCCAGATGGACGGGGCCATCCTCGTCGTCGCCGCGACCGACGGCCCGATGCCCCAGACCCGGGAGCACATCCTCCTCGCCTACCAGGTCGAGGTGCCCTACATGGTCGTGTTCCTCAACAAGGTCGACGCGGTCGACGACCCGGAGCTGCTCGACCTCGTCGAGCTCGAGGTCCGCGAGCTGCTCTCCAAGTACCACTTCCCGGGCGACGAGATCCCGGTCGTGCGCGGCTCGGCCCTCAAGGCCCTCGAGGCCGGCAACGATCCCGCCGATCCCGCCTACGCCTGCATCCAGGAGCTCCTCGACGCGGTCGATTCGTACATCCCGACCCCCGAGCGCGCGGTCGACAAGCCGTTCCTGATGCCGGTCGAGGACGTCTTCGGGATCAAGGGCCGGGGCACCGTCGCGACCGGGCGCATCGAGCGCGGCATCGTCAAGGTCGGCGACGAGGTCGAGATCGTCGGCATCCGGCCCACCCGCAAGATCGTGGTCACCGGCGTCGAGATGTTCAAGAAGCTGCTCGACGAGGGCCGGGCGGGCGACAACGTCGGCTGCCTCCTGCGGGGCATCGAGCGCGACGACATCGAGCGCGGCCAGGTCCTGGCCAAGACGGGCTCGATCAAGCCCCACACCAAGTTCACCGCCCGGGTCTACGTCCTGACCCGCGAGGAGGGCGGCCGGCACACCCCGTTCTACAACGGCTACCGGCCCCAGTTCTACCTGCGCACCACCGACGTCACGGGCGCCATCGCGCTCCCCGACGGCCTCGAGATGATCATGCCCGGCGACAACGTCGACATGAAGGTGGAGCTCATCACGCCGATCGGCCTCGAGGTCGGCCAGCGCTTCGCGATCCGCGAGGGTGGCCGCACCGTCGGCGCCGGCGCGATCGTGACCATCGACGAGTAGTCCGATGGCAAGAGCGGCGGAGAACCGACCCATCGTCCAGCTCGCCTGCACCGAGTGCAAGACGCGCAACTACACCACGCGCAAGAACAAGAAGAACGACCCGAACCGGATCGAGCTTCGGAAGTACTGCCCGCGGGAGCGTCGTCACACGGTCCATCGCGAGGCGAAATAGCAGGCAGTGAGGAACAGGAGTCCCGCAGGGGTGTAGCTCAATTGGTAGAGCACCGGTCTCCAAAACCGGCGGTTGTAGGTTCGAGTCCTATCGCCCCTGCCACCCCGTCCGACTCCACGTACCAGGGAGCGCAGTAGCTGACGTGCGACGCATCCGACGATTCATCGACGAATCGTGGTCCGAGCTGAAGAAGGTGTCCTGGCCCACGCGGGACCAGGTCCGCACGCTAACCGTGCTCGTCTTCGTCGTGACCGCGGCCGTCGGTATCTTCATCGCGGCAATCGACCTCGTGTTCGCCGAGGTCGTCCGGTTCATCACCCCGGCCATCTAGGGTGACCGGGATGACCGAGAGCGTTCGCGCGCCCGAGAAGCGCTGGTACGTGATCCACACGTACTCGGGCTACGAGAACAAGGTCAAGGCCAACCTCGAGCACCGCATCGAGTCGATGGGCATGGAGGACAAGATCTTCCAGGTCCTCGTCCCGATGGAGGACGAGATCGAGATCAAGCAGGGCCAGCGGCACACCGTCCAGAAGAAGGTGTTCCCCGGCTACGTCCTGGTCGAGATGATCTACGACCCCGAGTCCTGGTACGTCGTGCGCAACACGCCCGGCGTCACCAGCTTCGTCGGCACCGGCAACATGCCGGGCAGCCGGAGCGAGCCGATCCCGCTCGAGGAGCACGAGGTCAAGCAGATCCTCCGCCAGATGGGGGTGGAGACGCCGAAGTACCGCGTCGCGTTCACGAAGGGCCAGAGCGTCCGCGTCACCGACGGGCCGTTCGCCGAGTTCGTCGGCACGGTCGACGAGGTCGACCCGGAGCGGAACAAGGTCAAGGTCCTCGTCAGCATCTTCGGCCGTGAGACGCCCGTCGAGCTCGACCTGCTCCAGGTCGAGAAGCTCTGAGCGAAAGGAACGCCGGCCACCGTGGCGAAGAAGATCCGAATCGTCCTCACCCTCCAGCTGAACGCCGGCAAGGCGACGCCCGCGCCGCCCGTCGGCACGGCGCTCGGCCCGCACGGCATCAACATCGTCGAGTTCACCAAGACCTACAACGAGAAGACCGCCGACAAGGTCGGCCAGGTCATCCCGGCCCAGATCACGATCTTCGAGGACCGCTCGTTCACGTTCGTCCTCAAGACGCCGCCGGCCGCCGGACCTGCTCCGCAAGGCCGCCGGCATCGACAAGGGCGCGTCGACGGCCGGCCGCGCAAGCGTCGGGCAGGGTCACCGCGGGACCAGGTCCGCGACATCGCCGAGACCGAAGCTGCCCGACCTCAACGCCAACGACATCGAGGCCGCGATGAAGATCATCGAGGGCACCGCCCGCAGCATGGGCATCGAGGTCGTCGGCTAGCCGTCGACCGCACCGCCGGCAGGTCAGCCGGCCGGGGACCCCACGAGACGGGGGAGGCCGGAACGCCGGCCGCCCAGAGCGAGGAACACGGACATGGCGCAGCACGGCAAGAAGTACCAGGACGCGGCGAAGCTCGTCGACCACACCAAGGCCTACACGCCGGACGAGGCGGTCAAGCTCGTCAAGGACACCTCGACCGTCAACTTCGATCCGTCCGTCGAGGCCCATCTCCGCCTCGGGGTCGACCCCCGCCATGCCGACCAGATGGTCCGCGGCACGGTCGTCCTGCCCCACGGCACGGGCAAGGTCGTCAGGGTTCTCGTGTTCGCCCAGGGCGAGAAGGCCCAGGAGGCCCTGCGCGCCGGGCGCCGACGAGGTGGGCGGCGAGGACCTCGTGAAGAAGATCGAGGGCGGCTGGCTCGAGTTCGACGTCGCCGTGGCGACGCCCGACATGATGGGCATGGTCGGCAAGCTGGGCCGGATCCTCGGACGCCGGGGCCTCATGCCAAACCCGAAGGCCGGCACCGTGACGTTCGACCTCGAGCGGGCGATCAACGAGGTCAAGGCCGGCCGGGTGGAGTTCAAGGTCGACAAGACCGGCATCATCCACTGCCCCGTCGGCAAGGCCAGCTTCGAGACCCCCTCGCTGGTCACCAATCTCGCCACGCTGCTTGACGCCGTCAACCGGGCCAAGCCCGCCGGCGCCAAGGGCGCCTACCTCAAGGGCCTCACGATCGCCAGCACGATGAGCCCGGGCGTCCGGGTGGACATCCCGAGCCTGCTCGCAGTCGCCAACGGCTGAGGCCTTTGCCGGCCGACGCCGGCTCCGCCCGCGGCGCCGAGGCGCGCCGGCCGGGCACCACACGCAGCGACGGCCGCAGGGCGCGTCGCACGCACCGGCGGCCACCCGGCCGCCGGCGTCGCGGGAGCCGGGAGGCGACCGCACCACCCGCGCGCCGGGGGCGCGCGCAGCTCGCGCGCCGGAGGCGCGCGCAAGGCGAGCGTCGAGAGGCGCCTCGCAGGCACCTCGCGCGCCGGGGGCGCGCGCAATCGAAGACGGACCGCCGCAGACAGCCTGCGCCCGCGGACCGCGGCCACCCGGCGACCCCGGGACGGGCACGGTCGGGGCTTGATCGGCCGCACCGGATCGGTCGCCCGGACACCGGGCACCGGGGACGACGGCAGGCACGCCGAGGCAGGAACGCACCGTGCGACGTCCTCCCATGGAGGCGCCGGCCGCGGACCCTGCAGACGCGAGGGAGCACCGTCTGGCAGGGGACCCCGCCGGGTGGGTCCGCCGGGCGCGCCGGAAGCGCGCAGGAAGCAGAGGACCGCATGCCGACCGACGCGAAGCGCGCCACGGTCGCGGAGCTCCGCGACGACCTCGCCCGCAGCACGACGCTCGTCACCACCGAGTACCGCGGGCTGACCGTCAAGGACATCTCCGAGATCCGGCGAGCGCTTCGGAAGCAGAACGTCAGCTACCGGGTCGTCAAGAACCGGCTCATGAAGATCGCGGCCAACGAAGCCGGGAACGCGGGGATCCTCCCGCTCCTGACCGGCCCGTCCGCGATTGCGTTCGGCGCGGGGGACGAGGCGCTCATCGCCAAGACCGTCCTCGACGCCGTGCGTCCGTACAAGCTCGTCAAGGTGACGGGTGGCGTGGTCGGGGGCCAGACGCTCGACCTGGAAGGGGTCCAGCGGCTCGCGACCCTTCCGTCGAGGGAGATCCTGTTGGCCCAGCTGGCCGGCGCCCTGAACGCGCCCGCCTCGCAGGTCGCCGGCCTCCTCTCGGCCAGCCTCCGCAACCTCGGCAACGCCCTGGCCCAGCGCCAGGAGCAGCTTGCAGCCGGCGCCTGACGGCGCCCACCGATCTTCCCGACTCCGCCCGCCGGCCCGCCGGCGCCACCCCAAGGAGCACTCTTCATGGCAACCCTTACCGACGAGCAGATCCTCGACGCGATCGGCGCCAAGACGCTCGTCGAGATCGCCGATTTCATCAAGAAGTTCGAGGCCAAGTTCGGCGTGACGGCCGCCGCCCCGGTCGCCGCCGCCGCGGCCGCCCCGGCCGCCGCGGCGGCGGTCGCCGAGGTCGAGGAGCAGACCGAGTTCAGCGCGATCCTGACCGAGATCGGCCCCAACAAGATCCCGGTCATCAAGGTCGTCCGCGAGCTCACCGGCCTGGGCCTCAAGGAGGCCAAGGACCTCGTCGACGCGTTCCCCAAGGCGGTCAAGGAAGGCGTCGCCCGCGCCGAGGCCGACAAGATCAAGACCGCCCTCGAGGACGTGGGCGCCAAGGTCGAGATCAAGTAGCGGCACGCCGACCGTGGATGCCGGGCGACGGCCTGCCGCCGCCCGGCCTGGCGGCCCCAGTCGAGGCTGCCCGTCTGTCCCAGCCGGGGTGGTGCCCGCCGGCACCGCCCCGGTATCCTCGTGCGCTTGACAACCCGGAGGAGCGCGGTACAATTTCCAATTCCGTGAGTGCGGCCTTCCTCCCTTTCCCCTCCCTCCGCTAGGAGCGGTTCATGCTGCCTGTCGCTGAGTCGTCGTCCTTTGCCCCCCGGATCTCCTATTCGAGGATCTCGGAGCGGCGCGAAATCCCCAACCTGATCGAGCTCCAGGTCCGGTCCTTCCGCTGGTTCGTCGAGAAGGGACTCCGGGAGCTCTTCGACGAGATCAGCCCGATCAGGGACTTCACCAGCAAGGTGATGGAGCTCCAGTTCCTCGACTACGAGTTCGGGGACCCCAAGTACTCGGAGCTCGAGTGCCGCACCCGCGACTTGACGTACAGCCGGCCGCTCTACGTCAACGTCGAGCTCCTGATCAAGGAGACGGGCGAGATCCAGCGCCAGCGGGTCTACATGGGCGACTACCCGTGGATGACCGACCTGGGGACATTCATCATCAACGGCGCCGAGCGGGTGGTCGTCAGCCAGCTCGTGCGCTCGCCGGGCGTCTACTACGGGCGGGTCGAGGATCCGTCGTCGGGCCGTGACCTCTACACCGCCAAGGTGATCCCGAACCGCGGCGCCTGGCTCGAGTTCGAGACGTCCAACCGCGACCTCCTCTCGGTCAAGGTCGATCGCAAGCGCAAGATCGCGGCGACGACCCTGCTGCGGGCCGTCGGCTACGAGCGCAACGAGGAGATCAGCGCGCTGTTCGGCAACGTCGACGACAACCCGGAGCATCCCTACGTCGCCGCGACGCTCGACAAGGACCCGACCAACACGCAGCCCGAGGCCCTGATCGAGGTCTACAAGAAGCTCCGCCCGGGCGACCCGCCCACCGGGGACAACGCCCGCCAGCTTGTCGAGAGCCTGTTCTTCAACTTCCGCCGCTACGACCTCGGCCGCGTCGGCCGCTACAAGTTCAACAAGAAGCTCGACGCGGTGGCCGCCCGGATGGGGATCGAGCTGCCGCGCGAGGACGTCGTCGACCCGCAGCTCGGGCGGACGATCACCCGCGAGGACATCGCGGCGATCGTCGGCCAGCTGATCCTGCTCAACAATGGCGGCGGCACCCCCGACGACATCGACCACCTCGGCAACCGCCGGATCCGGGCCAACGGCGAGCTGATCCAGAACGCGTTCCGGATCGGCCTGCTGCGCATGGAGCGGGTGGTCCGCGAGCGGATGACGATCCAGGAGATCGAGAAGGCGACCCCGAACGCCCTCATCAACATCCGGCCGGTCTCGGCGGCCATGAAGGAGTTCTTCGGCGGCAGCCAGCTCAGCCAGTTCATGGACCAGACGAACCCGCTGGCGGAGCTCACGTCCAAGCGCCGCCTGTCCGCGCTCGGCCCGGGCGGCCTGTCGCGCGAGCGGGCCGGCTTCGACGTCCGCGACGTCCACCACAGCCACTACGGCCGGATCTGTCCGATCGAGACCCCGGAAGGCCCGAACATCGGCCTGATCGGCTCCCTCGCCACGTACGGCCGGATCAACGACTACGGCTTCATCGAGTCGCCGTACCGCAAGGTCAAGCGGACGATCTCGTGGGACGACCCCGACCTCGCGAGCTACACCGCCGGGGCCGACCTCGCCGGCAAGGGCGGCGCCGTCCTCGTCCGGAAGGGCGAGCCGCTCACCGAGGCCGCCGCCGCGGAGCTCAAGCGCCAGAAGGCGCAGGCGTTCCCGATCCGCCCAGTCGTCACCGACGAGATCGTGTACCTCGCCGCCGACGAGGAAGAGGAGCATCACGTCGCCCAGGCGAACGCGCGGCTCGACGAGACCGGCCACTTCATGACCGATCGCGTGCCATGCCGCTACCGGGACATCTTCCCGGAGGTCGCGCCCGACCGGATCGAGTACATGGACGTCAGCCCCAAGCAGGTCGTGTCGGTCGCGACGGCGCTGATCCCGTTCCTCGAGCACGACGACGCGAACCGCGCCCTGATGGGCTCGAACATGCAGCGCCAGGCCGTGCCGCTCCTGGAGCCCGAGTCCCCGATCGTGGGCACGGGCATGGAGCGCCGCGCCGCGCTCGACTCGGGCCAGGTGGTCGTCGCCCGCAACCCGGGCGTCATCACCTCGGTCACCTCCGACCGGATCCTCGTGGACGAGGACGCCGGGGAGCTTCACACGTACCCGCTCCAGAAGTTCGTCCGCAGCAACCAGGGGACCTGCATCAACCAGCGGCCCATCGTCGACGTCGGGCAGCGCGTCGAGGCCGGCGACGCCATCGCCGACTCGTCCTCGACGGACGGCGGCGAGCTCGCGCTCGGGCCGCAACGTCCTCGTCGCCTTCATGAGCTTCGAGGGCGGCAACTACGAGGACGCGATCGTCATCAGCGACCGCCTCGTGCGCGAGGACCTGTTCACCAGCATCCACATCGAGAAGCACGAGATCGAGTCGCGCGACACGAAGCTCGGCCCCGAGGAGATCACCCGCGACATCCCCAACGTCGGCGAGGAGTCCCTCAAGGACCTCGACGAGGAGGGGATCGTCTACATCGGCGCCGAGGTCCAGCCCGGCGACATCCTGGTCGGCAAGATCACCCCGAAGGGCGAGACCGAGCTGACCGCGGAGGAGCGCCTCCTGCGGGCGATCTTCGGCGAGAAGGCCCGCGAGGTGAAGGACTCCTCGCTGCGCCTGCCCCACGGCGAGCGCGGCAAGGTCGTCGACGTGAAGGTCTTCACGCGCGAGGACAGACGAGCTCCTGCCCGGCGTCAACAAGCTGGTCCGGGTCTCGGTCGCCCAGAAGCGCAAGGTGAGCGTCGGCGACAAGATGGCCGGCCGCCACGGCAACAAGGGCGTCATCGCCAAGATCCTGCCCGAGGAGGACATGCCGTTCCTCCCCGACGGGACCCCGGTCGACATCATCCTCAACCCGCTCGGCGTGCCGAGCCGGATGAACATCGGCCAGATCCTCGAGACGCACCTCGGCTGGGCGCTCAAGACGCTCGGCATCAAGGCCGCCACCCCCGTCTTCGACGGCGCCACCGAGGGGCAGATCCGCGAGGCGCTCGAGCGGGCAGGCCTGCCCACGGTGGGCAAGGAATCGCTGCGCGACGGGCGGACCGGCGAGTCGTTCGACCGCACGATCACGGTCGGCCAGATCTACATGCTGAAGCTCCACCACCTGGTGGAGGACAAGATCCACGCCCGGTCCACCGGCCCCTACAGCCTCATCACCCAGCAGCCGCTGGGCGGCAAGGCCCAGTTCGGCGGCCAGCGGTTCGGCGAGATGGAGGTCTGGGCGCTCGAGGCGTACGGCGCGGCGAACATCCTCCAGGAGCTCCTCACCGTCAAGTCCGACGACGTCATGGGTCGCGTCCAGACCTACGAGGCGATCGTCAAGGGCGAGGAGATCCAGCAGCCGGGCGTCCCGGAATCCTTCAAGGTCCTCATCAAGGAGCTCCAGAGCCTCGGCCTGAACGTGGAGATCCTCAACGAGAATGACGAGGAGATCCGCTTCATCGAGGACGTCTCGTCCTATCCGCTTCCCGATCTCGGCGGGATCAACCTCGCCGGGTTCGAGGACTGAGCTTTCCCGAACCCTTTCGCGGAGCCGCCGCTCGGCCAGCCCGGCTCTGCTCGCTCCCGGTCCGAATCGCGCTGCTGAGGGCCCGCTGCGGCGCGGAGGAGAACGATGCTCGAGGTCAACAACTTCAACGCGATCCGGATCTCGCTCGCGTCCCCGGAACAGATCCGTGACTGGTCGTCGGGCGAGGTCACCAAGCCCGAGACGATCAACTATCGGACGCTCAAGCCCGAGAAGGACGGCCTGTTCGACGAGCGGATCTTCGGTCCCACCAAGGACTGGGAGTGCTACTGCGGCAAGTACAAGCGGATCCGCTACAAGGGCATCATCTGCGACAAGTGCGGCGTGGAGGTCACCCGCGCCAAGGTCCGCCGCGAGCGGATGGGCCACATCCAGCTCGCGAGCCCGGTCAGCCACATCTGGTACTTCAAGGGCACCCCGTCGCGGCTGGGCATCCTGCTCGACATCAGCCCGCGCAACCTCGAGCGAATCCTCTATTTCGCGCTGTACATCGTCACCCACGTCGACGAGGAGGCGCGCCGACGCGCCCTGCTGGCCCTCGACGAGGAGTCCGAGGGCCGGGGCGGCGCCGGCGGCGGCGACGACGTCGTCGAGGCCGAGCGGGCGACCTACCTGCGCCGCAAGGACGAGCTCGTCACGGCCCAGGCGACGCTGCTGGCCGAGCTCGAGGGCGACCGGACCCGCCGCATCGACGAGATCAGCCAGGCAGCCCAGGCCGTCCAGGCCGGGCTCGCCGAGCTGGGAACCGGCGTGGCCGCGGAGACCATCGCCTTCAAGCCCACGGGCGAGGTGATCGTCGCGGCCGGCGACAAGGGCGGCAAGGCGGCGGCGACCCGGCTCCAGAAGGTCGCGGCGGCCGAATCCGAGCGCGTCAACGAGGAGGTCCGCACCCGCGAGAGCGACGAGCAGCGGGCCACCGAGCAGAAGATCGGCGATCTCGAGCTCCAGATGCAGGCCGCCATCGACGCGCACCGCGAGGCCCGCAAGCAGGAGGCCGACGGTCGCAAGGACGAGATCCGGCGCGCCCGCGACGAGATCGAGAGCCTCAAGCCCCTCATCACCCTCTCCGAGATGGACTTCCGCTCACTCGACGAGAAGTACGGTGCGGGGGCCGGGGCCCGGGGTGGCCGCATCTTCTGGGCCGGCATGGGCGCCGAGGCCGTCCGGGACATCATCACGCGGATGGACCTCGAGGAGCTCGGCCGCTCGCTCCACGTCGAGGTCCGGACCACCTCCGGGCAGCGCCGCAAGAAGGCGATCAAGCGGCTGCGCCTCATCGAGGCGTTCCGCCGCTCCGGCACGCGGCCGGAGTGGATGATCCTGTCCGTCCTCCCGGTCCTGCCCCCCGAGCTGCGTCCGATGGTCCAGCTCGACGGTGGCCGCTTCGCCACGTCGGACCTCAACGACCTCTACCGCCGCGTGATCAACCGGAACAACCGGCTCAAGCGGCTCCTCGAGCTCGGCGCGCCCGAGATCATCATCCGCAACGAGAAGCGGATGCTCCAGGAGGCGTGCGACGCCCTCGTCGACAACGGCCGCCGCGGCCGGGCGATCGCGGGCACCGGCAACCATCGCCTCAAGAGCCTGTCCGACATGCTCAAGGGCAAGCAGGGCCGGTTCCGCCAGAATCTGCTCGGCAAGCGCGTCGACTACTCGGGGCGCTCGGTCATCGTGGTCGGCCCGGAGCTCAAGCTCCACCAGTGCGGCCTGCCCAAGAAGATGGCCCTCGAGCTCTTCAAGCCGTTCGTCATGCGCCAGCTCGTCGAGAAGGGCTACGCCCACAACATCAAGAGCGCGAAGCGGATCGTCGAGCGGGTCAACCCGGTCGTGTGGGATGTCCTCGAGGAGGTCATCAAGGATCACCCGGTGCTGCTGAACCGCGCCCCGACGCTGCACCGCCTGGGCATCCAGGCGTTCATGCCCGTGCTCGTCGAAGGCTCCGCGATCCAGATCCACCCGCTCGTCTGCACGGCGTTCAACGCCGACTTCGACGGCGACCAGATGGCGGTCCACGTGCCGCTCTCGACGGCCGCCCAGGAGGAGGCGCGGACGATGATGCTGTCGACGGCCAACCTGCTCTCGCCGGCCGACGGCAGCCCGATCGTCTCGCCGACGCAGGACATGGTCCTCGGCTGCTTCTACCTCACGACCGACATTCCGGCCCGCGACGCGGACGGCAACCTGCCCGCCCCGCGGAGCTTCTCCGACGAGGACGGAGCCCTGCTCGCCTACGAGCTGACCCACGGCGGCATGGCCTCCGGCGGCCAGCGCCTGGAGGGCGACGGGGAGTCGGGCACCCACCGACCGGTCTCGCTCCGGCTCCACGAGCCGATCGAGGCGACGGTCCGGACCTGGGACCCCGACACCGCGACGCTCGTCGAGACGCGCCAGGTGACGACGGTCGGCCGGATCATCTTCAACCAGGTCCTGCCGGAGGAGCTGCGCTTCGCCAACCGCGAGTTCAAGCGCTCCGACCTGCGCTCCCTCGTCGACCGCTGCTACCGCGAGCTCGGGCCGACCGCGACCGCCCACCTCGTCGACGGCGTCAAGCGGATCGGGTTCGAGTTCGCCACCCGGGGCGGCATGACGATCGCGGTGGCCGACATCAAGGTCCCCGATGACAAGCCGGCCCTGCTGACCGACGCGGATGGCCAGGTCACCCGGATCGACGGCCAGTACCAGAAGGGCCTGATCACCGAGGACGAGCGCTACGAGGCGGTCGTCGACGTGTGGCAGAAGACCTCCAAGCGCCTGTCCGACCGGATGATGGAGACGCTCGACCCGCAGTCGGCGGTCGCGATGATGACGTCCTCGGGCGCCCGCGGCAACAAGGGCAACATCGGCCAGCTGGGCGCCATGCGCGGCCTGATGGCGGATCCGTCGGGCCGGATCATCGACGTGCCGGTGCGGAGCAACTTCCGCGAGGGCATGACCGTCCTCGAGTACTTCATCTCCACCCACGGGGCCCGCAAGGGCCTCGCCGACACGGCCCTTCGAACGGCCGACTCGGGCTACCTCACCCGGCGCCTCGTCGACGTCGCGCAGGACGTCATCACCCGCGACGACGACTGCGGCACCGAGGAGGGGAGCTGGATCACCCGGCAGGAGTCCGACGAGATCGTCCCCGAGGAGGGCGGCTTCGCCCGCCGCCTCGTCGGCCGGCTGGCCGCCGCGACGATCAGCGGGCCCGACGGCGCGGTGCTCGCCGAGCGCAACGACGAGATCACCGAGGCGGTCGCCCGCGACATCGACAGCGCCGGCGTCCGCGAGGTGCTCGTCCGCAGCCCGCTGACCTGCGAGGCCCGGTACGGCGTCTGCCGCTACTGCTACGGCCGCAACCTCGCGTCCGGGTCGCTCGTCGGCGTCGGCGAGGCAGTCGGCATCATCGCGGCCCAGTCGATCGGCGAGCCGGGCACCCAGCTCACGATGCGAACGTTCCACACCGGTGGCGTGGCATCGGCGGCGGGCGCCGACATCACCGCCGGCCTGCCGCGCGTCGAGGAGCTGTTCGAGGCCCGCATCCCGAAGGGCAAGGCCGAGATCAGCCACATCGACGGAATCGTCGAGATCATCCGCGGCGACACCGGCACCAAGGTGAAGGTCACGAGCGTCGAGCAGTTCGACGCGCCGCTGCGCCTGCCGCCCGGTGCCGAGCTGCTGGCCGCGGCCGGCGACCTCGTCGAGAAGAGCCAGGTCCTCGCCCGCGTCCCGGCGCGCGACGGGGCAACCGTGGCGACCGACGTGGCCGCGCCCGAGAAGGGCATCCTGATCCGCGACGGCGACCAGCTCGCCGTGCGGGCGGAGGATCGCGTCGAGCGCGAGTACCCCATCCCCCACAACGCCAAGGTCCTGGTGGACAACGGCCAGGAGATCCGGGCCGGCGACGCGATCACCGACGGCCCGATCAACCCGCAGGAGTACCTCGACACCCGCGGCCGGGACGCCGTCCAGCGCTACCTGGTCAAGGAAGTCCAGAAGGTCTACCGGAGCCAGGGCGTCACGATCAACGACAAGCACATCGAGATCATCGTCCGGCAGATGCTCCGCAAGGTCCGCATCGACCAGCCGGGCGACACCGACCTGCTGCCGACCGAGCTGATCGACCACCTCGACTTCGAGGAGGCCAACAACCGCGTCCTGGCCGAGGGTGGCGAGCCTGCCACCGCCCAGACGGTCCTGCTCGGCGTCACGAAGGCCTCGCTCAACACGGCGAGCTTCCTGGCGGCGGCATCGTTCCAGGAGACCACCCGCGTCCTCACCGAGGCGGCGATCAACGGGGCGAAGGACCACCTGATCGGCCTCAAGGAGAACGTGATCATCGGCAAGCTCATCCCGGCCGGCACCGGGGCCCCGGCGAACGTCGCCGCCCGTCGAGAGGCGGACCGGCGGCGGGCGGCCGAGGCGCTCGCCGGCGGCGAGCTGCCGATCGCCTTCGGCGACGACTACAACCCGTTCCTCGAGGAGGCCGGCGACGGCATCCCCGACGACGACACGGCCCGCATCTCGGCGTTCCTCGCCGGGGCCGGGTCGGACGAGGGCGGGGAGGGGACCGACGCCGCCGACTTCAACCCGTTCCTCGACCCGGCCAAGGCGGCGGCGGAGCTCGATGCGAGCTTCCTGTCCGACGACGAAGGCGACCAGGCCGAGGACGCGGACGAGGACGACGAGGCGTAGCCCCGCGACCACGCGACAGCAGGAAAGGGCGCCGTGCGAGCGGCGCCCTTTCTTCTGGGTGAACTGTAAAGGGTGCTTGACAACCCGGTCGGGTGTCAAGCATACTTGACAGCATGCGGAACAGCGTGCGGGCGCTGCGCGAGGCGCGGAACCAGAGCCAGGGCGACCTTGCGCGCTGCCTGGGCGTCTCCCGCCAGACGGTCAACTCGATCGAGACCGGCCGCTACCTGCCCTCGCTGCCGCTGGCGTTCGGGATCGCCCGTCACTTCGGCCGCCCGATCGAGGCGATCTTCCAGGACGACGGCGTGCCCGGCGGGGCGGACGCCGAAGGAGGAGCCCGATGACGCGGATGATTCGCCGCTGGCAGATCGTCGTGGTCGGCGCCATCCTCGGCCTCACGATCGCGGCGGCAGAGGCGGCCGCCGGTCTCGCGCCGGACCGCGCGCTCACGGCGTTCCTCATCGTCACGGGCTACAGCCTCGTGATCGCCGCCCTCCAGGGTCGCAGCGAGACGGCCAGCCTCCTGGCCGGCAACCCGGTAGACGAGCGCTGGCGGCTCATCAACGAGCGAGCGGCCGTGTTCATGGCGCTCGTCGGCACTGCGGTCTCGCTCGGCGGCTTCATCGCGTTCGAGTTCACCGGGCGCGACGCGACGGGCTTCGGGATCGTGGCATCCGCGATGGGGCTCGCGTACCTCGCCGGCGTCGGCTGGCACCGCGCGCACCTCTGATCGCCGGCCCGCCACGTCGCCTGCGGCGGGCGGCTTTGACACCCGAGGCGCCGCGCTGGTAGACTCCGCCTTCGCGGCCGCGACCGGCCGGCTTCTTCGTGCGCTCGCGCGTGAGGGGCCGGGAGGGACAGGACCGGGCGCCGGATCCTTCGGGACCCGCCAGCCGCACAGACAGGACCCAGAAAGGAACAGCGTCTCCGTGCCGACGATCAGCCAGCTCGTGCGCCACGGGCGGAAGCCGAAGATCTCCAAGGTCAAGGCCCCCGCCATGCGCAGGATCTGGAACAGCCTCGACCAGCGCCAGACCCCGATTCCGGGCGCCCCCCAGAAGCGCGGCGTCTGCCTGCAGGTGCGCACGATGACGCCGAAGAAGCCGAACTCGGCGCTGCGCAAGATCGCCCGCGTGCGGCTGTCCAACCAGATGGAGGTCACGGCCTACATCCCGGGGATCGGCCACAACCTCCAGGAGCACTCCGTCGTCCTGGTCCGGGGTGGCCGGGTGAAGGACCTGCCGTCGGTCAAGTACCACATCATCCGTGGCACGCTCGACACCGCCGGGGTCCGTGACCGCAAGCAGGGCCGCAGCAAGTACGGGGCCAAGGCCACGGCCGTGCCGGCCGGCCAGAAGAAGTAGGGACCATGCCGCGCCGCGCCAGCATCCCCCGCAAGTCGAAGTACGAGTCCCAGCCCGCCAACCGGACGACGGCACGCCTGTCGGCCAAGCTCATGATGAGCGGCAAGAAGGGCCTCGCCGACCGGATCCTCCGCCAGGCCCTGGCCCGCGCCGAGGCGCAGGCCAACCGGCCGGGCCTCGAGGTGCTCGAGTCGGCCCTTCGCAACGCGACCCCGATCATCGAGGTCAAGCCGCGCCGCGTCGGTGGCGCCACCTACCAGGTCCCGGTCGAGATCCGCGGCGACCGCCGCCTCTCGCTCGGCGTCCGCTGGCTCGTCCAGGCCGCCCGCAAGCGGAACGGGAAGAGCATGAGCGAGAAGCTGGCGTCCGAGTTCGTCGACGCCGCCAACGGGCTCGGCGCGGCCGTGAAGCGGCGCGAGGACACCCACAAGATGGCCGAGGCCAACAAGGCCTTCAGCCACTTCAAGTGGTAGGCCGAGGCGCATAGCGTGGCCCGTCTCGTCCCTCTCGACCGCACCCGCAACATCGGGATCATCGCCCACATCGACGCCGGCAAGACCACGGTCACCGAGCGGATCCTCTTCTACACGAAGAAGATCTACAAGCTGGGCGAAGTCCACGAGGGCGCGGCCACGATGGACTGGATGCCGCAGGAGCAGGAACGCGGCATCACCATCACGGCGGCGGCGACGACCTGCTTCTGGGACGAGCATCGCATCAACATCATCGATACGCCCGGGCACGTGGACTTCACCGTCGAAGTGGAGCGCAGCCTGCGCGTCCTCGACGGCGCGGTCGTGGTCTTCGACGGCGTGGCCGGCGTCGAGCCGCAGTCCGAGACGGTCTGGCGGCAGGCGGATCGCTACCGGGTCCCGCGAATCTGCTTCATCAACAAGCTCGACCGGACGGGCGCCGACTACTGGCGCTGCGTCGAGATGATCCGGGACCGCCTCGGCGCCAACGCCGTGCCGATCCAGCTCCCGATCGGGATCGAGGACCGGTTCCAGGGCGTGATCGACCTGGTCCGCATGCGGGCGATCCTCTACCGCGACGACCTGGGCAACCAGATCGAGGTGGTCGACATCCCGGCCGAGCACCTGGCGGAGGCGAAGCAGCATCGCGAGCGCCTGGTCGAGGCCGTCGCCGAGATGGACGACGAGCTCATGCACAAGTACCTCGAGGGCCACGAGCTCAGCGAGGAGGAGCTCGTCCGCGGCCTGCGGACGGGGACGCTCGCCTACCGGATCGTGCCGGTCCTGACCGGCTCGGCGCTCAAGAACAAGGGCATCCAGCCGATGCTCGACGCGGTGATCGCCTACCTGCCCTCGCCCCTCGACGTGCCGCCGGTCGTCGGCGAGAGCCCGAAGACCCACGCGGAGGTCGTCCAGCTGCCCGACGACTCCAAGCCGTTCAGCGCGCTGGCGTTCAAGATCGCGGCCGATCCGTTCGTCGGCAAGCTCGCGTTCTTCCGGGTCTACTCCGGGACGCTCAAGGCCGGTTCGTACGTCCTGAATTCTTCGAACGGCAAGAAGGAGCGGATCGGCCGCATCCTCCAGATGCACGCCAACCACCGCGAGGAGATCGAGGCGGTCTACGCGGGCGACATCGCCGCCGCGGTCGGGTTCAAAGACACCTTCACCGGAGACACGCTCACTGATCCGGACCACCCGGTGATCCTCGAGTCGATCTCGTTCCCCGAGCCCGTCATCGAGGTGAAGATCGAGCCCAAGACGAAGGCCGACCAGGACAAGATGGGGATCGCCCTCCAGCGCCTCGCGGAGGAGGACCCGACGTTCCGGGTCAAGACCGACCCCGAGAGCGGCGAGACCCTCATCGCGGGCATGGGCGAGCTTCATCTCGACGTGCTCGTCGACCGGATGATCCGGGAGTTCCGGGTCGCCGCCAACATCGGCAAGCCCCAGGTCTCCTACCGGGAGACGATCCGCCGGAAGGCGGAGGGGGTCGGCAAGTTCGTGCGCCAGACCGGCGGCAAGGGCCAGTACGGCCACGTCGTCCTGTACCTGGAGCCAGGGGAGAAGGGCTCGGGATACGAGTACGTCGACAAGGTCGTCGGCGGCACGATCCCGCGCGAGTACATGCGCGCGATCGACCACGGGATCCGCGAGGCCCTCGAGACGGGGCCGCATGCGAACTTCCCGATGGTCGACGTCCGGGCCATCGTCTTCGACGGGTCCTACCACGAGGTCGACTCGTCGGAGATGGCGTTCAAGATCGCGGCCTCGATGGCCGTGAAGGACGCCGTCCCGAAGGCCAGCCCCGCGATCCTCGAACCGATGATGAAGGTCGAGGTCACGATGCCCGAGCAGTTCATGGGCGACGTGATCGGCGACCTCAACAGCCGGCGCGGGGAGATCGAGGGGATGGACTCCCGCGGTTCCACCCAGGTGGTCCGGGCGTTCATCCCGCTGGCGGAGATGTTCGGGTATGCGACGGACCTTCGGTCGATGACCCAGGGTCGCGCGAGCTACTCGATGGAGCTGTCCCATTACGCCGAGGTCCCCGGCAATCTTGCCGCGGAGCTCGTCGCGAAGTCCAAGGGCTAACACGGCTTAAGGGCCGACGACGGGCGTCCCCGGCAGGGTCCCGACGCGGCGACGAGGAGCGCAGGGAGCGTCACGATGGCGAAGAAGAAGTTCGAGCGGACCAAGCCGCACGTCAACATCGGCACGATCGGCCACATCGACCACGGGAAGACGTCGCTGACCGCGGCGATCACCAAGTACCTCGCCCTGAAAGGCGAGGCGGAGTACCGCGCGTTCGATTCGATCGACAACGCCCCCGAGGAGCGCGCCCGGGGGATCACGATCGCGATCGCCCACGTCGAGTACCAGACCGACGCCCGCCACTACGCCCACGTCGACTGCCCGGGCCACGCCGACTACATCAAGAACATGATCACGGGCGCCGCCCAGATGGACGGGGCCATCCTCGTCGTCGCCGCGACCGACGGCCCGATGCCCCAGACCCGGGAGCACATCCTCCTCGCCTACCAGGTCGAGGTGCCCTACATGGTCGTGTTCCTCAACAAGGTCGACGCGGTCGACGACCCCGAGCTGCTCGACCTCGTCGAGCTCGAGGTCCGCGAGCTGCTCTCCAAGTACCACTTCCCGGGCGACGAGATCCCGGTCGTGCGCGGCTCGGCCCTCAAGGCCCTCGAGGCCGGCAACGATCCCGCCGATCCCGCCTACGCCTGCATCCAGGAGCTCCTCGACGCGGTCGATTCGTACATCCCGACCCCCGAGCGCGCGGTCGACAAGCCGTTCCTGATGCCGGTCGAGGACGTCTTCGGGATCAAGGGCCGGGGCACCGTCGCGACCGGGCGCATCGAGCGCGGCATCGTCAAGGTCGGCGACGAGGTCGAGATCGTCGGCATCCGGCCCACCCGCAAGATCGTGGTCACCGGCGTCGAGATGTTCAAGAAGCTGCTCGACGAGGGCCGGGCGGGCGACAACGTCGGCTGCCTCCTGCGGGGCATCGAGCGCGACGACATCGAGCGCGGCCAGGTCCTGGCCAAGACGGGCTCGATCAAGCCCCACACCAAGTTCACCGCCCGGGTCTACGTCCTGACCCGCGAGGAGGGCGGCCGGCACACCCCGTTCTACAACGGCTACCGGCCCCAGTTCTACCTGCGCACCACCGACGTCACGGGCGCCATCGCGCTCCCCGACGGCCTCGAGATGATCATGCCCGGCGACAACGTCGACATGAAGGTGGAGCTCATCACGCCGATCGGCCTCGAGGTCGGCCAGCGCTTCGCGATCCGCGAGGGTGGCCGCACCGTCGGCGCCGGCGCGATCGTGACCATCGACGAGTAGTCCGATGCCGAAGCAGCGGATCAGGATCCGCCTCAAGGCCTACGATCACCGGCTGATCGACCAGTCGGCCGCCCAGATCGTCGAGACGGCGCAGCGGACGGGCGCCGACGTCGTGGGCCCGGTTCCGCTGCCCACGCGGATCGAGAAGTTCACCGTCCTCCGCTCGCCGTTCATCGACAAGGACAGCCGGGAGCAGTTCGAGATCCGCACGCACAAGCGGCTCGTCGACATCCTGGATCCGTCCGCGAAGACGGTGGATGCCCTCATGCGACTGTCGCTCGCCGCCGGCGTCGACATCGAGATCAAGATGTGATGAAGCCTCACACGCTCACCCGGTCCATGCCTGCGTTGGCTCCTGCGCGTGCTCGCTCAAGCACGTTGGAGTGCGCTCGCGACCATGCTCGTCGCCGCCTTGGCCTGAACTCGGCTGAGCGCGCGAGGAGGGCCCTCGCATGACCATTGGCTTGATTGGCAGAAAAGTCGGGATGACCCAGGTCTTCCAGGCCGACGGCACCATGATCCCGGTGTCGGTCGTGGCCGTGCAGCCCAACACCGTCACCCGCGTCCGGACCGGCGAGCGGGACGGCTACACGGCCGTCCAGCTCGGCGTCGAGCCGTCGAAGAAGCTCACCAAGCCCGAGGCGGGCCAGCTCAAGGGCGGCCTGCCCCAGGTCGCCGTGAAGCGCGAGTTCCGCCTCGAGGACCTCTCCGGGTTCGAAGTCGGGCAGACGCTCGACGTCAGCCTGTTCGCCCGCGGGCGACCTCGTCGACGTGACGGGCGACCTCCAAGGGCAAGGGCTTCGCCGGCAACGTCAAGCGCCACAACTTCCACCGCGGCCCCAAGACCCACGGCTCGGACCACCATCGCGCGCCCGGCTCGATCGGACCGGGCACCACGCCCGGCCGCGTCTACCGCGGCATGCGGATGGCCGGCCACATGGGGGCCGAGCGGATCACCGTCAAGAAGCTGCGCGTCGTGCGCATCGACTCGGAGCGGAACCTCCTCCTCGTGCGGGGCTCCGTGCCGGGCGCGCCGAACGCGCTCGTCCTCGTGAAGAAGGCCTGACGATGCCCCAGACCACGCTCTACGCGCGGACCGGCGAGGCGATCGGGACGGTCGAGCTCAGCGATGCGCTCTTCGCCGCCCCGGTCAACGAAGCGGTCCTCCACCAGGCGGTGACGGCGCAGCTCGCCGGGCGTCACCTCGGCACCCACGACACCAAGACCCGCGGCGAGGTCCGCGGCGGCGGCAAGAAGCCGTATCGCCAGAAGGGCACCGGCCGCGCCCGGCAGGGCTCGCGCACCGCCCCGCACTACGCCGGCGGCGGCGTCGTCTTCGGGCCCCATCCGCGCAGCTACGTGCAGCGCCTGCCCCGCAAGATGAAGCGCCTCGCGCTGCGCGGCGCCCTGACCGCCAAGCTCGACGCGGACCAGGTCCGCGTGCTGGACTCGTTCGCTCTCGAGGCGATCAGGACCCAGGACCTCGTCGGCGTGCTCGGCAATCTCAACGCCGCCGGCCGCGTGCTGATCGTCTCGCCGGCCCGCGACGAGCGCCTCGACCTCTCGGCCCGCAACATCCCGCGCGTCGAGGTCCTGCTCGCCGACAGCCTCAACGTCGTCGACCTGCTGAACGCCGACACGATCGTGATCGAGCAGCCGGCACTCGCCCGCCTCGAGGAGGTGTACGCGTGACGCTCACCGCCCACGACGTCATCGTGCGGCCGATCATCTCCGAGAAGTCGATGGACGAGTCCGGACGTGGCAAGTACACGTTCGAAGTCCACGGGGACGCCTCCAAGATCCAGGTCAAGGCGGCCGTCGAGGAGCTCTTCAAGGTCACCGTCACGGGCGTCAACGTCCTGACCACCAAGGCCAAGGAGAAGCGCCGCGGCACCAAGCGCGGCCGCATCACCGGGTGGACAACGCCCTGGCGCAAGGCGATCGTGACGGTCGCCCCGGGCCAGAAGATCGAATTCTTCGAGGGGGTGTAGCGATGCCGCTCCGCAGCTACAAGCCCACCTCGGCCGGCCGGCGGTTCATGACCCGGTCGACGTTCGAGGAGATCACCACCACCGAGCCGCACAAGCCGCTGCTCGAGCCGATGAAGCGCGGCGCAGGCCGCAACAACCAGGGACGCCTCACCGTCCGCCATCGCGGCGGCGGCGAGAAGCGCCACTACCGCATCATCGACTTCAAGCGCGACAAGCTGGGCGTGCCGGCCAAGCTCGCCACGATCGAGTACGACCCGAACCGCTCGGCGCGGATCGGCCTGCTCCACTACCGCGACGGCGAGAAGCGCTACATGCTCCTGCCCCACGGCATGAAGGTGGGCGACGTGGTCGTGGCCGGCCCGGACGCCGAGGCCCGTCTCGGCAACGCCCTGCCGCTCGGCGTCGATCCCGCTCGGCACCACGATCCACAACATCGAGCTGATCCCGGGCAAGGGCGGCCAGATCGTCCGCTCCGCCGGCGGCTCGGCCCAGCTTCTCGCCAAGGAGGGGGACTACGCGACCGTCCGCCTCCCGTCCGGCGAGATGCGCCGGGTCCCGCTGCGCTGCACGGCGACCATCGGCCAGGTGAGCAACCTCGACCACGAGAACCAGAGCCTCGGCAAGGCCGGGCGGGCCCGTCACATGGGCCAGCGGCCGGAGACCCGGGGCGTCGCGATGACCCCGCGTGACCACCCCCATGGCGGCGGCGAAGGCAAGAGCCCGACGGGCATGCCGCCCAAGACGCCGTGGGGCAAGCCCGCGATGGGGTACCGGACCCGGCGGAGCCAGAAACCCAACCGCCTGATCGTCCGGTCGCGGCACCGCAAGGCATAACGGAGGAGACGAAGCATGTCGCGTTCGGTCAAGAAGGGACCGTTCGTCGAGGCGCGGCTCCTCGGCCGCGTCCAGGAGATGAACAAGAAGAGCGAGCGGAAGATCGTTCGCACGTGGTCGCGTGCGTCGGTGATCTTCCCGGACTTCATCGGGCACACGATCGCGGTCTACAACGGCCGCAAGCACGTGCCGGTCTACGTCACCGAGAACATGGTCGGTCATCGGCTGGGCGAGTTCGCCCCGACCCGCACGTTCCGCGGGCACGAGAAGAAGACCGACCGAACCACGGCGATGCGGTAGAGGAGACGAGATCGTGCGCGTTTCCGCCACCGCCAAGTACCTTCGCGGGTCCACTCGCAAGGCCCACCTCGTGACGTCCGCAATTCGCGGTCGCCGCGTCGAGGACGCCGCCGCGCTCCTGCGGTTCATGCCGCAGTCAGCCGCTCGCGACGTCGCCCGGGTCCTGAAGAGCGCCGCCGCGAATGCCGAGAACAACTACAACCTCGCGGTCGACGACCTCTTCATCGTCGAAGCCCACGCCAATGAGGGACCCACCCTCAAGCGCTGGAGGCCGCGGGCACAGGGCCGGGCATTCCCGATCCACAAGCCAATGACGCACATCACCATCGTGCTCGAGGATCGGGAGGCCTAGCGCATGGGACACAAGGTCCACCCCTACGGCTTCCGCCTCGGGATCAGCCGCACCTGGTCCGCGAAGTGGTATGCCGACAAGGACTACCGCACGCTGCTCCAGGAGGATCTCGCGATCCGCGGCCTGATCGACAGGCGGCTCGCCAACGCGAGCGTCTCCGGCGTGGAGATCGAGCGCGGCATCAACTACGTCACCGTGACCATCCACACCGCCAAGCCGGGCATCGTGATCGGCAAGGGCGGCGCCAACGTCGAGATCCTCCGCAAGCTGATCGGCGACCTGACCAAGCCGCGCAAGGTCAAGCTGGAGATCAAGGAGATCCGCCAGCCGGAGCTCGACGCGACGCTCGTGGCTGCCAACATCGCCCAGCAGCTGGCCCGCCGGATCGCCTTCAAGAAGGCGATGAAGCAGGCGATTCAGCGGACGATGAAGGCCGGCGCGAAGGGCGTGAAGATCGCCGTCGCCGGTCGGCTCGGTGGCTCCGAGATGGCGCGCCGCGAGTGGGACCGCGAAGGTCGCATCCCGCTCGGGACGCTGCGCGCCGACATCAGCTACGGGTACGTCCTCTCGCGGACGACCTACGGCACGATCGGCGTCAAGGTCTGGATCTACCGGGGCGAGGTCCCCGAGCAGCGGACGCCGCGCATCGTCGCGGCTCCGGCGGCCGCGGTCGCCGCCCAGGGGGCATGACGCCATGCTGATGCCCCGTCGAGTCAAGCATCGCAAGGTCATGCGCGGCCGGATGGCCGGGCCGGCGAAGGGCGGCACGGACGTCTCGTTCGGCGAGTTCGGCCTCGCGACCCTGGAGCCCGCCTGGATCACCAGCCGCCAGATCGAGGCGGCCCGGCGCGCCATGACCCGCTCGGTCAAGCGCGGCGGCAAGATCTGGATCCGGATCTTCCCGGACAAGCCCGCCACCAAGAAGCCCGCCGAGACGCGGATGGGCTCCGGCAAGGGCGCCCCCGACCACTGGGTCGCGGTGGTCCGCCCCGGCCGGATCCTGTTCGAGATGGCCGGCGTCGATCGCGCCCAGGCCGTCGAGGCCATGCGCCTCGCCGCCCACAAGCTGCCCGTCGCAACGCGCTTCATCTCGAAGGCTGAGGAGGGCGCGTGACCGACATCGTGAAGCTCCGCGGCATGAGCGACGCGGAGCTCGACCAGGCCCTCGCGGACGCGAAGCGGGACCTCTGGCAGGCCCGCTTCGAGCTCGCGACGCGCCAGCTCAAGGATTACACCGCGATCTCCGGCTCGCGCCGGACGGTCGCCCGGGTCCTGACCGTCCGCGCCGAGCGTGAGCTCGAGCGGAAGAACGCGTAGGGGGCCCGGCATGGCAGGAGCGACACACGTGCAGGGCAGGCGCAAGACCAAGGTCGGACGCGTGGTCAGCGACAAGATGGAGAAGACGATCGTCGTCTCCGTCGAACGCCTGACCCGCCATCCGCTCTACAAGCGGGTCATCCGCGTCACCACCAAGTTCGCGGCGCACGACGAGCTGAACCAGGCCCGCGTGGGCGACACGGTCCTCATCGAGGAATCGCGTCCGCTCTCGCGCACCAAGCGGTGGCGCCTCGTCGAGGTCATCTCCCGCGCGGCAGAGGCGTCGACCGAGACCCTCGTGGCGGATGAGTCCGAGACCACCCAGGCGATCCACGCGGCCGCCCATCCCGGCAGGGCCCAGGCCGACGCCGGCGAGGCCGCGGCGGCGGCCGGCGCTGCTGCGGCAGGGGAGGCCGGGGCGTGATCCAGCAGCAATCCCGGCTCAAGGTGGCCGACAACACGGGCGCCCGGGTGATCCAGTGCATCCGGATCATGGGCCGCTCGCGCAAGACGACCGCCGAGGTCGGTGACGTGATCATCGCCAGCGTCAAGCAGGCGATCCCGAACGCCGCCGTGAAGAAGGGCGACGTCGTCCGGGCCGTCGTGGTCCGGACCGCCAAGGAATACGGCCGCGCCGACGGCAGCTACATCCGCTTCGACGAGAACGCGGCCGTCCTCATCAACAACCAGGGCAACCCGCGCGGCACCCGGATCTTCGGGCCCGTCGCCCGCGAGCTCCGGGATCGCAACTACATGAAGATCG
Organism: uncultured Chloroflexia bacterium; assembly: GCA_963809375.1. GTDB lineage: Bacteria > Chloroflexota > Limnocylindria > Limnocylindrales > CSP1-4 > CTSoil-043. Next base: position 42,301 of record CAWEJO010000006.1, read on the forward strand.
TCTCGCTCGCGCCGGAGGTGCTCTGAGATGGGCCATGCCGTCGCTCCCCGGGTGACGAAGGTCCCCGAGGTCCGCAAGGGTGACACCGTGCTCGTGCTCGCCGGCAAGGACGCCGGCAAGCGGGGCACCGTCTTCCAGGTGGATCGGCCGTCGGCGCCGGGTGCCTCGCCACGGGTGATCGTGGAGGGCATCAACCTCGCCAAGCGGCACACCAAGCCGCGCCAGCGGATGAACCAGAACGACCGCGTGCCGCAGATGCAGCAGGGCGGGATCATCGACAAGCCGATGCCGATGGCGATCGGCAAGGTGATGCTCGTCTGCCCCCGCTGCGACAAGCCGACCCGGATCCGCCACCTGGCGACGTCGACCGGCGGCCGGACGCGGGCCTGCGCCCGGTGCGGCCAGCCCGTGGAGGTGAAGGGCGCGTGAGCAATCGCCTGCGGGAGCGGTACGCCAGCGACGTCGTGCCGGCCCTCCAGAAGCAATTCGACTACACGAACCCGATGCGGGTGCCGCGGCTCGAGAAGATCGTCGTCAACATCGGCCTCGGCGAGGCGCTCACCAACGCCAAGGCGGTGGACGCCGCCGTCCACGACCTCGCCGCGATCACCGGCCAGAAGCCGATCACGACGCGCGCGACGCGCTCGATCGCCCAGTTCCGGCTGCGCACCGGCAACACCATCGGCGCCAAGGTCACCCTCCGCGGCGAGCGGATGTGGGACTTCCTCGAGCGCCTCACCGTCATCGCCCTGCCCCGCATCCGCGACTTCCGGGGGATCCCCGGCAAGTCCTTCGATGGGCGCGGCAACTACAGCCTCGGGCTCCGCGAGCAGCTCGCGTTCCCCGAGATCGACTACGACAAGGTCGATCGTCTCCGCGGGCTGGAGATCAGCATCGTGACGACGGCGAAGACCGACGAGGAGGGCAAGAAGCTTCTTGAACTCCTCGGCATGCCCTTCGCCGGCTAGCGCGGGGAGGAGGACCATGGCCAAGAAGTCGATGATCGCGAAGTCGAAGCGGAAGCCCAAGCATCCGGTGCAGGGCTACCACCGCTGCGAGCTCTGCGGCCGCCCCCGCGGCTACATGCGCCGCTTCGCGCTCTGCCGCATCTGCTTCCGGGAGCGCGCCCTCGCGGGCGAGCTGCCCGGCGTGACGAAGTCGAGCTGGTGAGCCGCCGATGAACGTCTCCGATCCCATCGCGGACATGCTCACGCGCATCCGCAACGCCTCGCGGGCACGCCACACCGACGTGGTCGTACCGGCGTCGCGGGTCAAGCGTGAGATCGCCCGGATCCTCGTCGAGGAGGGCTTCATCGGCTCGTTCTCGGAGGAGCAGGCCGGCCCGGCGCACCTGCTGCGCCTCAACCTCAAGTACGTCGACGGCAAGGCGCCGGTCGTCTCCGGGCTGAAGCGGATCAGCAAGCCCGGGCTCCGCGTCTACGCTCGCAAGACCGAGATCCCCCGCGTCCTCGGGGGCCTCGGGATCGTCATCGTCAGCACCAGCCAGGGGATCATGACCGACGTGCAGGCCCGCAAGGCCCAGCTCGGCGGCGAAGTCCTGGCGTACATCTGGTAGGAGGTCGGCATGTCGCGCATCGGCAGACAGCCGATCACCGTCCCTGCGGGCGTCGAGGTCAGCCTCGACGGCGCCGTGATCACGGTGAAGGGGCCGAAGGGCTCGCTCACGCGGTCGCTGCCCCCGGCCATGTCCATCGACCAGGCCGACGGCACGATCACGGTCAGCCGGCCGACCGAGGCCAAGCAGCACAAGCAGCTGCACGGCCTCACCCGGACGCTGGTCGCCAACATGGTCGAAGGCGTCACCGCCGGATACCGCAAGACCCTCGAGATCACCGGCGTCGGCTATCGTGCCGCGAAGGTCGGTGACAAGCTCCAGCTGAACCTCGGCTACAGCCATCCGATCGAGATGGCGCCGCCGACCGGCATCAGCTTCGAGGTGGAGCACCCCCTCAAGCTGCATGTCGTGGGCATCGACAAGGAGCTTGTCGGCCAGGTTGCCGCCCGCGTCCGGGCGACCCGCAAGCCCGAGCCCTACAAGGGCAAGGGCGTCCGGTACTCGGGCGAGGTGATCCGCCGCAAGGCAGGCAAGGCCGGCAAGATCGGCGGCAAGAAGTAACCGAAGGGACCACGCAGATGACGAAGGCCGCCTCGCGCGGCGCCGCGCGGCAGAAGCGGCATGAGCGGATCCGCCTCCGGATGGAGGGTACGTCCGCCCGGCCGCGCCTTGCGGTCTTCCGCAGCCTCAATCACATCTACGCCCAGGTGATCGACGACAGCGCCGGCTCGACTCTTGCCGCCGCGTCCTCGCTGGAGCCGGAGCTCCGCGCGGGCAAGGCATCCAAGGTCGAGGAGGCCAAGATCGTCGGGCGCCTGGTCGCCGAGCGGGCCCGCACCGCCGGCGTCGACAAGGTCGTCTTCGACCGGGCCGGGTACACGTACCACGGCCGGGTCAAGGCGGTCGCCGACGCGGCGCGCGAAGCCGGTCTCGACTTCTAGGAGGGAGACCGAGTGGCCAGGATCGATCCCAGCAAGCTCACGCTCGAAGAGCGCGTCGTCCAGATCAACCGCGTCGCGAAGGTGGTCAAGGGCGGCCGCCGCTTCAGCTTCTCCGCGGTCGTCGTCGTCGGCGACGGCGCCGGCCACGTCGGCGCCGGGCTCGGCAAGGCCGGCGAGGTCCCCGAGGCGATCCGCAAGGGCGTCGAGGACGCGAAGAAGAACCTCATCAAGATCCCGACCCTGGGGACGACGATCCCGCACGAGGTCCACGCGGAGTTCTCGGCCGCCAAGGTCATGCTGCGGCCGGCCTCCCAGGGCACCGGCGTCATCGCCGGCGGCTCCGTGCGCGCCGTGGTCGAGTCAGCCGGGATCCGCGACATCCTCACCAAGGTCCACGGGTCGACCAATGCGGTGAACGTGGTCCGGGCGACCATCGAGGCGCTCCGCGACGTCCGCTCGGCCGAGGAGGTCTCGGCGCGGCGCGGCGTCACGGTCCGCGTCCGGGTCGCCGGCCAGCCGACGGGGGAGCCCGCGAATGCCCGGTAGGCTCAAGGTCACCCAGGTGAAGAGCACCATCAGCCACATCGCCCGGAACCGCGCCACGATCAAGGCGCTGGGGCTCGGACGGATCGGCGCCACGGCGGTCGTGCCCGACAACGACGCGACCCGGGGCATGGTCCGCCAGGTCCGCTTCCTCGTGACCGTCGAGGAGCTGCCGGAAGCGGCCGCGGAGGAGACCCGATGAAGCTCCACGACCTCAAGCCGGCGCCCGGCTCGCACACGCCCCGGACGCGCGTCGGCCGCGGCATCGCGGCGGGCAAGGGCAAGACCGCGGGCCGCGGCACCAAGGGCCAGAAGTCCCGCGCCGGCAGCAGCATCCCGCCCTGGTTCGAGGGCGGCCAGACGCCGATCCACATCCGGATCCCCAAGCTGCGCGGGTTCCGCAGCATCAACCGGATCGAGTACGAGGTCGTCAACGTCGGGGCGATCAGCGCTGCCGCCGAGGCCGGCCGCCTGCCCGGCGGGGACGCTCCGGGCGACGCCACGCCGTCGGCCGCGCCGATCACCGTGAACCAGGACCTGCTCCGGGTCGCGGGCCTCGTGCGAACCCTGGCCAAGCCGCTCAAGATCCTCGGCGGGGGCGAGCTCGACAAGCCCCTCTTCGTCGTGGCCGACGCCTTCACCCGGACGGCCCGCGCCAAGATCGAGGCGGCCGGCGGCACCGTCCAGGTGCTCGAGTATCCCGCCAAGGCGCTGACCGCCCTGGGCCTCGAGCCCGACGCCGACGCCGACGCCGCCACGTCCGCCGCGCCCGCCGCGCCGGCCCAGGCCGACTGACCGGGCCCCGCCCGTGTTCGAATCCCTCCTCAACGCCTTCCGGGCGCCGGATATCCGGCGCCGGATCCTCTTCGTCCTGGGGATCCTGATCATCGTCCGCGGCATGGCGCACGTGCCGGTGCCGGGGGCCGACACCGCCCGCCTGGCGGACTTCTTCAACAGCAACGCGCTGTTCGGCCTGCTCGACGTCTTCTCGGGCGGCGGCCTCTCGAAGTTCTCGGTGATCGGGCTCGGGGTGAACCCGTACATCAACGCCTCGATCATCATGCAGCTCATGACGGGCGTCGTCCCGGCGCTCGTCGCCCTCCAGCGGGAGGGCGAGTACGGCCGGAACAAGATCAACCAGTACACCCGCTACCTGTCGGTGCCGATGGCGGTCCTGAGCTCGTACGGGTTCCTGGCGCTGCTCGCCTCGTCGCGCTACCAGGTCATCACGGACTTCGGGCTCAGCTCGTTCACGACGATCACCCAGATCATCACCCTCACCGCCGGCTCCATCTTCCTGATGTGGCTCGGTGAGCTGATCACCGAGAAGGGCATCGGGAACGGCATCAGCTTCATCATCTTCGCCGGCATCGTCGGCAAGATCCCGAGCGCGATCCAGACCTTCATGGTGTCGCCGAACCTGCTCCTGCTGGTCGCCATCGGCGCGTTCGCGGTGGCCGCCATCGCGACGATCATCTTCATCACGGAGGGCCAGCGCCGGATCCCGGTGCAGTACGCGAGCCGCGTCCGCGGCCGGCGGATGTACCAGGGCGGGACGACGTTCCTGCCGCTGCGGGTCAACCAGGCCGGCGTGATCCCGATCATCTTCGCCGTCAGCATCCTGCTCCTGCCGACCCAGATCGCGGGGTACTTCACCCAGAGCGAGGTCCAGCTCGTCGCCGACATCGCGAACTTCGTGGTCAACTTCTTCGGCCCGAACAACCCGATCATCTACGGTGGGCTGTACTTCCTGCTGACGGTCGGCTTCACCTACTTCTACACCGCCTTCACGTTCAAGCCGGACGAGACCGCGGAGCAGCTCCGGAAGAACGGCGGGTTCATCCCCGGCATCCGGCCTGGGCGGCCGACGGAGGAGTACCTCCATCGCGTGGTCAACCGGATCACGGTGGCGGGCGCCCTGTTCCTCGGGATCATCGCGGTCATGCCGATCGCGTTCCAGGCCGTCGTGCCCAGCGTCGGCAACCTCGCCCTCGGTGGCACCAGCCTGCTGATCCTCGTCAGCGTCGTGGTGGAGACCATGAAGCAGCTCGAGGCCCAGCTGATGATGCGCAACTACGAGGGCTTCATCCGCTGATGGACACGCCGCCCGCCCGCGTGGCAGCCGCATGAACGTCCTCGTGCTCCTGGGAGCGCCGGGGGCGGGGAAGGGGACCCAGGCCCAGCTCCTCGAGGCGCCCCTCGGGCTGCCCCGGGTGGCGACCGGCGATCTCTTCCGGGCGGCCGTGCGCGAGGGCACCGAGCTCGGCCGGCGGGCCAAGACCTACATGGATCGCGGCGCGCTCGTCCCGGACGACGTCACGATCGACATGCTGCTCGAGCGGCTCGCCCGGCCCGACGCCGCGATCGGCGCCATCCTGGATGGCTTCCCGCGGACTCGCGGCCAGGCGGAGGCGCTCGACCGCACGCTCACCGAATGCGAATCGAGCGTCGACGCGGCCCTCCTCGTCGACGTCCCGGCCGACGAGCTCCTCGCCCGGCTTTCCGGGCGCTGGCTCTGCTCGGCGGCCGGTCATCCCTACCACGAGACGGCCGCGCCGCCGAAGGTCGCGGGCATCTGCGACCTCGACGGCTCCCCGCTCATCCAGCGCGACGACGACAAGCCCGACGTCGTTCGGGCGCGGCTCGAGAAGCAGCTCGGCGCCCTCGCCGACGTGGTGGATCACTACCGCCAGGCCGGCAAGCTCCGGGTCGTCGACGGAACCCAGGCCATCGCGGCCGTCACGCAGGACCTGCTCGGCGAGATCCGGGCGCTCCCCGCCTGGCACGGGATCCCGTGATCGTGCGCAGGTCCGCCTCCGAGATCGCGACGATGCGGCGAGCCGGCCGCCTCGTGGCCGAGGTGCTGGCCCTGGTCGAGGAGAACCTGCGACCGGGCGTCTCCACCGCCCGGCTCGACGAGCTGGCGGAGGACCACATCCGCCGGGCCGGCGGAACGCCGTCGTTCAAGGGCTACCCGTACCGCGGCTACCACGACTTCCCGGCCTCGCTCTGCATCTCGATCGACCACGAGGTGGTCCACGGGATCCCGGGCGACCGGACCATCCGCGAGGGCCAGGTGGTGTCGATCGATGCCGGGGCGATCGTGGACGGCTACCACGGGGACGCGGCGCGGACGTTCATCGTCGGCGACGGGCCGCCCCGCGCCCGCGAGCTCGTGGAGGCGACCCGCCGCGCGCTCGAGGCCGGGATCGCCGCCGCGCGGCCCGGCAACCGCATCGGGGACATCTCGGCCGCCGTCGAGGACGTGGCCCTGGCCGCCGGGCTGGGTGTCGTGCGCCCCTACGTCGGCCATGGCATCGGGACCGCGATGCACGAGGAGCCCCAGGTTCCGAACTTCCGGAGCCGGCAGAAGGGGATCGAGCTCCAGCCCGGCATCTGCCTGGCGATCGAGCCGATGTTCACGCTCGGCAACGCCGAGGTCGAGACGCTCGGGGACGAGTGGACCGTGGTGACGACCGACCGATCGCTCGCGGCCCACTACGAGAACTCGATCGCGGTGACCGAGCACGGACCGGAGATCCTCACACAACTCTAGGGCCGCCGCCGGCGCTTGCCGGAACCGGTCCACTTTGGTACGCTACGCGTTCGTGCGCCCGGCCAAGGCCGGCGCATGACCGTGACCATGAGACGCAAGGGAGCCCGTGGGCAAGAAGGACGCGATAGAGGTCGAGGGCACCGTCATCGAACCACTGCCGAACACGATGTTCGCGGTGGAGCTGGAGAACGGTCACCGCGTTCTCGCCCACATCTCCGGCAAGCTGCGCATGAACTTCATCCGCATCCTGCCGGGCGACAGGGTCCGCGTAGAGCTATCTCCTTACGACCTCACCCGGGGTCGGATCACGTACCGGCTCAAGTAGCCGGTCCAGCAGGCAGCGAAGGAAGAGCGTTGAAAGTCCGAGCCTCCGTCAAGGCCCGTTGCGACAACTGCAAGGTGATTCGCCGCCACGGGACAGTGATGGTCATCTGCGCCAACCCCAAGCACAAGCAGCGGCAGGGCTAGGCGCATGGCACGCATCGCAGGCATCGACATCCCGCGCGAGAAGCGGGTCGAGGTCGCCCTGACCTACATCTACGGGATCGGGCTCTCGACGAGCCAGAAGATCCTCCAGCAGACGAACGTCAACTCCGACACCCGGGTCCGCGACCTCACCGAGGACCAGGTGAACCGCCTCCGGGAGCTCATCGACCGCCGCTACAAGGTCGAGGGCGACCTCCGGCGGGAGGTGGCGCTCAACATCAAGCGCCTCATCGAGATCGGCTCGTACCGCGGCCTCCGCCACCGGCGGAACCTCCCGGTCCGCGGCCAGCGAACCAAGACCAACGCGCGCCAGCGCCGCGGACCGAAGAAGACGGTCGGCGCGCGGCGCAAGAAGTAAGAAGAGGGACGAGCCGGACGTATGGCCGATCGCAAGCGCGCTCCCAAGCAGCGTCGGCGGGAGCGGAAGAACGTGCCCGCCGGGCACGTTCATATCCAGGCGAGCTTCAACAACACGATCGTCACGATCACGGACCTCACGGGCAACGTGATCAGCTGGGGATCCGCCGGGGTCGTTGGCTTCAAGGGCTCCCGGAAGAGCACGCCGTACGCCGCCGCCCTGTCCGCGGACTCCGCCGCCAAGAAGGCGATGGAGCACGGGATGCGCCAGGTCGAGGTCTACGTGAAGGGTCCGGGCGCCGGTCGCGAGCAGGCGATCCGCTCCCTCCAGGCCGCCGGCCTGGAGGTGACCGCGATCACCGACGTGACGCCCATCCCGCACAACGGCTGCCGCCCGCCCAAGCGGCGCCGCGTCTAGCCGGGAGGGCTGACACCACTCATGGCTCGCTACACCGACGCAGTCTGCCGGCTCTGCCGGCGTGAAGGCGCGAAGCTCTACCTGAAGGGCACGCGCTGCTACAGCAAGAAGTGCGCGTTCGAGCGGCGTCCCTCGCCGCCCGGCCAGCACGGCGTGCGGCGCCGCAAGGTCGGCGACTACGGCCTCCAGCTGCGCGAGAAGCAGAAGGTCCGCCGGATCTACCGCGTGCTCGAGCGCCAGTTCAAGAACTACTTCGAGGAAGCCGAGTCCCGGCCGGGCGTGACCGGCGAGAACCTCCTGCGGCTCCTCGAGCTCCGGCTCGACAACGTGGTCTACCGGCTCGGCTTCGCCGCGTCGCGCGACCACGCACGGCAGCTCGTCTCGCACGGGCACTTCGCCGTCAATGGCCGCGCCACCAACATCCCGTCGTTCCAGACCAAGCCGGGCGACGCGATCGCCGTCCGCCCGTCGCGCCGGGAGCGCGAGATCTTCAAGACCGCCCGCGAGACGCTGCGCTCGGCGCAGGTCCCCGAGTGGCTCTCGCTCGACGCCGCCAACCTGGCGGGGTCGATCGTGCAGCCGCCGCGGCGCGACCAGATGCCGCTCGAGCTGAACGAGCAGCTCGTGGTCGAGTACTACTCGAGGTAGCGACGACTCCATGATCGAACTCGAGACCACGACCCAGATCGAGCCCGTCTCCGAGCAGGGCTCGACCGCCCGCTACGAGGCGAGCCCGCTGCCCGCCGGCTACGGCGTGACCCTCGGCAACGCGCTCCGCCGCGTGCTGCTCTCGTCGCTCGAGGGCGCGGCCGTCACGTCGATCCAGATCCGCGACGTCTACCACGAGTTCACGACGATGCCCGGCGTGAAGGAAGACGTCACCCAGATCGTCCTCAACATCAAGAAGCTCCGCCTGCGCAGCTTCGCGGCGCACCCGATCCAGCTCAAGCTGGTCAAGTCGGGCGCCGGCCGCGTCACGGCGAGCGACATCCTCGAATCGGCCGACGTCGAGATCATCAACCCGGACCTGCCGCTGATGACGCTCGACTCCGACGACGTGACGATCGACATGGACCTCACCGTGGAGCGGGGCGTCGGGTATCTCGCCGCCGAGCGCCCCGAGGGCCTGCCCATCGGGGTCATCCCCGTCGACGCGATCTTCACGCCGGTCCGCAAGGTCAACTTCACGGTCGAGAACACGCGCGTCGGCCAGATGACCGAACTACGACAAGCTGACGCTCGAGATCGAGACCGACGGCAGCATCACGCCCGAGGACGCCCTGGCCCGGGCCGCCGAGATCCTGGTCCACCAGTTCTCGCTGTTCGCCAACATCGGGTCGGCGGCCGTCGCGGCCCAGCCGACCGGCGGCACGCCCGCCATCCCCGCCAACATGCTCGAGATGCCCATCGAAGAGCTCGACCTCCCGATGCGCGCCTACAACTCGCTCAAGCGCAACAACATCGTCAAGGTCGGCCAGCTGCTCCAGCTCTCCGACGACGATCTCCTCCGGATGCGCAACTTCGGGAAGAAGTCGCTCGACGAGATGAAGGAGCGCCTGCGCATGCGGGGCTTCCTCGTGCCGGAGACGGAGCCGTCCGAGCTCGACGAACCCGAAGACGACGGCGACGAGCCGTTCGACGACGACAACCAGGAGGCCTGAGTCGTGGCCCACCGCATCGCCGGGCGCAAGCTCTCGCGCAAGGTCGGTCCCCGGCTTTCGCTCTACGCCAACCTGATCGTGTCCGTGCTGCGATACGAGAAGGTCAAGACCACCGAGGCCAAGGCCAAGGAGATCCGCCCGCAGGTCGAGCGCATGATCACGCTTGCCAAGAGGGGCGACCTGGCCGCCCGCCGACGGGTCATCGCTGAGCTTCCCGACGAGCCGCTCGTGATCCGGAAGCTCTTCGACGAGATCGCCCCCAAGTACGCCGACCGGACGTCCGGGTACACCCGGATCACCCATCTCGGCGCTCGCGCCGGTGACGCCGCCCCGATCGTCCAGATCGAGCTGGTCTGACCGGACATCATCAACTGCGCCACCGCCGGACCACGCAGCGATGCGCCGGCCGGCCGGCGACAACAACACAGAAGTCGGCGGCCCGCCGGATGAGCTGCAAGGCGGCGCGGAGCACGTGAGCGAGCGCACTCCGGTGCGTGAGCGAGCGAGCGGACGCGCCAACGCAGCAGAGCGCCGGCCGGCCGACGACAGCGCCCGAGAGGGCGCGCCCGTGCGATTTCGCGCCCGGGTCGAATATGACGGCACGGACTTTTCGGGCTACCAGCTCCAGCCGGGAGCCCGGACGGTCCAGGGAGAGCTCGAAGCCGCGCTCGCAACGCTCGCCGGTCGACACCGGGTGCGGGTCGACGCGGCGGGCAGGACCGACGCCGGTGTCCACGCGCTCGGCCAGGTGATCGCATTCACCTGGGAGGGCCGGACCGCGGTGGGGGACCTGGGCAGGGCGCTCAACGCCCTCCTCCCGGCCGACGTCGCGGTCCGCGACGTACGCCGGGCGCCGCTCGAGTTCCTCCCGCGCTACGCGGCGCGGTACCGGGAATACCGCTACACCGTCTGGAACGGGCCGCGGAGCCCGCTTCGCGAGCGCTTCGCGCTCGGGGTGCGGGTCCCGCTCGACACCGCCGCGATGGCGCGGGCCGGGTCGGTCCTGGTGGGCCGGCACGACTTCTCGGCCTTCGGGGCGGCGGACCGCCAGCCGGTCCGGACCCTTCACCGGGTCACGGTCCGGCGGGAGGGCAGCGTCGTGACGGTCGACGTCAGGGGCGACGCCTTCCTCCGGCAGATGGTCCGGCGCATCGTCGCGGCCCTCCTGCTGGTGGGACGCGGAGAGGTCGAGGAATCGGCGGTGGCCGAGGCGCTCGCGTCGCGGCAGCCGGCCTTCAACGGGGCCGTCGCCCCGGCGAACGGGCTCTGCCTGCGGCGGGTCGCCCTGGGACGGCCGAGCGAGGAGTTGAACGGAGACAGATGACCGCGAACGCGAAGACGTACACGCTCCGGGAATCGGAGATCGAGCGACGCTGGTACGTCGTCGACGCGACGGACGAGACGCTCGGCCGTCTCGCGTCGAAGATCGCCCGCGTCCTCGAGGGCAAGAACAAGCCCACCTACACGCCGAACCTCGACAGCGGGGATCACGTGATCGTGCTCAACGCCGCGAGGATCGCCGTCACCAGCGACAAGCTGACAAGCAAGGTCTACGCGCGGCACAGCGGGTACCCGCAGGGCTTCAAGGAGGAGACGCTCGGGCACCTCCTCCAGCGGCGCCCCGAAGAGGTGATCCGCCGGGCGGTGAAGGGCATGCTCCCGCACACGCGCCTGGGTGCCCAGCAGCTGCGCAAGCTCAAGGTCTACGCCGGCCCGGACCACCCCCACCAGGCCCAGCAGCCTGAGCCGCTGGCCTGAGGAGGACACTGCCCAGATGACGACTCCGTCGTTCTTTCACGGGACCGGGCGCCGCAAGACCGCCGTCGCTCGCGTCCGCCTGATGCCCGGCGAGGGCGAGATCGTGGTCAACGGCCGGACGCTCGAGCAGCACTTCGGCAACGCGGTCGCGCTCAACGACCTGCACCTCCCGTTCCGGGTGACCGGGACCGAGGGCCGCTTCAACGCGATGATCAAGGTCGAGGGCGGCGGCGTCCACGGCCAGGCCGGCGCGATCCGCCACGGCCTCGCCCGAGCGCTGCTGATGGTCGATCCCGAAGGCAACCGCGTCCCGCTGCGACAGGCCGGCCTCCTGACCCGCGACCCGCGGATGAAGGAGCGCAAGAAGTACGGCCTCAAGCGGGCCCGCAAGGCGCCGCAGTACACCAAGCGCTGACACGACGGGCGCCCTCGCGGGCGCTCGTTCGCATCCCGGGACGGGTCGGGCATGAGCAACGCCCTGTTCGAGCGGTACCAGAAGGCTCTCCGCAACGGACACGTCGCGGCGGCGAGCGGCCGCCTCGGCGATGCCATGGGCGCCTACCGCGAGGCGATCGGCCTCGCCGGTGACCGGCCAGTGCCGTATACGGCGCTCGCCGACGTGCTGTTCCGCCTCGGGGACGCCGAGCGCTCGCTCGAGACGTGCGACGAGGCGCTCGAGCTCGATCCGGAGAACGAGGCGGCGCTGCTCGGCCGGGCCCGGGCGCTCGAGGCGCTGGACCGGACCGACGAGGCAGCGGAGACGTACGATCGGCTGGCCGACGCCCGGGGGATCGCCGGACGACTGGCCGAAGCCTGCGACGCGGTCCGCCTCGCGATGGAGCATCGCTCGACGCCCGCGCGGCGGCATCGCCTCCAGGACCTCACCCGGACGCTGCGCCTGGCCGGGGGCGACCCGGAGACGGAGCGGACGCTGGGCCGGGCGCTGGGCCTGGCCCACGCCGGGCTCGACGCTGCCGAGACACCGCTCTCGCCGCGCGAGGCGGCCCGTCTCGCCGCCGCCGAGGCGGCAGAGGCGGCCGCGGCAGAGGAGGCGGCTGCGGCCGTCGAGGCCGTTGCGGCGGAGGAGGCTGCGGCCGCGGAGGCAGCCGCAGCGCTGTCTGCCGCACTCGCCGCGGGCACAGCGCCGGCGGTCGCCATGGGAACCAGCCCCGGACCCGCCGCTCCGTCGGCCGAGCGCGTGCACGACGGACGACGGGTCGAACCGGCCGCCGAGCGCGCGGGCAACGACCGACCGGTCGAACCGGCCGCCGAGTCCGTCGCCCCGGCCCCAGCCGAGCAGGACGCCCTGCCCGCGACGCCGTCCGGGGTGGAGATCGGGAGCTCGGTGGATCGGTGGCCGGCCAACGACATCAGCTGGTGGCCCGCCGAGGATCTCGCGGGCGCCGGCGGTCGTGGCCGCGCCGAGTTCGCGGGCCGGCCCGATCCGGCATGGCCCGATGCCGAGGTCGGACTGTACCGGGACTGGGAGCCGCTCGACGAGAGCGCGGCGGCCGCGGTGGCCGACGAGGCCGGCGCCGGGCAGCTCGCCCGGGAAGGCTCGGCGATCGCCTTGCCCGACCTCGAGGCGGAACCAGGCGAGGAGGCTGAGTCAGACACGGAGGCCGCGGCTGGCGAGGCGGTCGACGAGGCCGACGCCGGGCAGCTCGCCCAGGAAGGCTCGGCGGTCGCCTCGCCCGACCTCGAGGCCGACCACCCCGAACCGGACGAGGCGGCCGCTGCTGGCGAGGCGGCGCGCGACGAGGCGGTGCCGGGAGAGGCGCCCGAGGAGGCGGAGCGGCCGGAAGAAGCGACGGCCGAGGCCGAGCTGCTCGCCCAGGATGCGGTCGATGCGGCCGAGGCCGAGCGCCGAGCAGCTCGCCGACGATGCGGGGCGGCCGGCCGACGAGGCGACCTGGGCGTCCACCGAGACCGACGAATTGGCCGATGCAGCCGACCGCGCGGCGGGGCAGGCGGACGAGCCGGCCGCCACGGCGGAAGGGCCAGGCGGTCGCCGGCCGACGCCCGGACGGCGGCGGCCGACGCGAGGTCGCCGGCGCATCAGACGAGCGCGGCCGACGCGGCGGACCCATTCGCCGAGGCGGACGCGCCTGGCGCCGGGATGAGCCCGGCGGCCGGCGACGAGGTCGCCGCGGACGAGACGGAACCGTCGGCCGCCGCCCCGGACGAGTCGACCGATGGGGCCGACCAGCCAGTCAACCCGGCGCTCGACGAGCCGGTCGCCGAGCCGGCCGCCGCGGCTCCCGACATCCCGCCATCGGCGGAGGCCCCGCCGCCCGCCGCCGCTGTGCCTCCGCAGCCCACGACAGCGACCCGAACAGGTCCGGCGGCCGGACCGATCCCGACGACCCCCCGCCGACCACCCCGTCCGCTGGTCCCCGACGTCGAGCCCGAGGCGCTGGTGATCGCCGCCGAGGAATCCGCGGCGCGCGGCGACGTGGGGTCAGCGGTGGTCGCCGCCATGCTGGCGGCGCGTGTCTTCAGCGCCCGGGACGCCGGCAACGCGGCCCTCGACGTGTGCACCTCGGCGCTCGCCATCGCGCCGGCCCATGTCGACCTCCACCTCCTGATCGCCGAGCTCTACGTCGCCCGCGGCTGGAACCAGCTCGCCGCCGACACGTACCAGGGCCTGCTCCGGCTCGCCCGGCTCGACGAGGACACCGTCGCGCACACGCGCGTCCTCGAGGCCGCCCGAACCCTCCTCCCCGGAGACGCCCGCTTCGCGCCGTGAGCGCGTCACCGAGCGCCGCGCGGAGCGCTCCCGCTGCGCTGCCGACGAACGCGGCCCGCCGGCGCGCCTCCCGGCCGGGAAGCCCCCAGCCGGAGAGGCCGGCGGCCGGTGCTACACTCTCTCGACGATGCCGCAGCTCCTCGACACGATCGCCGGGCAGATCAGCCCGACCACGCTTGTCGACATCGGGATCACGGCTCTCGTCATCTACTGGCTGTTCAGCCTGATCCGGGGGACGCGGGCCGTCCGCCTCGTGATCGGGGTCAGCGTGATCCTCGTGATCTACGCGATAGCCCAGGCCGTCGGCCTCCGGCTCTTCACCCAGCTGATGCAGGCCGGGGCCGTCGTCGGCCTGTTCGCCCTTGTCGTCGTCTTCCAGCCGGAGCTCCGGCGCGGCCTCGACCGGATCGGCCGCGTGGGCTCCTTCGCCTGGCTCCAGTCGCCCGCTGACCAGCGCGAGGCCGACCACGTGGCGGCCGTGGTCGCCAGGGCGGCCGCCCGGCTGTCGAGCGCCCGGTATGGCGCGCTGATCGTGATCGAGCGCGAGACCGGCCTCGAGGAGATCGCCGAGACGGGCGTGATGATCCACGGCGACCTCTCGTCGGACCTGCTGGAGGCGATGTTCATCCCGCGCGCGGCTCTGCACGACGGCGCCGTGATCATCCGCGGCGGCGCGATCCTGGCCGCCGGCGCGGTCCTGCCGCTCGCCGAGATCAGCGTCCAGGCCGAGCGATTCGGGACACGCCACCGGGCCGCCCTCGGCATCACCGAGGCGACCGACGCGATCGTGGTCGTCGTGTCCGAGGAGACCGGGCAGGCGAGCCTCGTCGAACGCGCCCGGATCCGCCGCAACCTGGACGAGGGCCAGCTCGCCCGCGAGATCAGCGCGCTCCTCGTCCCCGGCCGGTCCGGACGGGCCGCGATCCGCGACCGCCTCACTGCCGCGCGCCCGCGGGTGACGCCTCTTCCCGGTGCGCTCCGCCGGGCCGCCCTCGGCGACCTGCGCCGCCTGGCGCAGCGCGGCGACGACCAGGTGTCGCAGGTCACGGCCGTGCCGTCGGTCACCGCGGTCACCTCGGTCACGACGGTGGCGGCCGTCCCCTCGGCGGCGCCGAGCGCCAGCGAACCCGACGTGCCGGCGGCGGCCTCGTCCGGGCAGCGGCGCTGATCGATGGCCGTCGTCCGGTTCATCTTCCACAACTGGCCGCTCAAGCTCGCGGCCGTCCTCCTCGCCACGCTCCTGTACGCAGGCCTCATCGTGTCGGCGAGCGCGAGCAGCTACGACGGCTCGATCCCGATCACCGTCACCGGCCAGCCGGCAGGGTCGTTCGTCCTCGCGGACCCGCCGCTCCCGGACGTGACCAACATCCGCTACCTCGTCATCGGCGCGAATCGCCAGCCGATCACCAGCAAGAGCTTCTCCGCGACGATCGACCTGTCCGGGGTCAAGCCAGCGCCCAACTCGCTGCCGGTGTCCGTGCCGGTGACCGTGCGGGCGACCGATCCCGGCACCGTCCAGATCCTCGAGTTCAGCCCGTCGCGCGTCCAGGTCCGGCTCGATCCCATCACGAGCAAGGAGGTCCCGGTCAGCGTCGACCGCGGGGTGATCCCGGAAGGCCTCGATCCGCGGCCGCCCGTCCTCTCCCAGGACACGGTCACCGTCGAGGGCCCCGACTCCTCGATCCGGCAGGTCGTCGGCGCGCTGGCCCGGGTCAGGATCCAGCCCGTCGACTTCAACCAGGACGTCGACCTGATCGCCGTCGACGCGCGAGGCGAGGAAGTCAAGGGCGTGACCCTGACGCCACGGTCGGTGCGCGTCACGGTCCAGGTCAACCCCACGATGACGACCAAGACCCTGCCGGTGAACCCTGTGGTGACCGGGTCGCCGGCCGCGCACTTCAGCGTGACCGGCGTGACCGTGGCACCCGCCATCGTGACCGTCGAGGGCCAGCCCGACGTGCTGGCCGCCCTCAATTCGGTCGACACCGTGCCGATCTCCGCCGCAGGCATCGACAGCGATACCACGAAGACGGCCGCTCTGGCCTTGCCCGACGGCGTCAGCGCGCTCGGCGTCTCGCAGGTCAGGGTGACCCTCGACCTGACCGAGGACACCGGAAGCCGCTCGTATGAGCTGGGCCTGGTGCTCCGGAATGCCGACCCGACGACGACCTACGACGTCGCCGTCGACCGGGTGATCGTGACCATCGGGGGCCCGCTGAGCGGGCTCGACGCGATCGACGCGTCCAGCCTCGCCGCCAGCCTCAACGTCGCCGGCCTCGACCCGGGCACCCACCGCGTGCGCGTCACGGTCAGCCTGCCATCGAACCTCACCCTCGTGGCCGTGTCGCCCCAGGAGGTTTCGGTGACCGTCACGCCGCAGCCGACGCCCACCCCCGCGCTGCCGACGCCCACGCCCTCTCTCTCGCCGGTCGAGCCAGCGAGCCCGTCGCCGACGATCACCCCGTGAGCCGGCTCTTCGGCACGGACGGGATCCGGGGCATCGCCAACGTCGACCTCCGTCCGACGCTCGCGTTCGCCCTGGGGCGGGCCGTCGCCCACGAGATGGCCGGCGACGGCGAGGCGATCGTGCTCGGCCAGGACACCCGCCGGTCGGGCGACATGCTCGTCGCCGCGATCGCCGCAGGTGCCACGAGCCTCGGCGCCGACGTGCATCTCGCCGGCGTCCTGCCGACGCCGGCCCTCGCCCTCCTCGCCGGCTGCGTCGGCTTCGCCGGCGGCGTGATGGTCTCGGCTTCCCACAATCCTGCCGACGACAACGGCCTCAAGGTGCTCGACGGCGCAGGCCTCAAGCTCGACGAGGGCGTGGAGGACCGGCTGGAGCAGCTGATCTGGCGCGCCGACGAGCTGGGTGGGCCCCGCAATGCCGGGATCGGTCGGGTCTTCACGTCGCCCGGCCTCCTTGACCGCTACCGCGAGCACCGCCTGAACCTCGCCCGCCAGATGCGCTGTGACCTCCGGATCGTGCTCGACTGCGCCAACGGCAGCGGAGGCGTCACCGCGCCGGAGATCCTGGCCGCGACGGGGGCGACGGTCGAGGTCATCCACAACGAGCCCGACGGCGTCAACATCAACGTGGCGTGCGGCGCCACGGCGCCAGCCTCGCTCGCGACGGAGGTCGTGCGGCGCGGCGCCGACCTCGGCTTCGCGCTCGACGGCGACGCCGACCGCCTCGTCGTCGTGGACCGCCGGGGCGAGGTCGTCGACGGCGATCAGCTGCTCGGCCTGTGCGCGCTCGATCGGCTCCAGCGAGGCGCGCTGGCCGGGGGCATCCTCGTCGTTACCGTGCTCAGCAACGGGGGGCTCGAAGCCGCCCTGACCGCCGCGGGCGGCAGCGTCGTCCGGACCCCCGTCGGCGACAAGTACATCCTCGAGGGCATGCAGGTGACCGGCGCCTCGCTCGGCGGCGAGAAGAGCGGCCACGTCATCGTCCTCGAGCACGCGACGACCGGCGACGGCCTGCTCACGGCGATCGAGGTCCTCGGGATCCTCGGGCGCTCGTGCTGCCCGATCGACGAGCTCGCGGCCGAGATTCCGCTCTTCCCGCAGGAGCAGCGCACCATCCCCGTTCGTCACAAGGACCAGTGGGAGGCCGATCCCGAGCTCGGCCGCGCGATCGAGGACGCGCGCCGACGCCTGGGCGGCGCCGGCCGGATCCTCGTCCGGCCGTCGGGCACCGAACCGGCGCTCCGCGTCATGGTCGAGGGCCCGGAACACCCGCTCGTGCTCGAGCTCGCCGACGCGCTCGCTGGTCTCGCCGGTGAGCGCCTAAACTAGCCGGACGTCCGGGCGCGGGCGTCCGGACGGGAGGGTACCTGCGGATGTGCGGAATCGTTGGCTACACGGGGCCGCGTGATGCGGGCCCCATCCTCCTCGAGGGCCTGCGGCGGCTCGAGTACCGCGGCTACGATTCGGCGGGCATCGCGCTCGTGACCGAGTCCGGAGAGCTGTTCGTCGAGAAGAAGGCGGGCAAGCTCGCCAACCTCGCGACGGCGATCGCCGACCGGACGCCGACCGCCGCGATCGGCCTCGCCCACACGCGCTGGGCGACCCACGGCCGCCCGAACGACCTGAATGCCCATCCGCACGTCGACTGCACGGGCGAGATCACGGTCATCCACAACGGCATCATCGAGAACTTCCGGCAGCTCCGCGACGGGCTCGAGGAGCGGGGCCACACGCTTCGCTCCGACACGGACACCGAAGCCCTCGCGCACCTCGTCGAGGAGGCGTATGCCGGCGACCTCGCGGAGGCCGTTCGCGCCGCGCTCCGGCAGGTCGACGGCGCGTACGCGATCGTGGTCATGCATCGGGCGGAGCCGCACCGGCTGGTCGGGGCCCGCCAGAACGTGCCGCTCGTGGTCGGCGTCGCCGACGGCGAGGCGTTCCTGGCGAGCGACGTGGCCGCGATCCTGGCGCACACCGACCAGATCATCTTCCTCGAGGAAGGCGACGTCGTCGACCTGCTGCCCGGCGGAGCCGTCATCACGTCGGTGGACGGGGCGCTGCGGCACCGGCCGGTGACGCGGATCGACTGGACCCCCGAGGCGGCCGAGAAGGGCGGCTTCGAGCACTTCATGCTCAAGGAGATCCACGAGCAGCCCCAGGCGCTGCGCCAGTGCGTCACGGGCCGCGTCTCGCCCGAGGGCTCGATCGTCACCGACGAGCTCGCCCCGATCGCCGACGCGATCCGCCGGGTCACCCGCGTCGAGCTCGTGGCGTGCGGGACGGCCTACCACGCGGCCCTGGCCGGGGCCGCTGCGCTCCAGGCGTGGACCGGGATGCCGGCCCGCGCGACGTTCGGGTCGGAGTTCCGGTACTCGCCGCCGCCGCTCGACGCGAACACGCTCGTGATCGCGGTCACCCAGTCCGGCGAGACCGCCGACACGATCGCGCCGACGCGGTACGCGCGCGAGCGCGGCTGCCCGATCATCGCGATCTCCAACACGGTCGGCTCGGCGATCACCCGCGAGGCCGACGCCGTGATGTTCCTGCAGGCAGGCCCCGAGGTCGCGGTCGCCGCATCCAAGACGTTCGTGACCCAGGTCCTGACGCTCGTCGTCGCGGCCGCCGGGATCGCGAAGCTGCGCGGCCAGCTGGCGCCCGACGTCGAAGCGGCGCTCGCGCGCGACCTGCGCGCGCTGCCCGACCTCGCCCAGCAGGCGCTCGACGCGGCCGACGGCGTCGCCGAGCTCGCACGCGCCTACGTGAACTCCCGCGGCTTCATGTTCGTCGGGCGCGGCACGGGCTATCCGACGGCGCTCGAGGGTGCCCTCAAGCTCAAGGAGGTCAGCTACATCCACGCCGAGGGCTATGCCGCCGGCGAGCTCAAGCATGGCCCCATCAGCCTCCTCGACGCGGAATGCCCGCTCGTCGCGGTCGCCACCCAATCGGTCGTCTACGAGAAGCTGATCAGCAACATCATGGAGGGCCGCGCGCGCGATGCGCGGGTCCTCGCGGTGGCGACCCGCGGCGACGTCCAGATCGAGCGGTTCGCGGACGACGTCCTGTGGGTGCCGCCCGTCGACGAGGTCCTCAGCCCCATCCTCGCCATCATCCCGCTCCAGCTGTTCGCCTACCACACGGCGGTCGCGCGGGGCACCGACGTCGACCAGCCGCGCAACCTGGCGAAGTCGGTCACGGTCGAGTAGCGGGCCGCCAGCGTGATGACGCCGCTCCAGGCGCCTGCCGGGACGGCCGAGCTCGGCCTCGACATCGTCCGGGTCGAGCGGATCCGGGAGGCGCTCGACCGGTTCGGCGACCGGTTCACCGTGCGCGTCCTGACGCCCATGGAGGCTCGCTACGTCCGCGGTCGCGCCGAGACCTTCGCGGGACGCTGGGCGGCGAAGGAGGCCGTGAGCAAGGTGCTCGGCCTCGGGGTCCGGGGGATCGGCTGGCGCGACATCGAGATCGAGCGGCTGCCGACGGGTCAGCCGGCCGTGCGGCTGCACGGGCGGGCGGCGGCGCGAGCCAGCCAGCTGGGGATCGAGCGGGTGGCCGTCTCGATCACCCATGAGCGCGAGTACGCGCTCGCGATTGCGTTCGGGGTCCGGATGACCGGCGGGCGCTACGTGTTCCCGCCCGACATCGACAAGGTCCTCGACGAGCGCGAGGCGCGGCTGGCCGGCCGGCTCGAGCGGATCCGCGGGCTCGCCGTCGAGGTGGCCACGGAGGAGGCGAAGGAAAGGGATGCCGGTGGCTGACGCGGTCGACGCGCCGGCCGTCGTCGTGATCGACGACCGCTTCGCCTCGGGGCTCCTGCCGGATCGCCCCAGGCGCGGGCACAAGGGCACCTTCGGCAAGGTGCTCGTCGTCGCGGGCTCGCTCGACTACGCCGGCGCGGCGCTGCTCGTCTGCCGGGCGGCCGGGCGCGCGGGCGCCGGGCTGGTGACGCTCGCGGTGCCCGAATCGCTCCAGCCGCTCTTCGCCGCCAAGGTCGAGGAGGCGACGACCATGGCGCTCCTCGAGGACGACGTCGAGGAAGTCGATCCGGATCCGGCGCTCGCCAGGATCCTCGACCACGACCATGACGCGCTCGTTCTCGGACCCGGGCTGCGGCCGTCGCTCGCGATCGGGGCCCTGATCCGCGGGATCCTGGGCCCGGCGGCCGGCGAGGATGCCTGCCCGGCGGTCGTCGATGCCGAAGCCCTGCGCTCGCTGGCCGCCGAGGACGGCTGGTGGGAGGGCCTCGTGCGGCCGGCGATCCTGACACCGCATGCCGGCGAGTTCGCCCGGCTTCGGGCGGCCTCCGGCATCTCGCCGGGCAGCGACGGTGACCTCGTCGAGGACGACGACGCGCGGGCGGCGGCGGCGCTGGATGCCGCGGCGACCTGGGGCCACGTCGTCGTCCTCAAGGGCGCGCGGACGGTGATCGCCGCCCCGGATGGGACGGTGTCGCGGGTGACGTTCGAGAACCCTGCCCTCGCCACGGGCGGGACTGGCGACGTGCTGGCCGGCACGATCGGGGCGCTCCTCGCCCAGGGGCTGTCGCCGATGGCCGGCGCCCAGCTCGGGGTGCACCTCCACGGCATGGCGGGCGAAGCCGTGCGTGCACGGATCGGGGATGCCGGGCTCCTCGCCGGGGACTTGCCGATCGAGATCGCGATGGCCCGGCGCCGCCTGGCAGCGGACGCCGAGCGGCGGGCCAAGGGCGCGGCCTTCGGTTTCGGGCGGTCCGGCACGCCGATGCCGCCGCCGGGGCCGGACGGCGGAGCACCGGGCACCCCGCGCGCGGGCGACGCGTGACCCCCGCGAGCGACGCCGAGGTGGGCGCGATCGTCGCCCGCCCCGACGGCGTCGTCGTCCGCCCGCGCGGCGTCGCCGGCCCGGACGGGCCGACCGCTCGGCCGGGCCGTGACCTCGATCCGGCCGGCCCGGACGTGCCGACCGCTCGGTCGGGCCGTGACCTCGATCCGGCCGGCCCGGACGTGCCGATCGAGCTGCGCCTGGCCCGCGCCGGCTACCCGGGCCTCCCGCGGACCGCCTGGCTCGAGATCGACCTCGACGCGCTGCGCGGCAACGTCGCGGCCTTCCGCGCCGCGCTTCCCCCGCAGGTTGCGCTCGACGCGGTCGTGAAGGCGAATGCGTATGGTCATGGGGCGCTGCCGGTCGCCCGCGTCGCGCTCGACGCCGGCGCCCGCGGCCTGTGCGTCGCGACCCTCGACGAGGGGCTCCTGCTCCGCGCGCAGGGCCTGACGGCCCCGATCCTCGTCCTGTTCCCGATCCCGCCCGACGCCGCCCCTGACGCGGCACGGGCCGGCGTCGCGGTCGCCGCCGGCGATGCGGTCCTGTTCAGGCGCCTGCTCGCGAGCTACGCCGCTGGGCGGCGCGCCGATCCCGACCTGCCCGATCTCGCCGTCCACCTGACCCTCGAGACAGGGCTCGGGCGGGACGGCCTGTGGCCCGACGAGGCGGCGGCCGCGGTCCGCGAGGCCCGGGCGGTCCAGGGCGTCCACGTCGCGGCGGCATGGTCGCACCTGCAGGCCGCCGAGGACCGCCCGCGAACCCTGCGCCAGGCTGCCCGCCTCGAGGCGGCGCTCGCGGCGCTCGCGGAGGTCGGCTTCGCCGCCCCCCAGCGCCATCTCCTCGCGTCGGGCGGGGTGCTCGGCCTCGACGGCTTCGGCGACGGCGAGCACCCGACGTTCGACAGCGTCCGGGTCGGCATCGCGCTGTACGGGATCGCGCCTGACGGCGTCACGGTGCGCGGCGTTGCGGCGCCGATCCTCGCCGGCCTGCGGCCCGTCATGTCGCTGCGGGCTCGGCCCGTGCGGGTGACCGATCTCCCCGCCGGGGAGGGCGTGGGGTACGGTCCGCGCTTCGTCACGGGGCGGCCGAGCCGGATCGCCACGCTGCCGATCGGCTACGCCGACGGCTGGCCACGCAATCGCGGCAACCTCGCGGGCGCGCTCGTGCGGGGCCGCCGGGCCCCGATCGTCGGGAACGTGGCGATGGACGCCATGATGATCGACGTCACGGACGTGCCCGGGGCTCCGGTGACGCCCGACGACGAGTTCGTGCTCCTGGGCGCCCAGGGCGACGACCGGATCGCCGCCGAGGAGCTGGCGCTCGAGCGCACCACGGTCACCTGGGAGGTGGTTGCGGTGATGTCCGCCCGACTGCCCCGGGTGTACACTTCGGCCGCCGGCGTGGCCGGTTTGGTGACGCTGACCATCACCCAGGGGGCATGGCCCTGAACTCCCATCGCCTCTCTCGCCGCCCGCCGGAGCCCGTCCGATGACGCTGCCGCTGTCATCCGGGCCGCAGCAGCGTGCCGCGCTCGTCGAGCAGGTGGCGCGCGAGATCCAGCTCCGGGGCGTGACGGGGCATGCCCTGCTCTTCCTGCAGGCCAGCCTCCCGGACGGCGGCCTCTCGGGCAGCGCGATGCTCTTCTTCGACCCGGTGCTCCGCTCGCTCTTCGGCGGAGAGCATGCGCCGGCGACCGCGCTCCTGGCCGACGAGGTCGGTCTCGAGCAGCTCCTCGAGCGGCTCGAGGAGATCGACGAGGAGTCCTCCTGGGACGCCTGAACGAGGACGCGCCGGGGGACGAGCTCCCCGCCGGCGCCGCCTCGGGAGCATCGCCTGGGGGATCGGGCATGGCACCGGCCTCTTCGAGCGCGGCCCGCCCCGGCGACTCCTCGGACGCCGATCGCGACGCCGAGGGCGCCCCTGCGACGCAGGCCGCCGCGCGCGATACGGCCGCGGGCGAGTCCGCCGCAGGCGAATTGCGGGCGAGCAAGCCCGCCGCGGGCGAGTCCGCCGCGGGCGACTCCCGATCCGGCGACGCGCCGGAGCCTGATCGTGCCACGCCGGCGGTCGACGAGCCGACCCAGGCGTCGGCCGACCTGCCGGTCCCGGGTCCCGCGCCCACGCCCGGCGACACGCCGCCGGCGGCCGACACGCGGCCCCCGATCGAAGCGCCGGCGCCCGCCGACAGGCCGCCGACCGGGCCGGCGGCGACCGACACGCCACCGGCGGCCGACACGCGGCCGGCGATCGACACGCCGGCGCCCGCCGAAACGCCGCCGACCGACGCCGGCGCACGCCGACACGCCGGCGCACGCCGAAACGCCGCCGGCCACCGACACGCCGGAGCCCGTCCCTTCGGCGTTCTTCGCGATCGAGCGCGGCACAGCGACCCTCGCGGTCTCCCTCATCGGGCGGGTGGGCGCCCGCTGGCGCCTCCTCGCCGCGACAGCTCTCCCCGCGGGCGCTGACGAGGGCGCGACACGCCGGCTGCTCGTCGACCGCGTCACCGCCGCGGATCCCGCGATCGCCGCCGGCGCCGCCGTCCACGGGGCGACGTCGGCCGACGGCGGTGGCGACCTGCCGGTCCTCGCCGCTGAGGGACGCCCGGCGCCGACCCTCCTGGTCGTCGCGGGGACCGAACGGACGCGGACCCGCGCGTCGCTGGCGGCGACGGGCGCCGGCTGGCGCCTCGCGTCCGGCGGCAGCGCCCAGCGGAGCGACCCGCTCGCCCTGACCTTCGCGGGTACCCGCACGGGCGTCCGGGCCGTGCTGGCTGCCGTGAACGACCCGCCCGATTCGGATGAGCGCGATCTCCCGGCCGAGCTCTCGGTGGTGGCTGCCGGGATCGCGTCGCGGCGCCGCGACGTGCCCCTGCTGCTGGCGGGCCCGCTCCCATTCGAGCCGGCGCGCGGTGTCGCGCAAGGGCTCCGCATCGTGCCGCTCCCGGCGCCGGGGGCGGGATCGCCGCCCGGCGAGGCGCTGCGCCTCGCGCTCCTCGAAGAGCGCGCCGGCCCGACGGCGTCCCGGCGGGCCCTCGTGGCCGCTGCCGGGTCGCTCGCCCGCGTGCTCGACCTCCGGGTCGAGCTGCTCGAGATCGGCGCGTCGGGCGGGAATCCGCGTGCGCGCCGACCCGGTCGCCGAAGCCGGTGCCGCGGCACGCGGTCCCCGGGCCCTCAAGGGCGGGAGCTCGCGCCCCGGCCGCGGCGCGAAGGGCAAGCGCGACGAGCAGGCCGGCAAGGACGCGTCGTCCCATGGCGCGTCCGACGAGGCTTCGGCCGGCGACGCGACGACGCACGCGGGGACCGCCGCGATTGCCTCGCCCGCCGAGCCCGCCGCCGACGGGGCGGCCGGTCAGCACCCCGTGCGCATCCGCTCGATGGAGGTGCCCGCCGCCGCGCTCTTCGCCCTCGACGACGCGGCCGCTTTCGACCGCCTCGAGGCCTGGGCGACGCTGGCCCTCGACAGGGCGCGCCTTCGCGACCGGGTCGCGGAGCTCCAGGTCCTGCCGTGGTCCGACCTCGACGGCGAGGGCGCGATCCTGCGGGCCACCGCATTGCGGGCCGCCCTCGAGCGGCTCCTGGCCGTGACCGACCCGGTCCTCGGGACCGACGCGCCCGATCTCGCGGTGGGCGCCGGCGGCGCCTGGTCGGCCCTGCCGGGTCCGGCCGCCGCCCACGTCCTGGCCGACGTCCTGCGCCGCCCGGGCGCGGTGCAGCTCGCGACGGACCACGCGCGGCTGCTCGCCCCGCTCGGCACGATCGAGGATGACGGCGAGCGCGACGCGGTCGTCGCCGACCTGATCGACGACCTGCTCCTCCCGCTCGGGACGGTCATCACGCCGCGGGGCCTTCGGGCGAACCGCCCGGCGGGCCGGCTGGTCCTCCAGGCCGACGGTGGGCGCTCGGAGGTCGACCTCGTCGCGGGCGGGATCGCCCTCGTCGACCTGCCGCCGGGCGCGCAGGGCGAGGTCGAGCTCACCTTCAAGCAGAACGTCGAGCTCGGGCCCAAGGGCCGGCGGTTCGCCATCGCCGTCAGCGGCGGGCTCGCCGGGCTCGTCGTCGACCTGCGGGATGTGCCCCTGCGCCTCCCGGACCGCCCCGACCGGCGGCGCGAGGTCCTGACCTCCTGGGAGCGGGCGCTCTGGCCGGAGCGGGACGCATGACGACGGCCGGACGAGGCGCCGACGTGCCGTCCTCCAACGGGCTCGAGCTCGTGCCGATCCGTCGCCTGGTGTCCGCGCGTCCGCGCGTGCGCCTCGAGCTCCGGCCCGGCGACCGGACGCTCGTGGTCGCCGGGGCCCACGTCCGGGTCGGCGACCTGCTGGCCGAGCGGGTCCGCGACCCGCGCCTCGTCGAGGTGCCGGGCGCCCGGGCACCCAACCCGGTGCTGACGCCGGGCACGTGGGTCAGCGCGGAGGCCGGCCGCACGGTCCGCGGCGTCGTCGCCACCGGCGAGGTGCTCTACGAGCACGGCGGGACGCGCCGGCTCGCTGCGGGAACCCGGCCCGACCTGCTCTACGCCCCCGCCACCGGCCGGGTCGCCGCGATCGAGCCGGGCGCGGGGATCGTGCTCGAGCTCGAGGGCGTCGCCATCACCGCCCGCGAGATGCTCGGCGACCCCCATCACGGCCGGCTCGTGGTGCTCCCCGAGGATGCCGACCCGCGTCTCGCGCTCGACGTCGGCCTCGCAGGCGCCATCGTGGTGCTTCCCGGCCGCGCCGACGCGGAGGTGCTCGCCCGCGCCCGTGCGATGGGCATCCATGGCGCGGTGATCGGGTCGCTCTCCGATCGCGATCGGCGCGACCTCGCGGCGTCCGAGGCGCGCCAGCGGGCAGGCCTGCATCGCCTGGCCCCTTTCGCCGTGCTGGTGCTCGACGGGTTCCTCCGGCGGCCGTTCTCGACCTCGGTCCGCACGGCCCTCGAGGCGCTCTCCGGGTACGACGTCGGGATCGTCGGGCGCCCGCCCCTCCTGGTGGCGCCGGCCGTCCCTGGCGGCCTGCCCCGTCCCGCGCCCGACCGGGTCCGCGTCCGCGGGGGGATCGAGAGCGGGAACGAGGGGACCTGGGTCGGCCTCGCCGGCCCGCGCCGGGTGCGCGCGGGGCTGTCGGTCGAGTGCGGGATCGTCGTCCTCGACGACGGCCGGACGGTGGCGCTGCCGATCGGCGAGATCGAGCGCTTCGCCTACGTCACCCCCCGCCGGCGCACGTCGTGGCGAGGTCGAGCGATTCGCCTGACGTCACCCCCGGCCGGCGCACCTCGTGGCCCGCGAGCCGGTAGGCTCTGCACGTGAACGCCGCCCTGCCGACCCTGCACGTCCGGCTGCCCGACCCGGCCGCCACGCGGGCGCTCGGGGCGCGCATCGGCTCGGCCGCCCGGGCGGGAGACGTCATCGCCCTGGTGGGCCCGCTCGGCGCCGGCAAGACGGAGCTCGCCCGCGGCATCGCCCTGGGGCTCGGCGTAGCCGGGCCGGTGAGCTCGCCGACCTTCGTCCTGATCGCCGAGCACGAAGGCCGCCTGCCCCTGTTCCACGTCGACGCCTACCGCCTTGCCGGGCCGGAGGATGCCCTCGGCGCGGGGGTTCTCGACGAGCGGCGCGCCGACGGGGTCACGGTCATCGAATGGGCCGAGCGGCTCGGCGCGGCCCTGCCCGCGGGCCGGCTCGAAGTCCGGATCGACGGATCCGGCGACGATCCCCGGCATGTCGAGGTGCTCGCCACGGATCGTCGCCACGCTCGCCTTCTCGAGGACGTGGCGTGATCGCGCACGACCCGGCCGGCCTGCTGCTGGCGATCGACACCTCGACGACCGAGGCCGTCGTGGCGCTCGGCACGCGCGACGGACGCGTGGTCGCGGCCGATGCGTGGCCGGTCGGCCACCGCCATGCCGAGGAGCTCCTCGGCCGGATCGACGCGCTGCTCGCGGACGCCGGGTACGCCAGAGCCGACGCCAGCCGTCTCGCCGCCCTCGCGGTGGGGACCGGTCCGGGCGCGTTCACCGGGCTGCGGGTGGGGCTCGCCACGGCCAAGGGGCTGGCCAGGGCGCTCGGCGTGCCGCTGGTCGGCGTGCCCAGCGGGGCCGCGCTCCTCGAGGCGGCGGCGCTCGACGGACCGGCCGTCCTCATCCTGCCGGCCGGGCCCTCGGCTGTCCACGTCGTCGCCCGCGACGGCGGGGCCACCTTTGTGCCGGGCGGCGACCCAGCCGTCCCCGCGGGCACGCTGGTCGTCGCCGTCGACCTCGACGATCGCGCCTCGCCCGACGCGCTTGCCCGCGGGCGCCAGGCGCGGGCAGGCTTCGCGGCTGCGCTCGTCCGGCTGGCGGCGTCTCGCCTCGCCCGGGGCGAGACGGCCGATCCGGCCCTCCTCGTCCCCGAGTACGTGACGGTCCCGCGCGGCCTGCCCGGGCCGATCGAGGCGGAGGTGGCATGGTCGCGCGGCCACCCGTAAGGCTCTCGATCGGTCCGATGACGATCCTGGACCTGCCCGCCGTCCACGAGATCGAACGGGCCAGCTTCACGACCCCGTGGCCGTCGCACGCCTACCGGACCGAGCTCGAGACGAACCGCCTCGCCCAGTACGTGGTGGTCCGGGCTTCCGGCCGCGTGATTGCCTTCGCCGGGATGTGGCTGATGGTCGACGAAGCCCACGTGACGACCTTCGCCGTGGCGCCCGCGTGGCGCCGCCGCCACATCGGGGAGCGGCTGATCCTCGCCCTCCTCGACCTCGCCATCGGGCGCGGCGCGCGCGAGGCGACCCTCGAGGTGCGGCTGTCGAACCTCCCGGCACGCCGGCTCTACGAGAAGTACGGCTTCCGCCCGGTCGGGATCCGGCCGCGCTACTACAGCGACGACAACGAGGACGCCCTGATCATGACGACGCCCGCCCTCGCCGACCCGGCGATGGTGACGCGGCTCGCCACCCGACGGGCGGAGCTCGCGGCGGCGCCCGAACCGGCCGCGCCCGACGGCTGGGAGGGCGATCCGGGGACCGCGGACGCGCCCGACGGGGCGGCCGGATGAGCGGCCGCGGCCCCCTGTCCGGCGATCCCCTGCGCACCGACCCCCTCCTCGGCGAGACGCTCCTGCTGGCGATCGAATCGTCCTGCGACGAGACCGGCGTCGCGATCGTCGAGGGCGGGCGGCGGATCGTCGCCCAGGCGGTGGCGAGCCAGGTCGCCCTCCACGCGGCGACGGGCGGGATCGTCCCCGAGGTCGCGGCCCGCGCACACCTGCGCTGGATCGTGCCGGCCCTCGACGAGGTGCTCGACGCAGCCGGGCTGGGGCTTCCGGACCTCGACGGCATTGCCGTGACGGCCGGACCCGGCCTCGCCGGGGCACTGCTCGTGGGGGTGTCGTTCGCGAAGGCGCTCGCCTGGGCCCACGACCTGCCGCTGGTGTCGGTCAACCACCTCGAGGGCCACCTGTACGCGGCGTGGCTGCTCGATCCCGGCGAGGCCTGGCACGCCGAGCCGCCGTTCCCCCTCGTGGCGCTCGTGGTGAGCGGCGGCCACACGTTCCTCGTCGAGATGCGCGGCCACCTCGACTACCGGCTCCTCGGCGAGACCGTCGACGACGCGGCCGGCGAGGCGTTCGACAAGGCGGGCCGGCTGCTCGGCCTGGGCTACCCGGGCGGCCCGGCGATCGCGGCTGCCGCGGCCGGGGCGACCCGCCGCGCGGCGGTCCTGCCGCGTGCCTGGCTGGGGGACACGTTCGACTTCAGCTTCTCGGGCCTCAAGACCGCCCTCCGCCGGCAGGTCGAGGCCGAGCTTGCGGCGGCCGGGCGACCGCCCGCCGAATCGGGCGGGCGGCTCGATCCGACCCGGGTGGCCGAGCTCGCGTGGGCGTTCGAGCAGGCGGTCGTCGACGTGCTCGCGGTCAAGACCGTGCGCGCGGCCGCGTCGACCGGCGCGCGGTCGATCGTGATGGGCGGCGGCGTCGCGTCGAACGACGCGCTCCGCGAGCGGCTCGCAGCCGGTGCAGCCGGCCTCGGCATCCCGCTGCTGGTTCCGCGGCCCGGGCTGTGCACGGACAACGGGGCGATGATCGGCGCGGCCGGCGCCCGGCGCTTCGCGGCGGGGGAGCGCGCCGGCCTCGACCTCGACGCCCGGCCGGCCTGGCCGCTCGTGCGACCCGCCGGCGCGCCCGCCGGCCGACGGCCGCCCCGCCGCGGGCCCGCGGCGCGTGACTATGCCGCGGCACTCGCCGCCGAGCGCGACGCGGCGGGATCCGCGAGCGACGCGTGAGCGCTCCGCCCCGCCTCGACCCTGCCGCCGTCCGGCGGCTGCTGCGCGGCGCGGGCCTCGTGGCGCAGAAGCGCTTCGGACAGCACTTCCTCGCCGACGTCGAGGTCCTCGAATCGATCCTCGCGGCGGCCGACGTCGGCGCCCGGGCAGTCGGTCCTCGAGATCGGCCCGGGCCTCGGGGTCCTGACGGGCGGCCTGCTGGCGGCCGGCGCGGCGGTGACGGCCGTCGAGCTCGACCGCGGGATGGTCGGCCACCTGGCGAGCGCGTTCGAAGCCGAGATCCAGGCCGCGGCTGCGGACCCACGACCCCCCGCGCCGAACCCCGGGGGCAGCCTGCGCTTGATCGAAGGATCGATCCTCGACGCCGACCTCCATGCGCTCATCGCGCCACCCTACGACGTGGTCGCGAACATCCCGTACCACGTGACGAGCCCGATCCTGCACGTCCTGCTCGGCGGCGAGGCGCCGCGGCCCGGGCACGCGGTGCTGATGGTCCAGCGCGAGGTGGGCGAGCGGGTCGCGGCCCCGCCCGGAGAGATGAGCTACCTCTCGGTCTTCGTCCAGTACCATGCCGCCGCCCGGGTCGTCCGGCGGGTGCCCCGCGAGGCGTTCGAGCCGCCACCCGACGTGGAATCGGCAGTGATCGCGCTCGACGTCCGGCCCGGCGACGGCCCCTGGCGGCTGCCGCCCGAGCTCGAGGACGACCTCTGGCGGCTCGTGCAGGCCGGGTTCCGCGAGCGGCGCAAGATGCTCCACAACGTCCTGCCGCGCCAGCTGCCGATCGAGCCGGGGGCGGTCGCGGCCGCGCTCGCCGCGGTCGGCATCGACGGCAACCGGCGGCCCCAGACGCTGGGCGTCGACGAGTGGATGGCGCTGCTGGGCGCCCTCGGGCCGCTGCCCGCGCCGCGCCCGGGTCGTCGGGGAGGCGGGGAGTGAGCGTCGAAGACCGGGCGCGGCCGGCCGGGCCGGACGCGTCGCGCGCCGTCACCCCGGTCGTCCGCATCGCGCCGGCCAAGCTCAACCTGACGCTGGCGGTGGTCGGCCGGCGGCCGGACGGCTTCCACGACCTGCACTCCATCATGGTCCCGCTCTCGATCGGCGACCTGCTCGCCCTCACGCCGGCCCACGGCACGCGCGACACGCTCCACGTCACGACCGGCGGCGCCGGCCTGGGCCCCGACCTCGGGCCGGCCGAGGCGAACCTGGCGCTCAAGGCCATCGCTGCGGCGCGACGGGCGCTCCGGGAGCGCGGGGTGGATCGTCCGCTGCCGGCGCTTGCCGTCCGCCTGGAGAAGCGCATCCCGGTCGCGGCCGGGCTCGCCGGCGGGTCGTCGGATGCGGCCGCGGCGCTCGACGGCGCGCTCGAGGCCTGGGGCGTCGCCGAGGCCCTCGACAGCCGGGGCCGGGCCGACGTCGCGGCATCGATCGGCTCCGACGTGCCGTTCTTCCTCGCCGGCGGCTGGGCCCTCGTCGAAGGGCGCGGCGAGCGGGTCGCGCCGCTTCGCGCGCCGGCGGGCGAGCCGCCGTGGGTGCTGCTGGCCACGCCGGGCGTGGCGGTCGGGACGCCCGCCGTGTTCGGCCTCTACGCCGCCGGCATCCGGCCGGCCGGTGCAGCGTCGCTCGCGACGTCGAGCCACCTGGCCGCCGAGCTCGCGAACGGCCTCCCGGCGGCCCGGCTGCTCGAGCGCGCCGGCCTCCTCGCCGTGGCGAACGACCTCGTCCCCGCGACGGCTGCGCTCGTCCCGGACCTGGCCACGTTCCGCCGCCGCCTCTCGCGGCTCCTCGGCCGCTCGATCGGCCAGTCGGGGTCGGGCCCGACGCTGTGGGCCCTCTATCCTTCGAAGGCGGCCGCCGTCGACGCAGCCGCGGTCGTCACCCGGGCCCGGCTCGAAGGATCGCTCGAGTGCCCGGGCGATGGGTCATTGTTCGTCGAGGCAGCCTCGATCCCGCTCGCGTCGCCCGCTCCCGCCCCACTCCCGGAAGGAGACCGACCATGACCCGGACCGCCGTGAAGACTCCCCAGGCGCCCGCCGCGATCGGGCCGTACAGCCAGGCCATCGCGATCGACGGCCTGCTGTTCTGTTCCGGGCAGCTCGGCCTCGACCCGGCCAGCGGGGCGCTCGTCGAAGGCGGCGTGGCCGCCCAGGCCGAGCGCTCGCTGACCAACCTCGCCCGCGTCCTCGACGCCGCCGGGCTCACCTTCGGGGACGTGGTCAAGACCACGGTCTTCCTCGCCGACATCGCCGACTTCACGACGGTCAACGAGGTGTACGGCCGCTTCGTCACCGACCCGCCGCCCGCCCGCTCGACGGTCCAGGTCGCCGCCCTGCCGAAGGGCGGCCTCGTCGAGATCGAGGCGATCGCGCGACGCAGCTGACGTCCGGGGACGGCCGGCTCGCAGCTGATCGAACGAGCCGACCAAGCCGGCCGGCTTGCGGCCGATCCGGCCGATCCGGCTGATCCGGCCGATCCGGCTGATCCGGCCGATCCGGCGATCCGGCCGTGCCGGAGCGCCAGCCAGGGCCGCTGCCGGAACGCCGGTCGGCGCCGCGGCCGGGGTTCCTCCGCGACGTGCATGCCGTGCACCTTG
The DNA here is from genome assembly GCA_963809375.1 of uncultured Chloroflexia bacterium. Classification (GTDB taxonomy): domain Bacteria; phylum Chloroflexota; class Limnocylindria; order Limnocylindrales; family CSP1-4; genus CTSoil-043. The sequence goes on from CAWEJO010000006.1 coordinate 74,436, forward strand.
CAGGCGGTCGCAGGAAGGCGGAGCGCACCCACGGCGCCGCGGCCGTGCCCATCTGATCGGGGAGGTGGGCCGCCAGGTGCGCGCACCACCGCCAAACGGCCAGACGACCCGCGACAAGGTGCAGCAGGTGCACATACCGGAGGATTGACAGGTTCCGCGCGACCAGTCGAGCGGCCCCACCGCGTGTGCGGCGCGCAGGGCTGCATCGGCAGTCGGGCCACCCCGGTCAACCGTGACGCCCATCCTGCCCCGCGGCGGGCGATCGGCCGGCTGGCGAACGGCGCGCCAGAGACACGAGCTTGTTGCCCGATCCATGCCCAACTCGTAACATGCATACATGCATCATGCACGTTACGAAGGGGCAAAGCGACCCGCCTTCGCGAAGACCCGGCGATGTGCGCCCGCCGCTGTCGCCGTCGCGGCTGCCTTCGCCCTGGGCGCCTGTGCCAGCCAGCCGACCCAGCTGGTCGAGTCGCCGCCGGTAGCGGTTCGGACGCCCGCACCATCGTCCATCGAGTCGACGCCGGGCCTCGTTGCGCCGTCGCCGGCGCCCTCGCCGAGCGACGCCTGGTCGGCGTCGCCGAGCGACGCCTGGTCGGCGTCGCCGAGCGACGCCTGGTCGGCGTCGCCGAGCGACGCCTGGGCGCTCGCGACCGTGGCGCTCCCGTCGCCCGTCACGACCGCACCCTCCCTCCTGCCCGGCTACAACTGCCACCCGTGCCACTTCCTGGCCGAGGACCAGTTCCTCGGGGTGGGGGGGTCGCCGGCAGGGTTCATCGCGGTCGGCGTCCAGCAGCCGCCGGCGCAGGCGATCGCCTTCACGTCGACCGACGGGACGGCGTGGGTCGGGCTGCCCGGCTTCTCCGGCGTGGACGGCACCACCGCCATCGCCGTGACATCGAATGGCGCGCGGACGGTCATCGTCGGCCTCGACCCGGGCGGGGCGACGGCGTGGGCGTCGGCCGACGGCACGTGGACCCAGGCGCCGGCGCAGGCCGACCTTCACGTCCCGTATGCCGCGGGCGCGATGACGTCGGTCGCAGCGTTCGGGAGCGGCTTCGTCGCGGGAGGGTACCGGGACGATCCGCTGCAAGCCTCGGCGTCGGCCGCCGCGTGGCGCTCCGCAGACGGCCTGACGTGGCACGCGGACGATGGCGCCGGAGCGTTCGCGGGCGGTCGGATCTGGGGGATCGCCGCGACCGATGACACGATCGTCGCGGTTGGCACGGGCGGCGACCCGAACTACGGACCCGCCGCCGCCTGGCGGTGGACGCAGGCGACGGGCTGGCAGCGGGCGCACATCGACCCGGACTCGGGCGGAGCGATGCGGGCCGTCAGCGTCACCCCGGCCGGTTTCGTCGCGGTCGGCCTCGCGGCCAACGACTCCGGGGCCATGGCCTGGACATCGGCGGACGGGGTCGCGTGGACGGCGGCGCCCGACCAGCCGGCGTTCCACTACTACGAGCTCCCCGTGCGGATGCAGTCGGTCGTGGCGGGACCGCGCGGGCTGGTCGCCGGCGGCTGGCGATCCGACGTCGGGAAGGGCTCCGGGGTCACCTGGACGTCGGCCGACGGCGTGCGCTGGGATCCGCCGACGTGGCAGACGTCGTTCTCCGGGGGCCAGATCCGCGGCATCGCGGCGAGCGGCGGAACGGTCGTCGCCGTGGGCCGGACGGGCTATCCCGACTGGAACCAGGCGACGGCCTGGGTGCGCTCCTCGCCGTGAGCCGGATCGCCTCGCGCGACCCGTCCATTCCCCGGTTGACCGCACGCCTCAGCCGCACCGACCTCCTGTGGGTCGCCAACACGGCGCACGGACCCGGCGGCCACTGGCATGCCCGGGTCCGGGGGGGCGAGCCCGACCACGATCACCTCGCGACGCCCGAGCTGGCGCTCAGCTATCTCGCCGATCACGGCGTCCGCGTGCCATCCGGCATGCCGGATCACGTTGCACTCGCGGAGCTCGCCACCGTCCGGACGGCGGTCCGGCGCCTCGTCGCTCCGCGCGACGATCCCTGGACCGAGGAGTGCCAGGCGCTGCTCGAAGGGGCGCACTTCGTCGTCGACACGGAAGGCCGGATCGGCAGCCCGCTGGCCGGCTGGCCAGGGTTCTGCCGCGACCTGCTCCTGCCGCTCGTGGGGCTCGCCGGCGAGGGCACGGCGCTCGGTCAGTGCTCGAACGAAGCGTGTCGCCTCGTCTTCGACGACGCTTCGCGCGGCCACACCCGGCGCTGGTGCGACACGGCCGGCTGCGGGAATCGCGACCGGGTCGGCCGCACGCGCCGCTCACCCGCCGCGGCCCGGCGGGCGCCCGCCCGGCCCGTGCCCGACACCCCAGTCCAACCGGGATCGAGCTGAAGGCGCCCGGCTCGGTGGGCGCGGCGCCAGCCCGTGCCCTCGACCGTCGCGCCGCGCCGCCCAGATCCGCCTCTTTCGGGTACCGTCGCTGACGTGCATACTGCGACGATTCCCCGCCCACCGCGGACGGGATGCGTCGGGCTCGCGTCCTCAGCCCGAGTGCACTGCAGGTGGAGCTATGTCCCGAGTTCCCGGGGCTGCGGCCTTCCAGAGAAACCGGCTGCATCGCGCCCGACCCCGCCCCGTCCTCGTGACCGGCGTGGCCGCGATCGCCCTCCTCGCCCAGTCCTTCGCGTTCGCTGCGGGCGCGCTCGCGTCCCGCGGCGGGGCCCGGGTGAGCGATGGTCCGGCCGCGGCTGGCCCGGGCCTTTCGGCGCCGGCCGGCCAGCCCGACTTCGGCCCGAACGTCCTGATCTTCGATCCCGGCATGCCGCTGAGCCAGATCCAGGCGGCCGTCGACGGCGTCGCGAGCCAGCAGGTCGGCAACCAGTTCGGCAGCCAGCGCTTCGCGCTGCTGTTCGAGCCGGGCACCTACGGGTCGACCAGCGACCCGCTCAACTTCCAGGTCGGCTACTACACCGCCGTCGCCGGCCTCGGCCGCTCACCCGGCGACGTCGTCATCAACGGCTCCATCAACGTCTACAACCAGTGCACGGGCAGCAGCTGCATCGCCCTCAACAACTTCTGGCGATCGCTGTCGAACCTCACGATCAACGTGTCGAACCCGACCTTCGGCTGCCATACCGGCGAATTCTGGGCGGTCTCGCAGGCCGCTCCGATGCGGCGGGTCCGCGTCAACGGCCTGACCACGCTGATGGACTACTGCACAGGACCGTCGTTCGCGAGCGGCGGCTTCATCGCCGATTCGGAGTTCGACGGCGCCACGGTCATCAACGGCAGCCAGCAGCAGTGGCTGGTCCGGAACAGCGTCCTCGACGGCTGGACGAACGGCGTCTGGAACCAGGTCTTCTCGGGCGTGGTGGGCGCGCCGGCCGAATGCTTCCCGGCCCAGGCAGCCTGCGGCGGACCCTACACCACCCTGCCAACGAGCCCGGTGACGCGCGAGCCCCCCTACCTCTACCAGGACGCCGGCGGGCGGTACAGCGTCTTCGTGCCCGCCGTCCAGCACGATTCGTCCGGGACGACCTGGGCAGCCGGTCCGACGCCCGGCTCGTCGATCCCGATCCGCCGGTTCTTCGTCGCCCGACCTGGCGATTCCGCGGCGACCATCAACCGGGCGCTGCGCGATGGCCGGAACCTGCTCCTCACCCCCGGTGTCTATCACCTGAACCGTGCCCTCGAGGTCACGCGGCCCGACACCGTCGTGCTCGGCCTGGGCTTCGCGACGCTGATCCCCGACCGCGGGAGTGCGGCGATGACGGTCGCCAGCGCCAAGGGGGTCTCGATCTCCGGGATCGTCATCGACGCGGGCCCCGTGCGCTCGCCCGTGCTGCTCACGGTCGGCAGCGTCGGCGCCCGGAGCAGCAAAGGTCGCGTCCGACCCCACAACCCTCTCCGACGTGTTCCTGCGCATCGGCGGCGCCGCAGCCGGGAAGGCGACGCGCAGCCTCGTCGTCAACGCCGACAACGCCATCCTCGACGACGTGTGGGCGTGGCGCGCCGACCACGGCACCGGCGTGGGCTGGACGAGCAACACCGCCGATACGGGCGTCATCGTCAACGGCGACGACGTGACCGCCTACGGCCTGTTCGTCGAGCACTACCAGAAGTACGAGGCGATCTGGAACGGGGACGGCGGCACGGTCGTCTTCTTCCAGAACGAGATGCCCTACGACCCACCGAGCCAGGCTGCCTGGAGCGAGGCGCCCGGAGTCGACGGGTACCCGGCCCTCAAGGTCACCGCCCACGCCCGGGGATTCCGCGGGTTCGGGATGGGCAGCTACAGCTTCTTCAACCAGGGCGTGGACATCTTCGCCGCGAACGCCTTCGAGGTGCCGACGACGCTGCCTGCGGGGAGCCTGCACGACCTGCTGACGATCTTCCTGGACGCGTCGACCGGGAAGGGCGGCATCCGCAACGTGGTCAACGACACCGGCGGCTCGTCCACGATCGCCAACCCGGACGTGCCGGTCACGGTGGTCAGCTACCCGTAGCCTCCACAGGCAGGCGGTCGCGATCGGGCCCCGCCGGCGGCCGGGGCCCGACCCACGGCCCCCGCCGCGGCCAGGCCACGTGCACGAGCAGACGGACCGCATCGTTTGACACCCGGCGCGGCCCGCCCCTACGATCGGCGACAACCGATGCCCACCCATGCGCCAACGCCGGACGGCAGTAGCCCGGACCCGGAATGCACCGTGCTCCCGGGTCCGCCCGCGCGGCCGCCTCTCCGATGACGTCCCCCGAGCCACCACCGGAGACCGGCATGCCCAGCGCCGTGGCGATCATCCTCGCGGGCGGCCTCGGCACGCGGATGAAGTCCGCCACCCCCAAGCTCCTCCACGAGCTGTGCGGCCGGCCGATGCTTGCGTACGTGGTCGGCGCGGCGCGCGCAGCCACCGGTCGCGACCCCGTCGTCGTGACGTCGCCCCGCACCGCCGCCATCCGCGAGCGGTTCACCGAAGGCGTGATCTACGCGCTCCAGGAGCGGCCCGACGGCAGCGGCGACGCGCTCCGGGCCGGGCTCGCGGCCGTCCCGCCCGACGCCGCCGAGGTCGTCGTGCTGAACGGCGACGTGCCGCTCCTCGAGGCGCCCCTCGTCGACGCCCTGCTCCGCACGCGGCGCGACGCCGGGGCGCTGGCGGCCCTGGTCAGCTTCGAGACCTGGCAGCCCGGGCAGCTGGGCCGGGTGATCCGGGCCGCCGACGGGACGCACGTCAGGCGCATCGTCGAGGCGAAGGATGCCGCCGAGGACGAGCTCGGCGTCGGCGAGGTGAACGCCGGCCTGTACGCCTTCGAGACGGCATGGCTGCGCCGCGCGATCGGCCGCCTGACCCCGTCGCCGGCGACCGGCGAGCTGTACATCACCCAGCTCGTCGACCTCGCCGTCGGCGACGGCGGCAGCGTCGTGGCGCTCGAGGCCGACGACGACGGGACGCTCGACGGCATCAACGACCGCGCCCAGCTGGCCGAGGCGACCGCGATGCTCCGCGAGCGCATCAACCTCGGCTGGCTCCGCGACGGGGTGACGATGCACGACCCGGCGACCGCCTACGTCGACGCCGACGTCGAGCTGGCGCCCGACGTCACCCTCGAGCCGAACGTGATCCTGCGCGGCCGGACTACGATCGGCGCCGGCACCTACATCGCGGCGGGCAGCCAGGTGTTCGACTCGACCATCGGCCCGGGCTGCCGGGTCTGGGCGAGCGTGATCGAGCGGAGCAGCGTGGAGGAGGGGACGACGATCGGTCCCTTCAGCCACCTGCGGCCGAACTCGTCGATCGGGCCCGGGGTCGAGATCGGCAACTACGCCGAGCTCAAGAACACGCGCCTCGAGGCGGGCGTCAAGCAGCACCACATGAGCTACCTCGGCGATGCCCACCTGGGCACGCAGACGAACGTCGGGGCGGGCACCATCACCGCCAACTACGACGGCGTCCACAAGCACCACACCGAGATCGGCGAGCGCGTGTTCCTCGGCGTCGACACGATGCTCCGCGCTCCGGTCACCCTCGGCGACGGGTCGAAGACGGGCGCCGGCGCGGTCGTGACGCGCGACGTGCCGCCGGGCAAGCTCGCGGTCGGCGTGCCCGCCCGGATCCGCGATCCACGGCCGGTCGACGGGCCGGCCGCCGGGCCGCGCCACGGCCCACCCGCGCGTCGCCTCCCGGACGCGCGGAGCCATCGGGGAGTCGACGTCCAGAGCCTTCGTCGCCGACCGAGGCGCGGGCGCCCGGACCTCCGCACGGCCACCCGGCGGACCGCTGATGGGACGCGTCGCTGAGCTCGGCGTCCTCGCTCGCTCCTGCCGTCTCAGCGGTCTTCGTCGCAGCCGAGATCGCACTGGTCTCGGTTCGCCGGACCGCGTCGAGCAGCTCGTCGATGAGAACCGGCGGGGCGCCCGCGCGCCTGCGCCGTCTGATCGACGAACCGTCGCGCTTCCTCGCGGTCATCCAGATCGTGATCACGCTTCATCGGCTTCCTCGCCTCGGCGTTCGCCGCCGTCAGCCTCACCAAGGGCCTGGCGGACGTGCTGGCGGTGGCGTCCTCGCGCTGGCCGGCGTTGCCGACGCCATCGCCCTGGTCGCCGTCACCCTCCTGCTGGCACTCTTCACGATCGTCTTCGGCGAGCTGGTCCCCAAGGCGCTCGCGCTCGCCCATCCCGAGCGCGTGGCGCTGTCGCTCGGCGACCGGTCGAGATCGTCGGCCGCGTCCTGCACCCGGTCGTCTGCTTCCTGACGGGCATCACCGCGCTTCGTGTCCGGCCGTTCGGCGCGGACGTCACGCGGGAGGCGCAGCTCACGGCCGAGGAGCTCAAGCTGATCGTCGAGCGCGGCGGCGAGCAGGGCGTGCTCGAGGCCGAGGAGGAGCAGATGATCCACGCGGTCATCGAGCTCGGCGGCCGGCGCGTCCACGAGGTCATGATCCCGCGGATCGACATCGTCGGGATGCCGGCCGATGCGTCCTTCGACGACGCGCTGGAGCGGGTCATCAACGAGGGCCACAGCCGGCTGCCCGCCTGGGAGGGCTCGGTCGACGAGATCGTCGGGATCCTCTACGCGAAGGACCTGCTGCCCTTCCTCAAGGCCGGCATCCCGGCCGAGCGGCCGGCGATCCGGACGCTGCTCCGGACCCCCGTCTTCGTGCCCGAGTCGATGTCGATCGACGACCTGCTCCACGAGCTCCAGCGCCGCAAGGTCCACATCGCGATCGTGCTCGACGAGTACGGCGGCACGGCCGGCCTCGTCACCATCGAGGACCTCCTCGAGGAGATCGTGGGCGAGATCCAGGACGAGTACGACGTCGAGGAGCCGATGGTGGTCCGCCTCGACGACGACACGGCCCGCCTCGACGGCCGGGCGGCCGTCGGCGAGATCGGCGACCTGTGGGACGACCTCGACCTGGACTCGCTGCTCGAGGACCAGGACGAGTACGACACCGTGGGCGGGCTGCTCTTCCACCGGATCGGCGGCGTGCCCAGGCCCGGCGACGAGGTCCTGATCGACGGGCTCCGGCTGACGGTCGAGTCGACCGACGGCCGCCGGGTGGCGAAGGTGCTCGTCGCCCGCGTCGTCCCCGAGGACGATGGCGACCCCGACGACGACGAGGCGGATCGGTAGGGGGCCGCCGCTGCCGCCCGGTCGCGGCGACCACGCGGCGGCTCGGCGGCGCGTGGGCCCGCCGCGACGCGGCGGCCTCCGGCCGCGGCGGCGCCGCGAACGGGCCGCGGCCCGCGACGCAGCTTCACGCCCGCGCGGGACCGCGCCGCGCGGCGATCAGGCCGCGTCGAACGTCCAGCGGGTCGCGTCCTGCGGGAACGACGACCAGCCGAACACCACCCGCGGCGTGACCGCCCAGATCCCGCCGTCGGGGTCGTGCCAGTTGGCCGGGTCGGCCACGTAGGAGGCCGGCGGTGCCGCGTACTTCGCGAACGCCTCGACGAGGCGGGCGGCGAGGGCCGCGTCGGTGAGCAGGATCCGCTCGGCCGGTACCCTCGACGACGACGGCCCCGAACCCCTCGAGCTGGAGCCCGACCGTGACGGCGGCGTTCGCCTCGATGTTGCGAGCCCGCCGGGTGGCCGCGCCGCCCTCCATCCAGACGCGCCCGTCGAGCCAGGCAGCCCAGATGGGCATCAGGTGCGGCCGCCCGTCCGGCCGCGTCGTGCCGACCCAGTACGTGTCGGCGGCCGCCAGGCGCTCCTCCGCCCACGCCCAGGGGAGCGCGCCCTCGACCGCGTCGGGGATGCCGTAGCCCGGGACGTGCGGCCGGCCGGTCCGGGGCGTGGTCGGCTGGTCGGTCATGCGCGGGTCCTCCGATCGCGGACGGCGGACCGCGATTCTCCGCCATCGGGCCGGCCCGCACCGGGACTGCGGCCGGCGAACGCGGCGACGGGCCGGCTGCGCGCCACCGCGGCCGGGCCGCCGAGCCCCTACGCGGTGATCACGCTGCGCATGATCTGCTCGAGGCGAGCGCGGGCATCCGGGCTGACCACGCCCGCCGCGTCGAGCTGGACCAGCGCCTCGTCGCGCCAGCGGTGTGCCTGGGAGCGGGTGTAGTCGTGCGCGCCGGTGCGCTCGAGGATCGAGCGCGCCTCGGCGATCTCCGCGGCGGTCGGTGACGGGTTGGCGTAGATCCGGGTGAGACGCTCGCGGTCCGCGTCCGCCCCGTGCTGGAGCGCGTAGATGACCGGCAGCGTCTTCTTGTGCCGGGCGAGGTCCGACGGCTCCTTGCCTGTCGTGGCCTCGTGCCCCCAGATCCCGAGCACGTCGTCGTTGAGCTGGAACGCCAGGCCGAGCGCCCAGCCGAAGGCGCGGTAGCGGGCGATGACCGCGTCGTCGTCGGTGGCGAGGAGCGCGCCGGCCTCGACGGAGGCGGCGATGAGGGCGGCGGTCTTGCGGCCGATCATGTCGAAGTAGAGGTCGACGCTCATCTCGACGTCGTGCTCGCCGGTCCAGATGTCGATGTACTGGCCTTCGCACAGCGCGAGGCACGTCTCGTCGTAGAGGCGCATCAGGCGCAGGACCTTGGCATCGGAGAACCCGAGCTCGGTGAGCCGGTGGAGGGCGATCCGCGACACGACGAAGACGGCGTCGCCGGTGTTGATGGCCTGCGGAATGCCGTGCACCGTCCAGAGCGTCGGCCGGTGGCGTCGCTCGCGGTCGCGATCCTCGATGTCGTCGTGGATCAGGCTGAAGTTGTGGCCGAGCTCCACCGCTGCGGCGCCCGGCAGGGCAGGCTCGTACGCACCCGTGATCGAGGCGTAGGCGAGCAGCCCGAGCAGGGGCCGGAGGCGCTTGCCGCTCGAGCCCGACCCGTCGAAGCCCATGTGGTAGCGGATCATCTCGTACATCCCGTCCGTCGATGGCTCCCGGTTCGCCACCAGTCGCCCGATCTCTCCCTCGACGGCGGCGATGAGCGCGGCGATGTCCATGGACGATGGGGGATTCGGCACCGCGCGATGATAGCAACGGGGCGGCCCGGGCCGTGCGCCGTCGGGCAACGCGCCTTCGGGGGGCGGCGGGTCGGCCCGAGGGCTGCGGGCCCGGGATCCGGGTGCTACCGTGCGGGTGTGCCCGGTCGCCGCCTCTACGTCACCGATGCCATCGTGCTGTCGCGCTTCGACTTCGGCGAGGCGGACCGGATCCTGACCCTCCTGACGCCCGAGTTCGGCAAGATCAAGGCGATCGCGAAAGGCATCCGACGGCCGACCAGCCGGATCGGCGGCGCGCTCGAGCCGCTCGCCGAGCTGCGCGTGCAGCTTGCCCGCGGCCGCACGTTCGACGTCGTGACGCAGGTCGTGATGCAGCATGTCTGGCTGGGGCTGCGCGATCGGCTGGAGGTGACCGCGACCGCCTGGTACTGCGCCGAGCTCGCCGACCGCAGCCTCGAGGAGCGTCACAGCGTGGAGCCGACCTACCTGCTGCTGCGCCGGGCGTTCGAGCTGCTCGATGCAGGCATGGCGCCAGACCGGGTGGCCCGCTGGTACGAGATGCGGCTGTGCGAGGAGCTGGGCGTGCGGCCCGAGGTCGACCGGTGCGTCGAATGCGATCGCCTGCTGTCGCCCCAGGATGCCGTGCGCTGGCTGCCGGCGCAGGGCGGCGTGCTGTGCTCCCTGCACCCGGGCCCGTCGCAGGCGAGCGCCGGCCTCACGATCGACGCGCTCAAGGTGCTCAAGGGATACCAGCGCATGGACGTCGAGGCGCTCGCCGCGCTGCGGCTGCCGCCGCTCGTCGAGCGGGAGGTCGAGGCGGCCCTCGGGGCGTTCGTGCGGCACGTCATGGAGCGCGACGCCCGCTCGCGCCGGTTCCTCGAGGAGGTCCGCAGCGGGTACGGTACGGTCAAAGCGGGGGCGAGCGAGCCGCGGGCCTGACGCGCCGGGTCGACGGTCCGACGTGGATCCGCGGCGGTCTGCCGTCGCGTTCCGCCCGACGCGAGCGACTGATGCCGCCGGCGGGCACGCCGCCGCGCGGCGTGGCTCCGGGACGGGCCGTTCCTTGGTACGATCCGCCCGTCCAGCCTCCCGCCCGGGCATGCCACGCTCGGGCCCACCGTGGAGCCGCCTCCCGTGACCGAACCCGCCGCCGACCCGAACGCCGTCGCGCCGTCCGTCCGCGATCTCGAGACGATCGTGAGCCTGAGCAAGCGCCGCGGCTTCATCTTCCCGTCGTCCGAGATCTACGGCGGCATCAATGCCGTGTGGGACTACGGGCCGCTCGGGGTCGAGCTCAAGAACAACGTCAAGCGCGCCTGGTGGCGGGCCATGGTCCAGACCCGCGACGACATCGTCGGGCTCGATTCCGGGATCCTGATGCACCCCCAGATCTGGGTCACCTCGGGTCACGTCGCCGAGTTCAACGACCCGATGGTCGAATGCGGGACCTGCCGGCGCCGCTACCGGGTCGACGAGTTCGCGGGGGCGGAGGACCTGGGGCCCAGGGAGCTGCTCGATCCGGGGATCGTGGCCCGCCTCGGGCTCACCTGCCCGAACGATGGCGGCCCGCTCGGCGCGCCGCGCCGGTTCAACCTCATGCTCAAGACGTTCCTCGGGCCCGTCGAGGACGAGGCGGCGGTCGTCTACCTCCGCCCCGAGACGGCCCAGGGGATCTACGTCAACTACCGCAACGTGCGCGACACGGCGCGCAAGAAAGTGCCGTTCGGGATCGCCCAGGTCGGCAAGGCCTTCCGCAACGAGATCAGCCCCGGCAACTTCGTCTTCCGGATGCGCGAGTTCGAGCAGATGGAGATGCAGTACTTCGTCCGGCCCGAGACCGCCGCGGACCACTTCGCGGCGTGGCTGCCGCGCCGCCGCGCCTGGTACGAGGCCTACGGGGTCACGCCGGAGCGCCTTCGCTTCCGCGAGCACCGGCCCGACGAGCTCGCCCACTACGCGAAGAAGGCGGTCGACGTGGAGTACCGCTTCCCGTTCGGCTGGAAGGAGCTCGAGGGGATCCACAACCGCGGCGACTGGGACCTGGGCCGCCACAGCAAGGAGTCGGGCGAGAACCTCGAGTACTTCGACCCGGCCACCGAGGAGCACTTCATCCCCTGGATCGTCGAGACGTCGGCCGGCGCCGACCGGGCTGCCTTCACGTTCCTCATCGACGCGTATCGCGAGGAGGAGGTTCGCGGGGAGAAGCGGGTCGTGCTGGGCCTGCACTCCGATCTCGCTCCCTACAAGGTCGCGGTGCTGCCGCTGCTCAAGAAGCGCCCGGAGATCGTCGAGATGTGCCACCGCATCAAGGACGACCTCAAGCGCCATACGATGGCCGTGTATGACGACACGGCGGCGATCGGCAAGCTCTACCGGCGCCAGGACGAGATCGGGACGCCGTGGTGCGTCACCGTGGACGTCGATTCGCTCGACGACGGCAAGGTCACGGTGCGCGACCGCGACGCGATGACCCAGGAGCGGATCGCCGCGGACCAGGTGACCCGCTTCATCCGGGACAGGCTCGAAGCCGCGCGGCCGGCGGGCATCTAGACGGCCGGCGGCCGGGCTGCGCAGGTCCGGGCGAGCCCGCCGATGATCCAGGTCGCACCGGGCCGCCTTCGGCTGTGGGCCATCGGGCTCGTCGTCGTCGGCCTCGTGCCGGTGCTCGGCGCGCCCTTCAACTCCTGGAACGACTGGTCGGCGTTCTGGTCGGCCGGGGCACTCGTCGGGTCGCCCGCGCTGCTGGACCCGTCGGCGCAGGCGGCCTGGCAGGTCGCCCACGGCGTCCCCATCGGGTACTTCCCGTACCCGCCGGCGGCGGCCCTCATCTTCGTGCCCTTCTCGTGGCTGCCGCTGGGGGCAGGGTTCGTCGCGTTCGGCTTCACGATGCTCGCGGCGCTCGCGGTCGCGGGCTGGCATGGCGGGCCGCTGTTCGGGCTCTCGCCTCGCGCGGGGCTGCTCGTCGCGCTCGCCTGGGCGCCTGCGACGGCCTCGATCACCCTCGGCCAGAACGCGCCGCTCGGGCTGCTCCTGGCGGTCGTCGTCACGATAGGCGTCACGGCGGCCGAACCGGCGGCGAACGCAGCCGCAGCGTCGGCAACCCGCCGGGTTCGGGGGGACGTGGTCGCAGGGGTTGCCGCCGGCCTCGCCTGCTACAAGCCGACGTTCGGGCTGCCGCTGGTCGGCCTGCTCCTCCTGCGGCGCCGCTGGGCGGCCCTCGGCGCCTCGCTGGCGACGCTCGCCATCGGGTACGTCGTGAGCGCCCTCGCCGCCGGCGGCGACTTCGCCTGGCCGGCCGCGTGGCTCGACGCGCTCGGTTCGTACGTGGCGATCGACTTCGCGGCGAACGCCGACAAGGCGATCAGCATTCCCGGGCTCCTGCAGCACGCGGGGCTGCCGGGCGCGGCGGCGCTGGCCGTCGGCGTCGTGATCGTCCTGGCGTCCCTGCCGCTCCTCGTGAAGGCGGGCACGCGCGACGGCATCGCCATCGCCTGTCTCGTCGGCATCGTCGCCAGCCCGCACGCCTGGGGATATGACGGCGCGTTGCTGGTGCCGGCGCTGCTGCTCCTCTGCGGGCCGCGCGCGACGGTGCTGGTCGCCGAGCCGTGGCGCACGCGGCTCGTCGTGCTCGTGTTCCTCCTCGGCCCGCTGTGGCTCGCCTCGTCCCAGACCATCATCAGCGGCGCGGCGATCGGCGTGCTCGTCGTGTTCGGGGTGGTCGTGGCGAGCTCGTGGCGCCTCCGGGCAGCCTGAGCGATCGCGACGGTCAGCGGCGGAGTCGCTCTGACGCGCGCTGGATCGCCTTCAGCAGGGCACTGTCCGCCGCCGGACGGATCCAGCAGGTTCGGCTGCGAGCGATCGACGATCAGCGTGGGCCGCAGGTCGACCTGCGCGAGCCGGCGACCGACGAATGTCGCCTCGACCACGATGCCCTGCTGCGTCCGGGCATCGTGCTGGAGGTCGAACACGAAGTCGCCCAGCGAGTACGCCACGAGGTGCCCTCGGATCAGCTGGACGGGGCCTGCCCAGTGCGAGTGGCTGGCGAGGACGATGTCGGCCCCGGCTGACACGAGCGAGGCGGCCAGCCGGCGCACGGTCGGGGAGACAGCGTCGGTGTACTCGCGGTCCCAGTGCGGGACCACGACGACGACGTCCGCACCGGCCCGCCGGGCGGCCCGGATGTCCGCCCGCACGACGGGGAGCCGTAGCGGGGCCGAGCCCGCCGACCGGGCCGTCGCGGAGACGCCGATGCCGTTGTAGGCGAGGATCGCGATCCGCAGGCCGCCCGCGGCGAGCCAGGCCGGCCGCCGGGCGGCGCTCACGTTCCGGCCTGCTCCTGCGTGCGCGATCCTGACCGCGTCGAGGTTCGCGATCGTGTCGGCGATGCCCTTCGCGCCGGCGTTCCAGATATGGTTGTTGGCGAGCGAGACGGCATCGATCCCGGCATGGCGCAGCCCGGCGAGCATCCGTGGATCGGCCGTGAACACGAGGCCGGTCGGGTGGTAGCTGTGCGCATCGGGCGCTGGAGCCTCGAGGTTCACGAGCGCCAGGTCCGCCCCGCGCAGGAGTCCGCGGAGCGCGCCCGCATGCCCTGTCCGCCGGCCGGCCACGATCCGGTAGCCGGGGTAGCCGCAGCAGAAGGTCGCGGCGATGCGGGCCGTCCCCCCGCTCCACGGGTAGTCCACGCCGCGTCCGTCCAGGATCGCCATGCGGTGCACCGACCGGTCGAGCATGACGTCGCCGCCGGCGACGAGCGTCCACGTGGTCGCCGGGTCGAAGCCGCGAGCGGCCTCGCCGGCGGCCGCCGGCGCGAGGAGGGGCCAGGCCGCGACATCGCGAAGCCGGCCCACGCCGAAGAGGCGGGCTGACCCGACGGCAATCGCCCGGACATCGGGCGTGACGTCGCCGGCGCGCAGGACCCCCAGCGCGGCCGGCATTCGGGCGAGTGCCGCCTTGATCGCTGCCGGGGAGAGGGCCCGAACGTTGGGCCCGGGCTCGACCCCAAGCAGCGCCGCCAACGACGCCAGGTCGGCCGAGGACACGAGCATGGGGCGAGGCTTCGGGCCACGGCCCGAGAGGACGGTCGCAAGCCCGCTGCGCGTGATGGCGCGGCTCGGGGACCAGAATGGCACCACCGGCACGAGCACGATGGGCGCGCTCGCCACCGGCGGGGGAGAGGTGGCAGGCGGCGCAGGAGAGGCCCCGTCGTCCACCGGCGATGGCGTCGTGTCGGGCGCGGGCGTCGTGTCGGGCGCGGTCGACGCTGGCACCTCGGGCGCAGTCGACGCTGGCACCTCGGGCGCAGTCGACGCTGGCACCTCGGGCGCGGTCGATGGAACGCCAGCCCGCACGTGCGCCGCCCGCGCTCCAGGCGGTGGCGGTTGGGCCGGCGCTGGCGCAGCGGCCCGAAGGTCGCCTCCGGCGCCCGCGAGGAGGCAGGCGGCAGCAAGGGCGGCCGCGAGGCGCAGGAGGGACACGTGGACCGGCGCGGCGTCGCCCGCGCGCCCTGCCGAGCGCAGGAGGTCATCATCGGACGGGCCACCGCTTCCACGCATGCGCGCGAGGGTCCGTGAGAACCGCCCCGGCGGTCAAGGGCCGGACAGCACCTTCGGCGTGACGGCGTCGATCGGAGATCCTGCTCCTCGCCGGGCCGCACGCCGCCCGCCGAGAGCGGCGTGCCGGCTGCGATGACGTCCCGAACCGGGCCCGCGCCTCCGCCGTGCCCCTGCCGCGCTCCCGCGGAGCGTCACTTCAGGGGCTCGGGCCCAAGAGGAGCGGCGCACCGCTCGCTCGATCCGACCGTCGGCGCACCGTGATCGCCGAGCAGGATCGACCACGACGCCACGACCTGCCCGCCGCGGACCAGGCGGATCCGCCCGGACGGGGCCAGCGAGTAGCCTGCCGGCTCGAGGACGTCGCCGGGGGCGAGGCGGATGATCGTTCGAACGTAGGCGATCGCGACGCTCGGGGGCGCCGGCGGGAGGTCGAGCGAGCTCGTCGTGCCGCTGGAGTCCCCGCACGTGAGGTCCGCGGATTTCCAGAGCCCGTCCGGATCGGCGACGACCACCGCCACGCCGGGACCCGTGCCGGCGGCAGCGTCGACGCAGGCGAGCTGGTAGGCCCCGGGCGGGATGACCAGGTTCGTGGATCCGTGGGCCGATGCGACCGTGCCCCGGTCCTCGGTCGAGACGTCGACGTCGGCCGGCTCCCCTCCGACCGACAGTGCCTGCACGTGGACGCCGTCGGATGCCGCGCGGACCGCGGTGGCATTCAGTCGCGTCGTCGTACCGTCGCAGGTCACCGCGAGAAGGCTCGGGCCGGCGAACGGCGTTGCCGGCCCCGCGGGCGTCGCAGGGACGTTCGGCGCCGTCGCGGCCGGCGATCCCCCGGGGATGGCCGTGGCCGGCTGGTCCGAGGGCGAGGCGGCGGGCAGCGCGGAGGCGGGGACCGCGGTCGGGACTTGCGCCCCGGGAACGCTCGTCGGCGCAGCCTGCGACGTCGGCGATGCCACAGCGGGCGCCGGCGAGCTCACCGCGGCGGCTCCCGGCGCCGTCCCGGCCGGGAGCAGGCTGCCACCACCCGAGCCGGCGCAGCCCGCCATCGCTGCGCCGAACGCGATCCAGGCAGCGAGGGCGGCGCTCCGGGCGAGGACGCGCGCACCGGCGACCGGCGTTGCGATCCGTTCCGCAGGTGTCGCCATGGCCCACCCTCGCGTCGATGCAGGCAGGGCGGGGGAGCACCGCCGGCCGGACGACCGCCCCGGCATCGGGAAGTCACGCCGCGGCGCCGGGTGCCCGTGGCGTTCCGCTGGCTCGCAGCGTGGCGCGGTCGGTCGCGGCGGTCAAGCCCTGGTCAGATGGGAGCGATCGGCGTGGCTCGTGCCGCGAGGTCGGTCGGTGGTCGCGAGGGCGGCGGCGCGCCGCCGGCGCCGGCCTCGGCCGGGCGGCGACGAGCCGGGAAAGCCCGCGTTGAGCAACGCCTGCCATCCTGCCCTGAATGGACGATCAACGGTTCGGGCTGGCTGTTCGGGCGTTGCGCCGGCGCCGCGGTCGAACCCAGCTCGAGGTCGGGCAGGCGGCCGGCATCTCGCAGTCGACCGTGTCGCGAATTGAGCGCGGCCATTGCCAGGACCTGTCGGTCGCCACGCTCCGGCGGTTGCTCGGATGCCTTGACGCGCGCCTTGCGCTGAGCGTCGCATGGCGCGGTGGCGAGATCGACCGTCTTCTCGACGAGCGCCACGCTGCGGCGGTCTCCGTGCAGGCAGTCGAGCTGCAGCGCCGTGGGTGGGAGACGGCACTCGAGGTGACGTTCAACCACTTCGGCGATCGCGGATCGATTGACGTCCTGGCGTGGCACCCGGCCAGCCGCATCGGCCTCGTCGTCGAAGTGAAGAGCGAGATAACGTCGGCCGAGGAGACGCTGCGGCGCCTCGACGTGAAGGTACGGCTCGCGCGGAGCCTGGTGGCAGAGCAGTGGGGCGGCCGCCCCGTTACGGTCCTGCCGATGCTGTCGGTGATCGACGACTCCACGAACCGGAGGAGGATCGCGCATCTCGCGACGCTCTTCGGGATCGCGTTCCCGATCCGCGGTCGCGCCGCCGCCCGGTGGCTCGCGGCGCCGACCGGCGCCCCGCGAGGGATCCTGCGATTCCTCTCGAACATCAACCCGGGGGGTGTTATCCGAACCCCGCACCGGATCCGAGCGTCTCGATCGCGCCAGCCAGTCCCCCGGCGCATGCCCGAGATGAACGGGTCGGTCGGGTCCGGATAGCATTCCCCCGGCGCATCACTGGCAGGAGTCGTGACGCGGCGGATGCGTCGAGGCGGCCACCCGGAGCAGCACCGCCGATCGCGCCGACGCCGCCCGATCGGCGCCCGCGGCGCTCTCTCCGCGCCGAAGCTGCCCGATCGCGCCGGGGACGCGCCCGCCGGACGACCGCCCCGCCGTCGGAGCGGTCACGCCGCGACGCCGGGCGCCCCAGGCGTTCCGATCGCTCGCAGCGTGGCGCGGTCGGTCGCGGCGGTCAATCCCCGGCCCCGGCCGTCCCGGCAGGTCCGCCCGTTCGGCCGGCATGGCGCCGCCCGCGGGGTGAGCGCCGGGGCCTCGTGCGTCGGCCGGGCCGCGAGGGCGACCCGGCCGACGACTGGCGGGGTCAGTCCGCGTTGGCAGCCGCGGTGAGCTCGCCTGCGAAGTACTGGTTGATGCTCGCGGCGGCCTTCTTGCCGTCGCCCATCGCCAGGATCACGGTGGCGGCGCCGCGCACGATGTCGCCACCCGCGAACACGCCGGGGATCGAGGTCTGGAGGTTCTCGTCGGCGACGATGTAGCCCCACTTGTTGATCTCGAGGTCGGGCTCCGAGGCCGTCAGGAGCGGGTTCGAGCGCGTCCCGATGGCCATGACGACCATCTCGCACTCGATCTCGAACTCGGACCCGGGGACCTCGACCGGGCGGCGCCGGCCCGAGGCATCCGGCTCGCCGAGCTCCATCCGGATGCAGCGGATCCCGCGCACCCAGCGGTTGTCGTCGCCGAGGACCTCGGTCGGGCTCACCAGCAGGTCGAACCGGACGCCCTCGTCCTGAGCGTGATGGACCTCCTCGCGGCGGGCCGGCAGCTCGTCCATCGAGCGGCGGTAGACGATCGTGGCCTCGTCGGCGCCGAGGCGCTTCGCGGTCCGCACCGCGTCCATCGCCACGTTGCCGCCGCCGACGACCACCACGCGGTGCCCCTTGAGCACCGGCGTGTCGGATTCGGGGTTCCAGGCGCCCATCAGGTTGACGCGGGTCAGGTACTCGTTCGCCGACAGGACGCCCTTGAGGTTCTCCCCCGGGATGTTCATGAAGACCGGCAGGCCCGCGCCGACGGCAATGAACACGGCATCGAAGCGCTCGCGCAGCTCGCGCAGGGTGAACGTGCGCCCGATGATCGAGTTCGGCTCGATCTTGACGCCCGCGGCCTTGAGGCGGTCGACCTCCAGCTGGACGATGTCCTTCGGCAGCCGGAACTCGGGGATCCCGTAGATGAGCACCCCGCCGGCGGCGTGGAACGCCTCGAAGATCGTGACGTCATGGCCGGCCTTGACGAGCTCGCCCGCGGCCGTGAGGCCCGACGGTCCGGAGCCGATGATGGCGACCTTGCGGCCGCTCGGCGCCGGCTCGACCCTGGCGAGCCGTTCCGGGTGGGTCATCGCCCAGTCGGCGACGTACCGCTCGAGCGCGCCGATCGCGACCGAGGCGCCCTTCTTGGCCCGGACACAGACGCCCTCGCACTGGATCTCCTGCGGGCAGACCCGCCCGGTCACGCAGGGGAGAGCGTTGTCGTCGAGCAGCGAGGCGGCGGCGCCGTCCATGTCGCCGACCCGGAGGCGCTCGATGAACAGCGGGATGTTGACCCGCACCGGGCAGCCCGCGATGCAGACGGGGTTCTTGCACTGGAGGCAGCGCTCGGCCTCCAGCACGGCGATCTGCTGCGTGTAGCCGAGGTTGACCTCGCGGAAGTTCGCCGACCGGGCCAGCGCGTCCTGCTCGGGCATGTGGGCGCGGTCGATCGTCATCCGCTCCTTGGGCGTGACCGGGTGATCGAACGCGGGCGCGAACGGCTCGCCGCCGTCGTCTCCGCGGTTCTCGGAGTCCGTCATGCCTGCACCTCGGCCGTGGCCTCCACGAGCGGGAGCATGCAGGCGCCCGCGGACTCGGCCATCGCCGCGTCCTTTGCCGCCGCCGCCCGCCGGTGGGCGACCTCGAGGGCCCGGGTCTCGAAGTCGCGGTAGGTGGTCAGGCGGTCGGCCAGCTCGCGGAAGTCGACCTTGTGGGCGTCGAACTCGGGGCCGTCGACGCAGGCGTACAGGGTCTTGCCGCCGACCGACACGCGGCAGCCGCCGCACATCCCGGTGCCGTCGACCATGATCGCGTTGAGCGAGGCGAGGGTCTCCACGCCGTAGGGCCGGGTGACCTCGGCCACGGCCCGCATCATCGGCACGGGGCCGACCGCGTAGACGGCGTCCACGCCACCCGCGTCGAGGACGTCCTTGAGCGCCTCGGTGACGAACCCGTGGCGGCCGTAGCTGCCGTCGTCGGTGCAGGTGACGACCTCGCCGGCGCGCCGCAGCTCGTCCTCGAAGATGACCCACTCGCGCGAGCGGCCGCCGATGACGCTCGTGACCTTCACGCCGCGCTGGGCGAGGCCGAGCGCGATCGGGTACACCACGGCCGTCCCGACCCCGCCGCCGACGCAGACCGCGTGGCCGGTCGCGAGGAGCTCCGTCGCCTTGCCGAGTGGCCCCGCGATGTCGACGATCGCCTCGCCGGGCTGGAGCGCCACGAGCTCTTCCGTGCTCTTGCCGACGGCCTGGATGACCAGCGTGATCGTGCCGCGCTGCGGGTCGGCATCCGCGATGGTGAGCGGGATGCGCTCGGCGCCGGGGCCGCGGTGAACGATGACGAACTGGCCGGGCTCGCGGATCTCCGCGATCCGGGGCGCCTCGACGACGAGGCGCGTCACGTTCGGCGAGAGCTGGGTGCGTTCGAGGACGGTGTGCATGGTCGCTCCGGTGGCGTAGTGCGCGGCCCGGCGGCGCGCAGTCAAGGGTACCCATCGGGATGGTGGGGCCGGACCCGTCCGAACCCATGCGCCGCGACGCATATATCGGGGGGCCGAATGGCACGTTTCCGGGTCCGCCGTCCGACAGGCGCGTGCGACGCCGCCGGACCGATCGGACTGCCGGCCCTGATCATGACCGATGCGCGCGGAGCCGTCCTGTCGCGCGCAGTGCCGGCCGCGCGCGGAGACGTCCTGCCGCGCGCAGTGGCGGCAGGCGACGGCCGCTACCCCCGGGCTCCTCCCGGCCGTTAGGCGACGGCGCCGGCGCCGTCAGGCGACGGCTCGCCCGTGGCGGCCACCCGTTCGATGAGGTCCGCGGCAAGCACGGTGCCGGGCGCCGCCTGGAGCCGTCGCCGCATCCTCCCCAGGCGCGCGTGCAGGAGCTCGTCCGCGAGCAGCCGATCGACGGCCCCGAGGAGCTCCTCGGGCGTGAGCTCGTACGTTTCGAGCCGCGCGCCGAAGCCCGTCTCGTCGATCCGCTGGGCGTTGGCGTACTGGTCCCAGAAGAGCGGCAGCACGATCATCGGCTTGCCGAACCACAGCGCTTCGGTCGTGGTGTTGTTGCCGCCATGGGTGATCACGAGGTCCACCTGCGGGAGGATCGCCGGCTGGGGCAGGAAGCCGGCGCCCCAGGCGTTCGCGGGCAGGCGGATCTCGTCGGCCAGGGGACCCTTCGAGACGATCACGCGGTGCTCGCTCTGCCCGAGGATGTCGACGAGGCGCTGCATGAGCGCAACGTCGGCCGAGCCGAGCGACCCGAGCGACAGGTACACCAGCCGGCCCGGCCGGTCGGCCAGCGCGTCGGGCACGCTCCACGATCCCCCGGTCCGGCGGACGCTGGCCCCGAGGTTGCGCCAGGTCGGCCCGGGCGCGTCGACCCGCGGGTAGTCGACCTCGTCGGGGTAGATCGTGAGGTTGAGCCACGGCGACGGGTGGATGAACTCGAGGTCCGGCAATCCAGGTGCACCGCGGTCGCGGCAGAACTCGTCGAAGGCCGCCCACATCGACCGGTGGGTCCGGTCGTACTCCGCGCGGAACGCCGGCCACCCGGACCGATCGGCCTGCGGGTAGCCCGAGAAGACTGGCGGGATCCCCGGGTCCGGCACCTCGAGCGGGTTGCAGCTCACGATGCGGACCCACGGCCGGGCGCTCGCCGGCAGGGCCGGGAAGGCAACCACGTTGTCCTCGACGACGACGTCGGGATCGACCTCCCGCAGGATCTCGGCCAGCCGGACGTCGACGTACTGCGCGCCGTCGATCAGCGCCTGGAACGTCGGCCGGATGAAGGCGTCGAGCTGCTCGATCGTCGGCAGCCGGAAGATCGGGGCCGTGTCCCGGATGAAGTCGATCCAGAACTGGCCCGGCGCCTCCTCGGTCGCCGGCGGCGGCCCGAGCCGCATGAGGCGTTCCTCGAAGCCCTGCGCCGCGAGCGTTCCACGGAACGACTCCTCGACGATGAAGACGACCCGGTGGCCGCGGTCGCGGAGCACGTTGCCGATGCCGACGCAGTTGTTGGTCGGCCCGTGGGCGCCTTCCGGGAAGAACACGATCGTGCGTGGCATCGCGGGATCCCTCCCTCCGGCGGGCGACCCGCGGCCGGGCGCCGCGGACCGGCCGATGCTAGCGCAGCGGCCCTGCGCTGGCGGGGCGCGGACCGGCCGCGGGGCGCCGCCTGCTGGCTCGCGGCCGCGATGCGGACGCAGATGGTGGTCGGCGCGGTGCGGCGGGGGCGCGGACCGGCCGTCAGATCGGCGTGGCGGCGGCGGACAGGATCGTCCTGACGTTGCCGCCGAGGAAGATGAGGACGAGGACCGCGACGACGATGATGAGCGCCAGGATCATGGCGTACTCGGCGATCCCCTGTCCGCCCTCGGGCGAAGGCGCGGGCGGGCGGGGTCCGGACGCCAGGGGAGGTCGGTCGCCGACGTTCACGACTCCCTCACGGCTGCGCCCGCCGGGTCGGCCGGCGACGCCTCCCCGCCGACCGGACCCCTGCCCTTGGGCCAGTAGAGCTCCTTCTTGACGTGGAACTCGGGGAACTCGCGATGCATCAGCTCGGACTCGACGTTCAGGATCATGTCCGGGTTGCCGCAGATGTAGACGACGGTGCGGTTCGGCGTGAGCCTGAGGTCCCGGCAGACGTCGCCGACGACGGCCTCGACCCGGCCGGTGCGGCCGGCCCAGCCCGCGTTGCGTGGATCCGCGGGGCGCGACACGGTCGGGACGTAGCGGAGCGGGTACGCGCCAGTCCGCTCCAGGTCCTCGAGGACGTCGCGGTAGCCCAGCTCGTGCTGGAAGGAGACGCCGTGGAGCACCACGGTGCGGCGCGGCTTCGCCTGGGTCTTCGTCTCGCGGATCATCGCCAGGAACGGCGCGATCCCGGTCCCGGTCGAGACGTACAGGTGGGTCCGCCGGTCGTCCGGCTCGAGCATGAACCGGCCCTTCGGCCCGATCATCCGCATCCGCGCCCCCGGCTGGAGCCGCCACAGCAGGGTGGTGAACCGGATGATCGGGACGTGGCGCACGTACATCTCGTAGCCTTCGGTCCCGGCGACGCTCGGGGCGGACGCCACGGAGTACGGCCGCTGCCACAGCTTGCCGTCGGCGATCACGCCGATCGTCATGTACTGGCCGGGCTCGAACGGGACGGCATCGCCGTCGAACCGGATCCAGAAGCTGGCGAGATCGGACGTGTGGTCGACGCGACGGACGAGGGTGGCGTTGTACTGCGCGGCCTCGAAGTCGATGACGCGGGTGTCCTCGTAGATCGTCATGCGAGCGGTGGCCTCCTGCGGCGCCGCGATCCGGCGCGGCCCACCCGGGAGTCTACGCTGACCGCGGGACGGGCCGTTCGGTGATGCCGGTCCGGTGACCCCCTGGCGGTCCGCTCGTCGCCGCTGGGTGCCGTTCGTCCCGGAGTTCCGGGCCGGACGATTTGCCCGGTTCGGAGGCGCCGGAAGGTACAATCGACCCGACACAACCCGTGCTTCATGCGGCGCTGGCTCTGCGCGTGCCGCCTGACATCCCCTCCAGGAGGTTCACCCAGGATGCCCGAGACTGCCACGCGTGCCCACTCGGCGGCCAAGCGCTACATCTACGCCTGGGGTGGCGGCACGGCCGAAGGCAACGGCAAGATGAAGGATCTCCTGGGCGGCAAGGGAGCCGGCCTCGCGGAGATGACCCTCGCCGGCCTCCCGACCCCGCCGGGCTTCACGATCACGACCGAAGCCTGCAACGACTACTTCGGCGCCGGCAAGCAGCTCCCGGCCGGCCTGTGGGACGATGTCCTGGACGCGATGCACGAGGTCGAGCGGCGCTCCGGCAAGGGCTTCGGCGACCCGGCCAACCCGCTCCTCGTCTCGGTCCGCTCGGGCGCCAAGTTCTCGATGCCGGGCATGATGGACACGGTCCTCAACCTGGGCCTCAACGAGCAGACGCTCGAGGGGCTCATCGCCCTGTCCGGCAACGAGCGCTTCGGCTGGGACGCCTACCGCCGGTTCATCGGCATGTTCGGCCGGATCGTGATGGACGTGAAGGCCGAGCGGTTCGACGAGCCGCTCGAGGCCCGCAAGCACGCGCACGGCCCGGACGCCAAGGACACCGACCTCGACGTCGCCGACCTCAAGGCCCTCGTCGCCGAGTACAAGGCCGTCGTGCGCGAGGACACCGGGCGGGAGTTCCCGACCGACCCGAACGAGCAGCTCGATCTCGCGATCAAGGCCGTCTTCGCCTCCTGGTTCGGCAAGCGCGCGTACGACTACCGCAAGAGCCAGAAGATCGCCGACGACCTCGGCACCGCGGTCAACGTCGTCACGATGGTCTTCGGCAACATGGGCGACGACTCCGGCACGGGCGTCGCGTTCACGCGCAACACCTTCGACGGCACCAAGGAGCTCTACGGCGAGTACCTCGTCAACGCCCAGGGCGAGGACGTCGTCGCCGGCATCCGCACGCCGGAGAAGATCAGCCAGCTCAAGGACGAGATGCCCGAGGCGTACGAGGAGTTCGTCCGGATCGGGCACCAGCTCGAGGCGCACTACCGCGACGTCCAGGACCTCGAGTTCACGATCGAGCGCGGCCGGCTGTACATGCTCCAGACGCGCATCGCCAAGCGGACCGCGGCGGCGGCGGTGAAGATCGCCGTCCAGATGGTCGAGGAAGGCGTCATCACCAAGGCCGAGGCCGTCGCCCGCATCGAGCCGGCGCAGGTCGACCAGCTCCTGCGCGCCCAGTTCGAGACCGTCGCCCGCAGGATCGCCAAGCGGATCGCCAAGGGCCTCAACGCGTCGCCCGGCGCCGCCGTCGGGCGCGCCGTCTTCTACGCCGACACGGCCGTCGAGTGGGTCGCGAAGGGCGAGAAGGTCGTCCTCGTCCGCGTCGAGACCTCGCCCGACGACTTCCACGGCATGGCCGTCGCGCAGGGCATCCTGACCGCCCGCGGCGGCGCCACCTCGCACGCGGCGGTCGTCGCCCGCCAGATCGGCAAGCCCTGCGTGGCCGGCTGCGCCGAGCTGGTCGTCGACTACGCCACGAAGACCGCCAAGTCGACCGACTCCGGCCTCGACTTCGCCGAGGGCGACTGGATCAGCGTCGACGGCTCCACGGGCGAGGTCTTCCTCGAGGCCCTGCCGACCGTGGAGGCCCGCTTCGAGGACCAGCCGGAGCTCCAGCAGATCCTGGGCTGGGCCGACGAGATCCGGCGGATGCAGATCTGGACCAACGCCGACAAGCCCGAGGAGGCCGCCCAGGCCCGCGGCTACGGCGCCCAGGGCATCGGCCTCTGCCGGACCGAGCACATGTTCCGCGAGGGCGAGCGCCTCGAGATCGTGCGCGGCGCGATCCTCGTGGCCAACGGCGGCCACCCGCGCCAAGGCGAAGGCCGCCGCGGGCGAGACGCCTGAACGGCCGACGAGACCGCCGCGGTCGCGACGTTCGACGCGGCGATGGCCAAGCTCGAGAAGCTCCAGCAGGGCGACTTCGAGGGCATCCTCGCGGCGATGTCCGGCCTGCCGGTCGTCATCCGGCTCATCGACCCGCCGCTCCACGAGTTCCTCCCGAACCTCGAGGAGCAGCTCGTCAAGGTGACCCGGGCCGGCGATGCGGCGAGCGACGAGGACAGGCGAGCTCCTCGCGACCATCAAGTCGATGCACGAGCAGAACCCGATGCTCGGCCTGCGCGGCTGCCGCCTCGGCCTCATGATCCCGGACTTCGTGAAGATCCAGACCCGCGCGATCCTCAACGCCGCCGTGGCGGTGAAGCGCGCCGGCAAGGATCCGCGGCCGGAGATCATGATCCCGCTCGTCGGCCACGTGAACGAGCTGATCGCGACGCGGGCCCTGCTCGACGCCGAGGCGGACGCCGTCGTCGGCCGGCCGGCGAGGAGATCGACTTCAAGTTCGGCACCATGATCGAGATCCCGCGGGCCGTCTGGGTCGCGGACAAGATCGCCGAGCACGCCGAGTTCTTCAGCTTCGGCACGAACGACCTCACCCAGATGACGTTCGGCTACAGCCGCGACGACGCGGAGGGTGGCTTCCTCCTCAAGTACGTCGAGGACGGCATCCTTCCCGAGAACCCCTTCCAGACCCTCGACGACGTCATCGCCGACGAGATGCAGATGGCCGTCGACCGGGGCCGCTCGGCCCGGCCGAACCTCAAGGTCGGCATCTGCGGCGAGCACGGCGGCGACCCGGCGTCGATCCACAAGTGCGAGAAGATCGGCCTCAACTACGTGTCCTGCTCGCCGTTCCGCGTCCCGGTGGCGCGCCTCGCGGCGGCCCAGGCCGTGCTCGTGAACGCCGCCGAGAACGACAAGTAGGGTCCCGCGGGATGGGTCGCCCGCGCGCGCCGTCCCCGCGCGCGCGCTCCTCGCGCGCGGCGTCCCGATGCGCTCGCCCGTCGCGCGCGCCAGCCCGGCGCGCGCGGTCCCGGGCCGCGCGCTTCGGCGGGATCCGCTCGTGAGCCACCGCGTCGTCGTCGTCGGCGGCGGCTTCGGCGGCCTGTACGCCGCGCGCGGTCTCGACTCGCGGCGGTCGACCTCACGCTGGTCGACCGCCGCAACTTCCACCTGTTCCAGCCGCTGCTCTACCAGGTCGCGACCGGGGCGCATGAGCCCGGGCGAGATCGCCCAGCCGCTGCGGAGCGATCCTGCGCCGCCAGCGAACTCCGAGAGTGCTCCTGGCCGAGGCGGTCGGGCTCGACCCCGTCGCGGCTCGTCCAGACGTCCGACGGCGGCGAGATCCCGTACGACACGCTCGTCGTCGCGACCGGCGCGCGTCACGCGTACTTCGGCCACGACGAGTGGGCGAAGGACGCGCCCGGCCTCAAGACGATCGAGGACGCGACCGAGATGCGCCGGCGCGTCCTGATCGCGTTCGAGGCCGCCGAGCGCGAGGCGGATCCCGACCCGCCGCGCAGCGTGGATGACGTTCGTGGTCGTCGGCGGCGGCCCGACCGGCGCGGAGCTGGCCGGGGCGCTCGGCGAGATCGCCAACGACACGCTGAAGAAGGACTTCCACCGTATCCGGCCGCCCGACTGCCCGGATCGTCCTCGTCGAGGCGCTGGACCGGATCCTCACGGCGTATCCGCCCGGGCTCTCGACCAAGGCCCAGCGCCAGCTCGAGCACCTGGGGGTCGAGGTGCGCACGGCACGAAGGTGGTCGCGATCGACGCGGACGGGGTGGGCCTGCGAGGCTGGCGGGCGGACCGAGCGTCTCGAGGCGCGGACGGTGCTGTGGGCGGCGGGCGTCCAGGCCTCATCGTTCGGGCGGGTCGCCGCGGAGGCCGCTGGGCGCCGAGCACGACCGCGCCGGCCGGGTGATCGTGACCCCGGACCTGACCGTGCCCGGCCACCCCGAGGTGTTCGTGATCGGCGACCTGGCGGCCGCAAAGCGCCCGAACGGCGGCACCGGTGCCGGGCGTCGCGCCCGGCGGCCATCCAGGAGGGCCGTACGTCGCCCGGCGATCCGGGCGCGGCTCGACGGCACCCGGCGAGGCCGTTCCGGTACCACGACAAGGGCAACCTCGCCACGATCGGCCGGGCCAAGGCGCGTCGCCGACCTGGGCGGCTTCCGGCGCTTCTCGGGCTTCATCGCATGGATGATGTGGCTGGCGCGTCCACATCTGGTTCCTGATCGGCTTCCAGAACCGGCTGCTCGTCATCATCCGCTGGGGCTGGAGCTTCGTGACCCGCGGTCGCGGCACGCGCCTGATCACCGGCACGCCGCTGCTGCCACCGATCCGGGAGCCGGACGACCCGATCCCCTGATGTCCGGCTCGGTGCCGCCCGAGCCGGCGGCGGCCCGTGGGGGCCGCGCACGTCGACTGCTCGTCGACGTCTCACCGCTCCGGCACGATCGCGACTTCCGGCTCCTGTGGGTCGGCCAGGTCATCAGCACGTTCGGCCGCCAGGTGACCGTCGTCGTGCTGCCCTACCAGCTCTACGTGCTGACAGGGTCCCCGCTGTCGATCGGGCTGCTCGCCCTCGTCCAGCTCGTCGCGATCCTCGTCTTCGCGCTCGGGCGGTGGCGCCATGGCGGATGCGGTCGACCGCCGGCGCCTGCTCGTCGCGACGCAGACCGCGCTCGCAGGCTGCAGCGCGCTGCTGTGCGCGATCTCGCTCATGCCGGCACCGTCGGTCGTGCTGCTGTACGTGGTGGCGTTCCTCTCGGCGGGGATCGGCGCCGTCGACCAGCCGGCCCGCTCGTCGGCAATCCCGCGCCTCGTGCCCCGCGAGAGGCTGACGGCCGCGATCGCGCTCAACCAGCTCGGCTTCCAGGCCAGCTCCGTGATCGGCCCGGCCCTCGGCGGGCTGATCCTGGTCACGATCGGAATCGCGGCGGGGTACCTGGTCGACGTGCTGACGTTCGGGGCGGCGATCACCGCGCTGCTCCTGATCCACCCGATCCCGCCGACCCCCGGCGCGGCCCGCCCGAGCCGGGCCACGATCCTCGAAGGGCTCCACTTCGTCCGTCGCCGGCGGGCCATCCTGGGCAGCCTCGTGGTCGACCTCAACGCGATGATCTTCGGGATGCCGACCGCGCTCTTCCCGGTCATGGCCCTCGACGTGTTCAAGGTCGGCCCGGTCGGGCTCGGGCTGATGAACGCGGCCCCGGCGTTCGGGCGCGCTCGTCGGCGCGGTCCTCACGGGCTGGACGACCCGGGTACGGCGGGTGGGCTGGGCCGTCATCTGGGCCGTGGCGCTCTGGGGTGTTGCGATCACCGGCTTCGGGCGTCGCGTCGTTCAGCTTCCCGCTCGCGCTGCTCTGCCTGGCGGTCGCCGGCGGAGCCGACGTGATCTCCGCGGTGTTCCGTTCCGCGCTCGTGCAGGTGAGCACGCCGGACGAGCTGCGCGGGCCGCGTCTCGGCGATCCACATCCTCGTGGTCACGAGCGGCCCGCGGCTCGGCGACGCGGAGGCCAGCGCCGTGGCGGCGCTGGTCGGCGCCCAGGCGTCGGCGATCTCGGGCGGGCTCCTGTCGCTGGTCGGCCTCGCGGCCACCGCGTGGTGGTTCCCCGAGTTCCGGCGCTTCGACATCGACGCGCGTCCCGGCGCATGTCGAGCCGGTCGGAGCCGACGCCATCGACCCGGAGGCGGCGGCGGCGCCCCGGGCCTCGGCCATCCCGCCGGGCGATCCGGCAGGCTGACGGCCCAGGCGCTGCCCCGAGTGCGCCCCTGGGCCGACGCAGGACTGTCCGGCCGACGCGGGACTGCCCGGCCGACGCGGGACTGCCCGGCCGACGCGGGACTGCCCGGCCGACGCGGGACTGCCCGGCCGACGCGGGGACTGTCCGGCCGACGCCGCCGAGACGTGTGCGGCCCGAGACGCGCCCGGCTTCGAGCGTGATCGGCATCGCACCCGAACCAGCCCGTGCGTCTAAGGTTCTGCCATGGACGAGCTTCGCGTCCCCACGCCCGGCCCCCCCGATCCCGGCCGCCCCGATCCGGGCGCGCCGGAGCGGCCGCGCGTCGTCGCCGCGGACCTCGAGGGAACCTGCACGGCCGGCGAGACGTGGCGTGGCGTCGGCCGCTGGCTCGAGGAGCATGGCCGCCGGGGCAGGTATCGCCGGTTCCTCTGGCCGCGGGTTGCGGCCCTGCCGCTGGTGCGCGATCGGGCTGGTCGATCGCCAGTCGTTCCGGGATCGATGGATCCGCGACCTCGCCCGGCTGCCTGACCGGCCTGCCCGCGGCGCGTCCTCGACGAGATGGCCGAGGACGTGGTGGACGCTCGACCTGTGGCCGACGGCGCCGCCAGGCGGTGCTCGACGAGATCGAGGCGCTCGCCTCCGGCGGCGCCAGCATCGTGCTGGCGAGCGGCACCTACCAGCCCGTCCTGGAACGCTTCGCCGCCCGCCTCGGTCATGGTGCGATGGCGCTCGGGACGCGCTTCGAGATCGCCGACGGGCAGGCGACCGGCCGGATCGTCGGTCGCGTCGGCACGGGACCGCGCAAGGCCGCTCGGGTCGCCGCCGCCGTGCCCGGCGCGACGCTGGTGGCGCCTTCGGCGACTCGGAGGCCGACATCCCGATGCTCGAAGCGGCCGTCGCGCCGATCGCCGTGGTGCCGGACGCGGGCCTCCGCCGCACGGCGACCCAGCGGGCCTGGCGGATCGTGGAATGAGCCCGCTCGTGTCGCACGTCGTTCGCAGCCCTCCGGCCCGGGCCGACGGGGAGGGGGCACACCTCGACGCCGGCACGCGCCCTGGAGGTCGCGCGCCGGCGGTCCGATCGGCGTCGCCCTGGTCGCGGTGCTCGCCGCGGGCGCGGTCCTGTCCGCGCCGGGGCCCGCCGCGGCCGATGACCCTGCGTCGCCGGGGTCCTCGATCCGAACGGCTGCGCCCGCCACCCGGGTCTTCCATCAGCGGGGACCGCGCGCGGCCAAGGTCGTCGCCCTGACCTTCGACGACGGCTACTCGGCGGCGCGCCTCCGGCGCATCTTCAGGATCCTCGTCGACGAGCGCGTGCCGGCGACGTTCTTCGCGAACGGGGTCTATCTCGCGCGCGCGCCGGCCCTGTGGCAGGCGATCGCGGCGTCCGGCTACCCGATCGGCAACCACACCTACCTCCACCGCGACGTCCGCGGACCCTGACGAGCCACCAGGTCGAGGTCGACCTGCGCCGGAATGCCCGCGCGGTCGAACGCGTGACCGGCATCCCGATGGCGCCGCTCTACCGTCCGCCGTACGGACACCATTCTCCGGCGTCCGATGCGGCGGCAGCCGCGGCGGGCTTCCCGGACGTGATCCTGTGGGACGTCGACCGACGGGGACACCCTGGCCCACGCCACCGACGCGTCGGTTCGCGTCGGCCGCGTCCGCGGGGGTCCCTGGATCGATCGTCCTGCTCCACGCCGGGCCGAAGACGACGCCGCGGGTCCTGCGCCAGGTCATCCACCGCGTACCGCGCGCGCGGGTTCGGGTTCGTGAGCGTCCCGGTGCTTCTCCGGATCCCCTGGCAGCCGCCGACGAGCGCGCCCGACTGGAACCGGATCGGGGTGACCGCACCGCCGTCGCCACTGGAGTCGGGCGGTCCGGGCGCCCCGGTCGCGCCGGCGCCGTCGCCCGGTCCCGGCAGAGCGGCTGGCGGGCCGGGCGCGCCGCCACCGTCGCCTCGGCCCGCGGCGGCGGCGAGCGTGGCACCTGCCGTCGCCGGCCGAGGGGCCGACCGGGGGACCTGGCAGGCAGCTGCCGGTCGCATCGGTTCCGCCCCTGTCTCGCGATCCACCGATCTCGAGTGGGGAGCCGCCTGGCTGACGCTGCTCGCGCTCGGCGGGCTCATCGCCGCCGGATCGGCGGTCGGGGCGCGGGACCGGCGCCGCGCAGCGTGGCAGGCCGCGCGCCCGACGCCACGCGGGCCGATGGTCCAGGAGCCGGCGGTCGCACCATCGCGCTCCACCCAGGCGACCTTCGCGCAATCGATACCCGCTGGGCCAGGTCCGCCGGCCTGAAGCGGCCGGCTACGGGGTTCAGCGCGCCCGGCCGCCGCGGTTGAGGCGCCCGCGCGGAGCGCCGTCGTCCGGCGTCGGACCGAGCGCCTCCGTGACGGCGCGGCCCAGGTCCTGGACCCCGAACGGCTTGCGCAGGAAGTGGCTTCCCCGGGGCAGCTCCGTCAGCTGGGGGCCGCCCTCGAACGCATGCCCCGACATGAAGAGCACCGCGAGATCCGAGCGAACGGCGCCGAGCTGCTCGGCGAGCGCCGGGCCCGTCATCTCGGGCATGACCACGTCGCTGACAAGCAGCGCGATCGGCTCCGGGTGGGCGGCGGCGCGGCCGATCGCCTCCTCGGGATTCGAGGCGACCAGGACCTCGAACCCCAGCCGCCGCAGGGCGCTCGTCGTGAAGTCGCGGACGTCCGGATCGTCCTCGACGAGCAGGGCCGTGAGCCCGTGCGCCGCCACCGTGGCCGGGGCGGTCGCGTCGCCTCCGTCGGCGAGGCGCGTCGCGGCGAGCGCCGGGAAGTGGACCCGGACGGCCGTCCCCTGGTTCGGAGCGGTCACCACCGTGACCGCGCCCCCGGCGCGCCGCGCCACCGCGTGGACGGCCGCGAGCCCGAGCCCGGCCGCGCCGCGCCCGCGCTTCGTGCTGAAGAACGGTCGGAAGAGGTTTCGCTGGGCGTCCGCCGACATGCCGGCCCCGGTGTCGGTGACCTCGAGGACGACCCAGGCCCCGGCCGCGACGACGTCGCCGATCGGGTGGGGGAGCTCCGCTGGCGCGGTCTCGCCGTCGGTGACCAGGGTCAGGTGGCTGTGGGGAGCGCCGCCGCCGGGCATCCGC
Organism: uncultured Chloroflexia bacterium; assembly: GCA_963809375.1. Taxonomy (GTDB): domain Bacteria; phylum Chloroflexota; class Limnocylindria; order Limnocylindrales; family CSP1-4; genus CTSoil-043. The sequence continues at coordinate 106,214 of CAWEJO010000006.1, forward strand.
GGCAGGATGGGCACGGGCGTCTCGAACCGGCGCACGCAGAAGTGGAGCGTTCCCTCGCCGGCCATCGCGTCGCGGGCGTTCGTGGCGAGCACGAGGATGAGCTCCGCGATCTCGTCGGGGTCGACGCGGACCGGGCCGGCTGCCGGCTCGATCTCGGTCGCGAGGCGCAGGTTCTCACCGAGCAGCGGACCGAGCCAGCTGATCACATGGCCGACGTGATCGCCGAGGTCGATCGTCTCGGGGCGGACGACCTGGCGATCCGCCAGCCGGAGCAGCTGCCGCGTGATGCCGCTGGCGTGCGCGACCGTCGCCCGGATGCGCTCGACGTCCTCGAGCGCGATGGGGTCCGTGACCCGGTCGCGCAGGAGCTCCGCAGAGCCCCCGATCGCGGTCAGGGCATTGCTGAACGCGTGCGCCACACCGGCGGCGAGGTTCCCGAGCGATTCGTAGGAGGCGCGAAGGTCCGACGCTTCGGCCGGCGAGCCGAACGCGTCGCCAGGCACGCGCTCGACGGCGGGGTCGGTCGGATCCGCTCCTTGTGCGCTCACCCCGGAATCCTCGTCTGGCCGCTGCCTGGACGCCATCAACCGGAAGGGCCATTGACGCCGTACGCCATGCGGGGGATGCCGGGGCGCGATGCGCCCGGAGCGCACCCGGAGCGGTGCTCGCGGGGGGTACGATGGGCCCATGCCCACCTCGCCCGGCCCTTCGACGAATCGCCGCGTCGCCGGGCCCATGATCCTCGTCGCGTTCGCGATCGCCCTGAGCGCCTCGATCGGCCATTCGGCCGCCCCCACAGGCGGTGCGTCCGCGGTGGACGGCGCCCTCGAGAAGTCCGCCGAACGCCCGGCAGATCGACAGGCCCCGGCGCGCGGCGCGCGCGGCGCAGCGATGCGCGTCGTCACCCCCGCCGTCCGGCCGGCGCTCGAGGCGGCCATCGTCGCGCGGCCGTCGGCGTCGGCGCCGGCCAGCCTCGCTGGGACCCCTGCCCACGACGCCGCGAAGTTCGGGTTCGCCGAGAAGGGCATGCGCGGCGAGGTCCTGGCCTTCTTCACCAGGGCCGAGATTCCCTACGTGCGCGACACGGCGGACGCCGCCGCGATCTCGACGTTCGCCTTCTTCGGGCTCCAGGCGAACGGCAACGGCCATCTCCTGCGGAACGCCGGCTGGACCGCCTGGTTCTCCGGATCGATGGGTCGCATCATGGCCAAGGCCCACGCTGCGGGCGCGAAGCTCGTGGTCTCGATCGTCCGATTCTCGTGGGACCCGCGCGCGACCGCCGTGTCGAAGAGCCTCCTGTCGAGCCGGACGAAGCGGCAGACGCTGGCCAACGAGGTCGCGCAGGCGGTCGTCGACCGGGGCGCCGATGGCGTCAACCTCGACTTCGAGCCCATTCCCGCCGGCCAGCGGGCGCACTTCACCGACCTGACCAGGCGCGTCCGGGCGGCCCTCGATGCGAGGCGTCCCGGGCTGCAGCTGACCGTGGCGATCACGGGCTTCCACTCCTCGTACGACGTCGGGCGGCTGGTCGCGCCGGGCGGCGCCGATGCGATCTACCTCATGGGCTACCACTACGCCGGCTCGTGGTCGAAGATCGCGCGATCGACGTCGCCGATGGGAGGCCCGGGACTCGACGTCGTCGAGACGATCGCGACGCTGAAGCGGGAGGGCGTCTCGCCTGGCCAGCTCATCGTCGGGATCCCGTACTACGCGCATACCTGGCCCGTGGCGAGCGGCGCAGTCCACGCCAGGACCACGGGGCGGGGTCGCGACGTCGGCGTGGCCGAGGCGCTCGCGATCGTTGCCCGCGCAGGCCGCCGCTGGGATCCGGTCAACCAGTCGACGTGGGCGCGCTGGAAGAGCCGGGGCGTCTGGCAGCAGATCTTCGTCGACGATCCGCGCACGCTGGCGCGGAAGTGGAGCCGGTTCCAGGCGATGGGCCTGCTCGGCACGGGGATGTGGTCGATCGGCAAGGAGCGACGTCCCGGGGTCGATCAACGCCACGCTGCGGAAGAGCTGGCTCATCGCGCCGTGACCTGACGCGGGCCGCGGCGGGTCGGTCTCGCCGGGTCGGTCGCCGGGTCGGTCTTGCCGGGCCAGGGACGAAGGCGCCCGGGTCAGGCCATGCCGGGTCAGAGCCGGGCGAGGATCTCGCGCCGCTTCAGGGCGTACTCGTCGTCGCTCACGAGGCCATCGTCGCGCAGCTGCTCGAGCGCGCGGAGCGCGTCGGCCACGGATCCGGCCGGGGGCGCAACGGACGCGGATCCAGGCTGTGGCGCCACGGGCGCGACGCCGGCCAGCGCCGGCCCCGGCTCTGGACCATCGGGCTCGTCAGTCGCCACGACCCCGATCTCCGCAGCGTGCGCGGCGGCCCCGACGGCGGTCCAGCGCCGCTCGGCCGCCGCGGCCGCGGCCGGCGCCAGCCAGCGCTCCAGGACCAGGTAGTGGTCGGGTCGAGGCTTCGAGGCGAGCAGCCCGCCACGGCCACGAATGACGAGCGGCGCGGCGCCGGATCGGTGCAGGGTGAGCCTGCCGCCCGTGCCGTCCGCGGCGAGCAGCGACCAGAGCGGGATGCGGGTCGTGGCCGCCCGTCCGGAGCCTCGCCCCGCGTCGCGGATCACGATCTCCTCGCCCTCGAGCGTGACGCTGGCGTTGCCGAGCGTGGTTTCGCCGTCCACGACCTTGTAGCCGACGATCCCGAGGACGATGCCGAGACCTTCCGCGAGCTGCAGGTCCTCGGGCGCGCCGCCCTCGCGGAGCCGGTAGTAAGTTGACCACCTTGCGCACGTTGTCGAGGACATCGGCGTCGGCCGTGAGGGCGGCAATGCCGAGATCCGGGTCGTGGATGGCGTCGGCGAGGTGCGAGGGGTGCGGCGCGCCGCAGGCCGGGCACGCGGCGACGAAGGGGTGGACGGCCGCGTCGCACGAGTCGCAGGAGAGGTCCGCGGGGTCGAGGCGCATGACTGAGCGTAGCCGGTCCGGCGCGCCGCCGCGGCCCGCCCGACGCGCGCCGGCGCCGCGCGCAGACGGCTATCCGCCGCGCGCGGTCCGCAGATGGCTATTCGCCGCGGCGCCGCAGCGGCGCGATCCTTCGGCCGGCCGCCGAATCCTCGACAAGCTGGGCGAGGCGGCGGTCACGCGTCGCCTGCTGCTTCGCGCTCGACACCCAGTAGGCGGCCGTCTGCCGGTACGAGGGAGGCTGGGTCGAGTAGAACGCCCAGGCCGCGGGCTCGGCCCGGATGACGGCCGCGGAAGCGGCGTCGAGGTCGCGGTGGCGGCTCTCGTACGAGTACATGGCGGTCTTCGCCGGGTCGCGCCGCTCGAACGCGGCGAGCCCGGCCTGGCGCATCCGCCCCTCGGCGGTCAGCGCCTCGACCCGCGCGACGTTCACGGCGCTCCACGTGCTGCCCGGCCTGCGCGGCGTGAACCGGATCGCATAGCCCCCTTCGACGCTCCGGCGAACGCCGTCGATCCATCCGACGCACAGCGCCTCGTCGACCGCCTGGGCCCAGGGCAGGGGAGCGGCGCCCCCGACCCGGTCGACCTTCCGAAAGCCGACCTGGACCTCCGTCGCGGTCGCGGCGTTGGCCTCGAACCAGGCCCGCAGTGCGGCCGGCCCGTCGAAGAAGATGGCTTCGGATCTGGCGGCCACGTCGTGGGGCCCGGTCAGCCGCCGGCCTTCGGGCGGTTCGTCAGCCGGTCCGCGGCCCGCTCCTCGTCGATGAACGAGAAGGCGGGGTACGGGACCGCCGGGTGGTCCGCAGCCCGAATGTTGTGCTTCGCGATCCGCCGATCGACGTCCAGCCGGTAGACGGCCATCCGGCGCAGGTCGTCGGCGTCGGCCGGCCGGTAGTCGCGCCCCGCCTCGAACCCGGGCGCGTACTTGCGCATGAGGCCATCCTGCACCCGCCACTGCTCGGCCTCGTCTTCCACGACGCGGAGCGTCCCGTAGGCGACGACGCTGGCGAACTCGGTGCCGAAGTCGACCGCCGCATCGGCGACGAGGATGCGGCCCGCCTCGGTCACCGTGAAGCACGCCTTCACGGGCCCGGCCGCGAGCAGGTCCGCGAGCGCGCCGCGCCGCGCGCCGTGGTGGTAGATCGCGTCGCCGGCGGCCCAGAAGTTGTGCGAATGGATCGTCGGCTCGCCGTGCACCACGATCGCCAGGTGGCCGATCGGCGCGCCTTCGAGCAGCCGGTCGATCCACGCCTCGTCGTCGAGCAGGCGGTCCTTGCGCCGCAGCGGCGAGATCGGTCGGGGCGAGGGTTCGTCATGCATGCGCGCGTCGCCGAGGGTGCGGGGTCACGCCTGGCTGTCGCCCCGGTCGCGCAGGAACCGCTCGATCTCGGAGATCAGGTCGTCGCCAGCGGGCAGCCGGGATTCGTCGGATGCCTGCTCGAGGCGTTCGACGTAGGCATGCGTGTCGGCATCGCCGGCGGCCAGCTGGTCGAGGCGAGAGAGCAGGACCTTCGCCTCCTCCTCGAGCAGGCCCGACGGGATCGCCTCGTCGAGATGCGCGCTGACGAGCCTGACGAGCTCGACCGCCGCGGACGGGTAGGAGCCGCTCACGTAGTGGGGGATCTGGGCGAAGTACCCGAGGGCCGGGATGTCGCTGTCCGCGACGGCCTTCTCGAGGACCGACAGGAACGCTGCCGGAACCTTGAGCATGCCGGCCGGCCCGGCCGAGATCTCGCCGCGCAGCAGGCCAGGCTCGGATTCGGTTCCGAGGATGGTCACCGGACGGGTGTGCGGGACGGCTGCGGGGATGGCCCCAAGGCTGATCCACGTCCGCACGTCGAGCTCGACCAGGAGCTCGATGATCCCCGCGGTGAGCTCTCGCCAGCGGTAGTCCGGCTCGGCGCCGGACAGGACGAGGAGGTCGCGCTCCCCGACGCGCCGGCGCCGCAGCGTGAGCGTCGCCCAGGTCAGGCTGGCCAGGCGACCGTTCTCGATGATCAGCGTCGGGCGGCGGGCCCGGTAGTCGTAGATCGCGTCGGCATCGAAGGTGGCCACGATCTCGGAGCCTGCCGCCAGCCGGCCGGTGGCCGCGGTCGCCGCGCCCCCGGCGTCGACCCACCCGTCGAACGCGGCCACGACGGTCGGCCGCACGAACGGCTCGCTCACGACCTGCCTCGTGTAGATCGCCATGCCCGAAGGATACGCGGCGGCGCGCTGCGCGTCGGCGGGACCGCCGGCGGCCCCCAGCGCCTCAGCCGCCGCTCGGCGCCTCAGCCGCGCCGCCGCCCGGGACGGCCCCCGCGGAGACCTCGAGCACCCGGCGCTCGGTGACGAGGACCGTGACAAGGCGCGCCGGCGTCACGTCGAACGCGGGGTTGTAGCCGCTGGTCTCGGGCGGCGCGACGCGCACGCCGGCGTACATGGTCAGCTCGGCGCCGTCGCGCATCTCGATCTCGATCTCGTCGCCCGTGGGCGTGGCGCCGTCGACGGTCGACTCGGGCGCGGCGACGACGAACGGCACGCCCGCATCGGCGCAGGCGAGCGCGACGCCGAGCGTCCCGATCTTGTTGGCCGTGTCACCGTTGGCCGCGATCCGATCCGCGCCGACGATGGCGACGTCGACGAGGCCGCGGAGGATGGTGCTCGCGGCCGCGCCGTCGGCCTGCACGACGTGGGCGATCCCGTCGTGGGCGAGCTCCCATGCGGTGAGCCGGGCTCCTTGGAGGAGCGGCCGGGTCTCGTCGACGAAGACCGTGCCGAGCTGTCCCCGGGCGTCGAGCTCGCGGACGATCCCCAGGGCCGTTCCCCAGGCGGTCGTCGCCAGCGTGCCCGCGTTGCAGTGGGTCAGGACGCGGATCGGGCGACGCTCGATCCGGGCGAGGATCCAGTCGGCACCGAGGATCCCGATGGCGCGGTTCGCGCGCTCGTCGTCCGCCATGATCTCGAGGGCGGCAGCCACGACCGCATCGCGCCCGGCCGAGACGAGCGGCAGCACCCGGTCGACACCCCACCCGAGATTGACCGCCGTCGGCCGGGCGGCGCGGATCCGCCCGATCGCCGCGTCCAGCCGGTCCGCGCTCCACCCCTCGGCCGCGGCCTGCTGCATCGCCACCGCCACGCCGAGCGCGCCAATGGCCCCGAGCGCCGGCGCGCCGCGCACGGCCAGGCGGACGATTGCATCGACGAGGGCATCCACGTCCCGGATCTCCTCGAACAGCAGGCGGCCGGGAAGTGCCGTCTGGTCGATCACCCGGATCGCCTCGCCCGTCCACGCGATGGGCCGGATGGGTTCGCCCACGCTGACTCCTCTGCTGCCCGCCGCTCGTGCGTTCGGCCGCCGCGTCAGCGCCGTCCCGCAGCGTCTACGCTGACGGTACCGCCGACGCGGGATCGACGCGGGCTGGGCGATCCGACGGTCGTCGAACGGGCGCGGCGACGCTCGTGCCAGCGGGCGAGTCGGTGGCTGCGCACCGGCATGCCTCGGCCCGCGCGCGAGTCGGGGCCGAGCACACCGGCATGCCGCGGCCGGCGCCCGCGATATCCTGCGCCATGGCCGACCTCACCATCCGACCGCTCACGCCCGACCTCCTGCCGTCGCTCGCCCGTCTCTTCGACCAGGGCGGCGACCCGAAGTGGTGCTGGTGCGCGTACTTCCGGCGCCGCGGCCGCACCTGGAGCAACAGCACGCCGGCCGAGAACCGCGCAGTGCTCGAGGAGGCGACCGAAGCCGCAGCCCGGATCGGGCGGGCGCCCGGCCTGGTGGCCTTCGCGGGCGACGAGGCGGTCGGCTGGGTCAGCCTCGGGCCGCGTTCCGACTACGAGCGGCTCGCGTTCTCCCGGGTCCTGGCCCCGCTCGACGACCGCCCGGCCTGGTCGATCGTCTGCTTCGTCGTCGGCCGGGCGCACCGCGGCCGGGGCGTCGCGGCGGCGCTTCTCGAGGCCGCCGTCGCGTACGCCCGCACCGCCGGCGCGACGCTGCTCGAGGCCTACCCGGTCGAAACGTCGGGGGCGCGGATCCCAAGCGCGAACGCCTATCACGGGACCCTGTCGATGTTCGAGCGCGCCGGCTTCCGCGAGGTGACCCGCCGCCGCGGCAGCGCCGCCGCGCCCCCGCGCCCCATCGTCCGCCTCGAGCTCGGGCCTCCGGGCTGAGCGCGGCAGGGCAGACCGCGTCTAGACCGCGGGAGCTGCGACCCCGCCGACCTCGCCGAGGATCGCGGCCACAGCGCCGCCGGTGACGGCGACCTCGACGGCGCCAGCGGCCGCCACGCCGCCGGAGACTGCCTCCACGTCGCTCGCCGCGGCTACGGCGCCGCCGGTGACGGCCTCCGCGGCCTCCGCGGCGCCGGCGGCACGGCCGGCGGCAAGGTCCGCGAGGACGGCCGCGAGCTGGTCGACGGCCCAGTCGACGTCCTCGCGGGTGATCGTCAGGGGCGGCGCGAGCCGGATCGTGGTGCTCGTGCGTCTCCTTGGTGAGGACGCCCCGAGCGGCCAGGCGTTCCACGACATCATGCGCGGCCGCCAGCGCCGGATCGAATTCGACCCCGACCCACAGGCCGGCCCCGCGGATCTCGCGAATCGCCGGCGCGGCGAGGGTTTCCAGGCGCTCCACGAGATGGCGACCGAGGACGGCGCTCCGCTCGACGAGCCCCTCGTCCTCGAGCACCTCGAGCGCGGCGAGCCCGACCGCGGCGGCCAGCGGGTTGCCGCCGAACGTCGAGCCGTGGCTGCCGGGCCCGAAGACGTCCATGACGCGCGCGTCGGCCAGGAACGCCGACACCGGCAGCAGGCCGCCGCCGAGCGCCTTGCCGAGGATGAGTCCGTCGGGCCGGATCCCCTCGTGCTCGAAGGCGAACATGCGGCCCGTGCGGCCGAGTCCTGACTGGATCTCGTCGAGGATGAGCAGGATCCCGTGGCGGTCGCACAGGTCGCGCAGGCCGCGCAGGAAGCCCGCGGGCGGCAGCACGATCCCGGCCTCGCCCTGGATCGGCTCGACGAGGATCGCGCACGTCTCGGGCGTGACGGCGGACTCCGCGGAGGCCAGGTCTCCGTAGGTGAAGGTCCGGAAGCCGGGCGTGAGCGGCCCGAAGCCGGCCTTGTAGCTCTCCTCGGACGAGAAGCTGATGATCGTCGTCGTGCGGCCGTGGAAGTTGCCGGTCGCGACGAGGATCTCGGCCCGGCCGTCGGGGATTCCCTTGACCTGGTGGCCCCAGCGGCGGGCCGCCTTGATCGCGGTCTCGACCGCTTCGGCGCCGGTGTTCATCGGGAGCGCCCGCTCGAAGCCGGTCACGGCGCAGAGCTTCTCGAGGAACGGCCCGAGCACGGTGGTGTGGAAGGCCCGGGATGTCACCGCCACCTTCTCGAGCTGCGCCTGGAGCGCCGCGACGAGCCGCGGGTGCAGGTGGCCATGGCTGACCGCCGAGTAGGCGCTCATGCAGTCGAGGTAGCGGCGCCCGTCGACGTCCCACACCCACACGTCGCGGGCGCGATCGATCACGACCGGCAACGGGTGGTAGTTGCGGGCGCAGACGGCGTCCTCGCGCTCGATCACGTCCTGGGCGACCGATGTCGAGGCGAGGCGAGACCGCATGGTCGGAGGATAGGCGCGGCGCCCATCGCAGAGTTGGACGAACGGCGCGCCGCGGCAGCCGAATCCGCTGATTCGCAATCGCCTGACAGCACATCTAGGCTGTGCTTCGCGCTCACACCAGACGGCGACGACCGATCACGACAGGAGGCGCCCGCGTGAAGCCACTCGACGACATCGATCGGAGGATCCTCGCCGCGCTGCAGCGCGACGGGCGCATCACGTTCCAGCGTCTCGCCCGCGAGATCGCCCTGTCGCCGCGGCCCACGCTCGAGCGCGTCCGGCGTCTGGAGCGCGACGGCGTCATCAGCGGCTACGCGGCCCTGCTCGACGCCCGTCGGGGCGACCTCGTGACCGTGGTGGCAGAGGTCACCCTGCGGGACCAGGGCCGCCAGACCCAGGCGCAGTTCGAGCGCCGGATCGGCGAGTGCCGCGAGGTCGTCGCCTGCCATCTCGTCAGCGGGGCGTTCGACTACGTGGTCCGCTTCGCCTGCCCGAGCCTCGAGCACTACCGGGTCCTGACCGCATCCTGGATCGACGACCCGATGATGGGAGTCTCGCGGGTGGCGAGCATGCCCGAGCTCAAGACGATCAAGGAGTTCCGGGGCTACCCGGTTGCCGCCGCGGATCGCCCGGGCAGCGCGCCGGCGTAGGGAGGGTGCGCGCCGCCGTCGGGCGGACGGCGGCGCGCGGAGAGATCAGTCGCCCGGATGCGGCTCGGGCGTCGGGCTGGGGGTCGGGGTCGGGGTCGGGGTGGGCGTGCGGGTCGGACTGGGAGTCGGCGTCGGCTGGGGGCGCCGTGTCGGGTCGGCGTCGCGGGGCGTCGGCGTCGGCGTTGGCGTCGCGTGGTCGCCATCGTGGTGTCGCGATCCGGAGTACGGGCTCGGCGTCGGCGTTGGCGTCGGCGTCGCGTGGTCGCCATCGTGGTGTCGCGATCCGGAGTACGTGCTCGAGGTCGGTTGCGGCGTCCGGGTCGCCCCGTCGGAGTGGCGACCGCCGCCATCGCGCGAGGTGCTGACGTGCGAGTCGGTCGGGTTCGGGGTCCACCAGGGCATCGAGGTCGGATCCGGCTGTCCTCCCGAATGGGACGCCTGACCGGTGACGATGCCGCCTGCCACGCCACCGGATCCCGGGCGCCCGCCCGGCTGGCCGCCGGACGCCGCCGCCCGCGACACGCCGGTCGAGCCCGCGACGTCACCCGCGAACAGCCCGGCGAGGCGCAGCGTCACCGGCGAACCGTCCGCATCCCGGGCCAGCACCTCGTGGGAGGAGCCGAACGGGTGCTCCGGGTCCACAACAGCGACGAGGTGGTTCGGAATGACGAGGGAGGTGAGCGAGCCGAGCACCCGTGGCAGCTCGCGGGTGACGACCGTCGTGATCGCTGGAGCGGCGGCGATCGTCACGGCGAACCCGGCGGTGCAGGCGAGGATGGTGGGATAGCCGTGCGGCAGCGAGCCGGCGCGACGTCGGATCCTGGCGGCGAACGGCTGGGCCGGCAGGCGGCGGGCGGTCGTGGTCGGGTCGTTGCTGATTGGGGACATCGGACATCTCCTGTGGGGGCGCGGAGGCGCCGGGATCGACATGCTGGACAGGGCGGGGGTTGCCGCCGTTGCGGTCGGCCCGGATCTGGCGAGCCGGCCGGGCCTGGGCGTCTGGAGCGGCCCGACGCGCGACGGCGTCGGCCGTGGTCGGGTCGAAGGCTGGGGCGAAGCGCCGGATCCGCCACGCCACCCGTTCCCGCGCCGGCGGCGGATCGCGCGCGGACGCGGCCCGGCCCGAGGCGAGCCGGTTCGGAGTGGTGCGGCGCCCGGTCGGCGCCGGATCAGGATCAGGTGGTGGAACGCAGGACGGCGAACACCACGATGGACACGATGGCGATCAGCTCGATGGCCGCGGCCATCCAGCGGGTCTCGTCGCCGGGCACGTCAGACCTCCACGAATCGCTCGGCGTGGACTCGTTCGCCGGGTATTCCCGCGCCCTCCAGGGTCGCGACGGCCGAATTCGACGAACGGGCCGGACCCGCAGACGAGGAACTGCCAGCCCCGGATGTCGGCCGGCAGGTTGCGGTCGAGCACGCCGGCGTTGATCCGGCCCCGCTCGCCCGGCCAGTCGGCCGGCGGCGACGAGAGCACGTGGACGACGCGCAGGTGCAGCCGCCCCTGGAGCTCCTCGAGCTCCCCTCGGAAGGTGGCCCCCTCGAGCGTTCGGTTCGCGTACAGGAGGAGGTACGGTCGCCGATCGTGGTTGTCCGCTGCGGTTCGCAGGACGCTCATCGACGGGGTGATCCCGATGCCGCCTGCCACGAGGAGCATGCCGCGAGCCTTTGGCTGGGATCGGAACGCGCCGTGCGGACCGTCGACGAGCAACCGGGTGCCCGGGGGGAACGTGGCGGCCGCGGCGGTGAAGCCCTGCATGGACTTCATGGTGAAGGCGGGGGTGCCCGGCGTGGACGAGCTCGAGGCATACGAGAACGGGTGCTCGGCGAAGCTGGCGCGAAGGTCCGGGAGCTTGAGCCAGGCGAACTGGCCCGCGTGGAACTGCTGGCCGAGGTGGCCGTCCGCGCGGAGCTGGAGCGTGACGGCGCCCCCGGCCTCGGGGACGATGCGCTCCACGACGTACGGCCGCACCGAGCCGCTGCGCAGGCGGCGGCTGCGCATGACGACGAGCGCCCCGCCTCCGGCGACGCCGAGCGCGGCCAGGCTCACCACCGCCGGCTGGCTCGTGAGGTACCGGTTGACCCCGACCGTGTGCACGATGGCGAGGCCGAGCGCGATCCCGCCGAGGACGTAGTGGACGCCCCGCCACGCGGAGTAGGAGAGGCGCAGGCGGCGCCGGAGGATCGAGGTGCCGACCAGGACGGTCAACGCGGCGACCGATCCCAGGGCAGCCTGGGCGCGCCATGGCTCCCCGAAGAAGCGGAGGAGCTCGAGGCGGCGCGGGTCGGCCGCCATGACGGCCACGATGTGCCCCGCGACGAGCGAGAGCATCACGTCGGCGAGGCCGCGGTGGAGCCGGACCGCTGCGTCGGCCCCCAGGGGCCGGAACAGGGACAGCCGAGCCGGCAGCACGAGCTGGAGCGCCAGCAGGCTGAGCGCCGCGATGCCGGTCGCCGACCCGAACTCGTACATGAACGGACGCGCATCCGCCGCGGGCCCGGCGAAGACCAGGGCGAACGGGCCGACGATGGCGACCACGTACAGGCCGAGGATCGCGAGCCAGGTCGGCCAGTGGGTGCCGTGCTCGCGGATCCGTTCCGGCGTCGATCTCGCCGCGACGGCAGCCCCGGCCGTCGGCGGCGCGACGTACGGTGGCATCGCCGTGGCGGCGGTGGGGATTGCCGCAGCGCCGGCAGCGCTCGCGGTGGGGAATCCGGCAGGAGCCGGCGCCGATTGGCCGAGCCCGATGGCACGACCCGGCGGTCTGGGACTGGTCAAGTCCGCACCTCCGTCGGTTCGTCCGGGCGACCGCTGGTGCGGCCGTCCCCGGGCGCCGACCGGCGCGACGGATGAGCGGGTGGGGCGCAGCGCTGCGACTGACGGCAGCCCTGGGGGCGCGGCCGATCAGGGGCGGCGCGTCGAGCTCCAGCGAGCCCACCGACGTCATCGCCGGACGGCGGTATCGGTACGCGCCGCGAATGGATTGGCCGTAGGCGATCTTGGCCGGGCGCGCGACCCGCCTCCCGCGGGTCCGGCGAAACCCTACCCTCGACCGTTCCGGGCTGGCAAGCACCGACCGTAGCGGGTCGACCGCGTGGCGGTCGCGGGAAAGCCCGCGGGCCTCGCCGCAGGTCCGACGCGCGCCCGGGCGAGGCGGAACCCGCTACTCGCGAGGAACAAGGTGCAGCATCACGCCGTAGACCTCGTCCGTCGCGATGTCGCGGCGAGGCGCCGCGGTCAGCGACCGGGGCGACCCGTTGACCGTGACGCGACGCTTGAGGGGCGTGCCGTCGCGCAGGACGCGGTCGAGCAGGTCGAACGCGGCACGCGGGAACGTGACCAGGGCTTCTGCCGCGGGCAGGCCGATGCACTCCGTGCCGAACTCGGCGAGGAACGGTCCATTCCCGTAGACGATGAGGTGCCCCGGCCCGGTCAGCATGGCCGCCGGGTGCTGGACGGCGGTCGGCTCCGGCGATTGGGTCTGGTTCGGCTGCTCGGCCATGCCCTCTCCTCGTACCGGTGCGCGCCGACGGCGACGGGCGAGGTCGTCAGTATGGGCTGTTTCGCCATCGGCGCCGCCGGCCGAGGGTCGCGTCACGGACGCCGGGCGCCCCGACGATTCCGGCCGAACGGCAGGCGCGGCGCGCGGCTCTGTCGTGGGCCGCTCTATCGGGGTATCGTCGGACGGGCCCGGCGTCGCCGGGGTCGCGACTGAACCGAGGGTGCCATGGGCCTGCGCTTCCACGAGATCGCCGAGGGGGACCAGGCGATCCTGAATCCGTTCACCGCCGAGAAGCTGGCGCTCGTCGGCGAGGTCGCGGGCGTCGGGCCGGCAACCCGGATCCTCGACCTGGCCTGCGGCAAGGGCGAGCTGCTGTGCACCTGGGCGGCCCGCCACGGGGCGGCAGGCATCGGTGTCGACCTCAGCCCGGTCTTCCTTGCGGCCGCGCAGCGCCGCGCGACCGAGCTCGGCGTCGCCGAGCGCGTGACGTTCCTCCAGGGCGACGCGGGGGCGTACGCGGCGGAGCCCGCCGGGTTCGACATCGCGTGCTGCATCGGGGCGACCTGGATCGGCGGCGGGCTCGCCGGGACGATCCAGCTCCTGCGGCCAGCCCTTCGCCCCGGCGGACTCGTCCTGGTCGGCGAGCCGTGCTGGATCGACCCGCCGCCCGACGGGGCGCTCGCCGCGCTCGGGTCCGCGGACGGCGAGTACCTGTCGCTTGCGGGGACCCTCGAGCGCTTCGAGGCCGCGGGCATGGACCTCGTCGAGATGGTCCTGGCGAACGGCGACAGCTGGGACCGGTACGAGGCGGCCCGGTGGCGGAACATGACCGCCTGGCTGGCGGCCAATCCTGACGATCCCGAGCACGCGGCAATGCGCCGCACGAGCGACGAGAACCGTCGGGCCTACCTTACGTGGGGCCGGAGGTATCTCGGCTGGGGCGTCTTCGTGCTCCTCCCGCGCTGACCCCGGCGGTCGCGCAGGGTTGGGCGCGCGCAGGTCCCGGAGTCGAACGACCCGACGGTCCGGGCGGCCCGCCCCGTTCGGCGGAGCGCCGCTGGCCGTGCAGCTGGCGGCCCCGTCCGGGTCTCAGTCGGCGTGGTCGCGCACGATCGCCGAGGATCTCCTCGCCGTGCAGCTCGACGCGCTTCGGCCCCAGGCCCCGCACGCGGAGGAGCGCGGCGGCCGTCGTCGGCCGCGCCGCCGCGAGCTGCCCGATGGCCGCGTCGTCGAGCACCACGTAGGCCGGCACGCCCATGTCGCGGGCACGCTCGCGGCGCCACTCCTTGAGCGCGCTGACGAGCGGCACGTCGGCCTCCGGGGTCACGCTGCCGGGACCGGCCCGGGACCGCCGGCGAACCGGCCCGACGACGGGTGTCGCCGCGGCGCGGGCAGTTGCCCGCTGGCCGATCGGCGAGCAGGGCGAGGAACCGGGACGGCTCGCGGGGCAGCCTCTCGTCCCGCCCGGCCGATCCGCCGCCGGGCTGCCCAGCTGAGCACCAGGTGGCGCCGAGCGCGGGTGACGGCGACGTAGGCGAGCCGCCGTTCCTCCTCTTCGCCGGCCGGGGACTTTGCCGCCGCGGCGTGCGGCAGGAAGCCCTCCTCGAACGCCGGGACGAGGACGGCATCCCACTCGAGGCCCTTGGCGCGGTGGATCGTCGAGAGCACGACGCCGTCGGCCGAGCCGTCCCGCTCGACTGCATCGCGGCGAGCCGTCTCGGCCAGGAAGTCGGCCAGCGACGGCAGGGCGCCGGGCTCGCTCGACGGCGCCTCGCCGGCGATCGCCAGCAGCGTGTCGAAGACGGCCTGCCGCTCGCGCGCGGCGTCCGTCTCGGGCACGCCTTCGGCGTCGAACCCGAGCCGCGCCGACCAGCGCTCGACGAGGGCGTCGGCCAGCGCGGCGGGGCGGCCCGCGAGGTCCTCCCGCCGATGGCCCGCACCGCCCCGAGGGCCTCGCGCACGTCACGGCGCGCCCAGAAGCGCTCGCCGCGAACCTGGTACGGCGATCCCGGCGCGGGTCAGCGCGTTCTCGAGCGGCGCGACCTGGGCGTTGATGCGGACGAGGATCGGCGATCTCCGCGGGCTGGACGGCCTCGTGGGCCGACGAGGTCGCGGACGGTCGCCGACGAGGAAGCGCAGCTCGGCGTCCTCGTCGGCGAGGGGCACGAGGCGTGGCGCCGGGCCCGGCGGTCTGCGTGGCGACGAGCCGCGGGCCACCCGACCGTGACGTCGAGGCCAGGCGGTTGGCGAGCGCCAGGATCGCCGGCGAGCTGCGGTAGTTCTCCCGCAGCTCGACGACCCGCGCGTCGGGGAAGCGGCGCTCGAAGTGGCAAGGAAGGCCGAGCTCGCGCCGGTGAACGTGTAGATCGTCTGGTCCGGGTCGCCGACGACGCAGAGCTCGCGCCGGTCGCCCAGCCATGCGCCGAGCAGCTGCTCCTGGAGCAGGTTCGTGTCCTGGTACTCGTCGACGCTGAACCAGGTGTAGCGCGCCCGGACCAGCTCGGCCGCCTCCTGGTCGGTCTCGAGCAGCTCGACGGTCCGGACGAGCATGTCCTCGAAGTCGATCACCCCGGCCCGATCCTTGGCCCGCTCGTAGGCCGCCCAGACCCGCCGGAGGACGTCGCCCGGAAGCGGCAGCCCGCGGCCGGCGGCCGCCGCCTCGCGCTGCGAGGTCGGCCGGCGCGACCCGTCGGATCTTCGCCCACTCGATCGCGTCGGCGACGTCCTTCACCGGCGTGAACCGGTGCGGGGCGCGCTCGCGCCCGACGAGCGGCACGAGCAGGCGCGCCTTGCGTCTCGAGGATCGCCCGGGAACGGCAGGTCGGACACGCGCGGCCAGAAGTAGCGGAGCTGGTCGAGGGCCGCCGCGTGGAAGGTCCGGGCGGTCGGGCCGCGCACGCCGAGATCGCCGAGGCGTTTGACCATCTCGCCGGCGGCCTTCGTCGTGAAGGTGACGACGAGCGCGCGCCGCGGGTCGACGGCGCCCGACGCGGCCGCGTATGCCACGCGCCGCGTCACGACGCGCGTCTTGCCCGTCCCGGCGCCGGCGAGGATGACGACCGGGCCCCGGACGGCCTCGACCGCCTCGCGCTGGCCCGGGTTCAGGTCGGCGAGCAGCGCACCAGGGTCCACCTCACGCATTGTCGGCCTGGCGCGGCCGTCGGTCCGTGGGGCATGGGCACCTCCTGCGCGGATCATCCACCCGCACGTGCCAGCTTGTCCGACGTGCCACGTCCGAGAGAGCCGCATGACATTCACTTGACATCTTCGATGTATTATGCATCAATATAGCCCACGTCCAGCAGAAGGAGGCATGGCCATGGCACGAGCGGCGAAGCGCCGGGCGGACCCCGCCCCGGCGCCCGATGACGAGGGCGCGTACCTCGCCGCGTACGACCCGAGCCGCTACCCGCGTCTCTCGGTGGCGATCGACGTGGCGCTCCTGACCGTCCGCGAGGCCGACCTGCGGGCGCTCCTGGTCCGCCGCCAGGAGCACCCGCAGCAAGGGCGACTGGGCGCTCCCCGGCGGCTTCGTGGGCATCGAGGAGTCCCTCGACGACGCGGCAGCGCGCGTCCTGCACGAGAAGGCCGGCGTCGACGACGTGTTCGTCGAGCAGCTCTACACGTTCGGAGCGCCGGGACGGGATCCGCGGACGCGGGTCATCTCGGTGGCCCACTACGCGCTGGTCGAGCCGGCGGCGCTCGACGCGGCGGTGGCCGCCCGGGCCGACGTCACGCAGGCCATCGTGCGGGGAGCGGACGCCGGCATCCGCATCGCGCGCCTCGTGATCCCCTGGGAGGGTGAGGCGGGCGGGCCCGTCGGCGCCGAGGACGACGACGGCACGGCCCTTCCGCTGGCCTTCGACCACGCCGAGATCCTGGGCCTGGCCGTGAAGCGGATCCGCGGCAAGCTCGGCTACGCGCCGATCGGGTTCGAGCTCCTGCCGGACCGCTTCAGCCTGCGCGACCTCCGGCTCGTGCACGAGGTGATCGCCGGCCGGCACATGAACAAGGACAGCTTCCGGCGCAAGGTCCTCGACCGGGGCCTCGTGTCGGCCACGGGCCAGCGGGCCGGCGGGGTCGGGCATCGCCCGCCGGAGCTGTACCGGCTCGCCGATCGCGACGCCCTCGAGATCGCCGGCCGGGCAGCGCGCCAGATGCAGGACGCTGCTTCGGGGGAGTGACCGGCGACCGCTACCATCCGCCGATGCAGCGTGCAGATCTCGACCCGCTGTTCGAGCCGCCCTACTGGGCGGTCATCTTCACGTCGGCGAGGACGCCCGGCGACGACGGCTACGCGGCGATGGCCGACGAGATGGAGGCCCTCGCGGCCGAGCAGCCCGGCTACCTGGGGATCGAGAGCGCGCGCGGCGGCGACGGCCTGGGCCTGACGGTCTCGTACTGGCGAACCGAGGACGATGCGCGCGCGTGGAAGCGCGTCGCCGCCCACCGCGAGGCGCAGCGCCTCGGGCGCGCGCGCTGGTACGCCGCGTACCGGGTTCGCGTCGCGCGAGTCGAGCGCGAGTACGGCTTCGACGCCCCAACCGCGACCTGAGCCCTCGCTCAGCCGGGGTCGCGACCCGGCGGCAGCGCGGCCGGATCGCTACATCTGCTTGTAGTGCGGTCCCTCGCCGCCCTCGGGCGGCACCCAGCGGATGTTCGCGGTCGGGCACTTCACCGTGCACGTCATGCAGTGGAGGCAGTTCGAGGGCGAGAGCACGATCTCGCGATCCGTTCCAGCGGTAGACCTGGCCCGGGCAGAAGTTCGTGCAGGCGTTGGCGTACGCGGCCTCGCAGGCGAGGCACTGCTGCGCGTCGAGGATCGTGATGTGCGAGGGCTCGTCCTCGCGGTGGAGCGCCCCGGTGAGCGCCACGAACGTGGCCCCGTCCATCCGCCCGGGGTCGGGCCGGTTGAGACGCGCACCCCGCTTCGTCGCGGGCCCGTCGCGGTGCATCCCGAGGCGCCGCGGCAGCTTCGACTGGACCAGCGAGAGCGGCGTCCCGACGAAGAGGCCCCAGCGGAACGCCTGGCGGTAGTTGCGCGCGTGGCGCAGGTCGGCGAGGACGCCTCGCGTCTCGAGCCGAGCCCGGTAGCCATCCAGCGACCCGGTCGCCCCGGCGTCGCCAGCGAGCGCCCCGGCCTCGCCCGATGCGAGCGCCTCGACGGCCGTCTCGGCCGCCGCCATGCCGGAGTAGATCCCGTAGTGGATGCCCTTGATCTTCTCCATGTTGACGAAGCCGGCCCCGTCGCCGATGACCATCGCGCCGGGCGCGGAGAGGCTCGTCATGGAGAAGAAGCCGCCCTCCGGGATCGTCTTGGCGCCGGTCGCAACGGTGACGCCGCCCTTGAGGAGGCGGCTGATGAACGGGTGCGCCCGCCACGTCTCGAACTCGCGCTGGGGGTTGAGGTCGCCGTACTTCCAGTCGAGGCCCATGATCAGGCCGCAGGCCACGGTCTTCTCGCCCATCGCGTACATGAAGCCGCCGCCGAACACGCTCTGCGGATTGGGATACCCCAGCGTGTGCATCACCCGGCCGGCGCCGAACGGGCTCTTGTCGGGGAACTGCACGATCGCCTTGATCCCGAGGGAGAACGCCTGCGGGTTGGCGCCCCCGCCGAAGCGCTCGGCGAACTGGGTCGAGAGGACGCCATGGGTGCCGTCCGCCAGGATCGTGATCGGTGCCCGGATCTCTTCGGCGGCGATGTGGTTGCCCTTCGGCGAGCCGTCGTGCGCGAGGCCGACCTCGGCCAGGCGGACGCCGCGGACGACGCCGTCCTCGACGATCAGGTCGCGCGCCGAGTACCCGTGGTAGACCTCCACGCCGAGCTTCTCCGCCCGCTCGACGAGGAACTGGACGAGGCGGATCAAGCCTCAGGCGTTGTTAGGAGCGACCCCCGAGCGTAAGCCTGACGGGAGTAGCTTGTGCGGCGCGAAGGCAACATTTCTGAGAGTTGCGTGTTCTTGTCACACGAAGACCCAGGAGGTCATCATGCGTGATGGTGGAAATCCGGAAGCGCATCCCGCGCCGGACGTGGGCGAAGATCGCTTCGCGCAGCGGAACGCTTGCCGTTTCGCTAGAGGCCTTCGCCTCGCTGTTTTATCGGCCGCGGCTGTTGTCGTGGCGATGGTCGCCGGCGCGCCCGCTCCGGCCGAGGCGCATGGGCGCTTGGGGGCGGCCGAAGGCCGGTGCCGGCTCTTCATTGGGCCGGACATCATGAATTTTACTGGCTATCTGCCGGAAGCGTCCAAGAACGAATTCTGCGAGGACATTCCGGCCACCGGGCCGATTATCATGGTTTTCGACGCGGAGCAGGAAGAGCTGCGCGACATGAAGGTCGAACTGCGCATCGTCAAGGATATCGGCGGGGAGGAGAAGGAAAACGAGGATCTCCAGGCCGTCACCGTCGCCTACCGGGAGCCCAAGAGCTACCCGACAGGCACGATCAATTTCGAACATACGTTCAATGAGCCGGGCTATTTCGTCGGCATCGTCACGGTCACGGGCGATCACGGTGAGCGATGGGTGTCTCGCTTCCCCTTCTCGGTGGGAAAGAGCTTCATGCGCGATCTGCCAGTCTATCTTACGCTCGGGCTCGGCACGATCGCCGCCTTCTTAATCTATCTCGTCCATCGCCGTCGTGACACGACGACCGCGGCCAAGGCGCATAAACCCCCGCCGCCGCCTCCGCCGCCGAGTGCGCCCGATGAGGATCACGGACCGGAGGCGACTCCGGCTGAGTGATGGCGCCTCGCCTCAGGGCGTTTGGGAATGAGCGCCGGCGGCGAATTGCGCCGGCGTTTTTTTGGCTTAGCGCGTCATTGGTCCGGCGACGCGCCGCCGCCGTCGATCTGGCGGCCGATCTGCGCAATCGCGCGCTGATAGACCGAGGCGGCGTTCCAGGCCTGGATCGCGCCGAAATTGCTTTCGCCCGGCTGATAGCCGCCGCCGGCGCGCCAGCCATGGGCGTGAAGGAAATTCGCCGTGGCGTTGAGCGCGGGCGCCGCGCTGTCGAGATTGCCGCCTCCGCCGTAATTCAGGATGTTTTTCGGCAGGAATTGGGTCTGGCCGATTTCGCCATGCATGGAGCCGCGGGCGCTCGGCGACAGCGCGCCCCGATCGACCAGCGTCAGCGCGGCATAGAGCTGATCGGTGAAATAGTCGGAGCGGCGGCAGTCATATGCCAGCGTCGCGACAGCCGACAGCGCGTGCTGGTTGCCATGCACCGCGCCAAAGCCGGTCTCCATTCCCCAGATCGCGAGAAGAGGTCCCGGCGGCACGCCGTAGCGCTGCTCGATCTGGGCGAAGAGCCGCCGTAGGATCGCTTGAGCGCGCGGCCGCGCGAGACGATGGCCGAGCCGCCACGCTTGGCGAGGAACTGGTCGAGCGAAAGGCGGAAGCTCTTCTGGCCGCGATCGGCGGAAATCGTCGCCGCGTTGTAATGGGTGCCCATCAACGCGCTGATGCCGGCCTGACCTATGCCTTGGCCGCGCGCTTCCTGGGCAAATTCCTGCTTCCAAGTGTCGAAGCCCGCCGCCGAGTGTCCACACTGGGCCGCCAGAGCGGGATACGAGATTCCAACAAACGCGAACGCAATCGAAAATTTGAGGACAGTCCGCATAGTCTGTTTCCTTTGTTTAAATTTTTGGACTCGCTTCCGTCGTGGCCGTCAGGCGTGGCCGCTCGGCCGCCGCGGCGTTCCAGCTTCTCTTATCTCTTCCCGCTTCAGCGAGAGCTTACCTCGAATGGCCGTTTCTGCGCCACCGTCACATGGCGCGTCCACATGGCGCTTCACATGGCGCGTCGTAAGCTCGGCATTGAAAGTCCGATCGCGGCTGTTCTTGTTCGAGCGACGCTTGCGTTAGGAGCTTGTTCGAGCGCAGATTTCGCGCGCCGCCAACCTGACCAGGGCGGAGTCAAGCCCAGGATCATTGACGCACGCCGTCAGTCAGCTAGCATCGATCATTCGTGTAAACCTCATGCGTTCCCGGATGATCATCGCTGCAGCCATGAGCGCAGGAGCGGAGCCGGTGAGTGGGGATATGATTTTGCAAGAAATTCTCGAAAGCGATTGGACGCTCGGCGCCTTTAAACGCCGCGAAGACGCGCGCCGAAGCAGCGAGCGCGGCTCTTCCCCAGGCGGCGCCGACATCGGCGAAACGCGCCGAGCTCACGACGGATCCGGCAATAATTGGATCGCTGAAGCCTTCAGGCGCCGGCAAGAGGAAGAGCGCGCAAAAGCGGCGAGCCATCAATCCCGCGGCGCACATATGCATGCCGCCAGCAAGGAAGTTCCCGTCGATAACTGGCTCATCGAAGGCTTCAAGCGTCACCAGCAAGAAGATCGGCGACGAGAAACGATCGCCAGAACTGATGAAGGAGAAGCGCGGAATGTTGGCGACGACCATTCCATTTCAGATCTGGACTCGTCGCCGTCGGATGGCGACGTCGTGGTGGAGCGCATCAGCCTGTCCGAGGATCGCGGGTCATGCGAACGAAGACGCGGCGATAGGCGCCAATAATGAAGCTTCAGCAACGGCACTTGTACCTCTTGTAAGCCGCCACGGCGGAACGGTTCTCGACAAGCCGCCGCGCCGCGCCGGCCGGATCATCATGATCGCCGGTCTGGTCGTTGTCGGCGGTTTGGTTTCCGTCATTGGCGTCAAAACAGTGCTCTTGGGCTCTGTCGATTCAACCAATCGCGCAGGCGCTCCCAGCGCATCGCCGCCGACAAGAAAGGAAAAGGTCAATCGCAGCCAGAGCGCATTGCCCAAGGCGGAGACGGGCGCCCCGGCGACAAAGCCCATGGAGAAGGAGAGCGCGCCGAAAAACGACGCGACGCCACATCCGAGCAGCGCCGCGCCGGCAGGGCCGAGCGACGCCGCAATCATCGCCGCGCCTCCGGCCGAAACGCCAGAAAGCTCGAAACCGAATCCTGTTGCGCCGGGCGCCGAGCACGGAAAGCAAAGCGCGCTCTCCATCCCAAGAGCGTGAGCAGGGAGACAAGGCTCGCCCATGACAAGGAGGCTGCGCCAGCGGCGCCTCTGCCGGCGCCGGCTCCGCGCGCCGCTCCGGAATCCGCCGCGCCTGCAAAGCCGGACAAGAATTCAAATGCGGAGCCTGTGGCGCCGGAAAGATCGCGTGAGCAGATCAGGCCCGAACAAGAGCAAAACGCCTCTGAAGTCCAAACGCGGAGCAGTCAATACCGGCGCGGACGCCAAACCCAAGCATCAAGCCAAGGACAGGAACGCCAGCCATCAAACCTCTCGGAAGCCCGACGGCTTCTCCACCTTTCTGAAGCGCACCGCGAATTCGGTTCGCAAGTTTTTCGGACGGCTCGGGGCGAAGCAGTAACGATCGCAGTTGATCGACGCAGTCGCCCACAATCGATGGCCGCTTCCGCGCCGCGACTCAGTCTTGGCGTAATCGGTTCGGCGTCCAGTCGCCGCATGCACGTGCCGCGTCAAACGCGCGAACGCTAGAACGCGCCGAACTGCCCGACGATCCCCAAGATTAAATCCACGAGAGAGAAAGAAGCTTGCAGGCCGCAGTGAAAGAGCGGCGATGCCTGCCGTTGGCGCCTGGAAGTGGACCAGCCGTGCGATGAGGCCCATTTGAGTAGCACGTGGCCGACAGCCCGGTCGGTTCGGCTATCAATCGCGAGCATTCCCGTGAGAACGATCATCGAGCCGTTTCGCATCAAGATGACCGAGGCGCTGCCCATCACCACGCGCAGCGAGCGTGAGGCGCTTCTCGCCAGCGCCTTCAACAATGTTTTCCTCCTGGACGCCGACCACGTCACCATCGACTTGCTGACCGACAGCGGCACGGGCGCTATGTCGGACCGTCAATGGTCGGCTCTCATGCTTGGCGACGAGAGCTACGCCGGAAGTCGCTCCTGGCGACGATTCGAGCAAACCGTGCGCGAGATTACCGGGTTCAAACATATTTTTCCGACGCATCAGGGGCGCGCCGCCGAGCGCATTCTGGCTGCGACGCGTCTCAAGAAAGGGAACGTCGTTCCCAACAATGGTCACTTCGACACGACGCGCGCGAACATCGAATATGTCGGCGCCGTTGCGACGGATTTGCCGTCGACCGAAGCGCGCGAACTGCAATCTGAGAAACTGTTCAAGGGAAATATGGACCTCGGCAAGCTCGAACAGTTGATCGAGGCCGAAGGCGCCGGAAACATTCCCTTCTGCATGCTGACAGTGACCAACAACACCGGCGGCGGCCAACCGGTGTCGATGGAAAACGTCCGAAGCGTCAGGGAAATCCTGAACAAGCGCGGTATTCCGCTGATTATCGACGCCTGCCGCTTTGCGGAAAACGCCTTCTTCATCAAAGAGCGCGAGCAAGGCTTCGCCGATCGAACGCTGTTGGAGATTGCGCGGGAAATGTTTTCATTCGCCGATGGGGCGACGATGAGCGCAAAGAAGGACGGGCTCGCAAATATCGGAGGATTTCTCGTCTGCAACAATGATTCTTGGGCCGATGACTTTCGCAACCTGCTCATCCTGACCGAAGGATTTCCGACATACGGCGGTCTCGCCGGCCGTGATCTGGAAGCCATCTCCGTCGGCTTGTTGGAAGCGCTGGAATATGACTATCAGCGCTATCGGCATGCGACCGTCGAATATGTGGCGTCGGCGCTGATCTCGCGCGACATACCGATCGTGCGCCCGCTGGCGGCCACGCCATATTCATCGACGCGGCCGCGTTTTGCCCGCATTTGAGGGCCAGCGACTATCCCGGCATCGGGCTCGTCAATGCGCTTTATCTCGAGGGCGGGGTTCGCGCCGTGGAGCTCGGCAGCGTCATGTTCGGAAAGCCTGCGCCGGGAGGGGGAGAGGAGATCGCAGCGCCGCACGAATTGGTGCGGTTGGCGTTCCCTCGCCGGGTCTATACGCAGAGCCATTTCGACTATCTGATTGAAGTGCTCGACGCCATCGGCCGCCAGCGCGAAGTCAATCGAAGCCTACCGGATCACTGAACAGGCGCCATTTCTGCGGCACTTCACCGCGCATTACGAACGGGCCGGTTGAGCCGCGAGCGATGTAGCGCAAGCGAGGGCTGTGCGTGAGGGCGATCGGGAACGGTCAGGCGGTCGACGATGGGCCGCCCTGAGCGGCCTGAAACTGTATGACCTCGGTGGCCGAATATTCTCCGCGCGCTCCGCAGTTCGGACACGTCACCTTAAATGTGGCGGGCCCGGATATCTCCAGAGCGCCCGTGCCTGTCAGCTCGCTCAGAAAAGCAAAGCGTTGTCGGCACTGTTTGCACGCAAATCCAATATACCAGCTGCCAGGGATCAGCGCCGGCATCGCGGATACCTCAAAATCGCCGGTGAACTGAATGCCTTTTGGCATGGGGGCCTCCTGTCTTATAACTTTGATATTCATGTAGCGCTGGTCCGCCTCCCCGACGATCTTTACGTCGTTTGCGCTTATTCCCCCGGCCGGCGCCGCGGCGTGCGCATTACAACGCCACCGCGTTCTGCACCGTGCAAAGCGTATAATACCCGTAAAGGGGCGAGGTTAACGGCTGATCCGGCCAATAGGTTCGATGAAGGTCGGCGAGCGTCGCCCGATCGAGCACTCTTGCGCCGCAACGCGCCGCGAGTTCGGCAAGATTGTCGATCCCGTACGTCCAGGGGGCGCCCATCGCGGCGAATCTCTCGACGACGCTGGTGATTTCAGGATCGCCGGTGGCGTTGCTGATCACGTCCTCAGCCATATAGTCAAAGGATACAGAGCAGCTCTCGATATGGCGCATGAGGTCCGTCAGGATCTGGCAGACAGCCGCTTCGTTCAAATACATTGTGTTGCCTTCCCATATGACATGGGTGGGAAGCCGGAAATCACATCCGTTTTCTCGTAGGAGATCAATCATTCCATCCGTCACGTAATCCGCCCCGATATATGTCGTGTTGGGATCAACATCGCTTGCTTCGAGCTTCGCCTTCTTGAACGCCTGGGTTTCAGGAGCGTCGATTTCAAAATAGGCGACGCCTTCGGCCGCGATCCGCTGCGGCCTTGTGTCGAGACCGGCGCCCAGTATGAGGATCTGTCGGCGTCCTTGGTCGATCTGATGACGAAGCCGGTCGTCGAAGTAGCGGGTCCTCAGGCGCACATTGTTCCTGATCGGCGGAAACGACTGGGAAATGCGATCCGCCGCCTCTTTCGTTTCCCGATCGAGGAACAGGTGCACGTAGGGATCACGGTAGAGCGGATGAGCTTGCGTGTTTTCGTCATTGCGGAATTCCGCCACGACAAAAGCGGTGCCAACCACTTTTTGAATTTTGATCATTGGCTCGTCTCGATCGGACTCGGGTTCGGCGCAGGAACGCGTTCCGGCGTTCGTTGAAGGTTAATGCAATTTTCTTGGAACTCTTAGCTGCGTCTGCAGGGCGCTATCAAAGGTGAGCCGGTCACTTTTGAGGATAGCGCTCCAGCAGTTGCGCAAGCGGCTCGGAACTCACCGCATTGGGCGGCGAATAGGGCTCGTCCACGGATGCGACGAGCGATATCGGGACGATCGCCGCCAAAGCGAAAATTGTCTGCGCGAGAAGCTGAGGCCTCGGGCGGTCGAGATGCACGACGGCAAGGGCGATTTGCGTGATGAAGGCGATGATGATCACCGCCGCCCATTTGCGATCGTCGGGAAAGGCCCCCGCAATCGCGAGTCGTTGTTCCCGCGCCGATCGCAAACGCATCACCGTATCGACGAGCGCGCGCTGGAAGGCCGCCTCGATTCTCGCGCTGGCGACCGCGCGCGTGAGTCTGTTCAGCGCGGCCTCGGTTTCCGGCAATTCTTTGCCGTCTTCCATGGTTTTCCATTCGAGGCCAACGGCGGTTTCCACATAGTCACGCACGGCGCGCGGAATATCGTCCGCGTTGGTCTCCGTGATTGCCGGAAAGCGCTGCGAGCGTCGCCAATTGTTCGCGCTCCATGGCGATGGCGCGATAGGCGCTGCGATTTGCGTCCCAGACGTCCTGCGACAGAAACGTCATCAGCAGGCCAAACAGGGTCGCCGGGACGGCCACGAAG
This sequence comes from uncultured Chloroflexia bacterium, assembly GCA_963809375.1. Classification (GTDB taxonomy): domain Bacteria; phylum Chloroflexota; class Limnocylindria; order Limnocylindrales; family CSP1-4; genus CTSoil-043. The sequence goes on from CAWEJO010000006.1 coordinate 131,971, forward strand.
GGCGGCACGACGCCTTTCCAGCTCTGTGCATAGGCGGCAAAGCGCGAGGCGAAGCTGAGCCAGCACAGGAAAAGCGCGACAGCGGCCATGGCGCCTGTGAGCATGAGCGCCATGACGAGCGTCGTCTGCGACATCCAGAATTTTAAAAGCACGTGTTCCCTCGAATCGACAGTCAATGGCGATTGAAGGGCATCATAATCGAGATTCGCCAGACGATCGCATCCCTTGCCGCATGCCTTTCGCATACGGGGTTCCTCTCGCGTCCAAACGCGTTACCTTCAGCAAGGCTGATCGTCGATCTGAGTTCGGTAGGCATGACAACCGAGACGGACATTTCCGCCTATGCGAGTTCGATCCTTGAGACCGTGGGCTTGCCGCTGCTGGCGCTCGATTCACAGCTCACGGTCGAGTTCGCCAATGACGCGTTCCTCAGTCAGTTTCAGGTGACGCGCGAGGAGACAGTCGGCCGGCCGGTTTATGAGCTTTGCGACGGGCAGTGGGACATTCCTGGAGCTGCGCCGGCTGCTAGAGCAAATTGTTGAGCGAAACAGTAAGATCAAGGATTGCCGCGTCGAGCATGACTTCGAACGTGTCGGCCGTCGCATCCTGCGGCTCAAGGCCAAGCGCCTCCGCAGGCCAGATGAAAAAGAATGCATCCTGCTTGCGATATCCGATGACACCGAGCGTGAGCGGCTTCGTCATGAACTCGAAGGCCGAATAGAATTCGCCGAGAAACTGATCGACAGCGTGCATGAAGCGCTGCTGATTCTCCACGGGGACCTCACGGTTCACTCGGCAAATCGGCCCTTCTACCAACTTTTCGGTGGAGATCCCAAGGAGACGGAAGGGCGCCCCATTTACGAGCTGGGCAATGGCCATTGGGACACCCCGGAGCTGCGACGACTGCTTGAGGACATTCTCCCTCGCCGCCAGAGTTTCGACGACTACCGGATCGAACGCGTGTTCCAAGGCTTCGGTCCTCGGGTGATGCTGCTGAACGGCCGTCGGCTCGAGCAGCTTAACCTGATCCTTCTCGCCATACGCGACACGACAGAGCAGCGGACGCGCGAGGCGAGCCGTCGGGACCGCGAGGCTCGGCAAAATCTCCTGGTCGATCTGAATGACCGTTTGCGCCCGTTGGCGGATCCCATGGCCATTCAGGCTGCGGCGAGCGAAGTCCTGGGCCGTCATCTCGAGGCCAACCAGGCGGCCTATGCGGAGATCGACGAGGCCGGCGAATACGCAACTGTTCAGCACGACTGGAACGACGGCGCGGCGCCAAGCAACGCCGGGCGCCATCGTCTCGCGAGTTGGGGAGAGGCCCTGCTCGCAGACCTCAAGCGCGGCAGAACAATCGCCGTTAACGACGTCCGCAATGACCCGCGCACGGCGGCGCCTGAGACCCTCAGGTCATTCGAAAACCGTTCGGTTTCCGCGTTTCTGGCCGCGCCGCTGGTCAAGGACGACCGGCTGGTCGCGGTGGTTACCGTTCATTCGCGGCTACCGAGGACCTGGAGCGCCGCTCAGGCGGCCGTCGCAGAAGATGTCGCCGAGCGAACGTGGTCGGCGATCGAGCGGGCGCGCGCGGAAGAGGCGCTGCGCGAGAGCGAGTCGCGGTATCGCCTGCTGTTCGAATCCATTGACGAAAGCTTCACGGTGGTCGAGCCGCTCTATGACGAGGAAGGTCATGCGATCGACTACCGCTTCCTTGAAGTCAATCCAGCATTTGAGGCTATCACTGGACTGAAGAACGTTGAAGGGCGGAGCGGTCGCGAGCTTGTGCCCAGTCTGGAAAAGGACTGGATCGATACGATCGGCAGAGTCGCGGTGTCCGGGAACGCCGAACGCGTCGTCCGCAGAGCGCGAACGCTCGGCAAGATCTATGACGCCTTTGTCTTCCGCATCGAGGAAGCGGAAAGCCCAAGAGTCGCCGTGCTGTCGAGGGACGTGACTGAGCGCGTGCGCGCGGAGGAACAGCGCGCTCTTCTCATGCGTGAGCTCAATCACCGCTCGAAAAATATGTTGAGCATCGTGCTGGCCATCGCACGAGCGACCGCGGGCGATCCAGGACGCGACTTCGAGGAAACGTTTCAGGAGCGCATTTTGTCTCTCGCCGCGAACCAGGACCTGCTGGTCGCCAGCGATTGGCAAGGCGTCACGCTAAGCGATCTCGTGCGCTCGCAGCTCGCTCATCTGGAGGATTTGATCGACGATCGCATCACGCTAAAAGGCCCGCCGCTGACCATCTCGGCCGCGGCGTCGCAATCTTTCAGCATGGCGCTGCATGAGCTGGCGACCAACGCCGTCAAATATGGCGCGCTGTCCAACTCGGATGGCCGCGTCGACATCGAATGGGGCGTCCGCAAGCACGATGGCGAGGGCCGGCGCTTCACGATGAGCTGGCGTGAAACGGAGGGTCCCACGGTCGTTACGCCTGCGCGTAAGGGCTTCGGGTCCACAGTCATTCGCGATATGATCAGACTGAACCTCAGAGGGGATGCAAGGCTCCAATACGACAGCACAGGCGTCGTCTGGGACTTCAACTGTCCGATCGAGAATGTGCTGGAGGCGACGGAAGCTTCCCGAGCCGAATAGCGACGCCGCAGCATGTGGCTGTTACGCCTTTCGCCCTCTTGGGCGAGGCGCTCGTCGACGCGAGCCCCTTATCGAGGCCGGCACACTTGCTGAGATCTTTGCCGCTCTATGCAGAACGCCCCGCCGTTACATCACGGTGGGGGCATTCGTTGCTAACGTGTCGGCGCGTCCAATGCTTGCGGCTGACGCGCTCACGCCCGCCGCCCATATCTATCGACGATCGCCATGCCCGCCGACGTTGGTCGAACCGCGCGACAGCTTCGGCCGAGGCTGACTCAGCCATCCGCCAGAGTGCGGCAATTGATCCTCGCAGAACGGACGAGTTTCGAGATTCTGGAGAAGCGATCTGATCGCGCTTCGCCTTCGCTGAAGCTTTCTGGTGGTCATTGAAAATCTCCTTCTTAGAGACGGACCACTGAACAACCTATTGAGAGCGTCATCCTAACAACGAATGAAATCAAGCTCTGTTCCGATCTACTCGCGTCTTTCGTCGAAGAATTGCGCGAGGCGTTGCAAATTTGTCGCGGCGCTTTATGGCTCTCAATAGATTTTCGGCGCAAAGCAGCTGCTCCAAAAGTCGAGCGCCGCGTTCATTAGGGACCCATGTTCGCCCTGCAGATCGCAACCACAATCGATCACGCAAATCGCTTATGAATGGTCGCCCATCGTCTATCGTCGGCCAGTCGTTCGTGCGGACATGCGACGTCGTCGGAGGCGCTCTTTGGACGACTTTCGGCTTATCAGGGAGGAATGATGAAAGCGCTGGTTCGATTGGGCTTTCTGATCGCTGTGATGGCCACAACATTACTGTTGGCGGGATCATCTGCCGGGGCGGGAAGCGATCCGCTTCCGTCATGGAACGAAGCTCCGACTAAACATGCAATCGTCGAATTCATTCGAGCGACGACCGATCCGTCCAATACGAAATTCGTCCCGCCCGATGAGCGCATCGCGGTCTTCGATCAGGATGGCACGCTCTGGGCGTCCCATCCAATCTATCCGCAGTTGATGTATTGTCTGGATCGCCTGCCTGCCGTCGTAAAGGCAAGACCCGCGCTTGCGAAGATCGAACCCTTCAAGACAGCGCTCTCGCGCAACATGGAGGCGATATCGAAGCTTTCGACGAAGGACCTCATCAAGATCATGGCCGCGCCGCTGAGCGGCATGAGCGTAGAGCGGTTCAGAGCCGATGCGGAGCAATGGCTTGAGACAGCAAGACACCCGCGCTGGGGCCGCCGATACACCGAATTGACATATCTGCCGATGCTCGAGCTGATGAAGCATCTGCGCGCCAACGGCTATAAGACCTACATCGTCACCGGAGGCGGGCAGGATTTCGTGCGGGTCTACGCAGAGCAGACCTATGGCGTTCCGCCCGAGCAGGTTGTCGGGACTCTGGAGAGCGTGAGTTATCGTTATGACAAGCGCGGGCGTCCCGTTCTGACTCGAGAGCGCCGAAACACTGCTCAGCGACGTCGGCTCCGGCAAGCCCGAGGCCATCCATTTGATGATCGGTCGTCGTCCGCGCGCCGCGTTCGGGAATTCAACGGGCGACCGGCAGATGCTCGAATACACGACGTCCGGGGACGGCGCGCGGTTTGGCATGTTGGTTTTGCACGACGACCCCAAGCGCGAATACGCCTATGGTTCGGCGCTCGGCTTGCCTGACACCAGAATTGGGACTTTTCCTCAGTCTTTGCTATGACGAGGCGAAGCGGCAAGGATGGTTCGTCACCAGCATGAAAAGCGATTGGAGTCGGATATGGGCTTTCGAACAATGAAGCGCATGCGCAAGGGCGCTCCAAAGCAGCCAGTCCTTCTAAGGCCCCCCGAGCCGTGTCGCTCGGCGGCGGATCGTCTACCAATAGACCTGCGCGCGCGCTTCAAAGAGATCGGGATGGGCGCCGTTGAAATAAGGGCCTTGCCGCGTCGGAACGCCGGTTGTGAACAAGGCGTAATCATTAAGCGGCGCAGAGGCTTGCAGCACATGGACCCAGTTGAACTGAAAGTGGATTCCATTGTCAGGATACCAATTGAGTCCCAGAGTGACGTTTTGCTGGCGACCGCCAACAACGCCCGCGTTGCCGATATAAGACGCGGCCGCGGGATTGGGCGCGATGAGCGTCGTATAGGCGAGCATGTTGTACAGGCTTGAGCCGCTATAGGGTCCGCTGTTGAGATTGAGCGCGCTGTAGCGCGCGGCGAGCCCAACCGCGCCGAAGCCGCCCGCGCTCATCGGATGCTTGATCGTGATCTGATTGAAGTTCGCTCCGATTTTGTTCGTTACGTCATATGCGGCGGCGCGCTCCTCGCCGGTCAGGTACCATTGCCCGTAGAGATAAAAGCCGCTGAAATAATGCGAGGCGCCGCCCGGCGCGAAAGCGCCTGCCAGGCGCGCGAGCGCGATATTGGTCGTATTGCGATTGACTTGCTGCCCCAGATATTCCGCCTGCAGCGAGAACGGCCCATGCGCCGCGGACATCTCCACGCCGAAGGACTGCACGCTGTTGACGCAATGCGCGGCGGCGGCGGCGCCCCATCCCGGCAGAGCGACGGTTCCGCAGGAGAGATCTGGCGTGCCGAGCAGCCCTTGATTGAGGATATAGGCTTCCGAGCGAATGCGGTTGCCGATCCGCAGCACGCGATCGTCGGATAATCCCGTGGCGCTGTTTGGCTGGTGATAGCGGCCCGAGACGCCGACATGCAGGAGATCATGCTCGGTCATGATCGGCGCGTAGGTCAATCGGCCGGTCAGATCGAAATATTGACCGCCGCCGGTTGGGACCCAACCGACCCTCGCCGGAACACCGAACAACGGCGGCGCGCCGACCACGGGGTTTGTGTTCAGATCTTCGAAGCTCGTCGTGAAGATGCCGCCCTTGGCGGTCCAATTGTCGCCATAAGCGCCGATCGCCGCGCCGAGGTGACGACTGGGCGCAATGGCTTCGACCGCCATAGCGCGTTCGATGAAGTCGCGGAATCGCGAAGAAGCGGTGAATTCGAGGCTGAAGGGTTCGAAATAGCTGCCGATATGGATGAAGGCTGGCTCCTTCGTGAAGGGCAGCGCGAGAAGAGGATGTTGTACGCCAAGATAGAAGTCGCGAATGCCGCCTTGCACGGGCGCATTGAACGGCGTGCCATATTGCGAGCCGGCGAAATCATATTGAAGTTTGTAGAACCAGTATTGCGCAGCCTTGCCCTCGACTTCGAGACGCACCTGGCGAACGCCGGCCTGACTCTGACCAGCCATTAAGCGGCTGCGTCGCGCCGCCGCCGTCGAACTGCATGCGGCCGCCGATCTTGAAACTGTAGGCTTTGTCCGCGCTCTCGACGAACAGGCCGTTCCTGAATGCGACGAAAACCGGCGGCATGAGCGGAGTAGCGGTTTGCGCCGCCTCGGCCTTCGCGGCGCTTCGCTGAGCGGACTGAGTTGCCTGTTGGGCTTCCTCTTTGGCCTGACGAGCCTCTCGCCGCAGTTTTGCGATCTCCGCCTCCAGCGCTCGCAGCCTAGCCTCAATCGCGTCGCTTGAGGCGGCTGCGCCGGTGGGATCGAGAGAACCGCGACAAGTCCGCTTGCCGCGACATGCTTCCAGCCTGGGAGATTTATGACTAGCCTCGCTTGCGTCTTCATTCGCGTGAGCGGCGAGCGCTTTGCCGCGCATCAAGACAGCAAGTTCATCGCCGTTGAACGCCGCAACTCGCATATGCGAAGCCGCGAAGCGCGCTCTCGTTCTAGCCAAGTTTTCGTACGTAGGTTTTTCTCGAGTTTTTCTCGTGCGAGGAAATATTGCTCGCGCATTTCGAGAATCGGCCAGGTGACAGCACGTCGCCACATTCGCGGGGCGAGGGGCCCTCGGCCGAGTCGTTCAGCTCATCGTTTCAACGAAGGCGATCAGCCCTTTGAGCAGCGTCGTCGGATCAGGCGGACAGCCGCGAATATGGAGATCGACCGGGACGACTTTCGCGACGGCGCCCACGCATGCGTAGCTCTCGCAATAAACGCCGCCGTCAAAGGCGCAGTCGCCGACGGCGATCACCCATTTTGGATCCGGCGTCGCCGCATAGGTTCGCTCAAGCGCTTCGCGCATGTTTTTCGTCACCGGTCCGGTGACGAGCAAGACGTCGGCGTGACGCGGCGACGCCACGAAGCGCAGGCCGAATCTCTCGAGATCGTAATAGGCGTTGCTGAGCGCGTGGATTTCCAGCTCGCAGCCATTGCAGGAGCCCGCGTCGACTTCGCGGATCGACAGACTGCGGCCCAGGTTTTGGCGCGCGGTGCGCCCCAGCGTGTAGCCAAGTTCCGCGATCGACGTCGGATTCGGAATGGGGGCTTGTTCGGTCAGAGCGCGGCGGAGCAAGCCCTGAAGCAAGAATTTCTGCATCGCGCGCGTGTCCTAGAGATCATGCCCCGAGTAGGAACAGTTGAAGGATTTGTTGCAGAGGGGGAAGTCGGCGACGATGTTGTCCTTGATCGCCGCTTCGAGCAGCGGCCACTGGAACCAGGACGGATCGCGCAAATGACAGCGCTGCACCACGCCGTCAGCGCGGATGCGCAGCCAGACAAATATATCGCCGCGGAATCCTTCGACGAGCGCGGCGCCTTCGCGCGTCCAGTCTTCCGGCAGCGCCCATGCGGCGATGATCGGTCCCTCCGGCATTTCGTCGAGAATCTGTCTGAGGATTCGCAGCGAGGCTTTGATTTCGTCGAACCGGACCCAGACGCGCGCATCGACGTCGCCTTCCTTCGAGGCGCCGATCTCGAACGTCAGCTGCGGATAGGGGGCGTAACCGATCGCCTTGCGCGCGTCGAACTCCCGGCCCGAGGCGCGTCCAACATAGCCGCCGCACGCATATTGCTTTGCGAGCGCCTCACTGACGACGCCGGTTCCGACGGTCCGATCCTGCAGCGACGTCGTGTCGCCGAAGAGCGCGATGAGGCGGGGAGTCATGAGCTCGATCCACTCGATCAGCGTGAAAAGCGCCGTGACGTTCTCTTGCTCCAAATCGACGACAACGCCTCCCGGCGCGATGCGATCCATCATCAGGCGGTGTCCGAAGCAACTTGCCGCTTCTCTCAAGATGCGTTCGCGGACGATGCCGCATTGCGCATGCATCAATGCGAAGGCCGCGTCGTTGCAGATGGCGCCGATATCGCCGAAATGATTGGCGAGCCGTTCGAGTTCAGCCATCAGCGCGCGCAGATATGTCGCGCGCGGCGGAACATTGACGTCGAACGCCGCTTCGATCGCCTGCGAAAAGGCGAGGCTGTAGGCGACCGTGCTGTCGCCGGACACGCGCGCCGCGAGACGCGCGGCGCGCTCGATCGAGGCGCCGACCATCAGTTGATCGACGCCCTTGTGCACGAAGCCAAACCGCTCCTCAAGCCGCACGACGGTTTCGCCATTGGCCGAGAAGCGGAAGTGACCCGGCTCGATAATGCCGGCGTGCACGGGTCCGACCGGTATCTGGTGGAGCGGTTCGCCTTCTGCGGGAAGGAATGCGTAGCTGTCACTGGCGGAGTTGATCTTTTCGGGGGCGCTGCAGGGATGACGCATGCCCCAACGGCCATGATCGAGCCAGGGCCGATCGTCGGGCGCGTTTTCGGCCCTCAGGCCATAAAGATCGCGGATCGCGCGCTCGAGCCTCAACGCCGGCGGATGCAATCGCCCGACGGATGGAAAGGAGCCCTCGGGGCACTCCAATGTGATGATGCGCAGGCGCGGCTGCCGCTCTTCAAGCACCGCCATGTGAACGCTCGAAGGTTCGCCCCACAGGCTGAGGAGTTCACGCTCGCCTCTCGCAAGACTTTCGGCGAAAGCGAGCCAACCAGCTCTGTCGACGATCTCACGCGGCCAGGGCAGGCACGTCGGCGGCGACGGCTGGGCCTCTATCTGTTTGCTGGCGAAGTTCATCTTTTCATCCTTCGAACTCAACCCAAGAGCCGCGCGACGTTCTGGAACCAGGTCACGACGTGAGAGGGAAGATAGATTCCCGCCAGCAGCACAAGCGAGAGATGCGCGTAGACAGGCCACATCGAAGCCTTCACCTCGCCTTGGTCGCGGCTCGGCTCGCCGAACGCCATCCCGGTGAGTCGCAACAGCAACGCGCCAAAGGCCAGCAGGAGGCCGAAGACCAGTGGAATAGCGAGGAGGGGCTGGCGCGCGAAGGTCGAACTCACGACGAGAAATTCGCTCATGAAGATGCCAAGCGGCGGCAGACCGATGATTGCGACGACGCCAGCGACGAGGGACCAGCCGAGCGCCGGCTGGCTCTGCGTCAGTCCTCTGATGTCGGCGATTTTCTGCGTGCCCTTGACCTGCGCGATGTGGCCGACCGAGAAGAAAATCGCGGACTTCGTCAGGCTGTGCATCGTCATGTGCAGCAGACCGGCGAAGTTGGCGAGCGGTCCGCCCATGCCAAAGGCGAAGGCGATAATGCCCATGTGCTCGATGGAGGAGTAGGCGAACAGCCGCTTGATGTCGCCGCGGCGGTAAAGCATGAAGGCCGCCATGATGAGAGATGCAAGGCCGAGCGTGATCATCAGCGGGCCCGGCGTAATCGCCGCCGCATTCGCCGTCAGCAGCATCTTGAACCGCAGCACCGCGTAAAGCGCGACATTCAGAAGGAGGCCGGATAAGACCGCCGAGATCGGCGTCGGGCCTTCCGCATGCGCATCCGGAAGCCAGGCGTGCATCGGCGCCAACCCAACCTTGGTGCCGTAGCCGAGCATCAGAAACACGAAGGCGACGTTGAGCATCCGGGGATTGAACTGCGGCGCTTGCTGCATCAGCGTCGTCCAGACCATGGCGTCATAGCCCTGTCCCAGAACCGGCTCGGCCGCCATGTAAATGAGGATCGTGCCAAAGAGCGCCAGCGCGATCCCGACGCTGCCGAGGATGAAATATTTCCAAGCGGCCTCGAGCGCGTGCGGCGTGCGGTACATGCCGACCATCAACACGGTTGTCAGGGTCGCGACTTCGACCGCGACCCACATGAGGCCGATGTTGCTGGCGAGCAGCGCCAGATTCATCGCGCACATCAGCGACTGATACATCGCGTGATAGAAGCGGACGTTTCTCGTGGTCAGCCGGCCAGTTTCGATCTCATGGTCGATATAGCTCGCGCTATAGACGCTCGTGGTGAAGCCGATGAAGGTCGAGAGCACAATAAAGACGATGTTGAGGTCGTCGACGAAGAGATAGCCGCCGCGTTCGGGTTCGACGACGAGAAGCACAAGCGCGAAGAGAAACGTCGCGCCGGAGGCGCAGAGGTTGATGATCGCCGAGCGTCGGTAGGCCGGTTCAAGCGCAACGGCAATGGCCGCGACGGCGGGAATGCCGACAAGCGCGTTCGAGACCAGGAAGAGATCGGAACTCATGAACGTCCTCCGCGTACGCGATCGAGTTCAGAAAGGTCGACGTTGTCGAATCGCTCGCGGATGCGAAACAGGAAGATGCCGATCACGATGAAGGCGATGAGAATGGAAAAGGCGACGCTGATCTCGACGACGAGCGGCATGCCGTTCGCCCCTGCCGCCGCCAGAACCAGACCATTTTCCAGCGACATGAAACCGATAATCTGGCTCACGACGTTGCGTCGCGTCACCATCATCAACAGCCCCAGCAGCACGATCGCCAAGGCGAATGCGATGTCCTCGCGCGACAGCGGATCAGCGGAGGCGGTCGCCGGCAGCATGACGACGAGCGACAGCGCCACGAGAAATATGCCGATGAGCATGGTTATGCCGACGCCGCCAACGACCTCCACGGTGCGGTGGATGCGCAAGCGCTTGATGATGCGGCGGAGGCTGAACGGAATGATCAGCGCCTTGAAGATCGCCGCGATGCGCAGCCGTGAGATAGAGATGATGTGCGTCCTGGTAATAGGCCTGCCAGGCGACCGACAGCGACAGAATGACGGCGTGGAGCGTGTAGATATTGATCAGCCCCGACAGTCTGTCCTGATACAGCAGCATGAAGCTCGTCAGCAGGAGCGCGCCCGCCAGCACATGGGCGATGTCGATTGTCAGAAGCTCCATCAGAGGCTCCGTGTCACGAAAACGAGCAGCGTCGCGAGGAGGCCGAGCATCAGCCCCGCGCCGAGAAAGTCGGGCACGCGGAAGATGCGCATCTTGGCCGTGGATGTCTCAAACAGCGCGAGCGCGCCGCCGCCGATCGCCAGCTTCAGGACGTAAGCGCAAAGGCCGATCATCATCGCCTCCGCGCCCGCATCGTGCGACGCGAGTCCAACCGGGAAAAAGACGCAGGCGATGAGCGAGAGATAAAGGAGCAGTTTGAGCGCGGAGGCGAGTTCAATGAGCGCGAGATAGCGCCCGGAATATTCGAGAACCATCGCCTCATGCACCATCGTCAGCTCGAGATGCGTCGCCGGATTGTCGACGGGAATCCGTCCATTCTCTGCGATGGCGACGATGAGGAGAGCGACGAGCGCCATGCCGACGGAGGCGCGCAATTCCATATTCGCGACCATGTAGGCCGCAATTTCAGAGAGCTGCGTCGTTCCGGCGACGAAGGAGACGGTGAAGACGATCATCATCATCGCCGGCTCCGCGAGCGAGCCGAACATCGCCTCGCGGCTGGAGCCGATGCCGCCGAAACTCGTTCCAATGTCCATGCCGGCGAGAGCAAGGAAGAAACGGGCGCTGCCGAGCAGGGCGATGATGGCGATGAGATCGGCCGACCAGCTGAACGTCAGTCCCGTGGCGAATGTCGGCACGAGCGATGCGGCGACCCAGATCATCGCAAAGATCAGATAGGGCGCCCAGCGGTACAGCCACGACGCGTTGTCTGCGAGGACGACCTCCTTGCGCAGCAGCCGAATGAGATCGAGCCAGGGTTGAATGATCGGCGGTCCTTTGCGGCGCAAGAGGCGCGCCTTCAGCTTTCGAACAAAGCCGATAAGCAGCGGCGCCAGCGCAAGCACCAAAAGCATTTGGAGGCTCTGCGCCATGAGGTTGAAAGGAAGCGTCATATCGCCACCAGGACCAGGAGGAAGACGAGCGCCGCGAAAACCAGCGCGAGATATTCCTGGATCGTCAGGAGACTGAGGATGTTCAGCCCGGTGGCGCAGGATTCCACCGCCCGCGTGAGCGGCGCATAGAGATAGTCGAAGATCCGATCCTTGATTTCGACGCTCAAGCGCGCGGCCCGCGTATCGCCCGGCGCCGGCATGTCGAGGCGGTCCCGCACCGAAAAGGCGATGACGCCAAGGGTGCGCCGGATCGGCTGCGCGAAGCTGCTGCCTGTGTATTGCGTCATGGGACTGGTTTCGATGTAGCCGCAGTCCCAGGCCGGCGCGCGCCGCGACCGCGCCGTGCCAAATTTGTGGATGACCCATCTCGCCGAATACGCGGAGAAGAGAATGAACATGAAGACCAGAAGCCCGTTGTAGGAGCTGCGGCTTTCGGCGACGGGCGCGATCGAGAGCCAGGAGAGCTCAGCCTGCGTCGGCATGCGGCCGCCGACAAAATCTTTCGCCACGGGTGAGATCGTGTCGATGAGGAGGCTCGGCAGCAGACCGGCCATGAGGCACAGCGTCAGCAAAACCGCCATGGTCGCCGAGCGACCAGCGATCCGGGTCGTGCGCCCTGCGCGCCGCTTCGCTGCGGGGGCGCCCCAGAAAGGCGACGCCATAGGCGCGTATGTAACAGCCGGCGCCGAGCGCCGCGCTCAGCGCCAGCGCCACGCCGACCGCCGGAACGAGGAGCTTCACGGTCCATTGCGGCAGCGCCGGGCTCAGCAGGATCGCCTGAAAGACCAGCCATTCCGAGACGAAGCCGTTCAGCGGCGGCAGGGCGGCGATGGCGACGCAGCCGCCGAGAAAAAGGAACGCCGTTTTCGGCATGGAGTGAATGAGCCCGCCGAGGCGCTCGATGCTTCTTTCGCCGCTCGCGTTCAATACGGCGCCGGCGCCAAAGAACAGCAGGCTCTTGAACAGCGAATGATTGAAAACGTGAAAGAGCGCCGCAGTGAAGGCGAGCGCGGCCGGCAGCGCCATGCCATTGGCCTTGAACGCCAAGGCAAGTCCGAGCGCGATGAAAATGACGCCAATGTTTTCGATGGTGCTGTAGGCGAGCAGCTTCTTCAGATCGCTCTGTATCGTCGCGAAGAGAACGCCGATGAGGGCGCTCGCTGCGCCAAAGGTCATCGGCTCGACCGACCACCAGAAGGCCGGCGGCCCGAGCAAATCGAACACGACGCGAATGAAGCCGTAGACGGCGACCTTCGTCATAACGCCGCTCATCAGGGCCGAGACGTGGCTCGGCGCCGCGGGATGGGCGAGCGGCAGCCAGATATGCAAGGGCGCGAGTCCGGCTTTCGACCCCATGCCGACTATCGCGAGGGCCAGGACGAGGCCCGACGTCCATCCCATCTTGGTCGACTCGCGAATCGAGGCGAAGTCGTAGGCGCCGCCGACGCCTCCGAGAACGCCAAACGCCATCAACAGCGCAAAACCGCCGAAGCTCGCCATCAACAAATAGACGAAGCCGGCGTGCCTGTTCTCCTCCTCATGATGATGCGTCAGCACGAGCGCCCATGACGCAAGCGACATGAACTCCCAAGCGACAAGAAAGGTGAAGGCGTCGTCGGCCAGCACGACGAGATTCATGCCAGCGAGAAAAGCTGGATAGAACGGCAGCACGCGCATCGGCTCCTTCTCATGCGCGCCATAGCCGATCGCATAGGCGCTCGCCGCCGCGCCGCCCAGATTGACGACGGCGAGAAAAAAGGCGGTCAGGACGTCGATGCGAAAATGCATGCCGATCCACGGCAGTCCGAGCGGCAAAGTCGTGGAAACGACATGAGCGCCCCTTGGCATGACCGCTGCGAGGAAGATGACGCCGCAGAGGCCGATGCAAAGGCGGTAGACGTTACGGCTGACGTCATGGTTCCGCCTGTCGACGATGGCGTAGACGCTGACGGCGAGCAGGGCGCTGACAGAGGTCAGCGCCAGGTAGAGCGGCATACGTGTCACCTTCGAATCGACGCGACGGTCGTCGGTCGCGCCTTGCGTGAACTTTACGGACTAGACGCTGCGCTTGCGCGGGGCGAGGGGATGCTTTGACGTCGCGACGTGTTGATCCAGTCCGCAAATCTCTGCGTGGCCGCCGTTTGCTTCATAGTCCTCGCAAAAGTGATGGAGGTTCTCCATCACCGTGTGATCGACGCACCAGGACTCCGAGAGGTCGAAGATCACCGTCTTGCCCTTTGGGAGCTTCGCGAGATCGCCCTTGAGCGCGAGGTAATTGGCGAAAAAGGCCGCGCCGCCGATCTTGACCTGATAGACGCCGGGCTCGCTCTCCACGACGTCGCGATGCAGCTTGAAGACCTGCCCCCAATTGACGCTGCGCCAGAAGTGGAACAGGAACTCGGCGGCGATGCCGATGGCGACGCCGATCAAGCAGATCGGTCGCCAGCACGCCGACGATGGTAATCACGAAAACGGTGAGCTGGTCCCAGCCGATCGCCAGCGTCTTCTTGAACTCGAGCGGCGACGCAAGTCGGTAGCCGGTGAACACCAGCAGCGCGGCGAGCGAGGCAAGCGGGATCTCGTGAATGACCCTCGGGAAAAGCGCGACGAAGGTCAGCAGGAACAACCCGTGGAAGAAATTCGCCCACCCCGTGCGCGCGCCATTATTCACATTGGCGGAGCTGCGGACGATTTCTGCGATCATCGGCATACCGCCAATCAGGCCGCATATGATGTTGCCGAAGCCGACCGCCGCGAGGTCGCGGTTGAGATCTGAGGTGCGCTTATAGGGATCGAGCTTATCGACCGCCGCCGAGCTGAGCAGGCTCTCCAGGCTGCCAACGAGACAGATGGCGAAGACCTGCTGCCAGAACACGCTGGAGCCGATCAGCGAGAAATCCGGGAAGGCGAAGCCGGACAGGAAGTTCTGCGGAATCGAGACAAGGAATTTCGGACCGATCGTGAATTCGTGATGCGGCAGAAACGGAGTAGTCCGGCAGGAAGAGATAGATATGTTCATCGTCGAGATCGTAATATTGCGCGAGCGCCATGCCGATGATGACGACGACGAGCGGCGCCGGGATCATTTTTAGTCGGCGACTCTTCACCAGCGACCAGGCGATCAGGATCAAAAGCCCAAGGCCGCCGATGATGGCGACTTCGGGATTCATGTCGCGAAGGCTGGCGGGGATCGCGCCGATCGTCTCAAACAGCGTCTGCGCATCCGGCTTCACGCCGAGCATGACGTGAATCTGCTTGGCCATAATGATGATGCCGATCGCCGCCAACATGCCATGCACGGCCGAGGACGGAAAAAAGGCGCTCATCTTGCCGGCTTTCATGATGCCCATCAGCATCTGAATGACGCTGGCGCATACGATCGCCGCCAAGGTGTAGTGGTAGCCGGCTTTGGCGTCGCCGCCGCCGAGCGCCTGCACCGAGTCCAAAATGACCACGATGAGGCCCGCCGCCGGGCCGGTGATGGTGACGAAGGAGCCGTTGATTCGCGACACGAGCAGGCCGCCGACGACGGCGGTGATGATGCCCGCCTGGGGCGGAAAACCCGAGGCCATCGAAATGCCGAGGCATAGCGGCAGCGCGATAAGAAAGACCAGAAAGCCGGACAGAACGTCCGCGCGCCAATTTTCGGCCAATCCGGCGAGGCCGGTCTTCGGCGTGAACCGGGTTGGAAACGTCCCTGCGTGAAATTGTCGTCCACGCGATGTCTCGATCCATCGGCGGGAATCCGCCTAGGTCCTTGCCCAGCCATTCGTCTTGCGTCGACGACCCGGCGCGCTGAGAGGCGCTCGCCTCTGCCGCGACCGCTTCGAGGTCGTGGGTGACAGCGTGAGCCTTACTTTTCATACTTTGTCCTTGCAATCGCGCTCAGTCGAAACCTTGGCGCCAACCGGGTAGCTCGGCCGCAACATAGGACAGGCCAGTGGCTGTGGTGTTTCTCCAGTTTTTCAGACCACAGAGATTGTTTCTGATTCTTTTCCCAAATCCGACGAGATCAGACCAGAGCTACTGAAGCGTCGCGGGGCGGGGTCTTTTTTGTGATGGAAACACTCTAGAAACACTGCATTATTAGGTTCCGCCGAGCTCCAACGAAAGCGATTGCGCCTCCTTTGACCCCTCCCATTTCAATTCTGATCGTCGAGGATGACGCCGAAATCGGCGAGTTCATCTCGCTCTATCTCGCGGCGCACGATATTCAGACTAAGGTGGCCGCAAACGCCCAGGCAATGGACGCTGCGTTCAGCGCCGGAGCCTATGACCTGCTGATCCTCGATCTTAATCTTCCCGGCGAAGACGGCTTGTCGATCTGCCGGCGGGTGCGATCCGAGAGACGCATCCCTATAATCATACTGACGGCGCAGTCGGAGGACATCGACAAGATATTGGGTCTGGAGCTCGGGGCCGACGATTACATCGTCAAGCCTTTCAATTCGCGCGAGCTGCTGGCGCGCATCCGCGCCGTTTTGAGGCGAACTGAAACCCCGAACGCGAACGCCGTCGACGGGCGCGCTGTACGGCAAGCGTATCTTTTCTCGGGCTGGCGCGTCGATGTGCTGGCTCGAGAGGTCGTCGCGCCGTGCGGCATAAAAGTGGCCATGACCGGCGCCGAATTCGATCTGTTGCATGCTTTGTGCGAAAATCCCAATCGGGTGTTGACGCGCGAGCAACTGATCAACATGACGCATGGCCCGACGACCGGGCCCTTCGAGCGGAGCATCGACGTGCTGATCAGCCGGCTTCGACAGAAGATAGAAGCGGATCCAAAAAAGCCCGCGTTCATCCAGACGGTTCGCTCCGAGGGCTATATTTTCTCCACTCACGTGGCGCGCGCATGAACTCAACTCGCGTTCCCTGGCGTTTCCGGCTCAACAAGCTGGCCGTGCAAATCACGCTGCTCATGCTTGTGTCCATCGTCGCATTCCAAACGATCGTGATCGGCATGTTCCATGTGTTCGGCCGGCGGCACATCGTCGATCAAGGCGATTTCATCGCGAGCATAATCCTCGCTCTGGACGTCGCGCCGAATGCAGAGAGAGCGAATATCGTTTCAGAGCTTTCTCTTGCCGTTCCCTACGCCAATATCGAGATCCAGGAGACTCGCCCAGCAGCGGCGGACGCCTCGTGGGGAAGCGACGTGGCCTTCGATAACG
>CAWEJO010000007.1:0-252496 GCA_963809375.1 uncultured Chloroflexia bacterium
TAGCGACGCCGAAGACCTCGAGGGGCGTCAGGTATCGGTGGAGCAGGTCAGCCGGCTGTGGACGGGCCGTACCTAGTCTCTGATGCTGCCCACCGCGGCCGCCGCGTCCTCCCGCCCACGCTCGGCGTACCGACCCTGCCCTAGTCGGACTGGTCATGAGCCGGCCTCGATCGCCCTGACCGCCTCGGTGATCCGGGCCGCGTACGCCTCAGCGCCGACCCGCTTCCTCCGAGCGTAGGTCGGGTGGTAGCCAACGATGACAGTCCGGCCGTCCACCGTGCCGCCACGGATGAGCGGGAACGGTTGCGTCGGCAGCGCTGCGAAGGCCGGCGATCGGGCGGGATGCCACCAGTAGGCCGGACCCGAGATCACTATCGCTCGTCTAGCCTGGAGCGAGTCAAGGAGCGCGGCGAAGAGTCCGCCGACAGCGAATCCTGGGCCTCCTTCAGCGGACCGCCCGGGCTACCGGGCGGATCGTCAGGCGCGACCGGGTAGACATTGGCCCAGGCGAAGCGGCTGTACCAAGGTCCAGCACCATCAGGCTCCCAGGCCTCAGCCACGTCGCGGCAGAGCCGCCAGAACGGCGAGCCACGGCGGTTGCTCAGGGTGGCGATCACGCCGACTGGATCGGGTGCGTCGGCGAACCATGTCTGCGACCGTTCGATGATCGCTGCGCGCCCGGATGGTGTTGTGGCGTCGGCCGCGTGCCACCGAGCGCCTGCGACCGCGGGATCCCATCCCTGGAGGGCCTGCCCGGCGATCACCAAGCCGCGGTAGTTCCGCCCGACGTGTGGCCAGTGTGAGGCGAGCCCCTTCGGCCCGATCGCGTTGGCGCGGCCACCGATCGACGCCAGCAACCGGTCGTACGCTTCGACGGCCGCGTGGTCGGGCACCATTCACCTCCGGGTGCGTGAGCCGAGTTCGCATCGGTCTCGGTCTAGCCGTCAGCGATCGTGCGGGACACCCATCGGACTGACGCTCCCCGAGATCCCGCGCGGTCTGAGGACACTGTAGACCACGGCCCTTCCCGGGCATGCGAAATGCGTGCCGATGGCGATCTATCACCTATTCACTTGGGCCGGGTCGATCGCCAGTCGGCCGGCCGATCACCAGTCGGACGGCCGTGGACGAGCCCGGGCCGACCGGCCCGGCTTCGACGCGCGCTCTCGCAAGCTCGTCAACGACGATCTACGGGCCGTCCATGGCGGCGCACTTCCGGTCGACAGGCTCGCCTGACCGGCCGCGGTCAACGCCGAACGCCGCCCGTCCTGTCGAGGCGCCACGCCGTCGTCCATGCGCCGACGAGAGGCCAGCAGGTGGTCCGCAGGCGACGCCGCCCGGTGTCGGGTCGCCACGTCGGTGTCGGCAAGTGTCACGTAGCGACGGACCATCTCGAGGCTCGTGTGGCCGAGCATCCGCTGGAGGGTGAAGACATCGCCGCCGTTCACGAGGTAACGGTGGGCGAACCTGTGCCGGAAGGTGTGGGGGTTGCAGCGTGCGGTCACGCCAGCCCGGGCACGCAGCCGTCGGAGCATCTGCTGGATGCCGTTCAGCCGCAGGCGGTCGCCGAGATCGCCCGTGAACAAGGCGTAGTCTGCTACCCCACGGGGGCGAGTTTCGAGGTACCGGCCGATCGCCCCGCGCGCGGCCGACCCGACCGGCACGATGCGTTCCTTGGCGCCCTTGCCCATCACCTTGATCAAGCCGTCGGGCCGCAGGTCGCTGACGCTGATGCCGGCGGCCTCGGATACCCGGAGTCCCGTGTCGAGGAGGAGCAGGACGATCGCCCGGTCGCGCGGGTCGGCGGCACCCACGAGTTTCCGCAGATCGTCCTCGGAGAGCGGTTCCATGACCTTGTGGGGGACCCGCGGCCGGGCCAGAGTCCGCAGTGCCCGAGCCTCCGCGATTCCGTCGGTCGCGAGCCAGTTCCCGAACGACCGCAGGCCCCGGACGTAGCCGGCGATGCTGATCGGCGCGAGCGTCGCCCGCAGCTCGACGAGCCAGGCCCGCAGCTCGGGCGAGGTGAGGTCATCAACCTGGCGCTTCGGCCCGAACCGCGCGGTGAGGCGGTCGAGGATAATCCGGTACCAGAGGATCGAGCGCGGCGAAAGGCCCTCGGCGGTCTTGGCACCGCAGAAGAGATCAGCTGCGTGACCGAGGCCCGGTGAGGTCGGCACCATCTGATTTCGGTCAGGCGCTGGCCACGCTCGCCGACCCCATGCCGGAGACGGATCAGATGGTCGCGACAGCCACGAAATCAGAATCTGGGGCTCGCCCGATTCCACGTTCAGAATCTGGTGCCCACGCCGAATGGCGCGCCGAATCAGGTGCTCGCGAGGTGGTCGAATCAGGTGCTCGTCGCATGCCGAAGCCTCCTTCGACGAGCCGTCGAGCAGGTCGGCTGAGCACAAGATGCAGTGGTCTGCCGCTCCTCGCACCCCAACATGTTGTGGTTGGGGTGGAGACTTGGCGCGCCCGGAGGGATTCGAACCCCCGACCACCTGATCCGAAGTCAGGTGCTCTATCCACTGAGCTACGGGCGCGCGCCGGGTGATTGTACGGCCTGCGACGCGCGCACCGACATGGCAGCGGCGTGCTCGCGCTCGCCGCTCGGCGAAGGGCGGCGCGACAACCGAGACCGGCAGCCGGCGGCCTTCAGCGCCGGCCGTTCGGCCGTCTTCCAACTACGGCGCCGGGCCGCCGCCCGGTCAGCCAGCGGCCTGTCCGCCAGCGCCCGTTCAGCCGACCGGCGCCGCCACCTTGACGACCGGGAACTCGACGATCGTGTGGACCTGCTCGGGCGGCGTCGACGGGTCGCTCAGGTAGACCTCGCGCGGCGGGCCGGCGATCTCCAGGTCATGGGCCGGGATCCAGGCGATGAGGGCGTCGTACGTGGTGCCGACCGTGTCGTACGGGCCGACGTGCATCCGGCTGACGAACGTGCCGCCCGGCAGCTCGACCAGCGACCACGGCGTCGGCGCATCGACCGGGGCGGCGACAGGGGCGCAGATCTCGATGTCGAGCGGCGTGCCCGGCTCCGGCATCGAGTGATAGATGACGAACGGCGGGCCGGCTGGCGCGACTCGGGTCGTGCCAAGGAACCCGTAGACCTCGCCGAACGCGCCGCCCAGGGTGCCGCCGATCGCCTCGAGTGCGACCGGCATGCGCTTCGAGATCACCAGCAGCGGCGGCCGCTCGACGAGATGGACCTCGTGTTCCATCGAACCCCTCCTTCACGGTCCGGGCGCCCGGCGGCGTCGGCCGCACCGAGATGGTCGCGCCCCGGCGCCGCAGCCGCCAGAGGCGTTCGGACCGAAGGCGCGGTCAGGCGACGCCGCGGGCCGCCAGGAACTGCCCGAGACCCTCGAGGGCGGCAGGCAGGTCGAGGCGGCCGAGCCCGACGCGAAAGTGATCGCCGCGGTGACCGAACGCGCTACCTGGCAGAAGCAGGACGCCTTCGGCCTCGACCAGCTCCGCCGCGAACTGATCGATCCCCGTGTCTCGGGCCAGCCCGTCGGCGAGGCGCGGGAAGCCTGTCGAGCCGCCCTTCGGACGGACCCAGGTGGCGAAGCCGGGGCGGGCTGTCAGGAAGGCATCGAACGCGTCGAGGTTCGCCGACACGATGGACCGCGAGCGGGTCAGCACGGTCTCGCGGGCGCGCAGCGCGATGAGGGCCAGGATCTCCGACGGCGCCGCGGCGCAGATCGTCGTGTAGTCCTTGAAGGCGGCGCAGCGCGTGAGGAGGTCGCGATCGCGGGAGGCGAGCCAGCCGATCCGCAGGCCCGCAAGCGCGAACGACTTGGAGAGGACCCCGATCGAGACGAACGCGGGAGCGAGCTCGGCGCCGGCCGGCAGCGGCGCACGGCCATCGTGCTCGAGGAACCGGTAGACCTCGTCCGCGACCAGCCGGATGCCGCGAGACTGACAGGCCTCGCCGAGAGCGCCCCACGCCCCCTGCGTCGGCAGCATCCCGGTCGGGTTGTGGGGAGCGTTGACGATCGCCACGCGCGTCGCCGGGCGGAACGTGTCGACGAAACGGTCGACGTCGAGGTCCCAGCCATCGGCCTCTCGGAGCTCGTGGAGCGAGACGTCGGCACCGGCCGCCCGCGCCACCTCGTACAGGCTCTGGTAGCCCGGCCATGTCACCACGGCGTGGTCGCCCGGGCCGAAGAGCACGTTCGCGAGGACGAAGATCGCCTCCTCGGCGCCGGAGAAGACGAGCACGTCATCCGCCTCGAGCCCTGCATACAGCGACGCGATCTCGGCGCGCAGCCGGGGATCGCCGGGCGCCTCGGTGTAGCCAAGGGTGAGCCGGTCCCACCGGTCGCGCGCATCGTCGTCAGCGAGCGCGAGGAGGTCGGCCATCGGCCAGCCCTCGACGTCGGAGGCGCACAGGAGATGCCGGACCGCGAACTCCCAGCGGGCGAAGAACCGCTCGAGCGCGAACTCGTCGAGCTTCATGGCACGGTCTGCCGCGGACCCGACCCGGTCCGCCACGATCGCCTCGAGGTCCGGCCGCAGGACGACGCTCTCCTGCTCGTTCGGGTCCGTGCGGGCCAGGACCGCGAAGGCTTCGACGCTCCCGCTGTTGACGGGCACGTGCGGGCAGTCGGCAGGGATGTAGAGGTAGTCGCCGGCCCGCATCTCGTCCCGGAACTCGAGGCCGTGCCCGTGCAGGACCGTGACGGAGCCCGCGACGAGGTAGATCGCCGTCTCGTGGTGCGCGTGGACGTGCGCCTTCGCCCGCCCGCCGGGCGCGAATCCGGAGCACGTGGAGGCAGATGCCCGCGGCGCCGGTGTTCTCGGAGAAGACGCCCTCGCCGTAGCTGAGGCCCTGGCGCCCCTCGTAGGTCCGCTCGCTCCGAATGAGCACGGCGCGGGGAGCCGGTGCCCCAGAGACCGCGTTCGAATCGCCCGCGTCCGCCGCCATCGCCCGAACCTCCCGGATCCAGCCCCCGCGCAGTCCGGACAGTATGCCGAAGGAGGCTCGCAGGCCGGGCGCGACTGGACATGCAGCGGGCGGCCGGGACAAAGCAACGCGTGCCCGGGCATGCAGCGCGCGGCCGGGGCGGCGGCGCGTGGCCGAGCCGGCGGGTCGGGCTCGCCCCCGATCAGTCGCCGTCGGGCCCTTCCGTGCGGACGTAACGGCGCCCGATCAGCGCGTACGCGGGGAGCCGCGCGAGCCACTCCACGAGCGGGCGCGACGGGTTCCCGTCGCGGCCGGCGACCGCGAGCGGCGGCTCGCCGTCCATGGTCGCCGGCCTCGCGTCGACGATCGCGAGATCGACCCGGATGCGACCTGGCTCGTCCGTGCCGAGCGGCGCGATGGCCTCGGCCGGCGGCGGGCCGCCGGCGTATTCGACGCGGATCTCAGCTTCGACGCGCCAGCGTGGCCGGCGCAGCAGGATCCGGCGCCAGCCGCCCGCCACGGCCGGGCTGACGTGGCCGTCGCCGGGCGCGGGGGTGAGCGTCACGTCCTCGCCGCGGGCCCAGCGGGCCGCCTGGTGCAGGAGCGCGTACTCATCGAGGTCCGCGTATCGCCGCAGGTCGTCCGCCGGCGAGAGGTCGCCCGCGAGCGCGCGGATGCTGGGTCCGAAGACCTCTCCAAGGTCGAGGTCGATCCCCCGCACGGCCCGGTGGTAGTAGACCTGCTGGTAGAGGAACAGCCGGGCGGTCAGGAACATCTCGAGGGCACCCATCCCGGGCTCGTAGAGGGTCAGGCCGCGATCGCTCATGAACGAGTAGCGGCGCAGGCGCTCGGCGTCGACGACGCCCGTCGCCACGCCGGCGAAGTACGCGTCGCGGCGCACGTAGTCGAGGTTGTCGACCGTGAAGACGCCCGAGAAGAGCGGCTGCAGCCAGCGTACCCAGCGTGGCATCGCGGGGTCGCCGAGCGGCGGCTTCGAGACCAGGAACGCGACCCAGGCGGGCTGCACCGTCTCGTCGGGGGCGAGCGCGTCGCGCGCCGGCGTGCCCCCCGGCGCCCGGCGCAGGCCGCGGATGATCCCGGCCAGCTCGCGCATCACGATCAGCTGGGACAGGTCCTCGTGGCTCAGGGACTTCCGGGCCAGGCGGCGGGCGTCGGGCGGCGCAGGGTACGCCGCGAGGAAGTGCTCGTCGAAGAAGTGGGCGAACGGTCCGTGGCCGACGTCATGCAGCAGGCCGGCGACGCGCAGCGTCTCGACGACGAGGCCCTCCGAGGGGGGACGGAGCCCAGGGTCGCTCCGGGCGAGCTCGTCGACGAGGGTCGGGTAGAGCTGGCGGGCCCACAGCCCGGCTTCGTGCATGACCCCCAGGCCGTGGGTGAATCGCGAGTGCTCGGCGGTGGGGAAGACCCATCGGGCGCTCTGCAGCTGGCTGATCCGGCGCAGGCGCTGGAGCCAGACCGTATCGAGCAGGTCCTGCTCCGCCGCGTCCTCGTCGGGCAGCCCGGCGGCACGCGCCTGGTCGGGCCGGAGTCGCTTCGTCAGCTCCACGTAGCCGTGGATCGGGTCGCTGATCAGGTTGACCGCCGAGAAGGGGGCCGGGCGCATGGCCAGATTGTCGCCGTTCGGGATGCCGGGCGTTCGGGATGCCGGGTGTCGCGTCTTGCGGGCGGGTGCCGCGGCGGGCTGCGTTCGGCGGGCCTCGGGCGGCGGTCTCGCTGGCGGCGTGCCTCGTCCGGCGAGCGCGCGCGGCGGTCGTTCGCTCAGCCTTCGTACTGGGCGACGGCGCGGCCCAGGATGTCGGCCACCTCCCCGCGCAGCGGGTCCGGCTCGAGCACCTCCACGTCGGCGCCCCAGCCGAGGATCCACTCCCTGATCTCGAGGGTGCCCGACACCGTCCCCCGCCAGGTGATCGACCCGTCCGGGCCGGGCGTGATCGTCTGCGTCGGGTGCCAGGTCGTCTCCGCGACGCGTGACGCGACGGTGGGCGAGAAGCGCAGCACGACGTCCACCTCCCCCTGGTCGGCGATGATCCCCCAGGCCCGCTCCAGGCTCGCCTCGATCTCGCCCTCGGGCGGCGCCTCGAAGCGCTCGGGCGTCAGCCGGAGGTCGCGGATCCGCTCGAGCTTGAAGGTGCGGACCGCCGCCTTCGATTCGTCCCATCCGATCAGGTACAGCGCGTGCGACACGGGCGAGGGTTCGATCAGATACGGCCGCACGCGGGCCCGGCGCGGCACCCGCTTCGGGTCGTAGGTGCTGGGGTCATAGACGAGATCGACGACGCGGCGGTCCGCCCACGCCTGGGTCAGGAGGCGCAGGTTGTGGCTGCCCGCGGGATCGAGCGGCCGGCGGGCCATCACGTCGAGCGTCCGCTGGACATGCGCCCCGAGCACCGGCGGGAGCGCCCCGGCCAGCTTCTGGAATGCCGCCGCGAGATCGGGGTCGTAGGCGTCCGCGTACTTGGCCATCAGGCGGGCCGACAGGAAGACCGCCATCGCCTCCGCCTGGGTCATCCGGAGCGCGGGAAGGAGGGACTTCTCCGCGACGCCCCATCGGCCACCATCCGACCAGAGCGCGACCCCGAGCTCGTCCTCGAGGGCCCGCAAGTCGCGGTACGCGCTTCGCCGCGACATGCCGACGAACGCCGCGATCTGGTCCGGCGTGACCCCTTCGGCGTGGGCTTCGAGGAACTGGACCACCCGGTAGAACCTGGCGAGCCGGTCGCGCTTGCGCCCGGCGCGATCGAGGCGGTCGATCGCAGCCAGCTCGTCCGGTCCGTCCATGTTCCGCCCGGCCATCAGTCTCCCGGCAACGCGATGGAGACCGGGGCGCCCCGATTCGTCGCCGTCAGGGCGGTGTCGAGCCGGCCCTGGACCGCCCCCGTGCGGATGGCGAACCCTTGGCCCTCCAGCCACCCGACCACCTCGCCGAGCTGGCCGTCGGCGAACACCCAGTAGTCGACCTCGCCGCGCCAGTGCGAGAGGTCGGCGTTGCCGGCCAGCCACCGAACCTGCGGAAAGGCTGCCCGGAACGCCTTCCCGTCGACGGCCACGCGGCAGTGGCGTGCCCGCGCTCCCTCGACGTACGAGATTCCCAGCTCCTCGGCTGCCGCGCGCAGCTCGGGCGTCAGCGCATGCCGGACGACGGCGGCATCGAGATCCTCGTCGTCGACCGAGCCGGGCGACGTCGGCGCCCAGCCCGTGTTCGGCTCCCGGATCCACGCGGCGCCGCCGAGCCCCGCCGCGCCAGCCAGGCCCAGCGACGACGCGCTCGCGACGTCGGCGCTCCAGCGGAAGTCCGAGCCCGACCGTTGTCCCCGCAGCCGCGCGCCGCCGAGCGACCCCCGATCGAGCGTTCCGGACAGCTGCTCATCGACCGTCGCCGTCGGGCCGGCCGCGAGGTCGCCGTCGCACAACGGCGGCGTCAACGCCGGGTCCGTCGGCCCGAAGCGCGACAATTCGGCCGGCTGCCCGGCCAGGGCGAGGTCGTTCGCCACGGCGACGGAGGCGAGGAGCGTTGCCGTCACGGCCGCGATCAGGACGCCGCCCCCGACCGACGCGCTCGCCCGGCGCGACCGGGACGCTCCCGACCCGAGCATGCGTCGGGCGAGGCCGAGCGAGGTGAAGAGCGATGTGCCGAGGATCGCGAGGCCCCACGGGTAGGCGGCCTCGGGCGACGGGATGAGGGTCTCGAGGCCGCGCCCGGTGATCTGGCGGAAGAGCGCCTCGATCGTCGGCACGAGGATGAGGCCCGTGCCGACCGCGAGGAGCGAGATCATCTGGAACGATCGGGGGCCGCGCGCCACCGGCGGCCAGACCAGCGCCGTGGCGGCGATCGCAAGGGGCAGCAGGGTGGCGAGGCCCATCAGCAGGTCGGCAGGCCCGCCGGGACGGTAGCCGACAAGGACGAGCAGGCAGGCGATCGCCCAGAGGGCCGTCAGGCCGGCCGCGAGGAGCCGCATCTCGAAGACCCGGGCGCGCACGGCCCGAGTCTACTGGAGCGCGGCCGGGCGGCGGCGGTAGCGGAGCGCGGCCGGGCGGCGGCGGTAGCGGTGCTCGCCCCGGCTGCGGCGCGCACCGCACGCGAACCGGGACCATCGGGGCATCAAGCGCGGTCGCCGCGCCGCCGACCCTTCCTTCACGGCGGAGGATCCGCCCGGGGCTCGCGACCCGACCCCTCGGACACCAGGGATGGTGATGGCCATGGCAGGCGAAGCAGGCGGCGCGCATCCGGCGCCCGGCAACCGACGACGCTCGCGGACTGTGCCTGCGGGAGCGTCCGCCCGGCCATCGAACGGCTCCGCCGACTCCACGAACGCCGGTCGACCCCCGGCTCCTGCCACCCCTGCCGCGGGCCCCGTGCGTGGCCCGGCAGCCATCGCCGCCGCCGCGCCGCGGCGAGCCGACGCAGCCCGCGCGCCGCGGCGTGCCGAAGCCGCGGTGCTGCCGCGGACCACCCACCGGCTCCTCCTCATGCGCGGGTTCGATCCGGTCCAGGCGGCCAACCTGACCGCGTTCATCAACGGGATCCCGCTCGGCGGTCATGCCTGGTCGCTCAGCGAGGTCAACCGCCTCCTGTTCCTGCGGGACGTCGCCCACCGCCCGGGCTGGGAGCACTGAGCGCGGCGTCATCTACTCGCCGGGAGCGCGGCTCCCGGCGTCCGCTCCACCGATCCGTGGCGTCCGGCACATCGCCCCTGCCGGACGCCACGGTCGTCCTGCCAACGGTGGTGCCGCCACGGCGCGGCCGCTGCAGGTCCCGCGCCGCCCGGTGCAAGGTGGGCGCCCGGCGGTTGTCCCCGCCGCCGGGCCGATCTCGGCGGCCCGGCTGTTCTCTCGCTCGGGGTACACTCTCGCCGGTCCCACCACCGAGGAGAGAACCCCGCCATGCGTACACCGTTTCGCTTCGCGGCGGCGCTCGCCCTGACGGGCGCGCTGGTCGCAGCCTGCTCCGCCGCCGCGACGCCCTCGCCGGCCCCGACCGCCCCTCCGACGCCTGCCCCGACCGCCGCGCCCACGCCGGCCCCGACGCCTGCGCCGACGCCGGCCCCCACGCCCGCGCCGACGCCTGCGCCCACCCCGACGCCGAATGCCTGCGCGCCCGAGAACCTCGCGCTCGTCGCGCCGGGCACGCTGACCATCGGCACCGACAACCCGGCCTACCCGCCGTACTTCGACCCGGATCCGGCCGACCCCCAGTGGGAGCTCGGCAACCCGGCCAACGGCAAGGGCTTCGAGAGCGCCGTCGCCTACGCGGTCGCCGACAAGCTCGGCTTCGCCAAGGACGCGGTCACCTGGATCCCGATCAAGTTCGACACCTCGTATGCGCCCGGCCCGAAGAAGTTCGACTTCGACATCAACCAGGTCTCGTACACCCCTGAGCGCGCCCAGGCGGTCGACATGACGGACGGGTACTACACGGTCAACCAGGCGGTCGTGACGACGAAGGGCAGCCCGCTCTCGAAGGTCACCTCGACCGCGGACCTCGCGAACGTACAGGTTCGGTGCCCAGGCCGGCACGACCAGCTACGACACGATCGTCAACACGATCAAGCCGACGGCCGAGCCGCGCGTCTACGACAGCAACGATGCCGCGATCAACGGCCTCAAGAACAAGCAGATCGACGGGATCGTCGTCGACCTCCCGACGGCCTTCTACATCACCGGCCGCCCAGATGGACAACGGCGTCATCGTCGGGCAGTTCGCCGCCCCGACCGGCGCCGACGCCGAGCACTTCAGCATGGTCCTCGCCAAGGGCAGCCCGCTGACGGCGTGCGTGAACCAGGCGATCGCCTCGCTCAAGGCGGACGGCACGCTCGACCAGATCACCACGACCTGGCTGTCCGACAAGGCGAGCGCGCCCGGTCTTCCAGCCCTGACACGGCCGCAGGCGAGCGCAACCGACCGCCTCCGGCGGCTCCCATGACGGGCCCCCGGGACCCGGGAGATCTCATCCATCTCTCGGGTCCGCTCCCGCGTCGCGGCCCGGTCCCGTCCACGCGCGCAACGACGAGGCGCTGCGCTCCACCGCGATCGCCCTCGCGAGCACGGTCGTCGTGTTCGTCGCCCTCGGCTGGCTGGTGGTCAACGCGCCGGGCTGGTCCGCGGTCCAGAAGACGTTCTTCAACGGCGAAGTCTTCGCGAAGTCGTGGCCGTCGATCGCCGAGCACTTCTGGGTCAACGTCCAGCTGTTCCTCATCGCCGAGGTCCTGATCCTGGTCTTCGGCCTGCTGCTCGCGATCCTGCGCAGCCTGCCCGGGCCGGTCTTCGCGCCGGCGCGCATCCTCGCGACGATCTACTCGGACGTGTTCCGGGCGCTGCCGGGCATCCTCGTCATCTACATCCTCGGCTTCGGGATGCCGGGCCTGGGCATCGAGGCGATCCCGACCGAGCCGTTCTTCTGGGCGGTGGTCTCGCTGACGCTCATCTACAGCGCCTACGTGTCGGAGGTCTACCGGGCCGGCATCGAATCGATCCACCCGAGCCAGGAGGCCGCGGCCCGCTCGCTCGGCCTCACCCGGATCCAGTCGCTGCGCCACGTGATCGTCCCGCAGGCGATCCGGCGGGTGATCCCGCCGCTGCTCAACGACTTCATCGGCCTCCAGAAGGACACGGTGCTGGTCAGCTACGTCGGCGTCGTCGAGATCTTCCGGCAGTCGTACATCAAGCAGGCCGGCAACTTCAACTTCACGCCCTACGTCGCGACCGCGCTCGTGTTCCTCGTCGTCACGATCCCGCTGGCGCGCCTCGACCGACTACCTGGTGGAGCGCGATCGGCGGCGCGCGGCGGCGGGCTCGCGGTGAGCGCTGCGGTCGCAGGTCCCGGGCCGGCGGGTTCGGCCGGGGCACCGCCCGCCGACGCGCTGCGCCTCGAGGGCATCCACAAGGCGTTCGGCCAGAATCCGGTCCTCCAGGGCATCGACCTGGCCGTGGCGGAGCACGAGGTGGTCTGCCTGATCGGCGCGTCCGGCAGCGGCAAGTCGACGCTCCTGCGGTGCATCAACCTGCTCGAGCCGATCGACGCCGGCCGCATCTACGTCCGCGGGCGCGAGATCACCGCCAGGGGCGTTGACGTCGAACGCGGTCCGGCGCAGGATCGGGATCGTCTTCCAGGCATTCAACCTCTTCCCGCACATGTCCGTCCTCGACAACGTCACGCTCGGCCCGCGCAAGGCGCTCAAGCTGCCGGCGGCCCAGGCGACGGAGCGCGGGATGGACCTCCTGACGCGGATCGGCCTCGCCGACAAGGCCGGCGAGTACCCGGACCGGCTGTCGGGCGGCCAGCAGCAGCGCGTCGCGATCGTCCGGGCGCTGGCCATGCAGCCCGACCTGCTCCTGCTCGACGAGATCACGAGCGCCCTCGACCCGGAGCTCGTCGCCGAGGTGCTGCGCCTCGTCCGCGAGCTCGCGACCGGCGGCGATCTCGCTGCCGGCGGCATGACCATGCTGATCGCGACGCACGAGATGGGCTTCGCGCGAGACGTCGCGAACCGCGTCTGCTTCCTCGACCAGGGCCGAATCCTGGAGGAGGGACCGCCCGCCGCGGATCTTCTCGGCCCCTCGCGAGGAGCGGACGCAGCAGTTCCTGCGCAGCATCATCGAGGCCGGCCGCCTCTGAAGGGCGGCATCGCCCGGGCTCGCTGCTAGTCCCGCGATGGGCCCTCCGGATCGTCGGCCCGCGTCGACTCCGGCGCGGCCGTGCCGCGCGTCGACTTCGTATCGGGGGCGCCGCGCGTCGGTTCGGCCGGTCGGGAGAGCCGGGCGCCGAGGCTCTGGATCGCCCGCAGCGGCGCCGTGAGACCGGACGGCTCGTGGCCGGCCGGGCCGAGGTGGATGGCGAGCCCGATGATCCGCGCCACGGCTCCCACGAACTCCATCCAGTCGCGCGCTGCGGCGCTGCCCTCGTCGGCCACGACGAGGATGCCCCAGGCCGGGCTGCCGGGGATCCCGATCGGGACCGCGATCCGGCCCCGCAGGAGGCGGCCGGGCGCCAGCCACTCCTCGACGTGCGAAGGGGGTGCCGTCTCGACGACGGGAGCCGTGCCGGCCAGCGCGAGCCCCGGCAGGGCGCGCTCCGCCGACATGCCCTCGAGCCTGCTCGATCCGACGCCGCGGGCGACCCGCGGCACGAGCGTGGTGCCGCGCCGCTCGAGGACCGCCACGAGGTCGTGGCCGGCGCGGTCGTGGAGCCCCTCGACGGCGGCAGTCATCACGCTCGACGGGTCGACGTCAGGCCGGAGCAACGCGAGGAGGTCGGCCAGCACCGAGAGCTCGGGTGGCGGACGCCGGTGCTCGAAGGGCCCGGGCGTATCCGCGAAGGATCCGGCGCCGTCGTCGGCCGAGATGCGGACGAGGCGCGCGTAGCTCGCGCCCGGGAGCGGCACGGGGCCCTGGCCGACGCCCCCGCCGCCCGAGGCCTGGCCGAAGTCGACCGCGACAGGTGCTGTCCGGTGAGCGGTCGTCACGAAGCGGGCGTCGGCGGGCCGCGTGCGTTCCTCGACGATGTCGGCCCCGAGGGGCAGGACGGTCGGCGGGCTCGGATCCCCGGTCGGCGGCACCTTCCTGCGCCGCCGAGCGAGCGCCGGGTTCTCGGCATCCTCGAGGAAGCGCGCGAGGTCGGCCATGCGATAGCGCCGGTCGCCGCGCGCGTTGACCCTGAGGAATGGGATACGGCCCTGGTCGCTCCACGTGCGCACCGTGTTCGGATGCACGCCCAGGACCGTCGCGGCGCGCGTGACGGTCAGGATCGCGTCTGCGGCGTGCTTGGAGGGAGCCATGGCCACAGACTACGCCGCGGCCGCGGGAGCGTGCTCGGCCCTGCTCGCCGTGCTCGCCTGTCAGCGGCGCCCGGCAGGCCGGCGCGGACCGCCTGGCCCTGGCTCGTGCGGCGCGTTCAGCGATCGCTGGTCAGCCGAAGGTAGACGTACGTGATCCCGACCGACGCCCCCGCGACGACCGCCACTCCCAGCACCGCGAAAAGTGGATCGCCGACCAGGCCGGGCGCGGCCGAGCTCCGCACGTCGCCCGCCTGCGGCGAGGGCGACGGCGTCGCGCCTTTCGCCGGTATGGCCGCTGCGAACAGCCCGATCATCAGCAGCACCACGACCAGCAGCGCGCCGATCAGCAGCGCCCGCCGCCGCCGGGCCGAGCGCGTCACCGCGAGCTCGCGGGCCGGCCGGTAGTCGTACGAGTGCGCGGAGGGCCGGTCGCGGGGCCGACGCCGCGGGCGCGAGCCGCGCTTGCTCTGCGGGCTCATGCCGCGATCCCGGCTACGACCGCCCAGCCGAAGCCGAGCGCGAGCAGGGCCATGCCACCCAGCAGCGCGATCGCCGCGGCGAGCGGGCGCACTCGACCGCCCCCTGCGAGCACCCGCATCGCCTCGCTCTTCTCGAGCGACGACACGACGAGCGGGCGCCCCGTGCCGGCGGTCAGGCGAACCACCCCGTCCGCCGACGCGACCGGGACGCCGAGCGCGGTCACGTGCTCGACCGAGCTCAGCTGCTCGATCCGCAGCCGCACCTGCGTGTCGGGCGGGAGTGGCCTGGGCAGGAGGTCGGGCACCTCGCCGGCCGTTCCCGCCGAGACGCGGACCAGCGTGACGAGCCCGGCGTCGAGCGCGTCGGCGTCGATCCCGATCTCGTCGATCCCGTCGCGGACGCGAAAGGGGACCTGCTGGCGCTGGTCGTCGAGCGGCCGCCATCCACCGGCCAGGTGGGCGTCGATCCGGCGCCGCCGGAAGACGAGCGGGCGATCGTTCTCGTCGATGAGCTCGTCGTCGGCGTCGATCCGGCCGTCGATGCGGACGTACCGTCGCTGCCCGGCTGCGGCGATGGCGCGGGCGTCGGGGATCGCGACCGCCGGCGTGACCGCGAGGAGGCGCCCGACGCGCGCCCGCGGCCCGTACGACCGGAGGAGCAGGGTTCCGGCGCCGATGGCGACGCATCCGGCCGCGATCACGTACAAGGGGGTCACGCCGCGGGATGGTAGCACCGCTGCGATCGGGCGCCCGGGAGGCGCTCGGGGCCCGGGGCCGCGAGAGCCTTCGCCGGGGGCAACGCGAGCACTCGCCGGGCCGGCCCGCAGCGCGCCGGGCCGCGCCCCACCCGCCGGGCATGGAACGACCCGGAGGAACCTCCGCGTCGCGTGGACATTGGCCGAGGCCGCCGCCGTTAGCGAGCTCATGACCCCTCCGGGTCGAAACGGACTCTACGGGCACCGTGCGCCCGGGTCAATGTGCCATGTCCACCGAATCGTCCTGGGCTCTTCGTACTTGTCCACACCGCTCGTACTTGTCCACAGCGCGTCCACGGCCGGAGTACGCGTCGGCCACGTCGGCGGCCGCAGCCGCGTCGGGCATCGGCGCCCGGCCAGCGACCCTATCCGACCGTTCGGCCGGTCGCGGGATCGAGCGCCGAGACCAGGCCGCCGTAGCTCGTGAGCACGAGGCGCCCGCCGATGAGCTCGGCAGCCGCGACGACGTCCGAGTGGCCGACCCGCCAGCGCACCTCGCCGTCCGCCTCGAGGGCGAACGTCTCGATCTCCGCCTGCACGATCACGTGGTCGAGGCGCGACGACCCGAGCACCGACACGATGGGCGAGCCGGACCGGTGGGCCCAGCGAAGGACGCCGCTCCGCGCTTCGAGGCCGTAGGTCCGGAACCCGTACTTGACGACGAGGAGGCCGGCCGTGTCCCAGGCGAGGCCGGCCGGCGCATCGAAGATGTGGCTCGCGAAGCGCGCGGCCCAGGTCCCCGCGGGCGATTCGACGCGCAGCTCGGCCCTGCAGAGGCGCTCGAAGTCCGGGCCTGCCTGCTCGCCGTAGTCGAACAGGTCGCCACCCGCCTCCGAGAGCGCGAAGACGATCTCGCCGCTGCCGCTCCCGGCCCACCGGTACCGCGCCCGGATGCCGCCCGGGTAGGAGACGATCGCCTGCTCGGCCTCGGCCGTCACGCGCCGGCGGGCGGGGCGCCGGCGTCGGGTGGCGCGGCCGCGGGAAACGCCGCGTCGGGCGGCGCGGCCACGGGAAACGCCGCGTCCGGCGGCGCTCCAGGCGGTTCCGCCGCGCCCGGGGCCGCCGGGGGAGCGAGAGCCGCCGAAGCTGCCGGCGCCGCCGCGACCTGTGCCGGGACAGCCGCCGGCGCGGTTTCGGCGGGGATCTCCGCGATCGGCGCGACGATCGCGTTCGTGATCGCCCGCAGGGCCGCCGGGCTCGTCGGGAAGACGGCACGGTCCTGTCCGGCCGCGGCCCAGACGACCGGGTACCTGCCCAGGTCGGGGTCCATCACGACGCGAAGCTGGCGCGAATGGCCGAGAGGCGCAATCCCGCCGATCGTGAACCCGGTCAGCTCGCGGGCCTCGCGGGCGCTCGCCCGGCGCACGCCTTGCTCGCCGAGCACCGCGGCCAGCTGGGCGAGGTCGACCCGGTTCGTCCCGGCGACCAGGCACAGGATCGGGTCGAGGCTCCCATCGTGGCGGACGGCGACGAAGACGAGCGACTTCACGATCTGGGCCTGCTCGACGCCCAGGGCGCGCGCCGCGTCCTCGGCCGTATGGCTCGTCTCCGCGAGCTGGGTGACCCGGAGCGCGACGCCCTTGCGTGCCGCCGCGGCGACCACCCGCTGGACGGCGGGATCGAGGGCGCTGGCGGGCGGATCGACCGGCTCGGTCACGGCCGCGAGTCTAGCACCGGGCGCGGGCCCGGAGCGGGAACGCCGCCCGGCGGGACGGTCAGGCGCCAGGTTCGGGCGAAGCCGCGCGGCCAGGGTCCGGGGCACGCCTGCGTCGGCGCAGCCCGCCTCGTCTTGGCCCGGCACCGGGACGGCGGCCCGGATCGCGGGCTACCCTTGCATCGATGCGCGCGGTCCTGTTCGACTGGGACGGCACCCTGGTCGACACGCTCTCCCACATGTACGCGGCCACCGAGCAGGTCATGGCCGAGTTCGGCCTGCCGATCACGTTCGACGACTACCGGGCGAGCTTCGCGCCCGACTGGAAGCTGCTCTACCGGCGCCTCGGCGTGGCCGAGGAGGCCATCGAGCCGATGGGCCAGCGCTGGTGGTCGGTCTATCGCGGGCAGGACGACGCTCCCTTGCTGCCGGGCGTCGCAGAGGCGTTGCGTCGGCTGGCGGCGGCCGGGCTGGCGCTCGGGATCGTCACCGGTGGGTATCGCTTCAACGTCGGCCCCCAGATCGAGCGGCACGGCCTCGCCGGGCTGCTGCCGGTCCGCGTCTACGGCGACGACCTGCCGATCGCGAAGCCGGATCCCGAGCTCCTGTTCACCGCCCTTCGCCAGCTGGGCCTGCCCGACGCGGCTCCGGAGACGGCCTACCTCGGCGACGCCCTCGACGACGTTCGGATGGCGCGGGCGGCCGGGATCCAGGCCGTGGGCGTCACCAGCATGCTCGGCACCGAGGCTGAGCTGCGGGCGGCCGGTGCGGTCGAGGTGTCCGACTCCGTCGAGGCCTGGGTGGAGCGCTTCCTCGCCGCGCGGGTGTAGATTCGACGGACCGCCGGAGGAGACCGGCGCAATCGAAGATTGGGACAGGGGAGCGCCGCGCGGCGCTGAGAGTGCGGGACACCGCAGACCCTCGGAACCTGATCCGGGTCATGCCGGCGAAGGGAGTCCACAGGCGCCTCCGCCCCGTCCCAGGATCGGAGGCGTTTCCATCCCTGGCTCCGCGGGCCGGCCCGCTCCCACCCCGCTGCACGCGATCCTCGTCGGCGACGGCGACGTCCCGCAGCGCGCGGTCCTCGACCGGGCCTGGCCAGGCTGGGCCGACGGTTGCGGCCTCGTCGTCGCCGCGGACGGCGGCGCGCGCAGGGCGCCGCATGCCGGGCTCGTGCCGGACCTCGTGGTCGGCGACGCCGATTCGCTCGGGCCGGGCGGGCTGGCCGACGTCCGGAGGGCAGGGATCCCGGTCGAGGTCGCCGCCGAGGCCAAGGACGAATCGGACCTCGAGCTGGCGGTCCTCGCGGCGCTCCGGCGCGGCGCGACGCAGCTCACGATCCTCGGGGCGCTCGGCGGGCCGCGCTTCGACCATGCGCTCGCCAATGCCTGGCTGCTCGCCCTGCCGGCGCTCGCCGGCCGCCCGGCCGTCCTGCTCGACGCCACGTGCCGGGTCCGTCTCCTCGACGCGCACCAGGGGCCGGTCGGCGTCGCCCTGGCGGGCGCGCCCGGCGATCTCGTGTCGCTCCTCCCGTTCGGTGGCGACGCCAGCGGCGTCACGACCGACGGCCTGCTGTACCCGCTCCGCGACGAGCCCCTCCGGATCGGGCCGGCGCGAGGACTTTCGAACGTTCGGCCGGCGGCGGAGGCACGTGTCTCGCTCCGCTCCGGCCGCCTCCTCATCGTCGAGACGCACCAACCGCACGGAGGCCAGCCATGAGCTCCCCCACCATCGCGCAGGCCGCGGCGATCCCGTCGGCGCGCTGGCGAACCATCGACATCCTCGTCGCCGGCGTGATCGGGGTCGTCTTCGGGGTCGTCTTCTGGGCCTGGGGCCTCGCCTGGACCCCGGTCGAGGCCGCCCTCGGGCCGGGCAAGTTCTTCTTCTACGCCGTCTGGCTCGTGCCGGCGGTGCTGGCGCCGCTGATCGTTCGGAAGCCGGGCGCCGCCCTCTTCGCCGAGATGCTGGCGGCAGCCGTCTCCACGCTCCTCGGCAGCCAGTGGGGCCCCGACACGCTGCTCTCCGGGTTCGTCCAGGGCGCCGCCGCCGAGCTGGTGTTCGCCTTCACGTTCTACCGGGTCTGGTCGTTCCCCGTGCTCGCCATCGCGGCGGTCGCGTCCGCCCTCGCCGCGCTCGTCCACGACTGGGTCCTCTACTACCCGACGTGGGGGCTCGACACGGTGATCATCACCGGCGTGATGATGTCGATCTCGGCGATCGTCATCG
Source organism: uncultured Chloroflexia bacterium (assembly GCA_963809375.1). Lineage (GTDB taxonomy): Bacteria > Chloroflexota > Limnocylindria > Limnocylindrales > CSP1-4 > CTSoil-043. The sequence goes on from CAWEJO010000007.1 coordinate 18,817, forward strand.
TCGCGGGCGGCTCCTGGTTCCTGGCGCGCGCGCTCCAGCAGGCCGGCGTGCTCGACCGGTTCGAGGGGTGGGGGGCCTGACGGCCGGAACGCGGACGGCGCCGGCCCCGGTCGAGGTCACCGCGCGCGACGTCACGATCGCGTACCGGGGGGCGTCCGGGCCCGCGGTGACGGGCATCTCGGTCGAGGTCGCGGCCGGGACCTGCCTGCTGATCGTCGGGCCGTCGGGCTCGGGCAAGAGCACGCTCGCGCGGGCGATGGCGGGGCTGGTGCCGTGGTCCGTCCCGGCGCGACTCGACGGCGAGCTGTCGCTCGATGGGCTGCCGGTCGGCAGCGCCGATCCCGTCGCGATGGCCGCCCGGGTCGGAGTCGTCTTCCAGGATCCGGCGAGCCAGCTCGTGATGGAGCGCGTCGAGGACGACGTCGCGTTCGGCCTGGAGGGTCGGGGGTGGCCGCGTGACCGGATGCGGGCGCGCGTGCCGGTCGCCCTGGCCGAGGCCGGCCTCGCCGGGTTCGACCTTCGCCGAACGGCTCGCCTGTCGGGCGGCGAGCAGCAGCGGCTGGCGCTGGCCGGGGCGTTCGCCCCGCAGCCCGGCCTCCTCGTCCTCGACGAGCCCACCGCGAACCTCGACCCGGGCGGCGCGATCGCCTTCGCCGAGCGCCTGGCCGCGCTCCACGCCGGGCGGACGACCACGATCGTCCTCGTCGAGCATCGGGCCGACCTGGCCTGGCCGCTGGCCGACCTCGTGCTCGCCCTCGATGGTGGCGGGCACCCGATCGCGCTCGGCCCGCCGGCCGAGGTGCTCGCGGCGCATACGGGGGACCTCGCCGCGGCCGGCATCTGGCTCCCGACCGACGAGCCGCCGCCGCTGCCGGCGCCGGGTGCCCGTCGCGAAGGGCGCGATGGGCCGGGGGTCAGCGGCGAGGGAGTGGCGCCAGGTGCGCTGGGCGGGGCAGTGTCGCCCGGCCCGGCCGGCGAGGAAGCAGCGCCGCCAGGCGCGGCCGGCGTGGGAGCAGCGCCGCCAGGCGCGGCCGGCGCGGCCGGCGTGCCGCTCCTCGACCTGCGGGAGGTCGCGTTCGCGTGGGCGCGCGGCGGGCCGGCCATCCTGCGCGACGCGTGGATCGGAATCGCGCCCGGCGAGCGGGTGGCGCTCCTGGGACCGAACGGCAGCGGCAAGTCGACCCTGGCGCGCCTTGCCGTCGGCCTCCTGCGGCCGTCGGCCGGGACGGTCCGCCTCGCGGGTCGCGATCCGGCGCGCCTCCCGGCCCACGATCTCGCGCGCCTGGCGGGCTACGTCATGCAGGACCCCGAGCGGGGCTTCCTCGCCCCGACCGTCGCGGCGGAGATCGGCCTGGGCCTCGACCCGGGCGAGCGACCGCGCGTCGCGGACATCGCCGAGGACCTCGGGCTGCCGCTCGGCCGGTTCGGGGAACGCAATCCGTTCACCCTGTCGGGTGGCGAGCAGCGCAGGCTCTCGCTGGCGACGCAGCTGGTCCGGCGCCCGGCGCTGCTCGTGCTCGACGAGCCGACGTTCGGCCAGGACCGCCGTGGCTACCAGGCCCTGCTTGGGATCCTCCGGGATCGCATCGCGGCGGGAACGGCGCTGCTCTCGGTCACCCACGACCTGCGGTTCGCCGCCGAGATGGCCGATCGCGTGCTCCACATGGACTCCGGCGCTCCTGTCTCCGGCATCGAAGACGCGGCGCCGCGGGGCGACGGGATGCCCGAGGGTGCATGGGCCGTGGCGGCCGCGGCGGCCGGCCCCGTGGCGTCCGCCGACGGGGCGGCCGGCGGGGCGCCGGCATGATCGTCGGCCGCGAGCGCTCCGACGGATTCGGCGACAGCCTGCTCGCCCGCGCGAGCCCGCTCGTGACCCTGCTCGTTGCGATCGCCTGGCTCATCGCGCTCGCGACGACGACCGACCCGCGACCGCCGATCCTCGTTGCGGCGGTCGCCCTTGTTGGCGCTCGCATTGCCGGGGGGGTCCAGGCCCGCGAGCTCGCGCGCGCTCTCGCGCCACTCTGGATCGCCGCCCTGAGCGTCGCCGTCTTCAACACCCTGTTCGCCGCGGCGAACCACGACCCCGCCGCGGCCACCGTGGTGATGCTCGGCCCGCTGCGCATCACGGAGCCGGCCCTCGCCGGCGGGATCGCGCTCGGCCTCCGGGTCGTCGCGATCGTCGCGGTCGGCGTGGCATGGGGTCGGACCACCGACGCCACGCACCTTGCCGACGCGCTCGTGCAGCAGGGCGGCCTGCCCGAGCGATTCGCGTATGGGGCGCTGGCGGCCCTTCAGGCGATCCCGTGGATCGCGGAGGACCTCGCCGCCCTGCGGGAGGCGCGGCGGATGCGAGGCCTGCGCGCGAGCTGGCACCCCCGCGTCCTCGTCGGCCTCCTCGTGCTCTCGATCCGTCGCGCCGAACGCCTGGCCGTCGCGATGGACGCCCGCGGCTTCGGGTCGCCGGGTCGGACGCGCTACCGCGTGGTGGCATGGAGCGGGGCCGACGGCGTGGTGATGGCCGTCGGTCTCGGCGTGGTCGCCGCGATCGTCTTCCTGCGCTGACGGCCGGGACGGTCGGCCGGCTGCAGCCGACTGGCGCGGCCGTGCGCGGTGACTGCCGACCAGTGCCGCCTCGCGCCGACCCTCCCCCGGCCCGCGCCTGCGGTCCTCCTGCAGTCCGGAGCTGCGCGTCAGGGCCGGGTGCTTGCGCGCGCGGCGATCCCGAGGGAGACTCCCGGCATGACAGACGCCAAGCCCGCTCCCGACGTGCCGACCGCCCCCGCAGCCCCGCCGATGCCGGTGCCTGGCCAAGTCGCCCCCGAGATCGCCCTGCCGGGCGACGACGGCCTGCTCCATCGCCTCGCCGACCGTCGCGGCAGCTGGACGGTCGTCTACTTCTACCCCGAGGACGACACGCCGGGTTGCACGACCGAGGCCTGCGAGTTCCGCGACAGCTTCGCAAGCCTGAAGGCGGACGGCGCCGAGGTCTGGGGCATCAGCCCCGACGACACCCGCAGCCACGCGAAGTTCCGCGACAAGTTCTCGCTGCCCTTCACGCTCCTGGCCGATGCCGGGGCGGAGGTCGCGACGGCCTACGGCGCGTGGCGTGAGCGGATCAAGGACGGGCGGCCGCAGATGCGTATCCAGCGCTCCACGTTCCTCGTCGGGCCGGACGGGGTCGTCGCGCGTGCCTGGCACACCGTCAAGCCCGAAGGCCATGCCGCCGACGTCAGGGCCAAGCTTGCCGAGGCGAAGACGGAGCGCGGCTGATCGGCCCGCGGGTCCGCGCGGACCTGTGCCGCGGCGCGGGTCGGGCGGCCACGATGCGGCCATGCCCCGTCGAGCGGCCGGCGCGCGGTGGCCCTCTGCAGCATGCCGACGGGCCGCCGCATCGGCCGCCGCGGGGCCGGCGCACCGATCGCCAGCTGACGATTCGGCGGACGCAAAAAGAGGCCTCGCTCGTGGGGGGAGACGAGCGAAGCCTCGGACGAGACTATAGCACGCAGCACAAGAAGGGAAGCCCGGATTGACCACTGTGGGGAACGGAACAGCCGGTGAATCAGAGCCGTCCGAACGGCGCGTGCGCGGCCGCCCGCACCGCGACTTCAACCCCACGCCGCCCGCCGCGGGTGAGACGACCGTGCCCGACACCTGGCGACCCGGGCGGTTCATGCTGATCGTCGCTCATCCGGACGACGCCGACTTCGGGCCCGCCGCGACCGCCGCCCGCTGGATCGATGCGGGCTCGACCGGCCGCCTCGTCTGCTGCACGAGCGGCGACCAGGGCGGGGAGGACCCCGACATCGATCCGCTGGCGCTTGCCGCGACGCGCGAAGACGAGCAGCGGGCGGCGGCCGCCGTCGTCGGATATGACGACGTCCGGTTCCTCCACCAGCCCGACGGCGCGCTCGCCAACGAGCTGCCGCTCCGCGAGCTCCTGGTCCGCGAGATCCGCCAGTTCCGGCCGGACGTGGTGCTGACGCACGACCCGGAGGTGCTCTTCTGGAAGGACGGCGGCGTCAACCATACGGATCACCGCGCCGCGGGCATCGCCGCTGTCGACGCCGTGTTCCCGGCTGCCCGCAACCCGATGGCGTTCCCATGGCTCGCCCGCGGCGGCCTCGCGGCGCACAAGGTTCGCCGCCTGTACCTCTTCTGGACGAACAGCCCGAATGCGTGGGTCGACGTCTCGGCGACGCTCCAGCGAAAGGTCGACGCCCTGCTCTGCCACCCGAGCCAGATCTCGGACATCGAGGGCATCGCCGAGCGCCTGCGGGCCTGGGGCGCGGACGAGGGCGCGATCATCGGGGCCGAGGCGGCCGAGGCCTTCCGCGTGATCGTCCTCGACGACGACGAAGGCGAGGCTCCCGAGGAGGCGGCCGCGCCTGCCGATGCGGCGGTGCCGGCCGAGGCAGCCGCGCCTGCCGACGCCTAATCGTCCGCGAGCAGCGGGCGGATCCGGCCCCAGCTGTTCCACAGCTCGGCGAGCGGCTCGGCGCGCTGGCCAAGCAGGTCGATCATCTCGCCGAGGGTCAGGCCCCCGGCTACGGCGTCCACGAACCCCGCCGCGTCGACGCGGACCTTGCGGTAGAGCAGGGGCAGGTCGGCGTCGGCGGGCCACGGCCGGAGCTGCGCCGGCTGGAGCCCGATCCGTGCGACCGCGAGGGTCAGGTCCCGCTGCTTCGGGACGCGGCCGTCGGCGAACCCGCCGAGGCCGTCGAACCGGAAGCCCATGGCGGCGAGCACCGCCGCGACCTCGCGCCGCTCGGCCGGCGGAAGGGACCCCCAGAACACGTGGCGGTCGGGGAACTCGAAGCTCGTTGCGTCGATCGCCCGCGAGACGACGGCGTCGACGAAGTCGGACAGCAGGAGCTGCCAGCGTCCGCGCGCCGCCGGATCCGGTCCGGCGACCGCGTCGACGATCGCGGTCATCGTCGCATGGTCTCCCTGGAGGAGCCGCCCGATCGCCCGGGGCCGGACCGCGCGGCGGCCGCGGGCGGCCGGGACCGTGGGTTCGCCCGCCGGCGCGCCGGCACGCCCGTGCTCGTCGCATGTCGCGAGGGCGACCCGGGCGTCGTGGCAGGCATCGGCTGCGCGGCGAGCCGCCAGGCGCGCCCCATCCGCCTCGTTGCCGGCCCGCTCGACGGCGGCCATGAGCCCGGCCTCCGCGGCCGCCTCGCGGACCAGGATCGCCGAGGCTTCGCGGACCGTTCGGTTGATCGCGTTGATCTCGTGCAGCCACGCCGTGGCAGCCCCGTCGCGCGTGGTTGCGTCCTTGGCCGCGGTGTTTCGCTTGTGGAACTCGGCCTGGGCAGCGTCCTTGGCGACCCGGACGCGCCGCGGGTCGGCGTCGGCCTGGGCCGCGTCGCGCCGCGCGGCATGCTCGCCGTAGGCGCGCTGCGCGACCGCCAGGCGCTCCTTCGCCTGGGTGGCGACGGCGCGCAGGTGCTCGGCGTGCCCGCAGCGGGCGTCCACGGTAGCCCGGAGGCCGGCGCATGGGTCGGTGGCGTCTCGCGCGCCTTCGTCGAACGGCCGTTCGACGCCCGCGCCCGAACCCGCTGCCCCGCCAGCCGCTCTGGGCTTGCCGGGATCCTCGGGCACCGACCAGGGGTGGCCCGGCCGCAGCGGAGCGGCGAGCAGCACGGCCCGCATGCCGTCCCGGCCCATCCCGCGACGATTGTTCCGCCGCATGCGGCCCTCGAGCACGATCAGGACGATTCCCGCCATCGCCACGAGGCACATCCCGGCACCCAGGCCGGCCGCCATGGACGGGAGATCGAACGCCACGCGGGGCACTCCTCGCCTCGAACGCGCCGCCGTGCCCGGGCCCGACACCCCGCGCTCGAACTCGGGCGAGCGTAGCCTGCGGCGCCGCGCCGCGTCAAACCGCGCGCGACGTCGAACCGGACGTGGCACCGAACCGGGAGTTGCGCCACCCACCCGGCTCCCGCGCCGGTCCGCCGGGTCCGGAGCGCCGCTCGACGACGGCCTCTCGCCCGATCGCGGCCGCCGTGTGGCGACAGCCGGTCGATTCCGGCGCCGGCCGTGCACGTGTGGGCATCGTCTAGTAGATTCCACCCGCGTCGAAGCGCCGCCCGCCCGCGTTCGCGGGCGGTCGTATGTTTCCTGCCCCCGCCCCCGCAGCACAAGGACAGGCGACCGCACCGTGGCCCTCGACTCCAAGCAGGAATTCCTCGTCCAGCCGGTCGACGCCTCCTGGCTCCAGTGCAACATCGAATGCCAGGAAGCCTGCCCGGTCGGCACGAACTGCCGCGGCTACCTCAACCTCGCCGCCGAGGGCCGGTTCGAGGAGGGGTACATCCTGTCCCGCGAGCCCAACCCGGTCGCGGCCATGTGCTCGTACGTCTGCTCGGCGCCCTGCGAGCGTGCCTGCCGGCGCGGCGACATCGACCGCCCGCTCGCGATCAGGGCCATGAAGCGGTTCCTCGTGGAGTGGCACGAGGCGTCCGGCATCCCCGACGCGATCCCCCCGATCACGCCCCGCAACGAGCGCGTCGCGGTCGTCGGCGCGGGCCCGGCCGGCATCTCCGTCGCCCGTGAGCTGGCGGTCAAGGGCTACCAGGTCACGGTGTTCGACAGCCTGCCCTACGGCGGCGGGACGATGCTGATCGGAGTCCCGGCCTTCCGCCTGCCCCGCGAGGCGATCGAGATGGACATCCACCTCGTCGAGCGGCTGGGCGTGGAGTTCCGCTACAACGCCAGGATCGGGCGCGACATCACGTTCGCCGACCTCCAGCGCGACTACGACGCGATCGCGATCTGCGCCGGGGCCATGGACGCGGTCGGCCTCGACATCCCGGGCGAGGAGCTGGCCGGCCTGCAGTACGGCGTCGAGTTCATGAAGACCGCGAACCTGGGCGAGCCGCTCGAGGTGGGCCGCAACGTGGTCGTCATCGGCGGCGGCTACACCGCCATGGACTGCTCGCGGACGAGCCTCCGCCACGGCGCCGAGAACGTGACGATCGCCTACCGGCGGACGCGCTCGGAGCTCGTCGTGGACGAGGAGGAGCTCGGCGAGACCGAGCGCGAGGGCGTCCGGATGGAGTTCCTCGTCAGCCCGATGGAGCTGCTCGGCGAGGACGGGAAGCTGACCGGCGTGCGCTTCATCCGCAACAAGCTGGGCGAGCCCGACGCCTCCGGCCGGCGCTCCCCGATCCCGATCCCCGGGTCGGAGTTCGTGGTCCCGGCCGACACCGTCATCCCGGCCGTGTCGCAGGCGGCCGACCTCACGTTCCTGCCCGTCGAATCGTCGTTCGAGGTCTCCCGCGGCCGGGTCAAGGTCGACCCGGCCACGTACGCGACCAACACCCGGGGCGTCTTCGCGGCGGGCGACTTCGTGACCGGCCCGGCGACGCTCATCGAGGCGGCGGGCCACGGCAAGAAGTGCGCCTACGCGATCGACCGCTACCTCTCCGGGCGGGCCGACGTCTCGGTCGCCGCCAACGTCAAGATCACGAGCTCCTGGCGCCACGACATGCCGGAGTTCTACGACGTCCTGCCCCGCCAGCACATCCCGATGGTGCAGGTCCAGGCCCGGATGCCGTCGACCGACCCGGAGGTCAACTTCACGACCCCGGTCGAGCTGGGCTTCACGACCACCCAGGCGGTCGCCGAATCGACCCGCTGCCTGATGTGCAACTACAACATCTGGTTCGACCCGTTCCGGTGCGTGCTGTGCGGCGCCTGCGCCGACGTCTGCCCGGAGGGCGTCATCCACATGGTCGACGTCAACCAGCTCAAGAGCGAAGGCGCCCTGCCGGAGCTCGAGGAGGCCTACGGCTGGGACCAGGGCGGGGCCATGATCCTCGACGAGGAGCGCTGCATCCGCTGCGCCCTGTGCGTCAAGCGTTGCCCATTTGACGCCATTACGATGGAGCGGTTCGAGCTCCAGGAGATCTCGACCGACGGGCGGCTCTACAAGGAGTCGTACCGTGACGCGCAGCTGGCCGGCACGCCCGGCGTCGCAGGAGGAGGCAGGTGAGCTTCCTGGAGCGGGTGGACCAGTCGATCCGCCGGAGCCCCGTGTTCCGGTCGCTGTTCCGCAACCCGTACCCCAACGACGAGCGCTCGCGCGCGTACGCCGTGATGAACAACGTCTTCCTGCACCTGCACCCGGTCCGGGTCCGGCAGCACGCGGTGAAGTTCGCCTACACGTTCTGCCTCGGCGGCCTCTCGTTCTTCCTGTTCCTGGTGCTGACGGTGACGGGCGTCTACCTGATGTTCTTCTACGCGCCCTCGGCGACCCAGGCGTACTCGGACATCCTCCGGATCCAGGCCGAGGTGCCGTTCGGGCTGCTGACGCGGAACATCCACCGGTGGGCGGCCCACCTGATGGTGTTCTTCGTCTTCCTGCACATGATGCGGGTCTTCTATCACGGCGCCTACAAGCCGCCCCGCGAGTTCAACTGGGTCGTGGGCGTGGTGCTGCTGTTCCTGACGATCATGCTGAGCTTCACCGGCTACCTGCTGCCGTGGGACCAGATCGCCTACTGGGCGATCACGATCGGCTCGAACATGGCCGGCTACGCCCCGCTCTTCAACACCCCCTCCAAGCTGCTCCTGCTGGCCGGATTGGAGGTGAGCGGCAACACCCTGCTGCGCTTCTACGTGCTCCACATCATGGTGTTCCCGCTCGTCGCGGCGGTCTTCCTGGCCGTCCACTTCTGGCGAATTCGGAAGGATGGTGGCATCAGTGGCCCGCTCTAGGCGCGTCAGCGGCCCGGAGGCACGTGCCGATGACCGACACGAAGACCACCCCGGAGCGCCGCGTCGTCCTGCCGGTCGACCCGACGCGCCGGACGGAGATCGACAAGCAGCGCGTGCCGATGTCGGCGCGCCCGTACCGCCTGCTCGCGCTGGTCAAGCAGGACGCCGTCGTCCGGGTCCAGAAGGAGCCCGACGACACGGTCATGACGTGGCCGCACCTGCTCTCGATCGAGTTCCTGGCGCGGCCGTGTTCATGAGCATCTTCGTGCTGTTCATGGGCCTCTTCGTGAACGCCCCGCTCGAGGAGCTGGCCAACCCGCAACGTCACGCCGGAGGTCGCCAAGGCGCCGTGGTACTTCCTGGGCCTCCAGGAGCTGCTGGCCTACTTCCACCCGAGCGTCGCCGGGGTCGCTCGTGCCCGATCTTCGTGCTCGTCGGGGCGGCCCTGATCCCGTACGTCGACCGCGGCAACATCCGGGCCATCCGGCCGTCGGAGCGCAAGACCGCGGTCGTGCTGTTCAGCCTCTTCTGCGGCCTCGGCCTGCTCGTGACGTTCGTCGGGCATCTTCTTCCGGGGTCCCGGCTACGCGTTCACGCTGCCGTGGATCAACGGCCTCCACTTCAGCCTGTGACGTCCGACAGGGACCGAGTGCGATGAGCAACTACCACGTCGAGCCCGCCAGCAAGCCCCAGGCCATCACCACGGAGGCCATCAAGGCGATGCGGCCACGACATCGCCGCAGGGGATGTCGAGGCGCCGGCTCCTCCGCACGTCGATCGGCGCGGGCGTCGGGACTCTGGCTCCTCGAGGTCGACCGCGGGCTCGCTCGGCTTCCTGTGGCCGAACCTGTCCGGCGGCTTCGGCGGCAAGGTCGAGATCGGGACGCTCGACGACATCAAGAACGCCAACTCGTCGCTGCCCATCGCGGACGGGCTTCCCGGCCTACTACCAGGAGGCCCGCGCCTTCATCATGCTCGTCGATCCGACCCGCCAGGAGTTCATCGCCGGGCGAGGACGGAGCGGCGACGGCACCTCGCTCAACGTCCGGGCGCTCTACCAGCGCTGCCCGCACCTCGGCTGCAAGCCGAACCCGTGCCTCAAGAACTTCTGGCTGGAGTGCCCGTGCCACGGGTCGCGCTACGACCGCCTGGGCACCAAGGTGAAGGAGCTCGGCCCGGCGCCGCGCAGCATGGACCGCTTCGCCGTCTCGGTCTCCGCGGACGGCAAGCTCACCCTCGACACCAGCAAGATCACCCTCGGCCCGCTGCCGGTCGCGCTCGGCCAGCCCGGCCTCATCCCGGCCAAGAGCCCGACAGGCTGCATCTGAACCCGATGACCCGATCGACCGCCCGAGGAACCCGATGACCAACCCGCCCGGCGAGGGCCCCCAGAACCTCCCGGTCCCGCGTCCCGAGTCCGCCCCGGTCCCGGTCGAGCGCTTCTCCGCGCCCGCCGCGGCGCACGCCGAGGGCCTCACCTCGGAGCGCGCGGCGACGATCGTCCGGCAGAGCTCGAACGCTCGCTGGGTCGCCTTCCTCGCCGCTCGTCGTGCGTCGCGGTCTTCGTGATCGTCTACTTCTTCTACGAGATCGGCGTGCCGGGCGTCGCGAACTCGGCGCGGCTCGGCAAGGAGATCGCGGCCCAGCAGGTGACCGCCGTGAGCCGCGGCTACGACGCTGTACCAGGCGAACTGCGCGCGCTGCCACGGCGCCCAGGGCCAGGGCGGCATCGGGCCCGTGCTCAACGATCAGGCCAAGCTGCTCGACCCACCTCACCGAGCAAGTACGTCACCACGGTCCTGACCGTCGGCGGCCGCTATGTCTGCGGCGACGCGAACTCGCTGATGCCGGCCTGGCTCGAGCCCAACGGCCCGCTCAACTACCGCAACGTCGAGGAGATCGTCGCGTTCATCCGGGCCACCAACGACATCACGTTCCAGGGCGTCGATCCGACCGATCCGACCAAGACGGTCACGGTCACGGGCTGGCGGGATCCGAACTTCGTCATGCCACCCGCCGCGACGCCGGTCCCCGACTGCTGGAAGGACGCCTACGGCGGCGGGTCGTCGTCCCCGGCGCCGTCGGCTGCCCCGTCCGGATCGGCCGCCCCGTCCGGATCAGCCGCCCCGGGCTCTCCCGCGCCGAGCGCTGGCGGCGGTCAGGCCGTGACGCTCGAGATCGCCGCCTCGGCGTGCAGTTCGACAAGACCGCGCTCGAGGCGCCGGCCAACACGCCGTTCCAGATCACGTTCACGAACAACGACGCCGGCATTCCGCACAACGTGGCGATCCACAAGGATTCCCCGACCGGCGCCGAGGTCTGGAAGGGCGAGATCTTCAGCGGCGTGGCGACCAAGACCTACCAGGTACCGGCGCTCCCCGCCGCGACGTACGGGTTCGTGTGCACGGTGCACCCCAACATGACCGGGACCCTGACGGTCAAGTAGGCGTCGCGCTGCGAGATCGCGGCCACGCGACACGGGAGGACTGATGGCGGAGCAGGCCCTGGGGCCAGGCGGCACGACGGTCCGGCAGCGGACCTTCTTCGGGCTGCTCGACGCGAACGGCTGGGGCTGGGCGACGCTCAAGGCGCTGTTCTGGTTCGTCGCGATCATCATGCTGATGGCGTACCTCCCGGACCGGGCGCTCTACGCCACCGTGCAGCCCGACGATCGACTTCGGCGTGCCGCTCAAGACGCTGGCCGGCGTGGACGTCACGCCGGTCAACCTGTGTCCGGCCACCGATGGCCAGGGATCGCTGCCGTGCCCGGCGCCCGCCGGGGCCCTGATGCCGTGGCAGCCCGCGCCGCCCGAGCTCGAGCTTCCAGCCCCGCGCGCCGGCGGTGCGATCGTCCCGGCCGGCCTCCAGACCCTCTACGTCGGCGGCACGGACGGGAAGGCGCCGCAGTCGACGATCTTCGCCACCAAGATCTGGACCGATGGCAACATGGACGCGTGGTCGCAGGCCGTGCCGCTGCCGGCCGCCCGGTCGGAGGCCGCGGGGACCTTCTTCACCGGCACCGCCTACGTGATCGGCGGCCTCGGGCCGGATGGCAAGCCAACCGACACCGTGTTCGCGGGCACGCCCGATTCGCACCGGCAAGATCGCCAGCCTGGACGGAGAGCCCGGACCTGAAGCTGCCCGCGCCGCGCGCCGGGGCCTCGCTCGTCGTCGCGGGCGACGGGCTCTTCCTGATCGGCGGCACCGACGGGACACGCCCGACCGACACGGTCTGGAAGGCGACCCTCAACGTGGCGAGCGGCAAGCTCGGCAAGTGGACGCCGCAGGCTTCGATGGTCCAGTTCTTCGCAGGGCGGCGTCCTCCAGCCGGCGACGCGCGTCCATGCGAGCGCCACGCTTCTCGGCTCGAACCTGTTCGTGTGGGGCGGCGAGGACGAGAGCGGCCCGACGCCGACGGTCCTCACCGGCAAGATCTCCGCCGACAAGGCCACGGCCGGCCAGCTGACCCAATGGGGAACCTCGACGCTGGCGCAGCAGAACCTGCCCAAGGCGTACAAGGGTGCCTTCGGCTGGGTCGCGAACGGCACGCTCTACTACGCGGGCGGCGAGGGCGCGAAGGGCGAGATCCGCTGGACGACGCCGGATGCCACCGGCACGATTCCCGGCTGGGTGACGCTCGCCGCGAGCAACCTGTCGTCCGTGGAGGACCTGCGCGATTCGGTCGGCTACGTCTCGGGCTCGACCGTCTTCGTCTTCGGTGGCACGACGGTGAGCGGCGTGACGCAGGGCGTGGCCCGGGCCAACCTGGCGCCGAAGCCGCCGTTCTTCCAGGCCGGACTCTTCTACGTCGTCGTGCCGGCGCTCGGCATCAAGGACGAGGTTGGCCAGCAGCTCTCGTACATCGCCGCCGCGAGCGTCGCCACGGTGGACTTCGTGATCCTGCTGCTGATCGGCTACGCGTTCAACCACCGCGAGAAGACGCGCGCGTTCTTCGACCGGATTCGCGATCGGCGCCGGCGCCGAAGCTCCAGCGGCTGAAGGCCGCCCCGCGCGGCGGGCCGCGCGGGGACGCCCGAGACCGGCCGTCACTCGGCGGGCAGCTCGCCTTCGCCCGGCTCGACGGGACCCTGCCGGGTCGGCAGGCCCGCCCGGCGCCAGGCGCTCATGCCGCCGGCCACGTTCGCGACGTCCGTCCAGCCGCGGGCGAGCAGGAAGGCAGCGGCAGCCGCCGACGTGTTGCCCTCGTAGCAGATCAGCATGATCGGGCGGTCGCGCGGCACCGTGTCGAGCGTCAGGTGGAACGTCGACGCGGGCCGCAGAACGGCGCCGGGCGCCCGGCTCGCCCGGAAGTCCGATGCCTCGCGGACGTCGACGAGGATCGGACCGGCGCCGTCCGCGCCGTCGAGGCGATCGTGCGCCGTCGCCACGTCGATGGTCGGGACCGGCGGGCGGAACGTCATCCGTGCGCGCCCCGTGGCAGCCTGATCGGCGCGATCGCGAGTGGGGCGCGCCGGCGCACCTGGGGCGGGCCGGCGACCGCGTGGGGCGGCGGCACGATCGAGACGGGATCGTCGACCGGGTCGGCCGTCCCCGCGAGGACGATCTCGATCGTCGCGAGGCGGTCGTCGACACGACGGATCAGCTCGGGCACGTCGAGGGCGAACGGCAGGAGCCGGCCGTCGCAGCCTTCGGCATCGACCAGCCGCACGCGGGCGCCCCGGAGGTTCGTCCGGACGCCGAGCGGGTTGCCGCGCGCCGCGTGGACGTACGCCGCGGCGACCTTGATCAGCCCACCGAGCAGGGCGCGCTCGGCCGGGTCAGCGGCCGCCATCCAGGCCGGCTCGAGCTCCTCGTGGGCGAGGTAGAACTCGCCACGCTCGAACGAGGCGATGCCACGCGCGACGGCTGCCGTCCGCGCCTCGTCGGGCAGCGGGCGATACGCCTTGGCCCGGCCCCGCTCCAGGACGGTCGCCTGCCGAGGCGCCGCCGGCTCGCCGGTCACGTCAGCTCGATGAGGGGGCGCCGCGCGCCATACCCGGCGTTGAGGTCGTGCCAGAAGTGGATCTCCTCCTCCTCGCCGAGCTCCCAGCACAGCCACACCGGCCGCCCGCCCGCGAGGGCGGGGAAGTCGATGAGGCCTTGCTCGATGTCGCGGAGCTGGATCCCGAGGTCCACCAGGCGCCCCACGCCGGCCTCCATCTGGTCGACGACAGCCCGGATGCGCGCCTCCAGGATCCGCGGCGAATTGGGGTCGAGGCGTGGCGGCGCGTCGGCAGGTATGCCGGGCGTGCCGCCCGGGACCTCCGCTTCGCGCCGGATCGCAACGAGCCGGTCGCGCAGGTCGATGAGCTCGAGCCGGCGCTCGCGCAGCTGCTCGAGGATCTCGCGGACCTCGGGGAGCCGCTGGTTCGCCCGGTCGATGGTGTAGAACGTGGTCACCGGTCGATGATAGTCAAGAGTCGCCGGACGGTCAGGAACGGGGCCAGGTTGCGCATGAGACCGCCGCGCGCCGGGTCGCCACGGGCGGCTCGTTCGCCCGCGCCGGCGCATCTCGCCGAACCGATCCCGGCTCCCTACACTTGGCCAATGCGCTACGCACTCGACGTCGCTCCCCTCGGCGAGCTCGCCGACCCGCTCGCCCTCGTCCGGATCGCCCGCGCCGCGGAGGTGGCGGGCTGGGACGCCTTCAGCACGTGGGACGCGACCGGCCTCGGCATGCAGACGGGCGCGCCCGATCCGTTCGTCGCGCTCGCCGGCGTCGCGGCCGCGACCGAGCGGATCGCCCTGCTCGCGTCCGTCATCGTGCTGCCACGCCGCCGGCCGTGGCTCGTCGCACAGTCCGCAGCGACCCTCGACCGCTTGAGCGGCGGGCGGCTGATCCTGGGCTTCGGCGCCGGCGGGGACCCCGCCGACTTCACGCCGTTCGGCGACGTCTTCGATGCGGCGACGCGGGTTGCGCGGATGGACGAAGCCGCCGTGCTCGTCGACCGGCTCCTCCGTGGCGAGACCGTGACGCATCCGGGGCCTGCCTTCCCCGTCGACGGCGCCGCAGTCGGCCTGCGGCCCGTGCAGCAGCCCCGGCCACCGATGTGGATGGGCGCCTACCGCCCGGGCGGGATCCGCCGCGCTGGCCGCTGGGATGGCTGGATCGCGGTGGTCATGGCCGAGGATGGCGTCTCGCTCGCGAAGCCACCCGCTGCCTTCGCCACCGAGGTCGCCATCGCCCGCGAGGCCCGCGCGGCGGCCGGGCTGTCGGGCGAGCCGTTCGAGATCGGGGTCTTCGGCCAGGCCGGCCTCGGCGGGTTCAACCCGTCCGACTACGAAGCCGTCGGCGCGACCTGGTGGCTCGAGAGCGTCTCGGGCATGCGCGGCGGCCTCGATGACATCCTCGCGATCGCGGAGGCCGGGCCGGTTCGCGCCTGAGCATTGGCGATTCGCCCGATGGGCTGTCCGCAGGGGGGCGTTGAGGAAGCCGAGAGCGACACGGATCGGGAGGGTAGAATCCGCGCGGCCCGGATCCTCCATGTGCGCACCGGAGTCGTCACAGGCGGGCCCGTAGCTCAGCGGCAGAGCGAGGGACTTTTAATCCCTGCGTCGTGGGTTCGAATCCCACCGGGCTCACCATCATTTCGTGCTCAGCCGGGCCACCGGGCCCAGCATTCGCCGCCTCTGGCCCGGCGTCGGCGGGACTCTCCTACGCCGCGCGTGCTGCCCCGCTCGCGGGACGATCGGGTAGCATGCCTGTCATGCCTGACCTGTACTTCATCGGCGCGATCACGCTCGGCGTGTTCCTCTGGTTCTTCTGCGCGTACGTCTGCTACCTGCAGGCCGGCCGGCGCCGCCGGCGGCCGCTGACGTGGGGGATCCTCGGGATCGTCTTCGGGCCGATCGCCCTGTTCGCGCTGATGCTCATGCCGCGCGGCAACCTGGGCGCCGAGGCAGAAGGCGGGCACGTGTCCGGTCCCAAGGGCCAGACAAAGACGCAGGCCGAGCTGTACGAGGTCCCGAAGGACCGGCGCTAGCTGCGGGCCACTCGCCACGCCGGCCCCGGGCCACTCGCCGCCGGCCGCGGCTTCGCCACGCCGGCCACGCCGCTCGGTCCCCGCGCAGCGGCCGCGAACGCGGGCGCGCGACCATCTGGCGATCGGACCGCCCTTCGCCCTTCCCGAGGCGCTGCCGCGGCCCCGCCGCGTCCCGGCCGGGCGATCAGCCGATGGACGTCTCGGTGAAGTAGCGCCGCCGATCGGTCACCCGGACCACCGGTCCGACCAGCTCGACCCGGGCGACCAGCGGCAGGTGCGCGGAGGACGTCCCGACGGAGAGGCTCACCTTGCCGGGCTCCACCACGCGCCGCATGTCCGCGCCCGTGTAGGCGAGCTGCTCGGTCCACAGGCGGAAGGCGACCGTCGCCGTCTCGCCCGGCGCCAGCCCGACGCGCCGGAATCCGACCAGCTCGAGGACCGGGCGAGCGGCGCTGGCCTCCTCGTCGCGGACGTAGAGCTGGATGACCTCGTCGCCCTGCCGGGTGCCCGTGTTCGTGACGTCGACCAGCACCCCGAGCTCGCCGCCTTCGGTCGCCGCCTGCTCGCGGTCGAGGCGCAGGTTCGCCAGCTCGAACGAGGTGTACGAGCGCCCGAAGCCGAATGGCCAGAGCGGCGTCACCGGGCCGTCCACGTAGTCGCCCTTCCAGTGCGACCGGCCCCCCGACGGGTGATGGCGGTAGGTCAGCGGCACCTGGCCGACGTGGCGCGGGAACGTGACGGGGAGCTTGCCCCCCGGGTTGTGGTCGCCGACGAGCACGTCGACGATCGCGTCGGGACCCTGGTCGCCGGGCACCCAGGCGAGCAGGACCGCGGCGCAGTGGCGTGCGGCCCACTCGAGAGCCAGAGGCCGGCCACTCACGATCACGAGGATCACCGGCGTGCCGGTCGCAACGACCGCCTCGAGGAGCTCCTGCTGGCGGCCAAGGAGACCGAGGTCGAGCCGGTCACGGAACTCGCCGGTCGTGGAATCGGTCGTCAGGCCGGAGCGCTCGCCGAGCACCACGACCGCGACCTCCGCGTTCCGCGCGGCCTCGACCGCGCTCGCGATCTCCGCGTCGGACGACTCCTGGACGCCAGCCCCGCGCGCGTACTGCACCTCCACGTCCGAGAGCCGGTCGCGGAGCGCGTCGAGGATCGTGCGCCGGCCCGCGAGCTCGTCGACGGCCGCGACATGGTCCTTCACCACGATCCCGAACGCGTTGTCGGCGGCCCGCATCTCGAGCAGCGTCTCGACATGGACCAGGTGGCTGTAGTCGCCGAGCAGGTCGCGGGGGTTCGACGCGCTCGACCCGATGACGGCCAGCCGCCGGATCGCCGGCGAGAGCGGCAGGACGCCGTCGTTCTCCGCCAGGACGATGGAGCGCCAGGCGAGCTCGCGCCCGACCCGGGCCTCGTCGGCCGCCAGCGCCTCGATCGCCGTCCCGGACGGCACCTCGGCGTACGGTCGCTCGAACAGCCCCAGCCCGAACTTGGCGCGCAGCACGCGGGCCACGGCGGCATCGAGGGTCGACCGGTCGACGTCGCCTGCCTCGAGCGCCTCGAGCAGCGGCGAGCCGTACGCCGCGAGGCGGGGCAGCTCCTGGTCCACCCCAGCCTCCAGGGCGAGCACGGCCGCCGTTGCGAGGCTCGGCGTGAGGTGGTGCTGCGTCGAGATCATCTCGATGCCGAGGTAGTCCGAGGAGACGAGCCCCTCGAAGCCCCACTCGTCGCGCAGGATCTGGGTGAGCAGCTCGCGCGAGGCGTGGCACGGAACGCCGTCCACCTCGTCGTAGGCCGGCATCACGCTGCCGAGGCCGGCCGACCGGACGGCCGCCTCGAACGGGAGCAGCTGCTCGTCGCGCATCTCGCGCTGTCCCATGTGGGCAGGGTTCTGGTTGCGTCCGCCCTCGGCGAGCCCATGCCCGACCATGTGCTTGCCGGTGGCGATGACGCGGGCGGCCGGGTCGCTGCCCTGGATGCCCTGGATGTAGGCGCAGCCGAGGCGCGCGGCGAGGTACGGATCCTCCCCGTACGTCTCCTCGATCCGGCCCCAGCGGGGATCGCGGGTCGTGTCGAGGACCGGCGCCAGGGCATGCCGGGCCCCCATCGCCAGCATGCGGCGGCGGATCGTCGCGGCCACCGCCTCGACGAGGTCGGGATCCCAGCTCGCGGCGGCCCCGATCGACTGCTGGAAGCAGGGCGCGTCGCGGGAGGTCAGACCGTGGAGCGTCTCCTCGTGGAAGATCACCGGGATCCCGAGCCGCGTCTCCTCGACGAGGAAGCGCTGGATCTCGTTGCCGGCCACGACCGCCGCGGAGAGCGCGAGGTTCGTCGAGCCGGCGAGACGGGTCAGCTCGCCCATCCCGCTGCCCAGCAGGGCGGCGAGGGCCGCCCGATCGAGCCGACCGTCCGGCATGATCTCGAACGCCCAGACCGAGCCGAGCTGGGCGACCTTCTCCTGGGGCGTCATCCGCTCGAGGAGGTCCTCCACCCTCTGGCCGACGGGCAGCGAGGGATCGCGGTAGGCGGCCTCGGCCGGGGGAGGCGCGAGCGGACCGGCGTGGCCCGTGGATCGGTTCATCGGCGCACCTCGAGGACGGTGATGCTCCGGGCTGGCAGGTCGGTCGCCAGGCTGCCGGACTGGATGAAGCTGGGGCCCGCCGGCCGGGGCCGGACCCGGTCGGGGGCGTCGAACGCGTTGACGCTGTCGATGTCGGGCGCGGTCAGGACCTGGCCTTCGAGGCAGGTCGCGGCGCGGCCGATCACGCTGATCGAGACCGCGACCGGCGCGCCCGGGTGGAGGTTGGCGAGCGCCAGCCAGAGCCGACCGTCCGCCCCGATGGCCGCCGATGCGTCGACGACCGGCACCGATGCCTCACCGCCCCCATGCAACGGCGCCTCGAGCTCGGTCGGGACGCCGGTCGCGCCCTGGAAGGGGCGGTACAGCGCGAACGCGTGGTAGGTCGGCGTCAGCACGATCCGCTCGCCGTCCGTGAGGATCATCGCCTGGAGCACGTTGACGAGCTGGGCGATGTTGGCCATCCGGACCCGCCCGGCGTGGCGGTGGAAGGCATGCAGCGTGACGGCGGCGACGAGGGCGTCGCGGATGCTGCTCTGCTGGTAGAGCGAGAAGGGAGGCGTGCCGGGCTCGGGGTCGTACCAGGTGCCCCACTCGTCGACGATGAGGGCGACCCGGCGGCCCGGATCGTGCCGATCCATGGCCGCCGCGTGGGCAGCCAGGACGTCGTCGATGGAGCGGGCCCGCGCCAGGGTGGCGACGCAGGCGGCCTCGTCGAACCCGGTCGACGGAGCCCTTGCGCTCCCAGTCGCCCGTCGGCAGCGTGTAGTGGTGGACCGTGATCGCGTCGAGCTCGGAGCCCGCGACGGCCCATCACCGAGTCGGTCCAGGCGACGTCCGCGCCGTCCCCACCGGCAGCGATCCGGCAGACCGGATTGCCCGGCGGGCTGCCGATGAGGCCCGCGAAGCGGCGGTACTCCTCGGCGTACTGCTCGGCGCGTAGGTTGCCGCCACACCCCCAGGCTTCGTTGCCGAAGCCGACGAAGGGGATCGACCAGGGCGCGGCGCGCCCGTTGCGGCGCCGCAGGGCGCGCTGGCGCCGCGTCCGAATCGGAGGTCATGTACGCGAGCCACTCGGCGAGCTCTTCGGGGCTCCCGGTCGCGAGGTTGCCGTTGACGTACGGGGCGGCTCCGAGCTGCTCGCACAGGTCCAGGAACTCGTGGGTCCCGAAGGCGTTCGATTCGAGCACCCCGCCCCACGCTTCGTTGACCGTCCGGGGCCGCCGTTCGCGCGGACCGATGCCGTCGCGCCAGTGATAGGCCTCGGCGAAGCAACCGCCCGGCCAGCGGAGGACGGGGATTGCCAGTCGCCTGAGCGCGTCGACGACGTCACGCCGCAGCCCGCGGACATTCGGGATCGGCGAATCCTCGCCCACCCACAGGCCCGTCGTATACGCCGCGGCCGAGGTGCTCGGCGAACTGGCCCTGCAGGTTCGGGTCCAGCCGGTCTCCGGGCAGGTCCGCCCGGACCGTGAGCTCCGCGTGCAGGGGCACCCGCCCGGCGCTCGTCATCCCTTCACCGAGCCGGAGGTCAAGCCGCCGACGATCTGGCGCTCGGCGACCGCGTAGAACAGCACAGCGGGGAGGATCGCGACCACCGTGAACGCAAGGGTCCGCGCCTGATCCGAACTGTACTGGGTCGAGAAGTTCATCACCCCGAGCGGCAGGGTCCATTGGTCGGCCCCGTTGAGCAGGATCAGGGGCAGCAGGAACGCGTTCCAGGTCGTCACGATCGCGAGCACGCTGACGGTCGCCAGGGCCGGCCGGGCGAGGGGCAGGAGGACTCGCCAGAAGAACCCGAACGAGCCGCACCCGTCGATCCGCGCGGCGTCTTCGAGCTCGACCGGGATGCTCCGGAAGAACGGTCGAAGGATGATGACCGTGAGTGGAAGCGCGAAGGCGGCCTGCGGGAGGGCCACGCCGAGCAGGTTCCCTGCCAGGCCGAGCTGGCGGATCAGGATGTAGAGCGGCAGGATCGCTACGGCAGACGGGAAGAGCAACCCGAAGACGAACAACGTGTAGAGCGCCTCGCGACCGGGGAAGAGCATCCGGGCGAACACGAATGCCGCGAGGGATGCCGTCACGACAGTGGTCGTGACGGCGATCGCCGCGATCACGAGGCTGTTCGCCGCCTCTCGCCAGAAGGCCGCGGCATTGGCGCCGAACAGCACGTCCGTGTAGTTCGAGAAGACCCATGGCTGTGGCAGGATCGCACCTGGATCGCCGGCGAGCTGACCGTTCTCCTTGAAGCCACCCAGGACCGCGTAGGCGATCGGGGTCAGGATCAGGGCCGCGACCGCGATGAGGATCGCGTAGCGCCCAACGGACGACAGACCGAGTGCGCGCCGGCGCGTGACGCGACGGCCAGCGGTTCCGGCGGCGCTGCTCGCGGTCTCGAGATCGATCGTCGACATGGCCCTACCCGTTGTAAGCGGTCACCGCGCCCTCGACGTCCCGCCGCAGCACGAAGCGCTGGTAGGCGAGGGCGACGACGAGCGCGGCGATGAAGAGAAGGACCGCGAGCGCGCTCCCGTACCCCATCTGGGTGCTCACGAATCCTGCCTTGAACATCGAGATCGCCATCGTGTTCGAGGCGTCGAGCGGGCCGCCCTTCGTCATGACCCAGATCATGTCGAACAGCTGGAGCGCCCCGATCATCGACAGGAAGACCGACACGCGCAGCGTCGGGCCGAGGAGCGGGAGCGTCACGTAGCGGAAGGCGTTCCAGCGGCTCGCGCCGTCGATGAACGCCGCTTCCTCGAGCTCTCGCGGGATCCCCTGCAGGCCGGCCAGCAGCAGGATCATGTGGAAGCCGAAGTACTTCCACGAGATGATGACGAACATCGTGATCATCACGAAGCTCGTGTCGCCCAGCCAGTCCTGGACCAGCCAGCCGAGGCCGACCGCCTGGAGGCTGGTGTCCACGAGCGCTCCCGGCTGGAGGAGCAGCGTGAAGACGACGCCGGTGATCGCCTCGGAGAGGACGTAGGGCAGGAAGAAGATCAGGCGGAAGACCGCCCGGCCCGGGAAGCGCCGGTTCAGCAGGACGGCGAGCGCGAGGGAGAACGGGATCTGCGACAGCGAGCGAGAGGAAGATGATGAGCAGGTTGTTCGACACCGCCGTCCTGAAGGAGGCGCTGTTGAACGCCGTCTGGTAGTTCTTCAGGCCGACGAAGTCGGTCAGGGGCTGCAGCCCGTTCCACTTGTACAGGCTGTAGTGCGCCGCCTGGATGATCGGGAACAGGACGAACACCACGTACAGCGCCAGGGCCGGGAGCAGGAACAGGATGATCGTGACCCACTTGGTCGAAAGTCCCCTGCCGCCTCGCCGCCGCCCGATCGCTGCGCTCATCGGCGTCCTTTCACCTGCTTCCCGGGAAAATCGAGCGGGCCGGCGTGATGCCGGCCCGCTCGACCGCCGCGTACGGATTGTGGTACCCGGACTGCGGGACTGCTACTGCGCCGCTGCGGCGTCCGTGATGGCCTGGCAGACCTTCTCCGGCGTCGAGGCGCCGAGGAAGAGGGCGACTGTCGCGTCGTTGATCGCCGTGCCCATGGCCGGGGAGGTCGCCTGGTCGAGGTAGAGCTGCATGAACGTCGCCTTGCCGCGGCCGGCGAGGACTGCCTGGAGGTTCGGGTCGGTGACGGCGCTCTCGGTGCCGACCACCGGCGACATCCCGAAGCCGCCGACATTGATCTTCGTCCCGCTCTCGACGGAGCTGAAGAACTTGAGGAAGTCCAGCGCTTCGGGAGAGGCGTTCTTGCCCACCGCGATGCCGTTGCCGCCGCCGACTCCGTCGGTCGGCGCGCCCGCGCCGCCGGTGACAGTCGGGAACGGGAACCAGCCGAGGTCGGTGCCGATCCCATTCTTGCTCGTGCTCTGGTCCCGCTGAACGGCCGGAGCCCACTGGCCCATCACTTCCATGGCCGCCTTGGCATTGCCGACCGCCGCCGCTTCGGCGTTGTAGTCGGCGCCCTTGAAGCCAGGCTGGTACGGGTTGAGGGCGTTGAGCTTGACAACCTCGGCGCCGGCCGCCTTGCAGGCGTCGGTGTTCCAGTTGCCGCTCTGGACCATCTGCTGGAGGGCATCGCCGCCGCCCGACCGGAGGACGAGGTACGTCCAGAGGTGCATGGACGGCCACTTGTCCTTGCCCGCGATGGCGAGCGGGACGATCCCCGCCGCCTTGAGCTTCGACACGTCGGCCAGGAACTCATCCCACGTCGTCGGCGGGGCGCTGATGCCGGCCTTGGTGAAGAGCGCCTTGTTGTACCAGACGCCGATCATGCCCATGTCCCACGGGACGCCGTACTGGACGCCCTTGTAGGAGTAGATGCTCAGCGCACCAGGGTTGATGGTGTCCTTCCAGGGCGCGACGTCGCTGGTGATGTCCTTGAGCATGCCCGCGTCAGCCTGGGCCGCCATGATGCCGCCGCCCCACGACTGGAACAGGTCGGGCACCTGGCCCGACTGCATGTTCGTCGCGAGCTTCGTCTTGAACGCCTCGTTCTCGAGGATCGTGATGTTGATCTTGACGTTCGGGTGGGCCGCCGTGTAGGCGTCCGCGATCGACTGGAAGACCGCCGCGTCCTTCGGCGCCGTCGTGATGTGCCACCACTCGATTGTGACGGGCGCGGCTGCGGTCGTCGGGGCCGGCGTCGGCTCCGCGGTCGGAGCGGCGGTCGGAGCGGCGGTCGGGGCAGCCGTCGGGGCGGCGGTGGCGGGCGCTGGGGTGGCGGGCGCGGGGGTGGCCGGGGCCGGGGTGGTGGCGCTCGAGCAGGCTCCTGCGACGATCGCCGCGATCCCCAGGAGGGCGATCACCCGCCGGTTGAATCGTGCCAAGTAGTGGCCTCCTCTCTCAGTTTCGTGCGTGGACTGATCGACCTTCATGCGTCGGTCCGTGTGCTCCTCCCGCTTGCTGGTTCCGCGTGGACCGATGGGTCCGGGCTGCTGGCAGTCAGGAACGGACGGTGGCTCCGTCGCGGCAGGGGTTGGCAGGGTTCGCTGGTGAGTCGCGGTTCGGAGGGCGGCTCCGGGGAGGCTCCGGCCGTGCCGGGGGCGCCGGGAGTGCCCTCGATCCGGGGCACGTCGACAGGCTTCGGCGGCCGCGGGCCTCCACCCGTGGCTGCCATCACGCTGTGCTCCTCCTTGTTCTCGAAACTTTCGGCCGACAGTTCGACCGCTTTCGATGGCTGCACTGTAGGGACCGCAGTGCGGCGCGTCAAGATGGTGGATCAGATGATCCCGCGACGCCGCGCACGCCGTTCGAAACTTTCGTATACTCGGTTCTCATGACGGCTGTGGCGGCCCCCAAACGACTCCGGCGCGTGACGATCGCGACGATCGCGCAGGGAGCCGGCGTGTCCGTGCCGACCGTATCGAAGGTGATCAACGGCCGCTCGGACGTGGCACCCGAGACAAGGCGCCGGGTCGAGGCGGCCATCCGCGAGCACGGCTACCAGCGTCCGGGCAGGCTGGTCCGCCGCGCGCACCTCATCGAGGTGCTCTTCCACGAGCTCGAGAGCGCCTGGGCCCTCGAGATCCTGATGGGCGTCGAGGAGGTCGCCCGCGAGCACGACCTCGCGGTCGTCGTCTCCGAGATGCAGGGACGCCACACGCCCGGCCGGGGCTGGATCGAGGGGGTCCTCGCGCGCCGGCCGACCGGCGTCATCGCCGTCTTCTCGGACCTCAGCATGCCGCTGCAGACGCAGCTCGAGACGCGGGGCATCCCGCTCGTCGTGGTCGACCCGACGGGCGAGCCGACCCACGACATCCCCTCCGTGGGCGCCACCAACTGGAGCGGTGGGCTGGCAGCGACGCGGCACCTGCTGGGCCTGGGCCACCGGCGCATCGGGGTGATCAGCGGGCCTGAGCACATCCTCTGCAGCCGGGCACGCCTCGACGGCTACCGGGCCGCGATGGACGCCGCCGGTGTCCCGGTGGATCCGCGGCTGCTCCGGAGCGGCGCCTACCACATCAACGAAGGCATCGTGGAAGGGCGCGCCCTGCTGCGCCTGCCCGACCCGCCGACGGCGATCTTCGCGGGCAACGACCTGCAGGCGTTCGGGGTGTACCAAGCCGCCCGCGAGGCGAGGCTCCACATCCCGGAGGACCTGAGCGTGGTCGGCTTCGACGACCTGCCCGTCGCACAGTGGGTCGGGCCGCCGCTCACGACGATCCGCCAGCCGCTCGCGCAGATGGCGATCACCGCCGCGCGCCTCGTGGTGGCCCTCGCGAGCGGCGAGCAGCCTGCCCAGACCCGCCTCGAGCTCGCCACGGAGCTGATCGTGCGAGAGAGCACGGCGCCGCCGCGCGACAGGACGGCGGTGACGCGCGCGGACACGCTGGCGCCGAGCGACCGGCCGGCCGCGCCCGCCTGAGCGATGCGACCGGCGCCGCCGGTCAGCCGACCTCGCGCAGGAACGCGGCGACCCGGTCGAGCGCGTCGTCAAGAACCGGCCCGAGGCCGTGGCCAACCCGCGCGTACACATGGACGACGGCCGTGGGCAGGCGCTCCTCGAGCGCTCGCCGGAGCAGCGGCAGCGTCACGAACGGATCGGACGCACCCGTGAGCAGCAGCACCGGGCATCCAGCGAGGCGCGGCCAATGGGCCGTCCGCGCGTCCCAGTCGTCCGGTCGACCTGGGGCATGGAGCGGGTAGGAGAGAAGGACGAGCGCCCGGGGCGGGTTCCCCCCGTCGCAGGCGTCGGCGGCGGCGAGGCTCGCCACCCGCCCGCCGAACGAATGGCCGCCGACCGCGATCCCGGGCTCGGCGGCCAGCACGTCCGCGAAGCGTGGCACGGCGCGCTCGGCGCGGCCCTTCGGGAGGTCGATCGCCCGGGCGACGATCCCCCGGGCGGCGAGGCCCGCCACGTGGGGCGCCATGCTCGCCGCCGACCCCGACGCGCCATGGCCAAGGACGAGCACCGGCGGCTCAGGCATCGCCGGACCCTGGCAGCACGAGCACCGACCCGGCCGCGTAAGCGACCGGAGGCTCGGCCACGCTGCTGGAGAGAAAGGCACGCCCAGGCCCGTGGACGCGCCAGGTCCCCGTCGCCGGGTCGGACAGGATGCCGGTGCGCTCCTCGAGCCCCAGGGGTGCGAGCGCGCTGCCGGCTCCCGGTGCGCCTCCCTCGCCCGTGCCGATGCCCACGGACGCGCCGCCGCCCGCTTCCTGCGCGCCGCCGGCTCCCGGGGCCCTCTCTGCGAAGGTGCCCCGCCAGCCGGTGCGTCCGACGCGGGCCGCGTGCGGCACCACGACGACGCCGGGGACGAGGCCGAGCCCCGGGGCCCCGCCGGCCGGTGTCCACGTCCAGGCCGCGAGAGCCATCGCCCCGGCGCTCGCCCCGGCGACGACGGCACCAACCGAGTTCGCGCGAAGGACTGCCGCCCACGCGCGGCTGCCCGCGAGGACGGCCACGACCAGTCCCGGGTCGCCGCCAGGAAGGTACACGAGATGCGCGTCGGCCAGCCGTGCCGCGACGGCCTCGTCGGCCGCGGTGGCGGCATCGAGGACGTACACACCTTCGACGTCGACCGCGATCGGTGGCGCGGCAGCTGCCGCCGCGAAGGCGCGGGCGCCGAAGGCGACGGCCATCTCGGGCCGCTCGCCGGCGGCGGCAGTCGGCACGATCGCGATTCGGACGGGGCCGGCGGCGGCGCGGGCGGCCCGTCGCGCCGCTTCCACGAGGGCTCGCAGGAACGGCTCATCGCCCGTCCGAAACTCGCCACCGCCATGGAGCCCGATCGGCCCCGCAGTGCCCGACGCCGCGGCACGATCCGCTCCCCGGTGAACCGCGTGCACCGGACTGCCCAGCTCGCCCGACGCGGAGGCGGCGTGGTCGACCATCACCGGGCGTCGCGGTCCTGGTCGTCGGGCGCCAGCGTTCCGTCGGGCCGCACCGTCCGGCCCGTGCCCGAGCCGACCGGTCGCGGTCCGCGCCTCCCACCCGGACTGCCAGGCGGTCCGGGGCGGCGTCGCAGCAGCCGGCCGAGCAGGTCGGGCGGGATGACGAGCGGTGCGACGTAGATGACGGCCAGAATCGGGATGGCGAACCGTGCGGGAGCCCCGAGGTAGGTCGCGACGCCGAGGAAGACGACGACGAGGAGGTACGTCAGCAGCAAGCCCGCAGGAAGGCCCGCGTCCGCGAGACGGCGGGTCGGGATGGCGGCGAGCGCGACCATCGCGAGGACGACCACGAGCAGGACCGGCGACACCATCACCGGATCATAGGCTGGAGCCCCAACATCGCCCGGCCGCGTCCCGGGGCGGCCCGTCGGAATCCGGCGTGACCGGCTCGGTCGAGTCGGGCGGCCGACCGCGGGCTACCATCGTCGCGTGACCAGCGTGGCCGGCCCCTCTCCACAGTCCCGAGGAGCGCCCGGGCGCGCGATCGGGCGCCTGATTCCCGCGACGCCGTCGTCGGCGCCACCATCGGATGCGTGGCTCGCCTGCGATCCGGAGGATCTCGCACCCGTCGTCCTGCTCGCCGGCGGCTTCCTCACGAATCCGGGCTGGTATCGGGGCCTCGTTGGCGAGCTGCTCGAACGCGGGGCGGCCGAAGTCGTCCAGGTGCCGACCTACATCCAGGACTGGGTCCTCGCCGCCGTCCTCGGGCTCGGCGCGATCGTGACGCGGACCGGGCGCACGCTGCTCGAGGCGTCCTCCCGGTCGGCGCTCTCCGACCGCAGCCGGGGCGCCCCGATCCTCTTCGTCGGCCACAGCGGCGGCGGGATCACCGGGCGTCTCCTGACGGCTCCCGTCCCCTTCGACGGGCGGGCCACGAACGCGGCGGGCCGGATCGGGGCGCTCGTGACGCTCGGCACGCCGCACGCGGTGGGGCCGGACGCCCGCTGGGGCCGCCACGCGGACGAGGCGGGGATCCGGTTCGCGAACCGCGAGGTGCCCGGCGCGTTCTTCGCGCCGACGACCGGCTACCTCGCCGTCGGCTCGCGGTATGTCACCGGGGAGCGCGACGCGCCCGAGCCCCGCGCGCGCGTCGCCTACCGCATCTACCTCGACCTGGACGCGGACCTCGCCACGCCGGACGGCGCCCCGATCGAGGGCGACGGTCTCGTCCCGCTCGCCTGCACCGTCCTGCCGGGGGCCCGCCATCTCGTGGTGGACCGCGTGGTCCACGGCCCGGGGACGGCCGCCGGCTGGTATGGCCGCGGCCCCGCCATCGACACCTGGTGGCCGGTCGCCGTCGCGACGTGGCGCGACGCCCTTCGCGCCCGGCAGGCACGCTCCGGACGCCGGGCAGGCGGCGCTCCCGGCTGAAGGCGCGCACCGGGGCGGTGCCCCGGCCGGCCGGCAGGCGGGGCTCCCGGCTGAAGGGGCGCCCAACGGCGGCGCCCCAGGCCGGCCGGGCAGGCGGCGCTCCCGCATGGGCCGGCGCCGAGGGTTGACAGCCGGCCAGTGGCGGCGTAGCGTTGTACGCACATGAGCAGTAGCCTGCACATTTGAGCATGACCCTGAGCGCCTCGGCCGAGACACGCCTGATGCTCCGTGCCGCGCAGCTCTACTACCGGCTGAACCTGACCCAGGACCAGGTCGGCGAGCGGCTCGGCGTGAGCCGCTTCAAGGTCGGCCGTCTCCTCGATCGGGCGCTCCGCGAAGCCGCGGTGCGGATCGAGATCGTCCATCCGGCGGCCCGCCTCGTCGAGCTCGAGGACGCCCTCGTCGCCCGGTTCGGGCTCCGCAGCGCGGTCGTCGTCGACGTGCCCGCGACCGGCGCTGCCGTTGACGACGAGCAGCTGGCGCGCGAGCGGGTCGCGGAGGCCGCCGCGGCGCACCTCGCGGCGCTCGGCCCGGCTGGCGCGATCGGCGTCTCGTGGGGCCGCACGATGCTGGAGCTCGCCGCCCGCCTCGCACCCGGCTGGGCGTCGGCGACGGAGATCGTGCAGCTCAACGGCGCGATCTCGCGGTCCGCCTATCCGACTCGCGCCCAGGAGGTCGTCGAGCGCTTCGGGATCACGACCGGCGCGGCCATCCGCCTCATGGCCGCCCCGGCGATCGTCGGCTCGCCCGAGCTGCGCGACGCCCTCGAAGCCGACCCGTCGGTCGGCGAGACGCTGGCCGCCGCGCGCGCCGCAGGCACCGCCATCTTCGGGATGGGCGTGCTGGGCCCCGACAGCGTCCACGTCGCGTCGGGCTACCTGTCCGAGGCCGATCTCGCTTCGCTCCAGGCGGCCGGCGCAGTCGGGGACGTGCTGGGCCGCTTCCTTGCCCTCGACGGTCGGATCGCGCTCCCGTCGCTCGACGGGCGCACGATCGGGCTGCCGATCGGGGAGCTGCGCGACAAGGCACTCACCCTCGGGCTCGCCGGCGGCGCGGGGCGCGGCCCGATCGCCCTCGCGGCACTCCGCGCCGGGTGCCTGAACGTGCTCGTCGCCGACGAGGCGACCGCGACCTGGGTGGTCGACCATGGCTGAGCGCCGGACGCCCTCCGCCGACGACGTCCGGGACATCGTCCGGCGGATCGTCGACGCGACCCTGCCGGGTGACGCGGCGTCGCCGCCCTCCGGGGTGGCCGGGTCGTCGGGTCCGGGCGCGGCGGCTGCGTCCGGTTCGGCAGCCTCGGCGGCGTCGTCGCCGGCGGGGAGCCCTGCACCGGCCCCCGGGAGCCGCACGGGCGACGCGATCGCGATCGGGGGCGACCATGGCGGCTACCTCCTCAAGGACGCGATCGGGAAGGTGCTCGCCGAGGCGGGCTTCGCGGTCACCGACTGCGGCACGAACAGCCCCGCCGCGGTCGACTACCCGGACATCGCCCACGCGGTCGCGACGCTCGTGTCGAGCGGCGCCTGCCGCTGGGGCGTCATCATCGACGGCGCCGGGATCGGCTCGTGCATGGCCGCCAACAAGGTGCCGGGCGTCCGCGCGGCCCTGTGCCACGACCTGTCGAGCGCCCGCAACAGCCGCGAGCACAACCACGCCAACGTCCTCACCCTGGGCGCTGGCTTCCTTGGCCAGAGCCTGGCCGTCGAGATCGTCCGGGCGTGGCTCGGCACGGACTGGGCCCCCGGGCGCCACGCCGCACGGGTCGACAAGATCACGGAGATCGAGCGCCGCTACCTGCGGCCAGCCGGTGAGGTTCGATGATGACGGAGGCCAGGTACACCCGCGACGAGCTCGTGGAGGCGATCACCCGCGAGGTGCTCGCCTCGCTGGCCGGCCCCGGGGCGGCGGGCGCCCCGGGCAGCCCCTGCGCCGGCTGCGTCGGCGGCTGCGCCGCGCAGTGCGCGACCAAGGTTCGCGACGTGGTCGCCGGCGGCGCCTCCCGGGTCGAGTACCACGGCCGGGCGGCGGACGTGCCAACCGATCTCGCCCGCTTCATCGACCACACCCTCCTGCGGCCCGACGCCGTGGCCGCCGACATCGACCGGCTCTGCGCCGAGGCGGCCGAGTACCGCTTCGCCGCCGTGTGCGTGAACCCGACCTGGGTACGCCGGGCGGCCGACAACCTGCGCGGGACGGACGTCGCCGTCGCATCGGTCGTCGGCTTCCCGTTCGGGGCGACCCCCGGCGACATCAAGGCGATGGAGGCTCGCCGCGCGATCCGCGACGGCGCTCGCGAGATCGACATGGTCATCAACATCGGGGCGCTCAAGAGCGGGATGCATGCCCTGGTCCGCGACGACATCGCCCGGGTCGCCGACGCGTGCCGCGAGGCGGGCGCGGCGAGCAAGGTCATCATCGAGACCGGGCTCCTGACCGACGAGGAGAAGGTCATCGCCTGCCGGCTCGCGAGCCAGGCCAAGGCGGACTTCGTGAAGACGTCCACCGGGTACGCCAAGGGCGGGGCGACCGTCTTCGATGTCGCGCTCATGCGCGAGACCGTCGGGCCCCGGATGGGGGTCAAGGCGTCGGGCGGCATCCGCACCGCCGAGGACGTCCAGGACATGATCGCGGCCGGCGCGACCCGCATCGGGGCCTCGGCCGGCGTCAAGATCGTTTCAGGAGAGAAGGGCGCACATGGCCAATATTGACCTCCGGGCGTACGTCTTCCTGGACAGCCTCCAGGCCCAGTACGCGGCGTTCCTCGGGACGGTGGCGCAGGGCTTCCTGCCGCTCGCCGGCGACGCCTCGCTCTCGATCGAGGTCTCGCCCGGCATCGAGATCAACCGGCTGACCGACGTCGCCCTCAAGTCGACCAGCGTCAAGCCCGGCATGCAGATCATCGAGCGCTACTACGGCATGCTCGAGATCCATTCGCCGTCCCAGGCCGAGGTGCGCGCGGCGGGAGCCGCCATCCTCGCCGAGATCGGCCTCGCCGAGACCGACCGGATCAAGCCGCGGGTCCTGTCGTCCCAGATCATCCGGCGAATCGACGACCACCAGGCCCAGCTGATCAACCGCACGCGTCACGGCCAGATGCTCATCCCGGGCGAGACGCTGTACGTGCTCGAGCTGGAGCCCGCCGCATACGCCGCCCTGGCGGCCAACGAGGCGGAGAAGGCGGCCCACATCAACATCCTCGAGGTCCGGTCGTTCGGCTCGATGGGCCGCATCTACCTCGGTGGCGAGGAGCGGGACATCGACGTCGGCTGGCGCGCCGCGCTGGCGGCGATCGAGGGGCTCGAAGGACGCGAAGCAAAGGCATAGCCCGGCCGCGACCGCGAGGTCGACGGAGTCGAAGGTCGAAAAGGAGAACGGTCGAATGGCAGAAGCGCTCGGGATGATCGAGGCCCGCGGGTTCGCGGCGGTGGTCGAGGCCGCCGACGCGATGGTCAAGGCGGCGAAGGTCGAGCTCGTCAGCTACGAGAAGACGGGCGGCGGGTACGTGACCGCCGTCGTGCGCGGCGACGTCGCGGCGGTCAAGGCCGCCGTCGAGGCCGGTGTCCGCAACGCCGCCAAGGTCGGCGAGGTCGTCGCCAGCCACGTCATCGCCCGGCCGCACGTCAACGTCGACCTCGTGCTGCCGCTCGGGCGGCTCGACGAGGCGAAGGCCGAGTCCGGCAAGGCCTAGGACGCGGGACGGGCGCGCCGGCTCCGGCCGGCGCGCGCCGCTCGCCGCATGCAGGCGGTGACGAGATGCTCCTCGGACGGGTGACCGGGACGGTGGTCGCGAGTCGCAAAGAGCCATTGATGGAGGGCTGGACGCTCCTCGTCGTGCGCCAGCTCGACGCCGAGAACCACGAGGCGGGCGGCTACGTCGTCGCGGCGGATGCCGTCGGGGCGGGGGTCGGCGAGGTCGTCCTCTACGCGACGGGCAGCTCGGCCCGCCAGACCGAGACGACCCGCGACCGGCCGTGCGACGCCGTCGTGATGGCGATCGTCGACGAGTGGGAGGTCGGCGGCCGCGAGGTCTACCGCAAGTGAGACGCCCGGCAGGTCGCCGGGAGCGTGGAGTGGCATGAACGAGCCGACGGACCGCGAGGTCCAGGAGATCATCGAGCGGGTCCGGCGCCGGCTGGCCGTCGCCGGCGAGGAGCGGCCCGGCCAGGGGCTGCGCGCCGAGGCGGAGCTCGAGGCCACCGCGGCCGGCGAGCTCGGCGACGGGATCCACGCGACCATCGACGAGGCGGTCGCGGCGGCCGCCCGGGCGTTCGCGGCGTTCGGGAGCCAGGGCCTCGACCGGCGGCGGGCGATCATCGAGGCCATCCGGGCTTCGATGCTCGACCATGCCGAGCAGCTCGCCCGGATGGCCCACCAGGAGACGCATCTCGGCCGGGTCGAGGACAAGATCGTCAAGAACCGGACGGTCGCCTCGAAGGCCCCCGGCCCGGAGGACCTCGAGACCGAGGCCGTGACCGGCGACCAGGGGATGATGGCCACCGAGTTCGCCCCGTTCGGCATCGTCGCCGCCATCACGCCGGTGACGAACCCGACCTCGACGGTCATCAACAACACGATCAGCATCGTCTCGGCCGGCAATGCCGTCGTCTTCAACGCGCACCCGTCGGCGCGGCGCTGCTCGGCCGAGACGATCCGGCTGATCAACCGGGCGATCGTCGGCGCCGGCGGCCCGCTCGACGTCGTGACCGGCGTCGCCAATCCGACGATCGAGAGCGCCCGCGCGCTCATGAATCACCCGGGCGTCCGGGTGCTGCTCGTGACGGGCGGCCCCGGCGTCGTCCGCGAGGCCCTCAAGACCGACAAGCGGGCCGTCACCGCCGGGCCCGGCAATCCGCCCGCGGTCGTCGACCAGACCGCCGACGTCGAGCGCGCGGGGCGGGACATCGTGCGGGGCGCATCGTTCGACAACAACATCGTGTGCACCGACGAGAAGGTCGTCCTGGCCGTCGATTCGATCGCCGACCGGCTCCTTCGCGCGATGGCGCAGGCCGGCGCGTACCTGCTCAAGGAGCACGAGCTGCGGCGCCTGGAGCGGGTCATCTTCCGCGAGCTCGGGCAGCCCGGCAAGCCGGGCGTGATCAATCCGGCCTGGATCGGCCGCGACGCGGCGAAGATCCTGGCCGAGATCGGGGTCCAGGCCGAGCCCGCGCCGCGGCTCCTGGTGGCCGACGTGCCGCGCGATCACAGCCTGGCCTGGACCGAGCAGATGATGCCGGTGCTGCCGGTGGTGCGCGTGAGCACGGTCGACCAGGCCATTGACCTCGCGGTCCGGATGGAGCATGGCTTCCGCCACACGGCCTCGATCCATTCGACCAACGTCGAGACGATCACGAAGATGGCCCGGGCGATGAACTGCAGCATCTTCGTGACCAACGGCCCGAACTTCGCCGGCCTCGGCGTGGGCGGCGAGGGCTTCTCCTCGTTCTCGATCGCCAGCCCGACGGGCGACGGCCTGACCCGGCCGCGGACCTTCTCGCGCGAGCGGCGGATCACCGTCGTCGGCGCCCTGCGAATCGTCTGACCGATGGCTCCCCTCGCCGTCGAGCCTGCCCTCGCGCTGCTGGAGCTCGACTCGATCGCCGCCGGCATCGAGGCGGGCGACGCGATGGCCAAGCGCGCCCCGATCGACGTGCTGCGGGCCGGCACGGTCCATCCGGGTCGCTATCTCGTCCTCGTCGGCGGCTCCGTGGGGGACGTGGAGGAGGCGCTGGCCGCGGGACGCGACGTCGGCGGCGCCTGCGTGCTCGACGTGGTCTTCCTGCCGAACGTCCACCCCGACCTCGTCGCCGCGCTCGGCGGCCGGCGCGTCGAGCCCGCCGGCGAGGCGCTCGGGATCGTCGAGACGCGCACGGTCGCGTCGATCCTCGAAGCGGCCGACGCGGGGCTCAAGGGCGCGGCGGTCCAGCTGCTCGAGCTCCGGCTCGCCGACGACCTCGGGGGGAAGGGCTACCTGCTGTTCGATGGCGCCGTCGCGGATGTCGAGGCGGCAGTGGAGATCGCGGCCGGGCGCCTCGCCGGCATGGCGGGCGTCCTCGTCCGCGTGATCCCCCTGCTGCACGCCGAGATGGCGGTCAACCTGGCGCTCGATCCGCGCTTCGCCGCGCGGGTCCGCGACGGCGGTGCGAGCGCGGCTCCGGGTCGGCGAACGGCTGCCGGTGCGCGAACGGCCAGGGCCCCGAGCGGCCGCGGGTAGGGAGATGCAGCTCGCGCGGGTCACCGGGACGGTCGTCGCCAGCGTCAAGACGCCTGGCCTCGAGGGTATCAAGCTGCTCCTGATCCAGCCGCTCGATCGCCGGCTCCAGCCGGTCGGCGGCCAGGTCGTCGCGGCGGACGCGGTCCACATGGCCGGACCGGGCGAGCTCGTCTTCTTCGTCGCCGCGCGCGAGGCGGCCCAGGCGATGCCGGACCCGTTCGTGCCGGTCGACCACGCGATCGTCGGCATCGTGGACGCGGTCACGCCGCTGGCGGGCGACGAGCCGTGAAGCTCGCGCGCGTCGTCGGCACCGTCGTCTCCACGATCAGCGCGCCCGCGTTCAATGGCCGGACCCTGCTCCTGTGTGACCTCCTGGACCCGGCCGGCAAGCCGGCCGGCGGTTACACGATCGCGGTCGATTCGGTCGGCGCCGGCGCGGGCGAGATGGTCCTGCTGCTCGACGAAGGCAACGGGGCCCGCCAGGTGCTGGCCGCGCCCGGAGCACCGATCAGGACGGTCGTCGTCGGCATCGTCGATGCCGTGGAAGGCGGTGCAGCTGCCGCGCCCGACGGCGGGGCTGCGAGCGTGCCCGCGGCACGGGCCGCCCGGCGCCGCCGCACGGGAGCAGGCGCCGCTGGCGAGCCGGCACGCGCCCCCGGGGCACCGGAACCTGCGCCGGCCCCGCCAGAGCATGCGCCGGCGGCGCCCCGCCGCCGGTCTCGCCGCCGGTCCACGTAGCGGGAACCCGGCGCGCGTCAGCCGCGCCGGGCCAGGAACCCGAGCGCCGACGCGACGAGGTGCGTGTGGGGCAGGCCCCCCGCGATCTCGGCCGGCGCGAACCAGCCGCAGCGGTCGGTCGAGCCGTCGGTCTCGTCGCGCAGCTCGCCTCCCGCCACCGCCACCCGGAAGCAGATGCCGATCGCGTGCAGCTCGACGTCCGAGCCCGCGCGCCGGGAGCGGACGACGCGGCTCGTGACGCCCGCGATGTCGGCCACGCGTCCGCCGAGGCCCGTCTCCTCGGCAAGCTCGCGCAGGACGCCGGCCTCCGGGTCCTCGCCGAAGTCGAGGCCGCCGCCGGGCAGCGTCCACTTCCCGGCCGCCGGCTGCCCGGGGGCCAGCCGGCAGAGCAGGAGCCTGCCGGCCGGGTCGTCGGCGATGGCGTAGGCGGCGACGCGCGTCACCCGCGGCAGGTCCGGGCCGCCTCCCTCGATCGTCACCGCTCCGCCTCCTTCAGCCGGTCTGCGAGCGCCGCATGACCGGCCGCCGCGGCAAGGTCGGCCGCCGAGCGGCCGTCGTCGGTCCGGCGGCCTGCCGCCGCGCCGCGGGCGAGGAGCGCGTCGACGAGCGCTTCGTCGCCGTTCTGGGCGGCCTCGTGGAGGACCGTGAAGCCGCCGTGGCTCGTGGCGTCGACGGGCGTTCCCGCGTCGACGAGGAGGAGCACGACCTCCGCGTGGCGACCCGCCCCGGCCGAGTGCGATGGCAGCACCGCCATCGGGTTGCGGGTCAGCGCGTCGATCGGGGCCCCCAGGTCGAGCAGGGTCCGCGTCGCGGCCGCTCCCCCGAAGTACGCGGCGTAGTGGAGGGCGGTGAATCCGTCGGCCGACCAGGCCCGGATCGCCTCCGGATCACGACCGACGATTGCCTGGATGTCGTCGACCCGCCCCAGCGCTGCTGCCTCCAGCAGGTCCAGCCCGCCCAGATCCGCCTTCGCCGATCCGAGCCGTGCGGCAATCTCGAACCGCCACGCATAGCACGCCTTCAGGACCGCGGACACGCCGTCGGAGCCCACCGCTGCGGCGAGCGCCGGGGCGTCGGCGACGATGCCCTCGATCGCCACCGCGTCGCCGGCGTCGATCGCCCTGAACAGGTCGGCTGCCTCGGGCATGGCGGACTCCTCGCCTGTGCGGCCGCGGTCGTTGGCGGCCGAGCTCCACGCTGGGTCGCGAAGCCTAATAGCCGCAGGGTTGACCCGCTCCGAGCTCGGTCACCCTGGCCGCGTCGTTCGTCTCGTCGAGGAAGCCGTAGACCCCGCCCGGGCCCAGCGCTCCGACATGGAACGCCGGCGGGTAGGCCACGTTCTCGGGGTCGAACGCCACGTTCTTGCCGTAGGCCGCCTTGATGTCGGCCTTGGTGGATCCGAGCGTGATCCCGAGCTGCGTCGTCACCGGGATGGGCAGGCTGGTGTGCACCTCACCGGCATACTGGTCGGCGTAGCGGATCTCGAAGAGGTGCGGCCGCGCTGTCTTCGCGAAGGCCGAGGGCCCGTCGGTGAAGAGGAGGAGGAGCGGCCCCCAGCCGACCGGCCGGATCTCGGTGCCCGGGCACGTCCCGTAGGTCGAGAAGCTCGGCTCCCAGTCGCCGTCGAGGCTCGGCCTGCCGAGGACGGCCGAGATCGCTTCGATCACGGCTGCGGGCTCGTCACCGAGCTTCGCGTCGCCGAGCCCCTTCGGCGAGAGGACGAGCGCCGCGGGGAGGCTCGGGGTCGGCGCGGGGGTCGCCGTCGGCGCGGGTGTTGGGTCCGGCGTCGGCGCGGGTGTTGGGTCCGGCGTCGGCGTGGCCGCCGGCGGCGGCGTGGGCCCGGGGGTTGCAGGCGGCGTGGCCGGCGGGGTGGCGGTCGCCATCTGGGCCGGCGCCGTCGACGTCGCGACGGGCGTGGGGGCCGGGGTGGCGCCTGCGGCGCAGCCGACGAGCAGGATCGCCCCGATGATCGCGGTCGCGCCGAGCCAGCCGCCGTGTCGCCTGTCCACCATGACAACCTCCGGCAGCATTGTGCGCCGCCCGCGGGGTGGCGCGCCGCCTCCCGGCGCGGTGGCGTGCGTCCGAGCGGCAGGCGCGCCGACCGCCCGCCGCCGCCCCGGGGCCCGTGCGATGGGTATGATCGGGGTGCCGGGACGCGCGCCCACACGACGAACCCGACGACCACGCGATCCATCGCCCGGCGGCGCACGCTCGTCGATCCGGTGGGCCGGACGCGCGGCACGGGCGCGGCAGCCGGCGACAGCACCGCCCATCGAGCCGAGGTGATCGTGACCGCTCCTGTTCCGGCCGCGCCGGGGCTCCCGACGATCGTCTCCGAGCCGGGCCGCCGGCTGGTCCTGACCGGCTTCGCCAGCTTCCTCCTCATCGGCTGGGCGAGCCTGCTCGTCCCGTCGCTGGTTCGCCAGGTCGAGGCCGACTTCGGGCAGCGCGACGCCGGCATCGGGGCGCTGTACCTCGTCTACTCCCTGCTCTACGTCGCCGGTTCGCTCGCGAGCGGGTTCGTCACCGACCGCGCCGGGCGGAGGCTCGTCCTCCCGGCGGGCGCGGTCGCGATGGCCGCCGGCCTGGGCGTGGCCGCCGGAGCCCCGGCGTGGCCGCTCTTCGTCGTCGGATACGTGACCCTCGGGCTCGGCGCCGGCGTGATCGACGCGGGCGTCAACGCCCTGTTCATGGACCTCTTCGCTGATCGCCGGAGTGGCGCCCTCAACCGCCTCCACCTCTTCTTCAGCATTGGCGCGCTGCTCGCCCCGCTCGTGATCGGCCAGCTCGTCAACGCCGGCGTCGCGTGGCGACTGCTGCTCGTGGCGACCGCCATCGGCGCCGCCGTGATCGCCGCGGTGCTGCTCGCCAGCGACCTCCCGCACGGACGCCACGTCCGCGCAGCACGACCTGCCGGCTCGCGACCGGCGACCCGTGTCCCGCTCCGGCAGCGGCTGCCATTCCCGCTGATCGCCCTCGCGATCGCCATCGGCTGCTACGTCCCGTCCGAGATGGGCGTCTCGAGCTGGCTCGTGCGGTACCTCGACGAGGCCACGCTCGAGACCGCCACCCTCGCCCTGTCGCTGTTCTGGGCCGGCCTCACCCTCGGGCGCTTCGTGTCGTCGTTCGTCGCCGACCGGATGGGCGCCGTCCGGTTCGCGACGACGTGCGCGTTCGCCGCCGGCGTGCTGATCCTGGCTGCCGTGGTCACGCCGTGGCTGCCGGCCCGGATCGCCCTGTTCGCCGCCGCCGGCTTCGCCTCCGGGCCGATCTACCCGATGATCATGTCGATCGCGGGCTCGTTCTACCCGAACCGGGCGAGCCTGGTCAGTGGGCTGCTCTCCGCGGCTGCCGTCCTCGGCTCGACGATCTACCCGCCGCTCATGGGCTTCATCTCGGAGTCGGCCGGCCTGGGGATCGGGATGCTGGGTGCGGGCATCTTCTCGATCGCGTGCGGCGGGGCCGTCCTCGTCGCCGGGTCGGCCGGGCGCCGGATGCCGCTGGCGGCCGCGGCGTAGCGGCGCAGGGATCGACCCGAGACACCAAGAGTCCGGCCCTGCTGGCGGGATGGCGCCCCCCGGCCCTTGACAGGCTCAGTCGCCAGCCGATCCTTGATGCACGAGCGCCGGGCGGTCGTTGCCCGGCAACGCCAGGGTCCGCTCGCCCTTGGCCCGGCAGCCGCGCCGGAGAAGTCAGACGATGGGGGACCAACCCATGCCGTACCGCCCGATCACGCCGATCAAGGGCCCCGGCATCGTGGCCGTGAGTGCGCTCTACGACGAGCAGGAGGCCGCGCGCCACGACGAGGTCGTCGAGGCAGCGCGCGCACGGGCCGCCGCCGGGAGCCGCAGCCGGGCCACCGGGCGGATCGCGGTCCTCCTGCTGGCCGCCGCGATGCTGGCCGTCGCGGTCTTCGCCGTGTGGCCCCGGAGCGCACCGGGGCCGACCCCGACCGCCGTGGCATCGCTCGCGGCCCTCGCCCGCGGCGCTCCGACGACCACCACCTTCGACGGCCAGCGCTACTACATCGGCTTCACGCCGGCCGACCCTTCGTCGGTCGTCATCGACGGCCGCATGTACGCGACCAGTCATGGCTACTCGATCGAAGTCCCGGCTAGCGCCGCGTGGGATTTCACGATCGCCGGACCGCACGGCGGGCTGGTGTTCGGCTACTTCGACGACCGCGGCCAGCCGAACACCGGCGTCCGCCTCGTGGTGGCGGCGTCGGATCTCACCTCGGACGGGAACGCCCTCCGGTGAGCTGCCGGCAGTCGTCGTAGCGGGCGGCCAGTCGGCTTCTCATCGGTGGGTCAGCGAAGGCCGACCGGCCGGGGCCCGCGTTCCGTGCCGGCCGGGTCGCGCAGGATCAGCTCGTGCGTGGCGGCGTCGAGCGGTCGCCGCAGGCCGCGCACAGGTAGAGAACCCCGTCAGCCCGGCAGCGTCGTCTCGCCCCGCATCAGGAACCGGTCGATCCCGCGGGCCGCCAGGCGTCCCTCGCGGATCGCCCAGACCACCAGCGACTGGCCGCGCGAACAGTCGCCGGCTGCGAAGACCCCCGGCACCGAGGTCATCTTGTCGACCCCCGTGCGCACGTTGCCGCGCGCGTCGAGCTCGCAGCCGAACGCGTTCGGCAGCCCCGGCTCGGGCCCGGTGAAGCCGAGCGCCAGGAGCACGAGATCCGCCGGGATGATCTGCGACGTCCCGGGCACCTCCTGCATCTCGAAGCGGCCCTCCGGCGAGCGCGCCCACTCGATGTCGGAGATCTCCATCCCCGTGACGCGCTCGTTGAGGCCGATGAACCGGCGTGTGGTCGTGGTGTAGCGGCGCGGGTCCTCGCCCCACAGGGCGTGGGCCTCCTCCTGCCCGTAGTCCTCGCGGTAGACCTTGGGCCACTCGGGCCATGGGTTGTCTGGGGCTCGCGCGTCTGGCGGCCGCGGCAGGATCTCCAGCTGGCGAACGCTGCGCGCACCCTGCCGGATCGCCGTGCCGACGCAGTCGGTCCCGGTGTCGCCGCCACCAACGACCACCACGTCCTTGCCGGCCGCGTCGATCGGGGGTGGGACGTCGAGGTCGCCGTCGAGCAGGCGCCGGGTGTTGCCGCGCAGGAAGTTCATCGCGAGGTGGATCCCGCCCAGCTCGCGGCCGGTCACGCCGAGATCGCGGGCGACGGTCGCGCCCGTCGCGATCACCACGGCGTCGAACTCGGCGAGGAGCTGCTCGGCGGGGATGTCCGCTCCGACCGAGACGCCGGTTACGAAGCGGACGCCCTCCTCGCCGAGCAGGCTGACCCGGCGCGACACGACCGCCTTGTCGAGCTTCATGTTCGGGATGCCGTACATCAGCAGGCCGCCGACACGGTCCTGGCGCTCGAAGACCGTGACGAGGTGGCCGGCGTGGTTGAGCTGGGCCGCCGCGGCGAGACCTGCCGGGCCGCTGCCGACGACCGCGACGGCATATCCGGTGCGGGCAAGCGGCGGCTGCGGCGTGATCCAGCCGTTGTCCCAGGCGCGGTCGGCGATCTCCTGCTCGATCGTCTTGATCGCGACCGGGTCGCCGTTGATCGCGACCGTGCACGAGCCCTCGCAGGGCGCCGGGCAGACCCGGCCGGTGAACTCCGGGAAGTTGTTCGTGCGGTGGAGGCGGATGCTGGCCTCCTCCCACTGGCCGCGATAGACCAGGTCGTTCCACTCCGGGATCAGGTTGTTGATCGGGCAGCCGGATGCCATCCCGGAGATCAGCACGCCCGTGTGGCAGAACGGGATCCCGCAGTCCATGCAGCGGGCCGCCTGCTCGGTGAGCACGCTGGGCCCGAGCGCCGGGTGGCCCTCGTTCCAGTCGCGGATCCTCTCCAGGGGCGGCCGGTTCGCCAGGGCCTCGCGCCCGAACTCAAGGAAGCCGGTCGGCTTGCCCACCCTACGAGCCTCCCACCCGGGCGAGGTCGCGG
The DNA here is from genome assembly GCA_963809375.1 of uncultured Chloroflexia bacterium. Classification (GTDB taxonomy): domain Bacteria; phylum Chloroflexota; class Limnocylindria; order Limnocylindrales; family CSP1-4; genus CTSoil-043. Next base: position 59,279 of record CAWEJO010000007.1, read on the forward strand.
GCGTTCTCCTCGAAGGCGGCCATCTGCGCCTCGTCCTCACCCAGGCCCGCCTCGCGCATCCGGGCGAGCGCCCCGAGCACGCGCCGGTAGTCGTTGGGGACCACCCGCACGAACCGTTCGACGGTCGCCGGCCAGTCCGCGAGGAGGGCGGCCGCCCGCTCGCTGCACGTCCACTCGACGTGGCAGGCGATCAGGTCGCGCAGCGCGGCGATCTCGCCCGGCGGGGCGTCGGCGAGCGGCTCGAGGGTGACCATCTCGGGGTTGCAGACGGTCCGGAAGCCGCCGCTCTCGTCGAGCACGTAGGCGATCCCCCCGCTCATGCCGGCGGCGAAGTTGCGCCCGGTGGGGCCGAGGATCACGACCTGGCCGCCGGTCATGTACTCGCAGCCATGGTCGCCGACGCCCTCCACGACCGCGGTCGCGCCCGAATTGCGGACCGCGAACCGCTCGCCCGCGACGCCCCGGATGAACGCCTCGCCCGACGTCGCCCCGTACAGGGCGACGTTGCCCGTGATCACGTTCTCGTGCGCCGTGAACGGAGCGTCAGCCGGCGGGAAGAGGGCCAGGCGCCCCCCCGAGAGCCCCTTCCCGAGGTAGTCGTTCGCGTCGCCCTCGAGGAGGAGCGTGATCCCGGCCGGGATGAACGACCCGAAGCTCTGGCCGGCGGAGCCCTGGAAGTGGAGCCGGATCGTGCCGTCGGGCAGGCCGGCCCGGCCCCAGCGGCGGGTGACCTCCGAGCCGAGCATCGTCCCGACGACGCGGTTGACGTTGCGGATCGGGAGCGTGGCGCGCACCTCGTGCCCGTCCTCGAGGGCCGGCCGGCAGAGGTCCAGGAGCGTGGTCGCGTCCAGCGAATCCTCGACGCCGTGCTCCTGCGCCTGCGTCCGCGTCCGCCCGTAGCTCGCGGGCACGCTGGGCTGGGCGAGGATCCGGCTGAAGTCCAGGCTGCGCGCCTTCCAGTGGTCGATCGCCGGGCGCATCTCGAGGCGGTCGGACCGCCCGACCATCTCGTCGACCGTCCGGAAGCCGAGGCGCGCCATGTGCTCGCGGACCTCGCGGGCGATGAACGTCATGAAGTTGACGACGTGCTCGGGGTCGCCCGCGAACCGCTTGCGCAGCTCGGGATCCTGCGTCGCCACGCCGACCGGGCAGGTGTTGAGATGGCAGGCCCGCATCATCACGCAGCCGAGCGCCACCAGGGGCGCCGTGGCGAACCCGAACTCCTCGGCGCCGAGCAGGGCCCCGACGACGACGTCGCGCCCGGTCTTGAGCTGGCCGTCGACCTCGACGACGATCCTCGAGCGGAGGTCGTTCATCAGCAGGACCTGGTGCGCCTCGGCGAGGCCGAGCTCCCACGGGACCCCGGCATGCATGATCGAGGTGAGCGGCGAGGCGCCGGTGCCGCCGTCGTGGCCGGAGATCAGGACGACGTCGGCATGGGCTTTCGCGACGCCCGCTGCGATCGTCCCGACGCCCACCTCGGCGACGAGCTTGACGCTGATCCGCGCCTCGTGGTTGGCGTTCTTGAGGTCGTGGATCAGCTCGGCGAGGTCCTCGATCGAGTAGATGTCGTGATGCGGGGGCGGGCTGATCAGGCCGACCCCGGGCGTCGAGTGGCGGACCTTGGCGATCCACGGGTAGACCTTGGAGCCTGGAAGCTGGCCCCCCTCGCCTGGCTTGGCGCCCTGGGCCATCTTGATCTGCAGCTCGCGGGCGTTGACGAGGTACTCGCTCGTCACCCCGAAGCGGCCGCTGGCGACCTGCTTGATCGCCGAGTTCCGTGAATCGCCGTTCGCAAGCGGCTCGTAGCGGGCCGGGTCCTCGCCGCCCTCGCCCGTGTTGGACTTGCCCCCCAGGCGGTTCATGGCGATCGCGAGCGCCTCGTGGGCCTCGCTCGAGATCGAGCCATAGCTCATCGCGCCGGTCTTGAACCGCCGGACGATCGATTCGACCGGCTCGACCTCGTCGAGCGCGACGGGCCGCAGGGCGGGCCGCAGCTCCATCAGCCCGCGGAGCGTGGCGAGCCGGGCCGACTGGTCGTCGACGAGGCTGGTGTAGTCCTTGAACGCGGTGTAGCTGCCCGTGCGCACGGCGCGCTGCAGGGTGTGGATGGTCAGCGGGTTGAAGAGGTGCGTCTCGCCGTCGGAGCGCCACTGGTACTGGCCACCGGTTCCGAGCTGGCGGTGGCGCACGGGCCGCCGCGGGGGATAGGCGCGGTCCTGGCGGAGCTTGACCTCGCGCGAGACGACCTCGATCCCGATCCCGCCGATGCGGGTCGGGGTCCAGGTGAAATACTCGTCGATGAAGTCGCGGTTGAGGCCGATCGCCTCGAAGACCTGCGCCCCGTGATAGCTCTGGACGGTCGAGATGCCCATCCGGCTGATCGCCTTGATGACGCCCTTGACGAGCGCCTTGCGGTAGCGGGTCTCGGCGGCGGCCGTCGGACCGGCGATCACGCCCAGGCGCACCTGGTCGTCGATCGTCTCGAACGCGAGGTACGGGTTGATCGCGCTCGCGCCGAACCCGATCAGCAGGCAGAAGTGGTGTGCCTCGCGAGGCTCCCCGGACTCCAGGACGAGGCCGACCCGCGTGCGCGTCCCTGTCCGCACGAGGTGGTGGTGGACCGCCGAGACCGCGAGGAGCGCCGGGATCGGGGCCGCAGTCTCGTCGTGGCCGCGGTCGGAGAGGATGATCAGGTTGTGGCCCTCGGCGATCGCCTCGGAGGCGCGCTGGCGGACGTCCTCGATGGCCCGCCGGAGGCCCAGGCCGTTCTCGCCGACCTTGAACAGGATCGGCAGCGTGATCGAGCGGAAGGCATGCGCGTCGGGGCCGCCGTCGAGGGCGCGGATCTTCTCGAGGTCGGCGTTCGAGAGGATCGGCGAGGGGAGCGCCAGCTGGAGGGCCGCCCGCGGCGTCGGCTCGAGGAGGTTGTCCTCCGGCCCGATCGAGGTCTCGGTCGCCATGATGATCTCTTCGCGGATCGCGTCGACCGGCGGGTTCGTGACCTGCGCGAAGAGCTGCTTGAAGTAGCTGTAGAGGAGCTGCGGCCGCTCCGAGAGCACGGCCAGCGGCGCGTCGTTGCCCATCGAGCCGACCGGATCGGTCCCCGTGGTGGCCATCGGGTTGACGATCAGGCGGACGTCCTCGGCGGTGTAGCCGAACACCTCCTGGCGCCGCAGCACGGTCTCGTGATCGGGCTCGATGACCTGGGGCGGATGGGGCAGGTCGTCGATGCCGACGAGCCAGCGGCGGTTCCATTCGGCGTAGGGTGCCGCCGCCGCCATCGTGTCCTTCAGCTCGTCGTCCGAGACGATCCGGCCCTCGGCGGTGTCGACGAGGAACATCCGGCCCGGCTTGAGGCGGCCCTTGGCGACGATCTCGGCGGGCGGGATGTCGAGCACGCCGGCTTCCGAGGCCATCACGACCCGGCCATCCCGGGTGACGTAGTAGCGGGCCGGGCGCAGGCCGTTGCGGTCGAGCGTGGCCCCGACCCGGACGCCGTCGGTGAACGCGATCGAGGCGGGGCCGTCCCACGGCTCCATCAGGCAGGCGTGGTACTCGTAGAACGCCCGCCGCGCCGCCGACATCGACTCGTGGCGCGACCACGGCTCGGGCACCATCATCATCATGCCGTGGGCGACCGAGCGGCCGGCGAGGTGCAGCAGCTCGAGGACGTTGTCGAGGATCGCCGAGTCGGAGCCCTCGCCGTCGACGACGGGCAGGACCTTGGTGAGGTCGTCGCCGAAGAGCGACGACGAGAACATCGACTGGCGGGCGTGGAACCAGTTGACGTTGCCCCGCAGCGTGTTGATCTCGCCGTTGTGGGAGATGAACCGGTAGGGATGGGCCCGGGCCCAGGACGGGAAGGTGTTCGTGGAGAACCGCGAGTGGACCATCCCGATCGCGCTCTCGATCCGCGGGTCGACGATGTCGGGGTAGAAGGTGAGCAGCTGGGACGCGTTGAGCATCCCCTTGTAGACGATCGTGCGACACGAGCACGACGCGACGTAGAAGGCGTCGCGGCCCGGAAGGGCGGACCGCGACACGGCCTTCTCGACGAGGCGCCGGGCGACGAACAGGCGCCGGTCGAAGGCGAGGTCGCCCTCCGCGCCGGCAGGAACGTCGGCAGGCCGGCCGATGAAGACCTGGCGGATGACGGGCTGGCTCGCGCGGGCGGTCTCGCCGAGGCCCGTCGGGTCGGTCGGGACGTCGCGCCAGCCGAGGAGGGCCAGGCCCTCGTCGGTCAGGACCTTCTCGAGCGACGCCACGCACCAGGCCCGGCTGGGCTCGTCGCGGGGCAGGAAGACCATGCCGACGCCGAAGCCCGCGGCCGGCAGGTCGAGGCCTTCCACGGCGGCGGCCCCGGCGAGGAAGGCGTGGGGGACCTGGAGGAGGATCCCGGCCCCGTCGCCGGTGTTCTTCTCGGATCCGCTCGCGCCGCGATGCTCGAGGTTGACGAGCACCGTCAGGGCGTCGCGCACGATCCGATGGGAGGGCCGGCCGGCGACGTCGCAGACGAACCCGAAGCCGCACGAATCGTGCTCGAACGACGGCTCGTACAGCGTGCGCGAATTGGCCATGGCGGGATCCTTGCTGCGCAGGGTTCGCGGACGATACCAAGCGGGCACGCGAGATGTGGTACCGGTCGGGGAGTGGTTCGGTTGCCGTTCGGCACGCCTGCCGGGCGATCGGCAACGTGCGGCCGGGCCGTCGGCCGTCGGCCGCGGCCGTCGGCGCGTCTCGAGTCGGCGGCCGGTTCGGCGGCACGGTTCGGGCGGCACGGGTTCCGGCGGCGCCGGGCTGGCCGAGCGCGGCGTCGCCGGGTCGGGTCCCGACGCGTGGTGTGCCCGCGCGTCGTCCTCGCGCCTGAGCTTCGGCTCGCATGCAGCCGCGTCGGGATCACCTCCTCGGGCGTGGAAGTGGCGTCGTTGAGCGCCATGGTCTCGGGCAGAAGCGGCGGCCGGCCTGCAGCTCGTCTTCCTGCCCGGCGACTTGATCACCTGTCGGTGTGGCTGGCACAAACGCACGTCCGGCGCGGCGAGTCCGACCAGCAGGCGTCCCGGTGGCACTTGACCGGGCTTTCCGAGCGTGGCTGAAGGTGGCCCGAGCGTGGCCGAGGGTGGGCCAGAGCGTGAAGCGCGTCCCCTGGCCGGCGCCGACCTGCGATAGCGCCATTACAGGCGACATCTGATCAGATCGTCGCGCGGTTCGGCCCGGGCACGACCCTCGGTGACCGTCGGCGCCACGGCCCCGCTGGTGCACCAGTCTGGGGACACGACCCGTCGCCGCGCGCCGCGGGTCGTCTTCGCGCCGCGGGTCGTCTGGCGCCGGTCGTGTTCGCGCCGCGCGGCACCGCCTTGCGGCCGTCGCGTGGCCCAGCGCGGTGGATCTACCCAGGCGGCTCGGCGCGATCCGCCAGCGCCCGCGCGATGGTCGCCTCGACGATCGCGGTCTTGGCGTCGGCGTAGTTCTGGATGTATTCCCAATCCCGGGCCGCCAGCTCGCGCTTGGTCCGCTCGTAGCTCGCACGATCCTCCGGGTGGCTCCGGAGCCAGTCGCGGAACACGAGGACGCGCTCGATCTCGGGGCTCCCGTCCGGGAGGACGTGGAGGTTGACATTCGTGTCGGGGCCCTTGAGGACGCGGTGCTGGTGCCACTCGGGCTCGCGGATGACGAGCCGGTAGCCAGCCGCCTCGAGCGGCGCCACGTAGGCCGTCTCGTCCGCGGCGTCGGGCACCACGAGGAGCATGTCGATGATCGGCTTGGCCGCGAGCCCAGGCACCGAGGTCGAGCCGGTGTGCTCGAGCCGGATGACGGTCGGCCCGAGGATCGCGCGGATGCGGGCGTCCTCGCGCCGGAAGAGCCCGGGCCAGGCAGGATCGGGGTCGGCGAGATGGACGGGGCCGCCGAGGCGCGGCGGCTCGGTGACCCAGATCGCCCGGATCTCGTCGGCCGACCTGGGTGTGGGACTTGTGTCGCGCTCGCCCGCCATCGCAGGAATGGTGCCACGTGGCCCACGATCGGTCGGGGCGCCGGGCGTCACGAGATCCCTCGCACGTCCAGCACCCTGCCCCAGTGGAAGACGCGCACGGCCACGAGCACCCCGAACGCGGCGAGCACGAGGATCGCCGCCGCGGCGATCGACTGCGTCGAGATCGCCGCCCTGGAACTCGGCGTACACGACGAGCGGCAGCGTCTGCGTCCGGCCCTCGACGTTGCCCGCGAACATGATCGTCGCCCCGAACTCGCCCAGCGCGCGCGCCCAGCTCATGACCAGGCCGGCCGCGAGCGCGGCGCTGGCGAGCGGCACCGTGATCGAGCGGAAGAGCTGCCGCTCCGATGCGCCGTCCACGCGGGCCGCGTCCTCGAGGTCGCGATCGACGCCGGCGATCCCGGTCCGCGCCGAGCGGACGAAGAAGGGCGCCGAGACGAAGATCTGGGCCAGGATCACCGCCACCGTCGTGAACGGCACCGAGACGCCGAGGAGCTCGAACGGCGCACCGAGCAGCCCGCGGCGACCGAAGACGAGGAGCAGCGCAAGGCCGGCCACCGACGGCGGCAGCACGATCGGGAGGTCCACGATCGCCTCGACCAGGCCCTTGCCCCGGAACCGTCCGTCGCGCGAGCACGATCGCGAGCGGCAGCCCGAGGCCCACCGTGACGACCAGGCTGATCGCGGTCGTGACGAGGCTCAGCCAGAGCGCCTCGAGGACGGCCGGCGACGCCAGGGCGACCCGGAGCGATCCATCGAGGATCGCCCGTCCCGACGAGCGCGACGACGGGAAGCGCGAGGAACAGCGCGAACAGCGCTGCCAGCGCCGCGACCGAGCGTTCGCCCCAGCGCCCGGAACGCGCGACCGCGGGCCTGGCCTGACCTGCCGCCGTGCCGGAACCCCCGGTCGGGCTCGTCGAGATGCGCTCGATCACGACGACGGCGGCAGGAAGCCGAGACCCTGCGAGGATCGCCTGGCCGTCGGGCCCGGCGAACCAGTCGAGGAAGGCCTTCGCCGCAGCCGCGTTCCGGGAGGCCTTGACGACGACGCCGTCATAGGTCGCCGGCACGTTGGCGGCGTCGGGCACGTCGATCGTCCTGACCTTGCCGGACGCCTTCGCGTCGGTCACGTAGACGATGCCCGGCGTCGCCCTCCCCGAGCTCGAGCTTGGCGATGAGCGCCTTGACGTTGTCCTCCCTGGACACGATGTTGGCGGCGTACTTCGCGACGAAGTCGGCGGGATAGCCGACCTGCTTCGCGAGGTTTCTCCACGAGCTGCGTCGCGTACTTCGTGATCGGCACCTCGTCGCCCGCCGCGATCACCTTGACGCCGGGCTTCCCGAGGTCCATGGGCGACGCTGATCCCGGCCGGGTTCGCCGATCGGCACGACGATCGTGAGCTTGTTGCCGGCGAACGCAACCGCGGCGCCCTCAGCCAGGCCCTTGTCGACGAGCTTCCCGGGGTTCGTCGTGTCGGCGGACAGGAAGACGTCCGCCGGCGCGCCCTGCTCGATCTGGGTCTCGAGGGCGGCCGAGGAGTCGGTCGAGATCGTCAGGTCGTACCCGGGTGCGCCGCCTCGTAGGCCGCCTTCGCCTTGTCCAGGGCGCCCTTCAGCGACGCGGCTCCGTAGATCGTCAGCCCGCCGACCGCTCGCGGCCGGCGGACCGGCCGACGGGGCCGAACGCCGCGGCAGTCGCCGTCGGCGACGTGCCGGCGCTCGAACAGGCGGCGAGGCCGAGCGCGACCGCCGCGAAGGCGACCAGAAGCCGGGACCTCACGCGCGCGACTCCCGTGCGGACGGGATCTCGACGATGACGTTGGTGGCCTTCACGACGCAGACCGCCTCGTCGCCGACCTTGAGATCGAGCTCGTCGACCGCCTCCGCGGTCATGAGGCTGACCAGCCGATGGGGTCCTGCGATGACCTCGACGACGGCCGCCACTCGATCCTTCTCGATGCGGGTGACGATGCCCGGGAAACCGGTTGCGGGCGGACTGGGCGACGATCGGTCGATCGGTCGCGACCTTGCGGCGCTCGTCGAGCAGGCGGCTGATCTCGTCGATGTCGACCAGCCGCTGGCCGCCCTCCGAGCGCTCCATCCGGAGCCGGCCCTCGGTCTCCCAGCGGCGCAGGGTCTCGATCGACACGCCGAGCATCTCGGCCGCCTGGCCCACGCGGAGGCGTGCGCCGGGGGTTCCGTGCGATGCCACCATACCGCGGAGTATCGGCTCTCAGCCGCGAGCATGTCTAGGGGTTTCGGACTGTTCCACAAGGAACAGGGTGGGCGTCGATCGGTCAGTGCAGGCCTGACCATCGGCGCCTCATGCGGCTCCCGGGCGCGGGGGCTCCGAGCCGTACGCCCGGCCGAGGCTAACCTTTACGTGAACGTCAAGGTTGTGGCAGAATCGGAGCATGCCAGATCTCGTCGCCCAGCTCGCGCCTGCGCTCGCCGCCGAAGCCGCCCCGGGCGGGTCCGTGGCCGCGGCCGGCGAAGCCCCGGGCGACGACGCACCCGGCGGGTCCGTGGCCGCGCCCGGCAGGGCACTGGCCGGCGACACAGCGGGCCGTGAAGCGGTGGCCCCGGATACCGCGATTGAGGCGGCGCCCCGCCTGCTCCGGATCCAGGAGGTCGCCGAGGAGACCGGGCTGACGACACGCTCGATCCGCTACTACGAGGAGGTCGGCCTCCTGCGGCCGGCGGCCCGGTCCGTCGGCTCGTACCGCCTCTACGACGCGTCGGACGTGGAGCGCCTGCGGTCGATCCACGAGCTGCGCGACGACGCGGGCTTCTCGCTCGCCGAGATCGGCCGCCTGCTCGAGGACGAGGACGCCCGGATCCGCGATCGGGCCCGCTTCCGGGCTGCCGGCGACGCGGCGGAGAAGGAGGCCATCCTGCGCGGCCTGATCGCCCGGCTCGATCGCCAGGTCGGGTCGCTCGAAGCCAAGTCGGCCCGCCTGCGCGAGATGATCGATGCCACGACAACCCGCCTCGAGCATCTGCGCGCCCACCTGGCGGAGCTCGACGGTGGCCCTGCCGTGCACGAGCCGGGGGCGCCCCACCCGGAGGCCGGGCCGTGACCATTCGGGCGATCGCGTCCTCGCCGGCGGTGCGCGCATTCCGCCACCGCAACTTCCGCCTCTTCTTCGGCGGCCAGGCCGTCTCGCTGGTCGGCTCGTGGATGCAGGCCGTGGCCCAGGCCTGGCTCGTCCTGACGCTCACCAACGACCCGCTGATCCTGGGCGTCGTGGCCGCTGCCCAGTGGACACCGGTGCTCCTCTTCGGGCTCTTCGGCGGCCTCATCGCGGACGCGCTGCCCAAGCGCCCGACGCTGATCGTGATGGAGTCCACGCTCGCCGTCCTGGCCCTCGTGCTGGGCATCCTCTCGGGTGCCCACGTCGTCCAGGTCTGGATGATCCTGGTGCTCGCGGTGCTGTTCGGGATCGCCAACGCGATCGAGATGCCGGTCCGCCAGGCGTTCGCCGTGGAGATGGTCGGGCGCGATGACGTCGTCAACGCGGTCGCCCTCAACTCGGCCCTGTTCAACGCCGCGCGCGTCGTCGGCCCGGCGGTCGCCGGGATCACGATCGCCGCGTTCGACATCTCGAGCGCGTTCTACATCAACGCCGCGAGCTTCCTGGCTGTCATCGCCGGCCTTCTCCTGATGCGTGACGCAGAGCTCCACAGCCCGCCCGCCATGCGACGGCCGCGCTCGGCCGGCGAGGTGTTCGGCAGCATCGGCGAGGGGCTGCGGTACGTCCGGCGCGTCCCGATGGTGCTCATGGCCACCACCGTCGTCGGCCTGTGCTCGACGATCGCGATGAACTTCCAGGTCACGATCCCGCCGTTCGCCAAGCAGACGATCGAGGGCGGCGCGGCAGACTTCGGGTTCCTGATGACCGCGACGGGCGTCGGGGCGATCACGGCGGCGCTGTTCCTGGCGACCCGCCGCCACCCGAACCCGTGGTGGATCCCGATCGGCGCCATCATCCTGGGCGCCGGCCTCACGCTCGCGGCGCTCGTCCCGACCTACGCCGTCGCGCTGGTGGCCCTCGCCATCGCGGGCTTCGGGGCGATCTTCATGGCCGCGTCGGCGAACACCTCGATCCAGGCGACGGTGCCCGACGAGCTCAGGGGCCGGGTGATGAGCGTCTACCTGACGGTGTTCGCCGGCTCGACCCCGATCGGGGCGCTGTTCGCCGGATGGCTCGCGTCGGCGTTCGGGCCGGTCGCCGCGATCGCGTTCGGCGGCCTCGGATCGATCGCCGTTGGCCTCGTCGGGCTCGCCTGGCACCGCGCGAACGCGCGGGTGCCGACCGGCGAGCAAGCGGCCGGTGTCGCGCCGGCTGGGGCCCGCGCCGCCCGCTGAGGCGGCACCTGCCCCCGTGACGCCGCCCGACCCGCTTCGCGAGCACCGGCTGCGGGTCCTGCTCGAGGAGGCCGCCCGGGGACGCTTCCCGCCGTCCGACGGAAGCGTCGCGCTGGTCGATCCGCCGGCGGGCCGGGTGGACGCGGTGCTGGGCTTCACCGCCCATCACGTGATCGCGGCGAGCGTGGACCCCGGCGCACTGCGCGCACGCCTCGCTCCACCTGACGGGGGCGACCACGGACACGGGCTCGACCTCGGCGCGCCAATGTCGGCCCCGTTCCTCGCCTGGCTCGGGGCAACGCTCGGAGCCGGTCCCGGGACCCTGGACGTGGTCCTTGCCGCGCCCGGCGTCCCGCCCGGCGGCTCGCTCGACGAGATGGTCGCGGTCCGGCCAGTGCCGCCGACGGCGGATCACCCTCGCGTCCGGCGGGCGGCCGCCTACCGCGACCAGCTGCGCGCGTGGACGACCTGGGATGGCGGGGGCGTCCTTGTCGTCGGGCGCGGGCTGGCCGGCCGCTGGGAGGCAGCCTTCGAGGTCGAACCGGCCGCGCGCGGGCGGGGCATCGGCCGGGGCCTCGCGGCCGCCGCGCGCCGGCTCATCCCCGAGGATGCGTACGTGTTCGCCCAGGTAGCCCCGGGCAACGCCTCGTCGCTCCGCGCGCTGCTCGCCGCAGGTTACCGACCGATCGGCTCCGAGGTGCTGTTCCTCCGGCGCGCTACGAGGTGACGCGCTCGCGGATGACCGGCCGGATGGCCGGCGCTTCGTCGGCGACCGTCCAGGCGGCGCGGATCGCCTCCGCCGCGCCCTCCGCGGCCGCCTCCGTCCGGGCGAGCACGCGGCAGAGGGGTCGGTCCGGCCCGACGGCCTCGCCCAGGCCGGCCACGTCGACGAGGCCCACGGCGTGGTCGATCGCCTGGTCCGCGCGCACGCGTCCGCCGCCCAGGGCCACGATCGCGAGGCCGGCCCGCCGCACGTCGATGGTCGCCACGATCCCGGGGCGCTGCGGGAGGACCGCGCGCTCGACACCCGGCCGCGGGAGGTACGCATCCGGGCGCTCGAGCAGATCGGCCGGGCCGCCGAGAGCCGCCACCATCCGCCCGAACCGCTCGGCGGCGGCGCCCGAGGCGAGCGCCCGCTCGCAGGCCACCCGGGCTGTGTCGACCGACGCGAACAGGCCCCCGATGACGAGAAGCTCAGCGCACAGCGCCAGCGTGACCGCGTGCTGGCGCGGCTCGGCGGCCCATCCGCCGGCGAGGTAGGCGACCGCCTCGCGCGTCTCGACGCCGTTGCCGGCCGACCGCCCCAGCACCTGGTCCATGTCCGTCAGCAAGGCCGTGGTCGGGCAGCCAGCGCCGGTTGCCACCCCGACGATGCTCGTGGCGAGGGCGCGGGCGTCGGCATCGGTCGTCATGAACGCCCCCGAACCCGCCTTGACGTCCATCACGAGCCCGGCCAGCCCGGCCGCCAGCTTCTTCGAGAGGATCGAGGCCGTGATCAGCGGGATCGACTCGACCGTCGCGGTCACGTCGCGGATCGCGTAGAGGCGCCTGTCCGCGGGGGCGAGGTCGGCCGTCTGCCCGATCACCGCGCAGCCGACCTCGCGGACGACCCGCCGGAAGGTGGCGTTGTCGGGGGCGGTGGTGTAGCCGGGGATCGCGTCCATCTTGTCGAGCGTGCCGCCCGAGTGGCCGAGGCCGCGGCCGCTGATCATCGGGACGGCGCCGCCGCAGGCAGCCACGATCGGGGCGAGCATCAGCGACACCTTGTCCCCGACGCCGCCGGTCGAATGCTTGTCGAGGGCGGGTCCGGGCAGGTCGGCGGACGACCAGTCGAGGACGGTCCCTGAGTCGCGCATCGCGAGGGTCAGCGCAACGAGCTCCGGCGCGGGTCAGCCCGCGGAAGAAGACGGCCATCGCGAACGCCGCCGCCTGGCCCTCGGTGATCGAGCCGTCGGTGATCCCCGCGACGAAGGCGGCGATCTGCTGGTCGTCGAGCGCGCGTCCGTCGCGCTTGGCGCGGATGGTCTCCTGCGGCAGCATCGGTCAGACCCGGCCGACCGCGAACGAGGCCACGAAGGCGCGGACGAGCCTCGTGAGGCTCTCGGCCGCCATGGCCGCGCCGCGGAGCGTCTGGGCGTGGTCGACCGGTTCGTCGCTCATGCCGACCCCGAGGTTGGTGATCGCGCTGATCGCCGCCACCCGCAGGCCGGCGTGGCGCGCGACCACGACCTCGGGCACCGTCGACATGCCCACCGCGTCGGCGCCGAGCACCCGCAGCGCCCGGATCTCCGCGGGCGTCTCGAACAGCGGCCCGAGCAGGGCGCAGTAGACGCCCTCGTGGAGCGTGATCCCGAGACCGTCTGCCAGGCGGTGCAGCCGCTCGCGCAGCTCGAGGTCGTAGGCATCCGCGAGTCCGGTGAAGCGATCGCCCCAGGCGTCGTCGTTGGGGCCGACGAGGGGGTTCGTCCACATGAAGTTGAGGTGGTCCGTGATCAGCATCAGGCTGCCCGGGCCCGCCTCGTGGCGCAGCGAGCCCGCCGCGTTCGTCAGCAGGAGCGTCTCGACGCCGAGCGCGCGGAACGTCCGGATCGGCAGCTTGATGACCGCGGGCGGATGCCCTTCGTACAGGTGGAAGCGTCCCTGCATGCAGGCGACGTCGACGCCCTCGAGGCGACCCAGCAGGAAGCGGCCGGCGTGGCCGGCCACGGTCGACGGCGGGAAGCCGGGGATCTCCGCGTAGGGGACCGCGACCGCGTCCTCGAGAAGGTCGGCGAGGCCGCCGAGGCCGGACCCGAGGACGATGCCGAGCCGTGGGGCGCGGCCCGGGGCGCGGCTGCTGAGGACGTCGGCCGCCAGGACGGCGGGATCGGTCACGCCGGCACGTCTTTGTCGAGGTACTCCGGCCCGAAGCTCAGGGGCAGGAGCTCTCCCAGCGTGACGCTCCGGATGATCCCGGAGGGCCCGGCCAGATGGACCTGCCGGTCAGGGCGCATGAACTCCCGGAGCCGCTGGCGGCAGCCGCCGCAGGGGGTCGGGAGGCCGGCCGACGCGTCCGCGGCGATCAGCGCCTCGACGATCTGCCGGCCGCCGGCAGCGATCATCATGCCGATCGCGGAGGCCTCGGCGCACTGGCCCTGGGGGTAGGCGGCGTTCTCCACGTTCGCCGCCGCGTGGATCCGCCCCTCCCCGTCGCGGATCGCGGCTCCGACGCGGTAGCCAGAGTAGGGCGAGTACGAGCGTTCCCGGGCGGCGAGCGCGGCCGCCAGGAGCGAAGCGCGGGTGGGATCTTCCATCGTGTCGATACTCTAGCCCGGCCGGTCACCCGGGCGCGCGGTCCGTAGCGACGCCTGGGCCGGGCTCGCGCGACGCCGGCCGGTGATCCGAGCGCGGTCCGTGGCGACAGAAGGGCCGGGCTCGCGCGACGCCGGCCCGTGATCCCAGCGCGGTCCGTGGCGACAGATGGGCGGCGTGGCAGTGCGGCGGCCGGGCTCGCGCGACGCCGGCCCGTGATCCCAGCGCGGTCCGTGGCGACAGATGGGCGGCGTGGCAGTGCGGCGGCCGGGCTCGCGAGCCGCCTGTCGAGCCCGCACGCGGTCGAGCCCGCCCCGTTGCACGACACGGGCCGTCGAGGCGTCGGCCGAGCTTGGTCGCTGCAGATCGGCACGGATCGGCACAAACGCGGCCGCCTCGAGGCCGCCGCCGCGCAGATCGGCGCCACGCGGCCGCCTCGCGGCCGGCGCCAGGCGGCCGCCGCAGATCGGCCGCCGCAGATCGGCCGCCGCAGCCTGCACGTGCCAGGCGGCCGACGATCGCGCACTGTCATTCAGCCACTGACTAGTGTGCACGCCTTCAACCCCTCGAGCCGCCCTCCATGGCCCGCCGACCCAGGGGACGAGGCCACCGGTCGCTTCCGCGGCGCACGTGACCCTCGATCGGGCCGCTCCCTGCCCGCCAACCGGTGAGCGGTCAGCCTGTTGGGGCTGACGCGCCTCGTCCGCGTCGCCTTCCCGCACGGGCCTGCCCGCTCCGGGCGAGAATGGCGCTCCCGTTAGTCAGGCGGTGAATAGAGTTGGAGCCGGGGCTGCGGCCGTTGCCCTGGCCAATGCCGCCCGGCCGGACGCGGCCCGCTGTCCAGTCGATCGTCCCGCCGGCCGGACGCGGCCCGCTGTCCAGTCGATCGTCCCGCCGGCCGGACGCGGCGCGGCCGAAGGATCGAGGGATCCCGCGAGCCGGTCCACACGACGGCGGCTCCCGCGGCCAGGCCGGTCCGCGCAACGGGGCTCGAGTCACCGACTCAGTATGCCCGGGCACGTGGACATCGTTTGACCGCGAGGCCCCGGATGGCTATACTCCGCAAGCGGGGTGGAGCAGCGGCAGCTCGTCGGGCTCATAACCCGAAGGTCAAGGGTTCGAATCCCTTCCCCGCAACCAACGCATCCTGACGTCGAGAACCCCGGCCCGCCCGCCGGGGTTCTTGCATGTCCGGGGTTCCCGCGGGAAGGCGGTCTCGCCCGAACGCCGGACCTGCCCGGACCCACCGACCTGCCCGGCCGTCTCGCCCAGCCGTCTCGCCCAGCCGTCTCGCCTGGCCACCTCGTCCGACGCCCGATCGACGCCCTCGGCGTATCCTCTGCCGACGTCCCCCCGTGCCGGACGCGCGCGATCGGCACGCTGCACGAGGTTCGCCGCCATGACGCAGGTCGTCGAGCCGGGCGCGATCGCCCCGGCCACCCTCGATCGGGTCCACCACTGGATCGGCGGCCGGCGCGTCGCTTCGACGTCCGGTCGCAGCGGGCCCGTCTACAACCCGGCCACCGGCGACGTGGCGCGCGAAGTCGACTTCGCGACCCGCGAGGAGGTCGACGCCGCGGTCGACGCCGCCCGGGCCGCGTTCCCCGGCTGGCGCGCGACGAGCCTGAGCCGCCGGACCGAGATCATGTTCAAGGTCCGGAACCTCGTCGAGGCCAACCGCGATCGCCTCGCGGCGCTCCTCACCGCCGAGCACGGCAAGGTCCCGTCCGACGCGGCCGGCGAGATCGCGCGGGGCATCGAGATCCTGGAGTTCGCCTGCGGCCTCAGCAGCCTGCTCAAGGGCGGCTACTCGGAGCAGGCCTCGACCGGGGTCGACGTCTACCAGATCCGCCAGCCGCTCGGCGTGGTCGCCGGCATCACGCCGTTCAACTTCCCGGGCATGGTGCCGATGTGGATGTTCGCCAACGCGATCGCCTGCGGCAACACGTTCATCCTGAAGCCGTCCGAGAAGGACCCCTCGACATCGCTGGCGCTCGCCGAGCTGCTCCGCGAGGCGGGCGTGCCCGACGGCGTCTTCAACGTCGTCCAGGGTGACCGGGTCGCAGTGGACCGGCTCCTCGAGCACCCCGGGATCGCGGCCGTCAGCTTCGTCGGCAGCACGCCGGTCGCCCGCCACATCTACGAGACGGGGACCCGCAACGGGAAGCGCGTCCAGGCCCTCGGCGGGGCCAAGAACCACATGATCGTGCTGCCCGACGCCGACGTGGCGATGGCGGCCGACGCCGCCGTATCGGCCGGCTTCGGATCGGCCGGCGAACGCTGCATGGCGGTCGCGACGGTGGTGGCCGTCGGGTCGGTCGCCGACCCCCTGGTCGAGGCAATCCGCGCCCGCCTGTCGAACGTCCGGGTGGGGCCCGGCACCGATCCCGCCGCGGAGATGGGGCCCCTGATCACGCGCGAGCATCGCGACCGGGTCGCGGGCTATCTCGACTCGGCGGCGGCGCAGGGCGCGACGGTCGTCGCCGACGGCCGGGAGCACCCCCTCTTCCGGACCAGCGAGGGGTTCTTCCTGGGCGTCAGCCTGATCGACAACGTCGGGACGGGGATGGACTGCTACCGGGACGAGATCTTCGGGCCGGTCCTGACGGTGGTCCGCGTGCCCACCTACGACGAGGCGGTCGGCCTGGTCAACGACAACCCATACGGCAACGGCACGGCGATCTTCACCCGGGACGGCGGCGCGGCGCGGCGCTTCCAGTTCGAGGTGAACGCCGGGATGGTCGGGATCAACGTCCCGATCCCGGTGCCCGTCGCCTACTACAGCTTCGGCGGCTGGAAGTCGAGCCTCTTCGGCGACCTCCACATGTACGGGCCCGAGGGGATCCAGTTCTATACCCGGGCCAAGATGGTCACCTCGCGCTGGCCGGATCCGGGCACGTCGCGGGTCGACCTCGGGTTCCCGCGAACGCGGTAGTCCCCAGGGGGACGTCGCGGCGCGCGCCGGGCGAATTCACCGCTCCCTGCCGGCGGCCAACCCTACTCCCAGCGGAACGAGCGGGCCGTCGCGATGCCGATCCCGACCGCCCAGACCACCAGCAGCATCAGCGGCTCGACGAGGTCGCCCGTGGCCGCCCCGAACCCGATCCGGAGCGCGTCGGCGAGCCCTGCCGACGGCAGGGCCGAGGCGAACGTGCCGAGGATCCCGGGCAGCTGCGCCGCGGGCACGAGCAGGCCGCCGAGCAGCAGCGCCAGCAGGAAGAGCGCGTTCGTGAGCGCCATCGTCGCCTCGGCCCGGAGCGTGCCGGCGAAGAACAGGCCGAGGGCGCTGAAGGCGGCCGTGCCGAGCGCGATCGCGAGCACGACCGCGGCCGGGTTCCAGCCCGGGCCCGGCGCCCAGCCGAAGACGATCACGGCGAGCCCGACGAGGAGCATCGTCTGGGCGGCCTCAACCACCCCGATCGTGGCGATCTTGGCGGTCAGCAGCTGGCCCCGGGTGAGCGGAGACCCGCCCAGCCGCTTGAGCACCCCGTAGGACCGCTCGAACCCGGTCGAGATCCCGAGGTTGACAAGGCCGGCCGCGACGATCGCCGTCGCCAGGATCGCCGGCAGCACCGTGTCGATCGGCCGCAGCCCGGGCGTCGCGGTCGCCGGGCCCGGCAGGATCGGCATGGCGCCGAAGAAGACGAGCAGGACGGCCGGCAGCAGCAGCGTGATGAACAGGTTCTCCGGCCGCCGGAGCGTCAGCCGCAGCTCCATCTCGAGCATCGCGAGGATCCGGGCAGGGGCCGACGAAGGCCGTCCGTCGCCCGGCCGCAGGATGGCCGCGGTCGCCTCGGCACTCATGCGGCGCTCTCCGGCTCCGCGATGAGCTCGAGGAACCGCTCCTCGAGCGTGCCGCCCGACGTCCGCAGCTCGGCCAGCAGCAGGCCGCGCTCAGCGCACCAGGCCGCGAGACTGGCGACCGTGGCAGGACCGGGCACGGCGCCCGCCAGCCGGTAGTGGCCGATCGACCCGTCACGTTCGAGGGAGCCACCGAGGACGGCCGCCAGGAGGGCGGCGTCCGCCGGCGCGAGCGCGGCTCCGAGGCGGAACCGGAGGACCGGGCCCGATCCGGCCACGAGCTCGGCGGGCGAGCCCGCCGCCACGACCCGGCCGCGATCGATGACGACGACCCGGTCGGCCAGCCGCTCGACGTCCGCCAGCTCGTGGGTCGTGATCAGGATCGTGCGGCCTGCCGCCCGCAGGTCCGCGATCAGCGAGCGGACCGCCTGCTTGGCAGCCGGGTCCATGCCCGGCCGTCGGCTCGTCCAGGATCAGGAGCTCCGGGCGGCCGACGAGGGCGAGCGCCAGGCCGAGCCGCTGCTTCTCGCCGCCGGAGAGCAGCTTGTAGCGGCGACGCCCGGCGTCGGTCAGCCCCAGCAGCGCCAGCAGCGTCGTCTGGATCGGCCGGGTGGGCGAAGAGCCGCGCGTGGAGGCGCAGCAGCTCGCGCGGCCTGCCCTGTGGGGTGATGCCACCCTGCTGGAGCATGATCCCCATCCGCGGCCGGAGCGCGTCGCCGTCGCGCCGCGGATCGCGGCCGAGGACGCGGACCGTCGCCCGCGTCGGCGTGGCGGTAGCCCTCGAGGATCTCGACGGTCGTGGTCTTGCCGGCGCCGTTGGGGCCGAGCAGGGCGAGGAGCTCACCGCGCCGGACCTCGAGGTCGAGGCCCTCGAGCACCTTGAGCGTCGCCGTAGGCCTTCTCCAGGCCGCGGACCGAGATGGCGACGTCGCCGCCGCCTGCCGGATCGTCCGTCGCCCCAGCTCACTGGAGGATCGGGGCGAGGATGGCGTCCAGCTCCGCGGCGTTCCGCACCTGCCCGATCTGCACGTCGCGGACGATCCCGTCGCGGTCGATGAAGTAGGTCTGCGGCGGCGCGAGGACGGCCCAGGCCGGGCCGATCGCGCGGGCGGGGTCCGTCACGGTCGGCCAGTCCGCCTTCTCGGCTGTGACGAACTCGGTCGCGGGCGCGGCGTCGTCCTTGAACAGGACGCCCACGACGCGGAGGCCCTTGGCGGCGTGGCGTGTCTCGGCCTCGGCCAGGAGCGGGAACTCGTCGCGGCACGGGCCGCACCACGAGGCCCAGAAGTTCACCAGGACGGGCGAGCCCTTGAGCGCGGCGAGGTCGAAGGCCTTGCCGTCGAGGGTCGTTCCAGCCAGGGCAGGGGCGGCCTTGCCGATGAGCGGCGAACCGATGTGGACAACTGAGGGGGGCGCGTCGCCGACCGGCGACGCCGAAGTCGAGCAGCCGGCCAGGAGCGAGGCGGCCAGGAGCCCTGCGGCCGCCGCAGCCAGGGCCCGGCGTGGGGCGAGGCGAGGAGTGCGCCGCGCGCCGAGCGCAGAGAGCTGCGCGCGACGTGGCGAGAGCTGCGCGCGACGGCGGGGGAAGCGAGGCGGGATCATGCCACCAAGTATCGCCCGGATCGCGCTGGCCTACTTGACGGTCAGCGCCCCCGCCATGTTCGGGTGCACGCTGCAGATGAAGCCGTAGGCGCCGGCAGGCAGGGCGGGGACCTGGTAGGTCCGCGTCGCGACGCCGCTGAAGATCTCGCCCTTCCAGGCCTCTGCGCCGGTCGGCGAGTCCTTGTGGATCGCGACGTTGTGAGGGATCCCCGCGTCGTTGTTCGCGAAGACGATGGCGAACGGCTTGTCGGCCGGCGCCTCGAGCTCGGTCTTGTCGAACTGGACGCCCGCCGCAGCGATCTCGAGCGTCGCGGCGGCCGGTCCACCGGCACCGGGCGCCGCGGTCGGCGCCGTCGCGCCACCCGGGGCGGGGCTCGCCGCCCCCGCCGCGGCCGAGGCGGCCGGCCCGGGTGCCCGCGAGGCGGTCGCGCCGCCGGCGGCCGCGGACCCTGCCTGCGGCGGGACGAGGCCCGTCGCCACGAGCGCCGAGAATGCGAAGATGAGGGCGAACGTCGCGAGGGTCCCGATCGGGAACCGGGGTGCCGGGATGTTGGCCAGGTGGCCGCTCCGGTCGGCGCGCTCCACCTCGACGTACTCGAGGCGCGCGTCGCGGAGCCAGCCGAGCATGGCGACCACCAGCATCACGAGGCCGCCGACCGCGATCGCGATGTCGACGGCCAGGCCCAGCAGCAGGACCGACACCGCGAGCGCGACGACGAGCGGGCGAAACGACGGGCCGGGGACGTGGACGCCCGGGGGCGGCTCCGCGGCGGCCCGGATCGCCACCGCCCGCGGCCGCACGAGCGCGTCGTAGTCGCGGGTCGCCTCGCGGCCCCAGTACAGGAGCCCGCCGGCGAGGGCCACGATGCCGATGACGAGCGCGAGGACACCGAACGGCTGGATCGTCCAGGCGCTCGAATTCGGGGATCTGCTGCTTCGTGCCCGGATCGATCCGCGGGCCGACCTGGACGAAGAGGAGCGCAAGGAAGAAGCAGAACGCCCCGAACGCCACGAGCAGGGGGGCGAGGCTCGGGCCCGGGCCGTGGGTCGCCGCCGGCGCCGCCGCGGCGCCGTGCGGGCCGATGTGGCGCGGCGGCGCCGTCACCGCCCGCCGGACGAGCCAGGCGAGGAACAGGGCGACGATCGTGGCGACCGCCAGCGGGATGAGGCCGACGAGCTCGCCCCAGTCGGGCGAGACGATCTTCGCGACGTTCGAGAGGATCCAGTCCGGCATGCGGCGTCAGCGACTCCCGGCTAGGTCGTCTCGTCGCCGCGTGGCGAGCCGGCGGCGAGGACGTAGCCCATGGTACCCGTGGCGACGCCGAGCGCCACGAGCATCGCCGCGCCGGCGGCGTCGGCTGACTCGCCAAGGAAGCCGGTGGCGAGCCAGTACACGAGGCCGATCAGGACGAACGGCGCCCCGACGAACAGGGCGCGCCAGGGATGCTCGATCATCGTCGCGCTCCTCCGATGAATCAGGAGACGGGCAGCAGGTAGAGCGTGCTGAACAGCAGGATCCAGACCACGTCGACGAAGTGCCAGTACAGGGAGGTCGCCTCGACCATGTCGTGATGCTTCGCCGAGAACTGGCCGCTCATGCCGCGGTAGAGGACCACGCCGAGCATGATCGCGCCGCCCAGCACGTGGGCGCCGTGGAAGCCGGTCAGCGTGTAGAACGTGCTGCCGAACGCGGTGTCGGTGATCCCGAACCCGAGCTGGGTGTAGTCGTACAGCTGGCCGACCAGGAACAGGACGCCCAGGCTGAGGGAGGCGGCCGTGTTCCTGAGGAAGGCCCGCCGGTCGCCCCGCCGGATCGCGTTCACCGCGATCTGCATCGTGAACGAGCTCAGGACGAGCATCGTGGTGAGGATCGCGGGCAGCAGGATCTCGTTCCGAAGGTAGAACGGCTCGAAGGGCTGCTCGTTGACGAGCGGCGGCCACGTCTTCGACTGCATCCGCACGTTGAAGTACGCGGCGAAGAGCCCGGAGAAGAACATCACCTCGGAGGCGATGAACAGGATCATCCCGAGGATCGGGTTGCTGATCCCCCTGCCATGGGTCGCGCCGTGTGCCTCGGCCGGCCCGGCGGGCAGGGTCACGGCACCCGCGTCGGTCGTCATCGTCAGTGCTCCCCGGCGACCGGCGCCGCGCCCGCGGCGGCCGCCGCCGACGCGTCCCCGGCATGCCGGGCGTCGAACACGGGCCGCTCGGAGCGGATCGGCGGCAGGCTGTCGAAGTTGTAGGCAGGTGGCGGCGACGACGTCGCCCACTCGAGCGTGTTCGCCTCCCACGGATCGTCGCCCGCCGGCTCACCGTTCCGGAACGTGATGAAGATGTTCCACAGGAGCGGCAGCATCCCGATCGCGATCGTGTAGCCGCCGATCGTGGCGAGCAGGTTGAGGTCGTTCCAGCCGGCCCGGGAGCTGTAGTCGGCGATCCGCCGGACCATCCCGTCGGTCCCCAGGATCTGCATCGGGAAGAACGTGAGGTTGATGCCGACGAAGACGAGCACGAAGTGGATCTTGCCCAGCGTCTCGTTCAGGCGCCGGCCGAACATCTTGGGCCACCAGTAGTAGATGGCCGCGAAGACCCCCATCATCGACCCGCCGACGAGCACGTAATGGATGTGCGACACGATGAAGTAGGTCGCGTGGACGTGGTAGTCGACCGGCACCGCCGCCAGGAACGCGCCGTTGATGCCGCCGATCAGGAACAGGGCCAGGAATCCGACCGCGAACAGCATGGCGGTCGTGAAGACGAGCTTGCCCCGGATCATCGTCGCGATCCAGTTGAACATCTTGACGCCGGTCGGGACCGCGATGAGGAACGTCATCAGGCTGAAGAAGGGCAGGTAGACCGACCCGGTCGTGAACATGTGGTGTGCCCACACCGAGAAGCCCAGGGCACCGATGGCGGCCGTGGCGAACACGAATGCCTTGTAGCCGAACAGCGGCTTCTTGCTGAAGGTCGGCAGGACCTCTGACACGATGCCCATCGCCGGCAGGATCATGATGTAGACCGCCGGGTGGCTGTAGAACCAGAACACGTTCTGCCACAGGATGGCGTTCCCGCCCTCGAGCGCCGTGTTGAAGAACGAGCCGCCGAAGTTGCGATCGATGTAGAGCATGATCGCGGCGCTCGTCAGGACCGGCGTGCCCATCAGCACGAGGACGCTCGTCACGAGCATGGTCCACACGAAGATCGGCATCCGGAACAGGGTCATGCCGGGCGCCCGCATCTTGAAGATCGTGACCAGGAAGTTGACCGCGCCGAGGATCGACGACGTGCCGACCAGGATCACCGCGATGATCCACAGGTCGGTGCCGTAGCCGGGCGCGTACTTGTCCTGGGCCAGCGGGCTGTACATCGTCCAGCCGCCCGCGGCCGATCCGCCGAGCGGGAACCCGAGGAGCACCACGATCGCCGAAAGGGGCAGCAGCCAGAAGGACAGGGCGTTGATCCGCGGGAACGCCATGTCGGGCGCCCCGATCATCAGCGGGACGAGGTAGTTGCCGAAGCCCGCCAGGAACGGGATGACCGCCCAGAAGATCATCACCGACGCGTGCATCGTGAACAGCTGGTTGTAGGTCGACTCGGTCATGAACTGGAGCCCGGGCTGGGCGAGCTCCGTCCGGACGGCGAGCGCGAACATGCCGCCGACCAGGAACATCAGCAGCGAGTTGAAGGTGTAGAGGATCCCGATCTTCTTGTGGTCGGTCGTGGTCAGCCAGTCATACAGGCCGGACCGGCGGTAGGTGGCGGCGGGGCGGAGCGCGGTGGTGGCCATGCCGTGTCCTCCTACTGCGCCGTGACGGCGGGGGCGATGCCGGCCGCCGGCGACGCCGAGGGCGCCGGAGAGGCCGCGGGCGAGGCTGCCGGCGCCGGAGCCGCCGGCGCAGCCGACGACGCGGGCGCGAGCTGGCTGGCCAGCCACTGCTCGAAGTCGGCCCGGCTCTCGACGACCACGTCGAATGCCATCTCCTGGTGGCCGATGCCGCAGAACTGGGTGCACTGACCGCGGTAGGTCCCGACCTGGTCGCCGGTGAACTGGATCACCTGGTCCTTGGCGGGCGTGACGTCGCGCTGGTAGAGGAAGGCCGGCACGTAGAAGGAGTGGATCACGTCCTGCGAGTGCATCTGGAGCTCGACCGTCTCGTCAACCGGGACGTGGAGCTGCGGGGGCTGCCACTTCAGGTCGTTCTGGTCGTGGTTCGGCGGTCCGACTCCGAAGACGGTGACGCACTTGCCGGTGTTCTCGGGCAGGCTGCAGCTCTCCCAGCGGTCGACGCCCGGCGGCGCGTACACGAACTGCCACTGCCACTGGTACGCGATAACGCCGATCTTGATGGTCGGGTTCGGCCGTCGCGCGTCGATGACGTTGAGCGTCTGCCAGGAGACGACGAAGAGGGCGATGACGATCGCGATCGGGATCGCCGTCCACACGATCTCGAGCTTGTTGTTGCCGTGGATCTGGGGCGGCAGCTCGGTGTCGCCCTTCCGGCGCCGGTAGCGGATGACCGAGAAGAGGATCAGGCCCTCGACCACGATGAAGATCGCCGCGCCGATCAGGTAGACGACGTTGAAGAGCGTCTGGGTCTGGGCGCCCTCGACCGTCTTCGCATCGGGCGGCAGGACGCTGCGGAGGTTGAAATCTGACTGGGAGCAGGCGGCGAGCAGGATCCCGAGGGCGACCAGCCCTCCTGCCCGGGCTGCGATTCGCGACAATCGCTTCCAGCTCAACTTCATCAGCCGGTCTCATCCTCGTGGCGGCGCCCATCCTGGACACCGGAGGGGATTGGAGAAGAACGGGGCGCGTCCCGCTGCAGCCGGGAGGGGACGCCCCGGCGGGAGGCGCGAATGATACCCGAAGGGTCGGGATATCTGCAGCGATTCGCACCGAAACCGGGGCGGGTGTTCCCCTCGGGGGAACGCGGGCCCCGCCCGCTACAGCCGGCGGGCGTGAACGCCGCCCGGACGGGCCCGTGCGACCGGCCGCCCCGCCGCCGCGAATCGGGCGACAATCGCGGGTGATGAACGGACCGCGCGCGACAGGCAGGGGCCGCCCTCCGGGGTCCGTGCTCGGCGGCGCCGCCCTCGCGACGGCGCTGACGCTCGCCGGCGCGGCGTCGGTGGCGGCCCACGGCGGCGACGTGCCGCCGGCTCCGGATCCGGCTGGCCTCGCGTTCGGCTGGTCGTTCGATCCCACGATCTGGCTGCCGCTCGCCGCGGTCGCCACGGCGTACCTGTGGGCCGTCCGGCGGGTGGATCGACTCCACCCGGCCACGCCCGTGCCGCGCGACCGGCCCGCGGCGTTCCTGCTCGGGCTCGCCGCGATCGCCGTCGCGCTCCAGTCGGGGATCGAGCGCTGGGATACGACGCTGTTCAGCGTGCACATGGTCCAGCACCTGGTCCTGATCTTCGTCGCGGCGCCGCTGCTGGTTCTCGGCGCGCCGATCACGCTGGTGCTGCGGGTCGCGACGCCGGGGGTCCGGCGCCGCTGGATCCTGCCGGTCCTCAGCTCGCGGGTGGTCCGGATCGTCGGGCACCCTCTCGTCGCCTGGCTGGCGTTCGTGGCGGTGATGTGGGGCTCGCACCTCTCGCCGCTGTTCGACGCCGCGCTCGAGGATCCGCTCCTCCACGACCTGGAGCACGTCCTGTACCTGGTGACCGCGGTGCTGTTCTTCTGGCCGGTCGTCGGGCGCGATCCGGGCCCGTACCGGCTGGGGCATCCAACCCGCCTGTTCTACCTGTTCCTGCAGATGCCGCTGAACTCGTTCCTGGGCGTCGTGATCCTCTTCTCGACCCAGCCGCTGTACGCGCACTACGCCACGACCGGGCGGACGTGGGGACCGACACCGCTCGATGACCAGCAGCTCGCCGGCGCGATCATGTGGGGCGGCGGAGACGCCGGGTTCATCCTCGCGATCCTGCTCGTGATCGCGGCCTGGATGCGCTTCGAGGAGTCGCGGACCGCGCGACGAGAGGCGCTCGAGGACGCCCGGGCCGCGCGGGCGGCCGAAGCGGGGGCGAGTGCGGCAGGGGGATCGGCCATCGCGGGCGGGGCGTCACCTGGCGAACCGGGTCGTCCGGCCGTCCAGCCGGCCGCGCTGCCCACTCAGGGGGTCGCGAACCGCCCGACCGGTCCGGCTACCGGATCCGTGCCTCAGGCGGACGGCGGGATGGGCGCTGCGAGGTAGGCGCGGTACTCGGCGGGGTCGACGTTCCCGCCGGACACGACTGCGACGATCGGGCCGGACCCCGCCCCGACCTCGGCGGCATGGAACCGCAGGGCCGCGATCGGCAGCGCGCCCGACGGCTCCACCACGAGGCGCGCCTCCTCGGCGGCGATCCTGACGCCGGCGGCGATCTCGGCCTCGCTCACGGTGACGATCCCGTCGAGGTAGGCGCGCAGGTGGGCGAACGTTCGAACCCCCAGCGCCTGCGTCCGCGTTCCGTCGGCGATCGTCCGCGAGACATCCGCCGCCGACCATTCCACGATCTCGCCGCGGGCCAGTGACGCCTTCGCGTCCGCCGCGAGCTCGGGCTCGACCCCGACCACCCGCGCCGCCGGGCAAAGCGCCTTGATCGCGGTCGCGACGCCGGAGGCGAGGCCGCCGCCGCCGATCGGGACGAGGACGAGCGCCACGTCGGGGAGGTCCTCGGCGATCTCGAGCCCGCAGGTCGCCTGGCCGGCGATGATCCGGTCGTCGTCGAACGGCGGGATGATCGCCAGGCCGCGCTCGGCCGCGATCCGCTCGGCGACGGCCTGCCGCTCGGCGCTGGCGTTCCCGACCGTGACGACCTCCGCGCCGTCGGCGAGGACCCGCGCCCGCTTGAGGGCAGGGGCGTTCTCGGGCATCACCACGATCGCCGGACAGCCGAGGATGCGGGCGGCGCGGGCGACGCCCTGGGCATGGTTCCCCGAGGAGTAGGTGATGACGCCCCTGGCGCGACCGGCCCCGCCCAGCGCGTGGACGGCGTTGAACGCGCCGCGCAGCTTGAAGGCGCCGATCGGCTGGAGCAATTCGGCCTTGACGAGATGGCCGCGGGCCGGGTCGCCAAGGGCGACGAGGGGGGTCCGGAGGGTCACGCCGCGCAGCGTCGCGGCGGCTTCGCGGATCCGGGCGAGGTCGACGAGCGGGGCCGCGGGATCGGTCACGCCTCGAGGGTCAGCGGCCGGCCGCGTGGCAGGCGACGCAGGTCGTGGCCCACGGCACGAGGTCGTGGCGCTCGGCCGGGATCGGCCGGCCGCAGCTCTCGCAGGTGGCGTAGGTGCCGGCCTCGAGGCGCGCCAGGGCATGGTCGATGGCGTGCAGGCGCCGCTCCGCCTGGTCGCGGAGGGCGAGATCGCGCTGCTGGGCGAAGACCTGTGCCGCAGCCGCCGCCTGCGAACCGTACGTCATCTGGCCGGGCGCCTCGATCTCCTCGCCGAGCTCGGCGCGCAGCGCGGAGCGCTCGTCCTGGAGGCGGGCGCGCGCAGTCGCGGTGTCGATCACGGGAGGTTCCACGGCCCGATGGTACTCCTCGCGCACACCGCGCGGGCGGCGGCGCGCGCCTCGCCGCGGGCCGCGCGGGCGGTGGCGCCGGACTGTCCGGGCCGAACCCCGATCGCCGGCGCCTCTCGCGGCCGCGCCGACCGGGCTGGCGCCTCTCGCGGCCGCACCGACCGTTGGCGCCGGCGCGTCTCGTGGCCGCACCGACCGGGCCGGGTATTCTCGTCGAGGACCGGCAGGCCGCCGGCGAGCAGGAGGCAGACGAGACCATGGCAGTCGCGATCGATCCCGTGTGCGGGATGGAGGTCGAGATCGAGACGGCGAAGCTCACCAGCGAGTACGACGGGACCACCTACTACTTCTGTGGCAAGGGCTGCAAGCTGGACTTCGACGAGGATCCGGAGACGTACCTCGCGCCGGACTACAAGCCCGAAGGGATGTAATCCGCTCGGCCGCCGGCCCTGCGGCGGGCCCGGCAGGACCTCCCCCGCCGCGGCCGCCACGCCGCCCACCGGCGTCCGTATCCACAGGGGCGCACGACCAGTCACTCGCGCCGCCGACGACGCCGCCGACCACGCCGCGTGACGAGGCCGCGCGACGATCACGGCACGTGGCGGCCGGCTCCAGCGGTGCGTAATGGGCCGTTTGCCTCTCGCCAGATCCGCTGCCGTCCGCGATCGTCCGGGCTGCGGGAGGCTTTGACACGCGCTCCAAACCGTGGCCGCCGGGAGCGCGCCGAGCCACTGGCGAAACCGATCCGCGAGGGTGTCCGGAGCACCAGCCCTGCCGGAGCACCAGCCCTTGGGGGGGTGCCCGCAGCCTGGGTCCGGGAAACCGGGAGGGGCCCGAGATGCGGAAGACCGTGGCCGTCGTCGGAATCGCGGCATTGCTGGTCGCACCTGCGCTCGCGCCGCGGGCGTCAGCCGACGAACCGCACCCGCGGCCAGGCCCGGATGCACGCCTGATCGGGCGGCTGGATCCCGACCGGCTCGCCCTCCACTCGGAGACAGGATGGGTGCGGTTCGCGGGAGGCAGCCCCTCGGATCCCTTGCTTGCACCGAGCGGGAAGACGACGTCGCTGGCCGCGGCGAGTACCTTCCTCGGTTCGTACGGGACCCTCTACGGGCTCACGGCACCGAAGGAGGAGCTCCGGGCGAGGCCGGTGGCCGATCCGATCGACGGGCTCTCGGTCGTGCGCTTCGACCAGGTGTACCAGGGCATCCCGGTGATCGCTGGCGAGCTCGCCGTGCAGCTCGATGCGCGGGGCGCGGTCCTCGCCGTCAGCGGCGAGACATCGCCCAACCTCTCGCTCGGCACCACCCCGGCGATCAGCGCCGAGCAGGCGACGGGCGAGGCCATCACAGCGACGGCCAAGGCGAACGACGTGAATGCGTCGGTGCTCGATGTCCACGCCGCCGACGCTGGCAATCTACGATCCGAGGCTCCTCGGCGGCCCCGGGCTCCCCGTGGCGCGCCTCGTTTGGCGGACGGAGGTCGGCACCGCCGATGGGGTCTCTGTTCGCGATTTCGTGGCCGTCGATGCGCAGACGGGTGGCATCGCGCTCCGCTTCAGTGAGGTCGAGAATGCCCTTGACCGCCGCATCTGCGATCGTGCCAACCTGCCCAACTCGGCGGCCTGCACCGGTTCGTACGTTCGGGTCGAAGGAGGCCCGCCGACCGGGATCGCTGACGTCAACAACATGTACGACTACCTGGGCGACGCCTGGACCTTCTACTGGTCGCAGCTGGGTCGCGACAGCGTCGACGGCGCCGGCCTGCCGCTCGTCGCGACGGTCCGCTACTGCCTGCTTGGCGCGTGCCCATACCACAACGCCCAATGGAACGGGGCGACGGATCAGATGGAGTTCGGCGCGGGCTACGTTGTCGACGACATCGTTGGCCACGAGCTGACCCACGGGGTCACCCATTTCACGTCGAAGCTCTTCTACTACTACCAGTCGGGCGCCCTCAGCGAGACGATGTCGGACATCTTCGGCGAGCTCATCGATCAGGGCGACGGTCGAGGCGACGACAGCGCGGGCGTGAAGTGGCTGATCGGAGAAGACATGGTCGGTGGCGCAGGCCGGAACATGGCGGATCCGCCCGCGGCATCGGTCCCGCAGCCCGACCGGATGACGAGCGCCATCTACCACAGTGGGACCGATGACAACGGCGGGGTCCACTACAACAGCGGGGTCGGCAACAAGGCCGCCTACCTGCTGACCGAGGGGGGGAGCTTCAACGGGCACGTGGTCGGGGCCATCGGGCCTGCGAAGACCGCGCACATCTTCTATGTCACCAACGCGCAACTGCTGACCTCGGGCAGCGACTACGCTGACCTCTACGACGTTCTCCAGCAGGCGTGCAGCATGTCGATCGGCACGGCCGGGATCACCTCGGGCGACTGCGTCCAGGTCGGGGAGGCCGTCGCGGCGACGGAGATGAACCTCCAGCCGACCACCGGCGCGCCGTGCCCGAGGCCCCGGTGTGCGCCGCCGGGGCGGTCGCCGAGAACCTCTTCTTCGACGGCTTCGAGGCGGGAACGTCGAACTGGACCTGGCGCCGGTGTCCGGGCTCTGGTATGTCTGGGACCTGGACAACACCTACGCGTCTAGCGGCCTGGCCGAGCTCAATGGCTGGGACGCCAACATGCACGACGGACTCCGCCGCGGCCATGAAGACGGGCGTCACGGTGCCCGCGGGGCAGTCCTACCTGCGCTTCGCCCACGCGTTCGAGTTCGAGCCTGGGACCAGCAACGACGGCGGCGTCGTGGAGTACAGCCTGAACGGCGGAGCCTGGCAGGACGCCGGCCCGCTGTTCGTCAACTTCCCCTACAACGGGACGATCACGGCCCTCGGCGGTCGCCCGGGGTTCACGGGCGTGAGCTCCGGGTACACCTCCAGCCGCCTGGACCTGGCCACGCTCGCCGGCAACGCCGTGAAGTTCCGATTCCGCATCGGCACCAACGCGTCGGGCTCGGCGATGGGCTGGTTCATCGACGACGTCCGCATCTACACCTGCGTCGTCCCCGGGGCTCCCGGCGCCCCAACCGGCGTGAGCGCGCGTCCGCGGCAACGCGTCTGCCGCGGTGTCCTGGAGCGCTCCGGTGAACACCGGCGGCAGCCCCATCACCGCCTACGACGTCAGTGCCGCGCCCGGTGGAGCGACGTGCGGCACCACGGGCGCGCTGGGCTGCACTGTCAACGGCCTCGCGAACGGCACCCCGTACACGTTCACGGTACGGGCCACGAACGGGAACGGGCCCGGGCCGGCCTCGGCCGCCTCGGCCGCGGTGACTCCGGCGACGGTCCCCGGCGCCCCGACCGCCGTCAGCGCCGTCGGCGCGAATGCGTCGGCCACGGTCTCCTGGAGCGCGCCGGCCGAGACCGGCGGGACGCGATCACCGCGTACACGGTCACATCCGCGCCGGACGGGCAGGACCTGCGCCACGACGGGTTCGCTCTCCTGCGTGGTGGCGGGCCTGACGAACGGCACCCCCTACATGTTCCGGGTGACGCGCCACGAACTCGGTCGGTCCCGGGGCCGCCTCGGCGCTCCTCGGCGCCGGTCACCCCGCTGGCCCCGATCGTCGTCCCTCCGACCGCCTCGATGGCGGGTCTCCCGACCTGGCTGGCGTCGACGTCGATCGCCCTCGCCTGGAGCGCCACAGCCGGGCTCCGGCGCGGTGGCCACCTACGACGTCCGCTACCGGCGGGCGGCCTGGAACGGGAGCTTCGGCTCGTACGTGCCATGGCGAGGCCAGATTGCCGCAACGAGCGCGACGTTCCCGGGATCCCCCGGCTCCACGTACTGCTTCTCGGTCCGGGCGCGGGACGCCGTCGGGACGCCCTCCGACTGGACGGCCGACACGTGCACGACCGTGCCGCTCGACGATCGCTCCCTCGCGCGCTCCGGGCGCTGGACCGCGGGGACCGGTGCCGCCTACTACCGATCCACCTACCTGCGTTCGACCGCGCCCGGCGCGAAGCTCGTCCGGACGGGGTCCGGGCCCGCCGGATCGCGATCGTGGCGACGACCTGCTCCGCGTGCGGCAGCGTCAAGGTCTACTGGGGCTCCACGTTGCTGCGGACGATCAGTCTCAAATCGGCGACCACCGTCAACAAGAAGCTCATCTCGGTGACCACGTTCACGTCCGCGCGCAGCGGGACGCTGACGATCAAGGTCTCTTCGAGCGGCAGGAAGGTGCTCATCGACGGCGTGGCGATCCGCCGAAACTGAGAGGCGCGGCCGCCGGGGAACCTGCGTGGGCTCATGCTGCCGTGGCTGGCTCCCGCGAGGCCCCGAACGCCCCGGAGGTCCGCAGGCCCCGAGGTCCGCCGTCTCGGGCAGACGCCGCCATTGCCCGGGTCAGTCCGGGCATGGTAGGCACCTTCAGCGTGCGATCACGTCAACCTCGCGACTCGACTCATGGCCGAGACTGCGCGACTCGCTGGTCAGCCGCCCGGCCGGCCCGCAGCCCGGCCCCCGGACGCAGGGCCCGATAAGCGCCTGGTAAGTCGCGCGCGCCACACTTTCCGGCCATGGGGCACGCCTGCCGCCGGCCCCGGGCGGCCGAGTCGGGAGTGCCTTCCATGCAGCTGACCCGCCGGTCTCCACGGCTGATGGCTGTCGTCACGTTCGTCGCCTGCGTCGGCACCGCCGCCACGCCCGGCGCCATCGCCCCGGCCGACCCGCCCGCAGCGGGCTGTGAGAGCCGCAGCGTGGCTCGCGGCCCCGAGCTCGATGGGATCCGCTGGTCCGTTGCGGTCCGGGCAACGGACGGGATCCGCTGGCAGATGGTCATGCCGGTCGTGGACGGCTCGGTCGCCGGCGTGGGCTGACCCCTCGGCCGGCGGCGGGGCCACGCGGCGCCAGCACGGCGCGGCGCGGTCGGGATCGGGCCCCGGCCGGGGGCGTGGTCAGGCGCGCCCGGACGGCGCGGCGGTCGGGCCCCGGCCGGGGGCGTGGTCAGGCGCGCCCCGACGGCGCAGCCCGGTCGCGCGTCAAGCGCACGGCGACGTAGACCGGGATGAACGAGAGCAGGATCACGATGACTGCGACCACGTTCACGATCGGCCGCTGGTTCGGGAGCTTGAGGTTGTTGAGGATCCAGATCGGAAGGGTGCGCTGCGTGCCGGCGGTGAACGTCGTGACGATCACCTCGTCGAACGACAGCCCGAACGCGAGCAGGCCGCCCGCGAACAGGGCGGTCCGGACCGTCGGGAACGTGACGTGCCGGAAGGTCTGCCATGACGTCGCTCCGAGGTCCTTGGAGGCCTCCTCGATCGACGGGGACGAGCGGCGCAGGCGCGCCAGCATGTTGTTGAAGACGGTGACGACGCAGAACGTCGCGTGGCCGACGATGATCGTCCAGACCGAGAACGGCACCTGGAACGAGTTGAAGGTCGCGTTGAGCGCCATGCCGGTGACGATCCCGGGCAGGGCGAGCGGCAGCAGCAGCGCGAACGAGATGGTGTCGCGCCCGAAGAACCGGAAGCGGTGGACGACCAGCGAGGCGAGTGTGCCGAGAACAAGCGCCAGGGCCGTCGCCCCCAGCGCCGCCTGAACGGAGAGGACCAGCGCGTCGCGCAGGTCGCTGTTGTCGAACGCCGCCGCGTACCACTTGGTCGTCCACTCGGTGATCGGCCAGGTCTGGCCGCGCGATGCGTTGAACGAGTACAGGATGATGATCAGGATCGGGACGTACAGGAACAGCAGGATGAGGACGGTCGCGGCCCGGAGCGCGAAGCGGCCCATGCCTAGAGCGCCTCGAACGCGCCGATCCGGCGCATCGCGAACAGGAAGATGGCCATGATCAGGACGGGGACGGTCGCGAACGCGGCAGCGAGCGGGACGTTGCCTGCGACGCCCTGGCTGTCGTAGACGACGTTGCCGATGAACTGGCTGTTCGAGATCAGCTGCGGCGTGATGTAGTCACCCAGCGTCAGCGAGAACGTGAAGATCGACCCGGCCGCCACCGCCGGCAGCGCCAGCGGCAGGACGACCTTGCGGAACGTGAGGCCGCCCCGGGCGCCGAGATCGGCCGAAGCCTCCAGGAGCGACGACGGGATCCGCTCGAGGCCGGCATAGATCGGCAGGATCATGTACGGCAGCCACAGGTACGAGAACACCACCACCATGGCGAGGTCGGTGTTGTTGAGGCTCGCCCCCGGCAGGCCCACCTGGGCGAAGAGCCAGTCGAGCGGTCCGCCCTTCGAGATGATCACCCGCCAGGCGAACACCCGGACCAGGTAGCTCGTCCAGAGCGGGAGCATGACGGCCGCGAAGAGCGCCGATCGCACCCGCGAGCTCGCGACGCGGGCCATGAAGAACGCGACCGGGAAGGCCAGCCCGATGTCGATGAGGGTGACGAGCGCGGCGACCCCGACGGTCCGGATCGCGATCGTGCGATAGACGGGGCTCGTGACGAGC
This sequence comes from uncultured Chloroflexia bacterium, assembly GCA_963809375.1. Taxonomy (GTDB): domain Bacteria; phylum Chloroflexota; class Limnocylindria; order Limnocylindrales; family CSP1-4; genus CTSoil-043. The sequence continues at coordinate 92,260 of CAWEJO010000007.1, forward strand.
AGCTCGAAGTTGGCGAGCGTCGGCTGGCGTGTGATCGCCGACGTCAGCGGGTCGAGGTGCCAGAACGCGTAGACGAAGAGGATCGCCAGCGATCCGAGGTAGAGCACGCCGAACCAGCCAGCCGGCGGCGCGAGCAGGAGGATCACCTGCAGCGACTGGTGGCGATAGATGAAGCGCTGGGCCCGTCGGCGGAGGCCGTCGTCGGGCCGTGGCGCGGAGATCGTTGTCACCTTGCGTCCGGGTCCCCGGGCTGGATCGGGAGGTGGGTGGGGCCACCTGGCGGAGCCCCACCCGGGCTGGTTCGGCGGTCAGGCCGCCCTCATCCCTTGATCTCGGTCCACTTCTGGGACCACACGGAGTAGTCGATGCAGGTCTTGCCGCGACTGTCGCCGCAGTCGGCCAGCGGGGTCTTCCAGAACCCGATCTTGCCGTAGTAGGCGGGATCCTGGACCTGGTAGGCGGTGCAGAAGCTGGGCAGCTTGTACGGGCCGTAGCCAACGTCGAGGTACTTGCACGCCTTGGGGTTGGCGGGCGCCTCGCCGAAGTTCTCGGCGACCTGCGCCTGCACCTCGGGCGTGAGCATCCAGGCCATCCACTTCAGCATGCAGTTCGGGTGCTGCGCCTTGGCCGACATCATCCAGGTGTCCGCCCAGCCCGTCATTCCCTCGCTCGGGACGACGTTGCCGACCTTGACGCCCTCGCCGGTGAGGCTGTTGTACTGGTAGGGCCAGGTCGTGCCCACGACCGTGGCGCCGCTCTTGAAGTTGTCGATCTCGTCGCTGAACAGGGCCCAGTACTTGGCGACCCACGGCCGCTGGGCCTTGAGGAGGTTGACCGCCGCGTCGAACTGCGGCTGCGTCAGCTCGTAGGGATCGGTGATCGCCAGGTCGGGGTTGTGGGCCTTGAGGTAGAGGGCGGCGTCGGCGATATAGATGGGGCTGTCGTAGGCGGTGATCTTGCCCTGGTAGGGCGCCGAGGCCGTGGGATCGAAGACGACGTTCCAGCTGGTCGGCGCGGGCGTGACCACGTCCGACGCGTACATCAGGCTGTTGCCGCCCCACCCGTGCGGCACGCCGTAGTGCTTGCCGTCGACGACGTAATGCGGCGCGTCCTGCAGGAACGGCGAGACGTCCGCGAAGCCGGGGATGGTGGACGTGTCGACCACCGCGACGTCGCCGTTCGCGATCAGGCGGTTCGTGGCGTCGCCGGACGCCGACACGCCGTCGTAGACCGAGCCGCCGCCCTGGCGCAGCAGGGTGACCATCTCGTCGGACGTGTTGCCGACCTTCGTCTGGACCTTGCAGCCGGACGCCGTCTCGAACGGGTGGACCCAGTCGTACTCCTTGTTCGTCGAGCCGTCCTCCGCGTAGCCGGCCCAGATGATGATGTTGAGGGCGCCTTCGCCGGCGCCGCCGACCTTGCTCAGGTCGAGCGCGGGCTTGAGCGGGGAGATCGTCCCGTAGCCGGCGTTGGGATCCGTGGTCGGGGTCGCGGCAGCGGTCGGCGAGGCGGTGGGCGCCTCGGTGGGCGCCGCCGTCGGTGCCGGCGTCGGCGCTGCGGTCGGCGCTGGCGTGGGCGCGGCCGTCGGTGCCGGCGTGGGCACGGGCGTGGCGGCGCCGCTGCAGGCGGCCGTGGCGATGGCCAGCACGGCGAGCGCCGTGGCCAGGTGTCGATTCTTCATCCCTTCCTCCTCACGTGGACCCTCATCGCTCCGGTTCCTCGCCAGCGGGCTCATCCCCGGCGGCGGCGCCGACGGGGAGGACGTGCTGTCGCTTCCAGACGAGGCGTACAGCCCTGCCTCGTGCGGCCAGCGCCTCCATCGAGGACGTGGCCAGGTTCTGCTGGGTGACCACGAGCGTCGCGCCGGCCTCGAGGGCGACGAGGTAGCGCGTGTCGGCGCCGAGATAGACGACCTCGACCACGTGCCCCGTCGCGGAGATCTCGTCGGGGCCGGCCACCTCGGCGGGCTCGGCGAGGCGGATCTTCTCGGGCCGCACCGTGAACGTGCCGGGCTGTCCCAGGATCGCGATCGCGGCGCCCTCCGTGAGCAGGTTCGAGGTGCCGACGAAGCCCGCGACGAAGGACGTGACCGGGCGCTCGTAGACTTCAGCCGGCGTCCCGACCTGCTCGATCCGGCCGTGGTTGAAGACGGCGATCCGGTCGCTCATCGTGAGCGCCTCTTCCTGGTCGTGGGTGACGTAGATGAAGGTGATGCCGACCTCGCGCTGGATCGTCTTCAGCTCGATCTGCATCTCCTCGCGGAGCTTCAGGTCGAGGGCGCCCAGCGGCTCGTCGAGGAGCAGCACCCGGGGCCGGTTGATCAGCGCGCGGGCGAGGGCGACGCGCTGGCGCTGGCCGCCCGAGAGCTGGGATGGCCGGCGCTTCTCGTACCCCGCGAGCCTGACCATCGCAAGCGCATCCGCCACGCGCGCGTCGCGGTCGCGCCGGGGGACCTTGCGGATCATGAGGCCGTAGCCGACGTTCTCGCCGACGGTCATGTGGGGGAACAGGGCGTAGTCCTGGAACACGGTGTTGACGTCGCGTTCATAGGGCGGGAGGTCCTCGACCTCCTGGCCATGCAGCACGATCCGCCCGAACGACGGGATCTCGAACCCGGCGATCATCCGGAGGGTCGTCGTCTTCCCCGAGCCAGAAGGGCCGAGCATCGAGAAGAACTCGCCCTCGGCGATGTCGAGGTCGATCCCCGCCACCGCGACGACATCGCCGAAGCGCTTGCCGAGGCCGACCAGGCGGATCGCCGGGACGGGCGTGTCGGCCGATGCAGCGCCCGGCGATGGCGTCGGGGTCTCGAGTGTCACGGAGCCTCTCGTCTGGGTGGCGGTGGGCCGGGCGCCCGGCGGCGCGGTCGCGCGGGATCGTGCACGCGGGTTTTCGGCGCGAATTTCGCAGGAAATGCACGTCCGAAGGGCCGAACTGTCGGCCACAACCGGCCGTCATGTCAAGGATTCGCACGATCGGGAGCCCGGCGTTGCGGGGCGCGCACCGGGACGACCGCTCCCGGTAGACTCCGGCCGTGCGAACCCCCGGACCCTGGCGCTCGTTCGGTGCGGCGCTCGTGCTCGGCACGTCGGGTGCCCTGTTCGGGGCGTGCGGCGCCACCGTTCCGGCGACGCCCAGGATCACGCCGGGCGTGGCGGCGGCCCCGCGGCAGGTCAACGTGATCATGAAGGACTACCTCTACGTCCCGGCGATCGTCGACCTCGTGCCGGGGGAGACGGTTCAGCTCAACGTGATCAACGGCGGGCTCGAGACGCATGAGCTCGTGCTCGGGCCGGCTGCAGTCCAGGACGCCTGGGCGGCCGCGGAGCGCCCGGCTGCCAACCCGCCGCCCGGGCCGACCCCACGCGTATCGGTTGCCCCCGAGGTGTCGGGGATCCGGATCGTCGCGGCGTCGGGCGCGTCGCAGACGGTGACCTACGCGGTCCCCGACGACCTCTCGGTCCAGCTGCTGCTCCAGTGCCACATCGCCGACCACCTGGAACGGGGCATGGCGGCTGCGGTGCGGTTCGTCGGACCGGGTGGGGTCATCCTGACGCCGCCACCGGGGGCCTCGTCGGCTGCGCCGAGGCCGTTGCCTCCACCCGGCCCGACACCGGTCGCCACCCGGCCCTGAGGCGGGCGCGGGCCCTCCAGTCCGGCCCGGATCGGCGGTCGCGTCGAGCCCGGGCGGGCGGCGTTTCGCGCTCGCGGGGGTGCCCCTCGCGGGCGCGCGGGGAGTGCTACCCTGCCCCCGCAAGGCGATCACGCCGTCGTCGGCGCCTGCCGCGCGAACACCGCCACAAACCCCGGAGGACCTTCATGACCTACGTGATCGCCGAGCCGTGCGTCGACACGATGGACCAGGCCTGCGTCGCCGTCTGCCCGGTGGACTGCATCCACTTCGAGCAGGGCGTCGACCGCACGCTCTTCATCGATCCCGACGAGTGCATCGACTGCGGCGCCTGCGAGCCCGAGTGCCCGGTGACCGCCATCTACCCCGAGGAATCCCTTCCGGCCGAGTGGGCGGCCTACACGGCGATCAACGCGACCTGGTTCACCGACAAGGAAGCCGCCCGGGCGGCGGTCAACGCGGCCAAGCCCGCCTGAGGCGCGCGAGCCGGCGGCGGCCGCCGGCGAGCACCACAGCGAACGACGACCGGCCCCCGGCGGGCCGGTCGTCCTGCGTCCGGCGCGGCCCCTGCCGGCGCCCGGACCTGGACGGGGACGCGGCCCGGCCGGGTCCCCGCGGGGCGCGAGCACGCGACGGGCGCCCACCGAGGCCGGGTCCCCGCGGGGCGCGAGCACGCAACGGGCGCCCAACGAGGCACTCCGGGCGACTGGGCTACACTCGCCCGGATGTCGCCGCTGACCGGACGAACGCTCGCCACCGTCGGGACCGGGGTCATGGCCGAATCCATGATCGCCGGGCTGATCCGGGGTCGCCTCGTCGAGCCGCGCCAGGTCATCGCCAGCCACCCGCGCCCGGAGCGGCGTGACGAGCTCGAGCACGCGCATGCGATCCGGGTCACGCCGAGCAACGTCGCGGCGATCGAGGGCGCGGACGTCATCCTGCTCGCGGTCAAGCCGCAGATGCTGGCCCGGGTCGGCCGCGAGATCGGGCCCCACCTGCGGCCCGGGCAGCTCGTCCTGTCGATCATCGCGGGCGCCACCACGACTGCCCTGGCGGGCCTCCTGGCCGGGCACCGCGAGCTCGTCCGGAGCATGCCCAACACACCCGCCCAGCTCGGGCGCGGGATGACCGTCTGGTACCCGACACCGGAGACGAGCGTCGCCCAGCGGGAGCAGGCCAAGGCCCTCCTCTCCGCGCTCGGCCACGAGATCGAGGTCGACGACGAGAAGTTCGTCGCCATGGCGACCGCGGTGTCCGGCACGGGGCCCACCTACGTGTTCCTCGTCATGGAAGCCCTGATCGACGCGGCAGTCCACCTTGGCTTCCCCCGCCATATCGCCCACGACCTCGTCGTGGAGACGCTCGAGGGCAGCACCCACTTCGCCAAGCAGTCGGCGTCGCATCCGGCCGTGCTCCGCAACATGGTCACCTCGCCCGGTGGCACGAGCGCTGCCGCCCTGCACGAGCTCGAGTCGGGCCGGCTCCGGACCGTCCTGTCCGAGGCGGTGTGGGCCGCGTTCCGGCGCACCGTCGAGCTCGGCGACCAGCTCGAGGCGAGCGTCGCCGCGGCGTCCCCGGCCGCCCAGGTCCCGGCTGGCCCGACGACCGTGACGCGGACGGCTGGCCGGAACGGAGCGCGGTCGAGCGCGGCCCCGCGGAAGCCGGCCCTGGCCCGCCCGGTGCGGACCCCGCCCCGTCCGTGACCGGGGCCGCATGACGGGGCGCGTCCAGCGCGGGCTGCTCGCCATCTTCGCCCATCCCGACGACGAGGCGTTCGGCGTCGGCGGCGTCCTCGCCCAGGCGGTCGCGGCCGGGATCCCGACCCACCTCGTGTGCGCCACGGATGGCGACCTCGGTGGCACCCCGGACAACCGCGACCTGGGTCGCGACCTGCGCCGCGGCGAGCTGCGGGCGGCGATGGACGCCCTCGGCGTCCCCGAGCCCGTCTTCCTCGGCTACGGCGACTCGGGCATGGAGAACTGGCCGCGCCCGGCGGCCTGCCTCGCGACCGCCGATGCGGAGGAGGTCGTTGCGAGGCTCGTCGCGGTCATCGAGGACCTGCGGCCGAGCACCGTCCTGACATTCGACCCGGGCGGCATCTACGGCCACCCCGACCACGTCACGATCTCTGCGCGGGCCACCGAAGCCTACCGGCGCACGACGACCGAGCCCTGGGGACCATCTGTCCTGTACCACGTCGTGATCCCCCGCAGCGCGATCGAGCGCATGGACGAGCTCCAGGGGAAGCTCGCTGCGGCGTCGCCCGAGCCGCCCGCCCCGCCAAGCGAGGACGACGAGCTGCAGCAGCGCCGCTTCCTCGAGCTGGCGCGACCCGATGCGGAGGTCACCACGATCGTGGACGTGCGGCCGCAGCTGGCCGCCAAGCTCGCCGCGCTCGCCTCGCACGAGAGCCAGATGCGCGACAACCAGTGGTCGTCGGCGCCACCGGAGATGCTCGAGGCGTTCCTCGGCCATGAGACGTTCGTCCGGGTCGACCCGCCGGCCTCGCCGGGCGAGCACGAGACGCGTCTGTCCGGCCTCGACTGACCCCGAAGCGAGCCGCCGATCGCGGCGGCTGCGGTCAGGAGCCCAGGCGAGCACGCGCCCGACCAGGTTGAAGGCCATGGTGGGCAACAGCCCGTCGCCCTGACGTAAAGGGGCCAGCGACCGATGTACTCAGGTCCGGTGGCGCACAACGAGGCACCTGCCGGATGCCGGTGGCGCGTCGCTGGCCTACGGTGCTGGAGAGCCCGGCGCCGAGCAGCGCACCGGCAGGCAGAAGAGGAACGTGGCCATGGATCCGGACATGACCTATCTGGTCGGCCGGGCGATCATCTCGCAGCGGCAGGCCGAGACGGCGCAGGCACGCCTGGCGGCGGAAGTGTCGAACGCCCCGCGCGAGGGGCATCCGCGACCCTCGGCGATCGGCTCCCTCTCTGCGGCTCGAGTGCGGCTTGTGCACCTGACCCTCGTGTTCCGACGCGCGCCCGCGGCCGGACGGCCAACCGCCGCGCCGCGTTGCGCGGCCCCGCGAGACGCGAACCCAACGTGCTCTGAAGCTGCCGGCTGGCAGCGCCTTGCGGCCTGAGCCGGGCCGCACTCGCCCGACCGGGCCCCTTTTCGCGTCCCGCACCCTGGAGAAACGCATGCACCGGATGCTCGCAGGTGCCCTCGCCCTGGTCTTCGCGGCCACGGTCGCGGTCACGCTGCCGCTTCGCTGGCAGGCTGGCGGACAACCTGGCGCCGCGGACCCGCCACCGGCGGCCACGGCACCGCGACCGACGTTGGCTCCCCGGGTCGACAGCATGCCGCCGACGGATCTCTGTTGGCCGTTGGGCGTGATCGTCATGTCGACGGCGCCTGACGCCGCATCGCCGCTCGCGGCGGTCGTCCCGTGCTGGGGGAAGCACCGACACGCGTACATGTAAGGGGGGCTGTGAGGGGGGACGGGCGGCGGCCCGGCCGAGGCGCCAACGACCGGTGGCGTCCGGCCGGCTGCCGTCTGACGTCCTGCGTCGGTTCGGCAGGCGACAGCTGGTCGACGGGCGACAGCGGCGCGGCCCCGGCCGATGGCCGGCCGGTCGCGTCCGCCTGATCGCCGGGCGCCGAGCAGACCTCGGGGCAGGCACATGACGCCCCGGCGAGTGTCGCGATCGCGGATCCGCGGGTCCTATCATGGCCGCATGGCCGTCCGGGTCGTGAGTCCAGAGCTCATCGGGCGTGCAGCGGAGCGAGCGGCGATCGCCCGTGCGCTCGAGCAGGCCCGGGAAGGTCGCGGGCGCGTCGTCCTGCTCGGCGGGGAGGCGGGGGTTGGCAAGTCCCGACTCCTCGGAGCGGTTCTCGAGCATGCTCGCGCCACCGGGGCGCTCGTGCTCGCCGGGGGCTGCATCGGGATCGCCGAGGGCGCTCTCCCGTTCGCTCCGATCATGGAGGCTGTCCGGCCGCTCGGACGGCTCCTCCCCGATGGGCCGCCGGAGCACGCTCTCGTGCCGCTCGCGGGCGCCAGGACGAGCTCGGGGGAGCGATCGGAGAGCGGGTCTCCGGTCACCGGCGAGGAGCTGCGCGGGGTCCTGAACTGGTTCGGTGCGCTCGCCGGCGCCGGCCCGTCAGCGGCTGCCGAGCTGCGCCCGGAATGGGCCCGGAGCCGCGTATACGAGGCGTTCCTCGACACGCTTCGCAGGCTCGCACGCGACGCGCTCGTCATCCTCGCGATCGAGGATCTCCAGTGGGCGGACGGCTCGACCCGCGAGCTCATGGCATTCGTGATCCGCAACATCCAGCAGGAGCGAGTGCTCGTCCTGGCGACCTATCGGAGTGACGAGCTGCACCGGCGTCACCCCCTTCTGCCCTGGCTCGTCGAGGTCGCTCGGTCACCCGGAGTCGAGCGGATCGAGCTCGAGCGCCTCGGACCCGATGAAGTCGCCAAGCAGCTGGCCGGCATCCTGGACCGGGCGCCGGGACCCGACCTCGTCGACAGGATCTTCGCCCGGTCGGATGGCAACCCCCTGTTCGTCGAGGAGCTGGTCGCGGCCGGAGCCGGATCCCGTTTCCTCCCGGCCACCTTGCGTGAAGCGTTGGTGGCCAGGCTGGCCGGGCTCTCAGATCGGACGACGCACCTCCTCGGCGTCGCGGCGATCATCGGGCGGCGGGTCGAGCACGACATCCTGTCGAGCGTGGCGAAGCTGTCCGACGAGGCGCTGGACGCCGCGCTCGAGGAAGCCGTGACGGGCCACATCCTCGAGCCGGATCCTGATGCGCCCGCGGCGCGCTACGCGTTCCGCCACGCACTTCTCGCCGAGGCGGCCGCCGATCTCGTCCTGCCCGGCCAGCGACGCCGGCTCCACGCCGACATCGCGACGGCACTCACTGCGCGCGCGGGCCCCGGTGGCGACGAGCCGGCCGATCGGCTGGTGGAGGTCGCCCACCACTGGTTCGAAGCTCGCGAGCTCGACCAAGCGCTCGTCGCGTCGCAGGCCGCGGGCAGGGCGAGCTTCCGGGCGGGTGCCTATTCCGAGGCTCTCCAGCAGTACGAGCGGGTCGTCGAGCTGTGGGACGTCGTGGGCGATCCGGCCGGGAGGCTCGGGTTCGACAGGATCGAGCTGCTCAGGCTGACGGGACAGGCTGCCCAGCTGGCAGGGGCCTACGGCCGGGCGATCGAGCTGTTCAGCGAGGCGGCGAGCCGCGCGGCCGAGACCGGCGATGGTGTCCGCTCGGGCCTGCTCCTCGAACGCGTCGGCCGTTCCGCGTGGACCGCGGGCGCCTTCGGGGACGCGCTGAGCGCCTACCGGCAGGCCGTGGATCTCGTGCCGGACCAGCCACCGACTGCCGACCGCGCCCGGGTTCTCGCCGGGTTCGCACAGGTGCTGATGCTGTCAGGCCGCTTCGAGGATTCCCGGGCGGTGGCCGAGCCGGCCCTTCGCGTCGCCCGCGAGACCGGCGCCCGCCAGCTCGAAGGGCACCTGCTCGCCACGCTCGGTGCCGGGATGGGTTATGCCGGCGACGCCGACCGCGGCGTTGACCTGATCCGGGAAGCGCTCGCCATCGCCGAGGAGACCGGCGATCTCGACGACCTGGGGCGGGCGTACGCCGCGCTGTCGTCGACCCTCGACTTCGCGGGCCGACGCGAGGACGGTGTGGCGGTCGCACTCGAGGGGGCGCGCCGGATGAAGGCCCTGGGGATGGGAGCGACCTACGGGGCGTTCCTCCGGATGAACGCCGCCGACGACCTTGTTGCCCTGGGCCGGTGGGAGGAGGCGCTGGGGCACATGCGGGACGTCCAGTCACGTGCCCTGGGCACCAGCCAGATGCTGGTGCAGCAGGAGCTCGCGCGACTGCTCACCCTGCAGGGCGACATGGCCGGCGCGAACGCGGCCCTCGACGCGCTTGCGGCGTACGTCGGCCGCGATGTCGAGGCGCAGTTCACGGGACCGGTCTCGGCAACCCGGATCTCGATCGCGACCCTGACCGGCGACTTCGCGGCGGGACGCGCGGTGGCCGACACAATTCTGCCCATCCTTGCCCAGACGGACGATCTTCCGAGGCAGCTTGTCGTCCTCGCGGCGGCCGTGCAGCTCGAAGCCAGCGCGGCCGAGCACGCCCGGGCGGCCCGCGACGCGCCCGGCGTCGCCCAGGCCACGCGCCGCGCCAGCCGGCACCTCGACGCCATCCGGGGGCTGGCATCCGACTCGAGCACGCGGAGCCAACGGCACATGCACGAGCTGACCCTCGCGCTTGCCGAAGCCGAGCACGCGCGCCTGGCGGGCCGGCCGGACCCCGCGGCCTGGCAGCGGGCCGTACGCGCGGGGTCGGACGGTGCCCCAGTTCACGACCTCGCCTACGCGGAGTTCCGCCTCGGGGAGGCACTGCTCGCCAACCGGTCTGCGCGGGACGAAGCCAGGGCCATCCTGGCGCACGCCCACGCAACCGCCGTCGGGCTCCGGGCGCGGCCGCTGCAGGGATCGATCGAGGCACTCGCGGCTCGCGCCCGGATCGTCCTCGGCGAGGCGACGGTTGCCGAGGCGCCGGCAGACGCCGCTCCTGGGGCACCCGACACCGACAGCTCGCCTTCCGAAGGTGCGGGTCCCGCCCGGTTCGACGGTGGACGGGCCGCGTCTCCGGCACAGCGGGCGCAGGCGGCGTACGGCCTGACCGCCCGCGAGATCGACGTCCTGCGCGTGCTCACGCTGGGCCGGACCAACCGGCAGATCGGGGAGGAGCTGTTCATCAGCGAGAGCACGGCCGGCGTGCACGTATCGCGCATCCTTGGCAAGCTCGGCGTCGGGAGCCGCGTGGAAGCCGCGACGATCGCGGCCCGCCTCGGGCTCGACGTGTAACGAGGGCTGGTCGCCCCGGAGCCTGCGCGGGTGACGTCCGGCGGCGTCGCTCGTCGCGCGGCGGGCACGTCCTCCGATTGGCCCGACCGGCCCGACTGGCCGTCGCGGCGCCGGGGCAAGGAGGGCCGGCTGTGCTCCGCGGAGCCGGCCACGACCTGCCGCGCGGAGCCGATCGGCCCACGCACCGCCCCCCGATACAGGCGGTTCTGCCGCCACGCGCCGAAGCTGAATTCCGCCCTGCCAGCGGGCCGTCCGTCCGGCGCGCCGGACGGTGAGCGAGGGCCGCGGCGAATGGGGAGCCTGTGATGAGGTCGACGAGATTGCCGGGCCGAGCCTGGCTGCTGAGGGTGCCGGTCGCAATCGTGCTGATCGCCATGGTTGCGGTCGGCTGCGACAGCGGCGCGACCGAAGCCCCCCGTCGCCGACGGCGACGCCCGCGCCGAACGCCTCGGGGGGTTCGATCGGCAACGGCAGCGGGGGCTCAGGCGCCGACTCCGGGCGGCGGGGCCGGCGCCACGCCCGCTCCGACGCCGCTCCGACGCCCGCTCCTTCGCCGACTCCGACGCCCACGCCGACGCCGACTCCGACGCCCACGCCGACGCCGGGGTCCGGCCTGGGCGCTCCATACGCGGTGAAGCAGATCGAGACGCTCGGCGGTGAGGCCATCTCCGGGTTCGTCTGTGACCCGTCGCGCCCGTTCAGCGTGGCGGCCCGGACGTCGAAGGTCGCGTGGACCTTCGCGTTCGTGCCGCGCAGCCGCACTGCCGGCAACCTGTCATATGCGTACTCGATCCCGTCGGCTGGCGAGGCGCATCGTGCGACAGGGACCTACAAGATCAGCTCACCCGACCATGACGGCACACTCCACCTGTCGATGACCGTGTCCGACCATGTCACGTTCAAGGGCTTCGACGGCAACATCCCGCTCCGTTACAAGTTCGACCTCGTCCCGTCCGAGATCACCGCCTGTCCGTGACCCGCAGCGAGCGGGACGCCGGCGCCCCGCCACCGCCGTAGCAGGCGGGCGAGGCGGCCACGGTCCAGCGCGGGGGGCGCTCACCCATCGACGCCGTCGACTGTGCCCTTGGGGATCACACCGAGCGGCCGGTGACGACGCTGATCGTGCCGTCGGTCTCGAGCATGGCCAGCCGAACCTCGTCGGGTCCGATCGCGCCGCCGCGCCGGAGCGCCCGCTCGAGATCGTCGCGGCTCATGCGTGCCCGGGCGAGGGCCGCCTCCATGACGACGCCATCGCGGACGAGCTCGACGGCCGTGCCTTCGAGGAGGTGGTCGAGCCGGATGTCGCGGCGCTCGACCGCCTTCATCACGACGCTCAGCAGGAGCAGCGTCATCGCGGCGACGAGCCCCCCGAGGATCGACGCGTCGCCGCCGACCATCGCGTTCTGGACCGCGTTCGAGATCAGCAGGATGAGGATGAAGTCGGCCGGGTTGAGCTGGGCGATCTCGCCCTTCCCGATGAGCCGGAACATGAAGTAGGTGGCGAGGTAGACGACGGCGGATCGCACCACGATCTGGGCGAAGTCGGCCTGGGTCCCGAGCATGTCTGGCATCTCGATCTCGTCGCTCCTCGCTGGCTGGCGCTCGGCCGGCGACGGCCGGCGCGTGAGCCCCGAATCTACGTCCGGCGCGGAGTACGATCGAGATGCAGGCTCGGCGTCCTGTTCTGCACGGAGGCCTCCATTTCATGAGCGCACCGACCGCGGATCGGCCGCGGACCGCCCGAAGCGCCGCGGCCGAGGTCCCGGAGCGAGCGCTTCGAGCCGTGTTCCTGCAGCTCTCCCACCGCCGTTCGATCGGGCGGCTGGCGACCCGGATGCCGATCACTCGACCGATGGTCCGCCGCTTCATCGCGGGCGAGGCGCTCGACGAGGTTCTGGCCGCGCTCGAGCGGCTCTGCGCCGCGGGCTACGCGACAACCGTCGACGTGCTCGGCGAATCGGTCGATTCGGCGGACGCCTGCAGCGCGGCGGCCGCCCGGTACGAGGAGACGCTGGCGGCCCTGGCGGACGGGGGCCTCGACCGCAACGTCAGCCTGAAGCTGACCCAGCTCGGCCTCGACGTCGGGCGCGAGCTCTGCCACGACACGGTCGCCCGGGTGTTCCGGGCGGCCGCCGAGCGCGGGGCGTTCGTGCGCGTGGACATGGAGGACCATACCCGGACCGACGCCACGCTCGAGATGTGGCGTGCGTTGCGTCCCATCAACGCGAACAGCGGCGTCGTCATCCAGGCCGCCCTTCGCCGGAGTCCGGCCGACGTCGACGCGCTCATCGCGGAGCGGGCTCCGGTCCGGCTATGCAAGGGCGCCTACAACGAGCCGGCCGAGATCGCGCTCCGGGAGCGCGACGAGATCAGTGCCGCCTACGAGGAGCTCGCGCGCCGCCTCCTCGTCGCCGATGTCCAGCCGGCGTTCGCGACGCACGATGGTGCCCTCATCGGGCGGCTCGTCCGGTTCGCCCGGGCCCAGGGCATCGCGCCCGACCGGTACGAGTTCCAGATGCTGTACGGCGTCCGACGGGACCTCCAGGCCCAGCTCCTCGAGCGCGGTCAGCGGGTCCGCGTGTACGTGCCCTACGGGACGCAGTGGTACCCGTACTTCATGCGCCGCCTCGCCGAGAAGCCCGCGAACCTCGCGTTCATGCTCCGCAGCATCTCCAAGGAGGGCGTCGGCCGCTCCTGACCCGACGAGCCGGGGGATCCTCGGTCCTCGGCAGCGCGGTCACCCGTTTCGCCAGGGCCCGAAGCCGGCGCCCGGCGGCCTGCCGTCGGTCGCGGCCGGGTCAGCCGGCGGCGTCGCGAACCTGGGCGGCATGGCCCTCGAAGTGCGACGCGAGACCCCAGTCGATCAGGTCGGCGACCGTCTGGAGGCCTCGCCTCGGGTGCACCCCGGTCCGATCGAGCTCCTGGTCGGTGAGGGCGCCGATCCGGTCGGCGACGGCGGCACCTTCTCGACCAAGGCGCGCGAGGAGCACCGCAGCCGGGAGCGTCCGGTCTCGCGACAGGATCGCGACGCGTGCCATGTCGCTCGGCAGCCGTCCGAACGCGACAGGGGAGGCCGGATCGCCGGCAAGGATCCGCTCGATCTCGCCGTGCCAGTAGGCGGCCGCCTCGGTCACGTGGGCGAGCACCTCGCGCGGGCCCCAGGCGTCCTCGGCGTCGCCGAGGCGGGCATCCGGACCGAGCGGCGGCGCTGCTTCGATCGTCGCGCCGAGGGCGATGATCGCCTCAACCGCGGCCCGGACCCGCCCGGCGAGGACCGCGGCCCGCGCCGTGGACTCAGCCATGGGCCACTCCCGCCGCGGCCGCCCCGGAGGCGCCAGCATCTGCCGCTGCCGCCGCTGTCGCCGCCGTTGCGCTCGCCTGCGGGCTCGCGGCATCGGGCGCCAGCCCCGCCCGAAGCCACTCCACCATCTCGCGGACGATCCGCTCCCCGTCGAGCGGGTCGTGATGCGGCTCGTGGCGAACGCCCGGGTAGACCCGCCGCTCGACCGTCGGATAGCGGGCGAGGAACGCGCTGGACGCCGTGGGCACCAGCGTGTCATCGCCGCCGTGCACCACCAGGACGGGGAGTGGAAACCCGCCCTGGTCCGCGAGCCGCTCGCGGACCCTGCTCATGGCCCGGAACAGCTCGTTGCCGAGGCGCGCCGTCGTCATCGGCACGGACAAGGGATCGCGATCCGCGACCGCCGGCAGCAGGGGCTCCCGCGAGATCGCGGCCGGATCCCACGGGTTCTGGATCGCGAAGCGCGGTGCGATCGCCGAGAGGACCGGAGCCGCTGCCCGAAGGATCGGGTTGACGCCGGCGCCGAGGGCAGGCGCGGACAGCACCGCGACGTCCGGCAGCGGCCGGCCGTCGAGCAGGTAGTCGGCGGCCAGCAGGCCGCCCAGCGAGTGGGCGTACAGGACGCCAGGCAGGCCCTGCCGGCGGGAGGCGGCGAGCCGGTCCTCGATGTCGTCGAGGTACTCGGTCCAGCGCTCGACGTACGCGCGCCTGCCGCCCGAGGCGCCGAACCCGCGGTGGTCGAACGACACGGACTCGAGGCCGGCCGCGGCGAAGCGCCCGCCCGTCGCTTCGTGGCGTCCGGAGTGCTCGCCGATCCCGTGGACCACCAGGATCGTCGCCCATGGCGTCCCGACGGCCGGCCAGCGCCGGATCAGCAGGGGCGTGCCGTCGCGCGAGGCAATCGTCTCGACCTCGGACATTGGCCGATGGTACTCCGTGCCGACGGCTGCACAAGCGCGTGCCGCCGAGCGCGCGGCTGCCGGCGCTCCCGTCCGGCGCCTGCTCGCCCCCCGATCACGCCTCCTCGACGACCACGTCCGGCGTCGCGCCGGGCGTCGTCTGGGCGAGGATCACCCCGCCGATCACCAGGCCGCCCCCGACCAGCTGGAGCGGGGCGAGGTGCTCGTCGAAGATCAGCGTGGCGAGCGTGATCGTCCAGACCGGCTCCACGGTCGAGACCAGGGCGGCCTGGGCGGCCCCGATGCGGGCGGTGCCCGCGTAGAACGCGGAGATCGCCAGGGCCGTCGAGAAGATCGCGATCCCGAAGAGGCCGAACCAGGCGTCCTGCGGAACCGCGGCGGGCAGGGTCGGCTCGTGCGCGAGGGTCGCCAGCAGGCCGATGACCGCGAACGTGCCCGTGATCATGAGCGCCGCCGCCACGGCTGGACGCGTCTCGGCGCCCGCCCCGGTCCGATCGCTCGCGGTTTCGCCCCGCCGCTCGCCGGCCGTCCGGGCCGCCAGCAGGATGTAGACCGAGTACAGCAACGGCGAGGCGAGGCCGAGCACGATCCCGATCGGCTCGGCCTGGGTCTCGATGCCGCCGATCGTCAGGGCGACCCCGGAGGTCACGATCGCGAGCGCGATCCACGGCCGCCGGCCCTCCAGGCCGCGCCCGAACCGGATCGAGAGCACCGCCACCACGGCCGGGTAGATGTAGACGAGGAGCGCCGCCAGCGACGCCGAGATGTAGCCGAGCGCGGCGTAGTAGGTGCTCGCGTTCGAGACGAAGAAGACCCCGAGGCCGAGCAGGACGAGCACCCGCCGTCGGCGCAGGGAGAACAGCGCCCGCCGGTTCGCCGGCACGAGCAGCGCCCATGCCCAGACGAGCACGCCGGCGATGAGGAATCGCCAGTAGAGCAACGCCAGCCAGTCCAGCCCGGCCCCGTAGACGCTCTTCGCGAAGAGGGCCCCGGACCCGTAGCCGCAGGCTGAGGCGGCGGCAAGGGCAATCCCGAGCGCGCGACGGCGGTCCACGTGGCGCGAGCCTAGCAGGCGCTGCGGGGGCCATGCTCGCCGAGCGCGCCGTCGCCGACCGCCGCGCGCCTCGCCACTGGCGGCCCGAACAGCCGGAATCCCGCGACGAACGGGCGGTCCTGCGCTACGCTCTCGGCAACACACACCCGCGTCCCTGCGTGCGGCCCCCTGTCCGCGCCGTCTCGGCCCGCGGACCAGCGAACAGGAGTCCCAGGCCAGGTGACCACCACCAAGCCGCACGAACTGCCCGTCCAGGACCTGGACCGCGTCACGATCCGGTTCGCCGGCGACTCCGGCGACGGCATGCAGCTGACGGGCACCCAGTTCACCCGGACCGCCGCGGTGTTCGGCAATGACATCAGCACGCTGCCTGACTACCCGGCGGAGATCCGGGCGCCGGCTGGCTCGATCCCCGGCGTCTCGGGCTTCCAGATCAGCTTCAGCTCGAGCGAGATCCACACGCCCGGCGACGCGCCGGACGTCCTCATGGCGATGAACCCGGCCGCGCTCAGGGCGAACATCGGCGACCTGGCGCCGGGCGGCGCCATCATCGTCAACGCGGACGCGTTCACCCCGCCGAACCTCGCCAAGGCCGGCTACGCGACGAACCCGCTCCGGGACGACTCGCTCAAGGGCTCGGTCGTCTTCGAGATCCCGATCTCGACGCTCAACGCTCGAGCCCTCGAGGGTCTCGACGTCACGTCCAAGCAGGCCGACCTGACCCGCAACTTCTTCGCCCTCGGCGTGATGTTCTGGCTGTACGGCCGGACGATGGACACGACGCTTGCCTGGATCGACGAGAAGTTCGGGTCGCGGCCCGTCATCGCCGAGGCGAACCGCCGCGCCCTCAACGCGGGCTACGCGTTCGGCGAGACGACGGAGATCTTCCACACGACCTACCGCGTCGGGCCGGCGACGCTGGCGCCCGGCGAGTACCGCAACATCACCGGCAACGAAGCGACGGCCCTCGGCTTCCTGACCGGCGCGCGGCTGGCCGACCGGACGCTGGTGTACGCCAGCTACCCGATCACGCCGGCGTCCGACATCCTCCACCAGTTCTCGACGTGGAAGAACCACGGCGTGCGGACGTTCCAGGCCGAGGACGAGATCGCGGCGATGGGCGCTGCGCTCGGCGCCGCGTACGGCGGGGCGCTCGGGCTCACGGGGACGTCCGGCCCCGGCATGGCCCTCAAGGCGGAGATGCTCGGGCTCGCCGCGATGGTGGAGCTTCCGGTCGTCGTCGTGAACGTCCAGCGTGGCGGGCCTTCGACCGGCCTGCCGACGAAGGTCGAGCAGAGCGACCTCCTGCAGGCGATGTTCAACCGCAACGGCGACAGCCCGCTCCCGATCGTCGCCCCGGCGACCCCGGCCGAGTGCTTCGACTACGCGATCCAGGCGACCCGGATCGCGCTGCGCCACATGACCCCGGTCATCTACCTCTCGGACGCGTTCCTGGCCAACGGGTCGGAGCCGTGGCGCATCCCCGACGAGACTGCGCTGCCCGACCTGCGGGTCGAGAACCGGACCGAGAAGGCCGGCTTCTACCCCTACGCGCGCGACCCCGAGACGCTCGCCCGTCCGTGGGCTGTCCCCGGCACGCCCGGCCTCGAGCACCGCATCGGCGGGCTCGAGAAGCTCGACGTCCTGGGCACGGTGAGCTACGACGCCGACAACCACCATCGGATGACCGTGCTTCGGGGCGAGAAGATCGCCCGCATCGCCAACGAGCTCGAGCCGCTCGAGGTGTTCGGGCCGCCCGACGGCGACCTGCTGATCCTCGGCTGGGGCAGCACCTACGGCGCGATCCGGAGCGCGGTCGAGCGGCTGCATGGCCGCGGCAAGCGGGTCGCGCACGCGCACATGCGCTGGATCAACCCGTTCCCCGAGAACACCCCGGATGTCCTCCGGGCCTACGACCGGATCCTCGTCCCCGAGATCAACATGGGACAGCTGCGCTGGATGATCCGGGCGACCTACCTCGTCGATGCCGTCGGCTTCAACCTGGTCAGGGGCAAGCCATTCCAGATCAGCGAGATCCTGGCCAAGGCCGAGCAGATGCTCGGGGACCTGTGAGGCACTTCCGATGACCGACCAGCTCGCGGCCCCCGCCGACCAGCCGATCAAGCTCACCCGCAAGGACTACGCATCGGACCAGGACCCGCGCTGGTGCCCCGGCTGCGGTGACTACTCCATCCTCGCCCAGGCCCAGAAGACGATGCCCGACTTCGGCGTGCCGAAGGAGAACATCGTCTTCATCAGCGGCATCGGGTGCTCCGGCCGCTTCCCCTACTACATGAACACCTACGGCTTCCACTCGATCCACGGGCGGGCCCCGACCGTCGCCACAGGGCTCAAGCTCGCGCGCCCGGAGCTGATGGTCTGGGTGATCACCGGGGACGGCGACGCGCTCTCGATCGGCGGCAACCACATCATCCACGCCATGCGCCGGAACGTTGATATCAAGGTCGTGATGTTCAACAACCGGATCTACGGGTTGACGAAGGGCCAGGCGTCGCCGACCTCCGAGTTCGGCCAGAAGACGAAGTCGACGCCCGCGGGCTCCGCCGACTACCCGATCCACCCGCTCATGATCGCCCTCGCCGCGGAGGCGAGCTTCGTCGCCCGGACGGTCGACACGCAGACCGATCACATCCAGCGGGTGCTCGACGCGGCGGGGCGGCATCGGGGCTCGACCTTCGTCGAGGTGCTCCAGAACTGCAACATCTTCAACGACGGGGCCCATCGGGCGTTCACCGACCGCGACGTCCGGGACGACCGGATGCTGGTCCTCGAGCACGGCAAGCCGATGCTCTTCGGCAAGAACCGGGACCAGGGCCTGCGCCTCGACGGCCTGCGGCCCGAGGTCGTCCGGATCGGCGAGGACGGGATCACCGAGGCGGACATCCTGGTGCACGACGAGACGTCCGAGGACCCGACGGTCCACAACATGCTCGCCCGGATCTACTGGCCCGAGTTCCCGGTGCCGATCGGGGTCATTCGCAACGTCCCGCGCCCGACGCACGACGAGCTGCTGATGGCGCAGATCAAGACCGCGGTCGCCAAGCAGGGTCCGGCCGATCTCCACCGGCTGCTGCGCTCGGGCGAGACCTGGACCGTGGCGTGACGCCGGCCGCGAGCACGGGCGGAGCGTGACCCCGGCCGCGAGCACGAGCGGCTCGTGAGCGTGCCGGTGGCTCCAGGCGGCGGGGACGAGCCACGTGCCGCCGAAGCGCCACTCGCCGGCGGGGAGACACGTCCTGCCGGGGAGCCTTTCGCCGGCGGGGACGAGCCACGTGCCGCCGAAGCGCCACTCGCCGGCGGGCCGGTCGCCGTCCTGGCCGACGACCTCATCTGGGCGACCCGCCTCGTCGGCCAGCTGACGACGCTGGGCGCCCGCCCGGTCCGCGTCGCGTCTCTCGAGGCGCTCACCGAGCTGCTGTCCGGCAGGGCATCGCTCGACCGGGCAGCGCGGCCCGGACCCAGGCCGGCCGCGGGACGGGTCGTGATCGACCTCACGGCGCGCGCCTACGACGGCGTCGCCGCCGTGCGAGCCGCGGCTGCCGCAGGATGGCGCGTCCTGGCCGTCGGCCAGCATGACGACCTCCCGCTCCGGCGGGCCGCCCTGGCCGCCGGCGCCGAGCGCGTCTTCGCCTACCGCAAGCTCTTCGAGGATGGCCACGCGACCCTCGCTGGATGGCTCGGCGTCCCGGTGCCCGCCGTCGGGTCGCGCGACCTGCCCAGCCACGCTTCGACCCCGGAGGCACCACCCCGATGATCGACCCCCACGCCCCGGATTCGATCCGCCCGGCGACCCGTCCCACGATCCCGCCGGAACGGTTCGCCGAGCGACTGGCGCGGGCGCAGGCCGGGGCACGGGCGCATCGCGTCGACGCGCTGCTCGTGAGCGTCGGCCCCGACCTCGCCTACCTCGCCGGCTACGAGGCCATGCCGCTCGAGCGCCTGACGATGCTCGTCGTGCCGGCCGACGGCCCGGTCTCGCTGGTCGTGCCGCGCCTGGAGGCGGCGCCCGCGCGGCTGTGTCCGGCCGTCGCGGGAGGTGCGGCGACGCTCGTGACCTGGGAGGAGACGGACGACGCCGCCGCCGTCGTTCGGACGCTCCTCGGCGAGCGGCGGGCCTGCCTCGGCGTGTCGGACCGACTGACGGCGATGCACCTCCTCCGGCTCCAGGCGTCCATTCCCGGCGCGGCGTTCATCTCCGCGTCGCTCGTCCTGCGGGACCTGCGGGTCATCAAGGATGCCGATGAGATCGCGGTGCTGCGGACGGCCGCCGAGGCCGCCGACCGCGTCGTCTGGGCGATCGCGCGCGGCCGACTGATCGGGCGCACCGAGGCGGAGGTCGCCCGCGAGGTCCGGGACCGGCTCGTCGACGAGGGCCACGATCGCGGCGAGTTCGCGATCGTCGGCTCGGGCCCCAACTCGGCCTCGCCGCACCACGAGGCGTCGGAGCGGACCATTCGGGCCGGCGAGCCGATTGTGCTGGACATCGGCGGCCCGCTCGGCGGCTACGGCAGCGACATCACGCGCACGCTCTGGGTCACCGGTGGCGATCCGGCCCACGGGCCCGACCGCGACTTCCTCAACCTCTACGCGGTCCTGCGCGCCGCCCATGCGGAGGCGACGCACGCGGTCCGGCCGGGCGTCGCCTGCGAGCGGGTGGACCTGGTCGCCCGCGAGATCATCGCGGCGGCCGGCCACGGCGCCCACTTCATCCACCGCACGGGCCACGGCATCGGCCTCGAAGGCCATGAGGACCCATACATCGTGGCCGGCAACCTCGAGGTGCTGGCACCCGGCATGGCCTTCAGCATCGAGCCAGGCATCTACGTGGACGGCCGTCACGGCGCCCGGATCGAGGACATCGTCGTCTGCGGCGAGAGCGGCCCCGTCGTCCTCAACGACGTGGAACGCGACCTTCTCGTCGTCCGCGGCTAGGGCCAGGCCATCGGCGGCGCCCGAGACCTTCAGGGCGGGCCGACCTCACCGCGACCTCGCCGCCCCAGTCGGTTCGTGGCTTGGTTCCTCCCGTACCAGGACCATTCATCGCCTGAGCACAACGGCGGCGGTCAAGGCTCCAGGAGGACCGCGTCCGGCCTGCCCGAGGACGCCTTGTCAGCGATCTCACGATCCCCATTCGTAGACGGGCCGACAAGGCGTGGCGGCCGGGGTGCGTGACGAGCGGAAGGGGCAGCGGGCCGCCTTGTGCGACGTGCCTGTGCGTGGGGCATGAATGGAGGTGGTAGCGGCACTCGGAATGGCGCGTGCCTCGACGGCCCGAGGCTGGAGCCCGGCCGCCCAAGGCCGCCGGACCGGATCGCCGGATCGCCCGGGGCCGCCGCCGCCCGCGGCTCAGCCACCGACTACGGGCAGTACTTCGCCGCCTTGCCGATGTAGCGGTAGGGACAGCCCATGGCGTCGATGAACCAGAGCATCGAGCTCTTGATCCTGTTCATCTCGGGCTTGATGCGCTCGTCGGCCGGGTAGTCCCACACGCCGAGTTCGACGGTGTAGCTGAACGCCTTCCAGGCGCCGTATCCCCAGTCGCGCGCAGTGCCGCTGTCGACGTAGTTGCTGCTGCCCTGCTCGGCCTTGTACCCGTTGCGGGCCGCCATCGCCTTCGCCAGGGCGATCGTGGCGGCATGGTCGTCGACGCTCATGTCCTTCGTCCGCGCCGCCCTCGTGTACCCGTACGGCCACAGGATCAGGCGGCCGTACGTGTGGAACGTCACGTAGCCCCGGATCTGCTGCTTGCCGTCGATGACTCGTGAGGCGAAGAAGGCCCGCATGGCGGCCGCCTCAGGCGTCGACCAGGGCTTCGGTCCGCGGTAGTAGGACGCCGTGGGGCGCGCGCTCACCAGCCCGCAGCAGCCCCACCGGTAGCCGTAGTTCCGGTTGATGTCCGTCCCGATCGCGCTCGTCCCCGGCGTCGGCTGGCGGTTCTTGCGCCACTGGTGGTAGCGCCCGCCGGCGATGTCGTACTCGTTGCCGTCGGGGTTCACCTCGAACACGATGAAGATCGAGCGCGTCCGAACGAGGCGCGTGACCCGGGCATCGATGCCGTACCCGTCGACCAGCCAGTGCATCACCGCCAGCGTCGCCTCCGGGCCGAAGTGCTCGTTGCCGTGGGTGCCACCGTCGAACAGGATCCCCACCTTGTCCTTCTCGGGGAGGGCGCTTGTCGTGATCTCCACGGCGATGAGGTCGCGGCCCTGGTACGACCTCCCGATGCTGAACTGGCGGACGATCGCCGGGTGGGCGGCGGCGACCGCCCGGACCTCGGCGACGATCTCGGCGTACGTGTGGTACTTGGTGTCGCCTGGCGGGAAGTCGTGGCTGGCCGCCGCGCCGGCACTGGGCGCGGCGGCAGCCGGCGTCGCGCCCTGCGCGCCCGCCGCGGGCCCTGCAACCGACGCCTGGCTGTCGCCGGGGTGGCCGAGCAGGCCCGGGCCCGTGGCGTCGGCCGACCGGGCCGGATCGCCCGCGGCCGCCGGGCCGGCGCCCGCCACGAGCGCGCCCGCGACGAGCGCGCCAGCCACCAGCCCGACGACCAGCCGTCTGGACGTCGTCGGGCGCCGGGGACCGCGATGCTGGTCGCGCATCCACGCATCGTCGCACGCCGCCGACGGAATGGGAACCGGGAGGGAACCGGTGGCGCGGCCTGGAAAACGGGCGGCCGACGGCGGTGTCGTCCAACCGGCGCTATGCTTCCCGGGATGGGCCGGCCGCTCGCGGCCGGTGGAGCCCGGACCAGCTTCCGCGATCGGTCCCGGGCCGTGAGAGAGAATCCTGATGACCGACAACGCCCTCGAGACCCTCGAAGAGCGGCCGGGCCCCGAGGCGACCGACCAGCGCCCCGGAGCGGGTGGCGCCTGCACGCTCGCCCAGCTCCGGCGATTTATCAAGAGCCGTCCCTACGTGCCGCTCCACGAGCTGCGCCGGCGCTTCGGGCTCAACGGGGAGGACGATGAGGTGTCCGGCTTCCAGGCCGGCCGATCGACCGTCTTCGTGGGCCTGCCGAGCCGCGAGGGGCGCATGCTCGCGGACCTCGTCCAGCAGGGCGACGTCGGCTACGAGCTCCTGCTCGATCCGACGAGCCCCATGATCATCGGCGTCTTTCCGATCCGGCCCGTCCAGCGCGGCTGATCCGCGCCTTCGGCTCGCTGGAGCGGCCGCGCGGCACGATCGCCGCCCGGCCGGTCGCGGGTCTCGCTCCGTCAGTCGCGCGGCGCGCGTCGTGGCACGTGGACGCCCTCGAGGGCGAGCAGCTGCTCCTTGAGCGCGAGCAGGTCCTCGCGGTCGCCAGGCCATGAGCCGCCGTAGCCGCCGAGGCTGCCGTCGCCGGCGATGACGCGGTGGCAGGGGATCAGGAGGCCGATCGGGTTCCGCCCGACGGCGCTGCCGACGGCGCGCGCGGCCCCGGGGGCGCCGATCCGACGAGCGACCTCGCCGTAGCCCGCAACCTCGCCCGGCGCGATCGTGCGGACCCCGGCGAGCACGCGGCGGTCCCAGTCGGAGACACCCTCGAGCACGAGCGGGAGCTCGCCGAGCTCATCGGCCGCCGGACCGGGCCGCAGCGGCGGCCCCGGGGACCGACCTCCGAACCGGACCGCCAGGATCTCCTCCAGGCGCTCAAGGTGGCCACGTGCCGCGGGCTCGGCGTCGGGCCCGGACCGGATCACCTCGCGACCGGTGCGCCGCCGGAGCCCGGCGACGAACCCTTCGTCCGTCGAGCGGACCTCGAGCCCGACGATCCCGTCGGCGACCGCCGCGGCGTGGACCGGCCCGACCGGGCTCGCGAGGACCGCGACCACGGCAGGCGGCCGCGGCTCGCCGGCGGACGGCCGGGGGGTCCGTGGGGCTCGTCGCATGCCGGCATTGTCGTGCAAACGCCGGCGAAGGCGGTCAGAGCGACCGCGAGCACATCGGTGACCGCCCGGGCTCCCGTCCGCCGCGCCGTCCGCCACCTTCCGCGCGCCGCGTGCAGGCGAGGGGAGATATACTCCGGGGGAGTATGAGCGCCGACGTCCCCACCCTCGCCCCGGACAGCGTCGAGGTCGCATTTCCGGTCGTCGGAATGACCTGTGCCTCGTGCAGCAACCGGATCGAGCGCTTCCTGCGCAGGACCGACGGCGTCGTCGAAGCCAACGTCAACCTCGCCACCGAGGTCGCCACGATCCGGTTCCTGCCCGGGCAGGTCGCCCCCGGCGATCTCGCCGGTGCCATCGAGCGGGCCGGGTACGAGGTCCGTCCGGGCGCGCTCGCGGCCGTGAACGCCCTGGTCACCGGCCGCGCCGCGACGGGCACGACCCCGGCAGCCGCCGTCGCGACGGCCGGCGACGCGCTTGCGATCGACCTCGACGAGACCGACAGCGAGCGCGCCCGCGAGGCGCGCGAGACGGCGATCCAGGCGGCCGTCTCGATCGGGGTCGCGATCGGGATCATGGTCCTGATGTTCTGGCCGGGCATCCCGCTCTCGATGGCCGACATCAACCGGCTCGTCCTGTTGCCCGCCACCTTCGTCCAGTTCTGGGCCGGCCGGCGCTTCTACGAGGCCGCCTGGCGCGCCTTCCGCCACGGCTTCGGGACCAACATGAGCACCCTCGTCGTCGTCGGCACGACCGCCGCGTGGGCCTACAGCGTGTTCGTGACGATGTACCCGGAGGCCATCATGCGGGCCGGGCTCTCGGGCGAGGCTTATTTCGACTCCTCGACGATCATCATCGGCCTCGTCCTTCTCGGGAGGTGGCTCGAGGCGCGCGCGCGGGGCCGGACCACAGGAGCGATCCGACGCCTCGTCGGGCTCCAGGCGAAGACGGCTCGCCTTGTCGGCGGCGCGGGCGAGGGCAGCGGCGCGGGCGATCTCGACGTCCCCGTGGAGACCGTCCAGGTCGGCGACCTTCTGCGGGTCCGGCCCGGCGAGAAGGTGCCCGTCGACGGCGTCATCACCGACGGCGGCTCGGCTGTCGACGAGGCCATGCTCACGGGCGAGGCGATGCCCGTCACGAAGGGTCCGGGCGACGAGGTGATCGGAGCGACCCTCAACACGACCGGCAGCTTCGTGATGCGAGCGACCCGCGTCGGGCGGGAGACCGCCCTCGCCAGGATCGTCGAGATGGTGCAGCGCGCGCAGGGCAGCAAGGCCCCGATCCAGCGCCTCGCAGACCGGATCAGCGGGATCTTCGTGCCGATCGTGCTCGGACTCGGGGCCCTGACGTTCGCGCTCTGGTGGCTGCTCGGACCCGAGCCCCGGATCACGCTCGCCCTGGCGGCGTTCATCACGGTCGTGGTCGTCGCCTGCCCGTGCGCGATGGGTCTGGCCACGCCCACCGCGATCATGGTCGGAACCGGCCGGGGCGCCGAGGCCGGCGTGCTGTTCCGCGGCGGCGAGGCGCTCGAGCAGGCGCACCGCGTCAGCCTGGTCATCTTCGACAAGACGGGCACCCTGACCCGCGGGACGCCCGCCGTCGCCAAGGTCATCCCCGTCGCCGGTGGACCGGCGCCGACCGATACGGCCCTCCTCCGGCTGGCCGCCGCGGTCGAAGCGGGCTCCGAGCACCCGATCGCCACGGCGATCCTGGCGGCCGCGCGTGACGAGGGCCTGGCCTTCCCGGGCGGAGCCGGCTTCAGCGCGACGGCAGGGGGCGGCGCCGCAGCGATCGTGGGTGGCCGGAGCGTGCTGGTGGGCAGCGGACGCTTCCTCGCCGAGCGCGGCGTCGAGGCGGGGGCGCTCGCGCTTCTCGTCGCGAGCGGCGACGCCCAGGCCGCTCGCAGCCGCACGCCGGTCCTGGTGGCGGTGGATGGCGTGCCCGCCGGCCTGATCGCGATCGCCGACCCCCTCAAGGCCGAATTGGCGGAGGCGGTCCGGGCCCTCGGCGCCCAGGGCATCGACGTGTGGCTCGTCACCGGCGACCACCGGGCCACCGCACTCGCAGTCGCGACGGCCGTCGGTATCCCTCCCGAGCGGGTCCGGGCGAACATGCTGCCAGGCGACAAGGTGGCGTTCGTGGAGGAGCGACGCGCTGCCGGCGCGGTCGTCGGGATGGTCGGCGACGGCATCAACGACGCGCCAGCCCTCGCCGCCTCCGATCTCGGCGTGGCGATCGGGACAGGCGCGGACGTCGCGATCGAGGCATCCGATGTCACGCTCGTCGGCGGCGATCCTCGCGGCGTGGTGGCTGCGCTGGCCCTCTCGCGGCGCACCCTCGCGGTGATCCGCCAGAACCTGTTCTGGGCGTTCGCCTACAACGCCTTCCTGATCCCGGTCGCGATGGGGGTCCTCTACCCGGCGTTCGGCATCACGATCAACCCGGCGATGGCGGCCGGCGCCATGGCGCTCAGCTCGGTCTCGGTCATCTCGAACTCACTCCGCCTCCGGGCCGTGGATCCGCGGCCGTCGGCGATCCTCGCCGACGCCGCGCATGCCCGCCGGGCGCGCACGCGCGACGCCGCCTACCTCGCGGTGCTGGCCGTCGCGGCCTTCGCGGTCGCGGCCGGCGTGATCGGCGCTGACCGGTGGCTCGACGCCAGCGCGCGCCGGATCGACGTCGTCGCGACCGCGCTCGGGGCCGGGCCGCAGGTCGTGGTCGTCGCGCCGCGCGAGGACGTGCTCGTGGCGCTGCGCAACGACGGCATCGGGGTCCGCGCGTGCTGGGTCCCGGGTGTGCCACGGGTCGAGCTGAACGCGCGGCCGGGCACGACGCAGAGCGCCCGCTTCGCGATTCCCCAGGCCGGACGCTACACGCTCACCTGCGCGACGCCCGACACGGAAGGCCCGGGCCCGACCGGCGGGCCGGCGGGTGGCCCGGCGATGCCGTCGGGGATCGAAGCCGTCGTCTTCGACGTTCGCTGACCGCTCGATCCCGCATCCCGGGTTCGACCGGGGCGCGGTCGGCAGGGCGCGACGCCGGTCCGTCAGGGGACCGCCGGGTGGAGGTCCCCGTCGGCCCAGACCTGGTACAGCGCGGCGATGTCGTTGTCGCTCCGATAGGCCCGCGCGAGGATCGGCCCCCGGTCGACGGTCCAGGCGATGCGCGCGCGCTGGTTCGAGTCGGTCCAGCAGGCCATCGTGCCGAGGATCTCGCCGCCGATCCCCAGGAACCCCGAGGTGCCCCAGCGGCCCTTGGCCGTCGAGCCCTGGGCGCAGGCCTGGGGATCCCGCGAGAACGCCCGGGTGGACGTCAGCCTCGCGAACGCCGCGTCGAGCGCGCTGCCCGTGGCGTACAGCGTGTAGCGGACCTCCACGACGCCCTCGCTCGGGCACGCCAACACTGCGCGCTCCGAGCCTGACAGCCCGAAAACCGTGCAGCGCGAGCGCAGGCGCGGCGGGATCGCCTGGCGGAGGCGCGCCACGTCCGCGGGGTCGCCGAGCCGCGGCGTCGGGCTCGGTGTCGGCGTTGGCCGGGGGGTGGGACGGGGCGTTGGCCGGGGGGTCGGCGTCGGCGTGGGCGGCGGAGTCGGCGAGGCCGCGGGCGGCGGACTCGTTGGCGCGGTCGTCGGAATGCCCGCCACCTGCCCGGGGTGCAGCGACGGCGTCGGCCCGACGGCACCCAGTGCGACGAGCCCCAGCCCCAAGCCGAGGACGCCGGCGGCGGCGACCAGGACGAGAAGCGAGGCGGGCCCCACGAGGCGCCGGACGCCGCTTCGCCGCGCGATGCGCCGGTCGCCGCGAGCTCCCGGGCGACCGGGCGCCGGTGCCGCCAGGGTCGCCGTCGGCCCGGTCCGCCGCGTCGCGAACCCCGCGGCGGCGCCCCCGCCGGGCGCGGCGTTCTCGTCGATGCCCTCGTCCGCGCCGGGGCCGGCGGCCAGCGCCATGCCGGCCGTCCCGATCAGCTCCGCCGCGGTCGCGAATCGCTCGGCGGGGTCCTTGGCCATCGCGCGCGCGATGACCGCATCGAGCGCGGCGGGCAGCTCCGGGCGTCGCTGGCGCAGGCTCGGCGGGGGCGCGTGAACGTGGGCCCACAGGGCCGCCTCGTACGTGTCACGGGGAAACGGCGGCTGCCCGGTCAGCGCGGCGACCATCACGCAGCCGAGGGCATAGATGTCGATCCGGCCGGCCAGCGCGGCGTCGGGCGGCCCGGGCGCCGGGTCCGCCGCACCCGGGAGCCCGGAGAACTGCTCGGGCGCCATGTAGGCCGGAGTCCCGAGCGGACCGCCGACCTGGGTGAGCTCCCCCTGGCTCGCCGCGCGCTTGGTCAGCCCGAAGTCGGTCAGGTACGGGACGCCGCGCCCGTCGAGGCGGATGTTCGCGGGGGTGACGTCCCGGTGGACGATGCCGCGTCGGTGTGCGTCGTCGAGTGCGTCGGCGATCGGCCCAAGGAGCAGCATCGCCTGGCGTGGCTCGAGCGGGCCGCCCGTCCGCAGCATCTCCGCGAGGTCGGGGCCGTCGAGGTAGCGCATGGCGAGGTAGAGCTGGCCCTCCCACTCGCCGGCGGCGTAGATCGGCACGACGTGGGGGTGCTCGAGCGACGCCAGCGCGTCCACTTCGCGCAGGAACCGCTCGCGATAGGCGGGATCGGCCGCCAGGTGCGGCGCGAGGAGCTTGAGGGCGACGCGTCGGCGCGGCCGGACCTGCGTGGCGAGGTAGACGACGCCCATGCCGCCGCGGGCGAGGACCGCGTCGAGCTGGTAGCCCGCGAAGGTCGAGCCGGCGGGCAGCGGCGTGATCATGGCAGCGAGGAGTGCCCACCCGGTGGTGGCGATTCCGGAGCCGTCTGCGGCGCGGCCGATTCGGCGGACGACGATCCTGCCGGCGTCGCCTCGGGTGACCGCGGCGCCCCACCGGGCGACGCCAGCTGCGCACCCGCCGGGGTGAGCAGGTCCGGCGTCGACGACGCCGTGCTCTGCACCGGCGTCGCACCGCGAGCCGCCAGGAGCCCGAGTCCGACGAGTCCGCCGCCCGCGACCACGAGGCCCGCGATGGCGAGCGCGCCGGTTGACCTCGCGCGGCGGCGCCGCGACGGGCCCGGTCGGCCGGCTGTTGCCGGGGCGGCCGCCGGCTGGTCCTGGCGCGGAAGGCCGTCGGGGTCGACGACGATGACGGTCACGTTGTCGGGTGCCCCGAGGTCGAGCGTCCGGGCGACAAGGCCGTCGGCAGCCTCCGACGGCGTCCCGTTCGCGAGCAGCGTCGCCATGTCGTGCTCGGCGACCACGCCGGAGAGCCCGTCCGAGCAGAGGAGCAGCCGGTCGCCGGCGCGCAGCGGGATCTCCCGCAGGTCGGGACGCGGCTCGTCGTCCGCGCCAAGCGCGCGGAGCACGATGTGGCGCCGCGGGTCCCGCTCGGCATCCTCCTCGCGCAGCGACCCTTCACGGACCAGGGCCGCGACCAGCGAGTGGTCCTCGGTCAACCGCTCGAGCCGGCCCGCCCGAAGCAGGTACGCCCGCGAGTCCCCGATGTGGGCGACATGGGTCACGTCCTGGCCGATGAGCATCGCGACGCATGTCGTGCCCATGCCCCGGCGCGGCGGGTTGCGCTGGGCGTCCGCGACGATGACCGCGTGGGCGTCCTGCAGCGCGCGAACCAGGTCGGCGCCGCTCTCGATGCGCCCGGCCTCGAGGGCGCCCCGCAGCTCGTCAACGGCGTGGGCCGACGCCACCTCGCCCGCCCGGTGGCCACCCATTCCGTCGGCGACGACGAACAGGGGTGCTCGCAGCAGGTAGGCGTCCTCGTTGTGGTCGCGGATCCGCCCGACGTGGGTCCGACCGGCGGCACCCCCCGAGCTCGCGAGCGTGCGTCCCGGGCCGGGGCTGCCGCGATTGATGCCAGCGTCGTCCATGGTGCGGTCCAGCGTACCCGAGGCTCGCCCTTTCGGAATGCAACGCCGCGCCGCGGTCAGGCGATGGCCGGCACGCCCACCAGGAGGACCCCGAGCGCGACGACGGCCGAGACGCCACCCGCGATGCGGCCGGCACGGCGCCCGAAGCCGAAGCGGCTGAACAGCTGGCTGGCGGCCAGCCCGATCGTCGCCGCCGGCAACGCGAGCAGCGTCGCGAGGAGTCCGGACGGCAGCACGCGCACCCCGCCGCGCAGTGCGATCCGGTCGCCCATGGCCGCCGTGAGGATCGTCACGAGGTCGGCCGCGACCACCACGGCCACGATGGCCCCGAGCACCGCCTCGCTCCGCGTCGCCGTCAGCGTCACCGGGTAGGTGACCGCGAAGACGCCGATGGCGAGCACCGGGAGCGCCATCGCGAGGGGCCCGTCGAGCCCGGTCGGGAGGGGTCGGATGCCGCTCGTGACGCCCGCCCCGCGGGGCTGGACGAACACGGTCAGCAGGGCGAGCACCGTCGCGAACAGGCCGGCCTCCAGGCCGCGACGCAACCAGGCGGGCAAGCTGGGCACGCGCATCGAAGAATCGTACAGCGGGTTCCCGGGTCACGGGTGCCCTGCCGGCACGGTCGGGGAGCGGCGCCGCGGCGGCCCGGTCGGGGAGCGGCGCCGCGCCCCCTACTCCGCGAAGCGACGGAAGATCGTGACCGCGTTCTGGCCCCCGAACCCGAACCCGTTGACCATCACGGTGTCGACCCTGGCGGGGCGCGCCACCTTCGGGACGTAGTCCAGGTCGCAGTCCGGGAGATCCGGGTTGTCGAGGTTTGCCGTGGGCGACAGCACCTGGTCGCGGATTCCGCCCAGGGCGGCGAGGGCGCTCGCGATGCCGGCGGCCCCGACGAGGTGCCCGATCATCGACTTCGGCGACGAGATCGCGCGTCCCGAAGCGGCCGGGCCGAACGACGCCTTGATGGCGCGCGATTCGGTCACGTCGTTGAGCGGCGTGGACGTCCCGTGGGCGACGATCCAGTCGATCTCGTCGGCGGCGACGCCGGCCTTGGCCCGGGCCAGCGTCATCGCACGCGACGCGCCGCGGCCCGTCGGCTCCGGGGCGGAGATGTGGAATGCATCGGCCGTCAGCGCGCCGCCGAGGATCTCGGCGATCGGAGTGGCGCCTCGCGCCTGGGCGTGGGCCAGCGATTCGACGATCACCACGCCGCCTCCCTCGCCCAGCACGAAGCCATCGCGGTCCTTGTCGAACGGGCGAGAGGCGTGCTCGGGGTCGTCGTTGCGCCTGGAGAGGGCACCCATGTTCCCGAGGGCGGCGATGCCGATCTCGAGGATCGGGGCTTCGCTGCCCCCCGCCAGCACGACGTCCGCGTCGCCGGTGGCGATCAGCCGGTACGCGTCGTGGAAGCAGATCACCGACGACGCGCAGGCTGCGACCTGGGTCAGCACGGGGCCGGTGAGCCCGTACCGCATGCTCAGCATGCAGGCGGCCATCGAGCCCGAGAGCGCAGGGATGGCAAATGGCGAGACGAACCGCGGCCCGCGCTGCTCGCGCACGTGGGTCCCGTCGATCACCTGCTCCATGCCGCCGCCGCCCGTGTTGACGGCGACGCCGATGCGATCTGCCTCGTCCGGGCTGAGGTCGCTGAGGTCGAGCCCGGCGTTGGCGATGGCCTCCTGGCCGGCGGCCATCGCGAAATGGATGAAGCGGCTCATCCGGCGCGCCATCTTCGCGTCCATCGCGGCCGTCGGGTCGAAGCCTTTCACCTCGGCGGCGATCTTCACCTCGAACTCGGATGCGTCGAAGGCGCTGATCCGCCCGACCCCGGAGACGCCCGCGCGAAGGTTGCGCCAGTACGTCTCGAAGTCGTTGCCGATCGGCATGACGGCGCCCATTCCGGTGATGACGGCGCGGCGGGCTGGATCCTGGCTGGGCGGCACGGGCGAAGCTCCTGCGGTCTGGGAGGCGCGGTGGTGGCGGACGCGTGGCGTTCGAGATTGTACGGCGCGGCAGGGCCACGCCATTCGCCGCAGCGCTCCCGTGCGCGGGAGGTACGCTGGGCTCCTGGTCTCATGGCCGAGGGAGGTCCGTCGCCCGATGTTCACGCCGCACGCTGCAGAGGGGTACGTTGTTGCCGCCCCTGGGGTCGAGCTCCGCACGCTGGCCCACGGCGAGAGAACCCTCATGGCGGAGTTCCGCCTGCACGCCGGCCACGTCCTGCCCGCCCACGTCCATCCCCATGAGCAGACCGGCTATCTGGTGAGCGGCCGCGTCCGCCTGCGCATCGGGTCGGAGCAGCGCGAGCTGCTCCCCGGCGACAGCTGGTGCGTGCCCGGCGGCGTCGAGCACGCGGCCGAGCTCCT
The DNA here is from genome assembly GCA_963809375.1 of uncultured Chloroflexia bacterium. Lineage (GTDB taxonomy): Bacteria > Chloroflexota > Limnocylindria > Limnocylindrales > CSP1-4 > CTSoil-043. Next base: position 124,155 of record CAWEJO010000007.1, read on the forward strand.
CGAGGATTCGGTGGCGGTCGAAGTCTGGTCGCCGGTGCGCGAGGACCTGTTGCCGCGCTGATGTGCGGCCACCTCGTGCCGTGCCGATGCGCGGGGCTCAGCCCTCGTAGCGCTTGAAGACGACGGCCCCGTTGTGCCCGCCGAGGCCCACGTTGTCCGAGATCGCGTAGCGGATCTCGCGGGGCGTCGTCGTGCGCGGGATGTTGAGGCGGATCTCCGGGTCCTCGTCGCGGTACGTCGGCACGCCCGGCACGCACTGGTTGTGCACGGCGAGGACCGTGAAGATCGCCTCGACCGCGCCCGCCGCGCCCATCAGGTGGCCCGTCAGCGACTTCGTGGCCGAGATGGAGATGTCGTCCACGTGGTCACCGAAGACCGCGCGGAAGGCCTGCGCCTCGCGAAGGTCGCCGAGCGGCGTCGAGGTGCCGTGCGGGTTGATCATGTCGATCAGGTCGGGCTGCACGTCGTATCGCTCGAGTGAGGCGACCAGGGCCCGGCGCACCCCGTCGCCCTGCTCGACCGGCTGGATCAGGTCCCATGCGTCGGCGGCAGAGCCGAAGCCGACCACCTCGGCGTAGATCGTCGCTCCGCGCGCCTTGGCGTGCTCGAGGTCCTCGAGGATCATCGCCCCGGCTCCCTCGCCGAGGACGAACCCGTTCCGGCTGATGTCGAACGGCCGCGAGACCGTCTGGTCGGGCTCGCCCGGGCGGGGGGTGCCCATGCCACGCATGTTCGAGAAGCCGATGTGGATCAGCTCGTGGAGGGGCGTCTCGGTCGAGCCGGCCACCACGGCGATCACGTCGCCGCGCCGGATCAGCTCGGCCGCCTCGCCGATGTTGTGCGTTCCGGTCGAGCAGGCCGTGACGATGCACATGTTCGGTCCGCGGATCCCGGTCTCGATCGCGATCTGGCCCGACGCGGTGTCGGGCAGCATGTTGGCGATGAAGAACGGGCTGACCGCCCGAGCGCCCCTGGTCTCCCAGACCTGGACGTTGTCCATCATCAGCTTGGAGCCCCCGCCGCCAGAGCCGAAGTAGACGCCGATGTCGTCGCGGTTGGCGTCCGTCACCTCGAGGCCGGAATGCGCGAGCGCCTTCTTGGCCGCGGCGACGCCGAGAACGACGCCCTTGTCGGTGCGGCGGACCTCCTTGAAGTTCATCCAGGCGTTCGGATCGAAATCCGGGATCTCGCCGGCCACCTTGCAGTCGTAGGGCTCCGGGTCCCAGTACGTGATCCGCTTGAGACCGGAGATGCCGTGGACCAGGTTGTGCCACGCGGTGTCGAGGTCCGCGCCGATCGGGCTGACGAGGCCCATCCCGGTGATGGCGACGCGTCGAGTGAAGTCGGGTTTGCGCACGGTGGAGCGTGAACCTCCGGGTCTGTGGGCGTCAGGACGCAGATGGTGATCCGGCTATCGCCGGGTCGAGGTCGGGATCGGCGAGGCCGGCGGGCGCCGACGGATCGTCCAGGGCGAGCGCCTCGGCTTCGGGCGCGATGCGGCGGATGAGGCCGGTCAGGACCTTGCCGGGCCCGACCTCGACGAAGCGGGTCACGCCCGCGGCCGTCATGCATTGCACGGCGCCGATCCAGTCGACGCCAGAGGTGAGGTGCTCGACGAGCTCGGATCGGCAGGCCTCGGCGGTGCGCAGCGGGCGCGCATCCCGGTTCGCGAGCAGGGGAGCGACGGGATCGTGGAAGTCCACGTCGGCGAGCACGCGAGCCATGCCGGCTGCCGCGTCCGCCATCAGCGGTGAATGGGCCGCGACGCTCACGGGCAGCACGATCGCGCGCTTCGCGCCGAGGTCCCTCGCGGCAGCGGCGGCTGCCTCCACGGCCTCGCGGACCCCCGACACGACCACCTGCCCCGGGGAGTTCCGGTTCGCGACTCCGAAGGTGCCATGCGCCCGCCCGGTCGCCACGAGCTCGTCGAGCCGCTCGTCAGGGAGGCCGATCAGGGCAGCCATCGCGCCGGGGTGACCCTCACCCGAGGCCTGCATCTGGCGGCCGCGCTCCCGCACGAGGCGCACCCCGTCGGCGAGCGAGATCGCGCCGGCCGCCACGAGCGCCGTGTACTGGCCCATCGAGTGGCCCGCGTAGAAGGCCGGCTCCAGCGCGGGAAGGCCTCTGGCAGCCCGCCGTTCCTCGAGCCCGCGCAGGAATGCGATCGACGCCGCGAGCAGCGCGGGCTGGGCGTTCGTGGTCAGGTCGAGGGTCTCGGCCGGGCCGTCCCAGGCAAGCGCGCTGAGCGCCTCGCCCAGCGCCGCGTCCGCCTCGCCGAAGACGGCAGCTGCGGCGGGCGACGCCTCGGCAAGCGAGCGACCCATCCCGACAGACTGCGATCCCTGGCCGGGGAAGACGAGCGCAAGCGTGATCATGGGCCTCCTCGTCGTGGCGCGACGACATCTGGGGTATCGAAGGTGGGGACGACGCAAGCGTACGCTGGCGCGGCCCGACCCCCGGCTGAACGTGTGCAAGGCTGCATCGATCGGCCCGCTGCGCTAGGCTCAGCGCATGACCGAACCGGATCTCGCAGCCCGCGCGATCGGCGAGGCGCCCGCCGCGTTCGCCACACCGGGCAACGGCGAAGCGCCCGCCGACGCCACCGCCTCCCGCCGCCCCGCCGCGCGGCGCTCACCGGCGCGCCACCGGAAGGTGCCGGGCACCGACAACCGGGTCACCACGGCGCGGCTGGAGGCGATGGCGGACGACGTCCTGCTCGCCCCGGTCGCAGCCGCGGTCCGCCGACTGCCGAACCCGCGCGAGCTCTCGCAGCGGGTGGCGTTCGGGAAGGCGCTCTGGCGCGAGCTCGTGATCGGGTTCGCTGCCCAGCTCGGCGAGCTGCGCCTGGGCTTCACGCAGCTGGCCGCCCTCTACACGATCGCCGACGGCGGCACGACGACGATCGCCGACCTCGCGGACGCGCTCAATCGCTCCCCGTCGGCGACCTCGCGGCTCGTCGACGGGCTCGTGCGGCGGCGCCTGATGGAGCGCCGCGAGGAGCCCGACGATCGACGCATGCGGTCGGTCTGGCTGACCGAGCGTGGGCGCGCGCTCGTCGCTCTCGTCGATCGCTCCCGGGCGAGCCAGTTCCTGGCGGTCGTGCGACCGCTGCCATCGTCCGAGCGCGCGGTTGTCGCCATGGGTGTGGCCGCCCTGGCGACGCGCGCCGTCTCGCGCCGGGGCCGCCTCATCAAGCAGCGGCCGGAGCGATAGGCGCCGGGACGATCCGCCCGGTCCAGCGGGCCCAACCGCGACGACGGCCCGGAGTCCGCCGACCGGGGCGGGCGACCCGCCCTGTGCGCTTCCGCAGAACGGCGTGCGCTACCCGCAGAACGTCCGGACCACGTCGTACAGGACCGGCAGCCCGAACCGCAGCGCCTCTACCGGGACCCGCTCGTCGTCGCCGTGGAAGAGCTCCAGGAACGAGTCATCGGGGCCCAGGCGAAGGGGCGAGAAGCCGTAGGTCGGGATGCCAAGGCGAGCCGTGTGCTTGGCGTCCGTCGCGAACGGCGCCATGACGGGCAGCGGCATGGCCTCGGGATCCGCGGCGCGAAGGGCGGCGGTCATCACGTCCCACAGCGGCCCTGCCGCGGGCGCCTCCACGGGCGCGCCCCAGAGCCGCAGCGTCGGCTCCACGAACGGCGCGAGGTCGTCGCCCAGGCGGCCGCGCAGCTCCGTCGCGGCGGCATCGGGCGTCGTCCCCGGCAGGACGCGGACGTCGACCGTCATCGCGGCCGCCCCGGGAATCACGTTGTGACGAGTCCCGACGTGGAGGACGTTGGGCGAGAAGGTCGTCCGCAGGAGCGCCCGCGCCGCCCGCCGGTACGCCTCGGTGCAGAAGGCCGCCAGGGCCGCTTCGGCTGTGCGCGGATCCTCGTCCGCCAGGCGGGCGAGCCAGCCGGCCTGGGCGGCCGGCAGGGCGGCTGCCGCGCCCTCGAAGAAGGCCCGCATGACGTCCGTCGCCCGGGCGGGTCCGGGGACGGCAAGACGGCGGGCGGCCTCGCCGGCCCGCAGGAGCGCCGAGGCTTCGGCGGGTCCCTCCAGTGACAGGCCGTCGCCGGGCATCGATCCGTGGCTCCAGCGGCCCCGGACGGCGAGGTCGTAGATCGCGAAGCCGCGCTCGGCGACCTGGATCGGGTAGAGGCGGCTGCCGGCCACCGTGATCGAGACGCCACCACACTCGTTCAGCGCGCCCGCCGCAGCCAGCAGCCCGGGGTGGTGATCGACGAGCCACCCGGCACCCTCGATGCCGCCGGCCTCCTCGTCAGCGGTCGCGGCGAAGATGACGTCGCGCGCGAGCCCCGGGATCGGGTCGGTCGCCGGATCGCGGCCGGCTGCGCGGGCCTCCGCGGCGAGGAGGCGCATGACCGCGACCTCCAGCGCGACCATCCCCTTCATGTCCAGCGCGCCGCGACCCCAGATGTGGCCGTCGACCAGATCACCGCCGAACGGGTCGTGCGTCCAGCCCTCGGGCGGGGCGGGCACCACGTCGGTGTGGGACAGCAGCAGGAGCGGCGCACCGCCGGTGCCGTCGCCACGGAGCCGGGCGACGAGCGAACCGCGGCCCGGGAACGGCTCGAACACCTGGCTCGGGATGCCGGCGTCGGCGAGGACCGCGGCGAGGTGGCGCGCGGCGAGGATCTCGTCACCGGGCGGGTTGACCGTCCGGAGGCGGATCAGCGCCTGAAGCTCCTCGACGAGCTCGTCGTGCGCACGGTCGAGCGCCCCCGCTTCGATGGTCGCGGACGGACGGACGGTGGCCGTCATCCGCCGCCGCTGCCCCTGGCGACGATCTCGCCGACGAAGGCGATCACGGTGAGGATCGTCGGCACCGCGACCAGGAGCGCCACCATGAGGAACAGCAGCCGGAGCATGCGCCTCTCGTCGGCGCGTCGGCCGGCGTCGGCGTCGTCGACGCCGCCCGGCGCGAACCAGGCGTCGAGCCCACGCGGCCGGTCGGGGGCGGCGAAGACGGGTGGCTCCCCGGCGGGCGGGCCGGCCTCGGGATCGACACCGGACGCCGCGTTCGCCGGCTCCGGCCGGACGCGTCCTCCTTCGGCCGGGCCCAATTGGGCGGTTTCCGCCGCCGTCGTGGCCGGTCGGGCCCCGCCGGGAGCGTTCCCGCCATCGTCGGCGCGGGCCGTCGCGTTCGGCTTCGACTCGTCGATCATCGACGCCATGATGCCGCGCCCGCCGGCGGGCCGCTCGGCGGTCCCTTGGGCTCCCGCAGATGCGAGCCGCCCGCGCGGACCGCCGGCCGGGTGCCGCCCGGCGATCGGCGGCCGGGCCTCAGCCGCGCGCGTCGAGCGCCTGCCGCATGCGCCCGCCGGTCGTGACCGCCCCTTCGGAGGCGGACGACACGAGCGCGGCGTACTTGGCCATGACGCCGCCCCCGTAGCGTGGCGCGGGCGGGGTCCAGGCCGCCCGGCGGGCCGCGAGCACGTCCGGCGCGACGTTCAGGTCGAGCGCCTTGCGATCGACGTCGATCTCGATCTCGTCGCCGTCGGCCACGAACGCGATCGGGCCGCCGAGGGCGGCCTCCGGGGCGACGTGACCGATCATCAGGCCGTGGGTGCCGCCCGAGAACCGGCCGTCGGTCAGGAGCGCGACATGCTCGCCCAGGCCCTCGCCGACGAGCGCGGCAGTGACCGACAGCATCTCCTGCATGCCCGGACCGCCGACCGGGCCCTCGTAGCGGATCACGATGACGTCGCCCGGCTGGATGGTCCCCTCCTTCACCGCCGCGAAGCAGGCGTTCTCGCTGTCGAACACCCGGGCGGGCCCCGTGTGCGCCCGCCGCTCGTGGCCGGCGAGCTTGATCACGCAGCCGTCGGGCGCGAGCGTGCCGTGGAGGATCGTCAGGCCGCCCGAGGCCTTCAGCGGGCGCTCGATCGGCAGGATCACGTCCTGCCCGGGCGTCTCGACGGCGGCCGCCGCGACCTCCCGCAGGGTGCGGCCATCCACGTTCGGGGCGTCGCCGTGGAGGAGGTTGCGCTTGAGCAGCTCGCGCATGACGAGGCTCACCCCGCCGGCGTCGTAGAGCTCGCTCGCCGAGTAACGTCCGCCGGGCTTGAGGTCGGCGACGATCGGGGTCCGGTCCGCGATCGTCGAGAACTCGTCGATCTCGAGCGCCAGGCCGGCCTCGCGCGCGATCGCCAGGAGGTGCAGCACGCCGTTCGTCGAGCCCCCCGTCGCGGCGACGGCCGCGATCGCGTTCTCGAGCGCCCGCTTGTCGACGAAGGCCCCGGGCCGCAGGTCGCGCCGGACGAGATCCATCACGAGCTCCCCGCAGCGTCGCGCGGCGGCGTCCTTCGCCGGATCCTCGGCCGGAATGCCGTTGAGCCCGGCCGGGGAGAGCCCCAGGAACTCGAGGACCATCGACATCGTGTTCGCCGTGTACTGGCCGCCGCAGGCGCCCGCGCCGGGGCAGGCGACGTTCTCGATCTCGTACAGCTCGTCGAGCGTCATCCTGCCGGCGCGGTAGGCCCCGATGGCCTCGTAGACGGACACCACGTCCACGGTCCGGCCCTTGTACATGCCCGGGTAGATCGTGCCGTTGTAGAGGACGAGCCCGGGGATGTCGAGGCGCAGCAGCGCCATCGCGGCACCCGGCATCGTCTTGTCGCAGCCGACCAGCGCCACCAGGCCGTCGAACAGGTGGCCGCGGGCGACGAGCTCGATCGAGTCGGCGATCACCTCGCGGCTGACGAGCGACGCCTTCATGCCCTCGGTGCCCATCGTCACGCCGTCGCTGATCGAGATCGTCCCGAACTCCATCGGCGTCCCGCCGGCCGCCCGGATGCCCTCCTTGACGAACTCGGCGAGCCGGCGCTGGTTGTAGTTGCACGGCATCGTCTCGATCCAGGTCGTGGCCACCCCGACGATCGGCTTGGCGAGGTCGTCGTCGGTGAAGCCGATCGCCTTGAGCATGGCGCGCGCCCCGGCCCGATCGGGGCCGTCGGTGAGCGCCGCGCTGTGGCGCTTGGCCGGGTCGGTCGGCTGGCCGTAGGGGAGCGGGCGGTCGGTCATGCGCAGGGTCCTCGCGGGCGAAGGGCGATCGGGATGGCGCGAAGTGTAGGCCGCCGGCAGGGCGGCCGGCTCGGACGGCCCGGGACACGGCCCCGGAGGGCGGATGCTGCGGGCGCCAGGACCCGCGCCTCGCGCCAGCCGGACGCAGCCGCCGTGGTCGTCTGCGTCAGTGGACGCAGCCGCCCAGATCGGCTGCCTTGAGCCTGCCGATGCCCGGAATGGCGTCCTGCAGGACGACCACCGGGTCCAGCGCGTACCCGACGTTCGGATCCGACCGGGACTCCGCGAAGATCACGCCGCCGATCGTGCCGTCGGCCAGGACGAGCGGGCCGCCGCTGTCGCCCGGCTCGACCGCCGCCCGCAGCTCCAGGACATCCCGGACGACGACCTTGTCGTCGTAGATGTCGCGGCCGCGTGCCCGAAGGGAGGCGGTGACGCCCGCCGGCACGATCGCCAGCGGCGCGGCATTCGGGTGGCCGAGGGCGGCTCCGGTCGCACCCCGCTCGGGCGACGACTTCGCGAACGTCAGGGCCGGCAGGCTGAGGCCGGGCGTGCGGAGCACCGCGATGTCGAGCTCCGGGTCGAAGAGCGTCACGATCCCGTCGGCCTCGGTGCCGGACTCGTCGGCCGCCACGCGGACGTCGGTCGCGCCGGCGACGACGTGGGCGTTGGTGAGGAAGTAGCCCGGCGCGATCGCGAACCCGGTGCCCGTGAACCGCCGGCCGCAGGCCGACGAGTCGATCCGCACGGTGCTGCGGCGGGCCGCGGCGGCGATCTGACGCGCCTCTGCCAGGTCCGGCGTCTCGACCGGCGCTGCAGGCGCGGGCTCGAGCCCGCTGAACGCCCGGGGAAGCCCCGACGCGTCGATGATGACCGACAGGTCGCCCACGACTTCCTGAGGCGCCGGGAGGATCGCCATCAGGCCGCGGACTGCCATGGACCGCTGGGCTTCGCGCGCGAGCTGCGGCAGCGGCCCCGTCGCCATGAGCCCACCGACGAGCCAGGCCAGCAACAGTGCCTGGCCGATGCCGAACAGCGCCCCGATCGCCGAATCGAAGGCCCCGGCGAGGCCCCGCCCGAGCCGCTGGCGAAGCAGGATCCCGCCGCTCGAACCGATGGCCTCCGCCATCGCGACCACGAAGAACGCCGCGCCGACCGCGATGAGCGCACGGACGAACGGGTCGAGGTCGCCCAGGGTTCCGACCAGGAGCGGTGCGCCGACCACCACGACGACGATCCCGGCAGCCGCCCCGATGAGGCCGAGGATCTGGGGGAGCGCGCCCGACCGCCAGCCGAGGATGCCGAACACGAGGGCGGCGACGAGCGTGGTCGCGTCGACGAGGTTGACCGGGATGCTCACGGGCCGATTGTGGGCCGCTGCGCGGGTTCGCGTCATGCCTCGATCGTCGGGTGGCGCCGGGCGATCGAGCCTCGCCGAAGTGGGCTCGCGCCGAGGCCTCGGTGGCGTGACCCCTATCGTCGGGCTCGAAGGCGGCCTGGACCGTGCTGCTGTCGGTCATCGCGCACGGGCTCAGCGTGGGGCCGCTGGCCGCGCGGTACGGCCGGCGCACGACGGAGCTGCCGTCGGACGCGCCCGAGATCGAACCGGGACCCGCGCGCGTCCACTGGGCCGGCGAGGGGCCGACAGGGCCGCTGGCGCAGCAGCTTGCGTTGCGTCACTCCCTCGCGAGCATGGCGACGGCTTCGCGCTCGAGGTCGACGTACGGCTCGCCGCTGACGTCGACCGCCACCCGGTGGATCGTCCCGCCGGTGAACCTGTGTGGCGCCACGCCGGCGTAGTCGTCGGTGACGGCCTCTCCGCCGTCGCGGCCGACCGCCAGGCCCTCCCCCGCGAGCGAGAACATGCCCGGCTGCGTCTTGATCCGGCCCTCGCCGACCTTCCGATCGCCGTGGTACAGCGAGAGGATGCCGGTGGACACGTGCGGCGGATCCTCGCCGTCCTTCTCGAACGAGGCCGAGAGGATCAGGTTCGTACCCGTGGGAACGTCCTCGGTCGCGTCGATCTTCTGCTCGAACATCCCGACGAAGTTGTTGACGTAGTGGAGGCGGTTGTCCCTGACGTACAGGCTGTGGCCGCCGAAGCGCGCGCCCTGCGAGAACAGGACGCCCTGGGCGCCCGCTGCGGGGATGTCGACCAGGGCCCCGATGCTGAACGACCGGTTGCGAAGGTTGACGGCCTGCGCCTCGGGGACCTCCGCGAGGTCCGGATAGTAGACGTAGCGGCTGCGCGGTGCCGTCAGCTGCGGCCGCGGCGTCACGATGATCTCGAGCGCCGACCGGTCGTCGAGCGGGAACGCCCCATTCCGGCCGGCCTCGGCATACCAGAGGTTGACCAGTTCGCGCAGCTTATCCGGCTGATCGGCGGCCAGGTCGTGGAGCTCCGACCGGTCGGTCTCGACGTGGTACAGCTCCCACGTGTCGTCGTTGAAATGGCCCCAGCCGGCGATCGTGGGGTGCGTGGTGACGGCCTTCCACCCCTGGTGCCAGATGCCACGCGACCCGAGCATCGAGAAGAACTGGGTCTGCCGCGCGGACGGCGCTGCGGGGTCGTCGAAGCTGTAGCGCATGCTCACGCCGTCGAACGGGACCTGCACATGTCCCTTGATCCGGGTCGGCATCTCGACGCCCAGGACGTCGAGGACGGTCGGCACGAGGTCGATCGCGTGGTGGTACTGCGTCCGGATCTGGCCGGCGGCGGCCTTGTTGCCGGGCCAGCTGATGACGCACGGGTCTGATGTCCCGCCGTTGAACTCGTAGCGCTTCCACATCTTGAATGGCGTGTTGAAGGCCATGGCCCAGCCGTTCGGGTAGTGGTTGTAGGTCTTCGTCCCGCCGAGCTCGTCGAGCATCGCCAGGTTGGCCTCGAGGTTGTCCGGGATCCCGTTGAAGAACAGGTTCTCGTTGACCGACCCGTCCGGGCCACCCTCCCCCGAGGCGCCGTTGTCCGAGACGACGATGACCAGCGTGTTCTCGCGCTCTCCCGTCTCCTCGAGGAAGTCGAGCAGGCGGCCGAGCTGGTGGTCGGCGTGGGACAGGAACCCGGCGTAGACCTCGGCCATCCGGGCGAACAGCCGCTTCTCGTCGTCCGAGAGCGTCTCCCAGGGCTTGGTGTACTCGACTGCCGGGAATTGCTTTCCATCGGGGCCGTGGCGCGTCTCGGCGGTGCCGATCGGGTTGATCTGCGGCAGCTCGGTGTCCGCCGGGACGATGCCAAGCTCCTTCTGGCGCACGAGGGTCTGCTCGCGCATGGCCTCGTAGCCCATGTCGAACCGACCCTTGTACTTCTCGATCCACTCCTTGGGCGCGTGGTGGGGGGCGTGGGCCGCGCCGGGTGCGTAGTAGAGGAAGAACGGCTTCTCGGGCGCGATGACCTTGGCGTCCTTGATGAACTCGATCGCCTTGTCCGTGATGTCCGCGGAGAGGTGGTAGCCCTCCGCGGGCGTCGCCGGTGCGTCGACCGGGTGGTTGTCGTAGACCAGGTCGGGATACCACTGGTTGGTCTCCGCACCCAGGAACCCGTACCAGCGCTCGAAGCCGCGGCCGGTCGGCCAGTTCCGGCGCGTCGCTGCGACGTTCATCTCGGCGGTCGGGCAGAGGTGCCACTTGCCGACCATGTACGTGTTCCAGCCACGTTCGGCGAGGATCTCGGACAGCATCCCGTTCTCGGGCGGGATGACGCCGCTCGCGTTCGGGAAGCCGCTGGAGCCCTCGGTGATGCAGGCCATGCTGTTGCGGGTGTGATTCCGCCCGGTCAGGAGGCAGGACCTCGTCGGCGAGCACAACGCGGTGGTGTGCCACTGGGTGTACCGGAGGCCGTCGGCCGCGAGCCGGTCGATGTTCGGCGTCTCGATCGGGCCGCCGTAGCAGCCCATCGCGGAGAAGCCCACGTCGTCGAGCACGACGTACACGACATTCGGCGCGCCATCAGGCGCCGTCGGGGCGCCGAATGGCGACCAGTCGGGGACCGAGTCGCGGATGTCGACGTTGATCGTGCCCTTGAACTGCGTGCTCATCCCATCACTCCCGTGTCGGGGTCAGCTGCCCCTCATCGCGCCACATTCGACGCCTCGTCTGGCTTGTCAGAACGACCGATCAGCTCCTCCGGTTTGGACCCCGACCTGCGGCGAGCCCAGGAGGAGAGAAGGCTTGCTCTGCCGTCCCCGGTGGGCGAGGCGACGAGGGTCTGCGGCTGCGTCGTGGCCGTCGAGCCGCTCCAACAGGTGGTCGCTCCCGATGTCCTCGGGCGTACCACCGGCAGGTTGAGCTTGCTGCCCGGCACGAGCGGCATGACGCGAGGGATGTCGACGGTGCCGGGGTGCGGTGTCATGGCTCTCGGGCAGTGTACGGGGCCACGGTCGACGCGTCGTTGACTGTGCTTGGACCCTCGCGCCGGTTGCTCTGCCGGGCAGCCATCCGGCGGGCGTGGTGACATCAGGCGGGCCCCGAGCAACTTCGGACGACCTGTGCCCCATCGTCCGATGACGGGCGAGACGAACACGCGCGAGACCTGCTGGGCGGACGGCTGGACAGCCTGGCCGCCTCAGTACTCGTCGTCGAGTACGACGCCCAGGGCCCGAATGCGGCGAGATACGTCGCGCAGGTCTCATCAGCTGACGTCCGCACACGCTGCGCAGAGTCCGCGGTCGCACCTGCAATCGTGTCGCTGGTGCGGAGCGACGCCCGGCCGCTCTGCCCTTTGTCCGCCGTTACTCCGGTCGCATCCACGATGAGGGGCGGGCACCGGCATGGACCTCCGACCGTCATGCTAGGCAGACGAGCGACCCGAACGCCGCCGGCAACCGGAGTACCCTGACTCGATGAACCCGCCAGGGGCATCCCTCTCGACGGCTGGACTGACCGGCCCGCCGGCGTTCCACCTGCTGGCGAAGCCGACCGGCGCGACCTGCAACCTCGACTGCGCGTACTGCTTCTTCCTGTCGAAGGAGATGCTCTACCCGGGCAGCCGCTTCCGGATGGCGGACGAGCTGCTCGAGACGTACATCCGCCAGCTCATCGAGGCGCACCGGACGCCGCACGTCACCGTCGCCTGGCAGGGCGGCGAGCCGACGCTCATGGGCGTCGACTTCTTCCGGCGCGCCCATGCCTACGTCGAGAAGTACCGCCGACCCGGGATGCCGATCGAGTACACGATCCAGACGAACGGGACGCTCATCGACGACGAGCTGGCGGCGCTGTTCAAGGAGCACGACTACCTCGTCGGGATCAGCATCGACGGGCCGCCCGGCGATGCACGACGCCTACCGCGTGGACCGCGGCGGCGCGCCGACGTCGGAGCGGGTCCTGCGCGGGCTCGAGCTACGCTGCAAGAAGCACGGCGTCGAGTTCAACACCCTGACGACCCTCCACCGGGCGAACGCCGACCACCCGCTCGAGGTCTACCGCTACCTGCGCGACGACCTCGGCTCGCGCTACATCCAGTTCATCCCGATCATCGAGCGGCTGCCGGCGCCGAAGATCGACGTGAGCGCTCGACCAGGTCGGAGCTGTCGCCGGGGCTCGCCCGCGAGGCGCCCTGGCGGTCGTGGCGCGACCGCCCGCTCTACCGCCAGGAAGGGACCCTGGTCACCGATCGGTCGGTGACCGCGGAGCAGTACGGGTCGCTTCCTCATCGCGGTCTTCGAGGAATGGGTCCGCCGGGACATCGGCGCGGTCTACGTCCAGATGTTCGACGTCGCCCTGGCCAACTGGCACGGCGAGCCGGGCGGCCTGTGCGTGTTCCAGCCGACCTGCGGCGGCGCCCTGGCGATGGAGCACAACGGCGACGTCTACTCGTGCGACCACTTCGTCGAGGAGGGCTACAAGCTGGGCAACATCACCGAGACGCCGATGGCCGAGCTGGTCGCGTCGCCGGCCCAGCGGAAGTTCGGCCAGGACAAGCTCGACACGCTGCCGCAGTTCTGCCTCGACTGCGACGTCCGCTTCGCCTGCCACGGCGCCTGCCCCAAGGACCGCTTCATCCGGACGCCGGACGGCGAAGCCGGGCCTCAACTACCTGTGCGCCGGGTACAAGGCGTTCTTCCACCACGTCGACGAGCCGATGCGGGCGATGTCGGCGCTCCTCCGCCAGGGCCGGGCGCCGTCGGAGCTGATGGCCGTCTACGCCGCACGCGACGCGGAGATCGCGGACGGCGGTCGCCACGGCCGGCCGGAACGATCGCGTGCCCCTGCCGCGCCCGGAGGTGCCACCATTGCCCCGCTGCTGATCGCGTTCGTTGGACCTTCCCGAAAGGAGCGCCGCCCGATGCCCTGGCACGACCGCCTGGACGTGCTCCGGACGATCCTCGACACGGGGGCGGTCCCGACCTTCTCGGCCCCGGACGCCGACACCGCGTTCGCGTTCGTGGCCGGCTGCCGGGATGGCGGCGCTCGCGCGATCGAGTTCACGAACCGGGGCGACTTCGCCTATGCCACCTTCGTCGAGCTCGCCCGGCGGGTCGCCCGCGAGCTGCCCGACACCATCCTTGGAGCTGGCACGATCATCGACGCGCCGACCGCGGCCCTGTTCGTCGCGGCCGGCGCGAGCTTCGTGGTCGGCCAGTCGTTCTCGCCGGACGTGGCCCGCCTCTGCAACCGCCGGCGCGTTGCGTACATCCCGGGTGCTGGTTCGGCGACCGAGATCGCGACCGCCGAGGAGCTCGGCTGCGAGATCGTCAAGCTGTTCCCCGCGGCGGCCTTCGACGGCCCCGCCTTCGTGCGCAGCTTCCTCGCGCCAAGCCCCGCTTCGCGGCTGATGCCGACGAACGTCCTCGCGACCGAGGAGGCAACCACGGCGTGGTTCGAGGCCGGCGTGGCCTGCGTCGGCGTCGCGGGCCACCTCTACCCGCAGCAGATGGTCTTGGCCTCGGACCGGACCGCGATCGCCGCCCGGACGAGGACCTACCTCGGCTGGGTCCGCGCCGCCCGCGAGGCTGCCGCGGGCTGACCGGGGCGGCCTGGGTCCGCGTTCCGCCCTCCGGAGCCCCCGCCGCGACCCTGCCTCCATCCGACGCGCTGCGCCGACCCGGAGCGCTCCGCGCGACAGGCCCCGGCGACCCTGCCGTCGAGCCTCCGGGTGGCACGGGCCGCAGCCCCGGGTGCCATGATGGCGGGCATGACCGAACCCTTCAGCATCGACCGCATGCTTGCCCTCCCCCGCCTGTCGTCGCTTCGCCTCAGCCCGGACGGCAGCCGGCTCGTCGTCGCCGTCGGTCGCGTCGCGCCCGACGGCAAGAAGATGGCCACCTCGCTCTGGCAGGTCGACCCGGAGGGCCGGCTGCCCGCCCGGCGACTCACGCGCTCCGTCGAAGGCGAGGCTGGCGGCGCCGCCTTCCTCCTCGACGGGTCGCTGCTCTTCACCTCGAGCCGGCCCGATCCGGACGTCAAGCCCGACCCCGATCGCAAGGTGCACGCGCTGTGGGTGCTGCCGCCCGACGCTGGCGAGGCGCGCATCCTCGCGGCGCCGGAGGGCGGGGTCGACGGCGTCGTGGCCTCCCGCGGCACGCGCGCGATCGCGTTCGGCGTGGCGCTGCACGCAGGAACCGCGACCGTCGACGACGACGCCGCCAAGGAGAAGGCCCGCCGGGACGCCGGTGTCGAGGCGCTCCTCTTCGACGACTTTCCGGTCCGCCACTGGGACCACTGGCTCGGGCCCCGCCGACGCCGGCTCGCCGCGGCCGCCGTCCCGGCCGGCGACGACCGCATCACCGACCAGCGCGACCTCGAGCCCGACGTGCGCGGCTTCACGTTCGAGGAGACGGGCTTCGACATCAGCCCCGACGGCCGGACGATCGTTGCGACGCGGCGGGTGCCGGGCACGTTCCCGGAGACCCTCGACGACCTCGTGGCCTACGACGTGGAGACAGGGGCGGCCAGGCAGCTGACCACAGGCGACGCCGCCTACCACGAGCCGGCGATCTCGCCCGACGGGCGTCACGTGGCGGCAGTCCGGTACAGCTACGCGACGCCGCAGGAGAGCGAACGGGCGACCCTGGTCCTGGTGGATCTTGCTACCGGGGAGCAGCAGACCCTCGCCCCGGGGATCGATCGGCGCCCGGAGCACCCGGTCTGGGGGCCGGACGCATCCTCCCTCTACTTCATCGCGGACGACCTGGGCCATGCCACGGCCTGGCGGGTCGACCTTCCGTCCGGCGAGACGACCCGCCTGACGGCCAGCGGGGCAGTCTCCGATCTCTGCCCGTCGCCCGACGGCCAGAGCGTGTTCGCGCTGTGCTCGACGGTCGCGACGCCACCTCGCGTCGTGCGCTTCGATGCCCGCGCCGCGGACCAGGACCCGGTCGAGCTGCCCAACGGCATCGACGAGGGCGGCATCGTCGCCCCCGCGGTCGTCGAGCGGGTCAGCGCGACCGCGGCCGACGGAACCGCCATCGGGTCCTGGCTCGCCCTCCCGGCCGGCGCCTCGGCCGACGCGAAGGCGCCCGTGGTGATCTTCGTCCATGGTGGGCCCATCGGGTCGTGGACCGGGTGGCACTGGCGCTGGAACCCCCACGTCCTCGTCGCGCACGGCTTCGCCGTCCTGATGCCCGATCCGGCGCTCTCGACGGGCTATGGACAGGCGATGCTCGATCGAGGCTGGGGCCAGTGGGGCGGCACCCCGTTCACCGACGTCATGGCCGCGGTCGATGCCGTCCTCGAGCGGCCGGAGGTCGACGCAGACCGGGTTGCCCTGATGGGCGGGTCGTACGGCGGCTACATGGCCAACTGGGTGGCCGGGCAGACCGACCGCTTCCGCTGCATCGTCACCCATGCCTCGCTCTGGGAGCTGCTCGGGTTCCACGGCACGACCGATCACGGGCCGGCATGGGAGCACGAGATGGGGGACCCCTACGCGGATCCCGCCGCCTACCTGCGCTTCTCGCCGCGCGAGCACCTTGCGAACATCCGCACCCCGATGCTCGTCATCCACGGTGAGCGCGACCACCGGGTCCCCATCTCCGAGGCCCTGATCCTGTGGACCGACCTGCGGCGGATGGGCGTTCCCGGCCGCTTTCTCTACTTCCCCGACGAGAACCACTGGATCCTGAAGCCGCAGAACGCGCGCGTGTGGTACGCGACGGTGCTCGCCTTCCTCGACGAGCACCTCAACGGCATCCCGTTCGAGCGGCCCGAGCTGCTGTAGCCGCTCCGCCGCCCGAGCGGTCGGGCCGGCGCGGCAAGCGGGCGGGATCAGAGGGGAAGCGGCGCCCCCTCCAGCGGCGTCCCGAGCCGGGTATCGACCCGGTCCGGGTGGGCGGCCTCGAAGGCGCGGATCTCGGGGAGCTTGGCCTGGACGTACCCGATCTCGTCGGTGCCCGCCAGGAGGATCCGCTTCGAGAACGGGTCGATCTCGAAGGCGAGCGTCGAGCCGTCGGGCAGGAGGATCCCCTGCTCGGAGAGGTCGACCGTCAGCGCCGCGTCGGGGTCGGCCTCGACCATCGCGAAGAGGCGCGCGTGCACCTCGGGCGCCACGACGATCGGCAGGACCCCGTTCTTGAGGGCATTGCCCCGGAAGATGTCGGCGAACGACGTGGAGAGGATCGCCCGGATGCCCCAGGCCGCGAGCGCCCACGGGGCGTGCTCTCGCGACGAGCCCGTCCCGAAGTTGTCCCCGACGAGGAGCACGTTTCGGCCGGACATCCCCGGTTGGTCGAGGACGAAGCGCGGCTCCCGCAGCGTGCCGTCCTCGTTGAACCGCCAGTCGCGGAAGAGCGCGTCCGCGAGGCCGGCCTTGTCGGTCACCTTGAGATAGCGGGCCGGGACGATCTGGTCCGTGTCGACGTTCTCGGCCGCGAGGGGCACGATCCGGGAGGTGAACTGGCGGTACGGCTCGGCCATGCCGCTAGCTCCCGCCGCCGACGACCGCCGGCCGTTCGACGCCCGGCAGCGTCCGCGGGTCGGTCACGACGCCCGCGATCGCGCTCGCGACGGCGGTGAGCGGCGAGGCGAGCAACGTCCTCCCGCCCTTCCCCTGGCGCCCCTCGAAGTTCCGGTTGCTCGTGCTCACCGCGAACTGCCCGGGCGTGAGCTGGTCGCCGTTCATGGCGATGCACATCGAGCAGCCCGACTCGCGCCACTCGGCCCCGGCCGCCCGGAAGATCTCATGGAGGCCCTCGCGCTCCGCCTGGGCCTTCACCTGCTGGCTGCCGGGCACGACCATCAGGCGGACGCCCGCGGCGGCGTGGCGACCCCGGATCGCCTCCGCTGCCTGGCGCAGGTCGCTGATCCGGCTGTTGGTGCACGATCCGATGAAGACGACGTCGACCTTCTGGCCCGCGATCGGCTGGCCGGCCGCCAGGCCCATGTACTCGATCGCGTGCTCGAGGCCGCGCCGGGCCTGGGGATCGGCTGCAGCGGCAGGGTCCGGCACCGTTCCCGAGACCGGGATGCCCATCCCCGGGTTCGTGCCCCAGGTGATCATCGGCTCGAGGGAGCCGGCGTCGACGACGATCGTCCTGTCGAACGTGGCCCCGTCGTCGGTCGGGAGCGTCCTCCAGCGGGCGACGGCCGCGTCCCACGCCGCGCCCTGGGGCGCGTGGCGGCGTCCGCGGATGTACTCGAAGGTCGTGTCGTCCGGCGCGACCAGCCCGGCCCTCGCCCCGCCCTCGATCGACATGTTGCAGACGGTCATCCGCTCCTCCATCGAGAGCGCCCGGATCGCCTCGCCGCGGTACTCGAAGACATGGCCGGTGCCGCCGCCGATCCCGATCTCGGCGATCAGGGCCAGGATGACGTCCTTGGCGCCGACACCGGGCCGCAGCCGCCCGTCGACGCGCACCTCGCAGGTCTTCGGCCGGCGCTGGAGGAGCGTCTGGGTGGCAAGGACCATCTCCACCTCGCTGGTCCCGATCCCGAACGCGAGCGCCCCGAAGGCGCCATGGGTCGCCGTGTGCGAGTCGCCGCAGACGATCGTCATGCCCGGCTGGGTGAGCCCGAGCTCCGGCCCGATCACGTGGACGATGCCCTGGGTGTCCGACCCGTAGGCGTGGATCGGGATGCCGAAGTCACGGCAGTTGGCCTCGAGCATGGCGACCTGGCTGGCCGCCATGGCATCGATGATCGGCAGGCCGCGCGGCGTGGTCGGCGTCGAGTGATCGGCCGTCGCCACGGTCCGGTCGGGACGTCGGACGGGGACGCCCCGGGCGCGCAGCCCGGTGAATGCCTGCGGGCTGGTGACCTCGTGGACGAGGTGGAGGTCGATCGCGAGGACGGCGGGGGCGCCTTCGTCCTGGGTCACGACATGGTCGTCCCAGATCTTCTCGACCAGGGTGCGCGGGCGGTGATCGGACACGGCGGGGCTCCGGGGTGCGTGCGTCTCGGAAGCCGAAGGGTAGCAGAGGGTGCCGCGCCCGCACCTGCGCCCGCGCCTGCGCCTGTCCGCACCTGCGCCTGCACCGGCACCGGCATGGCCCGCACCGACGGCGCGCGGGCGACGGGGCGGCCCGACGCAAGCGGCCGGAACCACAGGCCGGAGACGCCCGGCCGTCAGCGCCCCGCGAGCACCGGGCTGTCGGCCAGGGCCGTCACGACGTCGCCGAGCGATGCGGACAGGATCCGGGCGAGCGGCAGGTCGACGTTCCTGAGGTCGTCGCAGGCGCGGTGGTAGCAGGGGTCCGCGGCAAGGCCCGGCGTCCCGCCGGCGGCCGCCTCAGCCGGCGTCACGGCCTCCGAGGCCCCGGAGAAGACGCCCCCGATGGCGATCCCGGCCTGGTCAAATGGCCAGTGGTCCGACGAGGCACCCAAGGCGACGTCGACCGGGGCTCCGCCGGCCCGCCGGACGGCGGCCGCGAGGAGGTCGTGGATCCCGTCCGAGCCAACCGTCGGGGAGGCTTCGTGATACACGCCCGCGAAGCCGTTCGGGGAGCCGATCATGTCCGCGTTGAGGTAGGCGATGATCGCCTGCCGCTCGACGTCCGAGCGGGTCCGCACGTAGCGCGACGATCCGTGCAACCCGAGCTCCTCGCCGCTCCAGAACGCGAGCCGGATGGTCGCGACCGGGCGTGTGCCGGCGAGCGCCCGGGCGATCTCGAGCAGCGCGGCGACGCCCGACCCGTCGTCGTTGATGCCGGGGCCGTCGACGACCGAATCGAGGTGCGCACCGAGCATCACGACCGACGCGGGGTCGCTGCCCGGCAGCTCGGCGATGATCGACGGGCTCGGCGTCGACGCCGTGTGGGCGTGGGTCGTGAGGCGGGCCGTCCCGCCGGCCGCGGCGATGGCGGCCAGCGCCTGGGAGGCGGGCAGCGACGCCGCCGCGGCCGGGATCTCGAGGCCGTGTGGATCGATCAACGTCGGGCGCAGGACGGCGCCGGACCCGGCCGCCATCACCGCCACGAATGCGCTCGCTCCGGCCTGCTGCGCGGCGAGGACCGCGTCGCGCCGGTAGCAGGGCCCCGACCGGACGAGCACGACCGCATGGGCCGGCAGCGTCCCGTAGTGGGTGGCGAGGCAGCCGCTCCCCGTGCCCGGAGCGCCGTGGGGATCCGCGTCGATCGCCACGACCGGGCCCTCGACCGTCCCGGGCGGAGCGAAGATGAGGGGGACGACGTCGGCGACCCCGAACCTCCGTCCGCCGGCCTCGAGGGACGACGAGCCGTCATCGACGAACGCGACGTCCGTCCACGCGTCCTCGGTCACCGTCCAGCCGGCCGTCTGGAGGATCGACTCGACGCGCGCTGCGGCGGCCGCGTAGCCCGGCGTGCCGGCGGCCCGGTAGCCGGGGTTCGGCGTGGTCGCGTCGGCGAGCTCGTGCAGGCGGTCGCGCAGCCCGCCTTCCGTGATGGCGGCGGCGACGGCGCGCGGATCCGGGCGCGGCGCCTCGGTCCCCGCCGGCTGGCCGCAGGCCCCGGCGAGCGTCATGGCGGCGAGCGCGAGGACTGTTGCGATGGAGCGCCGGCGGCCGCGCCGGACTCTCGGCGGGGACGCCCGGGCCGCGGCTCGCGATGCCATTGCTTCATCGTAGCGACGGCGACGGCGCGGACACGGGCCGGGGCACGAGCCGGACGCGCCCGCCGTTCGCTCGTCCGCCGCCGCTCGGCCCGGCGACGCATGCTCGCGTCGCGCCCCGTCCGCCGAGTCGCGCGGCCCGGGAATCGGAACGGCCGCCGGTCAGACCGACGGCCGTTGCGGATGCATGACGCTCACCCGGTCGAATCCCGGGTCAGTGCCACCGCTGCCCGGCCTCCAGCACGAAGGCGGAGGAGGCGAGGGCAGTGAGTGCGAAGAGGATCCGGAACGCGCTGACACGAAGCTGCTTCATGTCAGTACCAACGGATCCCGGCACCCAGGGCGAGAGCGAGCGAGGCAAGCACCATCACGACAGTGGTGAAGCGCGCCAGGAACAGCTTCACGGTTGGGAACCTCTCAGAAGGCGTGGCGCCCGCTTCCCTGGCAACCGGGCGTTCTCCAGCCGGCCGGACCGGAGACCCCTGGCTTTGCGTCCCCGCCTCACGGCGGGTTTGCCCCTGGCAGGTCGACGGGCGAAGGACGGAAGGTCCATCAGCGCGGACGCTACAGTCGGTCGGCTGGTCGCGCCATGGTACTAATCGGTAGTTCGGGGGAGCCACCTCGGGTGATGTGCACCCGCGCACCGGCGCCTCGGGCTCGGGGTTCTCCCTGAGCCGGGCATCGTCGCGTCCCGTGGCATGGCCGGAAATCGCTGGAGGCCACCGACGACGGTGGCCTCCAGCTTGTCGTGCGAGATGTCCGGGACAGACCCCCGGCTCAGAACCATCGCTGCCCGGCAGCGAGCACGTAGACCACGCTCGTCAGGGCTGCGAGCGTCCGGGCGAACCCGGCGATCGGGGAGCCCCACGCGCGCTTCGTCGCACTCGTGGACCGCGGCGCCATCGTTCGAACCCCGGGCCTAGGGGACGATGCTCAGATCGACACTGCCCGGATCGACACCCCCGACGACGGACGCGGCCATCGCGCACCAGCGGATGCCGGCCCCGAGCGTCAGCGAAAGTGCGGCCAGGATCATCACGACCGAGGTGAAGCGCACCAGGATCTGCTTCACTACGAACCTCTCTGCGTTCGAGGACCCGTCGCCCCTGGCAACCGGGCGGTCTCCGGCCGGCCGGACCGAAGATCCCTGGCTTTGCGTCGCCGCCTCGCGGCGGGTTTGCCCCTGGCAGGTGGGATCGGGGAAGGCCGTCTGGCCTCCGCCGTGAACGCTATTCCCCGTTTGGCGCGCCGGCCACGGTACCTATGGTGCGGGTTCGGCGTCCGCTCGGGCGATGTGCGGCGCGGCACCGCGGCGCATCGCGGCAACGATGATGACCACCACGCCGACGCCGATCAGGATGTCGCCGACGCTGAAGATGTTGGCGCCGGGCATCCAGCGCGGCATGGCGAACACGTCGGTCAGGAGCTCCAGGTTCGGATGCGCCACGGCGGCGCTGTTCGAGTACTCGGTGCCGAGGACCCGGCCGAGCGCCGCCAGGGCGGAAGCGCCCGCGGGCATGTAGCCGCCGTTCGCGACGATCGCGGCCAGGTTGCAGGCGGCGCCCGCCACCAGGATCGGGACGCCGGTGACCCGCCAGTTCGCGGCGATCGCCAGCAGCACCGCCACGGTCGACAGCGACGTAGAGGGGCGGGCCGAGGCTCCCGACGCGCTCGGTGACGGCAGGCGAGAACAGGATGACCTGCCCGAGGAGCCCGAAGACGAAGACCGGCGCCCACCGGAACTGGAGTCCGGCCAGGTTGCCGAGGCGGCCGCCGAGGAGCAGGCCGAGGACGAGACCCACCGGGATGGCGTACAGCATGAACACGGCGCGTCACCTGGGGGCGGCTGCTGGGTTGACCCATCGCGGATCCCGCCCGCGCGAGGGTTCGGCCGGACCGCCCGGCCAGTCGGGTGCAGTCTCCCGCCCGGCCGCTGCCCGGTCCGTCGCCCGAAAGTCCCACGCGGGCTGGTTCGGGTCCTCCCCCCGGGTGGGGCGGCGCTGCCCCGGCGCGCGTGGAAGTACTTTCGTCCCGGTGCGCGAGCGCCGGCATTGCCCGGAGAATGCTGGTCTGGGCCCACCATGGGCCGGTCCGGACGCGCTTGGCCGCGCCCCGGAGTGCCGCCCCCAGCTTGCCGGGGAGATGCCCGACCAGCCCGCAATCGCAGATTCGCCGCCCGTGAGGCGTGCCGCGACCCGGCCGACCCAGCTCGGTCCGGAGATCGAGCACTTCGCCGGCTCGGCGCGCGTCGCCGACCTCGGCCCCGACCCGGCGGACCCTGGCTTCCACGCCGACGACGAGCCGGGCGCGCCGCCGTCCCCGTCATCGATGCGCTCGGCCCAGGTTCGGGTCGCGATCGTCGCCGGGCTCGTCGCGGGAGCGGCGGCGCTCCTGTCCGTCCTCCTGCTGCCGCACATGCGGCCGTTCGGGGCGCCCTACCACGTGCCGTGGTGGCTGGTCGCGCTGGGCTTCTTCATCGCGGACTGGAAGGTCCTCCACGTCCACTTCCGGCGCGAGACGCACGTGTTCACGATGATCGAGGTCCCCGTCGTGGCTGGCCTCTTCCTGCTCGCGCCGGCCGAGTACCTGCTCGCCGCCGTCACGGGCGGCGGCCTCGGGCTCCTCGTCACGGGGCGGGGCTCGTGGCTGAAGATGGCGTACAACCTGGCGCTCGCGGCCCTGATCGGGATCGTGATCCTGGCCATCTTCCAGCTGTTCACCGACCACACGCCCCCACCGTCGCTTGCCGACTGGGTCGCCGCGGTCCTGGCGACCCTGGCGGCAGCCGTCCTCGCCGCGATCCTCACCGCGACCGTGATCACGGCTTCGGGCGGAGCGCCGCAGTTCCACAAGCTGCCCGAGATGATCCGGTTCGGCAGCCTGATCGCGGTCGCGAACACCAGCCTCGCGCTCCTGGCGATCACGGTGATGTGGCAGGACCAGGCAGCCATCGCCCTGGTCGCCCTGCCCCTGCTGGCCCTCTTCTTCGTCTACGGCGCCTACCTGTCCGAACGCGAGAAGCATCAGCGCCTCGAGCTGCTCTACCAGTCGAGCCGGATCATGCAGCACAGCCCGGAGCTGGACTCGGCGATCATGGCCGTGCTCGAGCACGCCCGCGAGATGTTCCGCGCGGAGACTGCCGAGATCCTGCTCTTCCCGCAGCCCGGCTCGGGCGAGGCGCTCCGGACGGTCGCCCGGAGCGAGGGCGAGCCCGAGGTGATGGTGCCGGTGCCGTTCGATCCCGACGATCCGCTGGCCCGGCGGACGGCGACCGAGGGCCGCGCCTTCTTCCCGGTCGACCCGCGCGGAGCGACCGACAGCCAGGTGATGCTCAGCCCGCTCGCGGGCGACTCGGGCATCTTCGGGATGATGCGGGTCGCCCACCGCCTGACGGCCGGGACGAGCTTCGACACCGACGACCTGCGCCTGCTCGAGACGCTCGCCAACCAGGCGGCGGTCGCCCTCGAGAACGGCCAGCTCGAGCAGTCTCTCGCCGAGCTGTCGCGCCTCAAGGAGCAGCTCCGGTTCCTGGCCTACCACGATCCGCTCACCAGCCTGCCGAACCGGATCTCGATGGCGGAGGAGATCGACACCCGCCTCTCGACCCCGGGTGCGGAGCCCCCCACGATCCTGTACATCGACCTCGACGACTTCAAGGTCGTCAACGACTCGCTCGGCCACCACGCCGGCGACGAGATCCTCGTCGCGGCGTCCGACCGGATCCGCAACTGCCTTGGCCCGGGCGACGTGGCGGCCCGCCTCGGCGGCGACGAGTTCGCCGTGCTCCTCACCGAGGGCGAGCGATTCGACAGGTCGACCGCGACGAGCGCGGCGCTCCTCCGGGTGCTCCGCTCGCCGTTCGTCCTCAACGGCCAGGAGATGACCATCGGGGCGAGCATCGGGATCGCGACGTGGCGGGCGGGCCAGTCGGCCGACGAGCTGCTGCGCGACGCCGACGTCGCCATGTACGCCGCCAAGACCAGCGGCAAGCGCCGCATCGCCCGGTTCGACCCGTCGATGCACGCCGCCCTCGTCGCCCGCCACACGCTCTCGGTCGAGCTCGCGCGTGGGCTCGAGCGCGGGGAGCTCGAGGTCCACTACCAGCCGATCGTGGAGCTCGTCTCGGGCCGCATCACGGCGATCGAGGCGCTCGCCCGCTGGCGCCATCCGGTGCGCGGCCTGATCTCCCCCGACGAGTTCATCGCGATCGCCGAGGAGACCGGCTCGATCAACACGCTCGGCCGGATCGTCCTCGTCCAGGCCGCGGCCCAGGTCGCCCGCTGGAGCAGGCTGCCCGACATCGGGCCCGACCTGCGGGTCTCCATCAACGTCTCGCCGGTGGAGCTGCTCCAGGTCGACTTCGTGGGTGACGTCCGGTCGGCCCTCGAGATCGCCGGCCTCGCCTCCGACCAGCTGATCCTGGAGGTCACCGAGACGGTCATGCTGCGCGACACGCAGCCGACGATCGCCAAGCTCGACGAGCTGACGAGGATCGGCGTCGGCGTCGCCGTCGACGACTTCGGGACCGGCTACTCGTCGCTGGGCTACCTGCGCCGGTTCCCCGTCAGCGTCCTCAAGATCGCCCGGGAGTTCGTCCCGCCGTCGCACTCGCAGACCGCCGAGGCTGACTGGGCCGTCGCGAGCACGATCATCGCCCTTGGCCGGGCGATGAACCTGCGGGTCGTCGCCGAAGGCATCGAGGAGGCGGTCCAGCTCGACCGGCTCCGGGCCATGGGCTGCGAGTTCGGCCAGGGGTACCTCTTCCTCCCGCCGCACGACGCCGCCACGATCGAGCCCTACCTGCGGGGCGTCGTCGAGCTCGACGGCGGCGCGTCGGTCGCCACCCGGGCTGCCCGCGAGCCGGCCGCCTGACCACCTGCGGCCCACGGCCCGCGGCAGCCTACGCCCGACCGCGGCAGTCGATGGCCGCCACCGAACGTCTCCGGGCAGTCCGGTGGGGTCCCGTACGGATGTCCCATCCGCGACGTGGTTGACGAGTGCAGGATCCCTGCTATAGTCGTCCAACTCGTCGCACCAGCGGCGGGGAGCACGAACCCGGTGTCGATCTCAGTGGGCTTCTTCGGTGGAAACGCGGGCCGACCCGTTGCCGTCCTCGTGACGCGCGACGGCCGCCGCGTGAACGTGCCCCTCGACGAGCTTCCCCCCGACACGCGGATCGTACGGCGCTCGATCGTTCTCTCCCTTCTGGGCCTTCTGGGCCTTATTACCGGCTCCCGGCGGGAGCCTGGAGGGCGGCGGACGGGGCGCTGAGGCGCAACGAACACCAGGACCGACCAGGACCCTCGCCGGGAGACCGGCGGGGGTTTCTTCTTGTCCGGCGGCCGCGGGCGCGGCCAGTGCCGCGGTCAGGGGGACGCGGCGGGACCGCGAACGCAGGAGGTTGCACGCCATGGCGATCACGAAGGGCGACCGGTCGGCCGAGCCCTCGCAGACGCGGCCAACGGCCACGGCGCCGGCACGCCGGAGCCACCTGCCGGGGGCGGGCACGCCCGAGGCCGATGCCGTCGAGGAGGCCCGCCGGGAGATGTTCTCGGAGGCGCGGGGCCGCCGGCGCGAGCGCGCCCGGATCGGCGCTGACGTCGTCTGCGAGGCGATCCTGCGCCAGGGCGTCGACGTGCTGTTCGGCTATCCGGGCGGCGTGATCCTGCCGCTCTACGACGTGCTCGCCGATCACCCCGAGCTGCGCCACGTGCTCGTCCGCCACGAGCAGGGCGGCGCCCACGCCGCCGACGGATATGCGCGCGCCACGGGCAAGGTCGGCGTCTGCCTCGGCACCTCGGGACCCGCGGCGACCAACCTCGTCACCGGGATCGCGACCGCCCAGCTCGATTCGATCCCGATGGTCGCGATCACCGGCAACGTCGCCTCGCCGCTGATCGGCAAGGACGCGTTCCAGGAGATCGACATCACCGGGATCACGCTCCCGATGACCAAGCACAACTACCTGGTCCGCAACGCCGATGAGCTGCCCCGGGTCTTCGCCGAGGCGTTCCACATCGCCCGCAGCGGCCGACCCGGGCCCGTCCACATCGACATCACGAAGGACTGCCTCCAGCAGGAGACGAACGCGCCCCACCCGACCGACGAGGAGGTCATCGCCGGGCTGCCGGGCTTCCGGCCGAACCTCGACGGCCACCCCCGCCAGGTCCGCCTCGTCGCCGAAGAGATCGCCCGCGCGCGGCGGCCGGTGATCCTTGCCGGCCACGGCATCCTCATCGCCGACGCGATGGACGAGCTCCGCGAGCTCGCCGAGAAGACCCGCATCCCGGTCGCCTGGACGCTCCTCGGCGTCGGGGCGATGGACGAGCAGCACCCGCTCGCCTACGGCTACATGGGCATGCACGGCTGGAAGCACGTCAACCGGGCCATCCAGACCGCCGACCTGCTCATCGCCCTCGGGATGCGCTTCGACGACCGGGTGACCGGCAGCGTCAAGACCTACGCGCCGTACGCCCGGATCGTCCATGTCGACATCGACCCCGCCGAGATCGGCAAGAACGTCAGCGTCGAGGTCCCGGTCGTCGGCGACGTGAAGCGCGTCCTCGCCGCGCTCATCCCGCAGGTGGCCGAGGTCGATGAGGCGGAGCGCGCCGACTACTTCGCCCAGCTCGCCGACTGGCGCCGCGACTCCGAGCGGACCAGCTGGCACGGCTCCGGTGCCTGGCGGGACGGCCTCCTGTCGGCCGACTTCGTGGTCGCCCAGATCGGCGAGGTCACCGGCCACGACGCGACGCTGGTCGCCGACGTCGGCCAGAACCAGATGTGGACCGCCCGCTACGCCGGGTACCGCCGGCCGAACAGCCACCTCTCGTCCGGTGGTCTTGGCACGATGGGCTACGCGATGCCGGCGGCCATGGGGGCCGCGCTCGGCCGGCCCGACAAGTCGACCTGGGCGATCGTCGGCGACGGCGGCTTCCAGATGACCGTCCAGGAGCTGGCCACGCTCGTCCAGGACCGGATCCCGGTCCGGATCGCGATCCTCGACAACAAGAAGCTGGGCATGATCCGCCAGTGGCAGGAGCTCTTCTACGAGGGCAACTACCACTCGGCGAGCCTGTTCGGCCCGGACTACCTCAAGCTCGCCGATGCGTACGGCATCCCGGCCTGGAAGGTGACCACGCCCGACGAGGTCCACGCGGCCGTCGAGGCCGCCGAGGCCACCGACGGGCCTGCCCTCGTGTGGTTCGAGGTCGCCGCCGAGCAGAACGTCTACCCCATCATGCCGGCCGGCAAGGGCCTCTCCGACATGATCGTCGAGAAGGCCGGAGGCCCCGAGGAATGAGCCCCGATCCAGCCGCCCACGCCGCGCCACCCGCCCGCTACGTCCCGGGCTCGGGCGAGCAGCGCCGGCACGTCCTCGTCGCGATCGTCAACAACCGGACCGGGGTCCTCAATCGCGTCGCGTCCCTGATGCGGGCCCGCAACTTCAACATCGAGACGCTCGCCGTCAGCCACCTCGACGATCCCACGATCTCGCGGATGACGATCACGCTCCGCGGCGACGACGTCCACGTCGAGCAGGCCGCAAAGCAGCTCTACCGGCTCATCGATGTCCTCAAGGTCCAGGACGTGACCGACGAGCCGACCGTCCAGCACGAGCTCGCCCTGGTCAAGGTCCGGGCCACGGACCGCACCCGCGGCGAGCTGATCTCCATCGTCGAGATGTACAAAGGCCGGATCGTCGACATGGCGCCCGACTCGGTGATCATCGAGACGACCGGCACCGAGTCCGAGGTCGACGCCCTGATCGCGCTCGTCCGCGGCTACGGCATCAAGGAGCTGGTCCGGACCGGGACGGTCGTGATGTCCCGCGGATCCCAGTCGATCGAGGAGGCGACCAAGCGATGACGGCGCGGATGTACTACGACGCGGACGCCGACCCGGCGGCGCTCGCCGGTCAGACCGTCGCGATCATCGGCTTCGGCAGCCAGGGCCACGCCCACGCCCTCAACCTCAACGAATCGGGCGTCGACGTCATCGTCGGCCTGCCGGCCGGCAGCAAGAGCCGGGCGCTCGTCGAGGAGGCGGGCCTCGCGGTCCACGACGTCGGCGACGCGGTCCGCCGGGCGGACGCCGTGATGATCGTCGTCCCGGACACGGCCCAAAAGGCGGTCTACGACGCCGAGATCGGCCCGAACCTCCGGACCGGCGCGCTGCTGCTGTTCGCCCACGGCTTCAACATCCGCTTCGAGCGGATCCGCCCCGCGGCCGGGATCGACGTCGGGATGGTCGCGCCAAAGGGCCCGGGCCACCTCGTCCGATCGGTCTACCAGGCTGGCGGCGGCGTGCCGGCCCTGTTCGCGGTCGAGCAGGACGCCACCGGCACGGCCCGGGCCCGCGTGCTGGCCTACGCCCGCGCGCTCGGCGCAACCCGGGCGGGCGTGCTCGAGACGACGTTCAAGGAGGAGACCGAGACCGACCTCTTCGGCGAGCAGGCGGTCCTCTGCGGCGGCACGGCGGCGCTCGTCAAGATGGCCTTCGAGACGCTCGTCGGCGCGGGCTACCAGCCCGAGCTCGCCTACTTCGAGACGATGCACGAGCTCAAGCTCATCGTCGACCTGATGTACCGCGGCGGCCTCAACTTCATGCGCTTCAGCGTTTCCGACACGGCGGAGTACGGCGACTACGTGTCCGGGCCGCGGATCATCGACGACCACGTGCGGGCGACCATGCAGCAGGTCCTCGCCGAGATCCAGGACGGGTCGTTCGCCGCCCGCTGGATCGCCGAGAACGAGGCCGGCCGCGCCGAGTTCGAGCGCCTCCGGGCCCAGGATCGCGACCACCAGATCGAGCAGGTCGGCGCCCGCCTGCGCGAGGCGATGCCGTTCCTCGACCCGGTCACGGTCGTGGCCGGCCAGGCTCAGGCTGCGGCCTCGGGTGCCGCAGGGAGGAAGTGATGAGCACCCCAGTACCGTCGGGCCCGTTCGTCCCCGAGGGTTCCGTCCGGATCTTCGACACCACCCTGCGGGACGGCGAGCAGGCCCCCGGAGCGGGCCTGACGGCCGCCGAGAAGCTCGACGTCGCCCGCCAGCTCGTGCGCCTCAAGGTCGACGTCATCGAGGCCGGCTTCCCGGCCGCGTCGCCGGGTGACTGGGAGGCCGTCAACAGGATCGCCCGGGAGGCACGGGGCGTCTCGATCGCCGCGCTGGCGCGCTGCCGCGACGGCGACCCGCAGAAGGCGATCGAGGCGATCCGCGTCGCCGAGCGGCCCCATCTCCACGTGTTCATCGCGACCTCCGACATCCACCTCAAGCACAAGCTCCGGATGTCCCGCGACGAGGCGCTCGCCGAGGCGGTCCGCTGGGTCCGCTACGGGCGCCGCGAGCTGGGGCGCGACGCCGAGATCGAGTTCTCGGCCGAGGACGCGTCCAGGACGGACATCGAGTTCCTGCTCGCGGTGTACGCCGCCGTCGTGGAGGCCGGGGCCTCGACGGTCAACATCCCGGACACCGTCGGGTACGCCATCCCGGCCGAGTTCGGGTCCCTGACCGCGCGGGTGGTCGACCTCGTCGGGCGGGACGCGACCATCTCGGTCCATTGCCACAACGACCTCGGGCTCGCCACGGCCAACACGCTGGCCGCCGTCCAGGCGGGCGCCCGGCAGGTCGAGGTCACCATCAACGGCCTCGGGGAGCGCGCCGGGAACGCGTCGCTCGAGGAGGTCGTGATGGCCCTCCGGACCCGGCCGACGCAGTTCCCTGATCTCGGCAGCCACGTCCAGACCGAGCAGCTGACGGCCGCCAGCCGGCTGGTCAGCAACCTGACGGGGTTCGCCATCCAGCCCAACAAGGCAGTCGTCGGCGGCAACGCCTTCGCCCACGAGTCGGGCATCCACCAGGACGGCGTGATCAAGAACCCGCTCACGTACGAGATCATGACCCCGCAGTCGGTCGGCCTCACCGGCAGCCAGCTGACCATCGGCAAGCTGTCGGGCCGCAAGGGGCTCCAGCGCAAGCTGCACGACCTCGGGCACGAGGTGGTCGGCGACGCACTCGACATCCTGTATCGCGACGCGATCGCGCTCGCCGACGCGAAGAAGGAGGTCACCGACGCCGACCTCCTCGCCCTCGTCGAGCAGCGCACGGCCGCGAGCACGCGGCCTACCATCGTCCTCGACGACTGGAGCGTCACCTCCGGCCGGAAGGGACGTGCCCATGGGTCGGCTGTGGTGACCCTCGACGGCGAGGCGCGCGAGGGGGCCGCGACGGGCAACGGCCCGGTCAACGCCCTGTACCGTGCGGTCGACGACGCGATCCGGCCGATCCTCGGCTGGGAGCCGACGCTCGTCGAGTACGAGATCAAGGCCGTGACCGCGGGCGAGGACGCCCAGGGACGCGTGTTCGTCCGCTGCCGGCGCTCGACCGACGAGAGCCCGAGCCCGGTGGTCGTCTCGGGCCACGGGCTGTCCACCAACATCATCGAGGCTTCCCTCGAGGCCTACGTCGTGGCGGCCAACAAGCTGCGGGCGGCCGAGCATGGGGAGGGAGTCGTGACCACCGGCCGCGTCGCCACCCAGTCGTCGTGACCGCGGAGGGCAGCCTCGCCCCCGGCGGCCCGCTCGCCGCCGACCCGGCGACGTACCGGCTGGTCGCGATCCCGGGCGACGGCGTCGGTCCCGACGTCCTGGCCGCCGCACGCCGTGTCCTCGACGCCGCGGGTCGCCGGTTCGGGTTCGCCGTGGAGTGGCAGCCGATCACGGTCGGCGGCGCCGCGATCGACGCGTATGGCGTGGCGATCCGTGACGAGGACCTCGCCGCGGCGGCTGACAGCGACGCCGTCCTGCTGGGCGCCGTCGGCGGCCCGAAGTGGGACGACCCGACGTCGCCGGTCCGGCCCGAGCAGGCGCTCTTCGCGCTGCGCGGGACGCTCGGCCTGTTCGCCAACCTGCGCCCGGTCAGCGTCCACCCGACGCTCGTCGCGGCCTCCCCGCTGCGCCCCGAGCTCCTCGAGGGGGTCGACCTGCTGATCGTGCGCGAGCTGACCGGCGGGCTCTACTTCGGGGCCCGCTCGGAGGCGACCGGCGGCCCGCCCGGCACCCGGTCGGCGAGCGACACGCTGCCGTACTCGGACTTCGAGGTCGAGCGCGTCGTGCGCCTGGCCTTCGAGCTCGCCCGCGGGCGCCGCCGGAAGGTCACCAGCGTCGACAAGGCCAACGTCCTCGCGACGTCACGGCTGTGGCGGCGCGTCGCCCACGAGGTCGCGGCCGAGTTCCCCGACGTGGCCATCGAGGACCGCCTCGTCGACGCCTGCGCCATGCAGATCGTCCGCGCGCCGGCCTCCTTCGACGTGCTCGTGACCGAGAACCTCTTCGGCGACATCCTGTCCGACGAAGCGTCGGTGCTCGCCGGCTCGCTCGGCATGCTGCCCTCGGCGTCCGTCGGGACGCGGCGCACCGCCCACGGCCTCCACGGCCTGTACGAGCCGATCCATGGCTCCGCCCCGGACATCGCCGGGATGGACGTCGCCAACCCGATCGGGACCGTCGCGTCGGCCGCGATGCTGCTGCGCTGGTCGCTCGGCCAGGCGGCGGCCGCTGACGCGCTCGAGGCTGCGATCGGCCGGGCCCTCGATCTCGGCTATCGCACTGCCGACCTGTGGCCGCGCGAGCCAGCCCTGGCGGAGCGCTGCACGCGCGTCGGCACCCTGGGGATGGCGGACGCGATCGTCGCCGGGATCGACATCGCCGGGGCGGCCGCCTGACGGCGGTCGCCGCAAACACCGGCCGACCCGATCCCGACCGACGCAGCACCCGGAGACCCGCCATGACCGCCGACACCACCGCCGCCGCCGCCCTGCCGCCGCCCGGGGCGACCCCGCCCGTCGTCCTGTACGACACGACCCTGCGCGACGGCACGCAGGGCGAGAACATCATCCTTTCGCTCGCCGACAAGCTCCGGGTCGCCCGGATGCTCGACGAGTACGGCATGCCCTACATCGAGGGCGGCTGGCCGGGCTCGAACCCGAAGGACGTCGACTTCTTCGCGGCCGCGCGCTCGATCCGCTGGGAGCGGGCGAAGCTCGCCGCGTTCGGCTCCACGCGCCATCGCGCGAACCGGCCCGACGCCGACCCGAACCTGCGCGAGCTCGTGGCGGCCGAGACGCCCGTCGTGACGATCTTCGGCAAGAGCTGGCTGCTCCACGTCGTCGAGGTCCTGGGCGCTACCCCCGCCGAGAACCTCGACATGATCGCGGAGTCGGTGGCGTTCGTCGTCGAGCGTGGCCGCGAGGCGGTCTACGACGCGGAGCATTTCTTCGACGGGTACGCCGCCGATCCGGCCTACGCGATCGCCACGCTGCGGGCGGCCCGCCAGGCCGGCGCCCGGTCGCTGGTCCTGTGCGACACGAACGGCGGCACGCTCACGGCCGACCTCCTGCGGATGGTCGGCGAGGCCCGGGCTGCCGTCGATGCGGACGCGGACGCCCCGGCCGTGACGTGGGGGATCCACACCCACAACGACGCCGAGCTGGCGGTCGCGAACTCGATCGCCGCCGTCGGCGCCGGGATCAGGCACGTCCAGGCGACCATCAACGGCTACGGCGAGCGCTGCGGCAACGCGAACATGGTGAGCGTGCTCGCCAACCTCGCCCTCAAGACCGACCTCCCGCTCCTGCCGATCGGCGGCGGGTCGATCGGCGATCTCACCAAGCTGTCGCGGTCGGTGGCCGAGATCGCCAACGTCGCGCCGAACGACTACCAGCCCTTCGTCGGGCGGAGCGCCTTCGCCCACAAGGGCGGCGTCCACGGCGCGGCGGTCGCCAAGGTCGAACGGAGCTACCAGCACGTCGACCCGGCGGCGGTCGGCAACGCGGGCCGGCTCGTCGTCTCCGAGCTCGGCGGCAAGGCGAACACCCGGATCCGGGCGGAGCAGCTCGGGCACCGGCTCGAGGGCGTCATCGACCCGAAGGAGCTGTCCCAGCTGATCAAGCAGCTCGAGGCCGACGGGCTCGCGTTCGAGGGCGCGGAGGCATCCTTCGAGCTGCTGATCCACCGCCACGCGTCGGGCTACACGGCGCCGTTCCGGATCGTCGACTTCACGGTCCTCGTCGAGCAGCGCGAGGGCCGCGAGCTCCTGGCGGAGGCCACGGTCAAGGTCGAGGTGGAGGGCGAGATCCTGCATACCGCGGCGGACGGCAACGGCCCGGTCAACGCGCTCGACGCCGCCCTCCGCAAGGCGCTGCGCGCCTTCTATCCCCAGCTCGACGGCGTGCACCTCGTCGACTACAAGGTCCGCATCCTCGACGGGCAGTCGGCGACGGCGGCCCGGACGCGGGTCGTCATCGACTCGTCCGACGGCGCGGCCGAGGGCGCCCTCGTCTGGAGCACGATGGGCTCCGACACGAACATCATCGCGGCGTCGGCGGCGGCACTCGGCGACTCGCTCGAGTACGCGATCTGGAAGTCGGGCGCCGAGCTGCGGCGCCGCGACGAGCGGCATTTCACGGAGCCCGCCGCGGCGGCCGGCGGTGGAGGCGGCCGGCGATGAGGCAACCCACGTGAGCGCGACGGGATTCCGGCTGGTTCGCTGGACGATCTCGACCGGGAGCAACGCCTCGACGCGCGCGGCGGTCGTCCTCGCCGCGGGCGATCACCAGTGGGAGGCAACGGCCGACGGCGCGGGCGCCATCGGGACGCTGTACGACGCGGTCGACGCCGCCCTCGAGGGCGTGCTCGGCGGGCGGGCCCGGCTCGTCGCGTTCGACGTGCACGCGATCGGCGAGACGGCCCAGGCCGATGCGCTCGTCGAGCTCGCCATCGAGCCCCCGAGCTCCGCGACCGGCGAGCGTGCCGCCGGCCGCTACCCGGGCAGCGCCCGTCACGTCAACCTGGTCGCCGCCTGCGCCGAGGCGTACCTGGCGGCGATCGGGGCGCTGCTCGACGACGACGCCTGGGCGGGGGCGACCGAGGCGGCCGGCAACAGCCGGCTGGCGGAGGTGCGCGCGCAGGCGGCCCGCGCCTCGGCGCGCGCCGAGCTGGACGACGCCGTCGCGCCGGAGCCGATCGACTGGTTCAACCGCTAGGGCGACCCGCTGGACGCGACCCCTCGCGACCCTCCGGTTCCCCGGCCGAGTCCGGGCAGCCCGTGGCGTCCGGCCCGTATGCTGCACAGGTGGACGACGTGCGACCGGCGGTGATCGCGTTCTCCGGCGAGCCGGGGTCCTTCGCCGAGGACGCCGTCCGGGCCTGCTTCGGCGACGGGCTCGCCACCCTGCCGGTGGTCGGCTTCCGCGCCGTCTTCGAGGCGGTCACGTGCGGCGACGCGGCCGCCGGGATCATTCCGATCGAGAACCTCGTCAACGGCACCGTCCGTGAGAACTACGACCTCCTCCTCGAGTTCGAGCTCGACGTCCTGGCCGAGGTGGTCGTGCCGGTCCGGCTCTGCCTGGCGGCGCTGCCGGGCGAGACGATCGACGGGATCGAGCGCGTCTACTCGCACATCCAGGCGCTGGGACAGGCCGACCTCTTCCTGCGCCAGCGCCCGTGGACGCTGCTCACGACGTACAACACCGCCGGAGCGGGGCGGTCGATCGTCGATCGCGGGGAGCGCGGCGCGGCAGCCGTGCTGTCGCCGCGCGCGGCCGCGCTCTACGGCCTGACGGTGCTCGCCGCCGACATCCAGTCGCGGCCCGACAACCGGACCCGCTTCCTGCTCGTCGCGCGGCCCGGCGCCACCGTCCCCCCGATCAGCCCGGCCGTCGCCGACCCGGACGGCGCGGTCCGGATCACCCTCGTCGTCGGTGTCCGCAACGAGCCAGGGACGCTGCTGCGCGTCCTGCAGGTCTTCGCCGACCACGACCTGAACATGTCGACGCTCGAGAGCCGACCGGCCCGCAACCGGCCGTGGGAATACGTCTTCTGGATCGACCTCGACGCCGACGCGACCGCGCCGGCGGCCCGCGCCGCCCTCGACGAGCTGCGCGGCGTGACGACCTCGCTACGGGTCCTCGGCAGCTATCGCCGCGGCGCCCAGGGATAGCGCCCGGGCGTCGGATGTTCCATGGCCCCGGCCGTTCGAGGGCGCAGGCCGCGGCCGCGACCTGGCGCGGGCGGGGGAACCGCGGGTCGCCGGCCGGTGTATGAGGTCCGTCGAACACGTGGAGGGCCGTCCGCTGGACGACGCTGAGCTCATCGAACGCGCGAGGCAGGACGACATGGCCGCGTACGCCGAACTCGTCCGCCGGTACCAGGCGCCGGCGCTCCGAACGGCGGCGCTGCTGGCCGCCGATGCCGACGATGCGGAGGAAGCCGTCCAGGACGCCTTCGTCAAGGCGCACCGCGCGCTCGGGCGCTTCCGCGACGGGGCCCCGTTCCGGCCATGGCTCCTGCAGATCGTGGCCAACGAAGCCCGCAACCGGCGTCGCTCCGCCGGCCGGCGCCGCGGCCTCGCCCTGCGCGTCGCCGAGGACCTCACCTCGTCCGACGCGGCCCCGTCGCCCGAGGTGGTGGTCCTCGGCCGCGAGGCCCGCGAGACGCTCCTCGCGGCCGTCAGCCGCCTTGGCCCGGACGACCGCCTCGTCATCGGCTACCGCTACTTCATGGACCTCTCGGAGGCCGAGATGGCCGACGCCCTGGGGGTCGCGCGGGGCACGGTCAAGTCGCGGCTGTCGCGGGCGATCGCGCGATTGCGGGCCGTCCTGCCGGAGACGCCGCGATGAGCGGGCACGGCCGCGAGACGGCGGCGTGGCTGGCCGCTCTGTCGGACGCGGAGCTGGCGGCGGCCCTCGCCGACCTGGGGCGCTCGCTCGCAGCCCCGGCGCCCGTGGACCTGCCGGGCTCGGTGGTGGGCAGGCTCTCGGAGGGGCGCGACGGCGCCCCTCGCCGGAGCGGAACCTCGCCACGCCGGCCGCGCTCGTCGGGCTGGCCAGGCCCGTCCGGCTGGACGCGGTGGCTGCCGGGCCACCTGCCTCATGGCGCATCCGTTCGCCGGGCCGTGGTCCTTGCCGTGATCGCCGCGCTGGTCCTGGCGGGGATCGCCGCGGCCCTGGGCTTTGGCCTGCCCGGGATCCGGATCATCTTCGGGCCGGGGCCAAGCGCGGTACCGTCGGCCGTCCCTTCCTCCGGGTCGGGCGGCTCGCGGGCCCCGGGAACCTCGGCGGGTTCGGCGGGCGCAGGCGCCTCTGCGGGGGCGACAGCCGGCGCCGCGGCTGCCGGCGCAACCCCGCCCACGGCCGAAGGGTCGCCCCAGCCTCTCGGCGCCGGCCTCGCGCTGGGCCAGCCGGTGTCGCTGGCCGACGCACGGGCGGCGGCCGGCTTCCCGGTCGGCGTGCCGTCGCTCTCGGGCCTGGGACCGCCGGACGGCGTGTGGATCGATCCGAGCAGCGCTCCGCCGGTCGTTTCCCTGGCCTGGCGGTCCAGGCCTGCGGCCGCGGGGACCGCCGGCGTGGGCGTCCTCCTGAGCGAGCTGCCCGGGCGGATCGAGACCGCGTACTTCGGGAAGTTCGTGAACTCCGGCACGACCATCACGCCGACCGCCGTGGGTGACGGAGGCTGGTGGATCACCGGTGCGCCGCACGAGGTGGCGTTGATCGGACCGGACGGGAACGTCCGCTTCGACACGGTCCGCCTGGCCCGCAACGTCCTGCTCTGGACTGCTGGCGGGGTGACGTTCCGGCTCGAGACGTCCCTCGACGAAACAGGCGCGCTCGAAGTAGCACGCTCGGTCCATTGAGGTCGGCGCGACGGCGTGGCGCGCTGTTCGCGGGCATGGTCCGCGAACGAGGGTCCGGCGGGAACCGGCACGTTCGCCGCGGTGTACAAGGCGTGACGTTCCCCACCAGGAGGCTCCTCCCATGCGCCGCGTCCCGATCGTCCTCCTCGCCGGCCTGCTGGCGGCCGGCTGCGCCGCCGCGAGCACCACCCCTCCGGGCGCCGGCCCGGCGACCGTCCCTCCGCCGGCACCGACCCGGTCGAGCACGCCTCCCGCCGCGTCGGGCGCTCCGGCGGTGCCGCCAGCTGCCGGAGCAACGCCGCCCGCCGCCCCACGCGCCGCAACCGACCTCATCCTGGCCCGGCGCGCCGACCATCTTGCGATCCTCGACGGCGGCAACCTCGAGCGCCTCTTCGAGGTGCCGGCCGGCGTCGGCACGCCCGACTGGCTGACCGTCTACACGGCCACCCCCGACGGGGCCGGCACCCGCGTGTCGCGGCTGCGCGTCGAGGACGGCGGGGCCGCCCAGCGCCAGCAGTCGATCCCGGGCCGCTTCGTGCCGGCCACGCTGGGCCCGGCCGGGGCGACCGTCGGCCTCTCCGGGGACGGGCGCACGCTCGTCCTGGTCGATCCGGCGCCGCCGGCGGGGCACAGCCGGCTGGCGATCCTGTCGACCGCGCTCGACGCGCCGGCGAGGATGGTCACGCTGGCGGGCGACTTCACGTTCGACACGATGACACCGGACGGACAGCGGCTGTACCTGGTCGAGCACCTCGCGAAGGAGGCGGGCGGCGACTACGTGGTGCGCTCCTACGACATGGCGAAGCGCGCCCTCGATCCGGGCATCGTCGCCGCCAAGAGTGACAGCGGCGAGGCGATGGCCGGCACGCCGATCGAGCAGGTGATTGGCACCGGCGGCTGGGTGTTCACCCTGTACATCGGCCCCGACGGGCCGTTCGTCCACGCCCTGAGCACGATCGACCGGGTCGCCATGTGCATCGACCTGCCGGTGTCGCCGGGGGCCGACGCGGCGACACCCGGTTGGGCCCTCGCCGCCGACGCCGGCCGCACGGTCCTGTACGCCGTGAACGCCAGCCTCGGGCGGATCTACCAGATCGACCCGGCGGCTCCGACCGTGGTGCGCGCGGCCGACCTGGCGACGGCGGGCACCCCGGTCATGACCCTGGCCAAGTTCGATGGGCCGCCCGGCGCGGCAGGGACGAATGCAGCGCTGTCGCCGGACGGCTCCACGCTCTACGTGGTCGCCCCGACGGGGGTGCTGGCGGTCTCGACGGGCGACCTGAAGGCGCGCGCCCGCCTCCTCCCCGACCGCGCGGTCGCCGGGATCGGCGTCTCGGCGGACGGACGGGCCATCTATGCGCTTGGCCGCGACGGCCGGATCCTGAGCGTGGACTCGGTGACCGGCACGCCGCTCGGCGTCCTGCAGGGCACGGGCTACGACGCCATCCTGCGCGTCGTCGGCGCACACCCCTGACGCCGGGCGTACGGTCAGGCGCGACAGCGCGGCGGGGCGCGCGCGAGCGCGCGGGGAGCGGGCGCGGAAGCGCGGCCGCCCGCCCCTGCCGCCCGCCCCTGCCGCCCGCCCGCCGCGACCCCGCCCGCCGCGACCGGCGGGTGATACCCTCGGCTCCCGGGCCGGACCGGACGGTTCGGCAGCGCGGCGGCGGAGGTTGGCGATGGCTGGGACATTCAGGGACGCGATGGCCCAGGGCTACGCCCTCGCCGAGCCTGGCATCGTCCTCGGGGCGCCGATGGACGGCACGACCGCCATCCCCGACATCCGCGTCCAGGTCGCCGTGTCGATGCTCAACCGGCATGGCCTCGTCGCTGGAGCGACGGGCACCGGCAAGACCAAGACGCTCCAGCTCATCGCCGGCCAGCTCTCGCTCGCGGGCGTGCCCTGCTTCATCGCCGATATCAAGGGCGACGTCTCGGGCATGGCCGCCCCGGGCGACGCGACCAACCCGAAGGTGACCGCGCGCGCCACCGAGCTCGGCTATGACTGGCAGCCGGCCGGCCACCCCGTCGAATTCCTGTCGCTGTCGGGGGCGCTCGGCGCCCAGGTCCGGGCCAGCGTCCACAGCTTCGGGCCGCTCCTGCTCGGGCGCGTCCTCGGCCTCAACGAAACGCAGACGAGCATCCTCTCGCTCGTCTTCAAGTACTGCGACGACCACGACCTGCCGCTCCTGAACCTCGACGACCTCTCGACCACGCTCAAGTACCTCGGCAGCGACGATGCGAAGGAGATCCTGGCCGACTACGGCGGCATCTCGCCCGCCAGCCTCGGCGTCATGATCCGGGCGATCATCGGGATGGAGCAGCAGGGTGCCGACGTCTTCTTCGGCGAGCCGGAGTTCGACGTCGACGACCTCCTGCGGGTCACGCCCGATGGCCAGGGCATCATCAGCCTCCTCGAGCTGTCCGACGTCATGGACAAGCCTTCGCTCTTCAGCACGTTCATGCTCTGGATGCTGGCCCAGCTCTACGAGGCCCTGCCCGAGGCAGGCGACCTGCCGAAGCCGAAGCTGTGCTTCTTCTTCGATGAGGCGCACCTCCTGTTCGACGACGCCTCCAGCGAGCTGCTGTCCCAGATCGAGCGGACTGTCAGGCTCATCCGCTCGAAAGGCGTCGGCGTCTACTTCATCACCCAGGTGCCGACGGACGTGCCGTCGTCGGTGCTCGCCCAGCTCGGGAACCGGGTGCAGCACGCGCTCCGCGTGTTCACGCCCGATGACGCGGACAACCTGAAGAAGACCGTCCGAACCTTCCCGATGACCGACTTCTTCGATACGGGCACGACGATCACCTCGCTCGGGATCGGCGAGGCGCTCGTGACGGTTCTCTCTCCAAGGGGCGTTCCCACAGCCCTTGCGCCGACCCGGCTGGTGCCGCCCAATTCGCTGATGGCCGCGCTCCCCCCGGACCAGCTGGAGCAGCGGATCGTCGGCGGCGCGCTCTACGCGAAGTACCACGAGACAGTCGACCCGCAGAGCGCGCACGAGATCATCACGGCCCGCATCGCGGCGGCGAAGGCGGCCACGGCC
The DNA here is from genome assembly GCA_963809375.1 of uncultured Chloroflexia bacterium. Lineage (GTDB taxonomy): Bacteria > Chloroflexota > Limnocylindria > Limnocylindrales > CSP1-4 > CTSoil-043. The sequence goes on from CAWEJO010000007.1 coordinate 163,876, forward strand.
GGGATGGCGGCGGCCGGGCCGGGTTCGGCCACGAGCCCGACGGCCGAACGGAAGGCGATCGAGGCGCGGGCGAAGGAGCTCGAGCGGATCCGGATCCAGGCCGAACGCGAGGCACGGGCCCAGGCCAAGGAGCAGGCCCGCCTGGACGCCGCGGCCCAGCGCGAGGCGGACCGCCAGGCCCGCGAGCACCAGCGGGTGGTCGAGCAGTCGATGCGCTCGATGACGCGGGTTGCGACATCGCGGGCCGGCCAGGACGTCCTGCGGGGCGTCTTCGGGACGCTCTTCGGGGGCCCGAAGCGGCGCTGACCGGCAGCCCGCGCCCGGCGGCCTTGCCGCGGGTCAGCGGACCGGTCGACTCGTGCTCTGCCGCAGCTCGCGGCAGCTCGGCCGCCGCCCCTCGGCGACGACCCACGTCGGCGAGGCCGCGGGCAATGCCGAGGTGCCCCCGTCGACGTGACCGGCCTCGCGCCGTTTCACCGCCCGGCCCACGGTCCGCCGGGGGGCCCGCGACCGGGCGCGCGTAGAATTCCGCCACTCGCCGACGATCTCGCCCCGCGACGCGGACACCGCTCCGCTCCACCACCCCGCCGCCCGCAGGAGCCGACGCCATGGCCACCGCCACGAACCTGGTCCCCCACAAGATCTTCCTGGCCGGCCGCTGGGTCGACTCGCCGGACCTGCTCACCGTGGAGAACCCCGCGCGCCCCGGGGAGCCGGCAGGCCTGACGTACTCGGCGACCGCCGAGCAGTACGAAGCGGCGGTGAGCGCCGCGGTGGCGGCCTTCGAGATCACCCGCCACCTGCCGGCCTATGAGCGCGCGGCGATCCTGCGCGGCATCAGCGCCGGGATCAGGGCGCGTCGCGAGGAGCTCGGCCGGCTCATCTCCCTCGAGGCAGGCAAGCCGATCCGCGATGCCCTGGTCGAAGTCGATCGGGCGGTCCTGACCTTCCGTCTCGGGGCCGAGGAGGCGGAGCGGATCGGCGGCGAGGTGATCCCGCTCGACCTGATGGCCTCCAGCAAGGGTCGGATCGGGATCACCCGGCGATTCCCGGCTGGTCCGGTGGCCGCCATCTCCCCGTTCAACTTCCCGCTCAACCTGGCGGCGCACAAGCTGGCGCCCGCCATCGCGGCCGGGTGCTCGATCGTCCTGAAGCCGCCCTCCAAGGATCCGCTCGTGATGCTGGCGGTCGGCGAGATCATCGAGGAGGCCGGAGCACCGGCCGGCTCGGTGAGCATCCTGCCGATGAGCCGCGAGCTCGGCGACCGCCTCGTCGCCGACGACCGGTTCGCCGTCCTGACCTTTACGGGGTCACCGGCCGTCGGGTGGTCGATGAAGGCGCGGGCGGGGCGCAAGAAGGTCATCCTCGAGCTCGGCGGGAACGCTGGCGTCATCGTCGACCAGTCGGCCGACCTCGACTGGGCGGTCCGAAGGATCACGGTCGGGGCGTTCGCCTACAGCGGACAGGTCTGCATCAGCGTGCAGCGGATCTTCGTCCACGACGCCGTGTACGACGCGTTCATGGAGAAGTTCGTGGCCGCGGCCGGCGCGCTCCGGCTGGGCGACCCGACGTCGCCCGAGACGGACCTCGGGCCGATGGTGGACGAGAAGGCCGCCGCCCGGACCCAGGCCTGGGTGGACGAGGCGGTCGCCGCGGGTGCCCGCGTGCTGCTCGGCGGAACCTCTGACGGGACGTACTTCCCGCCGACGATCCTCGTCGACGTGCCGCGCGCCGCGCGCGTGTGCTCCGAAGAGGCATTCGCCCCCCTCGTCGTGATCGAGCGCTTCGGGACCTTGTCCGACGCGATCGCGGGCGTCAACGCGTCGCGCTTCGGGCTGCAGGCGGGCGTCTTCACCAACGACCTCGGCGGCGCGTTCGACGCGTTCGCCGCGCTCGAGGTGGGCGGCGTGATCCTCAACGACATCCCGACCTACCGGATCGACCACATGCCCTACGGCGGCGTGAAGGACTCCGGGCTCGGGCGGGAGGGCCTGCGCTACGCCGTCGAGGACATGACCGAGATCCGGATCCTGGTGGTCGCCCGGCCGCAGTAGGGGCGACGCGCCGGCCGGGCGGCGCGTGGGACGGGGAGCTCAGCTGTCCGCGATCCAGCGGGCCGCGAGCCGCGGGCCGTGCCGCGGCACCGCGATGCGGCCGGCCTCGATGAGGCGGATCACGCGCCCCCGCTGGCCCGCGAACGGGGCCAGCAGCTCGAGCATCCGCTCGTCCGTCCCGCGCTCCTCGCCGGCCAGGGCGAACGTCACGACGGACGGCAGGTGGTAGTCGCCGACGCTCACCGCGTCGGGGTCGCCGAATGCTCGAAGCCCAACCTCGGCGGCGGTCCACGGCCCGACCAGCGGCACGGCGCGCAGCCGGGCATACGCGTCGGGCAGGGCCATGGCCGTGCACTCCTCGAGCCGGCCCGCGCGGGCGGCCGCAAACCGGATCGCGTCGGCGCGCCGTCGCTCGAGACCGAGCGGATGGTAGGCGTAGCCGGGCAGGCCTGCGAGCGTCGCGGGCCCGGGCGGGACCCTGAGTGGCGCGACCCGCCCCGACCCGGTCCACGGTCCGGGCGCCGGCTCGCCATGGCGGCGGGCGAGCAGTACCAGGGCATGCCGCGCCTCCTCGCCGGTCACCTTCTGCTCGCAGATCGCAGGGACCAGCGCCTCGAGCACGCGGTCTGTTCGCCCGATGCGAAGGCCGGGCAGCCGGCGCGCAAGGTCGCGCAGCAGCGGGACGTCCGCGATCATGGCGTCGAACTCCCCGCGGTCGTCGAGCCCGCCGAGCAGGGCAGGCGCCTGCTCGACAGCCCAGGCCGCGCCCGGGCCCCAGGCGTCGACCCGAATGCGGGATGTCCCGTCCGGGCGCAGCCAGGCCGTCACCGGTCCCTCGGGCGTGCGAGTCGCGCGCCACGCCGATCCGTCGCTCGAGAATCGCAGGGCCAGGTCCTCGCGGCCGCGACCGTGCACGCCCAGCACGAGCCGAAGGTCGACCTGGCCAGGCAGGTCGACGGTGCGGCGGGTCGGCTCGGTCGTCACCCGGCTCCCGGCGATGCGTCGCCGATCCGGACGATCCAGCGACCCCGGGCCTGGCCGGCGAGGATCCCGTCGAGGGCGGTCGAGAGGCGGTCCAGGTCGACCTCGGTCAGGCCTTCGCCGAGGCCGTTCGGCCGGAGATCGGTGGCGAGGCGCTCCCAGGTCGCCCGCCGCTCGGCGATCGGCACCGGCACCGAGTTGATGCCGACCAGCGCCACGCCCCGCAGGATGAACGGAAAGACCGTCGTCGCGAACGGCGCGCCGCCGGCGTTGCCGCACGCGGCCAGCGTGCCGCCTGACGCGATGGTCCGGAGGGCCCACGGCAGGGTCGCTCCGCCGACCGTGTCGACGACGCCCGCCCAGCGTTCCGATTCCAGCGGGCGGGGCGAATCTCCGGCGTCGTCGCGGGCGAGGATGCCGGCGGCGCCGAGGCCCCGGAGCCGGCTCGCTTCGTCCGGCTTGCCCGTCAACGCCCAGGTCTCGTGGCCGCGCGCCGCCAGGATCCCGACGGCGACCGTCCCCACGCCGCCCGAGGCGCCGGTCACGAGCACGGGTCCGCGGCCGGGAGCGAGGCCGCGCCGCTCCAGCTCGATCACCGCCAGGGCCGCCGTGAAGCCGGCCGTGCCGAGCGCCATCGAGAGGCGCGGCGTCAGCCCGGCCGGCAACGGCACGATCCAGGCCGCCGGCACTCGCTGGTACTCCGCGAAGCCGCCGTGGCGGCTGACGCCGAGTTCGTACGCGTGGGCGATGACCTGCGAGCCGACCGGGACGTCTGGCGTCGTGCTTCCGACGACCTCCCCGGCGAGGTCGATCCCGGGGATCAGCGGGTCGATCCGGGCGACCCGGCCGTTCGCGATCGAGGCCAGGCCGTCCTTGTAGTTGACGCTCGACCAGGTGACCCGGATCTCGACCTCGCCCGGCGGGAGCTCCGCTTCGTCGAACGTCTGGACGCGCCGCCCGAAGGCGCCCGCGCCCTGCCCGGCGACGAAGGCGCGAAACGTGGCGGGGATCGCGGTCATGGTCCGGCCTCGCAGTTCGGGAGATGGGCGTCCATCATGCCGCGTCCGACCATGCCGCTCCGCCACCGTCCGTCGGTCCCGGCGTGCTCGGTCCCCGGCGCGGTCGGCGGCCGACCCCGGCCGTCGGCGGTCACCCGGTCGCCGGCCCACCCCGGCCGCCAGCGCGGTCGGCGGCCCACCTCGGCCGGGCGGGCAGCGGCCGCCTCCTCAGGGTATCTCCCTAGCCCATTCGGCGAGTCGGTGACGGGGGGCACCGGTCGCCCGGTCCGGCGGCGCGCCGCGACCCCGGCTCCTATCGGAGGCCGCGTCCGCGCCTGTATGGGACCAAGGTACGGCCGAACCCCCACCCGAGGTCCAGTAGATGGTCCCCGCCCGGTGGGATCGAATGAGGAGCAACGCCGAGGGGCGCAGACGCCCCACCGCGCAGACGACAGCAGCCGGGCGAGACGGGCCCGGAACAATCCTCGGGAGCACCCGGGTACCGCCCGCGCACCCGCCGAAAGGGAGCACATGGACAACGAGATCACCCAGCACACTCACCCTCGACGCCGGCGCCGCCTGGCCGCCCTGCTGCTGCTCTCCCTCGTGAGCGGCAGCGTCGGCGCAGGCGCGCTCTCGCTGGCGGTCTTCACCGACTCGCAGGCCTCGAGCGGCAACCTCTTCACCACGGGCACGGTCATCCTCGGCGTCGCCCCGGCGAATGCCGCGATGACGTCGACGAACATGCTGCCCGGCGACACGGTCAACGGCTCGATCGTCGTCTCGAACACGGGCACCGCGACGCTCCGCTACGCGATGACGTCGGGCTGGACGAACCTCGACACCAAGAACCTCATGAACCAGATGACCCTGACCGTGAAGGCACCCGGAACGAGCTGCGCGCTGTTCGACGGCGCGACGCTCTACACGGGCACCGCCAACGGGGCCCTGTTCGGCAGCCCGCTGTCCGGCGGCCAGGCAGGCGATCGCACCCTCGCCTCGGGCGCCAACGAGACGCTCTGCTTCCGCGCCGAGCTCGCGCTCAACACGCCTGACGCGTACCAGAACGCGACCACCACCGGCACCTTCACGTTCGCGGCCGAGCAGACCGCCAACAACCCGTAGCTCGCCGTCCTGGCCCACGCTCCGCGGCTGGCCCACGTGTGGGTCGGCCGCGGTAGCCCATCTTCGGCTGGGAGCCCGCCCGAACCGATGACCACCCTCCGCTGGACTCGCCGCGTGCTCGACGGCGTGCTGATCGCCGCGATCCTCTGCGTCGTCGCGATCGCCGCCATCACGCTGACGGCGCAGACCCTCGGCGGGCGCTCGCTGATCCTGGCGGGCGGCTCGATGGAGCCGACCATGCCGCGCGGCTCGTACGTGCTGGCGCTGCCGGTCGCCCCCGACGCCTACCAGGTCGGCGACGTCGTGACGGTCGCGAGTCCCGGGACGACGCCGTACACCCACCGAATCGTCCGGACGGTCTCCCTGCCGTCCGGCCTGCACGTCGAGACCAAGGGCGACGCGAACGCGGCGCCTGAGGCCGTCGTGATCCCCGTGGCCAACCTTGCCGGACGCGTCGTGATGGTGGTCCCCGTGCTCGGCTTGCTCGCCTCGGTGCTCTCGAATCCGGTCGGGCTGGCCGGCTTCCTGCTCCTGTGCGGGATGGTCCTGATCCTGATCTGGGTGATCGAGGAGATCGAGGAGCACGAGTGCCCGGCCTGCGCCGCCGCCCGTGGCGCGGCCGCTCGAGCCGCGCGCGCGAATGGCGCCGCATCGCCCGGAATGGCCGGGATCGCGACTGACGGATCGCCGCTTGCCCCGGCGCTTGCCCCCGCCGACGTCTCCGGGCTGCTCGCGGCCGGGCCCGGACTCGCCCTGGCCGCTGCAACCGCCGTGGGGACGGCCACCGGTCGCGACGGAGGTCCCGGCGAGGTCACGGGCATCGCGGCGGGGTCCTCCCGCGAGGATGCGGCATGAGCCTCCGCAGGGCAGGCTCCAGGCGTGCCACCCGGCTCCGGGTCGCGCTGCTCGTCGCCCTGTCCACGCTCCTGTCGTTCTCGGCGACGAACATCACGCTTGCGACGTTCACCGCCTCGCGATCGGTCGGTGGCAACGCGTTCACGACCGGCACCTGGGCCAAGCGCTACTACCTGCACAACAACCCGAGCCCTCCGACCGGCAACACGACCACGCAGTTCTACGTGCCGATGAGCTCGACCCAGCCGACCGCCGGGACGCTCTACAACTACGACACGAACTGCTCGGCGAACTCGCCCGGGCGCGACCTCCAGCGGACGAACCAGGGCATCTACGAGACGCGCGACTGCCGGATCGCCAACTGGGTCGCCGCGACGCTGATCGCGCCCCTGACGATCAACGGCGCCGCGCGCGTCGTCGTCTGGTCCGCGCCCCGCGCCTTCTCGACCTCGGCAACCGGCAACCTGACCGCCGGACTGGTCGACTACAACGTCGGCGCGGGGACGGTCTCGCTGATCACGAGCGTCGGCCTCACCCAGGCGAACTGGCAGGGCGGCTCGGGAACCTGGGTCCAGAAGACCCTCACGTTCCCGTCGGTGAGCTACGTCATCCCCGTCGGACATCGGCTCGAGCTGCGGATGACGGCCACGACGGCGGCATCGCGAACGATGTGGGTCGCCTATGACACGGCGGCCTACCAGAGCTACCTGCAGCTGCCGTAGCCCGGTGCGCGCGGCCCTCGCCGGGGCGCGTGGGTCGCCGCCGGGGGGCGGCCTGCAGCTGCCGTAGCTCGGTGGGCGCGCGGCCCTCGCCCGGGGCGCGTGGGTCGCCGCCGGCCGGGCGATCGTGCCCCTCAGCCTCGCAACGACCCGCCGGGCTTCCAGTCGTGGACCTCCACGTCACCGAGACCGCGCGCATCGAGCTCGGCGCGCAGCTCGACGGGCGTGCCGGCGAGGATCGGGAACGTCCCGAAATGGATCGGGGCGACCGCGTCGACGCCCAGGAGCTCGACCGCCAGGGCGGCTTCGCGGGGCCCCATCGTGTAGTGGCCGCCGATCGGCAGGAGCGCCAGGCTCGGCCGGTAGAGCTCGCCGATCACGCGCATGTCGCCGAACACGTTCGTGTCGCCGGCATGGTAGATCGTGTAGCCGTTCTCCAGCCGCACGACGAAGCCGGCCGGCTCGCCGAGGTAGAGCGTCGTCCCTGCGTCCTGGCTCCAGTCGCCGGCCGAGTGGTCCGCATGGACCATCGTGACCGCGATCTCGCCGGCCGCGAAGGTTCCTCCCTTGTTCATGCCGACGACGGCGTCGCTCCCGCCCGACAGTCGCCGCGAGACCCACAGGCTGAGCTCGTGGATGGCCGGCCAGACGGGCCCGAAGCGGGCCGCGATGGCCAGCGCGTCGCCGAAATGATCGGCGTGCCCGTGCGTGACGAGGAGCAGGTCGCAGGCCTTCACGGACGTCGCGGGCATGGGGCTCATCGGGTTGCCGAACCACGGGTCGATGAGCACCGTCTGGCCGCCCGGCGTGGCGATCTCCACGCACGCGTGACCGTACCAGGTGAGCGTCGTCTGACGGTCGAGTCCCATGCGTCGCACCTCCGTGTGCGCATGGTAGCCATGCCGCATGCGGGCGGGCATGGGGCGTCGCTGGTCGCGACGGGCCGTCTCTGCGGACCGCTCCCCGGACGCGATCGACCGGGCGTCCGGCGCGCTCGTCCCGGCGGCGGCCCGCCAACGGGCTCCCGACTACACTTCGGCCGTGCCGTCCGAGCAGATCGCGCGCAATCTCGCATTCGTGAACTGGACCGTCCTGGCCGGGCTCGGCGTCGGCTCGATGGCGGCGGTCGTCCTGCTGCGCCTGCGCAGCGGCGCGACGAAGGGATTCCTCGGGTTCACCGCGTTGTGCGCGGCCGGGTTCGCCCTGCTCGCCTGGCTGTCCGATGGTGCGCTCCCGGCGGGCACCGCCGCGGGCTCGCCGGTCGCCGTCGACGCCGCGTGGGACGTGCCGCGTCGCGTCGCGCTGGCTCGCCTTCGGCATCGGGGCGCTCATCTCGTCCGATCGCGATCTTCCGGGGTCGGCGCGCGGCGCTGCTGCTGGCGATGACCGAGGTCGCCGGCGTGACCCTGCTGGCCGCGGGCGCCTTCACCTGGGGCGGCTCGGGCCTCGCCCCCGTGGCGCTCGCCGTGCAGCTCCTGGCGCTCGGGGCGGCGACCGGCGGCGTCTTCGCGGGCATGATCCTCGGACACTGGTACCTCGTGACGCCCAAGCTCCCGACCGCTCCCGCCCTCGTGCTGACGCGGGTGCTGCTGGGGGTCGTGGTCGTCCAGGCCGTGCTCTTCGTCGCCTGGGCCGCCCTCGGCGGGTTCGCGCCGCTGGTCGGGCCGTGGGCGCTCTTCGTCTGGCTTCGGCTCGTCATCGGCCTGCTCTTCCCGCTCGCCGTGACGTGGGCGGCCCTGCAGACCATCCGGACCCGCTCGATGGAATCGGCGACCGGTCTCCTCTACATCGACGTCGGGGCGGTCGCCGCGGGGACGGTGCTCGCGGCCGGCCTCTACTTCGGCGCCGGGATCCTGGCCTGAACGTGAAGGCGCACGTGCGGCTGTTCGCCCGCCAGCGCGAGATCGCGGGCGCCCGGCTGGTCGACCTCGACCTCGCCGACGGATCCACCATCGAGGACGCCTGGCGGGCGCTCGTCGTCCAGGTACCCGAGCTCGCGCCGGGGCGGCCGTACGTGCGCTTCGCGAGGAACGGGGAGTACGCGGATCCCTCGACGCCGCTCTGACGACGGCGACGAGGTTGCCTGCATCCCGCCGGTGAGCGGCGGGTCCCTCGGCGCCGAGGAATCGCCCTCCGGCACCGACGCATCGCCTTCGCCCGCCGACGAACGCCGTCCCTGCCGCGGATCGCATCCGTCGAGCGCGCGCTGCCCGGCGGCGGGATCGTCGGGCTGCGCCCGGCGCCCCTCGACACCGGCCTCGGCGCCGCGCTGGCGGCGCGCCTCGCCACGGACGAGGACGGCGCCGTCGTCATCTTCGAAGGCCGGACCCGTGTCACGCCCGGCACGCCTGCGCCGGGTGAGGAGGCCGAGGCCGCCCGGCACGCGGGACGCAACGTCGAGGCGCTCGAGTACGAGGCCTACGAGGCGCTTGCGCTCCGCGTGCTCGGTGCCATCGTCGCCGAGGCGACCACGCGGTTCGGCGTGCCTCGTCTCGCCGTCGTGCATGCGCTGGGCAGGGTGGCCCTCGGCGAGATCAGCGTCGTGATCGTGGCCTGCGCACCCCACCGGGGTGCGGCGTTCGACGCGGCCCGGTTCGCGATGGACGAGACCAAGGCGCAGGCACCGATCTGGAAGGCCGAGCGCTTCGGCGACGGCGTCGTCTGGATCGGGACGCCCGCGCGGACGGGCCTGCCAGGGCCCGACGCTCCCGTGGGCGGGGCGTGAGGTGCGGGCCCATCTCGTCCTGTATGTCGCCGACCAGCGACGCTCTGCGGCCTTCTATGCAGCCGTCCTGGATCGCGCCCCGACGCTCGACGTCGAGGGCATGACCGAGTTCGCGCTCGGCACGGATGCCGTCCTCGGGCTCATGCCCGAGGCGGGCATCCGGCGGCTGCTCGGCGCCGCACTTCCCGACCCAGCGGCCGCGGCCGGGGTTCCCCGGGCAGAGCTCTACCTGGTCTGGGAGGATGCGGCCGCCGTCCACGCCCGCGCCATCGCGGCGGGCGCTCGCGAGCTGGACCCGGTCCGCCCACGCGATTGGGGCGACCGCGCCGGGTACGTCCTCGATCCCGACGGCCACGTGCTCGCCTCCGCGCAGCGGGCCCGCCCGCCGGGCGAGGCTATCGAGCCGGGTTCGCCGCGCCGGTGACCGCGGTCGGGCCATGCCGGCCACCGGCCCCTTCCTCGGGCTCGACTTCTCCGAGCCCGCCTCCTCCCGGGCCGCCGCCGACCGTAGACTGCGCGCATGGCCGATCCGGTCCGGGAACAGATCGATCGCGTCCTGCGCCTTGCCGATGAGGTCGGCGGGGCCCTGGGCGGGCGGGCGCGCGCGGCCACCACCCTGGCCAGGGAGCGGACGGCCCTGCGTCTGTTCGACGATCACGGGGCTCGATCGATCCGGCGTGCCGCTCGCGTCCGCCGTGGTGGAGCGCGCCATCGGCGAGGACACGGCGCTGCTGGCGCGCGGGATCGCCCTGCCGTTCGCGATCGCGCTCCTCGAGTACGACGTGTCGCCCCACCAGCTCGCGCTCGACGTGGCCAGCGGCGCGATCGACCTCGCGTTCGAGGCGAAGCTCCTCGCTGATCCCCAGCGGCGCGCGGCCGCGGCGGCCGAGGCGACCCGCCTGCTCGACCGGGCGGCCGAGCGGATCGACGCGAACCGGGTCGCGCGGCTCGAGCTCCTGGCCTACTTCGGCGACGCACCGCGACCGTGGCAGGCGGCCGCGCTCGGGCCTGTGTCGCTCGAGACGGCCCTCGCGGAGGTCCCCGCCCTGGTTGCCGGCGGCGCGGACGTCATCCGCGTGACGGTGCCACCCGTTCGCGAGCTCGTCGTCCATCGTCCCGACCCCGGTCCCGAAGCGTACGCGTGGCGGCCCCGCCGGCCGGCGGATGCAGGCCCCGAGCACCCGGCGGACATCCCGGCCGGGAGCCAGCGCGGCATCGCGGCCCTGCGGCGCCGGCTCGACGAGGCCGGGGCGGAGGGCGGCCGGTCCATCCGACTCGTCACGAACACCGACGCGCTCGCCGCGCCCGAGCAGGCCCTCGTCGCGGCGCTCGAACGTGTGGACATGGTCGAGGCGGATCCGGTCACCGAGGTCGTCGCGGGCGGCGTCGACCCCGATCGGGCGCTGGCCGATCACTCGTTCGCCCACCGGCTCCTTCGGCGGGCCGGCGTCCAGGTGATCATCGGGCCCGGGCCGCTGGTCGTCGCGCCGGACCTTGCCCGTGGGCTGCCCTCGAGCCCGACGACCCGGGCTGGCCGGGCGTTCGCGCTGCAGGCGCTCGCATTGGCGATCGCCCGCGTGGACGGGCTCGATCGCCGCCAGCTGGCCGCAGGAGCGCTGCCCGCGTGGCTCGCCGACGAGCAGGACCCCGTCACCCATGCGCTGGCCGCGGTCGCGATCCGACGCCTCGCGTGGCCGGACGTTCCGCTCGTCTTCGAGGAGCCCGCCGGCAGCGTTCGAGCGGCGGCGCGGTGGCCCCACCTGCTGGCGTTCGGCCTCGGCATCGCGGGCGAGAGCGCGCTCGTGGCACGTCCCGGGGACCTGGCCCGCGATCGCTCCCTGGCCGAGGGAACTCGCGCCGCGGTCGGGGTCGGTCGCGAGATCATGGTCACGCCGAGACCGTCCTCGAGCGCCCGCCGATCGCGGGGCATGCGGCCGCCCTCCTGGCGGCGGCCGCCCTGACGCTCGAACGCTTGCGCGACGAGGGATGGGGGAGCGTCCTGGGCGCCCGGCAGGATGACATGGAGGTTCCGCGACTCGGCGCTGGCGCGGTCGCCCACCGGGTCGGGTCAGACCCGGTCGAGGCGCTCCTCTCCACGCCGGCGGGCTGACAGGCGGCGTCGAGCCCGCCACGCCCGCGTTCGGCCGCCGCGCCTGCGGTCCCATCGAGGCGTCGCGCCTCCAGTCCCGTTCAGCCGGCGGACCTCGGCCGCGCTCAGGCGCCGCGCCTCGGGCTCCACTCAGCCGCCGCGGCCAGCATCGGCGTCCGGCGGCCAGGTGGCCGTCAGGCTGAGCGCCCGCAGGAGCTCTGCGACGCCCCAGGCCTGGGCGTGGCATGCCCGCGGCTGGTGTGGCGGGTCACCGTCGAGGCACTCGCCGACCGTGCCGAGGCCCTGGTCGCGCATGTGGTCCGCGAACACCTCGAGCCGGGCCCGGACAACCGCCGGTGGGATCCCGACCCGGAGCTGCGCCTCCGCCCACGGGCCGATCAGCCACGTCCAGGCCGTGCCCTGGTGGTACGCGGCGTCACGGGTCACCCGATCGCCCGCGTAGGTGCCGACGTACGCGGGGTCGTCGGGCGCCAGCGAGCGGAGGCCGCAGCCGACCCACAGCGCGCGCGTGGCGGCGCCGACGACAGCCGTCGCCAGATCGCCGGGCAGGAGGTCCGGTTCGAGGCTGACCGCGAACAGCTGGTTCGGCCGCAGGGCGGCTGAATCGCCGTCGGGCCCGTCGATCACGTCACGGAGGTGGCCGCGCTCCGGGTCCCAGAAGTGGGCCGCGAACGAGGCCGCGGCAACCCGCGCGTACCCCGCGTAGGGCGCATCGATCCCGCGCGCCGCGCACATCGCGGCCGCGATCCGGTTGGCGTGGATCCAGAGCGCCTGGATCTCGACCGGCTTGCCGTGGCGCGGCGTCACGACCCAGTCGCCGGCGCGGGCGTCCATCCAGGTCAGCTGGACGCCGGGCTCGCCCGCCCGGACGAGGCCGTCGTCGGGATCCATCCCGATCCCGAAGCCCGTGCCGCCGGCGTACGCGTCGAGGATCGCCCGGACGGTCGGCAGCAGGTCGTCGACGAGCGCCTCGTCGCCTGTCGCCCGCCGGCAGGCGTCGACCGCGTGGACGTACCAGAGCGGCGCGTCGACGGAGTGGTAGGCGGGTGTCGCGCGCTCGGCATCCGGAAACGAGTTGGGCAGCAGGCCGTCCCGGACCCACGGGGCGAAGCTCCGCAGGATCCTGGCCGCGTCGTCGAAGCGGCCGGTCGAGAGGGTCAGGCCCGGCAGCGCGATCATCGTGTCGCGGCCCCAGTCGTTGAACCAGGGGTAGCCGGCGATCACGCTCCGGCCGATGGTGGCCTCGCCGCGGATCGGGCGCTGCACGACGAACTGGTCGGCCGCGAGGACCGCCTGGCGCACGAGGGGATCGCCGGTGACGGCGCCCGCTGCGGCGGCCCGTTCGAGGAGGCCGGCGTCCCGCACACGCGCCCCCGCCAGGGCCCGGCCGGCGTCGCGCTCCACGTCCGCGGCGGCCTCGGCCGTGAGGACGAGGGTCCACGAGTCTCCCGGCTCGAGGTGGATCCGGAACGCTGCCGGCGACGGCGAGGTCCGACACGTCGTCGAGGCCACGCTCGGTCTCCACCCGGTGCAAGATGCCCCGGATCCAGGCATCGGCCGTGCCGTCAGCATGCGGCGTCAGGACGGCCCCGGGCCCCAGGAGCGTGGTCACGGCCGGGCCGCCGTCCCAGCTGACCTCGAGGCCGTCGGGAACCGGGGCGATCGCCGGGCGCCGCCCGTCCATGGGGCACAGCGCGTGGTGGTCCCGGTACGTCACGAGCGGCGTGACGGCGAGCTCGACCGGGCCGCCGTCGACGACGCGGTAGGTGACATGGGTGGTGTTCGCGCCATGCGCCATCCAGGCCCGCTTCTCGAGCCGCGTCGCGCCCAGGGCGTACGTCCAGGCGGGTCGCATCCCCTCGAGGCTGAACGACTCGAGGTGGCGGCCGCCGGCCGGTCGCAGCCCCTGGCCGGCGCGCTCGAGCGATCCGAGCTCGTACGCGCGGCCCTCGGCGGTGGCCGTTTCGAGCAGGCCGCCCACCAGCACGGTCCGGGCGACGGGGGGTTCGAGCGCCGCGATCAGCCAGCCGCTGTAGCGCCGGACCGGCGTCCCGTCGAGCGCCGCGGTCGCGTAGCCGCCGAGCCCGTTCGTGACGATCCACTCGCGACGAAGGGCGGCCGCAGGGTCGGCGCAGGTCTCGCGGCCGAAGTGGACGAACGGATCGGGGAACGGCTGGGCCGGGGAACCGAGCGCGGGATCCCGGCGGGGGGCGGCAGGCACGTGGACACCTCCGGTCACCGAATGGTGCCGGAGTCTGGTCGCGGGTGCACGTCAGCGGCGCCGCGGCGAGGTGGCGCGAGTCCGCGAGGTGCCACGGGGCCGCAAGGTTCCGCTGCGACGCGAGACCGCGAAGAGGGGACGGTCAGCGGCGTCAAGGTGGCGGTCAGCGGCGGCGAGGTGCCGTGAGGCCGCGAGGTTCCGCGCTGCGACGCGAGACCGCGGAGGCGAGGTCACGCGGCGGCGCGGTGCCGCCGCTGGGAGCGCGCGGCGCGGCGCCGCGCCAGATTCGGGCGCGTCAGCCGGCCCCGGGTCCCGTCCGACGGGCCTCCTCGACGGAGCGGAGGGCGTCGCGCAGGGTGCCGATCCAGGCCGCCTCGTTCTCGCCCACGAGCTTGACGCACCAGGCGAGGGCGTCGCTGCGACTGCGCGCCACGCCCGCGTCGACGAGCGTGTCGAGGACCTGGCGCTCGGTCTGGCGGAGCCGCGTCATCACGGGCACGCTGGCCGTCGTGAACAGCGAGCGCTCGCCGCCGAGCGTGACGCCCCAGGAGACAACGCGCCGGAAGCGGTGCTGCGCCTCCTCCGCGATCGCCATCCGCTCGCCGCGGGTGTCCTCGCGGAATCGCTGGACCCGGGCAGCGCGAGCCGACGCACGGGCTGCATCGCTCGCGTCAGCGGCGAGCTCGACGTCGGGCAGGTCGCCGACGACGAGGATCTCCTCGCGGTCGACGGTGACGGTCGGGGCGCCGGAGAACCACGCGTCGGGCAGGCGGCCCGTGAACCAGCCGGCGAGCTCATCGGGTACGGTGTTGGCCATGGGTCGGGTTCCTTCGCGGATCGGGTGGCGGGATCGCTGGCGGAGATTACATCATTACTCAGCAGTTGTGCAAGCATCATCGCGAACCTTCGTGCGCCGCTAGAATCGCCCGGTGACCCCGCCCGCCCGCTCCATCGAAGCCCGCCATCGAGCCAGCTGAGCAGTGCCGGCCGATCGCGCCCAGGTCCACCTCGAGACGGTCGACGAGCTGCACGCGTGGCTCGAGCTGCACCACGCGTCGTCGCGGGGCATCTGGCTCGTCTCGTGGCGCTCGAAGACCGGCCGGCGCGCGATCTCGTACGAGGAGATCGTCGAGGAGGCGCTCTGCTTCGGCTGGATCGACGCCCAGGTCAAGCTGCTCGACGACGAGCGGGCGATGCAGCTCCTCGCGCCGCGCACGCCGCGGAGCGGCTGGGCCCGCACGAACAAGGACCGCGTCGAGCGGCTGATCGCGGCGGGCAGGATGCGCCCCGCCGGGCTTCGGGCGATCGAGGTCGCCCGGGCCAACGGCACCTGGACGATGCTCGATGGCCCCGAGAACCTGGTGGTCCCGCCCGACCTCGCCACGGCGCTCGCCGCCGTCCCGCCTGCGAAGGAGCATTGGGATCGCTTCCCGCCGTCCGCCCGCAAGATGGCCCTCGGCTGGATCGCGACGGCCAAGCGGCCCGAGACCCGGGCGCGCCGGATCGAGGAGACCGCCCGTTCGGCTGCCGCGAACCGGCGCCCTCTCGAGCAGCCGCGCGATTGACGTGGCGCGGCCCCGGCCCGGGCCGTCAGGCTGTCGCCCGGTTGAAGGCCCGCGACGCGACCCAGATCGCGAGGACCGCGCAGACGGCGGTCATGCCGATGCCGGTGATGACGTCGCCATCGCCGAAGTGCGCGTTGAACAGGGCCCGGATCGCGAGCACCGAGTGGTACAGCGGGTTGAACGACGCGACCGTCCGCAGCCAGTCGGGCGCCAGCGACATCGGCAGCATCACGCCCGACAGGAGCAGCAGCGGCAGGGCGATCGCCTGGGTCAGCGGCGCCAGCGCGTCCTCGCTCTTGAGGGCGAGCGCGATCGCATAGGAGATGGGCCCGAGCACGAGCCCGATGAGCGCCAGCAGGCCGAACGCGACGACGAAGCCGACCGGGTTGATCGTCAGCCCGAAGGGGATCGAGATCAGCACCAGGACGAGGCCCTGGACGAGGAAGACGACGACGTCGCGGAGCGTGCGCCCGAGCACGGCCGCGGTCCGGCTCATCGGCGTGACCCGCATCCGCTCGACGACCCCGGATCGCATCTCGTCGATGAACCCGAAGCCCACGAAGGTCGAACCGAAGAGCGCCGTCATGACGAGCAGGCCAGGGACGAAGGTGTTGAACGCCCCGCCGGGCGGGAAGCCGGGCATCGAGGTCAGGCTGTTGAGCAGGGGACCGAAGAGCAGGAGGTAGACCAGCGGCTGCATGACGCCGGCGATCAGCCAGGCGGGATTGCGGACGCTGAGGCCGAGGGATCGGCGGAAGACGAGCCAGGTGTCGTGGAAGACGCGCACGGCGGTAACCCTTTCCCTTGTGAGTCGTGTCTGGGGTGAAGCGCTGAAGGCCGGCGTCAGGCGGCTTCGTCGCGCAGCGATCGGCCGGTCTGGCGGAGGAAGACGTCGTCGAGGCTCGGGCGGTGGAGCGCGAGCGTCTGGGGCGCCAGGCCATGCGCGTCGAGGAGGCGCAGGACGAGCGGCAGGCTGGCCTCCCCGTCGTCGACGTAGACCCGGACGACGCCGTCGGCGACACCCGATTCGCGGACGAACGGCTCGCCGGCGAGCAGCCGAGCCACGAGCTCGCCGGACCCGTCGACGCCGATCGTCAGCACGTCGCCAGCCACGGCCCGCTTGAGCTCGTCCCCGGTGCCCTCCGCCACGATCCGGCCGTGGTCGATGATCGCGAGGCGGTCGCACAGGGCGTCCGCCTCCTCGAGGTAGTGGGTCGTGAGGAAGACGGTGGTCCCGCCGTCGCGCAGGCGGCGCACCTCGTCCCACATCCGGGCCCGCGCCTGCGGGTCGAGCCCGGTCGTCGGCTCGTCGAGGAACAGGAGCCCCGGCCGGTGGACCATCCCGAGCCCGACGTCGAGCCGGCGGCGCATGCCGCCCGAGTAGGTCCCGGTGGGCCGGTCGGCCGCCTCCGCGAGCTCCATCGAATCGAGGATCTCCTGCGCCCTGCGGTGCGCCTCGCGCCCCGACAGGCCGAAGAGCCGGCCCTGCATGACAAGCTCGCCGCGGCCGCTCATCCGGGCATCCGACCCGCCCGCCTGGGCGACGTAGCCGATCCGTCGCCGGACGTCTGCCGAATGGCGGGCGACGTCGAAGCCCATCACCCGGGCGACCCCCGCCGAAGGCGGGAGGAGCGTGGCGAGGATCCGCAGGGTCGTGGTCTTGCCGGCGCCGTTCGGGCCCAGGAACCCGAAGATCGTGCCGGCCGCGACGTCGAGATCGACGCCCGCGACTGCCTCGACCGAGGATCCCCTGGTCGCGAATGTCCGGCGAAGCTCGCGGGTCTCGATGACGAGGTCGTTCATGGGTCGCCCTTCCTCTGGTGTCGCGCGGCGCCGGTTGCCGCGGCGCCCTCGGCGCGGTAGTCTTGCTCCGGCTCATCAACTGCGCTAGCATTTCTCTGCGCAGTGCAGATACTAGCCTGATAAGGAGCACCCGTGTCAAGCCCCGAGATTCCGCGCGACGAGCTTGTCGCCGCGGTCCTGCGGGCCACCGCCGAGATGAGCAGCGGTCGGCTCGCCTTCAGCCAGGGGGTCGCCGAGCGATTCGGCCTCGCCACCTCCGACATCGAGTGCCTCCAGCTCCTCGCCGCCGACGGGGCGATGCCCGTCGGCAGGCTCGGCGAGCTGACGGCGCTCACGACCGGCGCGACCACCCGGATGGTCGACCGCCTCGAGCAGGCGGGGTACGTCCGCCGCGTCGCCGATCCCGCCGACCGCCGGCGCGTGATCGTCGAGCCGGTGGAGGAGCGCACGCTCGCCATCTCGCGCGCGTTCGTCCCGCTCGACGACGATGCCCGGCGTGCCCTGGGCGATGCCACGGCCGGTGAGCTCGGGGCGATCCGCTCCTATCTCGAGGCGAGCGTGGCGACCCTCCGGGACGGGACGGCGCGCCTGCGGGCCGACGCCCCGTCGAGCGACACCGCCGGGTCGGCCGCGGCGCCCGTCGCGTCCGCGACGCAGGGGCGTCTCGTCTTCGTAACCGGCGCGCCGTCGATCTCCATCACGGGCGATCCGGCGATGGGCCGCGAGCTCTACCGCGCCCGGTTCGAGGGCGCCGTCGGCAGTGCGCGCGTGCGCGACGGGATCGTCACGATCCGGTACCCGCGGTTCGCCTGGTTCGACTGGCGGGCCCGCGTCGCCGACCAGTGGCTCGAAGCGTCGGCGCACTGGCGGCGCAACGTGACGACGCTGGCGCTCAACGCGACGCTGCCGTGGGAGGTCGAGCTGCGAGGCGGGGCGACCGCCGTGCGGGCTGACTTCCGCGAGGTCGCCCTTCGGGGCTTCGACCTTCGCGGAGGCACCGGGATCGTCGCCCTGTCGCTGCCGCGCCCCGCCGGGGTCGTGCAAATCCGGGCGCGGGGCGGCATCGGGGACGCGACCATCGTTCGACCGAAGGGCGTGGCAGTCCGGCTCTCCGTGCGGGGCGGCAGCCGCAGCGCTACGCTCGACGGGGTCGCCGCGTGGTCGGGCGGCCGGATCGACACCCCCGGTGCCGAGGCGGTGCCGGATCGCTACGAGATCGAGATCGCGGGCGGCGCCAACAACGTGGTCGTCACCGCGGAGTAGCGCCGTTCGCGGGTGGGCCGGGGCCGTCCGGACGCGGCCCCGCGTGCGGGACTGGCGCGAGCCCGAGCGACGCGCCGCGAGCCCGCGTAGCACGGCCCAAGCCGGCGCGTGGCGCATCGCGCGTGGCAGGATTCGGTGCACCTGACGATCCGAGGAGGCCCCGTGCGCACGATCCTGCTCTGGATGGCCCGCAACCCATGGCTCAAGCAGCGCCTGCCGCGCCTCCGGTTCGCGCGAAGGGCGGTGCGCCGGTTCATGCCCGGCGAGGACGTGGACGCCGCCTTCGGGGCGGCCGCGACGCTCCTGGCCGCCGGCCAGGGGATCCTGTTCACCCGCCTCGGCGAGAACCTGGTCGCGATCGCCGAGGCCAATTCCGTCGCCGCGCACTACCGGGCCGTGCTCGATCGGGCCCGCGACCTGGCGCGTCCGGTCGAGCTGTCCGTCAAGCCGACCCAGCTGGGCCTCGACATCGAGCCGGACACCTGCTTCGCGCACCTCGACGATCTCGCCGCGCGCGCCGGCGAGCACGCCACGTGGCTCTGGCTCGACATGGAGGGCTCCGCGTACGTCGACCGGACGCTGGACCTCTATGAGCGCCTGAAGGCCAGGCACCCGAAGGTTGGGATCTGCCTCCAGGCGTACCTCCGGCGGACGCCGGCGGACCTCCAGCGAATCCTCCCGGCTCGAGCCGGCCGTCCGGTTCGTCAAGGGCGCCTACGACGAGCCGGCTGCGATCGCGTTCGCACCCGCGCCGAGGTCGACGCCGCCTACCAGGCCCTCGCCCTGGTTCTCGCCAGCGCGGCGCGCGATGGGCACGCGCGCCTCGCGCTCGGCACCCATGACAGCGCCCTCGTCGAGCGGATCGCGGCGTTCGCGGCCGCGGCCGGCGTGCCGCAGTCGGTGATCGAGGTCCACATGCTCTACGGGATCCGGCCGGCCGAGCTGCGGCGGCTCCAGGGCGAAGGGTTCCCGGGCTTCACGCTCGTCGCGTACGGCGAGCACTGGTACCCGTGGTACATGCGCCGGCTCGCCGAGCGGCCGGCGAACGTCATCTTCGCGCTGCGCCAGCTGTTCCCATAGCCCTGGGGCGACCGGTGCCGGCCATGCCGAGCTGGGCTAGGTTCGCACCGCGCGGCCGCCGCGCCGGAAGTGCAGGGCGACGCCGATCGTGAGCAGGCCGAAGGCGAGCGACACGCTGTTCGTCAGCATCACGGGCAGGTTGCCGATCGACGCGCCGTAGAGGGCCCACAGCGCGAAGCCCGGGACGAGGAGGCCGAGCCAGCCGATCGAGACATCGGCGCTCGAGCCTGTCTGGAGCATCCGGCGGACCTGGAGCACCGGCGAGACGGCCATCAGGATGCCCCAGGCGGAGGCCACGACGGCAAGCATGTCGGACATGGGATCCCCGGCGCGCGCCCGGACGACCGGCCGCGCTCACCGTCGGCGGAGCGCGCAGCGCGGCACCACGAGTCTACCCGGCCGCGACCGGGCTCCGTGGCTGGTCCGCCGGGTCGCGCCGTCGGACCGGGCCGCGACCGGCCATCCGCGGGCCGTGGCCCGGTACGGGGTCGCGCCGCTTGCGCGCGATCGGTACGCTTGGCTCCCGCCGTCCGCCGGGCGTCGCGAGGGGGTCGGGGAGCCACGCGGGGAGGCGGTCGCCCTGAGGCAGGGCGAGCGACACGAACGGGAGGACTCGGGCAACACGAGGGAAGGGAAGCGACCACCATGAGCGAGCCCAACGCTCAGGCTGACCCTCCGGCCGCCGGGATCGTTGACCCGGCGGCGGCGATGCCTGCCCCGGCAGGCTCCGGGTGGCTGCCGGGCGCCGGCCCTGCCGCCTGGGCGCCGCCGCCTGTCTGCCGGCCCCGCCGCTCCGCCGCCTGTCGCCGGTCCCGCGGTTCCGCCGCCCTACGGCGCGTGGGGCACGGCCGGCCCCGCCTGGGGCGCGCCGGCCCAGCCCGCCCACCTGCAGCCCGGCCTGCTCGGCCGGCTCGATCCGCAGGGCTGGCGGGTCACGATCCTGACCGCCCTCATCATGGTCGGCGTGGTCGGGGGCGCGAATCTCGTCAATGGGGTGATCCCGCTGCCGGCCCAGGCCGCGACGACCGGCAGTGGCGGCATCGAGCGCCCGGGCCCCGTGCGCCCGGGCGATCCCCTCACGGTCGCCGACGGCGTGACGTTCTTCGCTCCCGACGGGTGGTCGATCATCAGCTCCTCGGACGGGCAGATCGTCGTCGGCAAGGGAACGGCGGCCATGGAAGTCGACGCCGGACCGTTCAGCGGGGTCCCGGCCGACCTCGAGGCCGCCTACCGGGCCAAGCTGCTCGCGCCCGGCGACCAGGCCTCGAAGCCGAAGCAGCTGACCTTCGGGAACGGGATTCCAGGACTCGGCGTCGTCTACACGAAGTCCACCGATGCCGGCCCGATCGACGGGATCTACGTCGTCGGCGCTGTCGGCGACGAGGGTGTCATCTTCAACCTCGTGACACCCCAGGGGGACATCGCCACGTACGAGGACGACGCCGACGCGGCGCTCGGGACGATCACGGTGGCGGGCACGCGATGAGCCAGTCGCCGTACCCGATCATCGGCCAGCCGCCCGCCCCCGTCGGCACGGCGCCGGCGGGAACGCCCGGCCCCGTGACGTGGGCCACCCAGACGTCGTTCTGGCAGCGCAGGCAGCCGGCCTTCTGGCTCTTCATCGCGACGCTCGCGATCACGGGCGTCGTCCTGGTCGGCAAGCAGCTCGCGATGATCCAGGTCTCGCCCGGGGCCTGGCTCATGACCCTGCTGCTCCTGGCCCCCTACGTGATCCCGGTCGCCCTATTCATCTACGTCATCGACATGTACGAGCGCGAGCCCAAGGGGATCCTGCTCGCCGGCCTCGCCTGGGGCGGCGTCGCCGCGACCACGCTCGCGCTCTACACGAACTCGCCGCTCGACGAGCTCCTCTTCAAGCTGACGAACCCGACCTTCGCGAGCCAGTGGGGGGCGGCCCTGACGGCCCCGTTCGTCGAGGAAGGCTTCAAGCTGCTCGGGTTCATCCTCCTCGTCTCGATTGCCCGCCCGGAGCTCGACGACATCCTCGACGGGTTCGTGTGGGGCGCCATGATCGGGATCGGGTTCCTGGTCGTCGAAGACGTCTTCTACTTCATGAACGCCTTCGTCGATGCCAACGGCGACTTCGCGGGGCTCTGGCAGATCTTCCTCATCCGCGTCATCGGGGCCGGCCCGTACAGCCATTTCCTGTACACCGGACTGGCGGGCATGGGCGTCGCCTACTACGCCACGCGGCCCGACCGATCGTGGGGCACGCGGATGCTCGTCGGCGGCGGCCTCGTCGCGCTGGGCGTCGGGTGCCACTTCGTCTGGAACTCGCCGCTCCTCGCCAGCGTCGCCGACGAGGGCACGTTCTCGAGCTTCCTGGCCTACGTCACGCTCAAGGGCCTGCCCCTCCTGATCGGCCTCGCGATCGTCGTGCAGCTCGCCCGGGCCCGCGACACGCGCTGGTTCAACCACCTCGCGACGAACCCGGCCATCGCCGGCGAGCTTTCGCCGGCCGACCTCGAGGAGCTCGGCGGGCTGATCCCCCGCTGGCGTGGGCGGCGGGCCGCCGGCGCCCTGAAGGGACCCCAGGGCAAGCGGCTGCGTGGGCTGATCCAGCACCAGATGATCGCGACGGCCATCGCCGCGGGCCACGCGTCGGGACCCGACGACCCGGCCCTCCTCGGCCAGCGCCAGACGCTGCGCGAGCTGCGGGCCCAGTACGACGCGCTCCCGGTTCCCGGGCAGGCAGCCGCGGCCGCCCCGCCGCCCGCGACCGCCTGGATTCCCACGGCCACGGTCCCGCCGGAGGGGCTTCCCGCGTGGGCGTCGCCCGATCCGCGGGCCGCTTCCGTCGCGCTCGCCGGCGGGCTTCAGGTGGCCGTCGTCGAGCGGATCGGCGACTGGGCGCGAGTGGTCGCCTCGAACGGGTGGACCGGGTGGGTCGACGGCCGCCGGCTCGGATAGGCAAGCAGCGCGGCCAGCCCACACGCGGAATTAACACCCGGCAATGATTCGGAATCGCCCGGCGCACGGACGGCTGCCTAGGCTGGGGGCCAACCGCAGGGCGTCTGCCGGCGTCCTCACCACCAGTGCCCAGCGTGGGTCGGAGGTCTGGTCCGTGCGCGAATCGCTTCAGCGTCGCAGTCTCGTCGTCCTCGCCGTCGTCGGCCTTCTCGCCGGGCTCGTCCCGGGCGCCGCGGCCGCGGGGCCCCCGACGGCCGCCCACGCCGGGCACTCCGGGAGGGGGCCCGACCCGACGCTCCTGTTCGTCAGCGACGGGCTCCGCCAGGATCTCGTCGAGCGCTACGCCGCCGCGGGCGCCCTGCCGAACATGCGGGCGCTCCTGCGCGACGGCACGAAGGCGGCCGGCAACGGCCTCCTGACCGAGGCGCCTCCGAACACCGGCGCCGGCTGGTACAGCATTGCGACCGGTGCGTGGCCCGGCGTCCACGGGTCGACGAACAACACCTTCCACATCAACGGGAAGACCTTCTCGACGTCGACCAGCGCGTTCGCGGCCGGCGTCCCGCAGGCGGAGTCGATCGCCCAGGCCGCGGAGCGGGCAGGGCGGAAGGTGGCCCAGGTCGAGTTCGCCGGCGGCGCCGAGATGAACATCACCGGCCCCAGCGTGGACTTCCGCTCCTTCTTCTCGGGCCGCGGCGTGGCCACGAACTACATCGGCGCGACCGACGACCCGGTCCTGACCGCGGCGCTCGGCCTCCAGTTCGACCACCCCGCCGGATTCGCCGGCCAGGCGCCGTTCCCCGGGGCAGCGCCCGCGCCCGCGACCGGCTGGACCAACGTGCCGACCTCGTACTCGCCCGCCCAGGAGATGCGCCTGCGCGTGCTCGACTTCGGGACCGACAAGTACGGCCTCAACGCTTTCATCTTCGACTCGACCAACAACGGCCGGGTCGACTACGACCGCGTCCTGTTCGCTCCGGGCAAGGACGGCAGCGCCGCCGCCGCCACCCTCCGGCGGGGCCAGTGGGCCGACGTCAAGGTGAAGGTCGTCGGCGGCGCGCTCGACGGAAAGACGGCCGGCTTCTACGTCAAGGTCGAGGCGCTCAGCAACGACCTCTCGAAGGTGCGGCTCTTCCACACATCTGTGGCCCGGGCGAACGCGACCTGGGCGGCCTGGCCCGGCGAGCCCGGCTTCACCGGCGACTTCGCCGAGTACCTCGCCCAGACGTTCCCGAGCTCGACCGCCGCCGACTTCGCCGTGGTCGAGGCCGGGATCGTGTCCGAGGACTCCTACGTCGAGCAGGGCCTGAAGTTCGAGGATTCGAACCGTCCCTACCTGCGCTACATCGTCAACCGATATCACCCGGACCTGCTCCTCGCCGGCTATCCCACCACCGACGAGCTCTCGCACCAGTTCCTCGGCCTGATCTCGCCGAGGTTGCCCAACGGCGCCGCCAACCCGTCCTACGACGACGCCAACTACGACCATGTCCCGGACCACCGGGTGGCTGCCCGCAGCGGCTACCTCGAGCGCGCCTACCGCGGCGCGGACGCGACGCTCGGGCTGGCGCGCTCGCTGCTCGGCGGGAAGCCCACCACGGTCGTCTCGTCCGACCACGGCTTCGGCATCCAGTTCGCGGCCATCGACGCGAGCAAGGTGCTCGTCGACCTCGGCCTGCTCTCGAAGCCGCAGACCTCCAACTGCCGGACGGCCGTCGGCGAGACGATCGGGTCGGCGAAGGCGTGCTGGGCGGGCGGCGCCCTCCAGGTCTACCTCAACGTGGTTGGACGCGACCCGGTGGGCGGCGGCTTCACCCAGGTCCCGGTCGCCAACGTCGACGCGACGGTCGCCACGATCCGGGCCGCCTTCGCCGGTCTCGTCGACTCGAACGACTGGACAGGCGACGGCCAGCCCGAGGGGTGGAAGGTCATCGACCGGACGTTCACCAAGGCGGAGGCCCGCTACATCCCGATCGGCGGCGGCCAGACCGCCGACATGGCCCATCCCGACACGGACCGGCGACCTCGTGGTGTTCTCCGCCCCGCCCTACCAGTTCGACGCCGCGACGCCCGGCACCCTGATCGCGCCGTCGCATTTCTTCGGCCAGCACGGCTACGTGCCCGACGTCCAGAACCTCGCCGGGAACACGAACATGCGGGCCACCTTCATCATCGCCGGCGAGCGGATCCGCCACGCCACCGTCACGGCCCGGACGATCGACATCGCCCCGACCCTGGCCTTCCTGATGGACGTGCCTGCGCCCCAGCAGTCCCAGGGCCGCGTCCTGCTCGACGTGCTCAAGGATCGGCACGCCTACACGCCGGTCTCCCTGATCGGCATCAACGACTACCACGGCCAGCTCGACCCGACGACGATGGTCTTCGACGGGATCAACACCCTCGTCGGGGGCGCCAGCCAGCTCGCGACGATGTTCGACGAGGAGGCCGCGGGCCTGCCGGGCCCGACCTACCTGCTGGCGGGCGGCGACAACGTTGGCGCCAGCCCGGCAAACTCGGGGCTGCTCCAGGATGCGCCGACGATCGACGTCGAGAACGCCTGGGGCCTCGATGCGACCTCGTACGGCAACCATGAGTTCGACTACGGGGTGACCCGCCTCCAGGCCCAGCAGGCCCAGGCGCATTTCCCGTTCCTGGCCGTCAACATCGTCGAGACGGCGACAGGCCGGCGCCCGTCGTGGGTTCGGCCGTCGGTCGTCTTCCGGATCAACGGAATCCGCGTCGGCGTGATCGGCGCCGAGCTCTCGACGACCCCGGAGCTCGTCTCGGCCGGTGCGACTGCAGGCCTGACGTTCCTTCCGGAGGCGGAGCGGATCCGGGCCGAGTCCGAGCGTCTGCGCCGCATGGGCGTGAAGGTCCAGGTGCTGCTCATCCACCAGGGCACGGCGAACGGCGCGAACGCGATCGACGGCAACCCGTCGGTGCCGTGGAACGGGCCGATCGTCGACATCGTGAGCCAGCTCCAGGGCACGACGCTCGATGCCGTCATCGCCGGCCACACCCACCGGGTCACCAACACGATGGTCGGGCACATCCCGGTCGTCGAGGGGATCAATGCCGGCGCCACGTTCTCCGTCCTGCAGCTGATGGTCAAGGGCGGCGACGTCGACTGGGTCGCCGCCAACACGCGGGTGGCCAAGGACCTCGGGGTCGCGAAGCGGGCCGACGTCCAGGCGATCGTCGATGACGCGAATGCCCAGACGGCCGTCCTGCGGAACCAGGTGATCGGCACCCAGCAGTTCGACATCCGGCGTGACCTGACCCGCCTCCACGAGTCGGCGATGGGCAACCTGGTGGCGGACGCGATGCGGGCCAAGTACCCGGGCGTCGATGCGGCCATCACCAACTCCGGCGGTCTGCGGCAGGACCTCGTCTGCACGCCGCCGTCGGCGGGCGAGCCAGACTGCGCCATCACCTGGGGGGAGATGTTCGCGGTCCTGCCGTTCGGCAACCGGACGGTGATCGAGACGCTCACCGGCGACCAGCTCACCCAGGCCTTCCTCAACGGGTTCTCGCCGTTCTGCAACCCGGCCATCGCCACCGGCCGCTTCCCGCAGATCTCGGGTCTGAAGGCGCAGTTCCATTGCAGCGGCCTGACTCCCGTGGTGGACGGCATCTGGAAGGCACCGAATGGCGTCGGCGGCACGCTGACGCTCGTCGGGCCGGCCGACACGGTCCGGTTCGTCACCAACGACTTCATGTTCACCGGCGGCGATGGCTACACCGCCTTCGCCGGTGGGACCAACGTCCTCCAGCCCGGCGACGACCTCCTCCAGGTCGCCATCGACTACACGACGGCGCACTCGCCGGTGGCGCCCGTGGTGGAGGGCCGGGTCGTCGGTCCATAGAGGCGCACTGCGAAGTAGCGCTCCGAAGATCAGGACGGGGCGGGCCTCGAGCCCGCCCCGTCGCTGTCTTCGCGGATCGCTTCGGGCATCCGCGCGCCCCCGCGCCCCGCGACCGCGGCGCGCAAGCCCACGGGCCGCCGACCGATCCGGGATCGAGCTGACCCCGGCGTGGAGCGGGGCGGGACCGTGCCGGGGACACCGTCGCGATCAAGGCCCGGCGAGCCACGTCCGGCGCGTGCTCTCGACGTTCGTGGCCGTCCTGGGACCGGATCGTCAACGCCCCTGTACCTGCGCGCCCGAGCGCGTCACAATCGTCCGTACGCATGGTTCACGGGCCGGCTCGACGCAGTCGGCGCCGTGCGCATGGTCCGCCCTGCATGCTGCCGCCGAGGATGCTCCGATGACCGACTCGAACGAGGCTGATCCCACCGCCGTGGCTGCGCCAGAAGCAGCCGAAACGCCCGGAGCGCCCGCGGGCGCCTCCTCGACGGTGTCCGCTAGCTCCCAGACCGCGCTGTGGGGCGCACCGAGCATGCCCGTGGCGGCACGGGCCGTTCCCGCGCTCGAGGACGATGCCGAGGCGACCGACGCGGCGCCGGCGGCCGAAGCCGAGCCGCCCGTGGCCGAAGCAGCGATCGAGGCGGCGGCCGAT
This sequence comes from uncultured Chloroflexia bacterium, assembly GCA_963809375.1. Classification (GTDB taxonomy): domain Bacteria; phylum Chloroflexota; class Limnocylindria; order Limnocylindrales; family CSP1-4; genus CTSoil-043. The sequence goes on from CAWEJO010000007.1 coordinate 190,824, forward strand.
GACGGTGCTGCCGCTGTGGCCGTCGCAGCGACGGGTGGCGATGCTGATTCGGCAGCCGAAGCAGAACCTGTGGCGGCCGAGGCCGCCTCTGAGCCCGCGGCGCCCGAAACCGAAGCGGCAGCACCCGAAGCCGAGGCGGCAGTCGCTGCGGCTGCCGTCGCTGGCACCGAATCCGCACCGGCTGACGCCGAGCCGGCGCCGCCTGCCGCCGTCCCGGCGGCCGCCTCCATCGCCGGCTGGGGGACCAGCCCGACGCCGCCCAGCCCCGCGGAACCGGCGCTTCCGGTCGCCGCGGCGTCCGCCACGGCGGCGGCCGCCACGGCCGGCGATGCGATCCCCGGCTGGGGCGCCGGCGCGACGACACCAGAGGGGCCGGCCGGAGCCGCACCCACGCCGCCAGCCGCCGCCGCGCCGGCAGCCGCGATCCTGGCGCCGCTCCTGCCCCGCCTCAACGCCCCCGTGCAGCACGGCGCGATCGCGGGCTGGGGCACGACGCCCGCCGCAGTCCCGCCCGCCGCGCCACCCCGGGCGGCACCCGCGCCGGGGGCGGGCACGGCCGGCTGGGGCACGACGCCGTCCACCCCCGCGGCTCCTCCCGTGCCGGCAGCCCCGCCCCCTCCGCCGGCGCCGCTCCTGCCGGCCGCGGCGGCGGTTGCCGCCGCCCCATCGCAGCCTGGCGGCGCGATCGCGGGCTGGGGCGCGGATCCTGCGGTCGCGGCGGCACCCGCGACGCCGCCGGCGCCGGCCGCGCCCGTCCTGCCCGCGCCCGTCGCGCCCACGCCCATGCCGGCGCCTATCGCGCCCGCGCCCGTCGTCCCACCGCCCGCGCCCATCGCGGCCGCGGCTCCCCCGACCCCGGTCGCCCCGGCCAGGCCCGCGACCCCGGACGCGGTTCCGGTCGGGCGCCCACCGCGGGGACCCACGGGCGGCAAGCGCTGCGAAGTCTGCGGCCGCGAGTTCGGCGGACTGTGGCGGATCGTGGTCCAGACGCCGCAGGGCTTCGAGGAGCACTTCGTGTGCGGCGATCCGGCGACCTGCGCGATCCCGTCGCTGGTCCCCCCGATCCAGGCCTGACCAGCGCCGGCCCGATCCGCCGTCGGCGGGGGTCGGGCCGGGCCTGTCTACCGCACGACGTCCCGCGCCGGCGATGTCTCGCGGTCGCGGTCGGCGTCACCGGCGGTCCGCGCTGCGTCGATCAGAGGGCTGCCGCGCCGGAGCGCCGCGCTGCGCCGAGCACAGGTGGTTCCGCGCCGCGCAAAGTCCCGGCGCCCCAGCGCCATGACTCGCCGCGCTACGGGCTGCCCGGCCGCCCCGCGCGGCCACGCAGCAGCGCGACGCTGAGCTGCCGGAGCTCGCCGCGCGCCATGCCCGCGATGAAGACGGGATCCTCGTCCATGTACCGACGAGCGGCAGCCTCGTCGGGCGCCTCGAAGATGCAGATCCCGGTGTTGATCGACCCGAGCGTCGGGCCGGCCAGGATCAGCGTGCCCTCGGCGAGGAGCCGCTGCAGGCGCTCGAAGTGGGCGTCCCAGACACGCTCCTCGTCGGAGCGTCATCGTCGCGGCGAAATCGTCGCGCGGCGGGTGGATGAAGTAGATCCATTCGGCCATGCCCGCTCTCCCGCCCGTGACCTCAGTGGACGCGCGCCTCGAGCCCCTTCCAGAACGGCTCGCGCAGCTCCGCCTTCAGGACCTTGCCCGTGCCGCCCTTCGGCAGCGCATCGAGGAAGTGGAACTCGCGGGGCACCTTGAAGCGGGCCACCCGCTCCTTGCAGTGCGACTTGAGGTCCTGGACCGTCACCCTGGCGCCGGGCTTGAGGACGACGAGCGCGACCGGCGCTTCGCCGAACTTCTCGTCGGGCGCGGCGACGACCGCGCACTCGAGCACGCCCGGGTGCGACGCAATCACGTTCTCGACCTCCACCGACGAGATGTTCTCGCCGCCCCGGATGATGACGTCCTTGATCCGGTCCTTGATCAGGACGTAGCCCGCCTCGTCGAGTGTCGCCATGTCGCCCGTGTGCAGCCAGCCGTCGCGCATCACGGTCGCGGTCGCATCCGGGTCGCGGTAGTAGCCGTTCATCACCGTGTTGCTGCGCACCACGATCTCGCCGATCTGCTCGCCGTCGGGCCGCACGTCGTGGCCGTCCGAGTCGACGACCCGGATCTTTGCCCCCGGGATCGGCCAGCCCGTCATCGCCTGGCGCTCCCCGCGGCGTTCGGGCGGCTCCGCGGCGGTCAGGACCTCCCGCGGGAAGGCGATCGTCAGGATCGGGGCCGTCTCGCTGAGGCCGTAGCCCACGACGGCCTCCACGCCGAGGCGCTCCTCGAGGCCGCGCACGAGGGTCGGGGCGGCGGGCGACCCGCCGATGATGACCTGCCGGAGGCTCGACAGGTCGTGGTTCGCCAGCTCGTGGTGGTGGAGCAGGGCGTTGAAGATCGCCGGGACGCCCAGCAGCCGGGTCACCCGGTGGCGCTCGACGTGCTCCATCAGTGCCACGGGGTCGAAGCGCCGCAGCATCACGTGACGGCCGCCGACCATCGTCAGGAAGTGGGGAAGCCCCCAGCCGTTGACGTGGAAGAGCGGGACGACGTGGAGCGCGACGTCGCGCTCCTCGAACCGGAGGGCGAGCTCGGCGTGGACGGCGTGCAGGTACAGCCCGCGGTGGCTGAGGGCGACGCCCTTCGGGAGGCCGGTCGTGCCGCTGGTGTAGAAGAGCTCGGCGAGGGCGTTCTCGTCGATCTGCGGGGAGCGCGGATCGGTCGAGCCGGCCGCGAGGACCGCCTCGTACTCGTCGCTGGCGATGCCGCCGGGCTCGCCCTCGAGGATCACGAAGCGCGGGCGCGTCGACAGCTGGGGGACGAGCGCCTCGACGAGCGGCATGAAGTCGCGGTGGAAGAACACGATGCGCGAGCCGGCGTGATCGAGGATGTAGGCGATCTCGCGCGGGGTGAGCCGGATGTTGACCGGGTTGAGGACCGCGCCGGCTTCGAGGACCCCGTAGTACGCCTCGAGGAGCTGGTGCGTGTTGTAGGTGATGAACGACACGCGATCGCCCGGCTGGACGCCAAGCCCGACGAGCGCGTTCGCGAGGCGGTGCGTCCGCTCGGCGAAGGTCCGGTAGGTGAACGACTGATCCCCGTCGACGATCCCGACCTTGTCGGCGAAGTAGGTGGCCGCCCTGTCGCGGAAGTCGAGGACAGAGAGCGGTACGAACACCACGAACCTCCAGCTCGATCGGGCGGAACGGCAAATCGGCGGCCTGCCGAGTGTGCCGCATCCGGGCGCCCGCCGCCACTCGACCGGGACGCATGCCGCGACGGGGAGCAGGGGGCCTGCAAGCACGCGGAGACGGCCGCCTGCCCGTCCGTTGCGCGGAGCGGCCAGGGCCCCGTCCAGCGCGTGGCGTACGGGCCGCGCCCACGGTGCGCAGGGTCCGGCCAATCGGCGTAGGCTGGAAGCATGCCGGACTCCCTCCAGGCGCTCCTTGACAAGGCCCGCAGCGCGGGTCCGCTCGATCGGATCGAGTACCGCGATCGGATCGCCGCGTACGGCACAGGCGCGGTCGCCGAGATGACCTCCTGGATCCCCGATCCTGCCCTCGGCGGGTTCGCGGTCCGGGTCCTCGAGCGGGTCGGACGCGAGCCCGATTGCCGTTCGAGCGTCGTGGACGCTCTGATGGGCGCTCGCTCGACCGCTCCGGACGCCGTGCGTGACGACATCGACGGGGTGCTCCTCGGCCTTGGCAAGCGTGTCACGCGTCGCACGGTCAAGGTCACGCCGGCTCGCGCGCGAACCTCCTGAGGCCGTCACCCCCCGCGGGGCGCACGGACCGTTCAGCGCTCGCCCCGGAACGCGCTCGGTGTGGCGCGCTCGCCGAACCCCGCGCTCGCCGACGCCGCCGAGGTCCGCGCCCGCCGCGATGGTCGTCCAGGCACAGGAGCGCCGCAGCGCCGGTTTCGCCCGCGTTCGCCCCGGCGCCGCCATCCACGGTCGCCGATTTCGCAAATCAATGGCAGGCGGTTCGCCGTCCTGACATCGTCACGTCACGCGAAGCGTCGGAGAATGACGCATGAACCAACCCACCATCCCGGTCGCACGGGCCGCCCTCGCCGGGGCGATCGCCGGCGGTGCCGGGATCGCCGCCGCCGAGCTGGCCGCGGGGCTGCTGCCCGGCGTCCCCTCGCTGATCGTCACCATGGGCGACCTCGTGATCGCCTTCCAGCCGCCGGGTGCCAAGGAGCTCGTCGTCGGCCTCTTCGGGACGAACGACAAGCTCGCCGTCAACGTGCTCGTCCTGGGCGCCGCGCTCGTGATCGGGGCGCTCCTCGGCGTGCTCGCCCGGCGCTTCCGGTCGGCCGCCTATGCGGGCTTCGCCGTGGTCGGCGGCGTGCTCATCCTGGCGGGCCTGCGCGAGCCGCTCGTCTCGAAGGAGGTCGCGATCCTGACGCCGATCGTGGCGGTGGTGATCGCGGTGTGGGTCCTCTCGACGTTGCTGAACCTGGCCGCGGCCGTCGAGTCAGGCCCGGTGGCCACGTCCGAGGCCGCCGGCCCTGTGGCCACGGCCGAGGCCGCCGGCCCGGAGACCACGGCCGAGGCGGCCGGGCCGGTCGCAGCGCCCCCGGCACCCGCCACGCTGCCCGGCTGGCGGCGGCGGCGCTTCCTGATCACGAGCGCGGGGATCGCCGTCGCGTCCGTGGCGGCCGGATACCTCGGCCGCCGGATGCTCGACGCCGGCTCGGCGAGCGGAGGCGGCGTCGTGACCGGCGCCACCGGCGGCCCGGGGCTCGGCGCCCTGGCCGGGCCGGGACCCACTCCCTCCGGCCTCACGGCTGCCGGGCTGCCGACGCCCGACGCGACGGCGCCGCCGATCCCGTCGGGGGCTGACCTCGGCATCGCCGACCTGACGCCCCTGGTCGTGCCCAACGACCAGTTCTACCGGATCGACACCGCCCTCGTGATCCCGCGCGTGGACGCCGCCACCTGGAAGCTCACCGTGAAGGGAATGGTCGATCACGAGATCGAGCTGAGCTATCGCGACCTGCTCGCCCTCCCCAACTTCGAGCAGTACGTGACGATCGCCTGCGTCTCCAACGAGGTCGGCGGCGACCTCGTCGGCAACGCCAAGTGGCAGGGCGTGCACCTTCGCGACGTGCTTGCCATGGCGGGCGTCCAGCCGTCGGCCACCCAGATCGTCGGGCGCTCGGTCGACGACTTCACGGTCGGCTTCCCGACTGCGTGGGCGATGGACCCGTCACGCGACCCGATGATCGCGATCGGCATGAACGGCGTGCCCCTGCCGGTGCCGCACGGCTATCCGGCCCGGCTCATCGTCCCGGGCCTCTACGGCTACGTGAGCGCAACGAAGTGGCTCAAGGAGATCGAGCTCACGACGCTCGAGGCATTCGATGCCTACTGGGTCCCCCTCGGGTGGGCCAAGGAGGCCCCGATCCTGACCCAGTCACGGATCGACCTCCCGCGCGGCGGCCAGCGGGTCGCGCCAGGCACGGTCGCGGTCGCCGGCGTCGCGTGGGCGCCCGACCGGGGCATCTCCCGGGTGGAGGTCCGGATCGGCGGCGGCGCGTGGCAGCCGGCCACGATCTCGACCCCGCTTGCGAGCGCCACGTGGGTGCAATGGCGCTACGACTGGGACGTCCAGCAGACCGGTATCGTCGACATCACGGTCCGGGCGACGGACGGGACCGGTGCCGTCCAGGAGGATCGCGTGACGCCGCCTGCGCCCGACGGGGCGCGCGGCTATCACCGCGTGAGCGTCCAGGTGGTGTGAGCGCCCGAGGCGCAGGGCCATACCCTCCGCGCTGCGGCCGGACGCGCAGACCGGCAGCGGGTCGGCTGGAACCGGCTACTCCTCGGGGGCACGTTCCAGGACGTCTTCCGGGATGACGCGCGCCGGCTTGTCCCCGCAGGAGTGGAAGTTCGACGCCGCGGCCGGCGGAGGTTGGGGCATCATGCCCTGGGCGCCACGGCGAGCTGCCCGTGCGCCGGCCGCCAGCCGCCCCAAGCCAGCCGGAGGAGATCGTGCCCGCATCCCGCCGTCGGTTCCTGGTGGACACGGATACGGCGTCCGACGACGCGGTCGCGCTCCTGATGGCGCTCCGCCACCCGGACGTCGAGGTGCTCGCGATCACGGTCGTGGCGGGCAACGTCCCGCTCGAGCAGGCGGTCCAGAACGCGCTCTACACGGTCGAGCGGAGCGGCGTCCAGGCGCCCGTTCACGCGGGCTGTGCCGCGCCGCTGACGGAGCCGCTCCACACGGCCGAGTTCGTGCACGGGCACGACGGCATGGGCGACTTCGGGCTCCCGCTGGCGGGTCGCGAGCCAGCGCCCGGCCACGCCGTCGACGTCCTCGTCCGGACGGTCATGGCCCACGGCCGGGCGAGATCACGCTGGTCACGCTCGGGCCCCTCACGAACGTCGCGGCCGCGCTGGTGCGCGAGCCTGCCATCGCCGGGCGGCTCCGGCGGATCGTGATCATGGGTGGCACCGGCGACGCGGTCGGCAACATCACCGCGGTTGCCGAGTTCAACGTGTGGGTCGACCCGGAAGCCGCCGCCATCGTCTTCGGATCGGGCGCCGCGATCACCATGGTCGGCTGGGACATCTCGCGCCGGTACGCCGTCTTCGACCGGGAGGCGGCCGCCGAGCTCCGGGCGCTCGGCCCGCTCGGCGAGTTCGCGGTCGACATCCAGGCGACCCTCGACGTGATCGCGCGGCAGTACGGCCTCGCGGGCTTCGACCTGCCGGATCCGATCAGCATGGCGGTCGCCCTGGACCCTTCGGTCGCCACGCTGACCCGCCGCCTCAACCTCGTGGTCGAGACGCGCGGCGAGCACACCCGCGGCCAGACCGTGATCGACCACGCCGGGTACACGGGTCGCGAGCCGAACGTCGAGGTGGTGCTCGAGGCGTCCCGCGAGCGGTTCCTCGGCGTGCTTCACGCCGCGCTACGCAGCTGATCGCGCCGCTGGCGCAGCCGGCTCGCGCGGCGCGCCGGGCGCTGGCGTGCCGGCATGGGCGGCCACGGGTGAGGACGGTCGGCCGGCGCCGGCGTCGGTGCGTCAGCCCGGCGGCGCTGCCTCGACCAGGCGGCAGAGGGCGTTGACGAGGCGCATCTGGCGGGGCGTGGCGCAGCGCGCCCGGAGGAGCTCCGGCGAGGCGATCACGATCGCCAGGCAGCGGGCGCGCGAGGTGGCCACGTTGAGACGGTTGAGGGAGTAGAGGAACTCCATCCCGCGCGGCGCGAGCTCGGGCGACGACGTGCCCATCGCGTAGATCGAGATCGGGGCCTGCTGGCCCTGGAACTTGTCGACCGTCCCGACGCGGGCCCCGGGTGGCAGCGCGGCAGCGATGCCCTCGACGTGCGCGTTGTAGGGCGCCACGACGACGATGTCGGCCTGGCTGATCGGCCGCCGCTCGCCGTCGATGGTCGTCCAGGTCGCGCCTCGCGCCAGCAGGTCGCCCAGCAGCCCGCGGATGACGGTCGGCCTCCTCGGGCGAATCGGTCGCGTTGTCGCGGTGGCTGACCGGCAGCCAGCGGATGCCGGTCCCGTCGAACGGCGGCGGGCCGTCCAGGCCCTGCCGCGCGGTCTCGGGCACCGATGCCAGTCCGCCGGCGTAGAACGTGTCGGAGGTGAACGCCGAGATCGACGGGTGCAGCCGCCAGGTCCGGTCGAGGAAGAGGCCAGCCTCGGGAGCGATCGTCGGGGCGTCACCGAGCAGGTGGCCGAGGGCACTCCGCTCCGCGCCGGGCGGGTGCGAGCCCTTGAGCGGCTGGTCGAGCTGCTGCGGGTCGCCGATGCAGGACCATCGACCGGGCCGCCGGCGCGACCGCGATCGTGTTGGCGAGGGACACCTGGCCGGCCTCGTCGATCACGAGCACGTCGACGGAATCGACGAGCCTGGTCGACGACCACAGCCACGCCGTGCCCCCGACGACGTCGACCTCGTCCAGCGCGAGCGCCGAGGCCACCTCGGCGTTGGTGTCGAGCGCCCGTGCCACGGCACAGGTCGGCGCCTCGCCGTTCGCCGGCTTCTGGCCGAGGCGGACCGTCATCGGGCGCTCGACGGCCGCATCGGCGGCAGCCTCGGCAGCCGCCTCGACGACCGCGTCCAGGACGTTGCCGATCACCTTGTGGCTGTTGGCGGTGACGCCGACCTTCCGGCCAGCGGCCACGAGGTCGAGGATCATGCGGGCTCCGGTCCACGTCTTGCCCGTCCCCGGGGGCCCCTGGATCGGGAGCATGCTCTCGTCGAGTCCCATCACGAGGCGGCGGCCGGCTGCGAGCGCGCTCTCGTCGGGCCGGCGCAGCGGCGCTCCGGGTGGCACACCGACGATCCGCGGCGGCCGTCGGAGCAGCAGGTCGCGAGCCGCGCGGTAGAGGCCCTCGCCGTCGATCCCGTGGTCCGCCACGTGCTCGCCGATCGCCAGCAGGCGCAGCTCCTGCCCTTCCGTGCTGAACCGCTCGTAGGGGATGAGCGAGGTGGGCGTGCCGCACTTCATCGCCGACTCGGTCCGCTTCAGCCGGATGGTCCGGGCCACCTCGTCGATGGCGAGCACCTCGCCCGCGAAGCTCTTCGTGGCGGGATCGTGGACGGTGTCGCCCGGGTGGAGCCCGTGGTCCTGCTGCGGGAACGCATAGACCTGCTCGCGGGTGCCCAGCCGATTTGGCGTGCCGGCCTCCACGAGCGAGACGTTGCCGAGCGGCTCGCGCTCGTCGACAAGCTCGTCGTCCTGCCGGCTGCACAGGTCGAAGTAGCGCCACCAGAACGCCTTCTCCTCGCGGCGGTGCCAGCCCAGCAGCTGGGCCAGCAGCCAGGTCGCCTGCTGCGTGGGCGTCCGGTCGGCCGGCGCCAGGTCGTCGAGCCCCGCGGTCAGGCGTTCGACGAGCGCCGCCGCACGCTGGGCGATCTCGTTCAGCGGCTTCGTCGCCTCCGCGTCGGGGCTTGGCGCGGGTCGGGCGAGCCGCTCCTCCATGACCTCCGCGAGCTCGATGCGGCCGTCCTCGAGCCAGTCGCGCAGGCGGCAGGGTGCTGACCACGTCGTCGCGGTTGTAGCCCGCGATCTCGCGCAGGATCGCCTCGCCGACCCTGCCCCCCTCGGTCTCGGCGCCCTCGAGCCAGTTCTCGAACTCGACGATGCTCGTGTTCGCGCTCCGCAGGTCGACCTCCCGCTCGTACCCGTAGAGCGGCTCCAGCTTCTTGATCGAGTAGCTCTCGACGCCCGCCCGGATCCCCTGCCGGACGACGCGGTACAGGTCCACCAGCACGCCGCCGCGGAGCAGGCGATCGACCTCCTGCTCGCGCGTCGCGTGGCGCTGGGCCAGCCGGGCCAGGGCGGTGCGCTCGTACGCGGCGTAGTGGTAGACGTGCAGCGTCGGGTCCGCGTCGAGACGCGAGATCAGGAGGTCCACGAGCCGTTCGAAGGCGCGCTTCTCGGCCACGAGCGTCACGTCGCCTGCCTCGTCGCGGCTCCAGATCTCGTGGAACGTCGGGCCGCCCCTGGCGTCCGGGCAGCCCGGGCTCGAGCACGCCGAACAGGTAGTCGACGCCGTCGTCGAGGGCGAACGGGTCGCCCTCGATGTCGAAGAAGAGGTCGCCGGGCGACGGCACGGGCAGGATCAGGAAGCCGCGATCTGCGACCGGCGCGCCATCCTCGTCCCGGTCGAGGGGCAGGAACTCCCACTTGACCCGCCCTTCGTCCTCGCTCTCGACCTGGATCCGCGCCTGCTCGCGCACGCGCGTGAAGGCCCCGCGGCTCGTCCCGTCGAGCGGCGGCGCGAGCCTGAGCGGCAGGCCGGCCAGCCCTCGCCGGGTCGGCACGTCGCGTTCCTTGAGCGCCCGGCGCTGGCGGGCCGCGATCCCGGCCACGAGGCTCAGGTCGTCGTCGGCGCGGCGCCGCAGGCGGCAGGCGGGGCTCCAGCGGCAGACCGTGCAGTGCTCGACCGGGTCGGGGTAGGTGCCGACCGGCGGATAGGCAGCCGGTGCTGCCGCGGCGCTCGACTCGAAGTCCGCCTTGACGCGCCGGAAGTAGGCCATGAAGTCGGCGACCCGGAACGTCGCCCTGCGCCCGCGCGCTGCCGCCGAGCACGACGTGGAGGTGCTCCGGCTCCGTCTCCTGGACGCGGGTCAGCTGCTCGACGTACGAGCAGATCTGGAGGATCGCGCTGCGCCTTGACGTGGCGCGCCAGCTTGGTGTCGGCGACCTCGTACGACCAGCCGCCGAGCGCGCTGGGGCGCTCGACCCGGAGCAGGAAGTCGGCGTGGCCGCGCCAGCGCCCGTCGAAGAAGGTGGCCTGGTAGATGACGTCCGCGCCAGCCGCGCATCGCGGCGACGGTCTCGGCCTCCGCCGACCGCAGGTCGGCGCCGTCGACGCGCGCGAGCCGTCCCGGTCGATCTCGACGACCGTGCGCCCGTCCGCGCGGAGCTCGGCGAGGTAGCGCTTCTCGTGCTCGTCGCCGCGCTTCGCGATCAGGTCGATCGACGGGTCGTTGCGGATCGGCTTCTCGACGAGCCCGGCCAGGGCGGCCCGCTCGAGCTCGAAGCGGTGCGCGCACGCGAGATAGCCGACGAGGTCCGTTGCGGAGTAGACGGGCGCCCCGTCGATCAGCTGCACGGGCGAATGCTACGCGGCGGGCGCGACAGGTTGGCTGGCACGCACCCGTCAGGCCGGCTGGTCCGGGGGCGCGTCGGGCGGGGCAGTCTCGGCTGGCGGGGCAGTCTCCTCGGCTGGGGGGCGTGTCGGCTGCCGGGGTCGGGGCGTCGGCGGCGACAGTGTCGGCGGCCGGCGGCGTCTCGGCAGCGTGGGCCGGGGCGGTGCCCGTGCCCGGACCGAGCGCCGCCTTCAAGTGCCGGTAGGACGACCGGAGGAGGAGCGCGACCTCGGGCCAGTACGCCACGCCCGGCCCCGTCGGCCCGTCGGGATCGGCCGTGGCACCGCGGTCGCGCACCTCGGCGGCGAGCCCGCGGAGCCGCCCGGCTTCGGCGACCGCCGCCTCCGGCACGCCATAGAGCGACGCGTACAGCGATGTGATCGCCTGGCCTGCCGCATCGCCGGCCGCCAGCCCGATCTCGCGCCGGACGACCCACCAGCGAAGCTCGCGCCGCGCCACCTCTCGGGCGTTGACGCCGCGCGGCAGGCCGAGCATCCGGTACCCGCGCACGATGTCCGGCAGGAAGCGCTCGTAGTGACCGGTCGAGCGCCCGAACCCGGCGGCCGCCCGGGCCAGGATCGCGGCGGCCGCGACGGCCCGCGGCCACGCGGCGCCCGCCTGCTCGCGGTTCGCGCGCACGAGCAGCGCGAAGAGCCGGGCCGGCTGGCGGCGGTAGTACGCCTTCCACATGCCGAGCTCGAGCGCGGCGAGGCGATCCGGATCGAACTGGCGGCCCCAGGCCGCCCGGCTGCGACGCATGGCGCGAATTATCGCCGGCTGCCGCCGACGCGCCGACGACAGGCCGCGCGACTGCGGAGATGCGGTCAGCAGCCCGCTCGCAGGACGACCTGAACGGGGAGCCCGGCTATCGGCGGGTGGACGCCCCCGCGGGCGTCAGCAGGAGCAGCATCGCGGCCGCGGCCTGGTCGATCCGCGAGACCGAGGTGCCCACCGAGCCGATCCGGCTGCCGCCGCGCTCGCCCGGATAGACGTCGCCTTCCGCGTCGACCCGGCCGAGCTGCTCCTGGTGGCGATCCTCGATCTCGCCGGAGTCAAAGACGCGCCCGACCAGGACGCCGCCGATTTCGGGCCACGTCTGGTTGCCGTCACCGTCGATCTGGACCTTGTCCCAGGTAGACCCTGCCGGCGGCGTCGACATGCCCGATGCGGCCGCCCGCTTCGTCGAAGATGTCGCCGTCCTGGCGCACCGAGCCGACCCGGTCGTGCGCATGCATGACATCGGCGTTCCGCATCGCCCACCTCCGCGGCCCCAGGTTCACCTGGTACCGCACCGTCTTGGCTCTGCCGGGGACGCGGCGCGGCGGGCCCCGTGGACGGGTCGAAACCGCCGCCGACACTCGAATACTACGCCCGCGGGCGCTGCCGGAAGAGCCGTCGGGCGCGCGGCACCGGAGCGGCGAGTGCGCCAACCGGAGCGCCGCGCGCTCACTGGAAGGGCCGGAGGTGACCGCCCCGGCGCGGCTCGGGACGCGATCCCGTGGGCCGCGGCGCCAGCCCCGGTGCGTCGCTACGCCACCTGCTTCGCTGCGTCCGCGAAGAGCCCGTTGAGGATCCGCGAGGTCGACGGGAACGCGTGGATCGTCGCGGCGAGGACGTCGAGCGGGACGCGCGCCTGGATCGCGAGCACGCATTCGTGGATCGCGGCGCTCGCGTCGGGCACCGCCATGGCAGCACCGACCAGCTGCCGGCTGGCGCGGTCGACCACGATCGTGACGTGGCCGAACGTCGCCTCGACTGAGTAGCCCTTCGCCGTCGTCGGGAAGTCCGCCACCACCTCGAACGCGTCGACCCCGTCGGCCTGCGCCTGTTCGAGCGAGCGGCCGACCGACGCCAGCTCCGGGTCGGTGTAGGTCGCCCGCGGCAGCGCCCGGTAGTCGGGCGCGACGGCCTCACCGAGCGCCATCCGCACCGCGATTTCGCCCTGGTAGTGCGCCTGGTGCGTGTGCAGCTCGGGTCCGGCGCGCGTCGCCGATGACGAAGAGGCCGTCCGCGACGCGGAGGCGCCCGTCGGACGGCAGCGCGCCACGTTGCGACGCGTCGATGCCGACCGTCTCGAGGCCGAGGTTCGCGAGGGGAATGGTGCGGCCGACGGCGAGCAGGATCGCGTGGCCTTCGACAGTGGTGCCGTCGGCCAGGTCGAGGACGTCGGCGCCGTCCGCGCCGGCTCCGGGCCGCGCCCCGACCGCACGGACGCCGAGCCGGAGCGTCACGCCGTCGCGCAGCAGCGCTTCGCGGGCGGCCTCGGCGTTCCGGGCGTGGTCGCGCGCCAGGAGCCGGTCCCGCGAGTGCACGATCGTCGTCGGAACACCGAACCGCGCGTAGAGCTTGGGACAGCTCGACGCCGGTCGGGCCGCCGCCGAGCACCAGGAGGCTCGCCGGGAGCTCGCGCGCCCCGGTCGCCTCGCGGTTGGTCCACGTCCGGACCGTGTCGATCCCGGGTATCCCCGGGATCGTCGTCGATGAGCCGACCGCGAGGATGACGCGGTCGCCGACAGCTCGCGGCGGGCGCCGTGCCGTTCGACCTGGACGCGACCGGGCCCGGCCAGCTTGCCCGCACCGCGCACGACCGTCGCCCCGGCTGCCTCGAGCCCCCGGACGTGGCCGCCGTCGTCGGGGTAGGGGATCCCCTCGCGGTTGATCATGTAGTCGCGGCGCGCCGATGCGTCCGCCCAGGTGTACGCGGCTCCCGCAGCGTGCCTGGCCGCGCCGTGCAGCAGGGACTTCGACGGGACGCATCCCCAGAACGGGCAGCTCCCGCCGACCAGGTCGCGCTCCACGACGGCGACGCTGGCGCCGAGCTCGCGGGCCTTGTAGGCGGCCGCCTCACCCCCGGGCCCGGCTCCGACGATGACGATGTCGAAGTGGTCCATCTGGTCCTCCGCCTGCGCGGCCTGGGCGGGCCGGGCGCCGCCGAAGCCACTCGGCGAGTGCGTGCATCCTGCCATCGTGGGCGGGATCGGGCCGTCGACTGCCACGGCCGGTTGCGGCGGGCGATCCGCGAACCTACGCCGGCCCGCTGCCGGAGCGTCCGGTCCGCGTCGCCGCCGCGTTCCGGGCAGCCCGGCCGGCGGCGCCCCGCGGCCGCTCGGCGGGCCGCGCCGGCAGGTCGACCTCGCGGGCAAGGTTCGGGAACGCCGCGGACGCATGGGGGATCGCGAGCGCCTCGACGAAGAGCTCCTGGAAGCGCGGCTCGATCGCGGTCTCGATCTTGTCGACGTCTCGGACCACCGCCTCGACCTCTGCCCGCGCCGCGCGGGACAGGAGCGCGATGCAGCGCGCCGGCGCCCGCGGCGTTGCCGACCGACCGGACCCGGTCGAGCGGGCAGTCCGGCACGAGCCCGAGGACCATCGCGTGGCGCACGTCGATGTGGCTGCCGAACGCGCCCGCGAGCCGGATCTCGTCGATCGTTTCGACGCCGCAGGGCGTCCATCAGCAGGCGCGCGCCCGCGTACGAGCGCCGCCTTCGCAAGCTGGATCGCCCGGACGTCCGCCTGGGTGATCAGCAGCCGCGGGGCGCCGTCGTGGAGGACGTACGCGAACGTCCGGCCGTCCGCAACCACCCGCGGCGTCCGTCCGCGAACGCCCCGTCGATGGCGCCGTCCGGGCGGATGACGCCCGCCAGGAAGAGCTCCGCGAGGGCCTCGATGATCCCCGAGCCGCAGATCCCCGTGACGCCGGTCGCGGCGGTCGCTGCGGCGAAGCCCGGGTCGTCCGACCAGAGCGGGCACCCGATCACCCTGAATCGCGGCTCGAGGGTCGCCGGGTCGACCCGCACTCGCTCGATCGCGCCGGGCGCGGCCCGCTGGCCGGCCGAGATCTGCGCGCCTTCGAAGGCCGGCCCGGTCGGCGATGACGCGGCGACCAGCCGGTGCCGATCGCCGAGGACGAGCTCGGCGTTCGTGCCGACGTCGACGAGCGAGGGTGATGCCCGTCGGAGGCCTGCGGCTGCTCGGCGAGGATGACGCCGGCGGTGTCGGCGCCGACGTGGCCGGCGATGCAGGGCAGGACGTAGAGCTGCGCCCCCGGGTGGACGCCGAGCTCGAGCAGCCCCGCGGGCTCGCGGACCGCACGCTCGGTGGCGAGCGTGAACGGCGCCTGGCCGAGCGGGGTCGGGTCGAGGCCGAGGACGAGATGGTGCATGACCGGGTTGCCGACCAGGACGACCTCGAGGATCTCGTCGAGCTCGACGCCGCCGCGCCCGCCCGAGATCGGCGACGAGGTCGCGCAGCGCGCCGCGGACCGCGGCCGTCATCTCGGCCGCGCCGCCAGCGTGGAGCATGGCGTACGAGACCCGGCTCATGAGGTCCTCGCCGAACCGGATCTGCGGGTTCATCGCGCCCGCCGTCGCGACCACCGCGCCGTCGAGCAGGCTGGCGAGGTGGCCGGCGATGGTCGTCGAGCCGATGTCGATCGCGACGCCGAACACGCGATCGCGGAGGCCGGGCCAGATCGCGGTGACCCGCCCGCCGTCGTGGACGGCCGCGGTGACCGCCCCGTCGCCGGCCCGCAGGGCGGCCTGCAGCGCCCGAACGACCGCGGCGTCGACCGCGCATGACCCGTGAGCCCCCACTCGGCCTCGAGCGCCGCGAGCAGGCGGGCGAGGTCCGATGCCGAAGCCCCGAGGGACGCGGGCACGACCTCGACATAGTGCAGCCGGACGACCGGGTCGAGGTCGAACGGCCGCAGCGCTCGAGCGTCCTTGCGGATCGACCTGGCGATGCACCTGGCTGGCGGCGGGCACGTCGACGACCACGTCGCCCACCAGGGTCGCGGCGCACGCCAGCCGGCGCCCGGGCTCGAGGCCACGCCCGGTCGCGGGCCCGCGCTGGCGCTCGTAGCGCCGCTCCAGCGCGCCGGGTGGCGACAGGTGGTCGGCGCTCGAGGTGATGCCGCGCTTGGCGAACGAGCCGGCACTCACCGCGACCTGGCAGCGGCCGCAGATCGCCGCGCCCGCCGCAGACCGAGTCGATGTCGACGCCGAGCGAACGCGCGGCGTCGAGCACGTCGGTGCCCGCCGCGGAAGCGGCCGCGACGGCCGGCGGGGGTGAAGATGACGATCGGATCGGCCGGCGACCCGGTCATGCCGTCGCGTCCACGTCTGCGCGCCGACGTCCACGCCGCCAGCCGCGACGGCTCGCGGCGAGCCGCTCGCGGCGTGAACAGCGCGCTCGAGCCGGGCGACCTCGGCCGCCACCTCGCCGGCCGGGTCGTCCCCGCACGGCCGCTCGACGCGACGCCACTCGGCCAGGTAGGCGCTCATCTCGCCCTTCGACGCGCGCTTCGCGGCCCGGTCGACCGCGACCTGGAAGCGCTGCGGGAGCATCGCCTTGACCACCCGGCGGCCCGTGCCGGCGTTGACCTGGGCCGGGATGTCGCGCCACGAGATGATCGTCAGCGTCGGCATCAGGCGTGTCCGCGTCTGCGCGCCGAACGCCGCGATCGCGACACCCAGGCCCCCGAACCCGGTCGGGTGGTGCTCGAAGGCGAGGCCCAGGCGGTCCGCCGCGGCGCGCGCCAGGGCGAGCGTCGTCGGGCTCGTCGCACCTGCGAGAGGTAGACGAGCCGCCGGTAGTTGGCGAAGTACGGCCGCTTCGAGCTCCGGGTGGCGGTCGATGCCCGAGGCCCTCGATGACCAGCGCTCGAAGTTGCGGGCGAGGTAGTCGGTCAGGTAGAACGTGCCCGGCTCGGCCGCGGCGAGCGCCTCGAACGCGCCGCCCGCGAAGACCTGGTAGCAGTGCGCGCCGGGCAGGCGTTCGACGCCGTGGGTCGCCAGGACGGCGTCGAGGCGGCCGCCGGTCCCGCAGTCGCCGTACGCGACGAAGATGCGGTCGTAGGAGGCCCGCCAGCGCCGGATCGCGCGGTCGACCTCGCCGGCGATCCGCTCGGGCCGGTTGTGGAGGCTCGCCGGCAGGCACACCACCCGGATGCGGCCCCCGAGGCCGTCGTGGCGAACCAGCGCGGCGAGCTCGCGCCCGAGCGCCCCGCACCCGATCACGAGGGCGGTCGCGCCGCGCGGCTCAGCCACCGGCAGCCCGTCGCCGCTCGACAAGCGCCCGGGCGGTCTCGGTCGCCACGGCTGCGTCGCGGCAGTAGGCGTCCGCCCCGATGAGCGCTCCGAACTCCTCGTTGAGCGGCGCTCCGCCGACCAGCACGATGTACCGGTCGCGGATCCCGCGCTCGACGAGGGCCGCGATGACGACCTTCATGTACGGCATCGTCGTGGTGAGGAGGGCGGACATCCCCAGGACGTCGGCGTCGTGCGCCTCGAGCGCTGCGATGAACCGGTCGGCATCGGTGTTGACGCCGAGGTCGATCACCTCGAAGCCCGGCGCCCTCGAGCATCATCCCGACCAGGTTCTTGCCGATGTCGTGGATGTCGCCCTTCACCGTCCCGATCACGACCGTGCCGATCGGCTTCGCCCCCGTCTCGGCGAGCAGCGGGCGCAGGACGGCCATGCCCGACTTCATCGCGTTCGCGGCGAGCAGGACCTCCGGGACGAACAGGATGCCGTCGCGGAAGTCGTCGCCGACGATCCGCATGCCCTCGACGAGCGCGTCGGCCAGGACGCGCTCGGCGCTCCCAGCCGCGCGCCAGGAAGATGCGGGTCGCGGTCACGACCTCGTCGGCGAGGCCGTCGTACAGGTCGTTGTGGACCTGGTCGATGAGCTCGTCGTCGGGCAGGGCCGCGAGATCGAGCTCGCCCGCCTCGTCAGCCGCCATGCGCTCCCCCGGCGAGCGCGGCCGACATCGCGGCGAGGTGGGCCGGCATGCTCCCGCAGCACGCCCCGATGATCGTGGCCCCGGCGTCGCGGAAGCGGATCGCCTGCTCGGCCATCGACCCGGGCGTGGCCTCGTAGACGGCGCGGGCGTCCACGATCCGGGGGATCCCGGCGTTCGGCTTGGCGACCAGGACCGCACCGGAATCGGCGGCTCGCATCGCGGCGATGACCGGGAGGAGCTCGTCGGGGCCGTTCCCGCAGTTGCCGCCGATCGCGTCGGCCCCCAGGCCGGCAAGGGTGCTGGACCGCGTGCTCGGGCGTGACGCCCATCATCGTCCGGCCGCGGGTGTCGAAGGTCATCGTGGCGATCAGCGGGATCCCCGGGGCGACCCGCCGGACGCCGGCGATCGCGGCCCGGATCTCGGCGAGGTCGGACATCGTCTCGATCCAGATCACGTCAACGCCGCCCGCCACGAGCGCCGCGGCCTGCTCGGCGAAGACGTCCGTGGCCTCGCCCTCGGCCAGCGGCCCGATCGGCGCCATGATCGCGCCGCTCGGCCCGATGTCGCCCGCCACGAGCGCCGTTCCGCCCGCGGCGCGGACCTCGTCGCGGAGGAGCGCCGCTGCCGCCCGGTTGAGCTCGTCGACCCGGCCCTCGTTCCCGTGGAGCGCCATCCGGACGCGATTGGCGCCGAACGTGTTGGTGAGCACGATCCGCGAGCCCGCCTCGAGGTAGCCGCGGTGGATCGCCCGGACCGCGTCGGGATGGGTCACGGTCCACGTCTCGGGCGGATCGCCGAACTCGAGGCCAGCCGCGAACAGCATGGTGCCCATGCCGCCGTCGGCCAGGAACGGGGCCGGGTCGGCCAGCGCCGCGTCCCAGCGGGCCCGCCGCTCGCCGTCGGCTGCCCGGCGCGCCGCGAGGTCGGGGAAGACGGACGGGTCGACCGGGGCGTCCACGGCGGTCGAGCGCTCCGGCCGCACCCCGCGCTCGGGCCGCCCGCGCAGGCTCGCGGGGCGGTCGGTCGGGTCGGGTCGCTCGTCAGTCACGGTCAGCCTCCTCGTCGCAGGTTGCGCCGCCGAACGCGCGCGTCCGGGTCGGCGGCGACCGGACCGGGCAGTGGCGGGAGCGCCGGCAGGTCGACCTGCGAGACGAGGCCGGCCCGGATGATCCGCTCGAGCTCCACGACGGCCAGCGGGTCGGTCTCGATCCCCGCATAGGCCGCCAGCCGCCGCTCGACGTCGGCTGTCGCCCTGCGCTCCATGTCAAGGCCACCGGCCTTCAGCCAGCTCTCGCGGTTGTCGCGGTCGACGACCGGATTGGGCAGGTGGAGCTCGGTCGGCCAGTGGCGGGTCGTGTGGTCGGCCATGATCAGGTGCTGCTCGGCCAGCAGGTGGCGCACGAGCTCGCCCGCGGGCAGGTCGTCCACCGGGCGGACCTCGCGGACGAGGTGCCGGATCTGCCCGATCATCGCGTCGTCGAAGACGAGCTTCGGCAGGCTGAACACGAGCAGGAAGTCGAGCATCCCGGGACCTGATACCGAGTTGACGCCGGCGAGGGCCGCCAGCAGCGCGCTTCCGAACGTCTCGGCGCCGGCCTGCGCGTCGAGCGTCTTCGCGTCGGAGAGGCCCATGTAGGCCTGGGTCGGCAGCCCGAGCCGTTTCGCCACCTCGACGTAGGCGACGTCGAGCCCGAGCGCCTCGATCGCCGCCATCGGCGAGGACGCCGCCTTCATGTGGAACGTGGCCGGCGCGCCACCGAAGAGGACCGGGGTTCCGGGGCGCAGCAGCTGCGCCATCGTGATCCCGGCCAGGACATCGACCGCGTGGAAGACCGTGGCGCCGACGATCGTGACCGGGGCGATCAGCCCCATCAGGGTCACCGGCACGATCTCGACCGGGATCCCCGCCTCGACGCAGTCGACGAGGTTCTGGCACGAGTCCTCGCTGTAGCGGAAGTTGCCCGTCGCGGTGATCGTGAAGATGGCCATCGGGCGGGCGCGCAGGTCGGCCGCGCCGTCGCGGAAGAGCCCCATCATCTCGACCATGCGCGGCACGCCGTGCTCGGTGAAGGCACCCGAGACGACGGCCTTCCGGGTGCTCGTCAGCAGCAGCCGGAGACGCCACGCGTCGGCGACCTGCGGCTCGATGTCGGCGTTCGTCGAGAAGGCCGTTGCGAGGTAGGGGAGGTTCGGGAGGCCGTCGCCGAGGCGGACGTACTCCACGAAGTCGGCCGTGCAGGCCAGCCGGACCTCGCCCGTCCGGTGGTCGAGCACCCGCAGGCCGCTCGAGCCCGGCACGAAGTGGACGTTGTCGCCGCCGATCTCGGCGGCTGGCGCTCCGTCGCGGTCGAACAGGGTGAAGCTTCGTGGGGCGGTCGCGATCGCGCGCTCGACGACGTCGCGCGGGAAGAGCAGCCGGTCGCCGGTCGGATCGGCCGGCAGGCCGAGCTCGCGGAGGCGCGCCCGCAGCCCGGCGCCGCGGATCTGCATGCCGGTCTCGGCAAGGATCCGCTTCGCCTCATCGAGGATCGCCTCGACCAGGTCGTCGTCCAGGATGCGGAGCCGGGCGCGCACGTGCCGTCGGGTCCTCCGATGCCCGCGGCTGCCGGACTGGGTGCTCCGGACCGCCTGCGGTCAGGAGATTATGCGTGCGGACGGCGGCGACCGGCCGGCGGGGCCTGTCGCCGGAACGCGGCCGGGGGACCTGGCCGGGGGACGTGGCCGGGGACGTGGCCGCCGGAGCCCAACTTCGGCGCCTCGGGCGGGCGCGGCGGTCCGTACAATCCTGCGAACGACACCATCACACGCCAGCAGCCCGGGCCTCCCCGGCGGCCCGCCTCCGGCGCGATCCGGCGATACGACCTGCAGGAGGCGCGCTCGATGAAGAGCCACGCGATCACGATGCTCGGCACCGGCCTCATCGGCGACTTCTACACGATGACCCTCCACGGCCAGCGTGGCCGCGACCGAGTCCTGGTCGCCTACTCGCGCAGCGAGAGCCGCGCGAAGGCCTTCGGCGAGCGGTGGGCGATCCCCGAATGCACGACCGACCTGGACGCCGCGATCCGCCATCCCGAGACCGACGTCGTGGTGGTCGCCCTGCCGAACCACCTCCACGAGGAGGCGGTCACCGCGGTCGCAGCGGCAGGCAAGGCCGTCCTCGTGACGAAGCCGCTCGGCCGCAACGCGGCCGAGGCGCGCCGAATCCTCGAAGCCGTCGAGCGGGCGGGCGTCTTCGGCGGCTACCTCGAGGATCTCTGCTATACGCCCAAGTCGCTCAAGGCCATCAAGCTCGTCCAGGCCGGCGGGATCGGCGATGTGACGTGGGTGCGGTCGCGCGAGACGCATCCCGGCCCGCACTCGGCGTGGTTCTGGGACGGCCGGCTGACCGGCGGCGGCGCGATCATCGACCTCGGCTGCCACTGCATCGAGATCGCCCGCAACTTCGTCGGGAAGGGCAACCGGCCGGTCGAGGTCATGTGCCACACCGACACGCTGGTCCACCCGATCGCCGACGAGGACAACGCGATCGCGCTGATCCGGTTCGAGTCGGGCGCCATCGGCCAGTTCGAGGTCAGCTGGACCTTCCGCGGTGGGATGGACCTGCGCGACGAGGTCGCGGGGACCGAGGGCACGATCTGGATCAACCACTTCCTGCGGACCGGGTTCGAGGTCTTCTCGGCCGGCCATACGTCGTCGTACGTTGCCGAGAAGGCCGAGACGACCGGAGGCTGGCTCTTCCCGGTCGGGGACGAGGTGTCCGAGCTCGGCTACGCGGACATGTTCAGCGACATGTTCGCGGCGCTCGAGGAGGGGCGAGAGCCCCAGGAGACGCTGTACGACGGCTACGTCGTGAACGCCATCATGGACGCCGCCTACCGCTCGGCGAAGTCGGGGGCCTGGGCGCCGGTCGACCTCGAGTGGCGGGGCGGTACCACCCCGCGGATCTCGTCGACGCCCCAGATGCACGAGGGCGACGTTGTGATCAAGCGCGAGATCCTGCCCGACGGGCGCCACAAGCTCATCCTCAAGGAGACTGCCACGGGGAACTACGTCGACCGCGTGGTGAGCGCCGAGTGACGTCCCTCGAGGGAGCAGCGGAAGGGGCGGGTTTGGCGGCAGGCGACGTGGCGGGTTTGGCGGCAGGGGACGTGGCGGCCGCTGGCGGTGTGGCCCCCGCTGGCGGCGCGGCTGCGGGCGCAGCGGCGCCGGATGGTGGGACGGCCCCGGGTGGCGACGCCAGCCGCCTCGAGGTATTGCCCGCTGACGCCTGGCCCGGCCGGGTCGCCGCCGAGCTCTGCGCACGGTTGCGGCGCGATCCGCGGCTCCGCGTCTGCCTGCCGACCGGCGCGACCCCGGTTCCCGTGTATGACGCCGTCGTGGCGCTCGCCGTGAACGGCGCCTGCTCATTCGCCGGGGCGACCGTCGTGCTCCTCGACGAGTGGGTCGGGCTGGCGCCGGGCGACCCGGCCCGCTGCGATACGCGCATCCGCGCCCAGCTGCTCGACCGGCTGCCCGCTCCGCCCGCGGCGATCCACGTGATCGACGCCGACGACCCGTCGCCCGGGGCCGCGGCCGCCCGCCACGACGCCTGGGCGCGCGATCTCGACCTCGTCGTCCTGGGCCTCGGCATGAACGGCCACGTCGGCTTCAACGAGCCGGGCTCGCTGCCCGACAGCCCGACCCGCGTCATCGCCCTGGCCGCCGCGTCCCGCGACGCGGCCAAGGCGCGCTACGGCTCGCGGGCGGTGCCGACCGCCGGGATCACCGTCGGCATGAACCGGATCCTCGCCGGCCGCGAGGTCTGGCTGCTCGTCACCGGCGCGTCCAAGGCGGACGTCCTGCTGCGCGCGCTTCACGGTCCGGAATTGCCGGCTTGCCCGGCTTCGTTCCTGCGCCGCCACCCGAACCTTCACGTCTTCGCGGACGAGGACGCCGCGCGCCTGGTGGTCGCCCGCGGGTAGGCAAGGTCGAGATCGCCGCGCCCGCCGAAATCGCGCGCAGCCTCGCCCTGGGGGTCGCCGGGGCCACGACAATCCGGCTGATCTCAGCCGACCCCAGGGTCGAGCGCGTCAGGCCGACGTGGGCCCACACGCTCAGCTTGGTCCAGCGAGCACCGAGCCAGAGCGGGTCGGCCGGTGCGGAGCCCGCGCCGGTGATCGCTCCTTCCTACTTGACCACGACGAAGGCGTCGAGGTCGACCCGGGGACGGCGGGAGGTCCCGACGACGACGAGCTTGATCGTGCGGGTGGCCGACGTCGACCAGGTCTTCTGCCAGGCGAGGACGCGGTACTGGGTCGAGGAGCGGTAGAGGTCGATCGTGGCGACGCGGGTGCCGTTGACGTAGATCTTGACCTTGCCCCGGGATGGCGCCTTCGTCGTGACGAGGGCGATCGAGCGGCCCGTGACTCTGTAGGTCACCGAGCGGCCGGCGACCTTGGCGTACTTCGCCGAGCCGCCTGAATACCCGGTCGACGAGGTCTTCGTCCAGGTCCCGCCGTACCTGACCGCGCTGCTCGTCTGCTGGACCAGGCGCGGGGAGAGGGTTGGGCTGTACGCCCAGCCACCCGCGTTGCCCGCCGCATCGATGGCCCGGACCCGATACCGGAGCGTGCCCGAGGACGCTGCCGTGACGGTGGCGCTCCGTGCCGCGGACTTCGCGACCGGTGTCCAGGTCGTCCCGCCGTTCGTGCTCCGTTCGAGCTCGTACGGTGCCGCCGCGAGACCGGAGCCAGCATCTGTCGCCGCCGTCCAGGCGACCGTCAGCGGGACGGCCGTCCCCGCCAGGGCGGCCCCGGCCCGAGTGGTGACCGCCAGCGACGGAGTAGAAGGTTCGGTGCGGTCGATCATGACCGTGGCCGCGACGAGGCCGGCCGCAGGGGCCGCGTGCACTTGGCGAGAGGCGAATGGCCCCCGGATGCCCGTTGCGCGTGCGTTCCGAAGGGCGGATGCGCTCGGGCACCGCGGGCCCAGCGTACAGGTGCGGTCGGCGCCGACGCCCTGGCGCTCCCGGGCGCCCCGAACACGGTCTGTAGGTAGCCGCCGCGCCCGGCGGCACTTCGTCGCGAGCGCCCCTCGCGATGGCGTCGGCTTCTCCGCGTCGCCGACGTCCCGCTACAGCAACCCGCAGTTCGCCGCCGCCGTGCGCTGCCCGAGAGGATCATGAGTCAAGTCAGCGCCTCGGCAGAGGCAGGACTTCGCCCGCAACCCCGGGCGCAGTGCTCGGCGCGTCAGGCCGACATCGTGGACCCGCCGTCCACAGGGATCGTCGCGCCCGTGATGTAGTCCGCGCCCGAGCCGGCCAGGAACACGACCGCCCGACCGATGTCCACCTCGCTGTCCCCGACCCGACCCAGCGGGATCTCCGCGATTGCGCGCTGGGCCAGCCCGGGGTCCTGCTCCCACAGGGCCGTCAACGACGGGCTGTTGCCGAAGGGCAGGATGCAGTTCACGTTGATCCCGTACGGGCCCCACTCGCGAGCGGCGACCCGCGCCAGGCTGCGCATGGCCTCCTTGGCGGCGGAATAGGCGCCCGCGCGCGCCATGCCCGTCACGCCCGCCCCGGAGGCCACGATGATGACCTTGCCGCGCGTCGTCCTGAGGTGGGGGAGGCACGCCTGGAGGAGGCGGAACGCCGCCAACGGACCCGTCTCCCACTCCATGGCGAAGTGCTCGTCGGTCTCCTCGTCAAGCGAGAAGGACTGCAGGTCGCCCCGGGCGGCGTGCACCAGGACGTCGATCGGGCCGAACTCGTAGACGGTCGCGGCGACCGCCTTGGCGATCTGCTCGCGGGAGCGCACGTCGCATTCGATCGCCAGCGCCCGGCCGCCGACGCCCTCGATCTCTCTGACGACCTCGGCCAGCTTGTCGTAGCGCCTCGCGAGGACGGCCGTGGCGGCGCCTTCCCTGCCGAGCGCCAGGGCGATGCCACGCCCGACTCCCTGGCTCGCCCCCGTGACGATCGCGACCTTGCCGAGCAATCCCATGTCAGACCTCGTCTGCGGTGTCGAAGCTCATGTGCGGATGCTCGCACACGAATACCGGTGCCGACCGACGATTCGGGCCGCCATGGCGTCGAGCCGCCGGAGTGGCCGACTGCTGGAGTCGCCGTGACGAGAAACCCCGCCTGCTCGCGGTTATCCTTCACCGGAACTCGCAGGACGTCCATGAACCGTCCGCGCTGCCCGGGAGGCGTCCGGCCTTCGGGCCCCGATACCGCTCTGCCGGCGCCGGCCGGCGATCTCCGGAGACGTGGATGACCGACCCCCGACCGATCGACAGCGTGGTCCTGGTCAAGCAGGTGCCCGACACCCACAACATCACGGGCGAGGCGATGACCAAGGACGGCACGATGAACCGCAACGCGCTGCCGGCCATCTTCAACCCGGAGGACCTGAACGCCCTCGAGATGGCCGTCCAGATCAAGGAGCGCCACGGCGGGACGGTCACCGTGATCACGATGGGCCCGCCCAAGGCCGCCAACATCCTGCGGGAGTCGCTCTGGCGCGGGGCCGACCGGGTCGTCCTGCTGACCGATCGCAGGTTCGCCGGGTCCGACACCCTGGCCACCTCCGTCGTCCTCCAGAAGGCCATCGAGAAGATCGGCCGCTACGACCTGGTCCTGTCCGGGCGCCAGGCCATCGACGGCGACACCGCGCAGGTGGGCCCGCAGACGGCGGAGAAGCTGGGCATCCCGCAGATCACCTACGCCGAGTCCGTCCTGGAGATCGCCGACGGCCGGATCACCGCCGAGCGCGCCCTGGACTCGGGCTCGGAGATCGTGCGCTGCCAGATGCCCTGCCTGCTCACGGTCGTCAGCTCGGCGAACACGCCCCGCCCGCCTTCGGTTCGCCGGCAGATCGCCACGAAGATGGCCGCGACCTCGGGTGAGCACGCCGCGCTCCGGAAGCAGTGGCCCGAGTTCGAGACCGACGAGGCGCTCGAGGCGTTCCTCGAGGCCCGTGACCTCGGGATCCCCGTCTGGACGGCGGACGACATCGGAGCCACCGACGGACCGATCGGCCTGGCCGGCTCGCCCACGCAGGTCCACAGGGTCAACTTCGTGGTCCTGGAGAGCACGGAGAGCAGGACGATCGAGCCCACCCCCGAGGCCATCGCCGCCATGGTTGCGGAGCTGGTCCACGAGTACATCGTCGGGTAGGCGGCCATGACCGGGCAGAAGAGCGTCTGGGTCTACATCGAGCACGCCGATGGCCGCATCGCCGACGTGAGCCTGGAGCTGACGGGCAAGGCGCGTGACCTCGCGGATCAGCTCGGCTACGACGTGGTTGGCCTGCTGTGCGGGCATGGCGTGGAGGAGCTCGCCCGGGAGGTCGTCCGCCACGGCGCCGACCGGGTCCTGCTGGCGGACCACCCCGAGCTGGCCGGCTACCGCACCCTCCCGTACGCACGCGTGGCCATCACGGAGGCGCGCAGGCGCCGGCCGGAGATCTTCCTCGTCGGCGGCACGCCCAACGGCCGCGATCTGGCGCCGCGCGTCGCGAGCGCCCTGCGCTGCGGCCTGACCGCCGACTGCACGGACCTGCAGATCGGCGACTACTACGTCAAGCGCGAAGACAAGACGTACCAGAACCTCCTGTACCAGATCCGGCCGGCCTTCGGCGGGAACCTCGTCGCGACGATCGTGAACCCGGGCACCCGGCCGCAGATGGCCACGGTCCGCGAGGGGGTCATGCGCATGCCCGCCGCCGACGCGACCCGGACGGGCATCGTCGAGGCCGTGACGCCCGAGTTCGAGCCGGGCGACTTTGCCCTCGAGGTCCTCAGCCAGCAGGTTCGCCGCTCCACCGTCAAGCTCAAGGACGCGTCGGTGATCGTCTCCGGCGGCGCGGGCGTCGCGAGTGCCGACGAGTTCGCCCTGCTGCGCGACCTCGCCAACCTGCTCGGCGGCGAGGTCGGCGCCTCGCGCGCCGCCGTGGACGCCGGGATGATCGACCGCGAGTTCCAGGTGGGCCAGACGGGCAGCACGGTCCGGCCTCGCCTCTACATCGCGGCCGGAATCTCGGGCGCCATCCAGCATCGGGCCGGGATGGACCAGTCATCCAAGATCATCGCGATCAACACCGACCCAAACGCGCCGATGTTCCAGATCGCGCACTATCGCATCGTGGGCGAGGTCGGGGAGGTCGTGCCGATGATGATCAAGGCCCTGCGCGAGCGCGCGATGGACCAGCGAGAAGCCGAATGACGGACAACTTCTTCCTCGACAACCCGGACCTGGCGTTCCGCCTCGAGCAGCTCGACCTGGGCGAGGTGCTCGAGCTCAAGGAGCGGGGCTATACCGAGTCGGCGATCTACCCCACGGCACCCCGCAACTATGCCGACGCCAAGGACAACTTCCGGATCGTCCTCGACGTCCTGGGCGCGGTCTGCGGCGAGCGCATCGCGCCGCGGGCCGCCGAGGCGGACGAGGAAGGCGCCCACTACCTGGACGGCGAGGTGACCTACGCCGCGGCCACGCTCGACGCCGTCGACGCCCTGCGCCAGGCGGAGCTGTTCGGGGCAATGCTCTCGCGCGACTTCGGCGGGCTGAACCTTCCCGAGTCCATCTACCAGATGATGGTCGAGCTCGTCGCGCGGGCCGAGAGCGGACTCATGACCGTGTACGGGCTCCAGGAGATCGCCTCGCTCATCGAGGAGTACGGCGATCCCGAGACGAAGGCCCGGGTCCTGCCCCGCTTCTCGCGCGGCGAGGTCTCGGGCGCGATGGTCCTCACCGAGGCGGACGCCGGCTCGGACCTGGGCGCCGTGGCGACGCGGGCGACCCTCGACGAGGCCACCGGCCAGTGGCGCCTCAACGGCGTGAAGCGCTTCATCACCAATGGGCTCGCCGACGTCTCGCTCGTCCTCGCCCGCAGCGAGGAGGGCTCAACCGACGCCCGCGGGCTCTCCATGTTCCTGGTCGAGCGCGACGACACGGTCAGGATCCGGCGCATCGAGAACAAGATGGGGATCCACGCGTCGCCGACGTGCGAGATCCAGTACGCCAACACGCCGGCGATCCTGCTCGGCAAGCGCCGTTTCGGGCTCATGCGGTATGCCATGAACCTGATGAATGGCGCCCGCCTCGCCGTCGCCGCGCAGGCCCTCGGGATCGCGGAGGCCGCCTACCGGGAGGCCGACAAGTACTCGCGCGAGCGCATCCAGTTCGGGAAGCCGATCCGGGCCCTGCCGGCCGTGGGCCGGCTGCTGCTCGCCATGAAGGTCGATCTCGAGGCCACGCGGGCCCTGCTCGCCGAGACCGGGCGCTGGGTCGACCTGTGGAAGGTCCACGAGAAGGCGATCGAGGAGCGCGGCTCGGACGCCGACGCCGCCCTGCGCGCCCGCCACAAGCAGGCGCAGGCGCTGGCCGAGACGCTGACGCCGATGGTGAAGTACTGCGCCACCGAGATGGGCAACCGGGTCTGCTACCAGGCGATGCAGGTCCACGGCGGCGTGGGCTACATGCGCGAGTTCAACATCGAGCGGCTCTTCCGGGACGTCCGCATCACCAACATCTACGAAGGCACGAGCCAGCTCCAGGTGGTGGCGGCGATCGGCAAGCTGCTGAACCGGTCGCTCGATCCGCTGCTCGCCGAATGGCAGGCGGCCGAGTACCCCGATGACGTGGCCACTGAGCGGGCACTCATGGTCGAGCTGACCGGTCTCTTCGATCGGGCCGTCGGCGCGCTCAAGGCGCAGCCCGATCGCGACCGCGTCGACTACTACGCCGTCGACCTCGTCGAGATGGCGATCTGGATCGTCTGCGGCTGGCTGGTGCTCCGCGACGCAGCGGTGGCCGACCACAAGAAGCCGGTCGCGCGCGCCTATGTGGCTTCGATCGCCCCGAAGGCCCGCTCGGCGGCCGAAGTCGTCCTGGCCGCCAACCCGGTTCCGCTCGAGGCGATCCCGCTCCTGCTCGGGTAGCCGGGGCGCGTCGCGTCCGGTTCAGCCTGGCGGCGTGAAGGTCACCGTGAGGAGCGGCCGCCTCGGCGCCACTGAGTTGTTCGACAGCGTCACGTTCATGTTCGTCGGGCTGTTCCGCCAGAGCGCCCAGCCGTAGACGGGAGCGCCGTTCGCCCAGTCCTGGACGGTCGCGGTCACCGCGAACGTCTTCGTCGAGCCGATGCTCACATTGCTCGACGCGTCGGCGGACGCACGGCACTCCACGTTGTCGTGCTGGATGCCGGGACCCGAGGTGGTCATCGAGTTGTAGGTCGCCGTCTCCTGCCAGGGCACCAGCATCCGATGCATCTGGGCGATGTCGCTTCCGCTCGTGGCGACGCCCGACAGGTAGAGGCTCACCTTGGCCGAGGTGATGGTCGATCCGCGGGGGATCTGGTGCGCCCCGTTCCCGAAGAGGTTCTCGAAGCGGAGCAGGGCGTGCCCGCCGGACGTGACGTTCACCGAGATGTAGCCGGCGGTCCCGTAGCTCGTGTTCGGCGCGGCACCGTTGACGCCGCCGTCGCTCACGACGGACCCGTAGCTGTCGCCCGCCCGGAACGTCACGGTCACCGGGCTGGCCGCTGCGGACGCCTGCACTGCCGCCGCCGGCGTCGCGACGCAGAGCACGCTCACCGCGAGAACAGCCCGCAGCACTGACACTCGCCTGCGCATCGGATCTCCTCATCTCGCACGGCTGGACGCGGATCGTAGCGAAGGGCTGTTTGTCGGATCGCGTCGGGGTTCACGCGGTGCGACGCGGACCGCGAACCGGCCGGTCGATGGGGCGCGGCGGATCGTGTCCGGCCTGCCGGGACCTGGTGATCGGGCACCCCGCCATCAGCGGCCGGACGCGAGGGCGACCTCGGGCATCCCGGACGGCGCGCCGGCCTCCGCCCAGCGGGCCAGGGCCTCGCGGGCAAAGAGCTGGTCCACGACCATCGACGCTGCGCCGATCACGCCGGCGAGGCCCCCCAGCGAGGAGCGCTGGATCAGCAGATCCCGGGTCGCGAGCGGGAGCGATCGGCGATAGATGGCCTCGCGGATCGACGCGAGGAGGCGGTCCCCGCTCTGGGCGACCCCGCCGCCGATGACGACGAGCGAGGGGTTGAAGAAGTTGACCACGCTGGCGAGCATCACCCCGATCCGGTTCCCGGCCTCGTCGATCAGCCGGATGGCGACCGGGTCGCCGAACGACGCCGCCCGCGCCACGTCCTCCGCGGAGACGGTCCCGTGCTGGTCCAGGGCCGTCCGCAGGCGGCTGCTCCGCCCGCTCCGGGCGGCCGCCTCGCCATCCCGGGCGAGCGCGGCCCCGCCGGCCAGGGCCTCCAGGCAGCCGATGTTGCCGCACCGGCAGATGACGTTCGGGTCGTCGGTGACCTGGATGTGCCCGACGTCGCCCGCGCTGCCCTGGGCACCGCGGTGGAGCCGCCCGTCCGAGATGATCCCCGCCCCGATCCCGGTCCCGACCTTGACCACGACGACGTTGTCGTGGCCGGCGGCCACGCCCGAGCGCCACTCCCCGAGGGCCAGGACGTTGACGTCGTTGTCGACCCAGACCGGGGCGCCGTGGCGGGCGGCGAACCGCTCGCGCACGGGGTACTGGTCCCAGCCGGGCATGATGGGCGGGGAGATGGGCCGGCCGGTGCGGAACTCCACCGGCCCCGGCAGGCTCAGCCCGATGCCCCAGCACGAGCCAGGCACGCCGCGGGTCGTGGTCTGGAGCTGGGCGAAGAGCTCGTCGATGCGCTCGAGACAGGCTTCGGGTCCTGCCGCGATATCGGCCGGCTCGTCGCGGTGGCCGCGGATTCGCCCGTCGAGCGTCGTCACGGCGACGTCGATGCTGGTCGCCCCGAGGTCCGCCACCAGGACGTGACCCGCGTCGGCCCGGAAGGTGAGCTGGCGGGGCGGCCGACCGCCCGTGCTCGGCCCGGGATCGCCCTCGACGACGAGGCCCCGCTCGAGCAGCTCGCCGACGCGCTGCGCCACGACCGCCCGGCTCAGCCCCGTGCGTGCCATGAGCTCCGCGCGCGACTGGCTGCTCGTCAGCCGGATCTCGTCGAGGACGGTGACGAGGCCATCCAGCGTCTCGTCGGGGAGCGGCCGCTGGTCGCCGCCCGTCGGCCGCTCGACCGCGGCGCCGATCGCACGCTGGTCGCCGCCGGTGGCTCCGTCGCCTGCCATGCCTCGATCATAGCGGGTTTTCGCTCGGAATCGGCCGACTTTTGCGCTTGACATGCAGAAGTACGATCGTCACGGGACAAACGCAATTCCGCAACCGGCCATCGGCCCGCTGACAGAAGCTCCAGGCACCTCGCGAGGCGCCCTGCGCGAGATGGAGCCAGCCCCCGACCCGTGCGGAATCCGCCCGTGGCCCGGTGCTCTAGCCATCTAGACTGAAGCGCGCTCCGGCGTGCCGTTCACGCGGCGCCTGGACCGCCACGCCAGGAGAGCGGGGAGAGGATGAGGCTGCTGAGCGACATCGGCGCTGCCGTCATCGGCAGCGGGTTCATCGGCGCCGTGCACCTGGAGGCGCTGCGCCGGCTGGGTGTCCAGGTCCGGGGCCTGCTGGAGGCGTCGCCGGAGCTCGGAGCCCGCCGGGTAGCGGAGCTCGGCCTGCCCCGCGCGTACGCCGACCTCGACGAGCTCCTGGCGGATCCAGCTGTCGAGATCGTCCACGTCACCTCGCCCAACGCCCTCCACTACCCCCAGGTCAGCCGGATCCTGGCGGCCGACCGGCACGTGATCTGCGAGAAGCCGCTGGCGGTCACCTCCGCCGAGTCCGGCGACCTCGTCCGCCTCGCGCGCGAGCACGGCAGGATCAACGCGATCAACTTCAACATCCGGTTCTATCCGCTCAACCAGCATCTCCGGCAGGTGATCGCGGACGGCGGGCTGGGCACGCCGCGCTTCATCACGGGCCACTACTTCCAGGACTGGCTCCTCCACGACACGGACTGGAACTGGCGCCTCGAGCCGGAGCACGGCGGAGCCCTCCGGGCGGTCGGGGACATCGGCTCCCACTGGCTCGACCTCACGAGCTTCCTCGCCGGCGACCGGATCAGTGCCGTGATGGCCGACCTCGAGACGTTCGTCAAGGTCCGCCGCCAGCCCGCGGGGCCCGTCCAGACGTTCTCGACGGAGCGGGCCGCCGACACGATCGACCGGGAGATCCGGACCGAGGACGTCGCGACCATCCTGCTGCGGTACGCGTCGGGCGCGCGCGGGCTCGTGGCCGTCAGCCAGGTCAGCCCGGGCCGCAAGAACAGCCTGCAGTACGAGATCGACGGCGCAGTGGCCGCGGCCGCCTGGGACTCGGAGGACCCCGACCACCTGTGGATCGGCCGGCGCGACGAGCCGAACCAGGTCCTGCTGCGGAACCCGGCGCTCATGGGCACCGCCGGCACGGCTGCCTCGAGCCTGCCCGGCGGCCACGTCGAGGGCTTCGCCGACACCTTCAAGTCGATCTTCCGCGCGATCTACACCCAGGTCGCCGCGGGCGGCGCGCCCGAGCATCCCGGGTACCCGACCTTCGAGGACGGCCACGACGAGATGCTCGTCGGCGACGCCGTCGCGGAGAGCGCCCGGACCGGGCGCTGGGTCGACGTGGCGCGCCTGGCATGAAGACAGGCGTCCCGAACCTGCCGCACCCGCTGGAGGATCAGCCGCGATGAAGCTCGGCTTCCTGACTGCCCCGTTCGCTGAGACGCCGCTGATGGAGGTCGCGGACTGGGCGGCCGCCAGCGGGTTCGAGGTCCTCGAGATCGCCTGCTGGCCGCGCACGACCGGCCCGACCCGGCGGTACGCCGGGACGAGCCACATCGACGTCGCAACCTTGTCGGCCGGCCAGGCGTCCGAGATCGCCGGCGAGATCGAAGCCAGGGGGCTCGCGATCTCCGGCCTCGGCTTCTACCCGAACCCGCTCCACCCCGATCCCGCCCACCGCGAGGCCGTGATCGGCCACCTCAAGGCCGTCATGGTCGCGGCGAGCCGGATGGGCGTCCCGCTCGTGAACACGTTCATGGGCGGCGACGGTGCGAAGAATCAGGACCAGAACTGGGAGGAGGCCCTGCGGGTCTGGCCGGACATCGTGGCGTTCGCAAAGGACCAGGGCGTGAAGGTCACGCTCGAGAACTGCCCGATGCTGTTCAGCTACGACGAGTGGCCGGGCGGCAACAACATTGCCACCACCCCGCGCATGTGGCGCCGGATCCTGGAGCAGTGGGGCGACACGATCGGGCTCAACTTCGACCCGAGCCACCTGATCCTCCAGATGATCGACATCCAGCGGTTCCTCAAGGAGTTCGGTCCCCACGTCCTCCACTACCAGGCCAAGGACCTGATGATCGATCGCGACGGCCTCTACGAGCGCGGCATCATGTCGATGGGGATGGGCTGGCAGATCCCCCGCATCGCGGGGCTCGGCGAGGTGGATTGGGGCGTCGTACACGGCGAGCTCTACCGCCAGGGCTATCAGGGCGACTGCATCATCGAGCACGAGGATCGGCGCTTCGAGGGCAGCGACGAGAAGGTCAAACAGGGGTTCCTGATCGCCCGCGACGTCCTCCGTCCGTACTGCCATTGATGTCGCCGCTGATGCACGCCCATCGCTGCGTTGTCGGCTCCGCCCCTCGCTCACGCACCCCCGCGTGCGCTCGCTCCGGTGCTCGCCTCCGCCTCGCGCTGGACGCACCTGAGCGGCGACAGGCGGCCCGCTGATGCACGCCGATCGCTTCGTTGGCCGCTGCGCTCCCTCGCTCACGCACCCCCGGGTGCGCTCGCTCCGGTGCTCGCCTCCGCCTCGCGCTCGACGCGCCTGAGCGGCGACAGGCGGCCCGCTGATGCACGCCCATCGCTGCGTTGTCGGCTCCGCCCCTCGCTCACGCACCCGTGGGTGCGCTCGCTCCGGTGCTCGCCTCCGCCTCGCGCTGGACGCACCTGAGCGGCGACTGGCGGCTCGCTGATGCACGCCCATCGCTGCGTTGTCGGCTCCGCTCCTCGGCGCGCAGGTCCCGTGATCAACGGAGAGCCCTGATGCCGGATACGCCCACCCCGCACGCGCTCGAGACCGACATCGCGAAGCTGTCCGAGCGCGACCTGGCCAAGATGATCGACCACTCGCTCCTGCGGCCCGAGCTCGACGACGCGTTCGTCGAGGCCGGCTGCCGCCTGGCGGCGACCTACGACGTCGCCTCCGTCTGCGTTCGCCCGGCCGACGTCGCCCGGGCCTACCGGATCCTCAAGGGCACCGACGTCGCCGTCGGCACCACGATCGGATTCCCGCACGGCAGCCACCTGACCCAGGTCAAGATGACCGAGGCGAACCGGGCGCTCGACGATGGCGCGACCGAGCTCGACATGGTCATCCAGATCGGCGCCCTCAAGTCCGGCCGCGACGCCGACGTGCAGGCCGACATCGCGGCAGTCGTCGAGATCGGCCACGCGTCGCGCGCCATCGTCAAGGTGATCTTCGAGAACGCCTACCTGACCGACGACGAGAAGGTCCGGGCGTGCCGTCTCTCCGAGGCGGCGGGCGCCGACTTCGTCAAGACCTCCACCGGCTTCGCGCCCGGTGGCGCCACCCACGCGGACCTGATCCTGATGCGTGCGAACGTGAGCCCGCACATCCAGGTCAAGGCGGCCGGCGGCGTTCGGACCCTCGATGCGCTGCTCGCGGTGCGTGCGCTGGGGGTCAGCAGGGTGGGCGCGACTGCGACACAATCGATTCTCGATGACTTCCGCGCCCGGACGGCCGGGCTCGCGCTCGAGGCGGCACCCGCCGCCCTGGACAGCGGCGCGTACTGATGCGTGAAGTCCGGATCGGGATGCTCGGCTCAGGCTTCATCGGCGAGTTCCACGCGCTCGGCCTGCGGCACGTCCGGCAGGCCCGGGTCAGCGCGAACTACGGTGCCGGGACGGAGCGGCGCGAGGCGTTCGCGGAGCGCTTCGGAAGCCGGCCCCGCGCCTCGATCGAGGCCGTGTGCGCCGACCCGGAGGTGGACCTGGTCGTCGTCTCGCTGCCGAACCACCTCCATCTCGACGCCGTCCGGGCCGCGGCGGCCGCCGGCAAGGGCGTGGCGTGCACCAAGCCGCTCGGGCGCAGCGGAGCGGAGGCAGCCGAGATGGTGCGCGCCGTCACGAGCGGCGGCGTGTTCCACGCCTACCTCGAGAACGTCGTCTTCAACACCGAGACGATGCGCATGCGCGAGATGATCGAGACCGGCGCGATCGGCCGGGTCGTCACCTTCCGGGCCCGTGAGGGTCACAGCGGGCCGCATGCGGCGCACTTCTGGAACGCGGATCTCAGCGGCGGCGGCGCCCTGCTGGACATGGCCTCCCACGGTGCGGAGTGCGCCCGCTACCTGTTCGGCAAGGACGTTCCCGTCCGGGACGTGTTCGCCTGGGGCGCGACGCTCGTCCACGCCGACCGCACGACCGGCGAGGACAACGCCGTCATGCTGATCCGGTTCGCCGACGAGCGGGTCGCGACGTGCGACGTCTCGTGGTCGTCGCGGGGCGGACTCGAGGGCCGCTTCGAGGTGTACGGCGACGCCGGCAGGATGGTCCAGGACATCGGGGCGACCGCGCTGCGCGCCTTCATCGAGCGCCCGGCCGGCTACCTCGGCGAGAAGGCGGACCAGGCGACAGGCTGGGTCTTCCCGGTGCCCGACGAGACCCACGTCCACGGTCACGACGCGATGATGGCGGACGTCGTCGATGCGTTCCGGGACGGTCGCCCGCCGCGCGAGGACTTCCACGACGGCCTGGCGGTCAACGCGATCCTGGACGCGGCGTACCGATCGATGGGGAGCGGGCGCTGGGAGCCCGTGCTCGACCTGGAGCCCGCGGCGTGACCGGCACCGGCGCCCCCGCCATGCCGTGGATCGCGGCCGGCGTTGCGCTCCTCGAGCGGATCGCGGCGACCCAGGCTGCCGCGATCGAGACGGCCAGCCAGTGGTGCGCCGAGGCGATTGCGGCGGACGGCCTGGTCCACCTCTTCGGCACCGGGCATTCGCGGATGCCGGTCGAGGAGATGTTCCCGCGCTACGGCTCGTACCCGGGCTTCCATCCCCTGGTCGAGCTGTCGATGACGTTCCACACCCAGGTGGTCGGGGCGAACGGCCAGCGCCAGGCCATGTTCATCGAGCGGACGCCGGGCCTCGCTGAGGCGATCCTCGACAACTTCACGTTCGGGCCCAGGGACGTGATGATGGTCTTCTCGGCGAGCGGCGTGACCGCGGTCCCGGTCGAGATGGCCCGCGGCGCGAAGGCCCGCGGGATGCGGGTCATCGCCGTCACCTCGATTGCCCAGTCCACGTCGGTCGAGCCTGAGCCCGCGGCCGGTGCCCGGCTCCTCGAGGTCGCCGACCTGGTCGTCGACCTGTGCACGCCGCACGCCGACGCCCTGTGCACCATCGCCGGCCTCGACACCCCTGTCGGCCCGGGCTCGACGCTCGCGGCCGTCGCCATCGTGAACTCCATCAAGGTCCGGACCGCGGAGCTCCTCGTGGGGCTCGGGGCCATGCCCCCGGTCATCACGCGCTCGACAGCCGTCGGCGCGGAGCGGTCCCGGACGTTGTTCGACCAGGCCTATCGAGAGCATGCGCGACGCCTCGCCCGTGCGATCGACCAGCGAGGAGGTGGCTGACGCAGCGAACCACGGCGCGAGAGCACCCATGGCATGAAGGCGATCCGGGCGCTCCTGGGAGGGGCGAGCGGCCGCCAGAAGGAGGAGTCTCGCTCATGAAGCACACCACCGTCGCGCGCGGCCTTGCCGCGCTGGCGACAGCCGCGCTGGTGTTCGGGGCCTGCTCGAGCAGCGCCACGCCGGCACCCGCAAGCGGCGCCCCGGCGAGCGCCGCGGCCACCGGACCGTTCAAGATCGGCTACTCGAACGGCGGCGGCGTCGGCAACGGCTTCCGCGAGGAGCAGGTCTGCACCGCCAAGGCGCAGGCCAAGGTCGACTCCAAGAATGTCTCCGAGCTCACCACGATCCACCGAAACACGGATGCCGCTGGCCAGCTCTCCGACATTCGCGACCTGATCGCGAAGGGCGTGAAGGCCATCGTCTTCAACCCGAACGACCCGGACGCGCTCAACCCGGCGCTCGCTGAGGCCGCCAAGGCGGGGATCAAGACGATCTCGGTCGACGCCTACGTGACCGACCCGAACACCTGGAACCTGTACAACAACCAGGTCAAGTACGCGGAGCTCGGCGCCGAGTGGCTGTTCAAGCAGCTGGGCGGCAAGGGCACCGTCTGGTACACGCGCGGTCTCGCCGGCCACCCGGCCGACTCCGACCGTGACATCGGCTTCCACAACATGCTCAAGAAGTACCCCGACATCAAGGTCGTCCCGACTGACTCGGGCGTGTTCACCGGCTGGGATCCGACGACCACGACCAACCTCACCAACGACTTCATCTCCAGCGGCCAGTACGACAAGATCCAGGGCATCTGGGCGTCCGGCATGGGCAAGCAGATCATCGACGCCGTCAAGGCCGCCAACAAGCCGTTCGTGCCGATTGCCGACGCCGACATCGGCGGCTTCGTCACGCAGCTGCTCGATCCGACCGGCTTCCCGGGCCTCAAGGGCGCGGCCGTGACCAACACGGCGGCCGTCGGCGGCGCGGGCATCACCATGGCCCTCAAGCTCCTGAAGGGCGAGACCATCGCCCAGTCCGCCGGCGCGGGCCGGCCGAACACCGTCCTGCTCGACCCGCAGCTCCTCGACAACCTGACCCCCGACGGGCAGGCTGCGCTGAAGGCTTGGCAGTCGGTCCCCGGCATGGATCCGCTGTGGCCGCTCAGCCTGTCGATCCCGGGCTGGACCACCTACGACCCGAACACCGTCCCGTCGTCCTGCAAGGGCGCGTAGCGGACCGTTCGTCGCATCGAGCGGGGGACGCCGGCAGCCCCGGCGTCCCCCGTCGCTCACTCAATTCCAGGGGCAGTCATGACCGTCACCGCGACCGACCTCATCCTCGAGGCCACGGGTGTGGCAAAGACCTACGGCGCCGTCGTAGCGCTGAAGGCCGCGTCGCTGGCCGTGCGCCCGGGCGAGGTCCACGCGCTCCTTGGCGCGAACGGCGCCGGGAAGAGCACCCTGGTCAAGATCCTCACAGGCGCCGTGCGGCCCGACGCCGGCCGGATCGTCGTGCGCGGCCGGGAACGGGTCGCGCACTCGCCGGCGGAGGCCCGCCGGGGTGGCCTCGTCTCGGTGTACCAGGAGCCGGCCCTGATCCCGGATCTCGACCTGCGGGCGAACCTCCGCCTGACCGAGACGCCGCTGGAGCCGTTCCGGCACTGGCTGGACGTGCTCGGCCTGCCCGACCTCGACCTGTCGAGCCTGGCCCGGCGCGTGCCGCTCGCGTCGCTGCGTATCATCGACCTCGCCCGGGCGCTCGCCATCGAGCCCGACGTGCTGATGCTCGACGAGATGACCGCGGCACTGCCCGCCGACCTCACCGAGCGGGTCCTCGACGCGGTTGGCCGGCTCCGTGGCGGCGACCGCTCGGTCATCTTCATCTCCCACCGGCTGATCGAGATCGCCGCCGTCTGCGACCGCGCGACCGTCCTGCGCGAAGGCGAGACTGTCGGAGTGGTCGACATCGCCGAGGGCTCGGAGGACCGCATCGTCCAGCTGATGCTCGGCCAGATCGTCGAGGAGATGCCGCCGCTCGCCCAGCAGACGGCCGCCCGCGCACAGGCGGGCGAGGCGCCGCGCCTGCGGGCGCGGGGCCTCGCGGCAGGCACGAAGCTGCACGACGGAACGTTCGACCTCTACCCCGGCGAGGTCCTCGGGGTCGTCGCCCTCGAGGGCCAGGGGCAGGACGAGCTGTTCAACATCCTCTCCGGCGCGGCGCGTCCGAGCGGCGGCGAGCTCCTCGTCGAGGGAGCGCCGGTCTCGTTTCATCACCCCGCGGACGCGATCGGCGCCGGCCTCGTGTACGTGGCGGCCGACCGGGCCGAAGCGCTCCTGATGCAGCGCTCGATCCGCGAGAACATCGCGCTCCCGTTCTCGGCCCGCGCCCGTCGCTGGGGCCTGATCGACCTGGCCGCGGAACGCCGGAAGGTCGACAGCGCCGTCGCCACGCTCCAGATCGATGCGCGCGCCGGCGGCGAGGTGCGTCGCCTGTCGGGCGGCAACCAGCAGAAGGTGACGATCGCCCGCTGGGTGGCCGGCGGCGTGCGGACGATGCTGTGCTTCGACCCGACGCGCGGGATCGACATCCGGACCAAGCACCAGATCTACCTGCTGCTCCGCGACCTGGCGGAAGCCGGGGCCGCGGTCCTCCTCTACACCTCGGAGCTCAAGGAGATCCAGCTGGCCTGCGACCGGGCGATCGTGATCTTCGGCGGGCGGGTGGTCGCCGAGATCGCTGCTGCGAATGCCGACGAGGCGGCGCTCCTGCGCGCCGTGTACAACCTCCGGCCGGGCGCGACGATCCCGGAGCTTGCTGTGGCCGAGACCGTCGTCTCTCCGGGGATCTCCGTCGCGCCGGGGTCGGGCGAGCCGGAGGGTGACCGATGACCGCGACGACGGCGAGCGCGGAACGCGCCTGGGGCCTCGACTCGCTGATCCGCCGAAACGCCTGGATGCTGGGACTGCTGGGGTTCCTCGCCGTCCTCGCGGTGCTGACGAAGCTCATCCAGCCAGACTACGGGCCGCTTGCGGTCCAGGGCCTCGGGACCTCGGTGCTGCCGCTCGCCCTCGCCGCGGTCGCGCAGGCGATCGTGGTCATCGGCGGGGGCATCGATCTCTCCATCGGATCGATGATGGCCTTCACGAGCTGTGTCGCGGCCACCCAGATGAAGGGCCAGGGCGAGGAGTTCGGCGTCGCCGTCGTCATCGGCGTCCTGCTGCTCGGCGTCGCCCTCGGTGCGATCAACGGCGGCCTCGTCGTCCTGACGCGCGTCCCGGACATCGTCGTCACGCTCGCGATGTCGTTCGTCTGGGCTGGCTGCGCGCTGCTCGTGACAGCCAGGCCGGCCGGCGGCGCCGCCTCGTGGCTCAAGGATCTGGTCGTCGGTCCCCTCGGGAACGACTGGATCCCGAAGGCCGCGATCGTCCTGATCGTGATCGTGGCGGTCATCTGGATCCCGGTCTCGCGCTCGAGGCTCGGCCTCTCGATCTATGCGATCGGCAGCAACTCGCTGGCAGCATTCCGGAGCGGCGTGCCGGTCGGCCGGACGAAGGTGGCGGCGTACATCCTGACCGGCCTGTGCTCCGCGATCGCCGGCCTCTCGCTCACCGCGAGCACCGGGATCGGGACGCCCGTCCCGGGCCCCTACACCCTGATGAGCGTCGCCGCCGTCGTCCTCGGCGGCGTCAGCCTGGCCGGCGGCGTGGGCGGCGTGTTTGGCCCCATCGTGGCGGTCGTCGTCCTCCAGATGATCCGCACCGACATGACATTCCTCAACATCGACACCAACATGGCCCTGGTCGCCCAGGGGATCATCCTGATCGGCGTCCTGATGGTCGGCAGCCTCATCCAGATGCGGAGGGCCCGCGCATGAGCGAAGCAGCGCGCACCGACCGGGCCCGCGTCTCCTGGCTGACGGCGGCCGCCTGGCGGGCGCTCCTCCGCGACCGGCCCGTCGTCCCACTGACCGGCCTGCTCGTCGTCCTCGTCATCGCCCTCCAGGTCGCCAACCCGGGCATGGTCACCGTCTCGTGGGCGGGCGTGATCCTCCGCCAGTCCGTGCCCCTCGCGATCCTCGCCGGCTGCCAGACGCTGGCCATGCTGACCGGTGGCATCGACCTCTCGGTCGCCGCGATCGCCTCCATGTCCGGCTTCGTCACCGCGACGTTCGTCCACAGCTCGGGCGGCTGGGTGCAGGGGATGGCCATCGCGCTCGTCGCCGCGGCCCTGGCCGGCCTCGTGACCGGGATCGGCGTCGGCGTGTTCCGGGT
This sequence comes from uncultured Chloroflexia bacterium, assembly GCA_963809375.1. Taxonomy (GTDB): domain Bacteria; phylum Chloroflexota; class Limnocylindria; order Limnocylindrales; family CSP1-4; genus CTSoil-043. Next base: position 231,096 of record CAWEJO010000007.1, read on the forward strand.
GCACCCGCTGATCATGACCCTGGGGATGAGCTTCGTCGTGCTGGGCCTCTCGAACTGGTGGCAGCTGCAGATGGTCCAGACCGGTGCCGGGGTGCCCGAACCGCTCCACTGGCTCGGCGTGACCATGCTCTGGGACATCCTGCCGCTACAGCCTGCTCGTCTTCGTGCCGGTGACCGTCTGCATCCGTTCGGCCTGCGACGCACCGGCTATGGCCGGCTGCTGTTCGCGATCGGCGACAACCCGATCGCCGCGCGCCTGTCGGGTGCCCGCTCGTGGCAGGTGCTGATCGTCCTGTACGTGATCTCGGCGGTGCTCGCCGCGATCGCCGGGTTCGTGCTCTCCGGCGTACACCAACATGGCCAGCGTGTCGCTCGCCGACACGTACCTGCTGCCGTCCGTCGCGGCGGCGGTGATCGGCGGGACCTCGATCATGGGCGGCCGCGGCGGCTACGGAGGAACGATCGTCGGGACGCTCATCCTGACGGTCGTCAGGGCCCTGCTCTGACCGTCGCTCGGCCTGCCGGAGGCGACGCGCCAGATCCTCTTCGGGTCGATCATCGTCTGGCGTGGCGGCCGCCTACACCCGCGTGACCTGCCGAGTCCTGACGATCGTGAACGTCGCCGGCGACGCAGCCGGCACCTTGGCCTCGACCTCGGCGGCACGAACATCAAGTGGGTCGTGGTGGAGCACGACGCCGGCGCTTGGCGGGCGCTCGATCGCGACCAGGTCCTGACGCCGGTCGCCGAGGTGGCGCCGGGCCGGCCGTCGTCGGGCGCCTCGCCGACGTCGGCGGCGGACGGCGATCGCACGCTGGCCGGCCCGGTCTCGATCGGTCGGGATCGGCGTGCCCGGCCTGTACGACCCCGTCGCGGGCACGACCCGCTTCCTCGTCAACTTCCCGGGCGGCTGGGCCGGGCAGGCCGGTGGCGGGTCCCGTCGGCGCGGCGCTCGGGTCTGCCGGCGTTCCTCATCAACGACGCCCGTGCATTCGGCCTCGCCGAGCTGCGCCTCGGGCGCCGGGCGGGGCGCCTCGTCGATGATCGGGCCTCACGCTCGGCACCGGCGTGGGCGGCGTGATCGTGGTGGACGGGCGGGTCCACCAGGGCCACGACGGCACGGCCGGCGAGATCGGGCACCAGACGATCGATCCCGACGGACCGTGGTGCGGCTGCGGCAACCGGGGCTGCATGGAGGCCTTCGCCCGGGCCGACCAGATCGCCGCCGCCTGCGGGACCGCGACGGCCGAGGAGGCGGTCGCGCGCGCCCGCGGCGGGCGACGCCCGGGCCACCGACGGCCTGGCCCAGATCGGCCGCTACCTCGGGATCGGGATCTCCAACATGGTCGCGGTCATCTCGCCCGACCGGATCGTGCTCGGGGGCGGGATCGCGGCGGCCGGCGACCTGCTGCTTCGAGCCGATCCGCGCCGAGAGCTGCGGCGCCGCGTCCGCACGACCTCGCTCGACGCAGGTGACGCTGGTTGCGGCGGAGCTCGGCACCTGGGCCGGCGGCGATCGGCGCGGCCGTGCACGGCGCGGAGCGGGCCTGGGACGCGGCGGCCTCGGCGGCCTCGCCGGATCGGGGCGACGCGGCGGAACCCGGCGGTTTGGCGGCCTCGGCGGCCTCGGCGGGCCCCGGCGGCGCCCGATGAGCCTCGCGCCGACGCTCCCGCACCACCGACGGATCGAGCAGGCCCTGCGCGTGCGCATCGCCGGCCTGCAGCCCGGCGACTCGCTGCCCTCGGATGCGGCGCTCTGCCGGGAGTTCGGAGTCAGCCGGATGACGGCCCGCAACGCGATGCAGCGGCTCGCCGAAGACGGGCTGGTCGAGCGCGTCCCCGGCCGCGGCAGCTTCGTCGCCGAGCCGCCGGTGCACCGGCGGGCGGACCGCCTCCTCACGTTCTCGCTCGAGATGCGGCGCCGCGGCCGCCGCCCCAGCTCGAGGGTGCTTGCCCGCGAGATCCGCCCGGCGACGCCGGCCGACGCCACGCTCCTCGGGATCGACCTGGGCGAGCCGGTCGTCGTCGTGCGGCGGCTGCGCTGCGCCGACGACGAGGCCATCGCGGTCGAGACGGCCGTGCTCATCCGACAGACCGCGACCGCGGTGATGGCGGCGGACCTCGAGGGCGGCTCCCTGCACGCGACGCTGGCGTCGGTCGGCTTCCACCTGCGCCGCGGGAACGCGACCATCACGGCGGAGGCAGCCGCGGCCGACGACGCACGCCTGCTCGGGATGCGCCGTGGCGACCCGCTCCTCGTCGAGCGGCGGGTCATCAGCGACGTCCGCGGTCGCCGGGTCGAGGCGACGGAGTCGCGCTACCCGGGCGACCGCTACGCGCTCGACGTGGCCTTCGACGTCGAGGTGTCCGCGGCGCACGGCGACCGATGACCGGGATCGAGGCCCGGCCCATGGCGGCACTGCCGGGGGCCGGCGTGCCCACGAGCCCGCCCAGCGCCGCGAGCCGGGGAGCAGGTTCGAGCGCGCTCGCGAGCCCGCTCGCGGCCGCCCGGCCGGGAGCCGATCCGATCGGCACGTCGCGGGCTCGCATCAGGGCGGCGCTCGATCACCGCGCGCCGGACCGGATCCCGTTCGACCTCGGCGGCTCGCGGGTGACGGGAATCCACCTCCGGGCCTACGCCGGGCTCCGCGAGGCCCTCGGCCTGCCGGCCATCGAACCGCAGGTCGGCGACCTGACGCAGCAGCTGGCGGAGGTCGACGCAGACGTGGCGGACCTGCTCGGCTGCGACGTCCGGGCGGTGGGGCCCCGCCCGGCCGCGACCTACCGGCGCGAGATCGCCGACGACGGGGAGCATCGCTGGTTCCGCGACGAGTGGGGCGTCGGGCGGCGGATGCCCCGCGACGGCGGGCTCTACTACGACTCGTTCGGCCCGCCGCTGGCGGGCGAGGTCGACGTCGCCACCATCGATCGCTTCGCCTGGCCCGACGCGCTCGACCCGGCCCGCTTCGCCGGGATGGCCGACGCGGCGCGCCGGGCGTGCGCCGTCGAGGGCCGCGCCGTCCACGTCGGCTCGATCTGCGGCGGACTGACCGAGGGGCTGTTCAAGCTGCGCGGGTTCGAGGACGGCTACATGGACCTCGCAGCCGCGCCCGCCCGCGCCCGCCGGGTGATGGAGCGGATCCTCGAGATCAAGATCGCCTACTGGGGCCGCATCCTGCCCGAGCTCGGCGGCCTCGTCGACGTCGTCGGGGAGGCGGACGACCTCGGCGGACAGGACCGGCCGCTCTTCTCGCCGGCCACCTACCGGGCGCTCGTCAAGCCGCTCCAGCGGGAGCTGTTCTCGTTCATCCACGCCCGGACGTCAGCCCGGGTGTTCTTCCACACCTGCGGCGCGGTGCGCGACCTGCTCCCAGATCTCATCGAGATCGGGGTCGACATCCTCAACCCCCTCCAGGTGTCGGCCACCGGGATGGCGACGGCGGAGCTCAAGCGCGACTTCGGCCGCGACCTCGTGTTCTGGGGCGGCGGCGTCGACACCCAGCGCGATCCTCGGCACGGCGACGCCCGCCGAGGTCCGGGCCGAGGTCCAGCGCCGGATCGCGGACCTGCGCTCCGGCGGCGGCTTCGTCTTCGCGGCCGTCCACAACGTGCAGCCGAACGTGCCGCCGGCGAACCTCCTCGCGATGTGGGAGGCGTGGCGCGAGGTGGCCGCGGATGGCTGACGGGCAGGTCGTGCGCGGCAGGCTCGTGCTCGACGACCGGGTCGCGCCTGGCCGACTCCGGGTCGAGGACGGGCGCATCGTCGCCGTCGAGCTCGACCAGGGCGAGGAGCGCGGGCCGTACGTCTGCCCGGGCTTCGTCGACGTCCACGTCCACGGCTGGGGCGGCCACGACGCGATGGGCTCGCAGGCCGACCTCGACGGCATGGCGCGCGCGCTCCTGCGCCACGGCGTCACTGCGTTCCTGCCGACGGCCGTGACCGCCGGGCTCGACACGCTCCGAGCGTTCGCCGAGCGGGTCCGCCGGTGGAGCCCCGCGGCGCCGGCCGACGGGGCCGAGCCGCTCGGCTTCAACCTCGAGGGCCCGTTCCTCGCCCGCCCGCAAGGGCGCCCAGAATCCCGCCTTCATCCGCGACCCGGCGGGCGTGCCAATCGAGGACCTCGAGCCGCTCGTGGACGGGCTGCGGATCATGACGGTTGCGCCGGAGGTCGCCGGCGCCCTCGACCTGATCGGCTGGCTCGGCGCCCGCGGGGTGGCCGTGTCGCTCGGCCACTCGGCGGCCACGCTGCACGAGGGGCGCGCCGGCTACGCCGCGGGCGGCCGCACGACGACCCACCTCTTCAACGCGATGACCGGGGTCGACCACCACGCGCCCGGGCTCGCGGTCGCCGCCCTCACCGACGACAGGGCGTTCGTGGAGCTGATCGCCGACGGCCACCACGTCCACCCGTCGATCTGGCCGATCATCACCCGGACCAAGCCCGCCGACCGGCTGGTCCTGGTCAGCGACGCGCTGCTCGTCGCGGGCATGCCGCCGGGCCCGGCGGTCGTCGGCGGCCTGGCCATCGACAACCGAGGCGACCGCGCGACGCTCGCCGGGACGGCGACGCTGGCCGGCTCGGTCATCGCGCTCGACACGGCGGTCCGCAACCTCGCCCGTGCCGGCGTGCCGCTGCCGGCCGCGGTCGCCGCCGCGTCGCGCAACCCCCTGGCCCTGATCGGGGTGATGGACCGGGGCCGGCTGGCCGTCGGCCAGCGCGCGGACCTCGTCGAGCTCGACGACGACCTCCTGGTGCGGCGGGTCTCCCTCGGCGCCGGCTGGATCAGCGCGGCTCGCTGACGGCCCACCCGCCGTCCACGGCGAGCGACCTGCCCGGTGATCATCCGCGCGTCGGCAGACGAGCAGGAACAGGGCCGCCGCGGTGACGGCGTCCGCATCGATCGGGCCGCCGGCGAGGGGCTGCTTCGCGGCGAGGTAGGCCAGGATCGCCTCGTCGTCGCTGGGCGCGCCGGCTCATCGGGGTGGCGACGAGTGCCGGGGCGATCACGTTGACGCGGATGCCGCTGGGCGCGTAGTACGCCGCGACGGCGCGCGTGAAGCGACTCGATCGCGCCCTTGCTCGCGGCGTACGCGTGGGTCGCGAAGTAGCGCCGCCACCGGGCGCGTCGCGAGGGCGCTCGACATCGTGACGACGGCCCCGCGCTCTCCGTTCGCGTCGGGCGCCTGGGCGAGCATCCGGCGGATCGCGGCCCGGCACACCAGGAACTGGCTCGTCGCGTTGGCGGCCATGACCGCCTCCCAGCCGTCGAGCGGTCGCCTCGTGGAGCGGCCCGTCGCCGAAGCGGCGGCCGCTGATCCCGGCCACGTTGTAGACGGCGTCGAGCCGGCCGAACGCGGCATCGCAGGCGGCGAAGGCCGCCTCGACCTCCGCCTCGACCGCGAGGTCGGCCCCGAACCCGCGCGGCGCGCGCCCGCCCGCAGTGAGCGTCGCCGCGAGCGTCGCCGGCGTGCTCGGCGGTCCGCGAGACGAGGAACACCGCCGCCGCCCTCGGCGGCGATCGCCCGGGCAGCCGACGCGGCCATGCCCGTCGAGCCGGTGACGAGGCAGGCTCGGCCGGCGAAGCGGCGCGTGCCGCTCATCGGGCCGCCACCGCGACCGCGACCGGCTCGAGCAGCGCCCCGTCCTCCCGGAGCCGCGCCCGGAGGTCCGCGGGTCGACGGCCCGCGGGCGACGCGCCGCGCGTCGGCGGCCAGCGCCGCGGCCGTGCCGGCCGCCTGGCCCATGGCCATGCAGGTCGCCATCGACCGGGCCGACGCGTGCGCGTCGTGGGTCGCGGAGAAGCAGCGGCCGGCGACGAGCAGCCCGTCGAGCCCGGCGGGAGCAGCGCGCGATAGGGGATGCCGTAGACGCGCTCCGTCGGCGACGTACTGCCAGTCCGTGTCGCCGCCCGGGCCGTGGTCCTCGATCGGCGCGCCGCACAGCGCGATCTCGTCGTCGAAGCGCCGGCCCGCCGAGCACGTCGTCGCGGCGTCAGCCGGTAGTCGCCGATCACGCGCCGGCTCTCGCGCACGCCGATCGCGGGCTGCGTGCCGACGATCACGGCCGCCTCGAAGCCGGGCACGCGGTCGCGCAGGAAGCGGTGGTACTCGCGCACCTGGCGGCGACCCTCGACCTCGGCTCGCGTCAGCGCCTCCGGGTCGGTCGCGTCCACGTTCGGGATGCGCGTCATGTGGACCATCGACGACGCCCGGATACGGCGTCCGGTGCCACGACCCCTCGAGCCGCGGCAGCGCGTAGGCGCCGCGTCGCGGCGGCCTCGCGCATGAGCGCCCACAGCTCGGCCTTCGGGACGGCCGGCGCGCGGTCGACGTCCACGTTGGCGAGCCGGAACAGCGTCGACAGCGACTGGACCTCGGCCGATCGTCGCCGCGTCGTCGTAGCCGGCGCCCGCCATCGCGCCACGTCCGCGTCGCCGGACGCGTCGACGAACGACGTCCGCCGCCGACCCAGCGCTCGCCGCCCTTGTTCCAGAGCCGGACCGCGCTGACGCGGCCGTCCGTCGACGCGCACGCCGGTCGCCCAGGTGTGGAGCAGCAGGTCCACGCCCGCGTCGGCGGCGAGCGCGCTCCCACAGGCACCTTGAGCGCCTCCGGGTCGTAGGTCACGCCGGTGCCGGCGCCGTAGGTGTTCGGCCGCTCGAAGGCGCACCCCTCCGCGGTCAGGCGCTCGCCACCTCCCAGCCCAGGCCGCCGACGACGCGCCGCGGGGTCGCGCCCGGCGTGTAGAACGCGTAGAACGTGTCGAGCACGGCGGTCGAGGTGCCGCCCATGAACCCGAGCCGGTCGACGAGCAGCGTCCGCGCGCCGACCCGGGCCGCGCTGATCGGCGGCCGACGAGCCGGCCGAGCCCGGCCCCGACGACGATGACGTCGTAGCGGTCGGTCGGTCGGCTGCCGTCGGCTGCGACCGCCGCTGCCGGGCCGCGCGTCGCGAAGGCGCGCGCCGGGTTGGCGACGAGGATGCGCGTCGGTCGCCGGCTCGCCGAGCCGGCGCCGCAGCCGAGGCACGAACGTCGTCATCAGGTAGCGCAGGCCGGGCCCGCCGTCGTAGGCGCGGAAGTAGTCGCGCGCGCCCGAGGTCGAGGCCCGAGCACGATCCGGTCGCCGTGGCCCGCGCCGGACCACGGCCTCGATCGAGGTCGAGCACGACGCTGTCGGGCCGGTACTTGGTCCGGCCGATCGTGTCGTACTCGAGCGTCACGCCCGCGCGCGGCGAGCTCGGCGTGCAGCTCCGGGTCCGGGTTGCGGTCGAGGTGGGCGAGCAGGATCCGGTCGGCGGCGACGCCTCGCGCCTGCAGCAGGTCGACGATCTCGTGGCCGCAGGTGCCGATCTCGGTGTGGACGAGGATCGCGGCCCCCGATGCCCGGCTGCCGATCGCGGCGGCCTGCAGCCGGCGCCGCTCGCCCGGGCTGATGTGCTGGTACGAGGCGCCGACCTTGATCGCTCCGGCCCGCGGCCGAGTCGAGCGGCAGTCGCCGGATCGTCCCAGTCGGCCGGATGCATGCCGCGTTCGAGGTCGGCCACGATCCGCTCGGCGAGCAGGTCGACCGGTCGCGCCGTGGACCCAGTGGCCCGCCGGGTAGTGCGCGTCGCGGTGATAGCCGGTCGCCCCGATCACGGTCACGCCGGTCTCGGCCGCGACGCGGCGCAGCACGTCGGGGCGGCGACCGAGCCCGATCGGCGTCATCTCGACGATCGCGCCGATGCCGCTCGCCTTCGCGTCGCTGACCTCCTCGATCACCCGGTCGGGCTGGTCGATCTCCTGGCCCGGCGAGGGCCGCGGACCGGACGAACAGGTGATCGTGGGCATCGACGACGCCGAGCGAGCTCGCGGCGAGCGGGCCGGTGACCGTCATGACCAGGGGTTCGGACACGCGAGGCTCCTCGGACAGGTGGCGCACTGCAGCGCCGTCGAACCGTGGGCCCCGGATTCTAGCGTCGAGACGGCGGAGCGGCCGCGAGCGGGCTGGACCAGGCTCGCGGCGTGGTCGGCAGTGCCGCCTGACGGCGGTTGCAGGGAGCGGCCTGGCGCGGCCGCCCGGCGCTACCGACCGCCGATCCCGGCGAGCTCCAGCATCCGCTGCGCGGTGTACGAGGGCGACTCGGCCCGCGTCAGCTGGCCGATGACGTCGATCGGTGCGCCGTCGAGGATGGCGTGGTTGGAGTTGAACAGCAGCCGCTCGTCGACCGCCAGCCCGAAGGCCGAGCCTTCCTTGACGGCCCAGTACAGGTTGCGGGGTCGCACCGAGTCGCCCACGTTGATGACGTTGACGCCGGCCGCCCGGAGCTCGCCGAAGAGCGCGGTCACGGGCCGGGTGTGACACGTGACGACGTCGTCGACCTCGAGGGTCGTCCGCGTGAAGTCCCGGTCCTGGAGGACGACCGCGCCGGGGCCGATCTCAGCGACGGTGGTGCTGGTGATCACGCTGACCGGATGCCGGTAGGGCCGCGAGTGGAGCACCTCGGCGTCGCCCTGCGCGAAGCGCTTGCGAAGGACGTACATGTGGATCACTTCGCAGTCCGCGGCGAACTCGCGGTTCTCGGTCACGATCGTGACCTGCTTCCCGATGTCGGCAAGGAAGGCCGCCGTGTCCGTCGCCGCATAGCTGTCGCCCCAGAGCAGGACGCGGGCGCCGAGCTTGCGCATCTTCCGCCCGCCTGGGTGGCACTCGCAGGCCACCTTCGGGCAGGCCATCGCCTCCTCGAAGGGCACCACGCGCGAGGCGTCGCCCGCGACTTCGGGCACGTAGGAGGCGGCCCCGGTCGCGTTGAGGACCACGTCGAACCCGCGGAGCTCCTCGAGGGTCGGCGCGTGCCCGAGCCGGATGTCCACGTGCAGCTCGAGCAGCTGGTCGCGGATCCAGTCGAGGTACCAGCGCATCTTCTCCTTGCCCGGGACCAGGCAGACGTAGAGCATCGCCCCGCCGAGCTCGGCGTGCTTCTCGAAGAGCGTGACCTGATGACCGCGCTCGGTCGCGATGCGGGCGGCCTCCATCCCGGCCGGGCCGCCGCCCACGACGGCCACCTGCACCGGCCGCGCCGTCGGCTTCATCTGCGCATAGGCGGGGTTGCCGCAGGCGGCGTTGATCGAGCATGCGATCTCGTGCTTGGCCATCAGCGACTCCTGCCAGCAGCCGCCCAGGCAGGAGATGCAGCGCCGGATCGACTGGACCTTGCCGTACTTCGCCTTGACCGGCCAGTATGGGTCGGCCAGCAGCTGGCGGGCCAGGCCGACGAGGTCGGTCCTGCCCTCGGCGATGATCTGCTCGCAGTAGTCCGGGTCGCGCAGCGAGTGGCTGGTGATGACCGGGATCTTCACGACCTTCTTCGTGGCCTCGGCCGCGTACGTGGCCCAGCCCTGCGGGTACTGCATCGGGTCGAAGCCCGCGCCGGGACTCTCCTGCATGCCCTGCGAGAGGTCGAGCGCCGCGCAGCCGGCCCGCTCGAGGACCCGCGCGGTCTCGAGGCCCTCCTCGAGGTCGCGGCCGCCGGGGCACCACTCCTCGAACGAGTAGCGGACGAGGACCGGGAAGCCCTTGCCGCACTTCTTCTGGATCGAGTCGATGACCGCGAGCGGGAAGCGCATCCGGTTCTCGAAGCTGCCGCCGAAGCGGTCGGTCCGCATGTTCAGGTAGGGGCTCATGAACTCGGACAGGAGGTAGCCGTGGGCCGCATGCAGCTCGACGGCGTCGAAGCCGGCCTGCTTCACGCGCCAGGCCGCCTCGCTGAAGAGGTCGACGAGCTCGAGGATCTCGGCGATCGACGCCTCGCGGATCTCCTTGCCCTTCTCCTCGGCGTTCTCGTAGACGATCTCGTGCCCGGCCGACCACGGGAGCTTGAGGACCCGGTCCGTCGCCCCGAGGGTGTTGTAGCGGGGGATCGCGCACTGGCGGCCGGGATGCTGCAGCTGGACGGCGCACTTCGCACCGTAGCGATGCATCGACTCTGCCAGGCGGGCGAGGCCGGGGACGTAGTTGTCGCCGTCGGCGACGAGGCAGGTGACCGTCGGGCGGCCGGTCTTCATGTCGGGCGTCGTGGCCCCGACGATGACGAACCCCGTGCCGCCGCGGGCGATGTCGCCGTGATGGTGGATGTCGCGCTCGCTCACCTCGCCATCCGCGTGCGACGAGGAGATGTCCGTCGGCGCGTGGACGATGCGGTTGGGAAGCTCGATGTTCCCGAGCTGGATCGGGCTGAACAGGTGCGGGAAGGCCATGACCGGGTCTCCAAGGTGGCGAGGCAGATCTCGACGCCTGGATCGTGGTCCCGCGCGGACCGTCGCCGCAATGCCAGACCGGGCCGATGTACTGGCAGAAGCGGCTGCCAGGGTCGACCGGCGGCCGCGATCGCTCCATGTGGCCCTGTCGGATGCGGCTGCAGGGCGACGACGATCGCGCCATGGCGACCTTCGTCTGGGGGCTCGAGCTCGACCCGGCTTTCCCGCTCGCGGTGATCGAGTACGCGACTGGCGAGGGCGAGGACCGGATGCACTGGCACGACCATCTCGAGATCGCCCTGGTGCTCGACGGGCGCGGCCGCTTCCTCTTCGGCCGCCGCGAGCAACCGGCCGAGGCCGGCGACGTCTTCTTCGTCGACAACTCGCAGCCCCACGTCGCGGTCTCCGACGGGCCCTGCCCGCTGCGCCTCCTCCTGGTCCTGTTCCGCCCGGAGATCGTCGCCGGGCCCGGGTGCCGGGCCTTCGATGCCGCGTACCTCGCCCCGTTCCGGGCCGGGGACCGGCCGCCCGCGGGGCGCGTCCCGCGCGGGGAGCCCCTGGCCGGGCAGCTGGCGGCGGCGATCGAGGAGCTGCGCGAGGTCTACGAGCGGCACGACCCGGCCGATCGCCACGTGCTCGATGCCGGCCTCCGGCACGTGCTGGCGCTCGCCGTCCGGGGGCAGCCGGCCTGCGCCGCCTCCGGACGCTCGGGGCTGGACCGACGCGACCAGATCCGCCCCCTGCTGGCCTTCGTCGAGGGCCACTCCACGGAGAGCATCACCCTCGCGACGGTCGCCGACGTGGTCCACGTCAGTCCCTCGCGCGTGCGGCACGTGTTCAAGGACGTCACCGGGGTCGGCTTCAAGGAGTACGTCACGAACGTCCGCGTCGCCGAAGCGAAGCGGCTGCTGCTGGCCACGGACTGCAGCGTCGCCGAGATCGCCCGGGCGGTGAGCTATTCGAACCTCAACCAGTTCTACCGCGTCTTCTACCGGTCCAGCGGAATGTCGCCAGCCGAGTACCGCCGCTACAACGCGCCGGCAGGCCAGGAGCTCCCCGCCGGGGACGCGCCCGGCGGGAGCCCGCTGGCCGCGGCGACGCGGTAGGCGCGGCAGGCAGGGTCGTCTTGAGAGGCTGTCGGCAGTCCGTCCTTCCGGCGACCCGAGGCCGGACGGCACTGGTGGGGCGGCCCGATACCGCCCGACACTGGGCGATCATCCAAACGGTTCCGAGGTGAGGTCATGGCCACGACGCAGCAGATCGACGCATTCTGGGGGCTCAAGCGCCTCGCGGTCGTCGGGGTCTCCCGGAACCCGAAGCACTTCTCGACCGCGATCTGGCGGGAGCTGCGCGACCGCCGCTACGACGTCGTGCCGGTCAACCCCAGCGCGACGGAGATCGACGGCCGGCAGGCCTACGCGCGCGTGCAGGACATCCAGCCGCCGGTCGACGGCGTCGTGATCCTCACGCCGTCCGCGGCGACGGAGCAGGTCGTCAAGGACTGCATCGAGGCCGGCGTGCAGCATGCCTGGATGCACCGCGGCGCGGGCGGCGGACCCGGGGCGGTCAGCCCGGCCGCCGTCGCGCTCGCGAAGTCGGCGGGGATGGACGTGGTGGACGGCCAGTGCCCGTTCATGTTCCTGCCCGGCACGCCGGTCTTCCATCGGATGCACGCCTTCATCAAGAAGATCAACGGCAGCTACCCGAAGGCGGGAGCGGCCGGATGACCGAGCAGCGCCGGCTCCGGGCGGCCGTCGTGTTCCGGAGCCATACCGGCACGACGGAGCGCTACGGCCGGGAGATCGCCGCGCACCTCACCTCGCTTGGCGTCGACGCCAGCGTGACCTCGATCGGGGAGTGCGACCTCGCGGCGCTGGGATCGTTCGACCTCGTGCTCCTCGGCTGCTGGACGCAGGGCTGGTTCGTCGTGCGCCAGCATCCCGACACGCCGTGGGTCGCCTTCGCCCGCGACCTGCCGGATCTGGCCCGCCCGGTGGTCGGGTTGTTCACGACGTACACCCTCGCCACCGGGAGCATGTTCTCGGCGATGCGCCGTGAGCTTGCCCGGACGAACGCCCGGGTCCGCCTCGAGCTCCGATCGCGCGACGGCCGGCTGTCCGACCGCGATCGGAACGCGATCGCCGACCTGGTCGAGGGGGCCCGCGCGACCGTCGCCGCGTAGCACGGCGTTCGCCGCCTGCCCGAGGGCCGCGCCGTGGCCGAGGCGTGTTCGGGCGGCGGGCAATTCCGGCCGCCCGGCCACCGACAGCCCGGCGCCGCCCGCCCGCGGCCCCGCCCGGCGGCCCCGCCCGCCCATCGGCGGCTCGCGCCGCCCGCCCAGCGGCGTCGCCCGCGGCCTGCCTTCGGCCTCGCCCGCCCGCGGCCCCGCCCGCATCCGCACGGCCGGGTCGCAACAGGATGCCGTTGTGCTCCCCCGAGAGGGACCTGTGGCCTGTACCGCGCGGGCGCACTGGTCGTCCATAGTCGTCTTGGCAACAAGTGCGCCGCTGGCGTCCCCGGGCGCCTTGGAGCCGTGTTTCCGGCTACCCGACCCGATGAGTGACGTCCCGCATGACCAGGCTTGATGACGGCATCTACGCCGCGATGGCGCGTCGAGGCGTGTCGCGCCGAACGTTCATCAAGTTCTCGGCGGCGATGGCGGCCGCGCTGGCGCTCCCGGCGGGCTACGCGCCCCGGATCGCCGCAGCGGTGGCCGCCGCCCCCCGCCTGCCCGTCGTCTGGCTCCGCGGCCAGACCTGCTCGGGCAACACCGCGACGTTCCTGCGCGCGACGAACCCAACCGTCTCCGAGCTCCTGCTCGACCTCGTGTCGCTCGACTACCACGAACAGCTGATGGCCCCGGCCGGCGCCGCGGCCGAGCAGTCACGCGCCGACGCCGTGTCGAAGAGTCCGCACGGCTACCTCCTGGTCGTCGAAGGCGCCATCCCGACCGGCGATGACGGCGTCTACTGCATGGTCGGCGGCCGGCCGCTCCAGGAGATCGTCCGCGAGATGTCGGCCGGCGCGCTCGCCACGATCGCGGTCGGCTCGTGCGCCTTCGACGGCGGTGCCCCCTCGGCGAACGGCGGTCCGACCGGCGCCGTCGGCGCGGCCTCGGTCGTGTCGGGGGGCGTGCTCGTCAACCTCCCCGGCTGCCCCCTCAACGTCGACAACCTGGTGGCCACGGTCGTCCACTACCTGACGTTCAAGGAGTTCCCGGCGACGGACATGCGCGGGCGGCCGCTCTTCGCGTACGGCGGCCTGGTCCACAACCAGTGCGAGCGGCGGGCCCATTTCGAGTTCGGCGAGTTCGTCACCGCGTGGGGCGACGAGGGTTCGCAGAAGGGCTGGTGCCTCTACAAGCTGGGCTGCAAGGGTCCGGAGACGTACGCCAACTGCCCGACCCAGCGCTACGCGGACGGGACCAGCTGGGCAGTCAAGGCGGGCCACGGCTGCATCGGCTGCACGATGCCCCGGTTCCTGGACGCCTACAGCCCGTTCTACCACCGGCTGCCGGATCCGGTGCCTCTCTTCCCGAGCGTCTCGGCGGACACCATCGGCCAGGTGCTGGTCGGCGGCGTCGTCGGCGTGACGATGCTCCACGGGTCGATCGCCTTCGCCCGCAGCCAGGTCGGCGGTCCGCTGGCGCGGCGCAGGGCGGGGAGGGCCGCCCGGGCAGCCGGCGCGGGGGACGCCGGGGCCGCTGGTGCGACTGGCGGCGCTGCCGCCCGTACGACGGTCGGCGATGCTGCCCGAGCGACGGTCGGCGATGCCGCCCGTACGACGGTCGGCGCGCTGGTGCCGGCCGAGCCCGCCGCGGGCCAGGTGGCCGTCGCCGTCGCAGCGCCGCCGCAGGGCAGATGGGGCGGCCGCGGCGCCAATGCCGGAACCGTCCGTGTCCGCGGCGCCTGCGGCGGACGCGGCGCGAGCTGCGCCGCCTCCGCGGCCCCGGTGAGCGCGGCGCCCGTGTCTGCGCCGCCCATGTCCGAACCGCCGGCGCCCACATCGCCGCCGCGCCGGCGAGACGCCCCCCGCGGAGGGAGCCTGACGTGGCCCGCACGGTGATCGATCCCGTCACCCGGGTCGGCGGCCAGCTCCGCATCGAGGTCGAGATCGCCAACGGCGCCGTCACCGATGCCTGGAGCGAAGGGACGATGTTCCGCGGCATCGAGCAGGTCCTGCGGGGCCGCGATCCGCGGGACGCCTGGCTGTTCGCCCAGCGTATCTGCGGGACCTGCGCCGGCGTCCACGCCCTCGCGTCCGTACGGGCCGTCGAGGACGCCCTCGACCTGCGCGTTCCCAGGAACGCCCGCCTTCTCCGCAACCTGCTCGCGGGCACGACCCTGGTCGTCGACCACGTCGTGTCGTTCTACCATCGGCATGCGCTCGATTGGGTGGACGTGCTGGCGGCGCTCAAGGCGGATCCCGCCGCCACCTCGGCGCTCGCCCACCGGACCAGCGCCTGGACCAACGCGAGCCCGGCGTACTTCGCGGGTGTCCGCGACAAGCTTGCAGCGCTGGTCGCGTCCGGCCAGCTCGGGCTCTTCGCCAACGGCTACTGGGGCCACCCGGCCTACCAGCTCGCGCCAGAGGCGGACCTGCTCATCCTGGCCCACTACCTCGAGGCGCTCGGCTGGCAGACCCAGGTGATGCAGATCCACACCCTGGTCGGCGGCAAGAGCCCGCATCCCCAGACCTACCTCGTGGGCGGGATGGCCGTCGCCCCCACGTGGGGCGGCCCGAGCTCGGCCGGATTGGGCGAGCATCCCCAGGTCGACGTCAAGTCGCCCGCCGCGATCAGCGAGCGCGGGCTCGCCTCGATCGAGATCCTCCTGGGCGAGGCGAAGGAGTTCGTCGACAAGGTCTACCTGCCCGACGTCCTGCTGCTCCCGGATCCCTATCGCGAATGGTCGACGATCGGTCGCGGGATCGGCTCGTTCCTGGCTGCCGGCGACCTTCCCGAGGACGACACCGACGCGCCGGCGCTCTTCTTCGCCCGAGGCCGGGTGTCGGGCGGCGACCTCGCGACGCCCGGCCAGGTGGACCCGGCCGCGATCGCCGAGGACATCACGCATGCCCACTACACCGACGAGACCGGGGCCACGGCCCGGCCGCCGTGGGACGACCCGGTCGCGCCGCGCTATGGCGGGCCGCGGCCGCCGGTCACGACCTTCGAGGGCGTCGACAGGTACAGCTGGCTCAAGGCGCCCCGTTACGCCCAGGAACCGATGGAAGTCGGGCCGCTTGCCCGGATGCTCGTCGGGTACGTCCAGGGGCACGCCGACGTTCGGACCGCCCTCGACGCGAGCGCGAGCGGGGCCCATGTCGGCGTCGACGGCCTGGTCAGCACGCTGGGGCGGACGATCGCCCGTGCGGTCGAGACCCAGGTGGTCGCGGCCCGGCTGGGCGGCTGGCTCGGCGAGCTCCGGGCGAACCTCGCCACCGGCGACCTTGCCTTCGCCGACGTGAGCCGCTGGAACCCCGCGTCCTGGCCGGCTGACCCCAGCGGCTTCTCGCTCGGCGAGGCGCCACGCGGCACCGTGGGCCACTGGGTCGGCATCCGCGACCACAGGATCTCGCGCTACGCCGTCGTGGACGCGACGACCTGGAACGGGTCGCCGCGGGACGCGCAGGGCCGCCGCGGCCCCCTCGAGCAGGCGCTGATCGGGACCCCGGTCGCCGATCGAACCCGGCCGCTCGAGATCCTGCGGACGGTCCATTCGTTCGATCCGTGCGCCGGCTGCGCGGTGCATGCCCACCGGCCGGGCGGCGGCGGCCCGATCGAGATCCGGGTGGTCTGAGGGAGGAGCGATGACGGGACTGCCGGGCACCCTCGCCACCCCTGCCGCCGGTCGTGGCGATGCCGCGCCGGTCGACGCCGTGGCCCTCGCTGGGGCCGTCGTTCCGGCCGCGCTCGAGGCGCCCGGCCGTCCGGACCGCGACCCCGGGGCGGCGGGAGCCGGCGGCGGCACCCTGACGCCCAAATCGCAGGCGGTCCAGGCGGCCCCGGCCTCGCACGCCGCCCACGAGGAACGGGTCCGCCTCTACGTCTGGCAGATCCCCGTGCGGATGACCCACTGGGTGACCGCCGGCTGCATCGTGGTGCTGAGCCTGACCGGTCTCTACATCGCCGATCCGTTCCTGATCCCCCCGGGCGGCTCGGTGATGACGACCGTCCGCCTCGTCCACATCGTCGCGGCGATCGCGCTGCTGGTCTCGGGCCTGGTCCGCACGATCTGGCTGCTGGCGGGGAACCGCTTCGCCCGCTGGTCGGCGTTCATCCCCACCTCGCGATTCCAGGCCACCGAGGTCTTCCGCCAGGCCGGCTTCTACCTGTTCATCCGGAAGGAGATCCCGAAGGTCCTCGGGCACAACCAGCTGGCCGCCGCCGCCTACCTCATCCTGTTCGCCCTCCTCCTCGTCGAGGTGATCACCGGGTTCGCGCTCGACGGGCTGCTCGGCGCCGAGCCCGGGGCGACGCTGTTCGCCTGGCTCCGCGAGCTCGTCGGGCCGCAGATGCTGCGCCTCGTCCACCACGTCGCCATGTGGGCGATCATCGCCATCGCGCTCTTCCACGTGTACAGCTGCGTGCTCGTCGACAACCTCGAGAAGGGCGGCCTGATGACGAGCATCTTCAACGGCTACAAGTACCCGACCCGCGAAGAGGTGCTCGAGTCGCGCGACGGCGGGCCCGAGCTCCTCGAGGACGAGGCATGACCGCCTCCGACGATCCGATGCTGGTGCTCGGCGTCGGCAACGTCCTGCTCCGCGATGACGGCGTGGGCGTCCACGTCATCCGCGAGCTGCTCGATCGCGTCGAGCGGGGCGCGGTGATCCTTCCCGAGGGCACGTCGATCGTCGACGGCGGGACCGTCGGGCTCGGGCTCCTCCCGCTCGTGAGCCGCGCGCGGGCGATCGTCCTCGTCGACGCGGTCGACCGGGACCTTCCGCCAGGCACGATCGTCGTCGACGGCCCCGAGCAGCTGCTCGCGTCGTGTGCCGGCGCCGACGACCTCCGCACGTCGAGTGCCGGCGACCCGCTCGAGGCCTCCGGCGGGGTGGGCGACCGGGCCGGCCTCGGCGACCTCCTCGCGCTCGCGCGCCTCCTCGACACGCTTCCCCAGGCGATCGCCCTCGTCGGCATCCAGGCCGGCGAGATCGCGGCGGGGCTCGACCTGTCCGTGCCCGTCCGGGCAGCCGTCCCGGCGGCCATCGCGTCGATCGCGCTGCTCGCCCGCCGCCTCGACGACCTCGCCGCCGCGACAGACTCCGCACTCCTTGCCCGGGCGCTCGAAGCGGTGGGGGCCCGCCCCTGATGGGCCGGATCGACCGCTGGATCCGCGCGCTCATCGTGGCGAACATCGCGCTCGTGCTTGCCCTGCTGATCGTCGTCGTCGTGGACTCCCTGCGGTCCACTGCGGGGCATCCTTCGCAGGAGGTGGCCGTCGCGTCCGCCTCGCCGACGACGCTGATGCCGATGGGCCTCGCCCACATCCCGACCAGCAACAGCTGCCTGCTCTGCCATGAGACGGGCGGCGAGGCCGGGCTCAAGCCGGTGCCGGCCATCGGGCATCCGCTCGACGGGTGGCGCGAGTGCCTCGTCTGCCACACGAACGAGAAGCTCGGCCGGTCCGCCCCCGGCCACGCCGGCATCCCCCAGGAGGAGTGCCTCAACTGCCACAAGATCGCCCCGGCGGGCCCGGCCATCACCCAGCCTCACTCGAAGCTGCAGAACCAGCACTGCCTGAGCTGCCACGGCAAGGTCGCCCACCTGCCGACGAGCATGGTCGGCCGCAACGAGGACGAATGCTGGCTGTGCCACAAGCCGACGACCCTGGCGCCGCCGGAGTACCCGCACCAGGCCGACGCGCGACTGTCGTGCCGCGACTGCCACAAGTCGCAGGAGGTCGGCAACCTGCCGATCGACCACGCCCTGCGGGCCGACTCCACCTGCCTCCTCTGCCACGAGATCCTGACCGTCGCCGGATCGCCCGCGCCGAGCCTCAACCCGGGCAGCGCCGCCCCCTCGCCGTCGCTGCCGTTGCCCGGCAGCCTGCCGGCCCCGTCCAGCCCGGCGTCAACGACCGCCACGCCGCCGACGAGCGGTGCGTCGCCGGGCAGCCGGCCACCGTCGGTGTCGCCCTCGCCCGAAGCCCCGGCGTCGGCCGCGCCCTGACGCGGCCCGGTCGAGCCCGCCGCCCTACGCGAGGACGGGATCGGACGCGTAGCCTTCGGGCGCATCCTCGTACCCGCCGTGGTAGCCGGCGACGTCCGGACGCGCGATCCGGGCGTGGGGGACCACGCTGCCGCGGCGCAGGCCACGGAAGTCGTCGAGGGTGGTCCAGCCGCGGTCGGCATGCGGTCGAGGAACTCGGACATGCCCGACGTGAGCGCCCTGATCACATTCGGCCCGATCGCGTGGTCCAGCATCGCGGCCGTCGCGACCTGGACCGTGCCACAGCCGATCAGGAAGTACGACAGGGCCTGCGTGAAGTCGGCAATCCCGCCGATCCCCGAGAACGCCCGATCCGGGAACGCCTGGGTCATCTGGGCCATCTTGGCGAGCGACTGGGCGAAGATCGCGGGGCCGCCCAGGCCCCCCGGGGAGACCAGCCCGTCGACGTTGATCTCGAAGTCGAGCGTGGCGGGATCGATCGGCGGGAGCGAGGGGAACGTGTTCGACGACGAGACCGCGTCGGCGCCGCCGAGGAACGTCGCCCCGGCCTCCTCGACGATGTCGGCCGTCGCCGGCGTCAGCTTCACCCACACGGGAACCCTGGCGACCGCCTTCACGACCTGCGTCGAGATCGAGCACAGCACCTTGTCGCGGCCGACGTTCGAGCCCATGTCCACGCGGTCCATGTGCGGGCAGGAGAAGTTGAGCTCGATCGCGTCGGCCCCCGCGTCCTGGACCGCCCGGGTCAGGACCTGCCAGTTGTCCAGCTCCTTGTCGGTGCCCGAGCCGGCCATGATCGAGGCGACCAGGACGCGCGATGGGTACGCCCGCTTGATCGCCTCGAGCCTGGGGATCCACCAGTCGAGCGGCTTGTCCGAGATCAGCTCCCAGTTCCACGACGCCACCAGGGCGGCATCGGCGCGCTTGGCCATCGACAGCCTGGAACCCTGGATGTCGGCCCGCAGGAAGGTCGTCTTCGGCCCGCGAACGTTCACGACCGGGTGGAGGCCGATCGTCTTCGTGACGACGCCGCCCCAGCCGGCCTCGAACGCCCGCAGGATGTTGGATTCGGACTCGGTCGGCGGGGCCGAGGCCAGCAGGAATGGGTTCTCGAAGCGGATGCCGGTGAAGATGGTCGCGAGGTCGGCCATGGGACGCTCCTCCACGCGTGCGGAAAGCGGGATGGTCGATGGCTCGCCGGCGACGTGCCAGTGCCATCCGGCCCAATTCGATCTCGCCAGCCCGATCCCGGCGGATCGCCGGCAGGCGCGCCAAGCCTGCCGTGCGCCGATCTCGGCGTGAGCAGCGCGCGGATCGGCCGGCAGGTGCCGGGATCAGGTCGGCTCTGGGCGCAGCTCCTTCTTCGGCGTGACAGCCGGCCGCCACGGGGTCCCGAGGCGCGGCAGGAGCCAGCGGTCGACGCCGTAGTACCCGGCGACCTTCCACGCCAGGATCAGCCCGATCGCGAACGTGAACATGATCGGGTTCGTGGACGCCGAGCCCGCCAGCAGGAACGACATGTTCATGAAGGCGCCGAAGAACGCGGCGATCCCGGTCAGCACGCCGAGGATCAGGCCGAGCCCGACCATCAGCTCGCCGACCACGATCAGGGGCGCGAACCAGGTCTGGGCGTTGTTCGAGATCAGCTGGTTGAGGAAGTCGCGGTACCAGTCGTAGGTGATCGGCGGGCGGCCGGCCGCCGGGATCGCGACCGCGCCCTTCCAGAAGCCGGCGAGGGCGGCGCCACCGTCGAGCCAGCCGCCGCCGGTCGCCTTGTGCCAGCCGGCTTCGAGCCAGGCGAATCCGATGAACAGGCGGATCGGCAGCCACACGAGGCCCGCCCGCGAGTTGCTGAACAGGAAGCGGGCGAACTGCGGGCCCTCGATCTCGACCTCGCCGGCGGACGGGTCCGCGCGCGCGTCCCGGTAGAGGACCGCCACCAGCGCGATGGCCAGCACCCAGAAGGCGATCGTCACGATCGCGTCGAGGCTGTCGGGCACGCTCACCCAGGGATTGACCATCCAGAAGAGGAGGACCGTGGCCACGACCCCGATGGCCACCGCGGTCGTACGAAGTGACGACATGGCGAACCTCTATCGGCCGTCCCCGGAGGCAGGCGCACATGCACGCCAATCGACGGCCGGCCGAACCCGCTGGGCCGCGGGACGGGGCGGGCACCCGCGAGGGGGACGCTTCACGCGGGTGACGCGGCGGAGCATATACCCGGTTGGCCCGCACGTCGCCCATGTCGGCCGGAGTGGCGGGGCCGGGCGGCAGCAGCCCTTCGGCCGCGACCGGGAGCATCGGGCCTGCGGCTGGACGCGTCGGCCCATGCGGCCGGACCAGAAGGCATACTCGACGCCCATGGACCACCGGGATCACATCGACCTCCTGCGCGAGGGCGTGCGCGGAGCCGGGCCGGTCTGGGCCGACCTCGGGTCTGGTCGAGGGGCGTTCACCCTCGCGCTCGCAGATCTCCTCGGGCCTGCCGGCACCATCCACTCCGTCGACCGGGACGCCGCCGCCCTGCGCGAGCAGGCGCGGGTCGTGCGCGAGCGGTTCCCGGGCGTGCGGGTGCTCCAGCTGCGGGCCGACTTCGGCCGGCCGATGGATCTGCCGCCACTCGACGGGGTCGTGATGGCGAACTCGCTCCACTTCGAGCAGGACAAGCTGGCCGTCCTGCGGGTCGTCCGGGGCTGCCTCCGCGAGGGCGGCCGCCTCGTCCTCGTGGAGTACGACACCGACCAGGGCAACTCCTGGGTGCCCTTCCCGATCTCCTTCGAGACGTGGGTCGCCGTTGCGGCGGCGGCCGACCTCTACGGGACGCGCCGCCTCGCCTCGGTCCCGAGCAGGTTCCTGGGCTCGATCTACTCGGCGGTCAGCGCGCGGTAGGCACGCCCGACGCCTGGTCAGGTGCCGCGTCAAACCTCACGTCACTGCCGGGCACCGGTCGAGGCGGCGGCCACGCCGGGGCGGCCGCGGCCGGCCT